>NZ_JAMYDV010000001.1:0-166964 GCF_024128855.1 Rhodovulum tesquicola
AAAAACCAAACGGTGCGCCATCCCTAAACAGCGCCACCCGCCAGCAATCATCCCCGATTGTCAAAACCCAGACCAGTCTCACAACCCGTCCAGACCACCAACGCCACCTCAGCGCCGCCGGTGAGGGGGTATTTACGGATCGGCGTCGGGGGCCGCAAGAGGTTTTTCGGGGGATCGTCACATTTTTTTCGTGTTGCCTGTTTCTTTCACAAAATCTTGGGGTTAGTGCCGCCGACAACACTACTTTCAACGTCGACGGCTTGCGCGAAGGATCAGTCCCGGCCTGAAAAAAGGCGTCGGCAACGGTTATCCACGGACTTGTCCCCAGAATCCGTGCGGCATGCGCGGCAGGAAGCGCCCCTTGCACGGGGTCGTCCTCACAACAGGTTCCGGCAACGCCCGATCAGCCGCATCGTCGCAAACACCCGGACACGAGCGTGACAGACCAGCATTCCCGGTGATCGGTGGTGCCGGTTCGGTCATAGCCCCGCGTGTCGTCGCCCATGCCGACATTGCGGTGGCGGCCCAGTCCCCCGCCCAGCCCTCGCTCCACGCAACGGCCTGGCCGCGCGCATGGCGCATTGCCACGAGGGCACATCCTTCACCGTCAGCAGCGCGCAGGAACGATCGGGACCTTAGCATTCAGGGTTCGACGAACCGCTTGAGGGCCGCTTCGAACTGCGCGTTTCCACCGGTCATGGCACGGCCCTGCGAATCGAGTTTAACCGATGGGTGCAACTCGTTCACCTGCACCGAACTGCCGTCGTCCAGCACGACCCGGACGTGCCGACGGCGCATCTCGCGGGGTTCGGCGACGCCCACCGAATGGGCGATGGTTTCAACCTCCCCGATCACCGATTTCGCGTAGGCGGCAACACGCTTTTCCTTTTCCTCGACCACCAGCCCCTTCTGCAGCTGCGGTTGGTGGGTCGTGATGCCCGTGGGGCAGGTGTTGCGATTGCATTTCAGCGCCTGAATGCAGCCCAGACTGAACATGAAACCGCGCGCGGAGGTGACGAAATCGGCGCCCAGGCAGATCGCCCAGGCCACATCGCCGGGCGCGACCAGTTTGCCGCTGGCGATGATGCGGATGCGATCGCGCAGACCCGCGAGGTCGCGCAGGTCGACCATCCGGATCAGCGCCTCGCGCAAGGGCAACCCGACGAGATCGATCAAGGGCATCGGCGCCGCCCCGGTCCCGCCCTCGCCGCCATCAATGGCGATGAAGTCGGGGGCGCTCTCCTCGCCCCGTTTCCGGATCTCCCGAAACAGGTCGAACCAGGGATCGGCCGAGCCGATGCAACTCTTGATGCCGACCGGCTTGCCGGTCACCTCGCGGATACGGGCGATCAGGTCCAGAAGATCGGCGAAATCGTCCACCTCGCGGTGCCGGTTGGGCGAGATCGCATCCAGTCCCATCGGGACGCCGCGGATGCGGGCGACTTCCTCGTCGATCTTGGCGGCGGGCAGGATGCCCCCCTTGCCGGGCTTGGCACCTTGGCTCAGCTTGATCTCGAACATCTTGACTTCGGGATGCCTTGCCACCTCGCGCAGCTTGTCGTCGCTCAGGTTTCCCGCAGCATCACGCACACCAAATTTCGCCGTGCCGATCTGAAAGACGATGTCACAGCCGCCCTCACGGTGATAGGGCGCCAGGCCGCCCTCGCCGGTGTTCAGCCAAATGCCCGCACGTCTTGCGCCCCGCGACAGCGCCCGCACCGCAGGCTTCGAGATCGCGCCGTAAGACATACCCGAGATGTTGAAGATCGATGGCGCCATGTACGGCTCACGGCAATACGGCCCGACAACCATCGGCTCGGTCGAGGCGTACTGATCGTCAAGCGGGGGAAAGACGGCATTCATGAAGATCGGCGTGCCCGGGATGTTCAGATTGCGGGTAGAGCCGAAGGCCACCGTATTCCCCTTGGCCTCGGCAGCATTGTAGACCCAGTTGCGCTGCGCTCGGTTGAACGGCATCTCCTCGCGATCCATCGCAAAGAAATACTGCCGGAAGAACTCGCCCAAGGTCGTGAAAAGACCACGGAACCGACCGATCACCGGGTAGTTGCGCCGGATCGCGTCGCCGGTCTGGGCGCGATCGATGGCGAACAGAAGCAGGACAACCAGGAACAGCGCGCCAAGGAACAGCGCGAACGCCCCCGCCATGACCTGCAAAGCGTAATAGGCCCACCCCATGGCGCCGACTCCCTGCCTGCCCTGGTTGACCTCAATCAAGGAGGCCGCATTCACCCTCGCTAGAGTGGCCGCGCGGGGGGCATCTTACAAGCCCGTGCCGAAATCACAGGGAGGAGATCATGAAAACACTTTTCGCCGCCGCCGCGTTGGCGATGGCCGCCACTTCGGCCGGGGCAGAGGGGATCGTCACCTACACCGTGGACCAGAGCTTTGACGACGTGGTGTTCGGGCTGGAGAATGCCGTGATCGGCCAGGGCCTCGTCATCGACAGCGTCAGCCATACCGGCGACATGCTGGAGCGGACGAAGGCCGATGTCGGCTCGGACGTCACGATCTTTCTCAAGGCGGATATCTTCAGCTTCTGCTCGGCCGCGCTGTCGCGCAAGGTGATGGAGGCCGATCCGATGAACGTGCAATTCTGCCCCTACGGCATCTTCGTGCTGCAGATGCCTGACAGCCCCGACCAGACCACGATCGGCTTTCGCCAGTTCCCCGAAGGTCCGATGAAAGAGGTCGAGGCGCTCTTGGACGGGCTGGCACGCGAGGCCGCGGGGATCAACTGAACGTCGAGGCGAATTCACGGATTTTCAAACGAAATCAACGCATCTTGATGTGACTTCGTGCCGGTGCCCGGCTTAGGGCGCCGTGCCACGGTGTCAAACAGGATCGGCGGGAATCCCCGCTCATCCAGCCGCATCTTCCTTGCGTATCCCGCACCGACCCGATCAACGGGGTCGCCTGAAAAACAAGGAAGGGAACCATCTCATGCTTCGCAGAACCTTCATGGCGGTGACCGCTGCCACGATGCTGTCCACGCCCGTCCTCGCGGATGACCACATGGCCAAGGACATCGTGGCCATCGCATCCGGGTCCGATCAGTTCACCACCCTCGTGGCGGCCGTGAGCGCCGCGGGCCTTGTCGAAACGCTGCAGGGCGAGGGTCCGTTCACCGTCTTCGCCCCGACCGACGATGCCTTTGCCGCATTGCCCGAGGGCACGGTCGCATCGCTGCTCGAGCCCGAGAACCGTGACCAGCTTGTAGCGATCTTGACCTATCATGTGGTGCCGGGCAAGGTGATGTCGGGCGATCTGAGCGACGGGATGACCGCGACCACGGTGCAGGGGTCTGACGTGACCATCGGCACAGAGGGCGGCGTCACGGTGAACGGTGCGAATGTCACCGCCGCCGATATCGAGGCCAGCAACGGCGTGATCCATGTGATCGACGCCGTGATCCTGCCCGAGGGCTGATGCAAGCGGAACGCCCCGCAGGTGGTGAACCTGCGGGGCGTGTCCCCTGGACGGGGCGTGGGCTCAGTGCAGAACCGCGTCCTCGGGCTTGGGCCGGTGCGAGCCAACCACCCGATCGCCGATGATCAGGCCATCGGCCCCCGCGGCGACATGCAGGTCTTCGCCGTCCCGCACCTCGCCGGCCAAGATCATCTCGGCCAGCCGGTCCTGAAGGCTGCGCTGGATCACCCGTTTCAGCGGCCGCGCGCCATAGACCGGGTCATAACCGGCATCCGCCAGCCACTTCTCGGCATCCGCATCGAGGTCGAGGGCGATGTTCCGCGCTGCCAGCCGCGTTTGCAGACGCCGCAACTGGATCTCGACGATGCCGGTCATGTCGGCCCGCGTCAGGCGGTCGAAAACCACCATCTCGTCCAGTCGGTTCAGGAATTCGGGGCGGAAATGCATCCGCACCGCCTCCATCACCTCGGCCCTAGCCGCGCTGGCATCCGCATCCTCGGGCAACTGGCTCAGCGCCTGTGACCCGAGATTCGAGGTCAGCACGATCAGCGTCTGCTTGAAATCGACCGTGCGGCCCTGCCCGTCGGTCAGCACCCCGTCATCCAGCACCTGCAACAACACGTTGAAGACCTCCGGGTGCGCCTTCTCGACCTCGTCGAACAGAACCACCTGATAGGGGCGACGCCGCACCGCCTCGGTCAAAACGCCGCCCTCGTCATAGCCGACATAGCCCGGCGGGGCGCCGATCAGGCGGCTGACCGCGTGCTTCTCCATGAACTCGGACATGTCGATGCGCACCATCGCCTGATCGTCGTCGAACAGATACTCGGCGACCGCCTTGGTCAGTTCCGTCTTGCCGACGCCCGTGGGGCCAAGGAACAGGAAGCTGCCCAGCGGCCGGTTCTCGTCGTTCAGCCCGGCGCGGGCGCGGCGCACGGCATTCGCCACCGCGGTCAATGCCTGGCGCTGGCCGATCACGCGCTTGCCCAGTTCCTCTTCCATCCGCAACAGCTTCTCGCGCTCGCCCTCCAGCATCTTCGAGGTCGGGATGCCGGTCCAGCGTTCCACGACCTGCGCGATCTGTTCGGGGCCGACGGCCTCCTCGACCAGAACGTCGTCCTCCTTGGCCTCGGCATCGGCAAGCTGGCGCTCAAGCTGCGGGATCACGCCATAGGACAGTTCCCCGGCACGCGCGAGGTTCCCTTCGCGCTTGGCGTGGTCCAGTTCCGCCCGCGCCCGGTCAAGCTGTTCCTTCAGATCGCGCGCACTTTCCAGCTTGTCGCGTTCGGCCTGCCATTTCGCGGTCATCTCGGCCGATTTCTGGGTGAGGTCGGACAATTCCTTTTCGAGCTTCGCCAACCGCTCCTTCGAGGCCGCGTCATCCTCCTTTTTCAGCGCCTCGGCCTCGATCTGCTTTTGCAGGATGTCGCGGTCGAGCGCGTCCAGTTCCTCGGGCTTCGAATCCACCTCCATCCGCAGGCGGCTGGCGGCCTCGTCCATCAGGTCGATGGCCTTGTCGGGAAGGAACCGGTCGGTGATGTAGCGATGGCTGAGCGTCGCCGCCGCCACCAGCGCCGAGTCGGAAATCCGCACGCCATGGTGCAGTTCATATTTCTCCTTGATGCCGCGCAGGATCGACACCGTGTCCTCGACGGTCGGTTCCTCGACGAACACGGGCTGGAACCGGCGGGCGAGTGCGGCATCCTTTTCCACATGCTTGCGGTATTCATCCAGCGTCGTGGCGCCGATACAGTGCAGCTCGCCCCGGGCCAGTGCGGGCTTGATCAGGTTGGCGGCATCCATCGCGCCTTCGGATTTGCCCGCGCCGACCAGCGTGTGCATCTCGTCGATGAACAGGATGATCTCTCCGGCGGCGGCGGTGATCTCGTTCAGGATCGCCTTCAGCCGTTCCTCGAACTCGCCGCGATATTTCGCCCCCGCGATCAGCGCGCCCATGTCCAGCGCCATCAGCCGCTTGTTCTTGAGGCTTTCGGGCACGTCGCCATTCACGATCCGCAGCGCCAGCCCCTCGGCGATGGCGGTCTTGCCGACGCCGGGTTCACCGATCAGCACGGGATTGTTCTTGGTCCGGCGGCTGAGCACCTGCATGGCGCGGCGGATTTCCTCGTCGCGGCCGATGATCGGGTCGATCTTGCCCTGTTCGGCCATCTCGGTCAGGTCGCGGGCGTATTTCTTGAGCGCCTCGTAACCTTCCTCGGCGCTGGCCGTGTCGGCGGTGCGGCCCTTGCGGATGTCGTTGATCGCGGTGTTCAGGTTCTGCGCCGTGACCGCACCGGCATCCAGCGCGTCCTTGGCCTTGGACGACACCATGGCCAGCGCCATCAGGATGCGCTCGACCGGCACGAAACTGTCGCCCGCCTTTTTCGCCAGCTTTTCGGCCTCGTCCAGCACGCGGCCGGTGGTCTGGTCCAGATAGGTCTGGCCCGCATCGCCCGAGACCTTGGGCATCTTTGCCAGCGCGGCATCGACCGCCTCGACCACGCGCCCGGGCGCGCCTCCCGACCGGCGGATCAGGTTGGAGGCCATCCCCTCGGGATCATCCAGCAGCGCCTTGAGCAGATGTTCGGGGGCAAGCCGCTGGTGGCTTTCGCGCATCGCGATGGTCTGGGCGGCTTGCAGGAATCCACGCGACCGCTCCGTGAACTTTTCCAGGTTCATCGGTTCTCTCCTTTGCCAAAGCGCCCGTCGCTCGCGGTGCCTGACCTGCAGCACACCCTTCGTCGCGGGCCTCGACCGCAGATGTGGGAGATGGCCCAACCCGTTGCAAGGGCGCCACAGCGCATTGCCGCGCTGGACCTGTCGCGGCCTGCGGCCTAGGAAGGCGCGACCCGATGGAGGATCCGACATGCCCGATGACCGCCTGATCGTTGCCCTCGATGTGCCCGACGCCCATTCGGGGCTGGAGCTTGCCAACCGGATCGGCGACGCGGCCGGTTTCTACAAGATCGGGCTGGGGATGCTAACGGGTGGCGGGCTGGCGCTTGCGCGGGAACTCAAGGACGAGCATGGCAAGCGCATCTTCCTTGACATGAAGCTGTTCGACATCGGCGCGACCATCGAGGCGGCGGTGCGCGGGCTTGCGCGCTTCGATCTGGATTTCCTGACCGTGCATGGCGACCCCCATGTGGTGCGCGCCGCGCGCGAGGGGGCGGGCGGGTCCGGCATGAAGATCCTTGCGGTCACGATCCTGACCTCGCTCGACCGCGCCGATCTGGATGCGGGCCTGATCCGGCCGGGCGATCTGCCCGAGATCGTGGCCGAGCGCGCCGCGCGGGCCTTCGAGGCGGGGGCGGATGGCGTCATCGCCAGCCCGCAGGAGGCCGCGATGATCCGCGCGCTGCCCGGTGCGGCGGGGCGGCTGATCGTGACGCCGGGGGTCCGGCCCGCGGGCGCCGATCTGGGCGATCAGAAGCGGGTGGCGACCCCGGCCCGCGCAATTGCCGATGGCGCGGACCATATCGTGGTCGGCCGCCCGATCTGGCAGGCCGCCGATCCGCGTGCCGCCGCGCTGGCGGTTCAGGCAGAGCTGGCCTGAACGCTCAGTCCTCGTTGATGTCGCGATCCCAGAGCTTGACCTGGCCCTTGCGCACGCCCAGCACGGCCCGCAACCCCAGCCATGCGACCAGCGAGACAAGCGCGAAGATCAGCACCAGCCAGGGCAGGCCCGCCGCAAGCCCCAGCCACAGGCCAAGCCCCACCGCCGCCGCCCCGATGGCAAAGCCGATGAAGACATAGCTCGGGACCAGCACTTCGAGGATCGCAAGCACCACCGCGGCCGAAAGCCAGACCCACCAGGTCGTCGCCAGCATCAGCCCCGCCCCTTGAGCATCTTGAACGCATCGGCAAAGGCATCCATCGCCTGCGCGGGCAGGATGATCGTCTGCTTGCCCGGCCCCTGCCCCACGGCGGTCAACGCCTCGACCTGTTTCAGCGCCACCTGATATTGCGCCGCCTCGATCCCGTTCTCGGCCAGCGCCTGGGCCACGATCTGGGTAGCGTAAGCCTCTGCCTCGGCGGTGATGCGGCGGGCCTTGGCTTCCTGCTCGGCGGCGTAAAGCTCGGCATCCGCCGCCAGTTCCACCGCCCGCTTGCGGCCCTCGGCCTCGGTCACGGCGGCGCGGCGGGCGCGTTCGGCGTTCAATTGCTGGAGCATCGCCTCGCGCGTCGCCGTGTCGAGATTGACGTCCAGGATCTCGGCCCGCGTCACCTCGATCCCCCAATCATCCACCGCATCGGCCACGCTGGCCTTGATCGTCGCGATCAGTTGCGCGCGGTTCGACTGCACCTCGTCAAGCTCCATCTTGCCGATCTCGGCCCGGACGATGCCGGTCACCGTGGTCGCGATGGCGGCATCCACGTCGCGGATCCGGTAGACGGTCTTTTCCGGCTCGATGATGCGGTAGAACACGCTGGTTTCCACCTGAACCAGCACGTTGTCTGCGGTGATCGCATCCTGGCTGGCATTGGGCAACTGGCGCTCCAGGATCGAAATCCTGTGCGCCACCTTGTCCAGGAAGGGCACGATGAAGTTGATCCCAGGCCCCAGCACTGCGCGCAAGCGGCCGAAACGCTCGATCACATGCTTTTCGGATTGCGGCACGATCCGCACCCCCAGCACGATGCAAAGGATGACAAAGGCTGCGAAAAGCAGAACGACGAGATTGCCGCCGATCAGCGCGTCAAGGGAATCGTCCATCATGGTCTGCCCGTCCTCGTATGTTTTCCATGTCAGTATGCGCCGCGCGGGCACGGCGCGGAAGCCCTTGCCCCCGGCCCTCGGCCGCGCGCATCATGGCAGGCAAACATGCCGGAAATATGCAACACCCGTGTCACCGACGGGACCGCAGTGATGCCCGCCCTCTGCCGCGACTGCCTGACCACCTTCGAGACCGGCACCCGCTGTCCGGCCTGCGGACGGCCGCGCGTGATCGCGCATCCCGAGCTGTTCGAGCTGTCGATCGCGCATATGGATTGCGATGCCTTCTACGCGGCCGTCGAGAAACGCGACAACCCCGCGCTGCGCGACAGGCCGGTGATCGTCGGCGGCGGGCGGCGCGGCGTGGTGTCCACGGCCTGCTACCTTGCCCGCATCCGCGGCGTGCGGTCCGCCATGCCGATGTTCAAGGCGCTGCAGCTTTGCCCGGACGCGGCGGTGGTCAAACCCCGCGGCGCGGCCTATGCCGAGGCATCGCGGGCCATCCGCGCGATGATGGAGGAACTGACCCCCGCGGTCGAGCCGCTGTCGCTTGACGAGGCGTTTCTGGATCTCTCGGGCACGGAACGGCTGCACGGCGCACCACCCGCACTCCTGCTGGCGCGGCTGGTCAGGCGGATGGAGGACGAGCTGGGCCTGTCGGGCTCGATCGGGCTGTCGCACAACAAGTTCCTTGCCAAGCTGGCCTCCGACCTCGACAAGCCGCGCGGCTTTGCGGTGATCGGCCGGACCGAAACGCTTGATTTCCTTGCGGAACGGCCCGTGGGGCTGATCTGGGGCGTGGGTGCGGCGGGGCGCGCCGCGCTGGAGCAGGCGGGCGTGCGCAGTTTCGCCGATCTTCGGCGCTGGGAGCGGCGCGACCTTGCCGCGCGCTTCGGGTCGATGGGCGACCGGCTCTGGCATCTGGCGCGCGGGCAGGATCATCGCCGCGTCTCGCCCAACGCGCCGGTGAAAAGCATCTCGAACGAGACGACCTTTGCCGAGGACATCGCGGATCCGGATCTGCTGGACGGCCATATCTGGCGCCTTGCCGAAAAGGTCGCCGACCGCGCCAAGGCCAGGGGAAGGGCGGGCCGCGTCGTGGCGCTGAAGCTGAAACGCGCCGATCACCGCCTGCTGACCCGCCGCCACGCGCTGCCCGAGCCGACGCAGATCGCCGACCGCATCTATCGCGAGGCGCGCGCGCTTTTCGACCACGCCGGAACGCAAGGACCGTTCCGGCTGATCGGTGTCGGCCTGTCCGAAATCGTTGCAGCCAAGGGGGCGGATCTGTCGGGCGATCTGTTCGATCCGCAGGCGGCGGAACGGGCCAGGGCGGAACGGGCGAGCGACGCGATCCGCGCGCGATTCGGTGCGCAGGCGATCCTCAAGGGCCGGGCGCTGCGCTAGCGGCGCGCCTCACTCGGCCGCCAGCGGCACCTCGCCGGCCCGGCCGATCTCGGTCAGATCGGCAATGACCGAGACCATCAGGCGACGGAAATCCTCGAATTCGCCATTCGGCCGCACCTCTGCCTCGTCCATGTAGAGCGAGCGGTCGATCTCGACCTGCACCGCATGCATGCGCCGAGCGGGACGGCCATAGCGCTGGGTGATAAAGGCCCCGGCAAAGGGCGCGTTCCGCCCCACCCGCAGGCCGGCCGCGGCAAAGGCCGCCTCGACCCGCTCGACCACATCGGGAGAGGCCGAGGCCCCGAAGCGGTCCCCGAGCACAACATCCGGGCGCCTCTTTCCCGCGGGCGAGATGCTGTCGATCGCCTCGCGCGGCATCGAGTGGCAGTCGATCAGGATAGACTCGCCGAATCGCACCTGCGCCGCATCCAGCAATGCCTGAAGCCGATCATGATAGGGTCGCCAGAAGGTCGCGATCCTGGTCTCGGCCTCCTCAAGGCTGATCTTGCCGCGATAGATCGCGCGACCGTTGGCCACGACGCGCGGGATCACCCCCAGCCCCGAACTGATCCGCGGGTTATGCGCGGCCAGGCGGGCGCCCTCGACCACGGCGGGGTCAAGTTCCTCGGCCGCGCGGTTCAGATCGACATAGGCGCGCGGCGCATCGGCCGCGATCAGCGGAGCGCCATGGACCGGTGCGTCGGCGAACAGCAGATCGACAAAGGCATCCTCGGAGGAGCGGATCTCCCGCTCGTCCAGCACCGTCTGGCGCAGGAACGTCCAGGGGTAGTCGCGCCCGCTATGGGGCGAGGAGAACACCACGCTCGTGGACAACCGATCGGGCTGGAACAACCTGTAGGCGCACAAATCACGCGTCCTCCTTCGGATCATTTATAGCGGCGATTCCGCGCGCACCGAAAGCCCTTGAACCGCGCTCCGACTCCTTTTATAGACCTGCGGACCAACGCGGACCCGCCCGCGTCCGGTTCGTTTTGGGCGTGCGGGATCGGGACGGAAGGGGCGGTTAGCTCAGCGGTAGAGCACTACGTTGACATCGTAGGGGCCACTGGTTCGATCCCAGTACCGCCCACCATCGAATTCGCTGCCTCCGGGCAGGTAACGCAACCACAAGGCGCACCGACGCGCCGCGACATGAGGAGAGAGCCGATGAAGGTTCGCAACTCGCTCCGCTCGCTGAAAGAGCGTCACCGCGATTGCCGCGTTGTGCGCCGCAAGGGCCGGGTTTATGTGATCAACAAGACCCAGCGCCGCTACAAGGCGCGCCAGGGCTGACCGGCGAGAGACAGCAAGACCACGAAAACCGCCCCGGCCATGGCCGGGGCGGTTTTCTTCATGCGTCACATTTACCCCGGTCGCCCCGGCTGCTATCTCAAAACTGTCATGACGGTCTGGGACACCTGACCGGTAAAGGCAAAGGCGGAGGCAGGCGATGAAGGCACCGAACGGGCATGGCGAACGTCATCACCCCTATGACACGCTTGACCGGGCAAGCCGGGCGCTGTCGGCGCGGCTGACGGGCGGCACCTCTCCGACGGCGGCCCTGACGGCCTGGGCAGACTGGGCCAGCCATCTCGCGCGGGCGCCGGGGCGGCAGCTGGAACTGGCCGAGCACGGGGTCCGGGCCGCGACGAAACTCGCCGTTCACGCCGCGGGCCTCAGCCCGAACGCTCCGCCGTTCGCGCCCAGACCGGGCGATCGCCGTTTCGAGCACCCGGCCTGGGGACTTGCGCCCTTCAACCTCTGGAAACAGGGCTTTCTGGCCTGGCAGGACTGGTGGGACCACGCCACCGAACCGGCACGGGGCACGACACGGCACAACGCCGAGCGCATGGCTTTCATGGCGCGGCAGACCCTGGACCTGTTTTCGCCCTCGAACGGGGTTCTGACCAATCCCGAGATCCTGCAAAAGACCCTCGAAAGCGGCGGAACGAACCTGGCGCTTGGCGCGGCGCGCCTTGCCGGGGATGCCGCTGCGTTGGTGACGGGAGAGACGCCGGTGCCCGACAGCGGCTACGAGGTGGGGCGCAACCTGGCCTGCACGCCGGGCGAGGTGGTCTTTCGCAACGACCTGTTCGAACTGATCCAGTACACGCCCCAGACCGCCACCGTGCATCCCGAGCCGGTGCTGATCGTGCCCGCCTGGATCATGAAATACTACATCCTCGACCTGTCGCCCGAGAATTCGCTGATCCGTTACCTCGTCGGCCAGGGCTTCACCGTCTTCGCGATTTCCTGGGTCAACCCGACCGCCGCGCATCGCAATGTCTCGCTCGACGATTACCGGCGCCTCGGAGTCATGGCCGCGCTCGAGGCGGTCGGGCGGATCGTGCCGCAGACCCGCGTCCATGCCTGCGGTTATTGCCTGGGCGGCACGATCCTTGCCATCGCCGCCGCGACCATGGCGCGCGAGGCGGATGACCGGTTGGCCTCGATCACGCTGCTGGCGGCGCAGACCGATTTCACCGAGCCCGGCGAGATCATGCTGTTCCTCGACGAAAGCCAGGTCGCCTATCTCGAGGACATGATGTGGGACCAGGGCTATCTGGACCAGGGCCAGATGGCGGGCGCCTTCCGCGCGCTAAGGTCCGAGGAACTGATCTGGTCGCATGCGGTGCGCCGCTACCTTCTGGGCGAGGACGAGCCGCAATTCGATATCTCGGTCTGGAACGCCGACGCGACGCGGATGCCCGCGCGGATGCATTCGGATTATCTGCGTGCCCTGTTCATGGAAAACCGCCTGACTGCGGGGCGGTTCGCTGTCGACGGCCGGGTGATCGCGCTCAAGGACATCGCTGCGCCGATGTTCGTCCTGGGCACCGAGAAGGACCATATCGCGCCCTGGCATTCGGTCTACAAGGCCACGCTGTTCACCGAGAACGAATTGACCTTCGCGCTGACCGGCGGCGGGCATAATGGCGGCATCCTGTCCGAACCCGGCCACAAGGGACGACATTACCGGATCGGACACCGCACCCGGGACAAGAGCTATATGGACCCCGACAGCTGGTTCAAGAACCATGCCTTGCAGGAGGGGTCGTGGTGGCCGGAATGGGTGGCGTGGCTGGCCGCCAGGAGCACGGCCGAACAGGTGCCGCCCCCCGCAATGGGCGCACCCGATGCGGGTCTGCCGCTGCTGGGTCCGGCGCCGGGAAGCTATGTGTTCCAGACATAGCCGGGGGTTTCACCCCCGGACCCCCGAGGATATTTCGGGCCAGAAGAAGGACAGGGCGCGGCGGCGGAATCACCCGTAGCTGCGCCGGTCGTCGATCACCTTGCCATCATTCGGCAGGCTGCCCGGGGCGACGAGTTCGACCTTGCCCCTGAGCTTGAGCACCGCCGCGACGCTGGCCTCGTAGGGGGCGGGGTCGGTCGCCGGGGTTTCGATCTGCACGGTCATCGTGTCCATCTCGCCCTCGCGCCCGGCGATCACGCGGGCGCGCGCAATCTCGGGGTGGCGGGCCACAAGGTCGGCAACCTGTTCGGGACGGACGAACATGCCCTTGATCTTGGTGGTCTGGTCCGCGCGCCCCATCCAACCCTTGATGCGCATGTTGGTGCGCCCGCAGGGCGAGACGCCCGGCAGCACGGCCGAAAGATCGCCGGTGGCAAAGCGGATCAGCGCGTAATCGGGGTTGAGCGAGGTCACGACGACCTCGCCCACCTCGCCATCGGGAACCGGATCGCCGGTGCCGGGGCGGACGATTTCCACGATCACACCCTCGTCGACGATCATGCCCTCCATTGCGGGGCTTTCATAGGCGACATTGCCCAGATCGGCGGTGGCATAGCATTGCAGGCAGGTGATGCCCCGATCGGCATATTCCTTGCGCAGCGACGGGAACAGCGCGCCGCCCGAAACCGCAGCGCGGCGGATGCGCGAGAGGTTCAGCCCCATCTCGTCGGCCTTGTCGAGGATCACCTTGAGGTAATCCGGCGTGCCGGCATAGGCGGTCACGCCCACGTCATGGGCGGCGCGCGCCTGCAACTCGGTCTGGCCGGTACCGGCGGGCAGGACGGCGGCGCCGACCGCCCGGGCGCCGTTCTCGAACATCATTCCCGCGGGCGTCAGGTGATAGCCGAAGCAGTTCTGCACGATGTCGCCCTGGCCGATGCCGACCGCATGGACGAAGCGGCCCAGACGCCACCAGTTGGTGGACACGCAGCCCGGTTCATAGATCGGGCCGGGCGACTGGAAGATATGGTCGAAACCCGAGGCGGCCCACACCGTATAGCCGCCAAGGGGCGGATGCGCGGCCTGGGCACCGGTCAGCGCGGACTTGCGCAGGAGCGGCAGCGCGGCCAGTGCGGCGCGGTCGCGGATGCTGTCGGGGTCCACGTCGCCAAGCGTTGCGGCATAGCCGGGCAGGGTCCTGGCCGCGGCGACCTGCGCAGGCAGGCATTCGGCAAGCGAGGCGGCGCGGGCGTCCGCGGAGCGGGTTTCGAGATCGTCGAAATGGGCGGTCATGGCAGGTCCTTCGGGTCGCTGCAGATGGTCGGCGCGAGGCGGCGTTGGACCGGGGGCGAAGTCAACTCAGCCACCGCTTGCGCCGCCGGTAAGAGCGCACGTCGCGGAAGCTCTTGCGCCCCGTATCCGACATGCCGAGGTAGAATTCCTTGACGTCGGGATTCTCGCGCAGGTCGGCCGCGGGGCCGTCCATCACGATACGCCCCGATTCAAGGATATAGCCGTAATGGGCGTATCTTAGCGCGACATTGGTGTTCTGCTCGGCCAGAAGGAAGGTCACGCCCTCGTTCTCGTTCACCGATTTCACGATCTCGAAGATCTGTTCGACAAGCTGCGGGGCAAGCCCCATCGAGGGCTCGTCCAGGAGGATGGTTTCGGGGCGGGACATCAGCGCGCGGCCGATCGCCGTCATCTGCTGTTCGCCGCCCGAGGTATAGCCCGCCTGGGATTTCCGCCGCTCCTTGAGCCGGGGGAAATAGGTATAGACCATTTCGAGGTCGGCAGCGATGGCGGCCTTGCCGTCGGTGCGGGTGTAGGCGCCGGTCATCAGGTTTTCCTCGACCGTCAGGTGCTCGAAGCAATGGCGCCCTTCCATCACCTGGATCACGCCCTTCTTGACCAGATCGGAGGGGCTGAGATCCTGCACCCGTTCGCCGCGATAGAGGATCGAGCCCTTTGTCACCTCGCCCCGTTCCGAGCGCAGAAGGTTCGAGATCGCCTTGAGCGTCGTGGTCTTGCCCGCCCCGTTGCCCCCCAGAAGCGCGGTGATCCCGCCCTTGGGCACCGTGAGCGACACGCCCTTCAGGACGAGGATCACATGGTTGTAGATCACCTCGATATTGTTGACTTCGAGAAGTGTCTCTTGCGTGCGGCCTGCGTCGAGCATCCCCGGGCGGTCCTTGTCATTTGCCGATGGCCCGGCGCGGGCGACATGGCCCGCGCCGGGAAGGTGTCACGTCACTCGCAGCGCAGCGACAGGTTGTTCTCGCTGGCATAGGCCATCGAATCCTGTTCGACGAGCGGGGCGATCACGTCCTGATCGGGCGCGATGTAGTCGGTCAGCGCGATCCATCTGCCCTCGGCGGCGTTCCATTGCTGCACGATGCCCATGCCCGAACCCCCATGAGCTTCGCAGGAGACGCTGAATTCCGGCCCGATTCCGGGGGCGCCCAGCGCCTCCATCATCTCGCTGGTCATTTCTAGCGCCTCCATCCCGTCGCGCATCATCGCGGCGGTGATGTTGGCGGTGCCGTGGGTCTCCTGCGCCTTCTTCGCCGCCTCGACCGCCAGCATCGCGGCATACATGCCGCGGGTGTAGAGCACCTTGCCCACGTTCGAGCCGTCGCCCGCAGCCAGACCCTTGCCATGGACATGGGTGCGGATGTCCTCGAACACGGGGAAATCGGCGATCCGGTTCATGTTCAGCGACTTGTAGCCGTTGGCCGCCATGCCTGCCGGGGTCACGTCATGTTCGGCGCCCGCCCACCAGTTGCCGATGAAGTTCTCCATCGGGAAGCGGATATTGGCGGCTTCCTGCACGGCGACCTGGTTCATCACCCCCCAGCCCCACATCAGAACGACATCGGGCCGTTCGCGGCGGATCTGCAGCCATTGCGACTTCTGTTCCTGTCCGGGGCTGTCCACTGGAAGCAGCGACAGGCTGTAGCCATGCTTGGCGGCCAGCGCCTCAAGCGTCGGGATCGGCTCCTTGCCATAGGCGGAGTTGTGGTAGAGAAGCGCGATCTTCTTGCCCTCGAGGCTGCCGCCATTCTCGTCCAGCAGGTAGTTGATCGCCACGGAGGCGGCGTCCCAGTAGTTCGCAGGGTAATTGAACACCCATTCGAACACCCTGCCATTCGTCGCCGAGGTCCGGCCATAGCCCATCGTGTGCAGCGGGATCTTGTCGGCCGAGACCTTCGGGATCAGCTGGTAGGTAATGCCGGTCGAGAGCGGCTGGTAGATCAGGGCGCCTTCGCCCTTGGTCGCCTCGTAGCACTCCACGCCCTTTTCGGTGTTGTAGGCGGTTTCGCACTCGATCACGCGCGCCTTGACGCCCCCGATGCCGCCGTCACGCTCGTTCACCAGGGTGAAATAGTCCTGGTAGCCGTCCGAGAACGGGATGCCGCCCGCCGCGAAAGGCCCGGTGCGGTAGCTGAGATCGGGGAACACGAGATCGGCCAGAGCCGGGCTCGCGGCCAGCAGCGCGCCGATGGCGGCGGATGCCAGTTTCAGTTTCATGTCGTCTCCTCCCATTGGTTCAGTCCGTTGCCGGGTTGCCCCGGTCCTCGCGCGTTTCCCCGCCCCCGCGCTAATGCGGGAACGGCCATAGCCTGAGTTTTTCCTTTGCGATCCGCCAGAGCTGGGCGATCCCGTGCGGCTCGGCGATCAGGAACACGATGATCAGCGCGCCCACGATCATCAGTTCGATATGGGCGGCCAGATCCGTGGGCCAGCCCAGCGTGCCGACCAGCACGTTCTTGAGCAGGACCGGCAACAGCACCAGGAAGGCCGCACCCGCGAAGCTGCCGAAGATCGAGCCCAGTCCGCCGATGATGATCATGAACAGGATCAGGAACGATTTCTGGATGCCGAACGCTTCGCCGACCTCGACCGCGCCCAGATAGACCGCGAAGAACAGTGCACCCGCGATGCCGATATAGAAGGACGATACCGCGAATGCCGTCAGCTTGGCCTTGAGCGGGTTGACCCCGATGATCTCGGCGGCGATGTCCATGTCGCGGATCGCCATCCAGGAACGCCCGATCGAGCCCCGCGTCAGGTTCCGTGCCACCCAGGCAAGCACCACGACGAAGAGCAGGCAGACCAGGTATTTCGCCCAGGCCTCGGTATTGGGGCCGGTGACCGCGATGCCGAAGACGGTGCGTTCAGGGGCCGAGATCTGGCCCGAGGCCGAGTAGTTGTAGAACCACGGCACCTTGTTGAAGAGCCAGACAAGGAAGAACTGCGCGGCCAGCGTCGCCACCGCGAGGTAAAACCCCTTGATCCTGAGAGAGGGCAGACCGAACAGCACCCCCACCGCGGCCGTGATCCCGCCCGCCGCGATGATGTGCAGCACGATGTTCACGTCGGGAAAGGCGGTCATCAGCTTGTAGCAGGCATAGGCCCCGACCGCCATGAACCCGCCGGTGCCCAGGCTGACCTGACCGCAATAGCCGGTCAGGATGTTCAGCCCGATCGCCGCGATGGCATAGATCAGGAACGGCACCAGCAGCGCGTTGGCCCAGTAGCTGTCGATGAAGAAGGGCACGACCGCCAGCGCGACCACAAGCACGGCATAGTAGCGGTAGCGGTCGAACCTGATCGGAAAGGTCTGGCTGTCGTCCCGGTAGGACGTCTTGAAGTCGCCGGCCTCGCGATAGAACATGTCAGGCGATCTCCCTCGTGAACCGGCCACGGCGCGGTGCGTTCAGCGCCACCGGGCGCACGCCCTCGCGGCGCAAGCCGACGATGCGCACCCAGCACAGCATCCCCGTCAGGAAGCCGCCGAAGGCAAGCAGCGCATAGGTTGCGGGCATCCAGGCCGCGTCGTTCAGCGACCCCACGGCCAGGAACGAGAAGACGTAGAAGAACCCCCATCCGACGACGCAGGCAATGGCAAAGGACTTCTGCATGGTCAGACCCTTTCGATGATCTTCTCGCCGAACAGGCCCTGTGGCCTGAACACGAGGAAGACGAGGGCGAGGACATAGGCGAACCAGTTCTCGGTCGCGCCGCCGATCATCGAACCGATGGTGAACTCGAACAGCTTCTCGCCCACCCCGATGATCAGCCCGCCGACGATGGCGCCCGGGATGGAGGTGAAGCCGCCCAGCATCAGCACCGGCAGCGCCTTGAGCGCGATCAGCGACAGCGAGAACTGCACCCCCGACTTCGCGCCCCACATGATCCCCGCAACCAGCGCGACGATGCCCGCGATGGACCATACCAGAACCCAGATGAACCGCAGCGAGATGCCGACCGACAGCGCCGCCTGGTGGTCATCGGCGACCGCGCGCAATGCCCGCCCCTGCTTTGAATACTGCGAGAAGATCGTGAGCGTGATCACCAGAACCGCCGCGACCAGTGCGGCGACGATATCCAGCTTGTCGATGAAGAAGCCGTAGAAGCCGTCGCCCCCCAGCACGGCGGACGCCTCCTCGACCCATTCGCTGGCACCTTGGGGCAGACCCACATCCAGCGTCTTGACGTCGGCGCCCCACATCACGTCGCCCAGCCCCTCGAGGAAATAGGCCAGACCTATGGTTGCCATGAACAGGATGATCGGTTCCTGGTTGACCAGATGCTTGAGAATGAACCTCTCGATCGCGATGGCCAGCAGGATCATCACGACAATCGTCAGGGCGATCGCCAGGAAGGTGGGCATCGTCCAGCCGAAGTAATGCACCTTCGTGCCGAACGCCGCGTTGATCAGATGCGCAAAGGGTATCTGCCCCTTCTGCAGGCCCACCAGCGTCAGCGCCGCGAACAGCGCCAGCACCCCCTGGGCGTAGTTGAAGATGCCAGACGCCTTGAAGATCAGCACGAAGCCCAGCGCCACCAGCGCATAGAGCACACCGGCCATCAGGCCGTTGATCATCACCTCGACGGCATAGAGAAACTGATCCGGCATCAGCAGGGCTCCTTTCGGCAGGGCGCGAGGGTCAGGCGCTCAGTCATGGGACACCCCCAGATAAGCGTCGATCACTTCCTTGTTGTTGCGCACCTCGGTGGGCGGGCCATCGCCGATCTTCTTGCCGTAATCCATCACCACGACCCGATCGGACAGGTCCATGACCACGCCCATGTCATGCTCGATCAGCACGATGGTGGTGCCGAATTCGTCGTTCACGTCGAGGATGAAGCGGGACATGTCCTCCTTCTCCTCGACATTCATGCCAGCCATAGGTTCGTCCAGCAGCAGCAGCCGCGGTTCGGCCGCCAGCGCGCGGCCCAGTTCGACCCGCTTTTGCAGACCATAGGGCAGCCGTCCCACCGGCGTCTTGCGGATATGCTGGATCTCCAGGAAGTCGATGATCTTCTCGACCGCCGCGCGATGCTCGGTTTCCTCGCGCTCGGCCTTGCCCATCCAGAGCGCCTGCGAGAACAGGCCCGTCCGCATCCGCGTGATCCGGCCCGTCATGATGTTGTCGAGCGTCGACATCCCCGAGAACAGCGCGATATTCTGGAAAGTCCGCGCGATGCCCTGCTGCGCGACCTGGTAGGGGCGCATCTTTGGACGTGGCTTGCCCTCGAACCAGACCTCGCCCTCGGTGGGCGTGTAGAAGCCCGAGATGACGTTCAGCATCGACGACTTGCCCGCGCCGTTCGGGCCGATGATCGCGCGGATCTCGCCCTCGCGGATGTCGAAGCTGATATCCTTGATCGCCACCACGCCGCCGAAGCGCAGCGTGATGTTCTTCAGTTCCATCACCACGCCGCCGATGGTGCGGCCGTCCTCGGTGACATAGGGTTCCGCGCTGGCCATGGTCATGCCGCCACCTGCCCGGCCTGAGGTCGGCCGACCACCTTGGCATCGCGGATTTGCAGGGTCGCCTTGATGCTGCCCTTGCGGCCGTCTTCATAGGTCACTTCGGTCTCGGTGTAGATGCTGTCCGATCCGTCGTAGAGCGCGGTCACGAGGTCGTCGAACTTCTCGGCTATGATGTTGCGGCGCACCTTGCGGGTGCGGGTCAGTTCGCCGTCGTCGGCATCCAGTTCCTTGTGCAGGATCAGGAAGCGGTGGATCTGGCAGCCCGACAGCATCGGATCCTCGGCCACGGACCGGTTCAACTCCTCGACATGGGCCTGGATCGTGTCCAGCACGCGCGGGTGGCTGGCCAGTTCCTGGTAGCTGGCATAGGCGATGTTGTTGCGCTCGGCCCAGTTCCCGACTGCCGTGAGGTCGATATTGATGAAGGCCGTGCACATCTCGCGGCCAGCGCCAAAGACCACGGCCTCGAGGATGTCGGGATAGAATTTCAGCTTGTTCTCGACATATTTGGGCGCGAAGAGCCGCCCGTCGGCCATCTTGCCCACATCCTTGGCCCGGTCGATGATCCGCAGATGCCCGGTGCCCTCATCGAAGAATCCCGCGTCACCGGTTGCGACCCAGCCCTCGGGATCCTTGGTGGAGGCCGTGCTTTCGGCGTTCTTGTAGTATTCGACGAAGGTGCCCGGGCTGCGATAGAACACCTCGCCATTCTCGGCGATCTTTAGCTCGACGCCGGGCGATGGCACGCCCACCGTGTCCGAGCGCACCTCGCCATCGGGCTGCTGGGTGATGAAGACCGACGCCTCGGTCTGGCCGTAGAGCTGCTTGAGGTTGATCCCCAGAGAGCGGTAGAAATCGAAAATCTCGGGGCCGATCGCCTCGCCCGCGGTATAGGCCACCCGGATCCGCGACAGGCCAAGCGTGTTCTTGAGCGGCCCGTAGACCAGCACATCGCCCGTGCGATAGTTGAAATAATCCCGCAGCGGCTGGGGATAGAGGTTCAGAAGCGGCCCCCGCGCCTTGAAGTATTTCCGCGCCTCGATGGGGTGGCGCAGCCGCACGAAGAAGCCGCGCACCGCGTTCTCGACGATGGTCTCGACGGCGAAGCCGATCCCCATCGCATAGCGATAGGCCCAGCGCACCCGGCGGCGCAGCGTCGGCTTGGACTGCTTGTTGCGATAGCGCGGCATCCCGTAGGTCTCGCCGGTGGTCTTGGCGAACTCCATGAAATGCTTGAACATCGCATGTTTCAGATCGCCCGCATCCTCCATCCGGATCATGACATTGGTCAGCATCGTCTCGAAGATGCGCGGCGGCGCAAAGAAATAGGTCGGCCCGATCTCGCGCAGGTCGGTCATCATCGTCTCGGGGCTTTCGGGGCAGTTCACGCAGAAGCCCGCGACCATCGCCTGCCCGATGGAGAAGATGAAATCGCCCACCCAGGCCATCGGCAGATAGGCCAGAACTTCCTCGTCCTGGCCCAGATGGTCGAAGGCCACCGACGCCTTGGCGGTTTCGATGATGTTGCGGTTCGACAGCACCACGCCCTTGGGCTTGCCGGTCGTGCCCGAGGTATAGAGCATCACGCAGGTCGAATCCCACGTCAGCTCGGCGATCCGCGCCTCAAGCTCGGGCTCCAGCCGGACGCGGGCCGCGCGGCCCTCGGCCTCGATATCGGCGAGCCAGTTGAGCTGCGTGTGGTCGTATTTCCGCATGCCCCGCTTGTCGTTGTAGAGGACATGCTCGATATGGTGAATGCGGTCCTGGACCTCGATGACCTTGTCGACCTGTTCCTGATCGCCGCAGACCACGAAACGCGCGCCGCAATGGTCCAGCACATAGGCCATCTCTTCGGCCACGGCGTCCTGATAGAGCGGCACCGGGATCGCGCCGCACATCTGCGCGGCCACCATCGACCAGTAATGCGCGGGGCGGTTGCGGCCGATGATCGCCACATGCTCGCCCCGCTCGATGCCAAGCGCAAGCAGGCCCAGCGCGATGGCCCGGATTTCCTCATTCGCCTCTGCCCAGGTCCAGCATTGCCAGATGCCGAATTCCTTCTCGCGATAGGCGGGTTTGTCGCCATAAAGCCGCACGTTCCTGGCCAGCAAGGCCGGAACGGAACAGAGCTCGTCCACGGACGCGCCATGTGGTGCCAAAATGTCTCCTCCCTTTCGCCTTGGAAACAGGCAACCGCGCGGCGCGCGGGTTCCCGATCCCCCTCGGCGTGGTCATTTTTACGACCCTTGGGACGGCTGATTGCCGCCCGAATGTTCCAGCTTTCCCCGACCCTACTGGCCGCACCAGCCTCCTCCGCGCCAGGGACCCCCGAAGATTTGCGCAAGGGCCGATGCCGGTCAAGCAAAAGGTTAGATAATTGCGCGGGATACACCGGGCCGCGACAGTTTGCGCAAACCGACCCCATATGGCACCGCCCTGCGGAGGCCCCGGCGTGCAGCCGCCCAGGCCGCGGGGACCGGAACGAGGTGGCAACCTCCCGGGCCCATAGCGGTGTCATGTTCGGAAATGCCTTGGAGGGAAAGCTCGTCGACCGGCGCGGAGCCAGGACACACCGCTCAGCGGTCGAAGAAATCCTCTTCGAGATCGGTGGGGTTGATCCCAAGCGCGTCCAGACCGGCCTCGAGATAATCGGCGAACAGCGGCATGTTCACGAGATAATCCTCGGTCGGCGCGGTCGCCTCGGCCTTGGCGGTCTCGATCGCCTCTTCCAGATCCTCGGGGTCGAAGGTCTCGCGCCCGATCCAGGTCAGCGCGACAAGGCTGGCCTTTTCATCCTCGTTCATCGCGCGGATGAAGGCGCGCAACTCGGCCTCGGCCATGCGCTTTTCGCGGGCGTAGAAGATCACCTGCACCACCTTGCGCGGGCTGATCTCGAGCAGGTCGTTGATCACGGGCTGTCTCCTCCGAACTTCCCGCCAGTTTCGCCCGCCACCGCCCGATGCACAAGCCTTGCTCAGCGCTTCGGCGCGAAAATCCGGTAGTAAAGCCCCTCGGGCAGGAACTGGGACAGCCGGAACAGCCAGGAAAACAGAGTGGGAAAGCTGCGCGAGAAACTGTCGGTCATCATGTGATCGACCATGATCCGGGCCGCCGGGTCCGGGTCCATGATGAAGGGCATCGCGAATTCGTTCTTGTCGGTCAGGCGCGTGCGGATGAAGCCCGGATTTACCAGCTGCACCTTGACGCCCGTGCCGCGCAGATCGGCATGCATGCTTTCGGCCAGCGACATCAGCCCCGCCTTGGACGCGCAATAGCCGATCGCACCGGGCAGACCGCGGAAGCCCGACAGGCTGCCAGTCAGCACGATATGCCCGTGCCCGCGGCGGACGAAATGCGGCACGACCTGCCCCAGCACCCGCGCCGCGCCGGTGAAGTTGATGTCGCACATCGCCTCGACCTCGTCGGCGTTCCAGTCCTGTGCAGGCTGCGGCCAGTAGACACCGGCCAGGAACACCATGCCGTCGATCTCGCCGAGCCGAGCGAAGGCATCCCTCACGGACTGCGTGTCGCCCACATCCATCGTCACCACCTCGGCCCGGGCGGGCAGCGCTGCGGCCAACTCCTCCAGCCGCCCGGCGGTCCGGGCGCTGAGCACAAGCTCGACCCCAAGCGCGCTCAGCCGTTCGGCAAGCGCACGGCCCAGCCCCTCGCTTGCGCCCACGATCCAGTAACGCTTGCCGATCCAATCGCTCATGCTGCACCTTTGGGTCGCATGGTCGCGACGAGTTCGGCAACGGGAATGCCGAATTTCCGGAACTGGCTGCGGTTCATGATCGTGCCGTTCTCCATCAGATACATCCAGTCGACAACGTCCAGCACATGGCCCCCCGCATCCTCGGGCAGGCGGATGCGATAGCGCAGATGCACCGCCGAGCCCTTTTGCCAGCCCTCGCCATCGCCCACCACATCGGGCGCCTGTGCGCGGATATGCCCGTCATTGCCCAGCGTGAAATCCCAGCGCCGGTTTTGCGTCGCGCCGCTGTCGTAGCGAAATTCCTCGGTCATGGTGCCGGCATTGCCCTCCCACCGCGCCTCGAAATCGGCCACGAAGCGCGAGGCGACGCGGCCCGTGGGCCCGTAGATCACGCCCTCGCACAGGATCGGGCCGTTGATATGGCGGCGGATGTCGAATTCCGGGCCCTTGCCGGCATAATCCCCGGCCCTCTGGGCGGGAAAGGCCAGCATCCGCCCGCGCAGGATCGCCAGCGCCAGAACCGCCAGCGCACCAAGACCGAAGGCCAGGAAAAAACTCATCTGTCCGTCTCCCGGGTCAGGGGCGTCGCGGCCAGGAGCGCGATCGCCAAAAGTTTCAGGGCGCAGGGCACAAGGGCGTAAAGCACGCTCAGCATCACCAGCGCGCCCGGCGGGTTATCGGCCCCGGCGGCAAAGCCCGCGCGCTGCAACAGCGGCAAG
Organism: Rhodovulum tesquicola; assembly: GCF_024128855.1. Taxonomy (GTDB): domain Bacteria; phylum Pseudomonadota; class Alphaproteobacteria; order Rhodobacterales; family Rhodobacteraceae; genus Rhodovulum; species Rhodovulum tesquicola. Next base: position 23,983 of record NZ_JAMYDV010000001.1, read on the forward strand.
AGCGTCACCGCGGCAAAGGCCAGGGTGAATTTCGAAACGAAGGTCCAGAGCCCGAAGGCCCGGCCCGCATTCGGCGCTACATGGGCCATGCGCCCGGCAAAGATCGCGGGCAAAAGCGTCATGTCCGCGCCCAGCGCCGCGCCCGAGGCGATGCATATCACCGCAAAGGGCAGGATGTCGCCCGCACCCAGAAAGGCGGCATAGGCGAAGGCAAGGATCGACAGCACCATGCCCCCGATCAGCGTGCGCTTTTCGCCCCAGATGCGCGCGGCCCGGCCCCAGAGGGGTGCAGAGGCCGCCGCCGACAGGAAGAACAGCAGCAGAAGCGGCCCCTCCCATCCCGGGGCGGCCAACCGGCTTTCGACGAAGAACAGGAACAGCGTCGAGGTCACGGCAACGGGTGTGGCATTGACCAGCGCCACGATCAGCAAGCGCCGCGCGATGGGGTCGGACAGCACCTCGCGGAAACCGCCCTCCTGCACCGCGCCGGGCAGGCGCCATTCGCGACGCATCGCGAACGCGGCAACCAGCGCGAGCCCGGCAAACCCAGCAGCAAAGGCCGCAAAGGGCGCGCCGGTCCCGATCAGCAGCGTCGGCGCCACCGCCGCCGCGCTGATCCCCAGAAGCGCGCCGGTCTCGCGCCAGGCAGCAACACGGACATGTCCGCCCGCCCCCATTTGCCCGGCCCGCGACACGCCCTGCGCATAGAAGGTGATGGTCAGAAAGCTGAAGGCGGTGAACAGCCCGGTCAGCGTCAGCCCGAACCACAGCAGCGGCGCGACGGGCGGCGGCACCGCGAACAGCGCCCACATCGAGCCCGCCAGCAGCGCCACGGCGACGCCCACCGCAAGACCTCGCGCCCGGCGCAGACGTTCCGACAGCCAGCCCAGAACCGGGTCCTGCACCACGTCGAACAGCCTGAGCCCGAACAGCACCGCGCCCAACGCCGCGAGGCTGACGCCATATTCATCGACATAGAACTTGGGCGCGTGGATATAGATCGGAAGCCCGGCCGAGGCCAGAAGCGCGGCAAACACCGCATAGCCCGAAAGCGGCGCCGCCTTGGCCATCAACTGACCTCTTTGCCCGGCGGCTCGGGACGGGCGCGGTATTTCGCACCCTTGAGCTTGAGCCGCAGTGCGTGCCAGTAGATCAGCGCCAGCACCCGGATCGAGCCGAAGGGCCGCCGGACAAGCCCGACAAGGATGCGCCAGCTTGTCAGCGGCCGACGCGGCCCTGTCAGCGTGGCGTAAAGCCCTTCCTCGCCATTCGTGGAATAATCGATCCAGATGCCGACCTTCTCGGGCCGGATGTCGAAGCGGAAGCGATAGCCTCCCTCGACCGGAAGGAACGGCGACACGTGGAAGATCTTGACGGCAGTCAGGATGTCCGACGGCTCGATCGGGCGCTGGTCGGCATGGCGGCACAGGTAGGAATGGCGGTCGCGCCAGGGATTGTTCACCTCGGCGATCACCGCGCGCAGCGTCTCGTCCTTGCCGTAACACAGCCAGAAGCTGACCGGGTTGAACTCGGCCCCCAGAACGCGCGGCAGGGTCAGAAGCTCGATCCGCCCCTTGGCCGCAAACAGGTCATGCGCCTTGAGCACCTCGCGCGCCCATTCCGCGCCGCGCCCCTGACCCCACGGCCCGCCATGGTCGCGGTCCCAGACCGACATGATGTTGCGGCGGTTCAGCGAGAACAGGCGCGGGCGCTTCGGCGCCTTGGCCTCGGCGTCGTAAAGGACGTAATCGACCGAATGGCGCAGCTTGTGATCCACCTTGCCGCGGCGCTGGTGAAAGGTCGTGCCGCGGACATGTTCGACAATTGGGGTCATGCCGCCACCGTCTCGCGTTCGCGCCGCTTCATCGCCTCGACGACGGCATGCGCGCTGGCCAGCCCGTCTTCGTGGAAACCGTTGCGCATCCAGGCACCGCAGAACCAGGTGCGGTTGGTCCCGTTCGTCTCGCGAATCCGGGCCTGCGCCGCGAGCGCGGCCAGGTCGTAGACCGGGTGGCGGAAGGTGACCTGATCGTGGATCAGTTCCTGGCGGATCGTCCGGCGGGTGTTCAGCGTCACGAAAAGCGGGTCGCTTTCCGGGATCGGCTGCAACGAGTTCATCCAGTAGGTCAGGTCGATCCGGTCGGCACGTTGGCCGCGCTCCTCGGTATAGACCCAGCTGGCCCATGCCCCGCGCCGCCTGGGCATCAGGCCGGTATCGGAATGCAGGACGGCATCGTTCGGCTGGTAGCGCACCGCGCCCAGCGTGGCGCGTTCCTCGGGGCTGGGATCGGCCAGCATCGCCAGCGTGTCATCGGAATGGGTCGCGAACACGACTTCGTCGAACGCCTCCCACTCGGCTCCCGTCGCGCGGAGTTCCACCCCGCCCTCGATGCGGCGCACCGCCTCGACCGGGGCACCTGTGCGAATCTCGACGCCCTGCCCCGTCAGCGCGGCTTCCAGTCGGCGGACATATTCGAAGGACCCGCCGCGCACCGTGTACCACTGGTGCTGGCCCTTGTGGCTGAGCAGCGCGTGGTTCTCGAAGAAGCGGATCATCGCATGCGCCGGGAAATCGAGGATGCCCTGCACGGGCGTCGACCAGATCGCGCCCGAAAGCGGCAGCAGGTAACGGTCGCGGAACCACGCGCCGGTGCCCAGCGCCGCCAGGAACTCGCCGATGGTCGCGTCGGGATGGGCGCGCGCAACCTTGAGCGCGTTGGCGTTGAACTTCATCACGTCGCGCAGCATGCCCAGGAATTGCGGGTTCAGCGCGTTCGAGGGCTGGGCGAAGACGGCCTTGAGGTTCTTTAGCCCGTATTCGAACGCCCCACCATCGAGCGAGGCGCCAAAGCTCATGTCGGATTTCGCCACCGGCACCTGAAGTTCATCGAACAGCCGCGTCATCATCGGGTAGTTGACATAGTTGAACACGATGAAGCCGGTATCGACCGGCTGATCGCCCCGCTTGCCCGCCAGCACCGTGCGCGCATGCCCGCCCAGCCGCCGCTCGGCCTCGAAGAGCGTGACGCGGTGATCCGCCGCCAGCAAATGCGCCGCGCCGAGGCCCGATATCCCGGCACCGATAACGGCGATGCGGCGGGGGGCGCCCGCTGCGGTTTCGAATGGCATCTGTCCTGCTCCTGCTCTGTTCGTTGGTTGGATATGGCCCCGGGTGCCCTGCTGTCCAGCGGCCCACGCCCTGTCCGGACAGGAGTAACACGCATTCCGACGCTTTTTTCGGCAATCCGGTGATCCGGTCGGACCCCAACACCGTATTCACTCTATGTTGAACGGCGCTTGTGCCTTCGAGGAATCGGATGCAGCCCTTGCAGTCAGGGCCTATCCTGCCGCCCGGAATGGGGCGGTCCGATCTGTCGAGGCGAGGGTCTTGAACGAAAGACATACGTCAGATGCGCGCTGGGTGCGGCTGGTGGAGCGGGTTCGGTCCGACAAGGACCAGGCAGCTTTCGGAGAGTTGTTCGCCCATTTCGCCCCACGCGTGAAGGCGTTCTTGATGAAATCGGGGGCGGATTCGTCCCTTGCGGAGGAATGTGCGCAGGAGGTGATGGCGACGGTCTGGCACAAGGCGCAACTGTTCGACCCGGAACGGGCGAGCGTGGCAACCTGGGTCTTTACCATCGCCCGGAACCGGCGGATCGACGCGCTGAGAAAACAGCGCCGCCCGGAGCCCGAGGATCTGACCTGGGGACCCGAGCACGAGCCCGACCAGTCCGAAACCATCGCCCTGCAACAGGAGAGCGAACAATTGGGCCGGGCGCTTGCCGCCCTGCCCGAGAGCCAGAGAGTGCTGATCGAAAGAGCTTATTTCGGGGAACTTTCGCACAGCGAGATCGCCGCCGAGACGGGACTTCCGCTCGGCACGATCAAGTCGAGGATACGTCTGGCGCTTGAGCGTTTGCGCCAGGAGATGAAATGAGAAGACGGTACCCATGACCAGCACGATCAACCACCACCTGACCGATGACTTGCTGATGTCCTATGCCGCGGGCAGCCTGCCCGAGGCGTTCAGTCTGGTCGTGGCGACGCATGTTTCCCTGTGCGACGAATGCCGCGCGCGGCTTGCCGGTTTCGAGGCAGTCGGCGGCGCGGTGCTGGACGAGGCACCCGCTTGCGCGATGGAAGAGGACAGCTTTGCCGCGACGATGCGGTTGATCGCGCAGATGCCGACCGAAACCCGGATCGAGGCCGCGGACGAGAGCGTCAAGGGCCTGTTCCCCAAGCCCCTGCGCGACTATGTGGGCGGCGATGTCGACGCGGTGCAGTGGCGCTCGCTGGGCGGAAAGGTGCGTCAGGCGGTGCTGCCGACCTCGGCCGACGCTACGGTTCGCCTGCTTTACATCCCTGCCGGTGTGGCCATGCCCGATCACGGCCACGCGGGGATGGAATTGACGATGGTGCTGCAAGGCGCCTTCGACGATGACGATGGGCATTTCGGCCGGGGCGATGTCGAGGTGGCGAACGAGGATCTCAAGCACACCCCCGTCGCGGCCCCCGGCGCCGATTGCATCTGCATCGTGGCGACCGACGCTCCGCTGAAATTCTCGGGCCTGTTGCCGCGCATCGCCCAGCCCTTCATCGGAATCTAGGCGTCACTCGGCGGGCTTGGTCAGGGCGACGACACGGGGCGCCTCGTCCTCAAGCTCCTCGAAGTCGAAATTGTCCAGCCGGGCGGCCCGCTTGCCCGCCCGCTCGGCTGCGGTTCCGATGCTTTCCAGATCGGCCCGCGCCTGTCCGAAATGGGTGTTCAGCTTGTCCACCCGTTCGACAACCAGTTCCACATCCCGGTGCAACAGCTTCAGCGTCTTGCGGATCGCGCCGGCCTGTTCGCGCATCCGCGCGTCTTTCAGGATCGCGCGCATCGTGTTCAGCGTCGCCATGCAGGTGGTGGGCGAGACGATCCAGACCCGCGCCTCGAACCCCTCGCGGACAAGTTCGGGAAAATTGGCGTGCAGTTCCGCATAGACCGCCTCGGAGGGCAGAAACATCAGCGCGCCGTCCGCCGTCTCGCCCTCGAGGATGTATTTCTCGGAAATCGCCCGGATATGCGCCCGGACCGAGGTGCGCAGCTGCTTGGCCGCCTCGTTCAGTTCCCACTGGGTGTCCGCCCGCCGCAGCGCCTCGTAGGCTTCCAGCGGGAACTTGGAATCGATCACGATCGGTCCCGGCGGGTTCGGCAGGTGGATCAGGCAATCCGCCCGCTTGCCGTTCGACAGCGTGACCTGCATCGCGTAGCTGTCCTTGGGAAGAGCCTTGCCGACGATGTCATGCAGCTGGATCTCGCCAAAGGCCCCGCGGGTCTGCTTGTTCGACAGGATGTCCTGCAGGGACAGGACATCGCCCGACAGCTTTTCGATATTCGCCTGCGCCCTGTCGATGGTCACCAGCCGCTGCTGCAATTCCCCAAGGCTCAGCGCCGTCCGGCGAGAGGCCCCTTCGAGGTTGTTGTTCATCTGCTCGGAGACATGGGCCAGCCGCGCCTCCATCAGCCGCAGCATGTTGGCCTGGCTCGCCGCCTGCGCCTCGGAGACATGGGTCAGACCGCCCGCCAGCCGGTGCTGCCCCTCGCCCAACGCCTCGACCCGGCGGGTCAACTGGTCCATCTGGTAGATCAGCGGTTCGGCCAGCGCCGCCGACTGCCCGGACCGGCGCACGGCAAGGATCAGAAGCGTGACGACAAGGATCACCAGCGCCGCAATGCCCCCCGCGCCGATCACCGCCGGATCGTCCCAGCCATAGGTCCGTCCGCCAATCACGATTTCCCTGCCGATCTGGATCATCGCCGCCCGAACAGCCTTTCGATATCGGCAAGCCGCAGTTCCACGTAAGTCGGCCGCCCATGGTTGCATTGGCCGGAATGGGGCGTCGCCTCCATCTCGCGCAGAAGCGCGTTCATCTCGTCCACCCGCATCCGCCGCCCCGAGCGGATCGACCCGTGGCAGGCGACGCGGGACAGGATCGCCTCGATCCGGGCTTGCAGGGTCTGGCTGTCGCCCAGATCGGCCAGTTCGTCCAGGATGTCGCGGATCAGCGCGCCCGCGTTCACCTCGCCCAGCACGGCCGGGGTCTCGCGCACGGCGATGGCACCGGGGCCGAAGGGCTCGATGGTCAGACCAAGGCGGGTCAGCATGTCGGCGTGATCCATCAGCCGCGCAGCATCGTCCCGGGACAGTTCCACGATCTCGGGGATCAGCAGCGCCTGCGCCGCGATGCCGGACTCGGCCATCTGGCGTTTCAGCCGCTCGTAAACCAGCCGCTCATGCGCGGCGTGCTGGTCGACGATGACAAACCCGGTCTCGGTCTGGGCGATGATGTAATTCTCGTGGATCTGCGCCCGCGCCGCCCCCAGCGGCAGGCGTTCCGCCTCGGGCGCGGGCTCGGTCGTCTCGAACCGGGCAGAGGGCTCGCATAGCCCGGGCGAGAGCGGCGCGGGCGCCTGCGCGGCATAGGCGGCGGCGATTGCGCGGGGGCCGTGGCGGTCCATCTGATAGGCGCGCGGCGCTGCCGGTTCGGGCCGCAGCGCGCCCAGCGTCGCCCCCGCAACCGTGCTGGAGGCCCGGTGCCCGGCCTCGGCCAGCGCATGGCGCAGGGCGGACACGATCAGCCCGCGCACCAGACCCGGCTCGCGAAAGCGGACCTCGGCCTTGGCGGGGTGGACGTTCACATCGACGAAGGTCGGATCGCATTCGACGAACAGCGCGGCCGCCGGGTGGCGGTCGCGCGACAGGAAATCGGCATAGGCGGCCCGCAAGGCCCCGATCAGCAGTTTGTCCCGCACCGGGCGTCCATTGACGAACAGGTATTGCGCGACCGCCGCGCCCCGCGAATAGGTCGGCAGCGCGGCATAGCCCAGAAGCGCCACGCCCTCGCGTTCCGCGTCGATCCTGAGCGCGTTCTCGGCGAAGTCCGCCCCCAGCACCCGCGCTAGCCGCCCGCGCATCGCGTCGAACAGGTCGCCCGCCTCGGCATCAGCGCGAAAGATCACGCGCCCTTCGCCCCCGTCGGAGACGTCGCGCAGCACGAAGGCCACAAAGGGCTCGGCCATGGCCAGCCGCCGGATCACATCGCCGATGGCCTGCCCCTCGGCGCGGTCGGAACGCAGGAATTTCAACCGGGCGGGGGTGGCAAAGAACAGGTCGCGCAACTCGACCACCGTTCCGCGGGTCAGCGCCGCGGGCGTGACCGGACCCATGCGGCCGCCCGCAACCTCGATCCGCGCGGCCGCCGCGCCCGGTGCGCGGCTGGTGATGCTCAGCCGCCCGACCGCCCCCAGCGAGGGCAGCGCCTCGCCACGGAAGCCGAAACTTGCGATGTTCAAAAGGTCCGAGCCGTCGATCTTGGAGGTCGCATGCCGGGCCAGCGCCAGCGGCAGGTCGTCCGCCGCGATCCCGTGCCCGTCATCGGTGACGCGGATCAGGCTCTTGCCGCCATGGGCAATCGCCACCTCGATCCGCCGCGCGCCCGCGTCCAGCGCGTTCTCGACCAGTTCCTTGACCGCCGAGGCCGGGCGCTCGACTACCTCGCCCGCCGCGATCCGGTTGATCGCGGCCTCGTCGAGCTGGTGAATCCGGGGAAGATCGGCGCTTATGTTGGGGTTGGGCAAGTTCATGCCACAAGGATTAGCACGCCCACCCCGATTCTGCCACCGCGATCAGTTGGTCGTCTCAAGCCCCTCGGGCTGGCCCACCACGACGAAATGCAGCCGGTCGGGTTGCAGCAACTCGCCCGCCACGCGCCGCACATCCTCCAGCGTCACAGCCATGATCCTGTCGTTGCGGGTGTTGACGTAATCGGGCTCCAACCCCTCCATCTGCATGCCGACAAGGATGCGCGCGATGGGCGCATTACCGTCGAAGCGCAGCGGATAGGCCCCGGTGAGATAGGTCTTGACGTCCTCAAGCTCCTGCTCGGTGACACCCTCGGCCGCCATCCGCACCCATTCGTCTCGGATCACCGAGATCGCCTGGGCGACGCGGTCATTGGCGGACGCCACCTGCCCCAGCACAAGCGCGGCGTAATCCATCGGGTAGAGATAGGAATAGACGCCGTAGGTCAGCCCGCGCTTGCCGCGAACCTCCTTCATCAGGCGCGATTCAAAGCCGCCGGCGCCCAGCACCTCGTTCATCACATAGGCGGCGAAGAAATCGGGATGATCGCGTTCCATCCCCTCATGGCCGAAAACCGCAACCGATTGCGGCGTGTCGAAGGGCACCACGGTCAGGCCACCGCCAAGCCCGTATTCGGCCCGCTCGGGCAGCGGCGCGCCGGTCTCTGGCAGGCCGTCGAACAGCGCGTCGAGCAGCGCGCCCAGGTCCTCGGCGGTGATGTCACCGGCGGCGGCGACATAGAGTCGGTCGCGGGCGATGGTGCGGGCATGGGCCGCGATCAGGTCGTCGCTGGTCAGTGCGGCAACGCTTTCCTCGGTGCCGTCCGACGCGCTGCCATAAGGGTGATCGCCAAAGGCCAGCCGGTCGAAGGTGCGCGCCGCGATGGTGCCGGGGTCGGTCGCATCGGACCGGATCGAGGCCAGAACCTGCCCCCGCACCCGCTCTACCGCGTCGGCATCGAAACGCGGGGCATGCAGGGCCTGCCGCAGCAAGGCCACCGCCTGATCGCGGTTCTCGGTCAGCATCCGGGCCGAAACCGACAAAGAATCGCTGCTGGACCCGAAGCGGAAAGACGCCGCCAGCGCATCGCGCGCCCGCACGAAGGCGCGCGCATCCATCTCGCCCGCGCCCTCCTCAAGCAGCGCGGTCATCAGGTTGACCGCCCCGCGCTTGTCCGGCGCATCGAGGCTCGTGCCCCCGCGGAATCGGATTTCCAGTGCGACGAAGGGGATATCGTGGCTTTCGACCAACCAGGCACCGATCCCTCCGGGCGAGGTGACCTCGCGGATCTCGATCGCCGCGCGGGCGGGCAGCGCCAGCCACAGCACCATCCCGGCAAGGGCGATGAGGCGAAACATGCTCATTGCGTGACCTCCGCCTTCCGCTCCACTGGACGCTCCAGCCAGCCGGTAACCGCGTTGGCACGGTCCAGAACGGCACGGGCGGCGGCCATCACATCCTCGGGCGCAACCGCCTGAAGGATCGCGGGCCAGTCCTGCACATCCCGGACCGTCAGCCCCGAGGCAAGCGCCGCCCCATAGCGCCGCGCGCGGCCCTGCACGCTGTCCAGCGCATAGATCTCGGCCGCCCGCATCCGCATCTTCAGCGTCTCGAACAAGGCGGGATCGACGCCTTCCTCCAGGAACTCGGCCAGCGCGGCATCCAGCGCCGCCTCGGCCTCGGCCAGCGTCACGCCCGGCGCGGGCACCACGACCAGCCCGAAGGTCGTCGCGTCGAGCGAAAGCCCGTCATAGAAGGCCGAGCTGTAGATCGCGGTCTGCGCGTCGAATTGCAGCTTGTCGCCCAGCACCGAATTGGCCCCCTCGCCGCCCAGGATCTCGGCCAGATAGGTCAGCGCTGCGGCGGTTTCCTGCGCACCGGCGTCGCGTTCCGGCGCCAGATAGGTGCGCAGGATATAGGGCTGGCCCACGCGCGGATCGGCGAATGTCAGGCGCCGCTCGGCCCGTTGCGGCGGTTCCTGTGGGCGGATGCGTTCGGGCAGGGCCTCGGAGGGGGCAAGCTTGCCGTAATGCTCTTCGGCCAGCGCGCGCACATCGTCGGCCGTCACATCGCCCGCCACGACAAGGATCGCGTTGTTCGGCGCGTAGTAGGTTTCGTAGAAGGCCAGCGCATCGGCCTTGGACAGCCCCTCTATCTCGTGGCGCCAGCCGATGATCGGGATGCCGTAGGGGTGGTTCTGGTATTGCGCGGCGCGGCGCTGTTCCGAGAAAAGCGCGCCGGGGTCGTTCTCGGTGCGCTGGTTGCGTTCTTCAAGGATCACGTCGCGTTCGGTCAGCACATCCTCGGCGGCGAGGCGCAAATTGGCCATCCGGTCGGACTCGATCTGCATCATCAGGCCCAGCCTGTCGGCGGCGACGCGCTGGAAATAGGCGGTATAGTCCCACGAGGTAAAGGCGTTGTCGGACCCGCCATTGGCCTGCACGATGGCCGAGAATTCGCCCGGGGCCAGTGTCTCGGTGCCCTTGAACATCAGATGTTCCAGAAAATGCGCGATGCCGGACTTTCCGGGCGGCTCGTCCGCGGCCCCCACGCGATACCAGACCATCTGCACGACCACCGGGGCGCGATGATCCTCGATCACCACGACCTCAAGACCGTTCTCAAGGGTAAAGGCCGCAACATTCTCGGCCCGGATTGGCAGGGCCATCAGCAGAAGGGCGAAAAACGCCAGTCGGATCGCGTGCATCGGGTCCCGTCCTCGCGCGAAAGATATTAGTCAAGCTACGCGGAGCCCCAGCATTTTCAAGCAGGCGGCACGCAGTTGTGAGCCGCGCTAGGGCGTCACGCCTTCGGGCGGGGCGCCGACATTTCTCGCACCTGCGGCCCGCCAGCGTTCCAGTTCGGCATGCTGGTCGAGCGATTGCTTGCGGTAGGCCTTGTAATAGACGTTGACGTTGAACACCCGCTCCAGAAGGCGGCCGTCATTCTGGCGGCGATATTCCAAGTCCTCGGCGGCCAGCGTCTGGCGGATCGTGGGGCTGACGCCATATCGCGTGACATGGGCCATCAACCCGCTGTCTGCGGGCATGGCCCGCGCGGCGTTGCCGCCAAGCGCGGCGATCGCGTCGGCCTCGGGCGAGGCATCCGTGCGCGACGGACCGCCCGGGTTCGGCGGCGGCAACTGAGCGAAGTCCTGCGGCATTTCCAGAGGCTTGCCGGGCAGGATTGCGAACTCGTCCGGGCCACGGTTCGACGTGCGCAGGTTCATCAGTTCAAGCGTCTTGTCACGGCTGCACGCGGCCAGCGTCGCGGCCATCAGCACCCCAAGAACCACCATGCGCGCGGATCGCATACGCCTTTCCCTCCGTCCGGTCCCGCCCTCTTTAGCGCAAGGCTCGGGCGGCGTCACGGGGTCTTGTCGCGGCCGGTAAAGACCACAAGTCCCAGCGCGCCTGCAAAGATCGCGATATCGGCGACGTTGAAGGCATAGGGGTTGTCGATTCCGCAGCAGGACATGTTCAGGAAGTCCGCGACCGCCCCATAGACCAGCCGATCCACGACATTTCCCAGCGCGCCGCCCACCAGCAACCCGCCCGAGACCAGCGCGACGGGCCGCTGCGGCCCCCGCGCCAGCCAGAATGTCACCCCGGCCGAGATCGCCAGCGCCACCGCGATCAGCAGCCAGCGGCCAAGTTCGGCGTCATTCGACAGAAGGCCGAAATTCATCCCGCGATTCCAAGCCATGCGCAGGTTCAGATAGGGCGGGAAAACGTCGATCCGCAGCCGTTCGGCCAGGCCCAGAACCTGCACGACATGGAACTTGGTCGCCTGATCCAGCACGAAGACCAGCGCAGTGATGATCGCAAGCAATCGCATCGCGTCAGTGCAGGAAGTGGCGGATGCCGGCAAAGACCATTGCCAGTCCCGCCTCGTCCGCGGCTGCGATCACCTCGTCGTCGCGCATCGACCCGCCGGGCTGGATCACCGCCGTCGCCCCCGCCTCGGCCGCTGTCAACAGCCCGTCGGGGAAGGGGAAGAACGCATCCGACGCGACAACCGATCCGCGCGTCAGCGGCGCTGCAAGCCCGAGCACCTCGGCCATGTCCTGTGCCTTGCGCGCGGCGATGCGGGTGCTGTCCACCCGGCTCATCTGGCCCGCGCCGACACCCACGGTCGCGCCGTCCCTGACATAGACGATGGCGTTCGACTTCACATGCTTGGCGACCGTCCAGGCGAACAGCATGTCGGCGATCTCGGCCTCCGACGGCGCGCGTTTCGTCACCACCTTCAGCGCGTCGCGCGTCAACCGGCCATTGTCGCGATCCTGCACGAGGAACCCGCCCGAAACCTGCCGGAAGGCCAGCCCCGGCGCAGCCGGGTTCGCAAGCCCCCCGGTGGTCAGCAGGCGCAGGTTCTTCTTGGCGGCAAAGATCTCCTTGGCCGCATCGTCGGCGGCGGGCGCGATCACCACTTCGGTGAAGATCTCGCAGATCGCCCGCGCGGTCACCGCATCAAGGCGGCTGTTCAGCGCCACGATCCCGCCAAAGGCCGAGGTCCGGTCACAGTCGAAGGCGCGGCGGTAGGCGTCTTCCAGCGTCGCGCCACGGGCCACGCCGCAGGGGTTGGCGTGCTTGATGATCGCGCAGGCCGGGCCATCGGCGGGCAGGAACTCGCTGACCAGTTCGAACGCGGCATCGGTGTCGTTGATGTTGTTGTAGCTCAACTCCTTGCCCTGCCACTGGGTCGCGGTGGCAACACCGGGCCGGTCCGAGCCATCGACATAGAAGGCCGCGCGCTGGTGCGGGTTCTCGCCATAGCGCAGCGTCTGGGCCAGCGTCCCGGCAAAGGCACGCCGCCGCGGCGCCGTCTTGCCCAGCGCGCCCGCCATCCAGTTGGACACGGCCGCATCATAGGCCGCCGTCCGCGCATAGGCCCGCTGCGCCAGCGCCTGCCGGAAGGCCAGCGTGGTCGCACCGCCCTGCGCCTCGAACTCGGCCAGTAGCGGGGCGTAATCCGCAGTATCCACGACCACGTTGACAAAGGCATGGTTCTTCGCCGCCGCCCGGATCATCGCCGGGCCGCCGATGTCGATATTCTCGATGCATTCGGCATAATCGCCGTCCGCGGCCACGGTTTCCTCGAACGGGTAGAGGTTGACCACCAGAAGGTCGATCGCGCCGATCCCGTGGCTTTCCATCGCGGCGACATGGGCGGGGTTGTCGCGCAGCGCCAGAAGCCCACCATGCACCATCGGGTGCAGGGTCTTGACCCGGCCGTCCATCATCTCGGGGAAGCCGGTCACATCGGCAACGTCGATCACGCCCAGCCCGGCCTCGCGCAGGCTGCGCGCCGTTCCGCCGGTGGACAGCAGTTCCACCCCCCGCGCGGCCAGCGCCCGGCCAAGCTCGACGAGCCCGGCCTTGTCGGAAACGGAAATCAGCGCGCGGCGCAGGGGCACCAGGTCGGTCATGGTCTATCCTTCGTGGTCTGGTCGGACCCGCCGCGCCCAGGGCAGCACCCACGCCTGCTCTACCTCGTCCTCTTGCCCGAGGTCGTGCGGAGCCTGCGCGGTGCTGCCGTCCTGGGCCTTGGCCAGGGTCCATGTGATGAGGCTCGCATAATCCATCACGCGGGCGGAGAGAACGATTTGTTTCGTCGCGCGCGGCCCCGCGCGGCCCTTTTCCAGATAGACGCTGGGCACAAGCTGCAATTCGGCCGCGCCGTCATGGCGGAATACCCAGATCTCGCCGCTTTTCAGGGCAAGCGACACAGCCGCGCCGCCCATGTCTATCTCCGTATCGACATCGGGGTGAATGTGGAAGCGGATGTCGAAGGCGATGCCCTCGCCGCCGCTGCGGCCCAGCATGCGGTCGAAAGTCGCACGTTCGGCATCGGCAAAGGCGGCCAGAGTCTCCTCGCCCGACAGCGCACGCCCGTCATAGGCCAGCATCAACTGGCGCACATGGGTCAGCCCGTGGGTCGGCCCATAGCCGTCATGCCACGCCGTCAGGCTGTGGCCCGCAGGTCCCGTTTCGGCGCGAAACTCGACGCTTCTGGGTCGTTCGGCCAGCGGCGACAGGCCGCTTCCCGACCGCCGGGGCGCAAGGCGCGAGGACGAGAACCCCCTGAGCGCCAGCGTCGAGTGGGAGGGCGTCGCCCGCCCCGCCCGCAGCCACTCGTCCCCGAACCCGGCGCCCGAGCCACAATTGACGATGACCGGCCGGCGGCCGGATGTCAGTTCGAAGGCCAGCGTCGAGGCATGCGCCCCTGCCGTGGGCGGCGGCAGGGCGGCGTCCACGATCACCGTGGTCCGTCCTGCCGAAAGCCGCGCATAGCCCATGGCCAGCCCGCGCACCGGGCGCGGCTTGACCCCCGCCTCGGCCAGCGCCTGGTCAAGCCGCCCCTCGGACCCCCGCCCGCCACCGTGGAACCGGGCAAGCCCGCCATCGGCATGGCGCAACGCCCGCAGCGTGGGTGCGATCCGCCCCACCGCGGCACCATGGGCGGGGGCGGGCTCGCGGCCTGCATCGCGCAGCGCAGCCTCGGCCCAGGTCAGCAGCGTGAAAACCTCAAGCAATTCCTCGGGATTGCGCGAGGCAAGCCCGCCGCCCTCGTCGATCTCGCGGGCGCATTCCCGCTCCAGCGCCTTCAGCGCAGGGGCCAGGTGGCTTTCCATCCCCTTCAGCGAAAGCCCGGCATAGACCAGCGCCGTCACCGCCTCGAAACGCGGCAGGCCGGGATAGGCGCTTTGCCAGCGGCGGGCAAGGAAAAGCGTCTGCTGGGCGAGCGAGCGGAACACCGATTCGGAACGCGCGGGTTCCAGACCATTGAGCAACATCAGTGCATGGTGCAGCCAGCGGACCAGCCGCCGCCCGGTCAGGTCGGGCGCCCAGCCGGGGCCCTTTCCCCGACCGAACCGGTCGATCCAGCCCAGCGTCCAGTCCTGCGCCCGCCTGCGCGCCGCCCCGTCGCCCGCGGCCGCCAGATCGTCGAGCCAGGCAAAACCGTGTACCTCCTCGGCAAAGCGCGCGGAGGGCATGGCGATATCCCAGATCGGGGTGTCGGGCGCCTCGACGACACCCCCCGCGAACAGGAAGGTCCCCGCACAGAGCTGCCGCCCCCGGGCGAAACTGCCGATCGAGCGCGGTTCAGGCTGCCGGGCAATACCCGTCGACCCACGCGACAACGTGCAGAGCCGCGCCTGAAGGCGGTTCATCGTTTCGCCGCGCCGCCGGGGCGGGGGGGCGCTCTGCTGGGCGTCTGCCATCGGTTGGGATCTGCTCTCGGGCTTCGAGGTCGGCGGCAGGACAATACCGGCGGGGCCACGCGCTGTCACCGACGAAAAGCCGGTCAGCCGGTCTTGACAAGACAGGCGATGTAGAAGCCGTCCATCCCGCCGCGCTCGGCCCAGAAATCGGGGCGCAGCCTGAGCGCGCCATGGGCCGTGCGCCAATGAGGCTCGATCCAGGGCGCCTCGGGCGCGCGGGGGGCAATCGCGGGGTGACGCGCGAGCGCGGCCTCGATCTGGGCCTCGCCTTCCTCGGGAAGAAGCGAGCAGGTGCAGAAGACCAGCCGCCCCCCGGGTGCAAGCATGGAAAGCGCCCGGTCGATCATCTGCGCCTGCAGCGCGAAAAGCGGCTTGATCGCGGCGGCATCCTTGGCGAAGGGCAGGTCGGGGTGGCGGCGGATCGTGCCGGTCGCCGAACAGGGCGCATCAAGCAGGATCGCCTCGGCCTGGGCGGGCGGGGTCCAGTCCAGCAAGTCGGCGGTCACAAGATCGGCCGCCAGCCCGGTGCGCGCCAGGTTCTCGGCCACCCGCGCCATGCGCGCCGGTGAAACGTCCACCGCCGTCACCTGCGCCCCCGCGGCAGCAAGTTGCAGCGCCTTGCCCCCCGGCGCGGCGCACAGGTCCAAGACCCGCTCGCCAAGGCGCGGGGCGAGGATCTTCGCGGGCAGCGCTGCCGCGGCATCCTGCACCCACCAGGCCCCGCTGTCGTAGCCGGGCAGGGCCGAAACCTGTCCCGGTGTCGCCAACCGCACCGACCCGGTGGGCAGCGCGACAGCCCCCATCAGCCCGGCCAGCGCGACCGCATCGCCATCCTTCGGCGTCAGATCGAGCGGCGCACCCGCGGCATGCGCCGCCTCGATCCCGGTGACGGCCGCCCGTCCCCAGGCGCTGTCCAGACGACCGCGCAGCCAGCCGGGCAGGCGTTGCGGCAGCAGCGCCTGCCATTCGGCGGGCGGCGTGTCGGCCACATTGCGCAGCACCGCATTGACCAGCCCCGCCATCGCCTGCGCGCGCTGCCCAGAGCGAGCCAGCGTCACGGCCGCGTTGACCGCACCATGGGGGGCGGCGCCCTCCTCCAGCATCTCGACCGTGGCCAGCCGCAGGATATGGCGCAGCGCAGGGGACGGAGGCTTTCGCAGATGTGGCTTAAGCACCCGGTCCGCCCGTTCCAGATGGCGCAGCGTGGCCATCGCAAGCCGCTGCGCCCGCGCCCGGTCGCCGGGGCCGAGCGCGCCCAGCAGCCCGTCGGGCGCGACCAGTTCGGCCATCGTGCGGCGTTCATCCAACACCCCCGCCAGAAGCCGCAAGGCCGCGGATCGTGCATTGTCTCCGGTCTCGCCCATCGCTCCGGCCCTGCTTGTTCACTGCCCGGGCCGGGGTATATCAAGGGGCGCGACCCGGCAAGGAGGCCATGCGATGACCGAGACATCCCGCAAGGACCTGCCGCCCGCGGCGATCCGCGCGCTGCAGGAAGCCGAAGCGCGGCGCAAGGCGGCACAGGCACCGGACCTGCCGCCCGAGCTGGGCGGCCGGGACGGACCCGAGCCGGTGCGCTATGGCGACTGGGAGAAGAAGGGCATCGCGGTCGATTTCTGACCGCGCCGAAAGAGAGCAGAGCGCCCCGCCAACCAGTTCGGGCAGGCGGGGCCGCGGTGCCGGGTGCGCCTTTGGCGCAGCTATTCGATCCTCAGGTCAGCATGCTCGCCCGTGCCCTTGTCGGCGACGAAGCGCACGGTGCGGCCATTCACTAGAACGAGCTGGCAATTCGGGCCAAGGTCACGCGTTCCGAACTTGAGGTCACGGCAGAAATACCTGCCATCCCAACGCCAGGCCCCGGTGACGCGCTGGCCAAAGGCCTGACCGCGGATTTCACCGCCGGGCGTCACTGCGAGGTTTATTCCAAGACGTTTGAGGCTTTTGCCGTCCACGAGGCTGACGAATCCCGAGCGGCTTTCGACCGCGCGGAACCCCTCGGCAGAGGCAGGTGCGGCAGCCGTAATCGCTAGGGCTGCAGCGGCGAGCAAGGTTGCGCATTTCATCGCGTCTCTCCGGTGTCGTTCTGACTGGCTCGGTGCCAGCACTGTTACGCAGAACTATTGCCAACGGATGAATCGTCGAGCACGGCTTTGCCTACCGCGCGGCAGGCGCACCGGACCGGTTTTCGGAACACAAGGATCCGGATCAGTCTTTTTTCGGCTTGGCCGTCGTCTTCTTTCGGGCAGGCTTGGCGCGAGCGGGCGTCCCGGTCTCGGTCGCGCCCTGCAATTCCTCGATCGCCCGGAACCAATGTTCCTCTTCCTTGCCCTCTGGCCGTCCCTCCCGGTTCCAGATGTGATAGGCGGCCTCCTGGATACGGTCGTCTTCGGGTTTTCCCTTTGCCATGGCATCTCCTCCGCTCGTGACCTGCGACGTGCCTTGTCCGGGCAGGCGCAGCGACCCGCCCGCAGATGCTGATACGGGAATCGTAACGGTTGCATGACAGGCATTCGCGGGAGGATCCGCGCCTTTTTCCAAAGGCCCGGTCGGCACTTCCCCTGCACCCAGCCGCCCCGATCGGCGCATCGCTGCCGCGGCGCGCGAAAGCATGGGCTCTTGCGCAAGCCTTGCTGACCCCGGTCCGATCCGGCGGCGCCAGTTCGGATGGGTATCGACGGTGCCGGGCAGGTTCGCCTGATCGGTCCGGCCCAGCAGGTCCTCGATCTGAAGCGCGACCAGACGGGCGGGGGTTGCGGCGAGATAGCCATGCAGCGCCTCGACATCCTCACCCCCCGCGCGCCGGGCCAGATCGGCGACCGCGTCTGCCCGG
Organism: Rhodovulum tesquicola; assembly: GCF_024128855.1. Classification (GTDB taxonomy): domain Bacteria; phylum Pseudomonadota; class Alphaproteobacteria; order Rhodobacterales; family Rhodobacteraceae; genus Rhodovulum; species Rhodovulum tesquicola. Next base: position 41,663 of record NZ_JAMYDV010000001.1, read on the forward strand.
CAACGGCGCAGTTCGGCCAAACGCCCGGGCGCGACATGGCCAAGCCGGGCGTGCCAGTCGATATCCGAACCCTGCCGCCAGCCCGCGAACGGGGGCAGGTCATGGGTGCCGAAACTGGCCATCACCGCCTCCGGCCAGTCCTCGGGGCACAGATCGAACATCGCAAGACGGCAGCCGAGGATGCCCGACGCGGCCAGATCGGCGCGCAAGCCCTCGGGGACCACGCCCAGATCCTCGCCGACGATCACCGCGCCCGCCCGCGCCGCCTCGATCCGGGCGACGGCCAGCAGGGCGGGTTTGGGCATGGCGACATAGGCGCCGGGGCCGTCGCCGGGCACCCAGAAGGCACGCTCGAAGCCCAGGATATGGTCGATCCGCAAGAGCCCGGCAAAGCGCAACTGCGCGCGCAGGATCTCGGCCAGCGGCCGGAATCCGCGGGCGGCCAGCGCCTGCGGGATCATCGGCGCCAGCGACCAGTTCTGGCCCTGCGGCGCAAAGGGATCGGGCGGCGCACCCAGCGTTGCGCCGCGTGCGAAAAGGTCCGGATCGGCCCACGTCTCGGCACCGGCGGGATGCGTCCCGACCGCCAGATCGAGGTAAAGCCCATGCGCCATCCCCGCATCCCGGGCCGCTACGCGGATATCGCCAAGCTGGCGTTCCGCGCGGAATTGCAGCCAAGCGTGAAAGGCAATGGCGTCCGGGTTCTCGGCGGCAAAGGCGCTGACGGCCGGGGTATCGGGCGCGCGATACGCCGCCGGCCAGTCGGACCAGTAGGGGCCAAACCGGTCCGACAGCGCCTGATGCAAGGCGAAACGGTCAAGATCCGCCCCCTCGGCCGCGCGAAACCCGGCCAGTGCCGCCCTTTCGTCGGGGCCGATCGCGGCAAAGGCGGCGCGCAGGCAGGCCAGCCGCCCGGCAATTGCGGGCGCGTGATCCACAAGCGCCCCGCCAGGCGTTCGGGCTTCGCCCGGACAGGCCAGATGGGCGACATTGAACCGCCTTCGGCTGGACGGCGAGTAGGGGCTGATCGCCTGCGGATCGCCCGGAAAGCCAGCATGGATCGGATTGATGCCCACAAAGCCCGCGCCCAGCGCCCCGATCCCGACGGTAACCGCGCAGAGGTCGGCGTAATCCCCCAGCCCGCCCGTTTCCGCATCCCGCAGACCATAAAGCGGGACCGTCACCCCCCAGCCGCGCGGCGGCAGCGGCAGGCGGGGGGGCGCGGATAACAGCGTCGTGCGGTGACCCCCGATGATCAGATCATGCAGGCCAGGCGGCAGGGGCGGCAGCGAAAGGGTATCCTGGGCCCGACCCTCGTGGCAGGTGCCGTCCTCGAGTTCGAGCCGCCAGGCCCCTCCGCATGTCGGCCGCAGCACCGGGGCGGTCCCGGCCTCGAGAACGAGCCACGCAGGCAACGGCCGGGCGGCCTCTCGGACCTTCAGCGCGGCCAGCGTTCCGGCCGCCTCGGCCTCGGACCCGGCGGCCAGACCCATCGCTGCCAGAAGGGCGCGCGCCGTCTCGGGGCCGGTCTCATGCGTCACGCCCTCCAGATCGCAATACTGCGGCAGGATCCCCGCCAGAGCGGCAAGCCGTGACAGCGCGCTTGTCATGGTGCGGGCTCCAGAACCAGCACGGCCACGGCCTCGGCGGGCATTGCCAGCGGCCCCGCGACAGGTTCGGGGACAAGGTCGGGGCGCGAAGTATCCAGATTCAGGCTCCAGCGCAGGCCTTCGGGGGCGTCGGGCACGGACACGTCGACCGCAGGGCCCGCGTTCAGCACGGCGAAGATCGCGTGTTCCTGCGCGGCATATTCGGGCGTGCCGGCCGCGGTGCGCAGCTCGACCGCGATCAGCCGCAACTCCGGATCCTCCCAATCCGCGCGGGTCATCGGCGCGCCATCGGCCCGGCGCCAGAACAAATCCTCGATCCCGTCGATGGCCCGCTCGCGGGAATGGAGAAACAGCTTCTGCCGCAGAATCGGATGCGCCTTGCGAAAGGCGATCATCCGCGCGGTAAAGCGCAGGAAGGCGTGATCGGCCCCGTGCCAGTCGAGCCATGAAATCGCGTTGTCCTGGCAATAGGCGTTGTTGTTCCCCTGCTGGGTGTGGCCCAGCTCGTCGCCCGCCAGGATCATCGGCGTGCCCTGCGCCAGCAGCAGCGTCGCCATCATGTTGCGCCGCCGCTGCGCCCGCGCGGCAAGGATCGCGGGATCTTCGGTCGACCCCTCGACGCCGAGATTGTCCGAGTAATTCGCCGAATGCCCGTCGCGCCCCTCCTCGCCATTGGCAAGGTTGTGGCGGGTGGCGTAGCTGACCACATCGGCCAGCGTGAAGCCGTCATGGGCGGATACCATGTTGACCGACGAGGTGGCAGGCCGCCCCGAGTGATCGAACTGCGCGGCCGACCCCGTGAGCCGCCCGGCCAGATCCGGCGCCCGCCCCGGATCGCCCCGCCAGAAGCTGCGCACGCCGTCGCGGAACCCGTCATTCCATTCCAGGAACGGCGCCGGAAAGCCGCCCAGCCGGTAGCCGCCAGGGCCGATATCCCAGGGCTCGGCGATCAGCTTGACGCGGGACAGGACCGGATCCTGCCGGATCGCCTGAAAGATCGCCGCACGCGCATCGAACCCATCCGGCCCCCGGCCCAGCGCCGCCGCAAGGTCAAACCGGAAGCCGTCGACATGCATCACCTCGACCCAGTAGCGCAAACTGTCCATCACCATCCGCAGCACCATCGGATGGTCGATGTTCAGCGTGTTGCCGCAGCCCGTGTCGTCGATGTAATGGCGCCGATCATCGGCCAGCCGGTAATAGCTGGCATTGTCGATACCGCGAAAGGCCAGCGTCGGGCCAAGCGCGTTGCCCTCGCAGGTGTGGTTGTAGACGACATCCAGGATCACCTCGATCCCGGCGGCATGCAAGCGGGCGACCATGCGCTGGAACTCGGCGATATCGCCGTTTTCCATGTAGCGCGGTTCAGGCGCGAAATAGCCCAGCGTCTGGTAGCCCCAGTAGTTCCGCAGCCCCTTTTCCACCAGAAAGCGGTCGTTCAGGAAGGCATGCACGGGCAACAGTTCGACCGCCGTGATCCCCAGGCGGACATAGTGTTCCAGCATCTGGTCAGAGGCCAGCGCGCGGAACCTGCCTGGTGCATGGACCTGGGGATGACGCATGGTCAGGCCGCGGACATGGGCCTCGTAGATCACGGTCTCGGTCAACGGGGTGCGGGGCGGGGCATCCGCGCCCCAGTCGAAACTGTCGGCCACTACGATGGAGCGCGGCATGTAGGGCGCACTGTCGCGCTTGTCGAAGCTGAGATCGGCCCGCGGTGAGCCCATCTCATAGCCCATCAATGCGTCGTTCCAGATCGGATGCCCCGACAGCCGCCGCGCATAGGGGTCGATCAGCAGCTTGTAGGGGTTGAAACGATGCCCCTGGTCGGGTCGATAGGGGCCGTGGACGCGATAGCCGTAATGCTGGCCCGGCATCAGCCCGGCGATATGGCCGTGCCAGACATGGTGCGTGCATTCCGGCAGGTCGATATTGGCGATCTCGTTGCGGCCGTTCTCGTCGAAAATGCACAGCGTGACGCGGCTGGCATGTTCCGAGAACAGCGCGAAATTGACGCCCTCGCCATCGAAATGGGCGCCGAGCGGGTCCGGGCGGCCGGCGGTGATCGTCGTGGGCAAGGTCATCGGGGGCGCGCGATCTCCCGGTAAAGCGCGGCATAGGCGGCAGCCGACACGCCCCAGCCGACCGGCGCGCGCATGCCGTTGCGCTGGATCTTCTGGAAGGTCGCGGGATCGGCATGAAGATCGCACAGCCGGTCCAGCGCGGTGGCCAGCGCCCCGGCCGTGACAGGGGCGAACTGCACGCCCGTCGCAACGCCCGCCGCCAGCGCCGCGGGGTTGGCGTCGATCACCGTATCGGCCAGCCCCCCGGTGCGCGCGACAACCGGCACGGTGCCATAGCGCAACCCGTAAAGCTGCGTCAGCCCGCAGGGTTCAAAGCGCGAGGGCACAAGGATCGCATCGCCCCCCGCGATCATCCGGTGCGACAGCGCCTCGTCATAGCCGATGCGCACGGCGACGCCCGGAAGCGCCTCGGCCGCGTCGCGCCATGCCGTCTCGAGCACCGGATCGCCCGAGCCCAGCATCGCCAGCCGCCCGCCCCGCGCGATCAGCCGCGGCAGCGCCTCCAGAAGCAGGTCCAGCCCTTTCTGTTCGCTCAGACGGGAAACGACGACGCAAAGCGGGCCATCGCCCTCGGGCAGGCCCATTTCCCCGATCAGCGCGGCGCGGGCCTTTGCCTTGCCGCGCGGGGCCTTGTAGGGCGAGATATGGGGGTCGGTGGCGGGGTTCCACATGGCCTCGTCGATGCCGTTCAGGATGCCCGACACATCCGCCCCGCGCGCACGGATCACGCCGTCAAACCCCGCGCCGAAATCCGGGCCGGTCAGTTCGCGCGCATAGGTTGGGCTGACGGTCGTGACCTTCCAGCCATAGACCAGCCCCGCCTTCAGAGCCGAGATCTGGCCGTAGAATTCCATTCCATCGGGCTGAAACGCCCAGCCGGGCAAGGCAAGCGCGGCCAGCCGGTCAGGCGGGATCAACCCGCGAAAGGCCATGTTGTGCACCGTCATCACGCTGGGCAGATCGACTCCGCGCGCCTTGAGATAAATCGGCGCCAGCCCCGCCTGCCAGTCGTGACAATGGACCAGATCGGGCCGCCACTCGCCCGCACCCTCGACCCCGATCCGCGCGGCCATCCACGAGAGCGCGGCAAAGCGCATGTCGTTGTCGGGCCAGTCCTGCCCGGCCTCGTCCAGATAGGGGCCGCCGGGGCGGTCATAGAGATGCGGCGCATCAAGGACGAACAGCGACAGCCCCGCCGTCGCCCCCTGCAACAGGCGTACCGGCCCGCCAAACAGGTCATCGGCCTGCCAGACGGGTTCGGCCTTGGGCAGCGCGGCCAGCACGGGCCGATAGCCCGGCAGCAGCACCCGCATCTCGACCCCCTCGGCGGCCAGCGCCGCAGGCAGTGCGCCGACCACATCGGCCAGCCCGCCGGTCTTGACCAGCGGCACGCATTCCGAGGCGACGGACAGGACCCGGATCATGCGGCAGCGGCCCTGCGGTCCAGCATCGACTGGGTGATCAGCGTCACGCCCCCCTCGGTCACCCGGAACCAGCGCGCGTCCTCGTCCGGATCCTCGCCGACGATCAACCCGTTAGGGATGACCACCCCGCGGTCGATCACGACATTCTTCAGCCGCGCATGTCGGCCCACCACGACATAGGGCAGCACGACCGCGTGATCGAGCACCGAGTAGGAATTGGTATGCACCATCGTGAACAGAAGCGAGTTGCGCACCTCGGTCCCCGAGATGACACAGCCCCCCGAGACCATCGACGACACCGCCGTACCGCGCCGGTCCTCCTCGTCATGGACGAATTTCGCGGGCGGCACGCTTTCGGAATAGGTCCAGATCGGCCAGTTGCGGTCCCACAGGTTCAGTTCGGGCGTGAAATCGGTCAGGTCGATATTCGACTTCCAGAACGCATCCACCGTGCCCACGTCGCGCCAATAGGCATTGGCCTCGGGATGATCGCGCACGCAGGATTCGGCGAAGCGATGCGCCATCGCCTTGCCGTTCTTCACGATCTGGGGGATCAGGTCCTTGCCGAAATCATGGCTGGAATTCGGATCCTCGGCATCGCGGATCAGAAGATCGCGCAGGAATTTCCAGTCGAAGACATAAATCCCCATCGAGGCCAGGCAGGTCGCCGGATCACCCGGCAGCGTGGGCGGCTCGGCGGGTTTCTCGACAAAGGCGGTGATCCGGTCGGTCGCATCCACCTGCATCACGCCAAAGGCGCTGGCCTCGGAATTCGGCACGGTCAGGCAGCCCACCGTCACATCCGCCCCGCTGGCGACATGCTGGCGCAGCATGATCTCGTAATCCATCTTGTAGACGTGATCGCCCGCCAGGATCAGCACGAAATCAACGCCATAGCTGTCCACGATGTCGATGTTCTGGGTTACGGCGTCGGCGGTGCCCAGATACCAGGAATGTTCGTTCACCCGCTGGCTGGCGGGCAGGATGTCGAGATATTCGTTCCGCTCGGCCCGGAAGAAGTTCCAGCCGCGCTGGCAATGGCGGATCAGGGAATGCGCCTTGTATTGCGTCGCCACGGCCATCTTGCGGATACCGGAATTCAGCGCGTTGGACAGGGCGAAGTCGATGATGCGCGTCTTGCCGCCGAAATAGACGGCCGGTTTCGCGCGGTTGTCGGTCAGTTCCATCAACCGGCTGCCGCGCCCGCCGGCCAGCACGAAGGCCATGCTGCGGCTCGACAATCGACTGTAGCGCATTTCCATCGTCAAATTCCCCCCTCCGAAATCACATCCCGTCCGGCATCAGATAGAGCACGCTCAGCGGGGGTAGCGTCAATTCCGCCGAGGCGAGCATCCCGTGATGCGGCCGCTCAAGCGCCGCAACACCGCCCAGATTGCCGCGATTGCCGCCGCCATAGGCAGCCGCGTCGGTGTTGAGAACCTCGCGCCAGGTCCCGGCATGGGGCAGGCCCAGCCGGAACCCGGTTCGTTCCACGGGCGTCAGGTTGCAGATAACCGCCACGGGCGGATCGCCGGGACCGCCCATGCGCAGCCAGGCATAGACCGAGATCTCGGCCGCGTTCGCCTCGATCCAGCGGAACCCCTCGGCCTCGCAATCCTTGAGATGCAGCGCGGGCGTGGCGCGGTAAAGCGCGTTCAGATCGCGCACCAGCCGTTGCACGCCCGCATGCCATTCCGCGCCCAGAACGCCCCAATCCAGTTGTCCGGCATGGTTCCATTCCGCCCGCTGGGCGAATTCCTGCCCCATGAACAGCAGCTTCTTGCCCGGATGCCCCCACATGAAACCGTAATAGGCCCGCAGGTTGGCGAATTTCTCCCAATCGGTGCCGGGCATCTTCGACAGCATGCTGCACTTGCCATGCACCACCTCGTCATGGCTGATCGGCAGGACGAAATTCTCGGAGAACGCGTAAAGCAGGCCGAAGGTCAGCTGGTGATGGTGATATTTCCGATGCACCGGCGCGCGCCCGAAATAGTCGAGCGTGTCGTTCATCCAGCCCATGTTCCACTTGTAGCCAAAGCCCAGCCCCCCCGCATCCACCGGCTGCGAGACGCCGGGAAAGGAGGTGCTTTCCTCGGCCACGGTCAGGATGCCCGGCACCTCGCCATAGGCGAGGGTGTTCATCCGTTGCAGCATGGCGATGGCTTCAAGGTTCTCGCGCCCGCCATGGATGTTCGGGATCCACTCGCCGTCCTTGCGCGAGTAGTCGCGGTACAGCATGGACGCCACGGCATCGACACGCAGCCCGTCGACGTGAAATTCCTCAAGCCAGTAGAGCGCGTTGGAGAACAGGAAATTGGCGACCTCCACCCGGCCGAAATTGTAGATCAGCGTCTGCCAGTCATGGTGGAACCCCTCGCGCGGATCGGCATGTTCGTAAAGCGCGGTGCCGTCGAACCGGCCCAGCCCATGCGCGTCGGTCGGGAAATGCGCGGGCACCCAGTCGAGGATCACGCCCAGCCCCTTGCGATGCGCCGCGTCGATCAGGTCGCGGAATTCGTGCGGGGGCCCGTGGCGGATGGTGGGCGCGAACAGCCCGACCGGCTGATAGCCCCAGGAGCCATCGAACGGGTGTTCGGACAGCGGCAGGAATTCCAGATGGGTGAATCCCATTTCGGCGGCGTAGTCGACCAGTTCCTCGGCGGCCTCGCGATAGGATAGCGGGCGGTTGCCCTCCTCGATCCTGCGCCGCCACGAGCCCAGATGCACCTCGTAGATCGAAATGGGGGCGGAGCGGGCACTGCGACCTGCGCGGGTCTCGAACCAGGCATCGTCTTTCCAGCCATAGCCCGAGATGTCGCGCACGATGCTGGCGGTGCTGGGCGGATGTTCCGCCCCAAAGCCCAGCGGATCGGCCTTGAGCGGCAGAACCTGCCCTTCGGCGCCCAGGATCTCGTATTTGTAGACCTCGCCCTCGCCGATGCCGGGCAGGAAGATCTCCCACACGCCGGTCGCACCGCGCCGCCGCATCGGATGGCGACGCCCGTCCCAGCCGTTGAACGGCCCCACGACCGACACCCGCCGGGCATTGGGCGCCCAGACCGCGAAATGGGTGCCCTGCGCGCCCTCATGCGTGCGGACATGGGCGCCCAGCACCTGCCACAGCCGTTGATGCGTGCCCTCGCCCAGCAGATATTCGTCGATCTCGCCGATCACCGGGCCAAAGCGATAGGGATCGTCGTAGTCACAGCTTCTCCCCGCCCCGTCCGTTGCCCGCAGCCGGTAGGGCCCGTCGCCCGGCACCGGGCCGGTGAACAGATCGGGCGCGTCGGGGTGGCGGGTGAGGGGGTGGATCGCCGAGGCACAAATGGCCTCAAGCGCGGCAATGCCGGGATGGAACGCTGCCAGGTGGCCGCCATGCCGCCCCAGCACGGAAAACGGATCGTCATGGGCGCCGGCCTGCAAGCGCCGCGCATCCGCGGGCGGCGGGAAAGGCGTCGGTTCGGACGTCGGGGCCAGGCTCATGCGGCCAGCCTAAGCCGCGCGCGGCGACATGCAAGCCGTGTCCTCACGCCGGATCAAGCGACGACGCCCCCCAGATATCCGCCATGTAGCCCCGGATCGTCCGGTCGGACGAGAACCAGCCGGTGCGTGCGGTGTTGCGCGCGGCCATGGGCCACCAGACCGCAGGATCGGCAAAGGCCGCATCGACGCGGCGCTGGGCGTCCCAATAGGCGGTGAAATCCGAGCAGACGAGGAAATAGTCATGCCCGGTCAGGTTGCTGACGAAACCCCGATAGCGGTGCCGGTCACGCGGCGAGAACGCGCCCTGCGATACCGCCTTGAGCGCGCCGCCCAATCGCGTGTCGGCCGCAATCGCCTGGCGCGCGTGATCCGGTATGGCCCGGCGCGCGACGACTTCTTCGGCGGTCATTCCGAACAGAAAGAAATTCTTCTCCCCCACCCGGTCGCGGATCTCGACATTGGCACCGTCCAGCGTGCCGATGGTCGGCGCCCCGTTCAGCGCGAATTTCATGTTGCCGGTGCCCGACGCCTCCTTGCCCGCGGTCGAGATCTGTTCGGACAGATCCGAGGCAGGGATCAGCCGCTCGGCAAGGCTGACATTGTAGTTCGGCAGGAACGTGACCTTCAGGAACCGGTTGGTCTCGGGGTCGGCATTGACCACCGCGGCGACATCGTTGATCAGCCGGATGATCTCCTTGGCGAAGACATAGCCGGGCGCGGCCTTGCCGGCAAAGATCTTGACCCGCGGCACCCAGTTCCCGTTCGGGTTCGCCTTGATCTCCTGCCACAGCGCGATGGTTTCCAGGATGTTCAGGTGCTGACGCTTGTATTCGTGGATACGCTTGATCTGCACGTCGAACAGCGCCTCGGGGTCGATCTGCACGCCATGCTCTGCCCCCAGCCAGGCCGCCAGATCCGCCTTGTTCGCCCGCTTGGCCCCGGCAAAGGCCTCAAGGAAGGCGGGATCGTCAAGGCTCGGCTCCAGCTCGGCCAGCCGTTCCAGGTCGCAGACCCAGCCTTCGCCGATGGTGTCGGTGATCAGTCGGCTGAGCCGCGGATTGGCCGAGAACAGCCAGCGGCGCGGGGTCACGCCGTTGGTCTGGTTCACGATCCGGTCGGGGTGCATCCGGTGCAGTTCCGCGAAGACGGTCTGCTTCATCAACTCGGTGTGCAGCGCCGACACGCCGTTGACCTTGTGCGCCATGACGAAGGCAAGCTCGCCCATCCGCACCTCGCCATCCGAGCGCAGCGCGACACGGCGCCCCGGGTTCTCGGCGGCATGCGCCGCGTCGATCCGTTCGATCAGTTGCATGTGGCGCGGCAGCAGGCGGGACATCAGATCCTCGGACCACCGCTCCAGCGCCTCGGGCATGAGCGTGTGGTTGGTGTAGGACAGACAGCCCCGCGCGGTTTCGATGGCCTGATCCAGGGGCATGCCGCGTTCGTCATGCAACAGGCGCACAAGTTCCGGCCCGGCAATGGCCGGATGCGTGTCGTTGAGCTGGATCGCGGCCCGCTTCGGCAGATCGGCCAGCGCGCCGCCCTCGTCCTCGAACCGGCGCAGGATGTCGTGCAGGCTGGCGGCAGTGAAGAAATATTCCTGCTTGAGCCGCAATTCCTTGCCCCGCTCGGTCGTGTCGTCGGGATAGAGGACGCGGCTGATCGTGCGCGCCAGCGCCTCGGCCTCGGCCGCAGCCGTGAAATCGCCGCGGTTGAACCGGTCGAGATCGAAACCGTGCAGGGGTTCGGCGGACCACAGACGAAGCGTGTTGGCCCAACGCCCCTGCCAGCCGATCATCGGCGTGTCATAGGCCTGCGCCATCACCGCCTCGGCACCGCGCCAGACGGACTTGCCGCTCTCCTCCACCACCTCGCCGCCCAGGCACAGCCGAAGACGCACGTCGCGGCGGCGGAACTCCCACGCATGTGTCTGGGTCAGCCAGTCCTCGGGCTCCTCGATCTGGCGTCCATCGACGAAACTCTGGCGGAACAGCCCGTGTTCATAGCGGATGCCATAACCGACGGCCGGAACGCCAAGCGTGGCGAGCGATTCCATGAAGCACGCCGCCAGTCGCCCCAGACCGCCATTGCCCAGCGCGGCGTCGGGCTCGTCCTGGATCACGTCATCGGCGGACAGGCCGAGCCCGGCCAGCGCCTCGCGCACCTCGTCTTCGAGGCGCAGATTGATGATCGCGTCCTCCAGCAGGCGCCCGATCAGGAACTCCATCGACAGGTAGTAGACACGTTTGGCCCCCGCCTTTCGCGTTGCCCGGGTCGCGCCGAACCAAGACTCCACCAGCCGATCGCGAACGGTCAGCGACAACGCGATGCGCCAGTCGCTGAGGGTGGCGCGCTGCGGCTCGGTGCCGAGCGAGTAGATCAGGTGGCGAGAGATGCTGTCGCGGAAACCCGAGTCGGTCATGGAAAATCGTCCAGGGATAAGGGGGGCAGATCGCCGTCACGCCGATATGGGCGCGGAATCGAGGCAATCGCAAGGGCGCATGGCCAAGGGACCGCCAACCGGCGCCCGACGGGACGTGGTGGGCACGGCCCTGCCGAAATCCGTTGCAGTTTGCGCAGGGCGGCGGCCCGAACCGAACCGCGCGTTCCGTCGGTTCGCAGCCGGGGCGCGGCGCTGGCGCATAAAAAGCCGCAGGCTTGCCGCTTGATCGAGGCCTGCGCGATGGGCTTTGCTGTGGCCAGAAACGAAAGCATCCGCCCCCGGTCTTGGCATATTCGCGGCCTGGGGCGCATGCCGTTCCCTGGCTGGGATAAGCGATGCGCGGGTCCGGCGCGATTCAGTTGCTTCGGCGCGGCATGGCCGCGGGGCTGGTCATTGCGGGGACAAGCGCCCTGGGCGCCGTGCCCCCGGGGATGGCTCTGGCGATGGTGCTGACCGGGCTGGGCGTCTATGCCTTCTGGCCCTGGCAACCACCGCGAGAGAGCATTCACCGGATGGCGCGGGGGACGGCAGTGGTCGGTCCCGACCTTCTGGGCATGGCGCTGGCCGCGCTGTTCCTGGCATTACCGGTCTGGCTGGGCAGGGCCGAGACCGGCGGCGTGCATTTCTCGGCGGTGATGCTCTGGCCAATGGCGCTGGGCGGCGTGGCGCTGATGGCGGTCGGATGGCGAAACGGCTGTTTCGGTCTGCGGATCATGGCCGACGGATTCGAATTTCACGACATCTCGGGCATCCGCACCGTGCCGCGGGCGGCGGTTCTGGCGCATCGGCCCTGGCGGCGCGGGCTGCCCGGCTGGATGCGCGCGCTTGCACCGGTCCTGCCGCCAACGGCCGCCGGAGCGATCCTGCTGGCGCGCGACAGCACCGGGCTGACACTGGAGCTGGACGATGGCAGGCGCCTGAACGTACCCGCCGAAGGGTTCGAGGCCGGGCTGAAGGCGCTGCAACATGCGCTGCGCCAGACCGCTCTGCTGTTCGTGACGCTTTTGACGCTGGCGGTCTCTTCCCTGGCCGCGTTTCCCGCATATTCCGAAACCCCGGCGCCCTATCCTCTTGGCGAGGCCACGCTGTCATTTCCGGTCGGATGGGCGGTGACGGGCGGGGCGCGCGATCACGGGGTTGATCTGGCGGGGCCGGGGGGCGAGGTCCTGATGGCATTCTGGTGGTTCCCCGACGAACCGCTGGCGCGCGAACCGGACACGCTGCTTTTCGAGACGCACAGCTTTCCCGCCGGGTCCGCGCTGGTGCAGACGCAACGGATCGGGCGGCTTGCCAGTGCCAGCGTGGTCTTCGAGCACACCAATGCCAGGGACGAGCGGCTGATCCTTCGGCTGGAGGGTGAAGCCATGGACCCCGACGCCCTGCTGGCGCAACTGCTGGATCTGGCGGGGCGGGTGCGCTTTGCCGGTCGGGTGGCGGACGCGGTGTCGGCACCGGGGCTGGCCGCGAACCACACCGACCCGGCCAGCGGGCTTGCGCTGCATGTGCCCGAAGGCTGGGCCCGCTATTCCGCGGATCTGCCCGGGCTGCGACTTGTCGCGCTGGTGCCGCCGGGGGCGGACGCGCTGGTGCAGGTGGCTGTGGCAAGCCCGCAGGGCGGGCGCGATGCGGTACAGGTGCTGGCCGATTACGAGACGCTTCTGTATCGCGAGGCGGTGATCCCGCGCCAGATCGAGGCCGAGCACGACAAGGCGCTGGCGGGCCAGCCCGGGCGCAGCACGACGGTTCTGGCGCGGCTCTATTCCATCGGCGGGTTGAGCCTGCCCTATGAGCGCGGGCGCGCCACGCTGTCGCGGGCGGGCGACGCCACCCGCGGGGTACTGGTGCTTCAGGTCCATCACCCCGAGGCCAGTGCACATCTGGTCGCATTGCTGGATGGCGTGCGCCAGAGCGTTGCCCTTGTCCCCGAGGGCCACGCCGACGGCCCGGACGGCCCGGCCCCGATGGCGCAGGTCAAGCCGCCGCAGCCCCCACCCCCCGCCATGGCCGCGGCCCCGACTGCGCCACCGCCCACTCCACCGACGGTCCCGTCGCTCGCGCAGACCGGCCCCGCCCTCCGAACCCCGTCCGCCCCGCCGGGCTGGGACGCGGTACTGGCAGAGGTCGGGGCGCTGCTGGGAAAGGCGGACTGCGTCCCGGCGGACCCGGCCAGACTTGCGGCCAGTGAGGCGCTCGCAGACCTCGGCCTTGCCCCGCAGCATGGCGCGCTCTGCGGGCCGCTCACGCTTTACGCCGTCGGCCTGCCGGTCGATCCGCGCGGCGGCACCGCGGGCTTGCTGGGCCTCGCCGCGCAACGCGCCCAGGCCGCCCAGGGCGCCGCCCTCGCCCTGGTCGATCCCGCCCGCCGCGCCGTGATGGCCATCGAGCCGGGACCAGAGGGCCTCTCGGTCAGGGTGCTGGAACTGGGCGCAGGCACGGCGCCCCTGGCCTTGCAACACGCGCGGCCAACCGAGTTCCCCAGCCGGGCCGAAGCCACTGCGCAGCACGATCCCCCCTCCGCAGCCGACTTCGACGGCGCGCCCTCGCCCGACTGGCTGCCGTTCCAGCAGCGCGGCGGCAGGTTCGACGAATGGGCGCACCATGAGAGCGGCGCGCTGGTGGTTGACCTGCCTGCGGGATCCAACCTGCGCAGCACCGGACTGCGCTCGGCCGGGCCCGTGGTGACCCTGCCTCGCCCTGCCGACGCTGTGGCGGCGCGAATCGCGCTGGACATCGACCCGGAAGAGACCACTCATTTCGTGCTGGCCCTGATGCCACCCGACAAGCCCGAGGGCGACATCTGGTCGGACCATCTGATCTGGCTGGGACTGCAAGAAACCGATTCCGGGCCGACCGAACTGGCGCTGGCCATCCAGAAGACGGTGCAGGCGCGCATCCCGCGGCCCGAGGAAGCCGACCTCGCGGCACTCGCGCTTGTGGTCCGGCCGGACCGGGTGGTGCTGGTGACGGGCGCGAATGGCCGCATCCTGATGGAGGGCCGCCGCCCGCCCGAGGCAGAGCCGGGGCCGGTGCATGCGCAGATCGTCGCCCAGACGCGACTGGGTGGAGCGGGCAGATTTGTCCTGCGCCGCCTGACACCCGAACAGCCGCCATTTTTGTCCACGGGCAACCCGGCGCTGCCCGTGGACGAGACGCCACAGAAGGCGGTTCTGTTCGATGCCCCCCGCGGTATCGGCCCGCATCTTGAGCCGTTCGAGACCGCGCGGCTGAGGCTGGCCGACAACATGGTTCGACAGGACGATCATCTGGCGATCACGCTTCCCGAGGGGCTGGGCAATGGCTGGCTGGGTCTCTTCTCGCCCGACGTGCTGATCTGGCCCGATGCGCTGGAGGGCGGCGGCGAGGTTCGGCTGGGCCTCGAGATCGACCCGGTCGAGACGGACGCGCTGCGTATCGTGCTGTCGGCCCAGCGCACGCAGACGGGCAGCGAGCCCGGCGCGCCGCGCATGGCGCTGGACTGGCGGATGGGGGCGGATGGCCCCATGGTGGGAATGGCACTGGATCAGGCCAACCCGACCGCGAATGCCGTCTCTGCCCCCATGCCCGGAAGGTTCTCGCTGATCCTGAGCGAGGGCGCACTGCGGCTCGAGGCCGAGGGGATCGAGCCCATGGGGCTGGACTGGCCACTTCTGGCCAGCGGGCAGGGGCTGCGGCTGGCAGTGCTGACCGGTGGCGGTGCGGCAACCGAAACCCCTCGCCTGCGTCTGCGCCGGATCACGCTTGAACGCCTGCCCGGCGCGGCCCCGGAGCAGCCCGAGCCGGCCCCTGTCCTGCGTCCGCTTTTCCCCGAAGGCCGCACGGGCGGCTGGGCACCCTTCGATCTCAACGGCGATGCCTTCGAGGAGAATGCCCGCCTGACGGTCGAGGGGGCGCTGCGGGTGGACAAGCCCGCCCGCCACGAATGGCCACGGGCGGGCGTGGTCTCCGATGCGCCGATCGCGGTGCTGGACGACCGGGTCGAGGCCGCTGCGTTCCGGCTGGCGCTGGCAGTCGCACCGGGGGAAACCGATGGGCTCGAGGTGCTGCTCTCACGCGAGGCGGACGCCAACATGGCCCGCACCGCCGAGATGCAGCTGCGACTGGTACGGCTGGACCGGGGTCTATACGCGGGCGACTGGGCAATGTCGCTGTCGCGCGGGGTATGGGCCACCTGGACGCGCCGCGTGCCCGCAGCCGCGATGGCGGGCTGGTCGGGCAGGCTGGAAATCGACCTGACCCCCGGCACGGTCACCGCCACGCTGCCGGGCATCGTTCGGATTCGCGGCGCGGGCTTTCCCGGCATCACCCGCACGGCCGAACTGTTCATGGCGCTGCAATCGGCCTCGGCGCATCGCTACGGTCCGGCGCGGCTGGCGCTGGATGCGGTGTGGGGCGGCTGGGTCGTGCCGCAGGGGGTCACCGCGGTGGAGCGCGAGATGCTGAAGGATACCGAAGATTTCGACCCGATGCGCTTTCTCAGCCTTGTCGAGGACAAGGCGACCGGAGACAACCGATGAACCCATTCCACCCAGGGTCCCGCCCGCGCCTTGCGGTCCTTGTCGCGCTTGTCGCACTTGTCGCGCTGAGCGCAGGACCGACAGCCGGACAGGCCACCACGGATGCCTTTGCCGGCGGGCCGCTGCGACCAAAGGTCGACGATCTGGGCGCCTATCGCCTTGAAACCCACGAGGCCCTGGCCAGGCTTATGTCAACCGCGGGCGACCCATGCGTTGCCAATGTCGCGGCCTCGCTCTTTCTCGACGCGCATCTGGCCGAGACCGGACTCCTCGAACAGCTCCGGAGCGTCGACCGTCCGGCGGAGGCAATTGCGCGGATCGCGACCATCTTTGCCCTGCCAGATGCCGCCGGCATCGGGGGAAACATTGCCTCGATGCTGGGCCATGCTTCCATCGGAGCCGCCCTGAACCTCGTCAGCGTCGGGCAAAACACCCTGAAAAGCTATGACGTGCTCGTCGAGCACAGCATCGGCTCGCTCGAACAGCGCCAGGCGATCTGGACCCAGGAAATCGTCCAGAAAAGCATCGACTACAAATGGGATCCCAAGCTGGTTTCCGACCGCTCCCGGCAGCTTGCGGACAGGGGTCAGGTAATCGTCGCCGAAATGCAGGACCTCGGCGACAGGACCGAAGTCGAGATCCTGAAGTTGGAACAGGACTTCAGGGCCGAACTCGAGCGTCTCGAAAGGCGAAAGGGCGACCGTATCGATGCCCTTCGCGAAGCTCTTGGCGGACCACGCGACCTGGCAGGCTCCCGTCAGCTGGAAGTCTTCGAGAAGGAGTACAAGGATGGGGAACAGACCGCGATCAGCAACCGGTATGCCAAGCTGACCGCGATCACCGAGTCCTACGAACGCAGCGCGGGCCAGCTTATCGAGGATCTGGCACGCAACGCCACCCAGCAAGAGGCGCTGGCGCGCTATGCCTGGCCCATTGCGCGGGGCGAATGCGCCCAGATCACACGCGAGGGCAAGGCCGCGGCGATCCCGCGTCTGCCCACCGGCCTGGAAGAGCCTTACGAGCGCGACGCGGCCGATGCCGGGCGGCTGGCCGATGTGCTGAAGCTGCCGCATGACAAGCTGATGGTGACGCTGGAGGCACTGGTTCTGCAGCCATCCACCGATTTCCTGTCCTGCGTGTGCCATGCGGCCGCCTATGGCCGGTCGCACACCGCGCAATTCTACCATCCCGACACGCTGGGCGAATATGACAAGCGCTATGCCTGCAACAAGCCGGGCGATCCCTGCATCGTGTCGGGCTATGGCTGCATGCGCTATCCTTTGCCCTCCGATCCCAAGTATTGGGAACGCTGCGCCGCGCAGATGCAGGGCGAGGCGGGTCAATCCTTTACCGACGCGATCCTGTCACGGATGAAGTCCCAGGTCGCCCGCTTCCAGGAAGCCCCGAAATGACCCCGTTCCCATTCCTGCGCTCCGCACTTCTGGCTCTGGCACTGGCCGGTCCCGCCGCCGCACAGCAGGCCATCGCCCCAGCCGACCCGCCACCCGGCTGGCAAGCCGACAGCCTGCAGGGCATCGTCTTTGCCGTACCCCAGGGTTGGGTCGAGATGGAGCGGGCCAGGGACATCGTCACGCTTTTCGGCGGTGATCCCGAGACGCGCACAGGCCCGGCCTTCGGCATCACGCTGACCCCTCGGCCCGAGCGCATGTTCGAAGGCAGCGAGATGACAGATTTGGGCCGTGTGGTCTTTGACAGCGGGTTGGAATTCACCCGGTTTTCGGCGCGCGAGACGCCCGAGGCAGGCATGGTGATCGAGGGCGAATTCCTGATCTCGGCCGAGCCGATGCCCGACGGGAACCACATCGTCATCCTGATGAGCGGCTTCAACACGCCCTTTGCGGCGCATCGGGACGTGTTCGACAATGCGCTGGGCGCGCTGCGCCTGCCCGCACCCGGCCAGTCCGCCCTGCGCCCGGCACTGGGGGGCGCGTTCGGGGTGGTCCGGCCACCGGGCTGGGACATGAGCGAGTATGACGACACCGTGACGCTGGAACGCCGCGGCCTTCAGGGCGCGGTCCGGCTGATGCGCCACCCCCCGCGCGCGCCGGGCGGCCACCGCAGCGGCTGGCCCGTGATCGACGCCGGAACAGTGGGCCAGCCGGTGCTTTTTCTGGACCAGGACGCGATCCTCTATGAGCGCGAGGCGAAATCGCGCCTTTACAGCGATGGGCGCGACAGCCTTGAAAAGTCCCGGTTCTTCGTGTTCGAGACCTGCCTTGAGGGTGGCGATACCGCCTCGGTCGAGGTTTCGGGCATGCCCGGATTCCATGCCGATCCCGCGGTGCTCCGTCTGATCGATTCGATCAGCTACACTGCCAGCGGGGAGGCCTGCCCGGCACAGGACTTGCCCGAGGGCGCGCCAGCTGGCACCCCGCGCAGAGAACGGAGCATCGAAAGCCACTACACGATCTGGGTGCAGCCCAGGCTACCAGGCGACGGCTGGACGCCCCACAGTTTCAGCCCTCTCGATTTCGCGCTTTACGCGGGGTGGTCGGCCCTGCCCGGCGACGGCGAGTGGTCGCACTGGATGTCGCGACAAGGCGAATACGAACTGGCCATGCGCCTGCATCCCGACCCGGTCGGTCCGGCCGCCCGCAGGGGCGAATTGCGGCTGGCCGACGGGACACGGTTCTACCGTCTGCCAGTGAGCGATGGCACGCTGCTGGCTTCGGTCGCACCGGTCGGCCCCGAGGGCTATCTGCTGATCGAGGCCAAGGGCAGTTCGCTCGACGGGCCGGGCTTCGACTCCATTCTGGGCACGATGACACTTCGCGTTGCCGCGGAGGCGCCCGCAGACCCCGTCGGGCCAGACGGTCCGGTGACGGTGCTGGACGGCATGGCCCGCATCACCCTGCCCGACGGCTTCACGCTGCTGACCGAACCGGATGCCGTGACGCTGATGGCCGAGGACGGGCGCGGCTTCCTGACTCTGGCGCGCGGGCCCGCGGTGATGCCGCCGCACGGGATCCTTGCGCGGATGCCCGAGGGGCGGCTTGGCTCGTGGGGCGGCGGGGCGCATCACAAGGAATGGACGGAATATGGCTGGCCCGGGACGCTTCCCGAATTCATGGACGGGGGCGGGCTGGTCACCGGCTGGCATTTTCTGCGCATCGCGCGCGAATGTCTGCCCGGCGGGGTGCCGGTCGCCTTTGCCTGGGGCGGAGTCACGCGGTTCACCGGTGGCGACAGCCTCGATCGGGCGCGCAATGCGTTCGATATCGTCTGGCCCGAGGGCATGACCCCCTGCACGCCCGACGAGATCGTGGCCGCGGCGCTGGCCGCGCGCGGGGGGGCCTCCCCTGAAACAATGCCCGAAGCGGCGCCAGCGCCAGCGCCTCAGCCCGAGGCGGAACCCGTTGCAGCGCCGATGCCAGTGCCCGCCCCCGACCCCGTGGTCACACCGGCGCCCATTCTTGCACCCCCGCCGCCGCCCCCGCCCCCGGAGAATGCCGAGCCAGACCTCTTTCAGGACATCGGCGGCGGCTATGCGCGCTATCGCAATGCCCGGTTCGGCACCGAGATCACTTATCCCGCCAGCTATTTTCAGCCCGAGCCGCCGCCTGGCAACGGCGACGGCCGCCGCTTCGCTTCCGCGGATGGCGCCGCGCGGTTCCTTGTCTTCGCCCAGTTCAACGTCCTGGGCCAGAGCCTTGGCGACCTAATGCAGGCGGACGAGGGAACCCTGGGCCGCGAGCGGATCACCTACCGCGCCTCGGGTACGGGCTGGTATGTGCTCTCCGGGCTGGCAGATGGCCGTATCTTCTACCGGAAGGTCATGCTGACACCGGACGATCTGATCCGGGTGTTCGAGATCATCTATCCCGAGCAACTCAAGGCCGAGTTCGACCCGGTGATCGGCTACATGGCCCGAAGCTTCGGCCCCGAAGACTAGGTTTTCGGTCGGCGGGCATTGCATCGAAGTGCTTCGCGGGCCCTGGATTGCGGCCGATGCTCCTGCAATCGGGGGATGCCGAAATAATCTGGACCCTCGGGGACGCCGCCGCTATGGTCCGCCCGCAGATCCGGGTCGAGGGCCTGTTCGCCGGGAGTGCGGGTATTCCTTGGGGTTCGGGTCTCGGAACGAAGGTTTCTCCCGGGCACCGCTCCCCCCAGATCAGAGGCAGAATTGGCGAATTTTCTCTACCGAAACGACCTGCCTGACGACCTCGATCTCGGGGCAATGGTGGCCATCGATTGCGAGACGATGGGCCTGAACCCGCATCGCGACCGGCTATGCGTCGTGCAGCTTTCGGGCGGGGACGGCAATGCGCATATCGTGCAGATCGCGATAGGCCAGACAGAGGCGCCGAACCTGACAAGGATGCTGGCCGATCCGGCGGTCCTGAAGCTGTTTCACTTCGGCCGCTTCGACATCGCCGCGCTGCTGAACGCCTTCGGCGTCGTGACAGCGCCGGTTTATTGCACCAAGATCGCCTCGAAACTGGTGCGGACCTATACCGACCGGCACGGGCTGAAATACCTGCTTCAGGAATTGCTGAACGTCGACATCTCGAAGCAGCAGCAAAGCTCGGACTGGGGGGCAGAGGCGCTGAGTGCGGCGCAGCTTGAGTATGCCGCTTCGGACGTGCTGCACCTGCATGCGCTGAAGGCCGCGCTGGACGGCATGCTTGCACGCGAGGGGCGGGCGGACATGGCGCGGGCCTGTTTCGACTTCCTGCCGATGCGGGCGCGTCTGGATCTTGAAGGCTGGCCCGAGATCGACATCTTTGCCCATTGAGCAACCCATGAACCGCGACACCTATATCTCCATCGGCCGCCGGGTGCTGACCAGCGAGGCCAGGGCGCTGGCCAGCCTGGCCGAGGCGCTGGATGACAGTTTCGCGGCCGCGGTCGAGTTGATCCTGGCCGCCGAGGGCCGGGTGATCGTCTCGGGCATGGGCAAGTCGGGCCATGTCGCGCGCAAGATCGCGGCGACCTTCGCCTCGACCGGCACGCCCGCGCATTTCGTCCATCCCGCCGAGGCGAGCCATGGCGATCTGGGCATGCTGGCCAAAGGCGACGTGTGCCTGGTTCTGTCGAATTCGGGCGAGACGCCGGAACTGGCCGATATCGTCGCCCATACCCGCCGCTTCGGGATCCCGCTGATCGGGGTGGCGGGGCGCGCGGACAGCACGCTGTTGCGCCAGTCCGATGTCGCGCTGGTGCTGCCGCCCGCCGAGGAAGCCTGTCCGATGGGCCTTGCGCCCACCACCTCGACCACGATGACGCTGGCGCTGGGCGATGCGCTGGCCGTGGCGCTCATGGAGCATCGCCACTTCACGCCCGAGAATTTCCGCGCCTTCCATCCCGGTGGCAAGCTGGGGGCGCGGCTGTCGCGGGTGGGCGACCTGATGCATGTGGGCAATGAACTGCCGCTGGTAGCGGCGGGCACGCCGATGGCCGATGCTTTGCTGACCATGAGCCAGAAAAGCTTTGGCGTGGTCGGCGTCACCGGCAAGGATGGCACGCTTGCCGGTGTCGTGACCGATGGCGACTTGAGGCGGCACATGGTGGGCCTGCTGGATCGCCGCGTGGACGAGGTGATGACCGCAGACCCCCTGACCATCGGACCCGGCGACCTGGCCGAAAAGGCCGTCGCAGTGATGAACGGGCGCAAGATCACCTGCCTGTTCGTGGTCGACGCCGGGGGTCGGCCGCAGGGCATCCTGCATATCCACGACTGCCTGCGCGCCGGGGTCGCCTGAGGCATGGCCTCGCATGACAACGCCTATTCCCGGTTCATCGCGCTGGCCAAGATCGTTCTGCCGCTGGCCGCGCTGGGGATCCTGTCGACGCTGTTCCTGATCTCGCGGGACACGCCGTCCGGGGATGACCTGCCCTATTCCCGCGTCGCGGTTGACGAACTGATCCGCGAGCAGCGGATCGGTGCGCCGAACTATGCGGGCGTGACGCAGGACGGTACAGCCATCCTGTTCCGGGCCGAGAGCGCCCGCCCCGATACCGACGCTTCCGGGCGCGCCATGGCCGAGGCGGTGCGCGCGCGTCTCGACATGCCGGACGGCAGCCATGCCGACATCGCCGCGCGGCGCGGCGTTGTCGATACTGCCGCGGGGCTTGCAGTGCTGGAGGGCGAGGCGCTGATCGACACCTCGACCGGCTACCGGGTGCGGGCCGCAAGCCTCACGTCGATGCTGGAACGGACCGATGTGGTAGGCGAGGGACCGGTCACGGCCGAAGGCCCGCCGGGCCGGATCGAGGCGGGCGCGATGCGGTTGAGCACAGATCCCGGTAACGATGACCGGTACGTTCTGGTTTTCAAGGATGGCGTCAAGCTGGTATATGAACCCGGTCGGTAGGGGAAAGGTCCTGATCTTGTCGTTTCGCGTCGTTCTGGCCGCGCTGGCCCTTGCCTGTTGCGCGTCGGCGTCCCTGTCGCAGGGCGCCGAGATCGCATTCGGCGCGCTTGCCCATGATCAGACCCTTCCCGTCGAGGTCACGGCAGACCGACTGACGGTCGACCAGGCCGACGGTACCGCGATCTTTACCGGTGGCGTGCTGGTCGGCCAGGGCGACATGCGCCTCTCGGCCCGGGAGGTGCTGGTGGTCTATGCCGCCGAGGCCGAGGAGTCGGGCCGCATCTCGCGGATGGAGGCCAGCGGCCAGGTCGTGCTTGCGCTTGGCGCCGAGGCCGCCGAGGCCGACAAGGCAGTCTACTCGATCGACGATGGCACCATCGTGATGACCGGCAGCGTGCTGCTGACCCAGGGCCAGAGCGCGATTTCAGGTGAACGGCTAGTGGTCCATCTCGACAGCGGCACCGGCACGATGGAAGGCCGGGTACGCACCGTGCTGCAACCAGGCGGCACGCGATGACCGCAGACCGCGCCGAACTGACGGTGGCCGATGGAACGCCCGGCCTGCGCGTGTCGGATCTGCGCAAGAACTACCGCCGTCGCCCGGTGATCCGCGATGTCAGCCTGACGCTCGACCGCGGCGAGGTGGTGGCGCTGCTGGGGCCCAACGGATCGGGCAAGACCACCTGCTTTTACGCCATCGCGGGGCTGGTGATGCCCGAGGGTGGGCGGGTCACCATCGACGGGCGCGACGTCACCGGCCTGCCGATGTATCGCCGCGCGCGGATGGGGATCGGCTACCTGCCGCAGGAGGTCTCGATCTTTCGCGGGCTCAGCGTCGAGGACAACATACTCGCGATCCTCGAACTGGTCGAGAGCGACCGCCACAAGCGGCGCGAACGGCTTGAGGAATTGCTGTCGGAATTCTCGATCGAGCATCTGCGCCGGGCCGCCGCCGTGTCGCTGTCGGGCGGCGAGCGGCGGCGGGTCGAGATCGCGCGCTGCCTGGCCGCGAACCCGAAATACCTGCTGCTGGACGAACCCTTCGCAGGGGTCGATCCCATCGCGGTGGGCGAGATCCGCGCGCTGGTGGCCGATCTCAGGACGCGCGGGATCGGGGTCCTGATCACCGACCACAACGTGCGCGAGACGCTGGAGATCGTCGACCGCGCCTATATCCTGCATGACGGCCGCGTGCTGATGAGCGGCACCACCCAGGAGGTTGTCCGCGACGAGAACGTGCGGCGCGTCTATCTGGGCCAAAGCTTCCGCATATCGTGACGGCGGCCCGATGAACCTTCGCCCCTCGCTCGCCCCTCGCCAGTCGATCGGACTGCGCCTTACCCCGGCGTTGCGCACCGGCCTGTCGCTCTTGCGGATGCCCGCCACCGATCTGGCCGACGAGTTGCGCCGGGCCGCCGCCGAGAACCCGCTGATCCGGCTTGCCGAGGATGTCCCCGAGGGGAACGCGGGCTGGCACGGGACCGATACGCTTGCCGCCCCCGACCCGCTGGGCGAGCGATTGCGCCGCCAGATCGCGCTGATGCCCCTGGAGGCCGCCGTCTCGGCCATCGCGCGATTCCTGACCGGGGATATCGACGATCACGGCTATCTCGACCCCGAAGCGCAGGCAAATGTCGAGGCGATGGGGATCGCGCCCGATCAGGTGGCCAAAGCGATTGCCGCCCTTCAGGCCTGCGAACCGGCGGGCGTGGGCGCGCGCAATCTGGAGGAATGCCTTGCGCTGCAATTGCGCGAGCGCGGTTTTTCCGAGGCCGAGGCGCGCGCCGCCTGCGCCCGGCTCGACCTGCTGGCCGAGCGGCGGCTGGCCGAACTGGCCGCTCTCACCGATATCGATGCGCAGAAATTGCTGGAAATGGCCGATGCGCTGCCCGGCCTCACGCCGCGGCCCGGCGACGGGATCGGGGACGAACCGCTGCCGCCCGTGCCGGAAATCCTGGTCGAGCAAGGACCGGACGGCCAGTTCTGCGCGGTGCTCGACCGCCTGGCCCTGCCGCATGCCCAGTTCGATACGGCCCTCGCAGATGGGCTCGGCTCCGCCGCCGGACGGATGCGCGATGCCGCCCAGACGCTGATCCAGGCGCTGCGCTTTCGCGAACGTACGCTCGAAGCGGTGGCGCGACTGATCCTGACCCGCCAGCACCGTTTTTTCGCCGAGGGCCCCGAGCACCTTCTGCCCATGACCCGCGCCGAGATGGCCGGCGCACTGGGCCTGCATCCTTCGACGGTGGGCCGGGCGCTGGCCGACAAGGCACTGGCCTTTCGCGGGACGGTCCATCCGCTGTCTCTGTTCGTATCGCCCGCGTTGCCCGCGACAGGCGCGCGCGGCGTCACCGCCTATGCCGCCCAGCGCCGGATCCGCAAGCTGATCGAGGCGGAGACCGTCGATGCCATTCTCTCGGATGCCGAGATCGCGGAGTTGCTACGGCGGGAGGGCGTTGACATCGCCCGGCGAACTGTCGCCAAATACAGGAACTGCCTGACCATTCCGCCATCCTTCGAACGCAGGAGGCTAAGGGGGGGATGAGGATGAAACCGGCCTTGAACCCCGTTGACCCCGCAACGCACGCGCTTTAACGGGGGGCGATCCTGCACAGGCAGGAAACTTCAGGAGGCAAGATGCAGTATCAGATCAGCGGCAAACAGATCGACATCGGCGAGGCGCTGCAGACCCACGTCAAGGACGAGCTGAACGCGGCGGTGAAGAAATACGCCGAACGGCCGACCGATGCGAATGTCGTGTTCTCGCGCAATGCGCATGAATATGTCTGCGAGGCGACCGTGCATCTGTCCACCGGGTTGACGGCCCAGGCCAAGGCGCACGCCACAGAGATCTATGCGGCCTTCGACAGCTGCTGCAACAAGATGGAAAAGCAGCTGCGCCGCTACAAGCGCCGGCTGAAGGATCACCACCGCGACCGCGCCGAGCCGGTCGAACTGATGCAGGCATCGTCCTATATCCTCGCGGCAAGCGGGCATGATGAAGAGGCCGAGCCCGAGACGCTCCAGCCGATGATCATCGCCGAGATGGAGACGCAGATCCCCTCGATCTCGGTCGGTGAAGCGGTGATGCAGATGGAGCTATCGGGCAGTGACGTGCTGGTTTTCCGCAACGAGAAGACCGGCAAGATCAACGTCGTGCATACCCGCGGAGACGGGAATGTCGGCTGGATCGACCCTTGAGCCGCAGGCCGCCTGACGCAATCCGCGCCGGGCGCGGCAGGACAGAAGCGAGAGGCACATGCAGCTTTCCAGCCTCCTGAAACCCGAAGCCGTTCGGGTTCTCGGCACGATGTCGAGCAAGAAGCGCCTGTTCCAGGAACTGGGCGAGGTGGCGCATTCTGTCTACGGCCTGTCGGCGACCGAGGTCGTCGACGCGCTGCAGGAGCGCGAAAGCCTCGGCCCGACCGGGGTCGGGCATGGCGTCGCCTTGCCCCATGCCCGGCTTTCTGGTCTGGACAAGGTCCAGGGCGCCTTCATCCGGCTGGAGAAACCGATCGATTTCGGGTCGGTCGACCGGCTTCCGGTCGACCTGATCTTCGCATTGTTCGCGCCGCTGGATTCGGGCGTCGACCATCTCAAGGCCCTTGCGCTCGTCTCGCGGACGCTGCGCGACACGACGGTCTGCGGCAAGCTGCGCGCCAATACCGACCCCGCGACGCTGCACGCGGTACTGACCGAGGCGCAGGCCTCGCAGGCGGCCTGAGCTAGCGACCCCACGCCCCGTAGCCGAGGCAGGCATAGTCGCGCGCATAGGCCGCGCGCGCGGCGGCCTCGATCTCGTCGTCGCAGATTGCCGCCAGCGGGATGGGGTCATCTTCCATTTCCGCCGGGGGCAAGCCGGGCGCTGCCATGCCCAGCTGTTCGGCCAGCATGGCAAGCTCTGCCTCCAGCCGTTCGGCGCGCAGCACCATGTCGGGCAGGACGACTTCGCCGAAGCCCTCGATCACGCGGGTTTGCGAGGCCCAGCTGGCATCGACCCGCAGCCCGGTCTGGCCCGCGAGGTTGCCCTTGAGAAACCGCAAGAAGCCCAGGAATGCAGCCCGGTGCGCCGCCGTGTCATAGTCCGGCCCGGGCGCGCCCTCGGGCAGCGGCACGCCATAGCTGCGGCGCAGCGCGGCGCGGATCACCGGAAAGCTGCCCGGTCCGGTCGGCAGGATATGGGCAACAAAGGCCGCATGGGCGCGGGCCAGAGGATGGGTGACAACGGTAAAGACCCGGTGGCCGGGCGTCTGGCGCAGCCACTGACGCAGCGTCTTGTGCGTGAAGCCGCGCCGCAGCGCATCGGGACCCGCACCGTCGAGCGCGGCAAGCCACGCCTCGACCCGCGCCACCGGACCGCCACGAACCGGCAGGAACAGCAGGGGGCTTTCGGGGGCGGCGACATGGAAGGGGACGGCCGGCCCCCGGCGGGGCTCGAAACAGGGGGTCCGCGACAGGTCGAACCGATCGAGCGGCCCCAGCGCGGCCTCCATCTCGGCGAAGTTCTCCACCTTCTCGGACAAGGGCTCGGGGTTTTGCTTCTTCAGCCTGTCGGACACCGCGTCCAGCCGCGCCTCGACGCCCAGAAAGCGCAGCAGGCCGTTGAGCACCGCGATATCGCCGATATCCTCGTAGCCGAGGTAAAAGGCCGTCTGCCCGCTGGTCTGCAGCGTCCGCATCAGGCGCAACTGGAACCCCTGCAGCCGGTCGAGATGATCGGCGAACTCGTCCGCGTCGAACCGTATCCGGGCGCGGCGGGCGTGCTTCATGTCGGTCAACCGCCACTGATCCGTCCGGGCCGCGATCTTGCGCGAGACATAGCTTTCGGCCGGGTTGCGGGTCAGCACGATCTTGGCGCAGCGCCGGTCGTCCAGAACGCGCGCCAGAACCCGCGGGTCATGGTCGTGAAAGAACCGGAATCCCGCAAGCCCCGGACTGTCCCGCCGCATCGCGTCGAGCAGAAGGCCCGGGTCGCGGTCGCGCGCGGCTTGATCGATACCGAACAGCGTGTGCTGACCCTTGTGGCCGACGAAATGGGGGTTGAACGCCTCGCCATGGCAGGCCAACCCGGGCACCGCGTTCAGATTGTCCTCGAGGAAATTCGAGCCGGTGCGCATTTCGGCCAGCAGCACGAAACACTCGAAGGGGGCGGCGGCGCACATCTCACTGCACCAGATAGGGCCGGCGCGGCCGGGCGGCGACGGGCGGCGCCCCGTCATCCGCGGGGAAATCTCCCATCAGATAGGGCTTCATCCCCTGGTTCTTGAGGGTCTGGAGGAACTGACCGAATCCCGCCAGATCGGCAAGGCGCGGCGCCTCGGTCAGACGGCGCTGGGCGCGGGGAGCGATCTCGTCGATCAGGATCTGCAAGGGTTCCATCGGGTTCAGCACGAAATCCGCCATCGTCCAGATCCGCACGCGTGCGCGGGTATGCGGCGAGCGAAGGATTTCGAGATGCCGCGCCTCGGTCCGCTGGAGTTGCGCCGCACGCTTGCGCAGATCCACGAAGCTTTGGCGCGAGTGGAACAGCGGCACCGCCCAGGCCCCGGTGATCACCGAGATCTGCGCATTCGGATCGCGCGCCAGGACCCAGCCGATCTCCTGCCGGTCGCCCGGGCCGAACTGAAAGCACTGCCGCTCGCCGCGGGTGTTCCAGACGAGGTTGGTCAGGAAGGCCCTTGGTGCATGGTCACGCAGCGACGCGTTGTCGGACAGCCCGCCATTGAAGACCGCCTCGCCATCCGCGAATTCGGCTCTGTCGGGGTGGAACAGATGGCCATGCACCCGCGCCCCGACCATCCGGCCGAGCCAGGATTCGAAATCCTCGAACAGTTCGGAAAACCCCTCGAAAACCGAATAGGGCGCCGAGGTCTGGCCATTCTCCCATCCCTCGCGGGGAAAACGGCTCTGCATGTAGAGTCCCGCACGGCCGCGCGTCCGCCGCTCGACCGCCTTGGAAAACAGCCGGTCTATGCGCGCCGGATTGGGTTCGGCCCGGTTCGTCCCGACCGCCCCCGCACCCAGAAACGTGTCGTAAAGCCGGTCCGCCCGCGGCCAGGCCTTGCGCGCCACGAAACAGTCCGACCGCCGCAGCAATTCAAGGTGATCGTCGTAGAAGATGTGCGGCTTGCCCTGGAAGTCGAATTTCGACAGCGTCAGCGAGCGGCTTTCGATCCGGACGCCATGCTTTCGCACCAGCGTCTGGAAATAGCTCTCGTCAGGGATCCAGACCCGCCGGAAATAGCGCATGTGGCTGTGCCGCGCAGGATCGGTCAGGATCGCGGTCAGGGTCTGCCGGGTCAGGCACCACCATTGCGAGCCAAGATGCGGCTCGATCCCCGCCGGAAACCTGCGGCGAAAGCCGACCCGGCGTTGCAGCCGCACGGACCAGTCGAAAAGACGGCGCTGCCGCTTCCAGGCGAAGGGGAAGCGCAGGGTGAACCGCTCGCGCCCCAGCCCGCCGACGATCCAGTCGACCTCGTCGGCGGTGACCGATTCGATGAAATCGGTGCGCGGACGCTCGGCGAGGTAGGCGCGCAACTCCTCGACCGGGCGAAGCGGCAGGCAGGAGCCCGAGACCAGGAAAACGTGGCTGAGTTCGGGAAACTCGTCCAGGGCTGTCCTTGCGCCGGAAAGCGTGGCCTCGACAATCGACCAGGTGCCCCATTCGCAGCGGTGGTGGCGGCAGAACCGCACATTGGCCAGGCCGGCGAGCGCGACGGTAAAGGCGCGCGACTCTGCGCGCGGCACACGCCGGTCGACATGGATCACCACGGGGCAGTCCCGTTCGGCCCAGTGGCGGGCCACGGCGGCGGCGCGGTCCAGCGCGGTATGGACCAGCATGACGAACCCGACGCTCATGCCCAGTTCCCCTTGGACATCAGCCCCAGAATCTCGAGCTGGCGCCAGCCCATGTATTTCTCGGACCACTTGCACCACAGATCGGGATTGTCTCTGAGCGTGGCGTGATAGGCCCGGTATTCGTGCCCGCCCGCGTAATGCTGGCGGCGGGTCAGTTCCTCGGCGGCCTTGTCGACGAAACAGTCGAGGAACTTGGCATGCAGCAGGCACCCGCTGGCCTTCTCGCCGCCCCACTCGTCATAGACGAGGTTCAGACCGCGGGGCAGCAGCATATGGGTCGAGCTGATATAGACGAAGCCGCGCTGCCAGCGGACCAGGGGAATCTTGTTCAGCGCAGGCGCCCGCTCGGGCCGGTCCGGAAAGAATACGCGCGCCCGCGGACCGCCCTGGATCCAGAGGTTGCGATACTTGCCGTTCCGGTGGATCGTGTAATTGCCACTGTCGAACCAGGATGCGATCTCGAACGGGTTCTGCCCTTGGCGGTAGGGCGCCGCGTCGATCGGACCCTTGGGATACATGTCGACCAGCATCGCCCCGAAGGACCGGATCCCCGCGGTGTCGAGCCAGTCACAGAGCGCCGGGATCGAGCGGGTGTCGCAGAACGGGTAGACGAAGAACTCGTCGACATCGACACTCAGCGTCCAGTGGCCGTGCCCGTAGCGCATCAGCAGCCAGTTCAGCCAGTCGATTCCGAAATGGGCCTTGCGATAGCTCGCCCGCGTCGACCAGAGCGATATGTCGGGCTGGTCGGCCATGAATTCGCGCGAGCCATCGTCAGAGCCGTTATCGACGATCAGGAAATGCCCGATGCCATGGCGTCGGTAATAGTCAAGGAAATAGGGCAGGCGCACGGCCTCGTTGCGCAGCACGACAAAGGCCAGCGCGTCGGACGGGCCGATCCGGGCCGTGCGGTCGGCAACGGACGAAAGCTGCAAGCGCCTGCGGCGCGCGCGCAGCTTCCACAACTTGCGCTCAAGTCGCATGCGATATGAGGACAGCGCGCCCAATCCGCCTCCTGCCGGTGTCCAACCCAAAGGGTCTGTCCATGGCCTAGCGGAAAGCGGCTAACCGGCGGTTAAATCGGATGGCCACGGTCAATCCCAACCGCCGCGCGACAGGATTCCCAACGACTCGAGCTGGCGCCAGTCCTCGTAGCGGGTCGAGTCGGGGAACCACAGGTCGGGATTGCCGATCAGCGCATCGTAATAGTCCTCGTAGAGCGCGCTGTTGGCGAAATGCTCGCGGCGACGTTTTTCCTCGCGGGATTTCGCGATGATGGAGGGCAGGAACTTGGTGTGAAGCAGCACGCCCGAGGGCGCATCGCCTGCCGCGCGACCGCGCACGCGGTTCAGATGGGTCGGCAGCGCCGAATGGGTGGAACTGACATAGGCGTAGCGCCGGTTCCAGCGGATGAGAGGGGTCTTTGACAGGGTCGGCGACCGTTCGGGTTCGGTGCCGAAGAACACCCGCCGCCTGACCCCGCCCCGGACCAGCAGGTTCTTCAGCGGGGGCTGGTACTTGGTGACGATGTTGCCCGCGTCGAACCAGTCGATCACGTCGAGCGGGTCCTGTCCGGCGCGGTAGGTCCGGTCGCCCAGCGGCCCCTTGGGGTAAAGGTCCAGCATGACCGCCCCGAAGGAGGGACGACGCTCGGCATCGAGCCAGGCGGTCAGATCGTGCAGGTCCCGCGTGTCATGGTGCGGATAGACCAGCAATTCGTCGGCATCCAGCGTCAGGCACCAATGGCCATGACCGTGCCGGCTCATCAGCCAGGTCAGCCAATCCATCCCGAATCTTGACAGCCGGTAGCTGTGCCCGCTCCGCCAGAATGAAACGTCGGGCTGGGCGGCCAGCAACGCGCATGTGCCATCGTCGCTGGCGTTGTCGACGATCAGGAAATGCCCGACCCCCAGCCCCCGGTGGTGGTCAAGGAAGAAAGGCAGGCGCTCGGCCTCGTTGCGGACAGTCGCAAAGCAGAGAATGTCGTTTCGGCGGATCGCCCGGGTCCGGTCCGTGACGGCGGCCAGTTGTCCACGCTTGCGCAGCGCACGGAACAACAGGCGGCGTCGGGTCCATCGCATCCGGTAGGCGGTCCACAGACCGCGCGGGTCAGAGAGCGGGGCGGTGGGCGCCTCGCCCCCTGCAAGAACCAACGGAACATCGGCAAGTCGCACGGACCCCCGCGCGGCTATTGCGCCGCTTCGCGCATCGCGACGAGATCCACCAGGTAATCCATGAATTCGTCCCGAAGTTCGGGCCGTGCCATGGCGAAGGACACCGTCGCCTGCAGGAAGCCCGCCTTCGAGCCGCAGTCGAAACGCTGACCCTTGAAGCGATAGCCATAGACGCCCTGGCCGTCGATCTCGGCGGCGATGGCATCGGTCAGCTGCAACTCGCCACCGGCACCCAGCCGATTGTGGCGAAGGTTCTGGTCGAGATTGTGCAACACCCGGGGCGTCAGGATATAGCGGCCGATCACCGCCAGGTTCGAGGGGGCCTCCTCGACCTTGGGCTTCTCGACCATGCTCTTGACCAGCACCCTGTCGCCAAGGTCGCGGTCCACGTCAAGGATGCCATAGGCCTTGGTCTTCTCGTGCGGAACCTCCATGGTCGCGACCATGTTGCCGCCTGTCTCCTCATAGGCCTCGGCCATCTGCTGCAGACAGGGGATTTCGGCGGCGATCACGTCATCGGGCAGGATCACGGCAAAGGGTTCGTTCGCGATCAGGCGACGGGCACACCAGACGGCATGGCCCAGCCCCATGGGCTTGTGCTGCCGGATATAGGCGATCGCCCCGCTTTCCATGTCGGTGCCGTTCAGGATTGCCAGCAATTCATTCTTGCCGGCCGAGCGCAGCGCCTCTTCGAGGGTGGGCGAGTGGTCGAAATAATCCTCGAGCGCGCTTTTGCCGCGCGAGGTAACGAAGATGAATTCCTTGATCCCGGCGGCACGGGCCTCGTCGATCGCATACTGGATCAGGGGTCGATCCACGAGGGTCATGATCTCTTTCGGGATCGACTTCGTGGCGGGCAGAAAGCGCGTCCCCAGTCCAGCGACGGGAAAGACGGCCTTGGTTACCTTGCGCTTCATTCGATCAATCGCTCTTTCGTTTTCGGTTCTTCCAGACCGGCCCGGGCAACACCCTGCATGATGACCTTACTGCATCACGTTGGTATCAGAAAGGTTACGTCAGGCCCAAACGCATACTACTTTCCGTCAGGGAAACCAATGCTCGCTTCCGTCAGGACTTTGGACGGGTCGGCAGGCTTGCGTTCCGGATTATACACCGCCTGGCCGGAGTCCGCTGACCCCAATGCGGCGCCGGGGGCGTGCCGGTCGACGGCGCGATCAGTCCAGCCCCATCCGGGCCAGCATCGCCTCGATCAGCGGCACGTCCTCGGGGTTGTTCAACTCCCAGAACTCGCGGCCGCGCGACTCGACCTCGACGCACAGCACCGGGCGCCCGCGTTCGAGGAAGCGCAACTGCTCCAGCCCCTCAAGCCCTTCCAGCGGGCCGGGCTGCCATTGCGGATAGGCGGCCAGCGCCGCGGGCCGGTAGGCATAGACCCCGACATGGTGGAAAACGGGGGTCGGGTCGTCCTCGCCATAGCTCTGGCCGGTAAAGGGAATCACCTCCTTTGAGAAATAGAGCGCATGGCCCCGCTTGCCGAAGACGGCGGTGGTACCGCCCACCCGGCCCGCGCGGCGGTCGGCCAGAAGGGCCGCAAGCGCGCGCCCGTCGCAGCGCAGGACCGGCGTCGCGATCTCGGCCTCGGGATCGGCTGCCAGCCCGGCGACCAGCGCCTCGACGAACCAGGGCGGGGTCAGCGGCGCATCGCCTTGCAGGTTGACCACGATCTCGAACCCGCCGCCCAGCGCCGCGACCGCCTCGGCCACCCGTTCGGTGCCATTGGCGCAGCTTTCAGCGGTCATCACCACCTCGGCGCCGAAGCCCTCGGCCACGTCGCGGATGCGCGCGTCGTCGGTCGCCACCACCACCCGATCGACGCCCGCAACCGCCTGCGCCGCCCGCCAGGAGCGTTCGATCAGCGTGCGGCTTTCGCCCGACGCGCCCCTGAGCGCGACAAGCGGCTTGCCGGGATAGCGGCTGGAGGCATAGCGCGCGGGGATGACGACGAGAACCGGCATCAGGCAGGCCGCAGCGCCACGCCCGGCGCAAAGGCGATGAAGAAGGGGTTCGCGTAGCCCTGCTTGCCATAGGTCAGCGGCGCGTGATCGTCAAAGCGCACCACCTGCCCGCCCGCGCCCGCCAGAACGGCATGGCCCGCGGCGGTGTCCCATTCCATCGTGCGCCCGAGCCGCGGGTAAAGATCGGCCTCGCCGCAGGCCACAAGGCAGAATTTCAGCGACGAACCCGCGCTGGTCATGTCCTTGACGGCGTAATGGGCGATATAGTCGTCGGTCGCCTGGTCGCGATGGGATTTCGAGGCGACCACGATCAGCGCGTCATTGTCGGGCGTTGCAACCGAAAGGGGCGTGAGCGGTCCCGGCGCGTCAAGGTCAAGCGCGCCGGTCTCCTCGACCGCAGTGCCATCGGCGCGGGTGTAGAACAGCCGCCCCTTGGCCGGGGCATAGACCACGCCGCGCACCGGAACGCCGTTCTCGACCCAGGCGATGTTGACGGTGAAATCGCCGCGGCGCTGGATGAATTCCCTGGTCCCGTCCAGCGGATCGACGATCAGGAAATCGCGCGCCGTCTCGGCATGGCTTGCGGCCTGTTCCTCGGTGACGATCAGCGCATCGGGAAAGGCATCGGCCAGCGCCGCCGAGATCAGCGCATCGGCGGCCTCGTCAGCCTCGGTCACGGGGCTGGAATCGGACTTGGACCGCACCTCGAAATCCTCGGAGCCGTAGATCTCCATGATCCGCGCCCCGGCAAGAAGCGCGGTCCGCCGCATCACGGCTTCGAGCATCTGATAGTCCAAATCGGGTCTCCCTCGGCTCGGATTGTAATGAATTGGCAAGGCTCTTATGCTTGCCTGCCTGGGCAACGGCAAGGGCGACGAACGCCCCGGCCAAACGGACGGGCCAATGTTTCAGGACAGGACACCGCGAACCAGGACCATGGGCGGGCTGCGCCTGCTGGTGCTGATCTATCACGGCAGCGTGCGCCATGTGCGCAAGGGGCACGGCAACGCGGTCGTGGGCCTCTTGATGAACATCATGCAGACGGTGATCTTCCTTGCCGCCTTCTTCCTGATGTTCGAACTGCTGGGACTGCGCGGCGCAGCCATCAGGGGCGACTTCCTGCTCTACCTGATGACCGGGATTTTCCTTTTCCTGACCTTCAACAAGACGATGTCGGCGGTGATCGGGTCCGAGGGGCCGGCCTCGCCGATGATGCAGCATGCGCCGATGAACACGATCGTCGCGATAAGCTCGGCGGCGTTCGGCACGCTGTACATCCAGCTGCTGTCGATGTTCGTGGTCGGCTTCGTCTATCACGCGGCGGTCACGCCGATCACGATCCACGATCCGGTCGGCGCAATGGCCATGGTGCTGCTGTCCTGGTTCTCGGGGCTGGCGATCGGGATGGTCTTCCTGGCAGCGAAGCCCTGGGCGCCGGGCGTCGTCGGGCTTGCCTCGACGATCTTCCAGCGGCTGAACATGATCGCGTCGGGCAAGATGTTCGTGGCCAACATGCTGCCCGGCTACATGCTGGCGCTGTTCGACTGGAACCCGCTGTTCCATTGCATCGACCAGGCGCGCGGTTTCACCTTCATCAACTACAGCCCGCATTTCACCTCGATCAGCTATCCGTTCTTCGTCAGCCTTGCGCTGATCATGCTGGGGCTGATGGGGGAGTTCTATACGCGAAAATTCGCCTCGGCGAGTTGGTACGCCCGCCGCTGAAGGCGCGGCTCAGGGCGCCAGACGGATGCCGGCACGCGCGCCCTGCCCGGTGGCGTCGATCACCGACAGGGTGGAAAAGCCCGGACCCGGGGCGGGCAGCTGGATTTCGCGCAGCCGCAGGCCGGTCGCGACCGGGACACCGTCGACAAGCAGGATGAAGGGCGGCGTGCCGCCTTCCAGCCGGATGGGCAAGAGGTCAAGCCCCGCGGCCAGCGTGGCCCCGTCGGGGGGGAAGGCAAGGCGTGGTCCGGTGCCCTGTGCGGTGCCAAAGCGGCGCAGCGGCTGGGGCAGGTCGGCATTGGCCGCGATCAGCGTGCCCGGCGGCGGGGGCGGCAGCGGATCGGGGGCGGGTTTCAGCCGCGCGAAAGCCTCGAACAGAAGCGGTGCGGCACTGTCGGCGCCAAAGGTGCCGGGAACCGGCGTGCCATCCGGTCGACCCATCCACACCGCGATCACATGCGCCCCGTCGAACCCCACCGCCCAGGCATCGCGATGGCCGAAGGAGGTGCCGGTCTTGAACGCGATCCGGCGCGGCGGCGCGGCGGGCGGTGCCGGTGTGCCGCGCAGGATATCGGCCACCTGCCAGGCGGCCTCCTGCGTCAGGACCGGGGGGCCGGGGTTGGCTGCGCCCGCGCCGGCCTGCCAGTGCAGCCCGACCGCGCGCCCGCCATTCGCAATCGCGGCATAGAGCCGGGCAAGGTCCTCCAGCGTCACCCCCAGCCCGCCCAGCGCGATGGCAAGACCCGGCACCCCGCCGGGGATCGCGGGCGCGATCCCGGCACGTTCCAGCCCCGCGACCAGCCGCGCAGGCCCCAGCGCCTCGGCCAGCGCGATGACGGGGATGTTGCGCGAGGATTGCAGCGCCTCGCGCGCCGTTATCGTGCCGCGATAGGCCCCGTCGAAATTCGAGGGCCGATAGGTGCCGAAAGCGGTCGGGCGATCCTCGATCAGCGTCTCGGGATGGGCCAGCCCCTCGGCGAAGGCAAGGCCGTAGACCAGCGGTTTCAGCGTCGAGCCGGGCGAGCGGGGCGCGATGGTCATGTCGACATAGCCCGCCCGCGCGCTGTCGGTGAAATCGGGGCTGCCGAGATGGGCGAGGATCTCGCCCGTGCGGTGATCGGCGACGATCAGCGCGGCCGAAACCGCGGGGCCGAGCGGAGCCACAATGCGGCGCAAGAGCGCCTCCAGCCGGGCCTGCAACCCCGCCTCCAGCGTCAGCCGGTGCAGCGCCGCGCCCGGATCGGCGGCGCGGGCCCTGTCGGCAAGGTGCGGAGCGAGCGCCGGGAAGGGGTGGCGGGCCGTCGGGACGGGGGCGCGGATGGCAGTGGCCAGTTCCTCGGCGCCCAGCAGGCCCGCCTTTGCCATGCGCGCCAGCACCCGGTCGCGCCCGGTGCGGGCGGCGGCAGGATCGCGGTCGGGCCTGCGCGCCTCGGGCGCCTGGGGCAGCGCGACCAGCAGGGCGGCCTCGGCCGGTGTCAGCCGCCGGGGCGGCTTGCCGAACCAGGCCAGGCTGCCCGCCCGCAGCCCTTCGAGATTGCCCCCGAAGGGCGCGCGGTTCAGGTAAAGCGTCAGGATCTCGTCCTTGCCCACCTGCCGCTCCAGCGCAAGCGCGACCCGCATCTGCCGCAGCTTGCCGCCCCAATGCCCGGTTCCGCTGTCCTCCAGCAACCGCGCCACCTGCATCGTCAGCGTCGAGCCACCCGAGACGACGCGGCCATGGCGGACCGCCTGCCCCGCCGCGCGCAGCAGCGCCAGCGGATCGATGCCCGGATGGCGGTAGAACCGCCGATCCTCGCGCGCGATCAGCATGGCCAGATAGCCCGGGTCCACCGCATCCAGGCTGGTCGCCAGCCGCCAGCGCCCATCGGCCACGGTATAGGCGCGCAGAAGCACCCCGTTGCGATCCAGCACCTCGGCCGAGCTTTCGGCCACAAGAACCGGCAGGTCGGTTGCCGCGATCCAGCGATCCGCCGCATCCCGCGCCGCCGCGCCGATGAACAGCACAGCGACCAGGACCAGCGGCAGGCGCCTCATTCGCTGACCGTGGCGCGGCCCGCATCGGTCCAGGCGCGGCGGTCGGAGCGATACATGTCCTCGACGCTGGCGGCGGGGTGGCGATAGCTGCCCGGTGCGGTCGCGCGCAGGATATAGGCCAGCCGGATCGGGGCATCGGAACGCAGGTCGACCGCGGCCAGGAAGCGGTCCTGCCGTGCCTCGGTATGGGCGGCGTCTTCGGTCACGTCCAGCCAGTCGAGCGCCCGGATATCGCCCGCGCGGATCAGGTTCGGGTTGTCGATCTCGAAGCCTGCGGGCAGCGGGTCGGCCACCATCAGCCGCGCCTCGGTCGGGGCGAAGGGCGTGACCTCGATCACCGTGACCAGCCGGGTTCCGGCGGGCACCGCATCCAGCGTCGCGGGCGCGCCATCAAGCGTGTAGTGGCGGCGGGTGATGGCGAATCCGTTGCCGCCGGCGGGTTCGGGAACCTCGGGCACGCCGAACGCGGTCAGCGTCAGGACCTCATCCGCGCCGCTGCCGTTTCCGATCACCGCCGGGGCGTCGCCGTCGCGCAACAGCCGCACCAGCGGCCCGTCAAGCGGCGCGCCGTTCAGGGTGAAGCCCGCCGCCCCCGGCCGGTCGATCAGCGCATGGGCGGCCAGCAGCGTCCACGCCGCCTCTTGCGTGGACCGCGCGCGGCCCGGCGCGGCGACGTAATCGGCCAGCATTGTGCGATCGACCGCCGCGCTGCCCGCCTCTGCCGCCAGCGCAAGAAGCCCGGCGGCATCGCGCAGGTCGGTGCCGTAATCGGCGCGCCAGAGCGGTGGTTCCTCGGCCCCAATGCGCACCCCCATCCGGCCCGCGGCATGGGTGAACATCGCCTCGGCCCGCACCGGATCGCCATAGGCGGCAAGCGCAGCGCCCAGTTGACCGGCGGCCAGCGGGGTTGCAAAGGCGCGGCCCTTGACATCGGCGTAATAGCGCAGGTCCGCCATGGCCGCCGCCCCCTCGCGCGCCAGCACCATCAGCGCATAGGCGATATCCTCGCCGCCCTCGTCGAAATCGGGGGCATAGGCGATGCGGTTGCGCAGGTTGTCCAGCGCCGCGCGGAAGGCATGGGTGGGAACAGCAAAACCGTTTGCGCGCGCCCGGCTCAGGAAATCGGTGACATAGGCATCCAGCCAGAAATCCCCCGCGTCCGGCCGCCAGAGCCCGAAACTGCCATTCGGCGCCTGATTGGCCAGCACCGCGGCGATGGCCTGATCCACGCGGGCGCGCAGGTCTTCGCGTGCCCCCAGCCCCATCGCGACCGCGATCTCGTCCAGATACAGAAGCGGCAGCGCGGCCGAGGCCACCTGTTCCGTGCAGCCATAGGGATAGCGGTCGAGCGCGGCCAGAAGCCCCGCCGCATCCAGCCGCGCGATCGGGCCGATGGCCAGCGTCGCCCGCCCCGTGCCCGGCAGGAAGCCGCTGAAGATCGCCTGATCGGCGGTGAACCGGTCGCCATCGGCCAGCGTGAAGCGAGAGGTTCGCAACACCTCGGGGTCCGTCACCTCGACCGGCAGCGCCAGCCGCCGGGTCAGCGTCTGGTCATCGGGCGTGGTCAGCGTGACGGCGATCTCGGCAAGGCCGGGTTCGCCCGCGATCACGGGGATCGACAGCGTGGCCTTGCCCCCCTCGGCAAGCTCCAGGTCCGGCGGGATCGCCGCCGCGTCCAGCGTGACGCCCGAGCCCGTCACCGACAGCCCCATCCGCCCCGCCGGACCCGTGGCATGCACGATTTCCAGCAACAGCCGGCTGCGGTCGCCGGGGGCGAGGAAGCGCGGCAGGCTGGCAGTCAACACCACCGGGTCGCGCACAAGGATGTCCGCCTCGGCCTGCCCCAGCCCGGTCTTCGACCACACCACCGCCATCAGCCGCACGGTGCCATTGAAGGCGGGCAGATCGAAGCGGGCGCGGGCATACCCGTCCGGCCCCACCTGAACCGGCCCCTCGAACAGCGCGACCAGATCCTCGGTCGGCGGCGGCGCCTGCATCCGCAGACCGGCCCCGGCATCGCCGCCCGAGCGGACGCGGCCCATCTCGCCGCTCATCCCGTCGATCAGGCGGCCATAGACATCGCGCAGGCCCATCCCCAGCCGCCGCTGGCCGAAATAATGGCCATCGGGATCGGGGCTGGCAAAGCCCGTCAGGTTCAGGATGCCCAGATCGACGGCGGCGATGGTGGCATGGGCGGTTTCGCCCGGCCGGATGCCCTCGACCTTCAGCGCCACGTCCAGCGGTGCGCGGGGCTGGGCCTCGGCTGCCAATTCGAAGCCCGCGCGCAACCGCCGTGGGCCGGGATCGACCGTGGCATGGGCCAGACCCAGCGCCCGGGCGGGGTTCTGGCCAGCCTCGGCATCCATCGGCCGGATCAGCGTCGCCGCGACATAGGCCCCTGCCCCCCACTCGTCCGTCACGGGCAGGGCAACGGTGTTTTCGCCCGCGACCAGATCGACGGGCTGCATGTGGATCAGCCGGTTCGACATCACCGTGACCAGCCCCTTGCCCGGCGCGCGCGGCACGATCCTCAGCGTCGCGGTCTCGCCCGGGGCATAGGCGGGCTTGTCCAGCGCGACCTCAAGCATGTCGGGGGTTCGGCTGGTGTCGGCGGGGGCATACCAGCCAGCGTCGAACGCCACCGACGTTTCGGCAAAGGGGGCGTCCGCGCGCGTGACGACCAGTTCGTAGCGGCCCCACTGGACAGGGAGATCCAGCGAGAACCGCCCGCCCTCCAGCACCACCTCGCCGCTGGTGACGCGGCTGCGGGTGGTCACCGGCTCCCACGCCCAGTCGCCATGCATCTGGTACCATTGATAGCGCGTCTCGACCCGGTTCAGCGCCCAGTCGATCCGCATCTCCTGCGGCGTCCCGTCCGGGCCGAGGCCGAGCAGCTCGAACCCGGCCTCTGCCCCCTCGCCCACGACGCCGTCGAAAAGCGGCCTGATGCCGATCAGCGGCGCATCGGGCGCCAGGGCGCGGGTCAGGCGGCGTTCGACCGGACGGGCCGAGCCTTCGGCAAGACGCAGCACGATCTCGGCCTCCAGCGGCTTGCCCTCGGCCTCGATCCCGGGGAAGGCCAGCGGCAGGACGGCGCGGCCCTCGGCATCGGTGCGCGGCGCGTTCTCGATTACCGCAAGCTGCGGCGCGACGCGGCTGTCATGGCGGCCGAAGCGGAAACCGGGATGGGCGGGCAGGCTGTCCACCGCCGCCAGCCGCACCTCGCCCTCGATGGCCAGATCGGCCCCCACCGCGCCGAAAAGATAGCGCGCGGCGACGCCCAGAACCGGCCGGTCTGACAGGCGCAGCGGCCCCTCGGCCAGCGACAGTTCGAAGTCGATCCGCTCGGGCAGGAAATCCTCGACCAGCAGCTTCTGCGTGGCCAGCGGCGGCGCGTCGGGCTCGGCATGAACGGCCAGCGTCCAGGTGCCGCGCGGGGCGGTTGCCGCGACGCCAAGCGCAAGGACATGGCCACCCGCCACGCCGCCCGGGGACAGCGCGCGGGCATGTTCCACCCCGTCGGGCCGGGTCAGGATCGCGGTCAGCGGCAGCCCCTCGACCGCCTCGGCCCGCCCGTCGCGGGCCAGTGCGGTGGCGCGCACGGTTTCGCCCGCGTGATAGGCGCCGCGCTCGGTCGTCAGGAAGACGTCGATGGGCGGCGCGGGCGGGCGCCCCTCTACGCCGCGGTCGGACAGGTCGAATTCGGGCTCTGTCAGCGACAGGAAGGCCAGATCGCCCTCGCCCTCCTGCACGGTCACCAGCGCGGGCGCCGCCCCGGCCTGCCCGCGCATCAGTCCCGCCGGGAATTGCGCATGGCCCGCTGCATCGGTTACGGCCGTTCCCAGAACCCGGTTCGCCCGCGACATCAGCGATACCGTGACCCCCGCCTTGGGCTCGGCGCTTGCCAGCGACCGGACGAAGACATGCAGCCCGTCCGTCCCCGCCATCGTGGCCAGCCCCAGATCGGACAGCACGAACCATTGCGTGGCGGCCGGACGGTCATAGGGATCGGCCCCGGGGATCGCCGCGTGCAGCGCATAGATGCCCGCGGGCAGCCCGGCGATCGCCTCGGCCAGCGGCAGGCGCGTGGTGACGTCGCGGTTCAGCTCAATCCCCACCTCGCCTGTGCCGGCCCAGACCTGTTCGGCCATGTCGCCCGAGAACGCATCCTCTTGCCAGGGCGAGAGGGGGCGGCCGAAATAGCCGTCCTGGATCGCGCGCAACAGGTTGCGGTCGGACATCCGGTGCAGCCGCAAGTCCAGCCGGTCGGTGTTCACGCTCACCACGGGCAGCGCCGCTTCGCCCGTGCGGGGCAGCACATAGGCCCGGCCGGGGAAGCGGACCGAAGGGCGGCGGTCGCGAACATATTGGGTCAGTTCCACGGGGCGGGCCAGAACCTCGCCGCTTTGGGCGGGCAGGCCCGGGCGCAGCGTCAGCCGGTAGCTTTCGCCGTGGCGCAGGCCCGCGACGCACAGCCAGTCATCCTCGGTCGTGACGGCAAGCCCGGGCTGCGGAAGCTGCACGAAGGGCGCGAAATCGGCGCCGCGGGCGAGCGGTTCGGAAAAGCGGGTGCAGATGCGCGGGCTGGGCGCGTCGCTTTCCACCTCGGTCTCGACCACACGGAAACCGTGCTTCGCGATCGCCGCGTCCAGCCGTTCGGCGATGTCCTCGCGCGGGGCAAGCGCCTGGGCCAGCCGCAGCGCGGGAACCGTCTCGCGCCCGCGGCCCACGGCCTCCAGCGCCTCGGCCATCACGACCAGCGCCTGCGCGCGCGTCGCAGGCGCGGCGCTGCGCAGATGGGCGTTGATCGCGGCCGACAGCGCGCGTGTCTGCGCATTGCGCCGCGCCTCGGCGTTCTGGGCGGGTTGGGCCAGCGTCAGGCGGGCATATTCGGCCCAGAGCGCGCCGGTATCGGCCAGCACCAGCGCCGCGCCGGTAAAGCCCAGCGCCTCGGCGATCCGGCCTGCGGCGCGCGCCTCGGTGGCGGCCTGAAGCCAGTCCTCAATGGGTCGTTCATTCACATGATGGCGCCGCGACAGGGCCTCAGCCGCCATCCGCGCGGCGGCCAGATCCTCGGGCCTCAGGAAGTCCAGTTCGGCCACCCGCGCGGCAACGCCGTCCAGAACCGCCGGATCGGCGCGCAGCACGCGGGCCGACAGAGCCCCCTGATAGGGCACGCTGCCGGTGGCGGCCGCCTTGGGAAAACAGGCATTCGAGCGGGTGTTGAAGGTCAGCGCCGTGCAGGCGGGATCGGTCAGGCAGGCCCGCGCGCAGGCCTCGAAATCCGAATCGAACAGGGCGCGCAGATCGCCGCCGGGAAAATCCACATCGCGCGAGATCGCCAGCCGCTTGTCGGGAACCGGGCCGGGCATGGGCTGGGCCAGCGCGGGAAGGGCAAGGAAGATCAGACAGAAAAGGACGGCAAACCGGCGCATCGCGGTCTCCTTCTGCAATTCGCCTCGCTGCGGGATGCTGGCACGGGCCTGCCGCGGATGGCAACGATTCCTCCGTCGCCGTTAATCGGCTGTTCACCTCGATCCGACCAGACTGCGCAAACCCGTGGAGAATCCGCGCATGGACATGACCGAGAAACTGGCGACCGAGCGGCGCAAGCGGCTGGCCGCCGAACGCCTGCTCGACCAGAAAAGCCGCGAGCTGTTCGAGGCGAACCGCCGGCTGTCCCAGCATGCGCTCCACCTCTCCGAAGAGATCACGGAGACGCGCCAGACCGCCGAGGACCTGCGCGGCCAGAACACCCAGGTCCTGACCGAACTTGCCGAG
This sequence comes from Rhodovulum tesquicola, assembly GCF_024128855.1. Classification (GTDB taxonomy): domain Bacteria; phylum Pseudomonadota; class Alphaproteobacteria; order Rhodobacterales; family Rhodobacteraceae; genus Rhodovulum; species Rhodovulum tesquicola. The sequence continues at coordinate 84,113 of NZ_JAMYDV010000001.1, forward strand.
GTCTCGCTCGAGGCCGATGTCGTGAAGCAGCGGCTCTGGGATTCGCTGGAAACCGTCAAGGACGGCTTTGCGCTGTTCGATGCCCAGGACCGGCTGGTGATCGCCAACCGCGCCTATCTGTCGGTCTTCGACGGGCTGGAGGCGGTGGTGCCCGGCGTGCGATATGACGAGATCATACGCCTGTGCGTCGAGGAAGGGATCGTCGATATCGGCGAGCATGACGCGCCGGGCTGGATCGAGGAATTCCTGACGCGCTGGCATTTGGACCCGGTGCCGACCCGGGTGATCCGGTTGTGGAGCGGCGATTACGTCAAGCTCATGGACAGGCGAACGCCCTCGGGGGACATGGTGTGCCTGTCGATGAACATCACCGAAATGATGCGCATGTGGGCCGCGGTCGAGGCGATCCCGGACGGATTTGTCCTCTACGACCATGACGACCGGCTGGTGATGTGCAACGACCGCTACCGCGAATTCTATGCCGGAAGCGCCCCGATCATGCGGCCCGGCACAAGGTTCGAGGACATCCTGCGCTACGGGCTGGCACACGGCCAGTATCCCGAGGCGCTGGGCCGCGAGGAGGATTGGCTGACCGAGCGGATGAACCGTCACCAGCGCCCCGAGGGCATGATCGAGCAGCGCCTGGACGATGGCCGCTGGCTGCGCATCCTCGAGGAACGCACCCCCGATGGCGGGCTGGTCGGGCTGCGCGTCGACATCACCGAGCAGAAGCGCCAGCAAGAGGCGCTGGACCGCGCCCGCGTCGCCGCCGAGGCCGCCAACCGCGCCAAGTCCGCCTTCCTCGCCAACATGAGCCACGAGCTGCGCACGCCGATGAACGGCGTGGTCGGCATGGCGGAACTGTTATGCGAGACGGAACTGTCCGAGGAACAGCGGCTTTACGCGCAGACGATCCGGGAATCCGGCGAGGCGCTTCTGAGCCTGCTGAACGACGTGCTGGACTATTCCAAGATCGAGGCCGACAAGCTGCAGTTGCACCCCGAGCCCTTCGACCTGGAACGCACGATCTACGAGATCGTCATGCTGTTGCAGGCCCCTGCCCGGGACAAGAATCTCGACGTCCTGATCGACTACGACATGTTCATGCCCACGCGTTTCGTCGGCGACCGCGGTCGCGTCCGGCAGGTGCTGACCAACCTGATCGGCAACGCGGTCAAGTTCACCGAGGAAGGGCATGTGCTGATCCGGGTCGTCGGCTTCGACGCCGAGGGCGGCGTGCTTCAGCATGTCCATGTGACCGTCGAGGATACCGGCATCGGCATCGCCCGCGACATGCAGGACCACATCTTCGGCGAGTTCAACCAGGTCGAGGACCAGCAGAACCGCAAGTTCGAGGGCACCGGGCTGGGCCTTGCGATCACAAGGCGCCTGATCGAGATGATGGGCGGCGAGATCTGGCTGGAATCGGAAAAGGGCGAAGGGGCGTGTTTCGGCTTCCGCCTGCCCCTGCCCGTCGCCGAACCCCACGAATCGCTGCCCGCACCCGAGACCGCCTCGGTCCGTCGCGTCCTCGTGGTCGACGACCAGGAGGTGAACCGCACGATCCTGGACCGCCAGTTGTCGCAGCTCGGTCTGGACGTGACCTGCCATGTGACCGCCGAAACCGCGCTGGGGGCCGCCGCCGATGCCGACCTGATCATCACCGACCACCGGATGCCCGGCATGGACGGCTATGACTTTGCCCGGGCGCTGCGACAGTCGGGCCATGCCGGGCCGATCCTGATGCTGACCTCGAACCCGGCCTGCCTGGGCAGAACCGGCGAGAATGCCGAGGCGGGCCTCGATCTGGTCCTGCAGAAGCCGGTGCTGCGCCGCGCACTCTACGAGGCGATCTCGACCCTGGCCCCGTCGGTGCAGGCCCCCGCGCCCCCCGGACCCGCAGTCATCGAGCGCCCCATGCGCATCCTCGCGGCCGAGGACAACCGCACCAACCGGCTGGTTCTCGGCAAGATGGTCGCGGGGCTGAATGTCGAGTTGCACTTTGCCGCCAACGGCCACGAGGCGGTCTCGGCCTTTCGCGAGGCCCGGCCGGACCTGATCTTCATGGACATCTCGATGCCTGATTGCGACGGCAAGGAGGCCACCGGAACGATCCGCAGGATCGAGGCCGAGAATGGCGATCTGGGCGTGCCCATCGTCGCCCTGACCGCGCATGCGCTGCAGGGCGATGCCGAGGACATCCTTGCCGCGGGCCTCGATGCCTGCCTGACCAAACCGCTGCGCAAGAGCGACATCCTCGCCGCGATCGAGGCGCATCGCCCGGCCGACTGCGCACCGCTCTGCGCAGAGACGGCCTGCGCTCCGTCGCCGGAGGACGGTTTCGTCGGCACCCCCGACCGGGACGCCGATGCAACAGCGCGACTGCGCGCGGTCTAGGCCACACGCCGAACGGCCGACCTGCCGCTGCTTTCGCGGGTGGATGGATCTGCGCGGAAAGGCCGCCGCCTCGCCGAGGCCGCAGGCAGGCGTCACCCTCGACAGGACAGGGGATGCCTGTCCGCCTTGGGTGTCGTTTTCTTCGGGGATTTATGGTGCCCAGGAGAGGGACGCTCAGTCAAAATCGAACCTCTGACCGGCGCATATTTTGCCCTACTTCCAACAACTTGCGCGACACGCGCTCAACCCGGCTGCCCGGCTTGTGTGCCGCGCGTGGTGGAATTGTGTGCCGAGCGTAGCGGTGTGTTGATTGATCCGCAACAAGCTTCTTAAGGGGTTATGGGGAGCAAACCTTGTAGGTAGGTTGCGAGAAGAGTTGCCGCGACTGCCGAGGTGACGGCAATGATCCACGATAGGGCACTAGGGAAAACCTTCGTGAAGAAGCTCTTCGGCTTGTTGCCGAGGAAAAGTGCCGCGAAGGGGAGATACCTACTGTGCGCCCATGTTACGGCGGCAATAATGGCAAGAACCCCGATCATGAGCGCAGCTCGAAGTTCCAACTCTGTTAGGCTAGGAAGATAGATCACCGCACCAACGAGCAAGACTTGGTTTATACCAAAGCCAAATTTCTTGAAGCTGGTTGCGTATTTCCTTTCCAGCGGTTCAACGCTGTTCTTGAGCTTCTCCAGCATACCCAATACCCAAGCCTCGTCTGCGCCTTGCGTCATCGCAAAATTGACTTCGGGACCAAACTCGATGACTGCAATGCGATCAATTCCGACTGTTTGCCGCTCCCGCGCATAGATCTTGAATATCGTCACACGCTGATCTTTGAAATGAGCCTTCTTAAAATCCTCTAGAAAACGCGATTTTTCAGTGCCCGCCAGAACGGTGACAACAACTTGTGTGTGCTTGAAGTCACGCTGCACTTCTTCGGCAAGCTCCGTGAGCTGACCCCGATCTACGGCAACCGCGCCAAAGTTATGGCGAGCGGTGTGAAGTTGCTCCTGTTCTGCGTTGTCTTCTTTCTCCGCTATGCTTTTGCGATCATGTGGGAACAGGATGAAGGTTCCCGCTGAACCGATGTTCGTGCTCCATTCCCCCTCAAGTTCTCCTTTTGAGTTCAGCTCGGCAGTCGCTTGCAAATTGCCGAGTTCCACCCCTTCAATCTGCTTCTCAGGTTCGCCTTGAAGGGTAAGAATTTGGCCGTCAAATGTGGCAGTGATCCCGTAGACCACCAGCCCGAAAACGGGATCGTTCAGGTGAATCCTGCCCTTTAGAGCATCTTCATCGCCCTCTAGAGTGGCATACAGATTGCCCGTGTTTGTTCCAAAGAGCTTGCCAGCCCATTTGTTACCAATAGCCATTTCGAATCTCCTTGGACGCTATATACAGTAGCGGGCTGGGCTAGGTCATCCATATTTTGACGAAAAAACCTCAGCCCCCGAACTCGACGGTTGATGCTCCGCGCGTCCCCCCGTGGGGGTGGCGTTCCCGGTGAAACTGGCCGGACATCTCGCCCACGCGCCTCGTCCCCGGCCTCTGAGGCCCACCCACCGGCCCCCGGAACTCCCGCGCGACACTCGCACCGGACCACCTTCGCGCCACGCTCGCGCTGCCTCCTTCTGTCCCACAGGTCTTGCCCTAGTGAGTCGTCTCTGGCTGCCCGGAAATCTGTCCCAATGGAATAGCCTTGACATTCTGAGACAGCGCGGCCTATCACGTTCTAGACCTTGTGAGACACATTCCGAGACGCAGGAGGCGGGACGATGCTTGTCGGATATGCGCGCACCTCGACGCTGGACCAGACAGCGGGCCTAGAGGGGCAGGAGCGGGACTTGAGGGCTGCCGGGTGCGAACGGCTGTTCGTGGAACAGGTCTCATCGGTGGACGTGAAAGAGCGGGCGAAGCTGGCCGAGGCGCTGGCCTATGTCCGCGAGGGCGACACGCTGGTTGTCACCAAGCTGGACCGGCTGGCCCGGTCGGTGGCCCACCTTCTGAACATCCTCGACACCCTGACCGAACGCGGCGCTGCGCTGCGCATCCTCAGCATGGGCATAGACACCAGCACCCCCACGGGAAAGTTGATGCTCACCGTTCTGGGCGGCGTTGCGGAGTTTGAGCGCGAGATCATGCTAGAGCGCCAGCGGGAGGGCATCGCCAAGGCCAAGGCCGCCGGGAAATACAAGGGCCGCAAGCCCACGGCACGGGCGAAGGCTGATGAGGTCTTGAAGCTGCACCGGGAGGGCGTGGGCGGGACCGAGATTGCGCGCCGCGTGGGCATCGCCAGGGCGAGTGTTTATCGCATCCTGAGCGAATGTGAGAGCACGACCGAAGATGCCCAATAGTAAGTGCGGGCACGAAATGCGAACTTCTGGAAAGGACTTGCTTCTATCTGTCTGAAAAACAGCGAGAAACAAGACTTTCACGGAAGGACTAATCGATAAATATGTATCCGGGTCTTTTTGACTGCCCGGCAATAACTGCGCTATCGTCGGCCTTCCTACTTTCACACGCGAACCGGTGGATTTCTTCTGCGGTAAGTGCATTCGCAGCGTTCCCACCCTGATAGTTTGCGAACTTTCCAAATTTAGCGCAATGCGCGATCGCCATGTCGCGCGCCTCTGCGGTGAGTGTCGGCACGCTATCATAGGCACTGTAACGCAACGAAATTGAGTTTGCAGACGCGTATTCTTGGACCGGAGAAGTTGGGGACATACACCCAGCCAATCCCATCGGAAAAACAATAAACAACAACTTCTTCATGACAACCTCCGGTCAGGTGATTCCGTGAACTGATAGTCAAAGTCTTCCGGCTCCACAAGAATCTCAAGAGGTGCCCGTTCGACGCGAAGCCGACACCGAAGCGGCGATCCTGCTGTGAGCGTCCTTGCCGCGAGTCGGTGAATGCAACCTTGGGATATTATTGAGGGCACTCCACGGCGACTCTGAGCGGCCCACACAGGGCCACCTGCGGCCCGCCGCTACCAAACCTGCCGGAACCACTTGGTGGCCCTCTACGGGGCTGCTGAGGACTCGTGAACGCCAGTGGCTGCGGTGGTCTTGATCCGCTCAGCAATGCGCTGACACCATGATTAGGGGGGTGAGGGGAGGACGGGGGAGGTGGGCTCCACCTTCTGACACCCTTCGGACCACCTTCGGGTGATTAGGGCCTATCATCGGACAGCAGCCCCAATGGGTGAAATACATGCTGCCTACACGGGGATGCACGAGGTGCCCGGCTTGGTGCCCAAGCGGTCCCATGTGCTGCCGCGTGAGGTGCCCCCACCTACCGCGTCCCCTCTCTCCAATCATCATCAACAACCCCAGAGGAAAGACCAAGATCATGGCTGACTTCATCGAAATGAACATGTCGGACGCCCCCAGCGCCGACCAACTCGCCCAATGGCAACAAGAGCTTGAGGCGAGGAACCCCAACAGGCCCGATCCGAATGCCGTGAAGGCCGACATCATCATCGCCCAGAAAGGCGAGATCAGGCTCCGTGGCGGGCAGATCGAGTCGCTGACCGACTATCGCGCCAGGACGGCCTATGTCCCCTCGCAACTGCGCCCCGGTCATGTGATGATCCCCGGCTTCGGGGAGACCACGATTGACGCCGCCATTGCCGGTGGTCTGCTGCCCCAGGGCTGGACGCCCGAACAGGGTTTTGAACAGCCCGTCGCGGGGACTGAGAAAGCGAACGCGGCGGGCGACCAGACTGACACCGAAGACAAGGCCGCGAGCCGGACAGAGGCGGAATGGCAAGCCGCCGCCGACGAGGCCGGGCAAATCCTGCAAGGCGCGGATCAGGCCCTCGGCTCCCATGCCGTGGACCGCGCCCTTCACGATGCCGCCGACCACGGGGAAATCCCCACCGCTGAGGGGATGCCCGAAGGCGTGACCGAGGAAATGGTCGCCAAGGTCTACGCGGGCTATGTGGCGCAGTCCGAGGCCACCCTGTCCGAGGTCGGGGCCTCCATCGCCACGCTGAGCGAGACCCTGACTGACGAGGAACTGCGGCAAGCCCGCCACGCCGCGATCCAGAACGATGCAGAGCGCATGAAGGAACTTGGCCGGGTCGCCGTGGAGCGGCTGGCGAAGATGCCCCAGACGGACCCCGAGGGCTTCCTTGAGATGGTCGAAGGCATGACCCCGGCGGAACGCAAGATGATCCGCCAGGACCGCCTGTCGAAGGAATGGCGGATCACCGTTCCGGGTCATCCCGAGGTGTCTTTCGGCGCTGCCGTGCGCATGGGTCTGGTGCGGGTGTGAGGCGCGGGGGATGAGCGACCCCTGTGTCGCCCTCATCTCCGCCCATGCGCTCCTTGATGTAGAACCGCTTGGCGTCCTCAAGCGTGGGCTCTGGCCGCGCCGTCGCCCTCTCGCCATTCCGAACAAGGTTGATGGTCAACCGGTCAACGTCCGTCGCGCCGATGGGGTCAAGCGTCTCGGGGTCTTGTCGGTAGCGGCTGGCGATGCGTTCAATGATCGCCTCACGGGTGATCCAAGCGGTTCCGTCCGGTGCCAACTCGGCGGCACGGGCAAGGGCGACCTGATACGCCTCCCGCTCTGTTGCCTTGCCTCGGTCGGCTGCCTCGCCGTGCTCGACCTGATGCAGGGCCTTGGCAATCTCCCGCTCCACCTCGGCGTGGAACCTCGGATAGGCGGCAAGGGCCTCCTTCTTGGAGTCGCCCAGCTTCTTCTTGAACTCGCGCTTGGTGATGACCTCTGCGACCTGCTTGGGAACCCTCCGGCGGTATTGCCAGCTTCCCGCTTTGGTCCGTTCGACGTATTTCAAGACAAGCCCCATGTGTGCTCCGTGTGTGCCTGAATGTGCACCGGACGGAACGCAATGTCGCTGAAATCATTGGAAAACTTGGTCACTTCCGAGGGAAGTGGTGCCCAGGAGAGGACTCGAACCTCCACGGCCGTTAAGCCACTGGTACCTGAAACCAGCGCGTCTACCAATTCCGCCACCTGGGCAGGTGTCGTGAGGCGGTGACTTACAGAGGGCCGCGGGTGGTGTCAACGGCGATTCGCGGCGAACCGCAGCATGACTTGCGAGGTCGGGTCCGGCCCTATATTCGGGGACAGGACATATACCGGGAGGGAGGCTGGGCATGGCAAGGCTTGTGACCGTTTTCGGAGGCTCGGGCTTTGTCGGGCGTTACATCGCGCAGCGCCTGGCGGCCGAGGGCTGGCGCGTGCGCGTGGCGGTGCGGCGTCCGAACGAGGCGCTGTTCGTGCGCACCTATGGCGCGGTGGGCCAGGTCGAGCCGATGCTGTGCAACATCCGCGAGCCCGCCTCGGTCGCCGACGCCCTGCAGGGGGCGGATGCGGCGGTCAACTGCGTCGGCATCCTGAACGAGGTCGGGCGCAACACCTTCGGTCTGGTGCAGCATCACGGCGCGCGCCATGTCGCCGAGGAGGCCGCGAAGGCCGGGGTCGGACGGCTGGTGCATGTCTCGGCGATCGGGGCGGATCCGGACGGCAAGAGCGCCTATGCCCAGACCAAGGGACAGGGCGAACAGGCGGTTCTGGCGAGCTTCCCCGAGGCGGTGATCCTGCGGCCTTCGGTGATCTTCGGGCCGGAGGACCAGTTCTTCAACCGCTTCGCCTCGATGGCGCGGTTCGCGCCGGTGCTGCCGGTGACGGGCGGCAATACCCTGTTCCAGCCGGTCTATGTCGACGATGTGGCGCAAGCCGCGGTGCTGGGGGTCACGGGCAAGGCGGCGCCGGGGATCTACGAGCTGGGCGGCCCGGAGGTGCGACGCTTTGCCGATCTCATGGAGGAGATGCTGGAGGTGATCGGCCGACCGAACCGGATCGTGCTGAACCTGCCGCTGTTTGCCTCTGCCGCGATGGGAACGGCGTTCGACCTGCTGCAAAGGCTGTCGCTGGGGCTGTTCACCAACTCGATCCTGACCCGCGACCAGGTGACGAACCTCGCGCTGGACAATGTGGTGGCCGAGGGCATGCCGGGCTTTGCCGAGCTGGGCATCGCGCCGGTTTCGATGGAGTCGGTGCTGCCCGAATACCTGTGGCGCTATCGGACCTCGGGGCAGTTCCATGGCAGCCGGGAGGCGACCGGGGGGATGCGGCGCTAGCTGTAGGCGATGCCCAGCAGGATGATCCCCAGCACCACCCGGTAGATCACATAGGGCGTGAAGCTGATCGAGCGGGCCAGCCGCATCATCACCGCAAGCGCGGCCAGCGCCGAGACGAAGGCGAAAGCGGCGGCGATGGCGCCGTCGCGGGCGATGGCGAGATCGGCGTTCAGGATCACCTCGCCGCCCAGCAGCACACCCGAGGCTGCGATCGTCGGGATCGACATCAGCATCGCCAGCCGCGCCGCGTCGGGCCGGTCATAGCCCAGCGCCCGCGCCCCGGTGATCGTGATGCCCGAACGCGATGTGCCCGGCAGCAGCGCGATGACCTGCCAGAACCCCATGACGAGGGCGTGTTTCAGCGTCCATTGCGGGGCCTTGCGGGTGCGTGGCGCGCGGGTGTCGATCCACCACAGCAGGATGCCGAAGATCAGCATCGTCCAGCCGATCAGGGCCATGCTGCGCAGCATCTCCTCGACGCCCGCCAGCTTTATCAGGAGGCCCGCGATCACGACCGGGATGGTCGCAACGATCAGGCAGAGCGCGAGAAAGGCGCCGGGCGTGTCGATCCGGCCGCGGATGACCCGTCCCAGTCCGCCGAGCGCCAGCGCCACATCCTTGTGGAAATAGAGGATCACCGCCCCCAGCGTGCCGACATGCACCGCCACGTCGATCACCTGGCCCTGGTCCGGCTGGCCGGTCAGGTAGGGCAGCAGGATCAGGTGGCCCGAGGACGAGATCGGGAGGAATTCGGTGATCCCCTGGATCACGGCAAGGAGGAGGAGGTTGAAGAGTTCCATGTCACCCGGCCCGCAGCGGAATCGGCGCCAGCATACGGGTTTGATTCGGAATGGAAAGCACTCCTACAGGTCACACTTGCTGACCTTGAATCGGCGCTATCGCGAGGCGGGGCGCGGGCGGGCGGAAAGATAATTCCGAAAGGGTCATAACTTCTGACTTTTAATTGCTCTCGAAGATCCGTATAGAGGCGTCCGGAAACGGAGTCCGTCCGCAGGGAGCCAGCCATGTCGAAGCGTCCGATGCTTCAGTTCGTCAGCACCGCCAAGGAAATGCCCCTCAAGCGGGATGCAGACTCGCGTGCGCATGATTTCGACGAGATTTACGCCGAGTACGCCGCCGAGAAGGCCGCCGAGCAGGCCAGCCGGTGCAGCCAGTGCGGCGTGCCCTATTGCCAGACGCATTGCCCGCTGCACAACAACATCCCCGACTGGCTGCGCCTGACCGCCGAGGGGCGGTTGCAGGAAGCCTACGAGATGAGCCAGGCGACCAATACCTTCCCCGAGATCTGTGGCCGCATCTGCCCGCAGGACCGCCTGTGCGAAGGCAATTGCGTGATCGAACAGTCGGGCCATGGCACCGTGACCATCGGCGCGGTCGAGAAATACATCACCGATACCGCCTGGGATAATGGCTGGGTGCAGCCCATCGCGCCCCGCGAGGAACGGCCCGAAAGCGTCGGCATCATCGGCGCGGGCCCCGGCGGGCTGGCGGCGGCGGATGTGCTGCGCCGCGCCGGTGTGCAGGTCACGGTCTATGACCGCCATGACCGCGCGGGCGGGCTGCTGACCTATGGCATACCGGGCTTCAAGCTGGAAAAGGACGTGGTCATGCGCCGCGTCGAACAACTGGAACAGGGCGGGGTCGAGTTCGTCCTGAACTGCAATGTGGGCGTGGATATCAGTTTCGACGCGATCCGCGGCAAGCATGACGCGGTGCTGATCGCCACGGGCGTCTACAAGTCGCGCGCGATGCAGGCGCCGGGCGTGGGCGCGGCGGGCATCGTGCGGGCCATCGACTACCTGACCGCCTCGAACCGGGTGGGGTTCGGCGACAGCGTGGCCGAATACGAGTCGGGCGAACTGAACGCCAGCGGCAAGCGCGTGGTGGTGATCGGCGGCGGCGATACCGCAATGGATTGTGTGCGCACGGCGATCCGGCAGGGCGCGCAATCGGTGAAATGCCTCTATCGGCGCGACCGGGCGAACATGCCCGGCTCGCAGCGCGAGGTGCAGAATGCCGAGGAAGAAGGCGTCGAATTCGTCTGGCTGACCGCACCCAACGGCTTTGCCGGCAATCCGGTCGAGGGCGTGATGGTGCAGAAGATGCGACTGGGCGCACCCGATGCCACGGGCCGCCAGAGCCCCGAGGTGATCGAGGGCGCGGATTATGTCGAACCCGCCGATCTGGTCATCAAGGCGCTGGGTTTCGAGCCCGAGGACCTGCCGACGCTCTGGGGTGAAACCGCGCTGGAAGTGACGCGCTGGGGCACGATCAAGGCCGATTTCCGCAGCCATGAAACCAGCCTGCCGGGCGTCTTCGCCGTGGGCGATATCGTGCGCGGCGCAAGCCTTGTCGTCTGGGCGATCCGCGACGGGCGCGAGGCGGCGGACAGCATCCTGACCTACCTTTCCCAGCCCGCGCAGGTCGCGGCGGAGTGACAGAACACGGGGGCGTTTGCAGGGCGATCGGTCAAATCGGAAATCCATCGGATTTTCATCGGACTTTTATCGGACCTTTTTCGGACGCCCCCGATCAGCGAGACAGGAATGGGGCACAGGCCCTGACCCATCAGAGAAGGGTTCCGACCATGACGAAATTCGATGCCGACTGGGTGGCCCGCGAGGAAGCCCGGCGTGCCTTTGTCGCCGAGCACGGGCTTTACCGCCCCGAGGACGAGCACGCCTCCTGCGGGGTGGGTCTGGTCGTCGCGGTGGACGGCAAGCCCTCGCGCAAGGTGGTCGAGAACGGGATCGACGCGCTGAAGGCGGTCTGGCATCGCGGCGCGGTGGATGCCGATGGCAAGACCGGCGACGGGGCGGGCATCCATGTGCAGATCCCGGTGCCGTTCTTCTATGACCAGATCCGGCGCACGGGCCATGAGCCGCATCCCGACCGGCTGATCGCGGTGGGGCAGGTGTTCCTGCCGCGCACCGATTTCGGCGCGCAGGAAGCCTGTCGAACCATCGTCGAGACCGAAGTCCTGCGGATGGGCTATTACATCTATGGCTGGCGCCACGTCCCGGTGAATACCGAGGTGCTGGGCGAGAAGGCCAATGCGACACGGCCCGAGATCGAGCAGATCCTGATCTCGAATTCCAAGGGCGTGGACGAGGAGACCTTCGAGCGCGAGCTTTACGTCATTCGCCGCCGGATCGAGAAGGCGGCGGCCGCGGCGCAGGTGCCCTCGCTCTACATCTGTTCGCTGTCCTGTCGGTCGGTGATCTACAAGGGCATGATGCTGGCCGAGCAGGTGGCCGAGTTCTATCCCGACCTGCTGGATCCGCGGTTCGAAAGCGCCTTCGCGATCTATCACCAGCGCTATTCGACCAACACCTTCCCGCAATGGTGGCTGGCGCAGCCCTTCCGCATGCTGGCCCATAACGGCGAGATCAACACGCTGAAGGGCAACCTGAACTGGCTGAAAAGCCACGAGATCCGGATGGCGTCGTCCGCCTTTGGCGATCTGGCCGAGGACATCAAGCCGATCGTGGCGCAGGGGTCGTCGGATTCGGCGGCGCTCGATTCCGTGTTCGAGGTTCTGGTGCGCGCGGGACGCAATGCGCCGATGGCCAAGACGATGCTGGTGCCCGAGGCCTGGTCGCAGGCGGCCGTCGAACTGCCGAAGCCCTGGCGCGACATGTATGCCTATGTGAACTCGGTGATGGAGCCCTGGGACGGCCCCGCGGCGCTGGCGATGACGGACGGGCGCTGGGTCTGTGGCGGGCTGGATCGCAACGGGTTGCGGCCGATGCGCTATGTGGTGACCGGCGACGGGCTGCTGATCGCGGGGTCGGAAACCGGGATGGTGCCGACCGACGAGGCCAGCGTGCGCGAGAAGGGCGCGCTGGGTCCGGGGCAGATGATCGCGGTCGATATGCGCGAGGGGCGGCTTTACCATGACAGCGAGTTGAAGGACCTGCTGTCGGCCAGCCAGCCCTTCGGCGAGTGGCTGGAAAAGGTGCACGAGCTGGACGACACGCTGTCGGGCCTGGACGAGGTGACGCTGTACGAGGGGGGCGAGCTGCGCAAGCGGCAGATCGCGGCGGGCTTCACCATCGAGGAGGTCGAGACGATCCTCGCGCCGATGGCCGAGGAGGGCAAGGAGGCGGTGGCGTCCATGGGCGACGACACGCCCAGCGCGGTGCTGTCCGAGAAATACCGGCCGCTCAGCCATTTCTTCCGCCAGAACTTCAGCCAGGTGACGAACCCGCCGATCGACAGCCTGCGGGAATACCGGGTGATGAGCCTGAAGACGCGGTTCGGCAACCTCAAGAACGTGCTGGACGAGGATGGCAGCCAGACGCGGATCATCGTCCTGGAAAGCCCCTTCCTGGGCAATGCCCAGTTCGAGGCGATCGCGGCGCAATTCACCTCGCCGATGACCGAGATCGACTGCACCTTCCCGGCGGGCGCGGGGCAGGACGCGCTGCGCGAGGGGCTGGCGCGGATCCGGGCCGAGGCCGAGGATGCGGTGCGCTCGGGGGCCGGGCATCTGGTGCTGACCGACCAGCACCAGAGCGAGGACCGCGTGGCGATGCCGATGATCCTGGCCACCAGCGCGGTGCATAGCTGGCTGACGCGCAAGGGGCTGCGGACCTTCACCTCGGTCAATGTGCGCTCGGCCGAGTGTATCGACCCGCATTATTTCGCGGTGCTGATCGGCTGCGGCGCGACCACGGTGAACGCCTATCTGGCCGAGGACACGCTGGCCGACCGGATCCGGCGCGGCCTGCTGGATTGCACGCTGACCGAAGCCGTGGCGCGCTATCGCAAGGCGATCGACCTCGGGTTGCTCAAGATCATGTCGAAGATGGGCATCTCGGTGATCTCGTCCTATCGCGGCGGGCTGAACTTCGAGGCGGTGGGGCTGTCCCGCGCGATGTGCGCGGAATATTTCCCCGGCATGCACAGCCGGATCTCGGGGATCGGGGTTTCGGGCATCCAGAAGAAGCTGGAGGAGGTCCACCGCCAGGGCTGGCGCGGGGGGCGCGACGTGCTGCCGGTGGGCGGCTTCTACAAGGCGCGGCGCTCGGGCGAGACCCATGCCTGGGAGGCCAAGACCATGGCGCTGTTGCAGAAGGCCTGTGACAGCGCGTCCTTCGAGATCTGGAAGCAGTTCTCGGCCGCGATGCGGGCGCATCCGCCGATCCATCTGCGCGACCTTCTGGACATCAAGCCGCTGGGCAAGCCGGTGCCGATCGAGGAGGTGGAATCGATCACCTCGATCCGCAAGCGCTTCGTGACGCCGGGGATGAGCCTGGGCGCGCTGAGCCCCGAGGCGCACAAGACGCTGAACGTGGCGATGAACCGGATCGGGGCCAAGTCCGACTCGGGCGAGGGCGGCGAGGATCCGGCGCATTTCCACCCCGAACCGAACGGGGACAACCCGTCGGCCAAGATCAAGCAGGTGGCCAGCGGCCGCTTCGGGGTGACGGCGGAATACCTGAACCATTGCGAAGAGCTGGAGATCAAGGTCGCGCAGGGCGCCAAGCCCGGCGAGGGTGGGCAACTGCCGGGGATGAAGGTCACGGAACTGATCGCGCGGCTGCGCCATTCGACCAAGGGCGTCACGCTGATTTCGCCGCCGCCGCATCACGACATCTATTCGATCGAGGATCTGGCGCAGCTCATCTATGACCTGAAGCAGATCAACCCGCGCGCCAAGGTCTGCGTCAAGCTGGTGGCCTCCAGCGGTGTGGGCACGATCGCGGCGGGCGTGGCCAAGGCCAAGGCCGACGTGATCCTGATCTCGGGGCATAATGGCGGCACCGGGGCCAGTCCGGCGACGTCGATCAAATATGCCGGCCTGCCCTGGGAAATGGGCCTGACCGAGGCGCATCAGGTCCTGGCCATGAACAACCTGCGCGAGCGGGTGACGCTGCGCACCGATGGCGGGCTGCGCACGGGGCGCGACATCGTCATGGCGGCGATGATGGGGGCCGAGGAATACGGCATCGGCACCGCCGCGCTGATCGCGATGGGCTGCATCATGGTGCGGCAATGCCAGTCCAACACCTGCCCGGTGGGGGTCTGCACGCAGGATCCCAAGCTGCGGGCCAAGTTCACCGGCAATGCGGACAAGGTGGTGAACCTGATCACCTTCTATGCGCAGGAGGTGCGCGAGATCCTGGCCCAGATCGGGGCGCGGTCGCTGGACGAGGTGATCGGGCGTGCGGATCTGCTGACCCAGATCAGCCGCGGCTCGGCACATCTGGACGATCTGGACCTGAATCCGCTGCTGATCCAGGTCGATCCGTCGGACCGGCCGGTTCTGGACCGCTACAAGCCGCGCAATGCGGTGCCCGACACGCTGGACGCGGAGATCCTGCGCGATGCGCATCGCTTCTTCGAGGATGGCGAGAAGATGCAGGTGTCCTATGCGGTGCGCAACACGCACCGGTCCATCGGCACGCGGGTATCCAGCCATATCGTCACGAAATTCGGGATGCGCAACAAGTTGCAGCCCGACCACCTGACGGTGAAGCTGGCCGGCAGCGCGGGGCAGTCGCTGGGCGCGTTCGGCGCACCGGGGCTGAAGCTGATCGTGGCGGGCGATGCCAACGACTATGTCGGCAAGGGGCTGTCGGGGGCGACCATCGTGGTGCGTCCGCCGCTTTACACGCCGCTGGACCCCTCGGAGAACACGATCATCGGCAACACGGTGCTGTATGGTGCCACCGACGGCTACCTGTTCGCGCTGGGCCGGGCGGGCGAACGCTTTGCCGTGCGCAACTCGGGCGCCAAGGTGGTGGTCGAGGGCTGCGGCTCGAACGGCTGCGAATACATGACCGGCGGGATTGCGGTGATCCTGGGACGGATCGGGGCCAATTTCGGCGCGGGGATGACTGGCGGCATGGCCTATCTGTATGATCCCGAGGGGATGGCCGCCGACCGGATGAACATGGAAACGCTGCTGACCTGCCGGATCAGCGTCCAGCATTGGGAAGCCGAGCTGAAGGGCCTGATCGAACGCCATGCCGAGGAGACCGGCAGCCACAAGGCGCGCGACATCCTGGACCATTGGGAACTGGAGAAGGGCAATTTCCTGCAGGTCTGCCCGCGCGAGATGCTGCCCCACCTGACCCATCCGCTGGGCATCGAGGAACGCGCGGTTCCGGCGGAATAGGGTCTGATCCGGCCCGAAATCCGGCCCCCGCGGCACCATCCGCGGGGGCCGTTTCATTTCGGGCGATGGTCAAGCGTTTCACGCTCGGGTATCAGGCGGACCATGGCGAAGCGAAAGGCACCGGCACGCAGGAAGGCGGCCCGCAAGGGCGGCGGGGGGCGGTTCAGGCTGCCCGCGCTGCCGCGTCCGCGGATCACGCTGCGCCGTCTGGTCTGGGGCATGGTGCTGCTGGCGGTGCTGGGCGTCGTCGCGCCGAAGGTGGTGAACCCGCCCCTGACCCATACGATGTGGTCCGAGGGGCGGCGGCTGGGCGGGATCGAGCATCGCTGGGTCGCGATCGAGGATGTCGCTCCCGCGATGCGGCGCGCGGTCGTGGCGGCGGAGGATGCGAATTTCTGCCGCCACTGGGGCTTTGACATGCGCGCGATCCGTGGCGCGCTGGAGGCGGGCGGGCGCTATGGCGCCTCGACGATCAGCCAGCAGACGGTCAAGAATGTCTATCTGTGGCAAAGCCGAAGCTGGCCGCGCAAGGCGCTGGAGGCGGTGATCACGCCGCTGGTGGAACTGACCTGGTCCAAGCGGCGCATCCTGGAGGTCTATCTGAACGTGGCCGAGTTCGGCGAGGGCGTCTTTGGCGTCGATGCGGCGGCGCGGCATTATTTCGGCGTGCCCCCGGACCGGCTGAGCGCGGCGCAGGCTGCGGCGCTGGCCGTGGTGCTGCCCGCGCCGAAGACGCGCAACGCGGCCCGGCTGACGCCGCAGTTGCAACGCCGGGCCGCGCGGATCTCGGACGGGGCGGCGACGATCCGCGCCGATGGGCGGTCGGCCTGCTTCGAGAGTTGAAAATCCGGGCCTGACCGGGCAAGAGGGGCGTCAGGTCAACTTCCGGTCGAGCCCATGAACCGTCTCTATCACGTTCCCCTGTCGCCCTTTTGCCGCAAGGTCCGCCTGGTGCTGGCCGAGAAGCGGATCGAGGTGGAGCTGATCGAGGAACGCTATTGGGAGCGCGACGCCGATTTCATGCGGCGCAACCCGGCGGGCAAGGTGCCGGTGCTGCGGATGGACGGGCGCGCGATGGCCGAGAGCCAGGCGATCTGCGAATATCTCGACGAGGTCCATCCCGAACCCCGGCTGCTGCCCGGCACCCCCGCCGAACGCTACGAGGCGCGGCGGCTGTGCTTCTGGTTCGACGACAAGTTCCATGACGAGGTGACCTCGAAACTGCTTTACGAGCGGGTCAACAAGAAGGTGATGGGTCAGGGCTATCCCGAAAGCCGGGCGGTCAAGGCGGGATCGCAGGCGATCAAGTTCCATCTCGACTATCTGGGCTGGCTGCTGGATCAGCGGCGCTGGCTGGCGGGGGATGTGATGACGCTGGCCGATTTCGCGGCGGCTGCGCATCTGTCGAGCCTCGACTACATCTCGGATGTGGACTGGAACCGGAATGCGGCGGTCAAGGACTGGTATGCCAAGATCAAGTCGCGCCCGGCCTTCCGCAGCATCCTGGCGGATCAGGTGCCGGGCTTTCCGCCGCCCCGGCACTACGCCAATCTCGACTTTTGAGCGGGGCGCTGAAAGAGCGTCTTGCCATGCAGGCCCGGGCCGAGGGCTTTGCCGCGATGGGGGTCTGCCGCCCCGATGCGATACCGCAGGCCGCCGCGCGGCTGGCCGCGTTCGTCGAGCGGGGCTGGCATGGCAAGATGGGGTGGATGGCCGAGCGCATGGGCTGGCGCGGCGATCCGGCGGCGCTGTGGCCTGCGGCGCGGTCGGTGGTGATGCTGGCCGAACCCTATACCCCGGCGCATGATCCGCTGGCGGTGCTGGCGCGGCCCGACCGCGGCGCGATCTCGGTCTATGCGCAGAACCGCGATTACCATGACGTGCTGAAGAAGCGGCTGAAGCGGCTGGGCCGCTGGTTGATCGACGCGGCGCCGGGGGCGGAGATCAAGGTCTTTGTCGATACCGCGCCGGTGATGGAAAAGCCGCTGGCGCAGGCGGCGGGGCTGGGCTGGCAGGGCAAGCACACGAACCTGCTGGGGCAGGGTCTGGGCAACTGGTTCTTTCTGGGCGCGATCTTCACCACGGTCGAACTGCCGCCCGATGCGCCCGGGGCCGAGCATTGCGGCAGTTGCACCGCCTGTCTGGATGCCTGCCCTACCGGCGCCTTTCCAGCGCCCTTCCAGTTGGATGCGCGGCGCTGCATTTCCTATCTGACGATCGAGCACAAGGGGCCGGTGGACGAGGGCCTGCGGCCGCTGATGGGCAACCGGATCTATGGCTGCGACGATTGCCTGGGGGTCTGTCCATGGAACAAGTTCGCGGTGGCCGCGCGCGAGGTGAAATATGCCGCCCGCCCCGATCTGGTCGCGCCGAGGCTGGCCGATCTGGCGGGGCTGGACGATGCGGCGTTCCGGGCGCTGTTCGCGGGCTCGCCGATCAAGCGGATCGGGCGGGATCGGTTCGTGCGCAATGTCTGCTATGCCATCGGAAATTCGGGTGACAGGGCGCTGATCGAGCCCGTGCAGAGCCTTGTTTGCGACCCGGACCCGACGGTGGCCGAGGCCGCGCGCTGGGCGGTGGCGCGGCTGTCGCGGGCTCAGTAAGGCGGCGCGGCCTCCTGCATCAGGAAGTCGGGCAGATGTTCGGCGGCCTTGCCCCAGCGGGCGACGAGATCGGGCAAGGGCACGCGGTCTTGCAGGGCGCGCCATGCCTCGGCCGCGGGGATCGAGCCGAACCAGGCGATGCCGGCGGGCGTGGCGGGGGTGCGCAGGATCTCGCGTTCCTCGAGCAGGTTGTCGGCCACCACCACGGCGCGGTCGATGCGAAAGCCGTTGTCTTGCGGGTGCAGGGGCAGATCGTCGGGAAAGTCGCGGCGGCGGACCCAGAAGGGCGCATCGGCATGGTCGGCGACCTGGCGGGCGAATTCGCGGCCGACGCGGGCCTGGTGCAGGAAGGTCTCGGTCAGCCGGTCCGCGAGGAAGCGGCGGGCCAGCGCCTCGGTTTCCGGGCCGGGGCGGGCGGCGAGGCTGCGGCGCACGGCGGTTGCCGACAGCGCGCCCGAGACCGCCCAGAACTGGCCATGGCCGGAGAGCGGATCGCCCGCCGCCGCCGCATCGCCGATGGTCAGCACGGCCAGATCGCCGGTAAAGGGGGGCAGCGCGGGGGCGCAGTCGCGGATCACCAGCGGCCCCTCGGGCTGCAGGGCGGGCAGCGATGCGGTTTCGGTGGCGGCGGCGATGGCGGCGGCGAAGCGCGCGCCGGGCGGGGCGTCGCCCTGCGCATCGGTGACGAACTGCACCCAGGCCCGGCCCGGCCAGCCCTGCGCGATCCAGAGCCAGCCTTGCGCGATGGGCACCACGCGCACGCCGCGCGGCGCGGCGCGGTCCGCCGCGGCCCAGCCCGAGATCGACAGCGTGGCGGGTGCGCGGCGCATGTCGCGGATGCCCGCATGGGCCTTGCGCCCGCGCGCGTCGAAGACCTGCCTTGCGGTCAGCCGCGCGCCCCCGTCGAGATGGATCGTGACGCCCTCGGGGCCGGTGGCCTCGACCCGGGCGGTGCCGGGGATCAGCCGCGCGCCCGCCGCCACGGCGGCCTGCCGCAGATGGGTGTCCAGCGCGGGGCGGTGGACGATCCATTCGGCATTGCCATTGGTGGGCTGCGCGGCCCAGTGGCTGATCCGCGAAAGCGGGCCGACCAGCCCCGCGAACCCGGCCAGCAACCCCTGCCCGTCCAGCCAGCGATGCAGCCGCGGGCTCATCCCCTCGATCCGGTCCTCGGCGGTGCAGGGGTCGATCAGCACGATGTCCAGCCCGTCGCGCGCGGCCAGCCAGGCGGCGACCGCCCCGGCCGGTCCCCCGCCCAGAACGATCAGATCATGGGTTTGCGTCATCCGGTTTCCCTGCTGCCTGTTCGCGGACCAAAGGCGCCACCGGCGCAGACATAGCACATTCTGCGATGCCTCGCATTGCGGCATCCATCCCGCCCGGCGCGAGGTTGTCCGGAAATGTCAAGAAATGCGGCCGGAGCTTGGCAAGGATTTGATCGGCGCGGCAAAGCGCCACGCGACATCAAGAGCGCGACACCGACAAAGCAACAGGGACATGCCACCGATGAGCCGAACAGCCCCCGCCCTTTGGTCGACCTGCGCCGCGCTGGCGCTGGCGCTGCCTGCCCTTGCGATGGAGCCGCAGGAGATCCTGGACCGCGTCTGCACCACCTGTCACGCGCCGCGCGCCGATGGCAGCCTGCCGCGAATCGACGATGGCCGCCGCACGCCCGAAGGCTGGGACATGACGCTGGTGCGGATGATGCGCAATCACGGGGTCCGGCTGTCGGGCGAGGAGCGCGCGGCGATGGTGCGCCATCTGGCCGACACGCGCGGGCTGTCGGTCGCGGAGACCGAGGGCTGGCGCTATATCCTGGAACAGGAACCCGTTTCGGTGGATCTGGCACCGACCCAGGATCTGGCCGAGATGTGCGCGCGCTGCCATTCCTTTGCCCGGGTCGCGCTGCAACGGCGCACGCGCGAGGATTGGGCGCATATGATCCATTTCCATCTGGGGCAGTATCCGACGCTGGAATACCAGGCGCTGGCGCGTGATCGCGACTGGTGGGGCCTTGCGATGAGCGAGGTGCTGGATTTCCTGGCCGGGACTTACGGGCTGGGCGACGCCCCGGCGCCCGTGGCCGCCGATCTGTCGGGGGCCTGGAGTGTGGCCGGGCGGATGCCGGGGCGGGGCGATTATGCCGGGACGATGCATGTGATGGCCGAGGGCGCGGGCTACGAGGTGCATCTGGATATGGGCTTTGCCGATGGCAGCCACGCGCATTTCGACGGGCAGGGGCTGGTCTATGGCGCGGGCGAGTGGCGCGCGACGCTGTCGGATGGCGAGACCGAGATCCGGCAGGTCATGGCGCTGGGCGCGGATGGGGCGCTGTCGGGGCGCTGGTTCGATGCCGAAAGCGACGTGATCGGGGCGCGGATGCTGGCCGCGCGCGAGGATGCCGCGCCGCGTATCCTGGGCATCAGCCCCGGCCATCTGCGGCTGGGCGAGGCGGCCGAGGTCACGCTGACCGGCGTGGGGCTGTCGGGCGCGCCGGTGCTGCCCGAAGGCGTCAGTGCCGAACTGGTGTCGGAAAGCGCAACGCAGGTCGTGCTGCGCGTGACCGCCGGGGAGGAGGCGGCGGTGGGGCCTGTCACGCTTGGGCTGGGGGATCTGGCCGCGCCGCTGGTTCTGTATGACCGGCTGGACCGGATCGCGGTGGTGCCCGAGGTCACGATCTCGCGCGTGGGCGGCAATGACGGGCCGATTGCCAAGGTGCCCGCGCAGTTCGAGGTGCTGGGCTATCTGAACGGTCCCGATGGCGAGCCGGGTACCGAGGACGACATCCTGGTGGGCCATTTCCCCGCCGACTGGAGCACCGAGAATTTCGACGAGGTGGCCGCGGCGATGGAGGATGCGCGCTTTGCCGGTGTGATCGACGGCACGGGCCGGTTTACGCCGGGCGATGCGGGGCCGAACCCGGAACGGCCGATGATGACGAACAATGCGGGCAATCTGTGGGTGGTGGCCCGGCTTGAACAGGCGGGCGAGGTGCTGGAGGGGCGCGCGCAGCTTTACGCCACGGTCCAGCGTTTCGTCGATCCGCCGATAAGGTGAGCGCGATGGGAATGCTGGCCTTCATCCCCGAGAATGCCCACCGGGTCGAGGTGGACGGGCGCGCGATGCTGATGCATGTGCCCTCGACCGGGCTGTATGAAATGGACGCGGTGGCGCGCGATGTGTTCGACCTGTTCGCGCGGTCGGGCGTAGCGGATGCCGCGGCGCTGCGGGCGGAACTGGGCGGACGGCATGCGCCCGGCGCGCTGGCCGATTGCGTCGCCAGTTTCGTGGCCCTCGACATCCTGCGCGATGCGGCCACGCCTGCCGCGCCGATCCGGATCGCCAGGGTCGAGGATGTGCCGCTGTCGACGATCGTTCTGAACGTCAATACGGGCTGCAACCTGGCCTGCACCTATTGCTACAAGGAGGATCTGACGACGCCCGCCAAGGGCGAGAAGATGACTTTCCAGACGGCGGTGGCGGCGTTCGAATTGCTGCTGCGGCAGGCATCGGCGCGGGACCGGGTCAATGTCGTCTTCTTCGGGGGCGAGCCGCTGACCAATATCGCGCTGATCCGGCAGGTGGTCGACCATGCCGAGGCGCGGGCGGCGGAGCTGGGCAAGACGGTCGATTTCTCGCTGACCACGAATGGCACGCTACTGTCCGAGGCGCTGGTGGACTGGCTGGATGCGCATCGCTTCGGGCTGACCGTGTCGATGGACGGCCCCAAGGCGCTGCATGACGTGAACCGGCGGAACGTGGGCGGGCGGGGCACCTATGACGCGGTGGCGCGGAATGTGCGGATGCTGCTGGGGCGGTATCGCTCGCGTCCCGTGGGCGCGCGGGTGACGCTGACGCGCGGGGTGACCGATGTGCTGGCGATCCATGACCATCTGCGCGGCGATCTGGGCTTTGCCGAGGTGGGATTCGGCCCGGCGACATCCGGCCCGGTATCGGTCTTCAACCTGGAAGGTGCTGCGCTGGGGCAGGTGTTCGAGGACATGAAGACGCTCGGGCGGCGCTATGTCGAGGCCGCGATACGGGGCGAGAATATCGGCTTCTCGAACATGCACCAGCTGCTGACGGACATCGCGCAGGGCACGAAAAAGGCGGTGCCCTGCGGGGCCGGGCTGGGAATGCTGGCGGTCGACAAGGCGGGCGATCTGCATCTGTGCCACCGCTTCGTCGGGTCGGACCAGCCGACCTATGGCAATGTCGAGACCGGCATCGACGTGCCGCGACTGGCAGGCTTCATCGAGGGGGCGCAGGATCGCAGCGGCCATGGCTGCCGGACCTGCCGGATCCGGTCGATCTGCGCGGGCGGGTGCTATCACGAATCCTATGCGCGGCAGGGCGATCCGTTCGCGCCGGTCTATCACTATTGCGACCTGATGCGGGACTGGGTCGATTTCGGGATCGCCGCCTATACCCGCATCATGCAGGCCAATCCCGATTTCTTCCGTCGCCATCTTCAGCCGAGGAGAGCCCAATGAAACACCTGACCCCCGCCAATGCCCGGGCCAAGGCGATGGACGAGGCCCTTGAGGCCGAAGCCGCCGCGCCCGCAGAGGGCAGCGCCGAGGAAGTGCTGGCCATGAACGCGCTGGTGGGCTGCACCACCTCGTTCGATCCGGGCTGGGAGATCGACGCCTTTGGCGGTGTCGCCAACCTGTGCCAGCCGATGGAGGCCGATCTTTACGGCTGCGCCGATCCCTGCTGGTGGCCCGCGCAGGTGCCCGACACGATGACCACCTATCCGAACTGGACCGAGAACGCGCCCGCCTCGGAAGCGGACTGGCGCCAGTTGCAATCGGTCTTTCCCCGGCTGAAAGGGTGACGAGGATGAAGACGCTGACTGCCCTGCTGGCCCCTGCCCTGCTGGCTGCCGCCGCGCCCGCGCTGGCCCGCGACTACCTGATCGCGCCGACCCGGCCCGACCGGCTGGTGATCGTCGATACCGAGGAGATGGCGGTGGACAAGGTCATCACCATCGACATGGCCGCGCCGCTGCCCAGCCTGCCCGTGGTCAGCGCGGATGGGCGCCGCGCCTTCGTGATCGTCGCGCAGAACGAGGAGATCGTCGAGATCGACCTGGAAAGCGGCGAGGAAGTGCAGCGCCTGATCCTGGGCACCGAGCAGGAGCGGGTGAAGGCGCTGTTCGGGATGGACCTGTCGCCCGATGGCACGACGCTGGCGGTCTATGAAAGCCCCGTGGGGCTTTTCAAGAACCATTTCGAGGTGCGGCCCACGCGGCTGTCGCTGTATGACGCGGCGACGGGCGCGCTGAAGGCCCGGGCCGAGGCGCCGCGGCAGGTCACCGTGATCGCCTATTCGAAGGATGGCAGCCGGATCTACGGGATGGGCCGCGAGATGCATGTCTTCGACGGCGCGACCGGGCAGAAGGTGGATGAATTGCCGATCCATGGCTGGGGCAAGGGCGAATATGTCCAGCCCGACGTTCTGGATGCCTGGTCGCAATTCGAGGTGGCGGGGATGGTGACCACACCCTTCTACACCTTCCGCGAGGGCGGCGACCCGGCCGATCCCGAAGCCTATCGCACCGGGCTTCTGACGCTGGATCTGGAGACCGGCGAGATGGTGATGAAGGATGCGGAAGCGACCGACATCTTCTATTTCTCGACCGCGGCCGATCCGGAGAAGCGGCGCATCTTCGGGGTCTACAACCAGTTGGCCAGTTTCGATCTGGAGACGCGGGCGCCGATCAAGCGGGTGAACCTGCCGCACAGCTATTACTCGGTGAATGTCTCGAGCGATGGCAGCACCGTCTATATCGGCGGCACGCTGGGCAATATCGGGGTCTATGATGCCGAGACGCTGGAGAAGAAGGGCCAGATCGACCTGCCGGATGGCTATTCGATGTCGCTGGCCTCGGTGCGGCTGTTCACGCGCGACGAGTAGGCGGTGACGGGCCGCCCCCCGATCGTCGGCGTGATCGACAGCGGCGGCCCGGCCGGGGATCTGGTGGGGGGGCGGCTGTTCCTGCCCGATGGCACCTGGGTCGCGGCGCGGCCTGACCTGCTGGGGCATGGAACGGCGGTGGCCGATGTGATCCGGCGCGCGCTGCCCGAGGCGCGAATGGTTCATGCGCAGGTGTTTCAGGACCGCCCCGTGACGACCGCGATTCAGGTGGCCGGTGCGCTGGACTGGCTGGCGGGGCAGAAGGCGGACGCGCTGTCGGTGGATGTGATCTGCCTGAGCCTGGGGCTGGCCGCGGACCGGGTGCCCTTGCGCCGTGCGGCGCTGGCGGCGGTGGCGGCGGGGCGGATCGTGGTCGCGGCGGCGCCTGCCCGGGGGGGGCCATGCTATCCGGCGGCCTATCCCGGCGTGATCGCGGCAACGGGCGATGCGCGCTGCGACTGGGACGGGCTTTCGGCGCTGGCGGGCGGCGTGATCGGGGCCTGGTGCGGATCGCCCGAACAGGGCGGGACGGGACAGGGCGGCGCGAGCCTTGCCGCGGCGCGGGTTGCGGGACATCTGGCGGCGCGGATCGCGGCGGGGGCACGGTTTGCCGATGGCGCGGCGGCGCGGGACGCGCTGACGGGCGCGGCGCGGTTTCACGGGCCAGAACGCCGGGGCTGCGCATGAACGCGGCGGCACGCTTCGGCCGGGGGGCGGCGCGGGTCTTCTTCGGGCCGGGCGCGGCGGGCTGGCTGGGGCCGGTGATCGCGCGGGCCTCGGGCGGCATCGCGCTGGTGCTGGCGGTGTCGCTGCTGGCGGTGGTGCTGGGGCTGGCGACGCCGTGGCTGACCAAGCAGTTCATCGACGAGGGGCTGGTGGCGCGCGATGCGCAGGCGGTCTGGACCTGGGCCCTGGCGGCGTTCGGCGTGGGGTTGGCGGCGCTGGCGATGGGCGTGGTCAATGCGCTGCTGCATCTGCGGTTCTCGGCGCGGATGCTGGCCGATCTGCGCGGGCAGGCGATGCGGGCCAGCCTGTTGCGCGATCCGCTGGCGCCGCCGAAACCCGTGGGCGAGATGACGGCGCGGATCGACGGGGACACGGCCGAGATCCAGCGTTTCGCCTTTGACGGGCTGCTGGCGGCCTTCGGCTCGATCCTGCGGCTGCTGGGCGGGGGCGTGATGCTGGTGGTGCTGGACTGGCGGCTGGCGCTGATCCCGATCCTGGCGGCGCCGCTGGAGCTGGCCTTCCTGGCCTGGGCACGCGGGCGCACGACCGCGCGGGCCGAGGATGTGCGCGAGATGCGCGGCGCGGTGTCGAGCTTCGTGATCGAAAGCCTGTCGAGCCTGCCCACGCTGCGCGCGCTGGGCGCGGGCGGTGCGCGGGCCGAGGCGCTGGACCCGTTGCAGACAAGCCAGATCGCGGCGCTGGAACGCCAGCGGCGCTGGCTGGAACTGGTGGGCGCGGTGCCGCAGGTGATCGCGGCGGGGGTGCGGCTGTCGGTGCTGCTGATCGGCGGGCTGTGGGTGGTGCAGGGCGACTGGCAGATCGGCGCGCTGATCGCGTTCCTGGCCTATATCGGGATGCTGACCGGGCCGCTGCGCAACCTGCTGGGGCTGTATCACGCGCAGGCGCAGGCGCGGGTGTCGGCGGGGCGTCTGGCGGACCTGATGGATGCCGAGGCGACCGAGGCGCCGGGCAGGCCGCTGCCGCCGGGGGCCGTGCTGGGCTTCGAGGCGGCGCGGGCGGCGATGGCGGATCACGCGCCGGTCAGCGCGACGATCCCGGCGGGGGCACGGGTGCTGATCGACGGGGCCTCGGGGGCCGGGAAATCCAGCCTGATGCATCTGGCGCTGCGGCTGGCGGCCCCCGCGCCGGGGGCCTGCGTCAGGCTGGACGGGGTGGATGTGCGGGGGCTTGACCCCGTGGCGCTGCGCCGGGCCGTGGCGCTGGTGCCGCAGCGCGGGACGCTGCTGGCGATGAGCCTGGGCGACAACCTGCGGCTGGCCGATCCGGGGGCATCGGATGCCCGGCTGTGGCAGGTGCTGGAACAGGCCGACCTGGCCGATTGGGTGCGGGCGCAGGGGGCGGGGCTGGACCTGATGCTGACCGAGACGGGGGCCAACCTGTCGGGCGGCGAGCGGCAGCGGATCGCGCTGGCCCGCGCGCTGTTGCTGCCGTTCCGGGTGCTGATCCTGGATGAAAGCCTGTCGGAGGTCGATGCGGCCTCTGCCCGGCGGATTCTGGACGCGCTGGAGGCGCATTACGCGGACCGGACGCGGGTCTTCATCGCCCATGCGGGACCGGCGCGCGCGGGGCCGTTCGATCAGCGGATCACGCTTTCCTCGCGCCCGCCCGAGCGGCGCAATTCGCGCGGCGATTCGCCGAACCAGCGGGAAAACGCGCGCGAGAACGCGGTCTGGTCGGAATAGCCCAGCGCGAGCGCGATCTCGCTGAGCGGCAGCGCGGTGCGGGTCAGCATGGCGTGGCCGCAGGCGCGGCGACATTCGGCAAGAAGGTCGGCAAAGCTGGTGCCCTCGGCATCGAGATGGCGGCGCAGGGAGCGGCGCGACAGGCCGAGATGGCGGGCGATGGCGTCCTGATCGACAGGCGCATGGCCGATCCGGTCGAAGATGGCGAAGCGCACCCGCGAGGACAGCCGTTCGGAGCGGCGATGCTCGGCGATGGTGCGGTCGAGCATGCGCACCGCCTCGGGGAAGGAGCCCTCGGGGGCGGGGGCGCGGCGGTCGAGCATACGGACCGGGAAGGCGATGGCGTTTTCGGGCGCAGCCATGCGGGGCGGGCGGCGCAGGGCGGCGGCAAGGGGGGCGGTGCGTGCGCAGGGCGCGTGTTCGAAGGCGATGTCGCTGAGGGCGGTGGGGGGCGCGCCGAAATGCCCGGCGATGCGGGCGACGAAACCAAGCGTCAGTTCGGAATCGGCCCGGCGCGGCCAGATCCGGCAATCGAGCACGCGATAGGTGAAGCGGGCGATGTCGCCCTCGACCTCGAACCGGGCGCGTGTGCCGGATTGCAGCGCGGGAAAGCCCTGCGCCAGACAGCGCAGCGCGGCGCCAAGGGTGGTGGCGCGGGCCACCGCCTCGCCCAGCGGGCCGAGATCGGCAAAGGCAAGCGACAGGCCCTGGCGCCAGGAGACCAGCGGATCGGAACTGTCGGCGCGCATCCCTTCCAGCCCCGAGACGAACTCGGCCAGCGCCATGGCGGGTGCGGGGTCGTCGGGCGCCGGGGCGGGAGCGACCAGCGCGGTATAGGGGCGGCTGAGGATCCAGGACGCGTCCATGGGTGTGACCTGTCGGGCGTTCACGAAGACGTTAACCGCTTGGGGCCGTGGCGGCCTACGAATTTGTTGACCCAAGGGCAGGTCCGGCGCGCGATCCGGGCGCGACTGCACGAAAAAGGGGCCCGCATCGCTGCGGACCCCCGTTTCGCGAGTGGGTTCGGTCAGTTGGCGCAGGCGCGAATCGCCTCGATATCCGGGCCGTTCGGCGTGCGGCCGAGGTTGAAGGGCGCGGAAGCGTCGCGCCATTGGGCATAATCGGCCAGGTATTCGAGCTGGCTGAGATAGACCCTGGCCGAGTTCGGGTTGGCGCAGGCGGTTTCGACGATCACCTCGTTGGCGATTTCCTGCACGCGGGCCAGCGTCTCGTCGTCATAGCGGGTGATCTCTACCGCCTCGTCGAACTGGGCATAGGCTTCGGTCGCGCGGCGTTCGGTGAAGGCAAGCGACCACAACAGCGTCGCATTGGCCGCCACGCGCAGCTTTTCCTGCGTCTCGGGGGCGAGGGCGTCCCAGGCGGACTTGTTGATCATCACCCCGAAGACCGAGGCCGACTGGTGCCAGCCGGGCGTGGCCCAGTATTTCGTCACCTGCTGGAAGCCGCCCGACCAGTCCACATTCGGGGTGGAGAATTCCGCGCCGTCGATCACGCCGCGTTCGAGGGCCTGGTAGATCTCGCCGCCCGCCATGGACACCTGGCTGCCGCCGAGCCGTTCGAGGATCCTGCCCTGTTCGAGGCCCGAGAGCCGCAGCCGCTTGCCCTGAAGGTCTTCGAGCGTGCGGATCGGCGAATTGGTGCGGAAGCCCGATTCGTTGTTGGTGACGCCATAGGGCAGGTAGACCATGCCGTAATTGCCGTAGATCTCGTCATAAAGCGCCGCGCCGCCCCATTCGAGGATCCAGTTCACATAGTCCACCGCGTTGAACAGGCTGGCGGTGGTGGCCAGCGGCGAGAAGGCGGCATCGCGCCCGGCCCAGTAGCCCGGCCAGTCGCCGCCGGCCTGGATCGTGTTGCTTTCGACCGCGCCGAACACCTCGCCCGCAGGCACCAGCGAGCCCCCCTCGTAGAAGTCGATGGTCAGCTCGCCCGCGGTCAGCTTGTTGGCGAGATCCGCGAAATGGCGGTCGATTTCGATCAGTTCCAGCGACGAGGGCCAGGTGGTGGTCATGGTCCAGGTCTCCTGGGCCATGGCAGGCACCGACAGGCTTGCCGCAAGGGCGGCGCCCGTGAACAGGGTGGTCTTGGTCTTCATGGTCTTTCTCCTCCGGTTTTGGTCGTCTCAGCGTCCGTAGAACTGCCCGGGCAGCCAGGTCACCAGTTGCGGGAACATCGCCACGGCCAGGCACATCAGCAGGATCAGCCCGATGAAGGGCAGCACCCCCACGATGATCTGTGCGGTCCTGACGCTGGGGGGGGCGATCGCCCTGAGATAGAACAGCGCATAGCCGAAGGGCGGCGTCAGGAACGAGGTCTGGAGCACCACAGCCATCAGCACCACGAACCACAGAAGGTCGATGTTCAGCTCCTGCACGATGGGCAGAAAGATCGGGAAGGACAGAAGCACGATCCCGGTCCAGTCAAGGAAGGCGCCCAGCAGGAAGACGATGAAGAGCAGCATCGTCATCAGCATCCAGGGTTCCATTTCCAGGGCGCGGATGATCTCCTGCGTGGCGCGCAGCCCGCCGGTGATGTTGAAGACCCCGGTAAAGGCGGTGGCGCCGATGACGATGAACAGGATCATCGCCGAGGTGCGGGCGGTCTCGATCAGCGCGCTGTAGAAGGTCTTGAGCGCGAATCTGCGCCGCGCCACGACGATCATCAGCGCCAGGAACACGCCGATGGCCGAGGCTTCGGTCGCGGTGGCGATGCCCGCCAGCAGCGAGCCGAGGATGCCGAGGATCAGCAGCAGGGGCGGCACCGCTTCGAGCAGGAGCATGCGGAACAGCGCGCCGCGGGAGATCTTGTCGTCGGCGGGCACGGGCGGCGCCATGTCGGGGCGCAGGAAGGCCACCAGCATGACCCAGGCCGCATAGAGCAGGCCCAGCAGCACGCCGGGGATCATGGAGCCCGCGAACAGCTCGCCCACCGACAGCGGCGAATAGCTGGCCATCAGGATCAGCATGATCGAGGGCGGGATCAGGATGCCCAGGCAGCCCGAGGCCGCGATCAGGCCCGAGGCCATGGTCGGGCTGTAGCCGTATTGCAGCATCGGGCGCAGCGCCATGAAGCCCATCACCGTGATCGAGGCGCCGATGATGCCGGTGGTGGCCGCCAGCAGGATCGAGATGAACACCACCGCCAGCGCCATCCCGCCCGGCAGCCCGGCCAGCAACAGGCGCAATGTCTCGAACATCTTGTCGGTGACGCCGGAATCCGACAGGAATCGCGCCATCAGGATGAACAGCGGAATGGCGATCAGCGTGTAATTGTCCAGCACGTCGCCGAAGACGCGGTTGACCACGATCCCCAGCACCATCGGCTTGCCCGCCGCAAAGGCCCCGATCACGGCCGCGCCGCCCAGCACGAAGGCCAGCGGGTGCCCCATGAAGAGCCCCAGCAGCAGCAGGCCGAACATCAGGAGGGCGATCAGCTCAGGTCCCATGGGGCGATTCCGTGCGGTTGAGGAGCAGTTTCAGCACTTCGCAGATGCCTTGCAGCAGCAGCAGGCCCGCCGCCACGCACATCGCCGCCTTGAGCGGGTAGACCGGCAGTTGCACCGCGCCATAGGTGGTTTCGCCCTGCGCCCAGGACCGGGCGGCGAAATCCCAGCTGCGGCGGAAGAAGATCCAGGCGAAGGGGAAGAAGAAGATCAGGTAGCCCGCGATATCGACCCAGCGCCGTGTGCCGGGGCGCATGTGTTCGGTCAGCAGGTCCACGCGCACATGGCTCTGATGGCGCAGCGCATAGCCGCCCAGCAGGATGAAGTAGAAGCCGAACATCTGCTTGGAGACGTCGAAGGCCCAGCGCGTCGGGCTGTTCAGCGCGTAGCGCATGAAGACGTCGTAGATGATGACGGCGGCGAAGCCGAGCGCGAGCACCGCGACCGTGCGGCCCACGAACTCGTTCAGCCCGTCGATGGCGCGGATCAGCATGTCCGCCCCCCTGCGCGGCCCCGTTCGGCCGGGCCGGGCCTGTCGCTGTTCCTGCCGAGCATTCCCCCCTCCCCGGGTTCCGCCTTCTGGAAATGAACGTGTGTTCAGAAAGACCCTTTGGCGCGCCGCTGTCAACGGGGGTCCGGCCCCCGGGACGCGCCGTCTAGAGACCCAGCACGTCCAGCATGTCGTATTCGCCGGGCTTGCGGTCCTGCCCCCACAGCGCGGCGCGCAGCGCGCCGCGGGCGAAGACCGCGCGATCCGTCGCGACATGGCGCAGCACGATCCGTTCGCCCATCCCGGCGAAGATCACGTCATGTTCGCCCACGATATCGCCCCCCCGGATCGCGGAAAAGCCGATGGCGCCGCGGCCGCGTTCGCCGGTGATGCCGTCGCGGCCGCGTTCGGAGACCTCGGACAGCGCGACGCCGCGCCCCTCGGCCGCGGCCTGGCCCAGCATGAGCGCGGTGCCCGAGGGGGCATCGACCTTGTGGCGGTGATGCGCCTCGACCACCTCGATGTCGAAATCGGCATCCAGCGCGGCGGCGACCTTGCGGGTCAGTTGCACCAGCAGGTTCACGCCAAGGCTCATGTTGCCGGCGCGCACGATCACGGCATGGCGGGCGGCGGCCTTGATCTTGTGCAGATGCTCGGGGCCGAATCCGGTGGTGCCGATCACATGCACGGCGCGGGCCTGGGCGGTCAGGGTCGCGGTGGCGACCGTCGCCTCGGGCGTGGTGAAGTCGATCACGGCCCGGGCCTGGGCGATCGTGCCGATGGCGTCGTCGGTGACGGCAAGGCCCAGATGCGGGCCGCCCATCGCCTCGCCGATGTCGCGGCCGATCCAGGGATGGCCGGAGCGCTCGACGCAGCCGACGAGTCGGGCCTTCTCGCTTTGCAGAACGGTGTGGATCAGCATCTGGCCCATCCGGCCCGATGCGCCCATGATCACGATGCCCGGCAGGTCCGCCATTTCGCCCTCCATGCGCCTTTGCGCCGGTTTAGCCGCTTCGCGCCCGCTTGGCAAAGCGCCCCGCATCGCCTAGATCGGGCGCATGGCACGTTCCTCCGCCCCTTCGCAACGGCAGCTTCGCGTCGGCGAACTGATCCGCCGCACGCTGTCCGAGGTTCTGGCGCGCGGCGACGTGCATGATCCCGAACTGAACGCCATGTCGATCACGGTGGGCGAGGTGCGCACCTCGCCCGATCTGAAGGTCGCCACCGCCTTCGTGCTGCCCCTGGGCGGGCGCGGGGCCGAGGCGGCGCTGGCGGCGCTGCGGCGCAACCGGGGCGAGTTGCGGCGCATGGTGTCGCGCAAGCTGGACCTGAAATTCGCCCCCGAGATCCGGTTCGCGCTGGACGAGACCTTTGACCGGATGGACGAGACGCGGCGGCTGCTGGCGCAGGAGGATGTGCGCCGCGATACCGCCACCCCCGATCCCGATGAGGCTTAGGGCGGCCGCGATCCTTGTGGCGCTGATGCTGCCGGGCGTGGCGCAGGCCTTCTGCGAGCGCATCGCCCATGAAGGCCGCGGCTATGTCGTCTGCGCCGTCGATCCGGCCGAGACCGAGTTGCGGCTGTTCCGGCTGGGGCCGGATGGCGCGGTGCTGGGCAGTTTCGTGCGGGTCGAGCGGATGCTGGCGGCCGAGGGCAGGACGCTGGGATTCGCGATGAACGGGGGGATGTATCACCCCGACCGGACGCCCGTGGGCCTGTATGTCGAGGATGGCGAGGAACTTGCGCCCGCGGTGGCCAGCGCGGGGCCGGGGAATTTCGGGATGCTGCCGAACGGTGTCCTTTGCCTGAGCGATGGCGTTGCGCAGGTGATCGAGACGCGCGCCTATCTGGCCGATCCGCCCGACTGCCGCTTTGCCACGCAATCGGGGCCGATGCTGGTGATCGGGGGCAAGCTGCATCCGCGGTTCCTGGTCGACAGCGACTCGCGCTTCGTGAGGAACGGCGTCGGCGTCACGCAGGAGGGGCGGGCGGTTTTCGCGATCTCGGACCGGCCGGTGACGTTCCATGAATTCGGGCGGCTGTTTCGCGATGTGCTGGGCACGCCGCAGGCGCTGTATCTGGATGGCAAGATCTCGCGGCTTTACGCGCCGGATCTGGGGCGGGCGGATATCGGGCTGCCGATGGGGCCGATCATCGGTGCGGTCGTGGATGCGCCCCGCTGATGCACCGCGTTGACGCCGCGCGCGGGCTTCGCTAGCAGGCGGGTCTTGCAACATTTCGGGAGCGACGGGCGTGGGACGCAGCCGCAAGGGACGCGACATTTCGGGCTGGCTGGTGGTGGACAAGCCCGCCGGGATCACATCGAACGCGGTGGTGAACAAGGTGCGCTGGGCGTTCGGTGCCAGGAAGGCGGGCCATGCGGGCACGCTGGACCCTGCCGCGACCGGCGTTCTGGCGGTGGCGCTGGGCGAGGCGACCAAGACCGTGCCCTATATCACCGATGCGCTGAAGGCCTATCGCTTCACCGTGCGGTTCGGGATCGCGACCAATACCGACGATGCCGAGGGCGAGGTGATCGCGACCTCGGATCTGCGGCCCACGGATGACGAGATCCGCAAGGCGCTGACCGGATTCGTCGGCGATATCGCGCAGGTGCCGCCGCAATTCTCGGCCGTGAAGATCGACGGCGAGCGGGCCTATGCGCTGGCCCGGGCTGGCGAGGCGGTCGAGATCGCGCCCCGGCCGCTTTACGTCGAAAGCCTGGACATGGTCGAGCGGCCCGATGCCGATCATGCCTTGCTGGAAATGATCTGCGGCAAGGGCGGCTATGTGCGGTCGGTCGCGCGCGATCTGGGGCAGATCCTGGGCTGCCAGGGCCATGTGACCGAGTTGCGGCGGGTCTGGTCGGGGCCGTTCGAGGCCGAGGACGGGATCAGCATGGAGCAGATCGAGGCGCTGGCGAAGACCCCTGCGCTGGACGAACATCTGCGCCCGCTGGAGGACGGCCTGGCCGAGTTGCCCGAATTGCGCACCACCGCCGAGGGGGCGGCGCGGCTGCGCAACGGCAATCCCGGCATCGTGCTGACATCCGAAGCGGAATATGGCGACGAGGCGTGGGCCTCGCTCGATGGGCAGGCGGTCGCGGTCGGGATCTACAAGGCGGGCGAGTTGCACCCGCACCGGGTCTTCTGCGCCTGAGCCGGGCGGCCTAGAGCGGGCGCCCGGTCATCAACCGCGGCAGGTCGCCGGTCAGACCTGCGGCCTCGCGGATGAAGCGGCGGCGCAGGGCGGGCAGTGCGTTGACCGCGCCCATGCCAAGATCGCGGCCCAGCCGCAGGATCGGGTTGTCGTTGGAAAACAGCTTGTTGACCGCATCCGTCCCGGCCGCCATCAGCACCGTGTCGAAGCGTCGCCAGGTCTGATAGCGCTCCAGCACGTCGATGGCGCCGATATCTTCGCCGCGCCGTTTCGCCTCGACCAGCACCTGCGCCAGCGCGCCCACATCGCGCAGGCCGAGGTTCAGCCCCTGCCCCGCGATCGGATGCACGCCATGCGCGGCATCGCCCAAGAGCGCGATGCGCGGCGCGACGAAGGCATTGGCCAGCGTCAGGTTCAGCGGATAGGCGAAGCGGTCGCCTTCCAGCGCGATCTGGCCCAGGAAATCGCCGAAGCGCGGACGCAGCGCCGCCAGATAGCCCGCATCGTCCAACGCCTGGATCGCGGCGGCATTGGCATGGGTCTCGCTCCAGACAATCGAGCAGCGGTTGCCGGGCAAAGGCAGGATCGCCAAGGGCCCCGGCGGCATGAAGAACTGATGCGCGGCGCCGTTATGGGGGTGCTCATGCGCGATGGCGCAGACCAGCGCGGTCTGGCCGTAATCCCAGCCGGTGCGCCGGATCCCTGCCCGTTCCGCGGTGCCCGACCGCCGCCCGTCGCAGCCGACCAGGACAAGCCCGCGCAGCGTGCGGCCCGAGGCCAGCGTCACGGTGACGCCGGTCGCGTCGGGGGCCTGGGCGATCACGGTCTCGCCGGAAAGCGTCGTGATCCGCGGATCGGCTTCCATCGCGTCAAGGAAGGCGCCGCGCAGGTAGCGGTCTTCGAGCATGTAGCCCATCGGACCTTCCTCGATCTCGCCATGGTGGAAATCGAGGAAGAAGGGCGCCGGCCCCTCGCCCGCGCGGCCGTCGGAGGCGACGATTTCAAGGATCGGCTGGCTGCGGTTGTGCAGCTTGTCCCAGATCCCGATGGCGCGCAGCAGCCGGGTCGAGGCCAGCGCCAGCGCATAGGCGCGGCCGTCGAAACGATCCTCGGCCCGGGCGGCCTCGGGCAGGGCGTCGATCACGGTGACGGAGAGCCCGCCCTGGGCCAGTGCAAGGGCCAGCGCGGGGCCGTTCAGCCCGCCGCCCACGATCAGGATGTCGGAGTTGCGTTCCATGTCCCGCAATATGGCGGCGCGCGCGGGATTGTCCATAAGCACGGCGCCCGCTAGCCTTTCTCCATCGGGTCAGGGAGGCGGGCGATGACGGGCGACTGGCGGGGGATGAGCGCGGGCGATCTGGGGCGCGGGATCGGTGCGGGCCGGATCGACCCGGTGGACCTGACCGACGCCTGTCTGGAGGCCATCGCGGCGCATCCCGAGGCGGGGCGGATCTATGCCCGGACCACCGGGGCGCGCGCACAGGCCGAGGCGCAGGCCGCGCGGGACCGGGCGCGGACCGGGCATCGGCTGGGGCCGCTGGACGGGGTGCCGATCTCGTGGAAGGACCTGTTCGATACGGCGGGCGTGGCGACCGAGGCGGGATCGGCCCTGCTGGCGGGCCGCGTGCCGGGGCGCGATGCCGAGGTGCTGGCCAATGCAGGCGCCGCGGGGCTGGTCTGTCTGGGCAAGACGCATATGACGGAACTGGCCTTTTCGGGGCTGGGGCTGAACCCGGTGACCGCGACGCCGCCCAATGTGCATGATGCAGGCGCCGCGCCGGGGGGGTCGTCCTCGGGGGCGGCGGCCTCGGTCGCGTTCGGGCTGGCGGCGGCGGCGATCGGGTCGGATACCGGCGGCTCGGTCCGGGTGCCGGCGGTCTGGAACGATCTGGTCGGGCTGAAGACCGGGGCGCCGCGGGTGTCGCTGGCGGGTGTCGTGCCGCTTTGCCCGCGATTCGACACGGTGGGGCCGCTGACGCGCAATGTCGAGGATGCCGCACTGCTGCTGGCGGCGCTGGAGGGGGGCAGGCCCGCGGATCTGCGCGGCGCGACGCTGGCGGGGGCGCGGCTGATGGTGCTGGAGACCGTGGCCTTCGACGATATCCGCGACGGCCCCCTTGCGGGGTTCGAGCAGGCGGTGGACCGGCTGGCGCAGGCAGGGGCCACGATCAGCCGGGGCGCGGTGCCCGGGATCGCCGAGGCGCTGGCGCTGTCCGGCGTGCTGTTCGCGACCGAAGCCTATGGCACCTGGGGGGCGAGCATCGAGGCGGCGCCCGAGCGGATGTATCCCGCGATCCTGAACCGGTTCCGCGGCGGGCGCGAGTATTCGGGTGCCGATTATGTCGCCGCCTGGCAGAAGCTGGACCGGCTGCGCGCCGCCTATGCCGCCGCGACCGCCGGATTCGACGCGGTGCTGGTGCCGACCTGCCCGATCCTGCCGCCGAAGGTGGCGGCGCTGATGGCCGATCCGGACTTCTTCGTGGCCGAGAACCTGATGACGCTGCGCAACACCCGGATCGGCAACCTGATGGGGCTGGCGGTGCTGACGCTGCCGACCGGCATCCCCTCGACCGGGATCTCGCTGATGGGGCCGCCGATGTCGGAGGAACGGCTGTTGCGGCTGGGGGCGGCGGCCGAGGCGGCGCTGGCCTAAATGCCACAACATTGCCCCGCAAGCCGCAGGGGCGGGGGGCTTTTCTGGACCGGGGACAATCCAGCCGATATCCTGATGCGAAACGGGGTGCGTCAGATGCCCCGATCCGAGGCAGCACAGGCAGACAGGGGTCCATGACCTTTCCCGAGCGGTTTTCGAACCTGCCAGATTACGCGTTTCCGAGGCTGAGGCGTCTGCTGGACGACCACGCCCCCGGCGGCGCGCCCCTGCACATGACCATCGGCGAGCCGCAGCATGCCTTTCCCGACTGGGTGACGGAGGTGATCGCCACCCATGCCGCGGAGTTCGGCAAATACCCTCCGAACGAGGGCACGCCGGAATTGCTGGGCGCGATCTCGGACTGGCTGGCGCGGCGCTATGGGGTGCGCGTCGATCCGGCAACCCAGATCAGCACGCTGAACGGCACGCGCGAGGGGCTGTTCAACGCGGCGCTGGCGCTCTGCCCCGAGCAGAAACGCGGCCAGCGGCCCGCGATCCTGACGCCGAACCCGTTCTACCAGGTCTATGCGGTGGCCGCGCTGGCGGTGGGGGCCGAGCCGGTCTATGTGCCCGCCACGGCCGCGACCGGGTTCCTGCCCGATTACGCCGCGCTGCCGGGCGAATTGCTGGACCGGGTGGCGATTGCCTATCTGTGCTCGCCCGCGAATCCGCAGGGCGCGGTGGCGGATCGGGACTACTGGGCGGATCTGATCCGGCTGGCCGAAAAGCACGATTTCCGCATCTTCGCCGATGAATGCTATTCCGAGATCTACCGCGACAGCCCGCCCCCCGGCGCGCTGGAGGTGGCGCGCGAGATCGGCGCCGATCCCGAACGGGTGCTGGTGTTTCATTCGCTGTCGAAACGCTCGAACCTGCCGGGGCTGCGGTCGGGATTCTGCGCGGGCGGCGCCGAGAGCCTGGGCCATATCAAGCGGCTGCGGTCCTATGCCGGCGCACCCCTGCCCCTGCCCCTGCAACGGGTGGCGGAACGGGCCTGGGCGGACGAGGCGCATGTGGCCGACAGCCTTGCGCAATACCGGCGCAAATATGCCATCGCCGACGAGATCCTCGGGACGGTGCCGGGCTATCGCCCGCCCCAAGGCGGGTTCTTCCTGTGGCTGCCGGTCGCCGATGGCGAGGCGGCGGCGCTGACGCTGTGGCGCGGGACGGGGGTGCGGGTGCTGCCCGGCGCGTATCTGTCGCGCGCGGTGAACGGCGACAATCCGGGAGCGGGCTATGTCCGGGTCGCGATGGTCGCCCCAGAACAAGAAATGCGGCACGGGCTGATGCGGCTGCGTGACTGCCTCTACGGGTAAGGACGGTTAGGGTATGGCTTCGTATCAGATGAAACGGCGCGAACCGCTTCTCGATTCCAACGTCCAGGCCGCCATCGAGCGGCGCGGCAAGGAATTGCTGGGCTTTACGCTGATCGGGGCGGCGCTGGTGATGGCGGCGATCCTGGGCTCTTACGTCCCTGACGACCCGAGCTGGCTGTCGGCGACCGATGCCCCGGCCGAGAACATGCTGGGCCGGTTCGGCGCCTCGATCGCCTCGCCGCTGCATATCGTCATCGGCTGGGGATCCTGGGGGCTGGTGGTCATCCCGGCGGTCTGGGGGCTGCGGCTGGCGGGCCATTGGGGCGAGGACCGCGCGCTGTCGCGGCTGATCTTTGCCCCGGTCGCGGTGGCGCTGGCGGCGGTCTATGCCTCGACCCATGTGCCGCCCGCAAGCTGGACCCACGCCTTCGGCATGGGGGGGCTGTTCGGCGATACGGTGCTGGGCGCGATCCTGGGCGTGGCGCCGGTGGATACGGTGGCGGGGCTGCGCGTCGTCGCAGCACTGGTCTGGATGGCGGCCATCGGCATGGGGCTGTTCGTGCTGGGCGTGGACCGGGACGAGTTGCGCAATTTTGGCCGGTTCCTGCTGTTCGGCCTGATCCTGAGCTATGAAGGGCTGCGCCGGATGGCCGGGAAATCCGCGCGCGGCGCGCTGAGTGCCGGGCTGCGGCTGGGCGAGAACGTGCAGACCCGCCGCGCCGGGACCGAGCCCGTGCGCGCCCAGCGGGCCGAGCCGCTGGTGGCGAGCCGGGCGCCAGCGGACGAACCGGCCCGGAGCGGTGTCATCGGCGGGCTGATGGCGCGGGTGCCGGTGCTGGGGCGGCGGGTGGCGGAGCCCGAGATGGAGCTGGTCGAGCGCGACCTGCCCGACAGCGTGGACGGGATCGGGCCGATTTCCGAGGACCGCATCAGGGAACGCATCGCCGACGTGATCCGCAACCGCGCCCGCCAGTCGGGCCGCCCGGCCTTTCGCGCGGAGCCGCCCGTGCGGCGCGATCGGGCGGGCACGCCGGACGTCCTGCCGGTCGAGCCGCCGCTGAGCGCGCGGGCCGCGGACTTGCCCCTGCCCGAGTTCGACGAGGAACCCCGCCGGGTCGTGCAGCATCCCGTCAGCAAGCCGGTGCCCCCCTCGCGCCGGGCGATGGAAGAGGCGCAACCGGCGCTGCCCTTCAGCGAGCCCGACAGCGGCTATGAACATCCGCCGCTGTCGCTGCTGGCCAGCCCCGATTCGATCCAGCGCCATGTCCTGTCGGACGAGGCGCTGGAGGAAAACGCGCGGATGCTGGAAAACGTGCTGGACGATTACGGCGTCAAGGGCGAGATCGTGTCGGTCCGGCCCGGCCCCGTGGTCACCATGTACGAGCTGGAGCCCGCGCCGGGGCTGAAGGCCAGCCGGGTGATCGGGCTGTCGGACGACATCGCGCGCAGCATGTCGGCGCTGTCGGCGCGGGTCTCGACCGTGCCGGGGCGCAGCGTGATCGGGATCGAACTGCCCAATGTCAATCGCGAGAAGGTGGTGTTGCGCGAGATCCTGTCCTCGCGCGCCTTCGGCGACAGCGCGATGCGGCTGCCGCTGGCGCTGGGCAAGGATATCGGCGGCGAGGCGGTGGTGGCGAACCTGGCCAAGATGCCCCACCTGCTGATCGCGGGCACCACCGGGTCGGGCAAGTCGGTGGCGATCAACACGATGATCCTGTCGCTGCTCTACAAGCTGACGCCCGAGGAATGCCGGTTGATCATGATCGACCCCAAGATGCTGGAACTGTCGGTCTATGACGGCATCCCGCACCTTCTGTCGCCGGTCGTCACCGACCCCAAGAAGGCCGTCGTCGCGCTGAAATGGGTCGTGGGCGAGATGGAGGAACGCTATCGCAAGATGTCCAAGATGGGCGTGCGCAACATCGAGGGCTATAACGGGCGGGTGCGCGATGCGCTGGACCGGGGCGAGATGTTCAAGCGCACGGTCCAGACCGGGTTCGACGACGAGACCGGCGAGCCGGTGTTCGAGACCGACGAGTTCCAGCCCGAGACGCTGCCCTATATCGTGGTGATCGTCGACGAGATGGCCGACCTGATGATGGTGGCGGGCAAGGAGATCGAGGCCTGCATCCAGCGGCTGGCGCAGATGGCGCGGGCCTCGGGGATCCACCTCATCATGGCGACGCAGCGGCCCTCGGTCGATGTCATCACCGGCACGATCAAGGCGAACTTCCCGACCCGGATCTCGTTCCAGGTGACCGGCAAGATCGACAGCCGCACGATCCTGGGCGAACAGGGGGCGGAACAGCTTCTGGGCATGGGCGACATGCTTTACATGGCGGGCGGGGGTCGGATTTCCCGCGTCCACGGGCCGTTCGTCTCGGATGAGGAAGTCGAGGAGATCGTCACCTATCTGAAGGGCTTCGGGCCGCCCGATTATGTCGGCAGCGTGGTCGAGGGGCCGGACGAGGACCGCGAGGGCGATATCGACCTGGTGCTGGGCCTGGGCGGGAATACCGATGGCGACGACGCGCTGTACGATCAGGCGGTGGCGATCGTGCTGAAGGATCGCAAATGCTCGACCTCCTACATCCAGCGCAAGCTGGCCATCGGCTACAACAAGGCCGCCCGGCTGGTCGAGCAGATGGAGGAACAAGGCGTGGTCAGCCCGGCCAACCATGTCGGCAAGCGCGAGATCCTGGTGCCCGAACAGGGCTGACCGGCGGCGCGGGCGGGGCACCTGCCCATCGCCGTTTCGTGACGGATTGGCTGATGCAAAGGCGCGTGCGAGCGACTAGATTGCCGCCATGATCAGACGCCTTGCCCTTGGCCTTGCCCTCTGGGCGGCCACCGCCGCCCCCGGACTTGCCGACAAGCTGCCGCTGTCGGCGATCTCGGCCTATCTCAACAGCTTCTCGACCGCGCGGGCCGAGTTCACGCAGGTGAACGCGGACGGGTCGATCTCGACCGGGCGGATGCTGCTTCAGCGGCCCGGCAGGGCGCGGTTCGAATACGATCCGCCCAATGGCGGGCTGGTGATCGCGGGCGGCGGGCAGGTGGCGATCTTCGACACCAAGTCGAACCAGCCGCCCGAGCAATATCCGCTGCGCCGCACGCCGCTGAACATCATCCTGGAACGCAACGTGGATCTGTCGCGGGCGCGGATGGTGGTGGGCCATGACGGCGATGCGACCATGACACGGGTGATCGCGCAGGATCCCGAGCATCCCGAATACGGCACCATCGCGCTGGTCTTTACCGGCAACCCGGTGGAACTGCGCCAATGGGTCATCACCGACGACACGGGCCAGGCGACCACGGTGATCCTGGGCGAGATGCGGACCGGCGTGCAATTGTCGGCACGGATGTTCAGCATCGTGCAGGAGACCAATGACCGGATGGGCAACCGGCGCTAGGGTTCAGCGTTGGCGGGCAAGCGCCAGCGCGGCGCGCAGCACGGCCGGATCACCGACATGATTGGCAAGGATCAGCAGGAGCTGGGCGTTCAGCGCGTGGCTTTGCGCCTCGGTCAGGCCGCGATGGGCGGCCAGAAGCTCGGCCAGGAAATCGTCGGGATCGTCGATATTGGGGGTGTCGATCAGGCTCACGCGCGTCCCTCCCACAGCGCGGCGAGGGCCTTTGCGATCTGGCGCGCGTCGGCCTCGACCCAGCGGGCGGCGATGACCTGGTCGGGCCGCACCAGATAGAGCGCGCGCCCGGCCCGGCCCAGATAGCGCGCGACCACCGCCGGGTTCACCTCGACAGGCAGAACCGGCAGGTCCGCAACGGCGGGGGCGTCGCAATTGATCGCCAGCAGCATCGCGTCGCGGCCCAGCGCCGCCAGCAGCCAGCCCGCGCCCTGCGGCGCATCGGGGGCGACCGCGCCGGGGCGCGAGATCGCGGGCAGGCGCGGGTCGTCGGGGCCGGTGGTGGCATAGATGCAGGGCGTCGAGAGGCGGCCGGAATTGACCCAGTCGCGGGC
Source organism: Rhodovulum tesquicola (assembly GCF_024128855.1). Lineage (GTDB taxonomy): Bacteria > Pseudomonadota > Alphaproteobacteria > Rhodobacterales > Rhodobacteraceae > Rhodovulum > Rhodovulum tesquicola. The sequence goes on from NZ_JAMYDV010000001.1 coordinate 125,780, forward strand.
AAAGGGCGCCTTGCGCGCGAGGGCCAGGATCTGGTCGCGGAACAGCCGTTCGACCCCGTTGGCCGGGCCCATGAAGCGGGTGGCGCGGCTGGATTGGCGGATGTTCTCGTCCGCGGCCTGCACCCGTTCGCGGTTGTAGCTGTCGATCAGGCTGGGGGGCGCGCGGCCGTCCAGCACGGCGGCCAGCTTCCAGCCCAGATTGTCGGCATCCTGCAACCCGCCATTGGCCCCGCGCGCGCCGAAGGGCGGGATCAGATGGGCGCTGTCGCCGGCGAAGATCACCCGTCCATGGACGAATTCGCCCAGGCGGCGGCACTGGAAGCTGTAGACGCTGACCCAGTCGAGATCGAAATCGGGGCCGATCACCTGTTCGATGCGGGGGATCACCCTTTCGGGCCTGCTCTCGTCCTTCGGGTCGGCATGGGGGCCGAGTTGCAGGTCGATGCGGTAGATGTTGTCGGCCTGCCGGTGCAGCAGCGCGGACTGGCCGTCATGGAAGCCCGGCTCGAACCAGAACCAGCGTTCGGAAGGCAGGTCGCCCTCCATCTCGACATCGGCGATGAGGAAGCGTTCCTCGAACAGCTCGCCCTCGAAATCGAGATCGAGCATCGCCCGGACAGTCGAGCGCGCCCCGTCGCAGGCGATCGCATAATCCGCCGCGAGCATGTAGCTGCCATCCGGCGTGCGGATCGTGACCTGCACCCCGTCCGCGTCCGGGTCGATCCCGGTGACGCGGTTGCGGAACCGCAGGTCGATCAGCGGGTCGGCCAGCGCGCGGTCGGTCAGGAAATGCTCGACATGATATTGCTGGAGGTTGAGGAAGGGCGGCATCCGGTCGCCGGGATCCTCGGCCAGATCGAAGCTGAAGATCTCGTCATCGCCGTGGCAGACGCGGCCGACGCTCCATGGCACGCCCTTTTCCAGCACCTTGTCGGCGATGCCCAGACGGTCGAAGATCTCGAGGCTGCGCCGGGACCAGCCCATGGCGCGCGAGCCGGTCGCGACCGCGTCCCCGGCCTCGAGCAGCACCGATGGCGTCCCGCGACGGGCCAGATCCAGCGCCAGCACCAGACCGACCGGCCCCGCGCCGATGATGACGACCTTGTGGCGCGGTTCGGGCGCGTTCAGCCCGGGCGGGGCGACATAGGGAAAGGGCGCATAGGCATGGGCCATCACGCGGCTCCCGGCGGGACGGCGCGCGCGGCGGTGCCGCCCCGGCGCGCGGGCAGGTCACGGACGCCCGTGCCGCGGGCACCTGCGGGGACATGGGTCATGGCACTCTCCCTTGACGGTCTGCTTCGCTGGCCGCCACCCGGGCGTTAACCTCTGCCACCCGGCGGGCCACTGCAACCGGTTTTTTCGGCGGGGGATCGACGCGACGTCATGCTATGGACGGGGGCGGGCCGCGCTATCAAGGGGCGGGTCCGGCGGAGGAGGAGGAACACATGACCGGCATCGTCATCCTGAGCGGCGCGCGCACCGCCATCGGCACATTCGGCGGCAGTCTTGCGGGCCTGCCGCCCGCGACGCTGGGCGCCATCGCCGCGCGCGCGGCGCTGGAACGGGCGGGTGTCGAGGGGGCGCGCATCGGCCATGTCGCCTTTGGCCATATCCTGAACACCGAGCCGCGCGACCTGTACCTGTCGCGCATCGCCGCGATGGAGGCGGGGATTCCCGAGACCGTGCCCGCGATGAACGTCAACCGGCTGTGCGGGTCGGGGGCGCAGGCCGTCGTCTCGGTCGCGCAGGCACTGATGCTGGGGGATGCCGAATTCGGGCTGGCGGGCGGGGCCGAAAGCATGAGCCGGGCGCCGCATATCCTGCCCGCGGCGCGCTGGGGCCAGAAGATGGGCGATACGTCGGCGGCCGACATGATGCTGGGCGCGCTGACCTGCCCGTTCGGGACCGGCCATATGGGTGTGACCGCCGAGAACGTGGCCGCCGAACATGGCATCAGCCGCGCCGATCAGGACGCTTTCGCGCTGGAAAGCCAGAGCCGCGCGGCGCGGGCGATCGCCGAGGGCCGCTTTGCCGCCGAGATCGTGCCGGTCGAGGTGGCGGTGCGGCGCGAGACGCGGGCCTTTGCGGTGGACGAGCATCCCAAGGCGACGACGCCGGAGGCGCTGGCGGCGCTGCGGCCCGCCTTCCAGAAGGATGGCACGGTAACGGCGGGCAATGCGAGCGGGATCAATGACGGCGCCGCGGCGCTGGTGCTGGCGCGCGAGGACGCGGCAGAGGCGGCGGGGCTGGAGCCGATGGCGCGGCTGATCGGCTATGCCCATGCGGGCGTGGCGCCGCGGGTGATGGGGATCGGGCCGGTGCCCGCGGTCGAGGCGTTGCTGGCCAGGACGGGGCTGGGTGTGGGCGATTTCGACGTGGTCGAAAGCAACGAGGCCTTTGCCGCGCAGGCGATTGCGGTCAACCGGGCGCTGGGGCTGGACCCCGAGCGGGTGAACCCCAATGGCGGCGCGATCGCGCTGGGTCATCCGGTGGGGGCGACGGGCGCGATCATCACGGTCAAGGCGCTGCACGAGCTGGCGCGGACCGGCGGGCGGCGGGCGCTGGTGACGATGTGCATCGGCGGCGGGCAGGGGATCGCGCTGGCGCTGGAGCGGGTCTGACCGTCGTCAGTCCACCACCCGCAGCGTGAGGTTGATCCGCCCGCCCCCGGCCAGCAGGCCGGAGGAGCCGGGGCGCAGCCGGTCGATGCCGTGATGGACCAGCCGCGCCGCGCCGCCCATCACCAGAACGTCGCCCGAATTGAGCCACAGGCTTTCGGTATCGCCGCCGCGGGTCAGGTGGCCGATGCGGAACCGCGCCGCGTCGCCCAGCGAGATCGACAGGACCGGCCAGCGGAAATCGGCCTCGTCGCGGTCCTGGTGCATGCCCATTTTCGTGCCCTCGCCGTAGAAGTTCACGAGGCAGCAATCGGGGCGGCGGTCGAGGCCGGTCACCGCGTCCCAGACCGCCAGCACCGAGGCCGGGATCGGCGGCCAGGGCAGCCCAGAGGGATGGCAGGGCGCATAGCGATAGCCGCGCCGGTCAGAGACCCAGCCGAAGCGCCCGGCCGAGGTCATGCGCACGCTCATCTTGCGGCCCCAGCGGGTTTCGGGCTGGAAGAGCGGCGCGGCGGCGACCACGGCGCGCAGCTCCGCGACCATCGCGCGCTGGGCCTCGGCGTCCAGCCAGCCGGGAAAGATCTGGACCCCGCGCACCACCAGACCGGGGGTCGGGCAGGCGCCCTCGGGCGTTTCGGACATCGTTCACCACACTCACATTTCTGTCATGGGCCGCGCTTGCAGGGGTCTGGACCCCTCCTTATATACGCCCGAGACAAGGATCGGGGACCACCCCCCGACCGGAATTCTGGGATCGGAGGACAGGGGCCTTTTCAGGGCCTGACCTCCACAACATCGCCGAAGAAGAGGTAACAGACATGGCCAAAGTCATCGGGATCGACCTTGGGACCACCAATTCCTGCGTCGCCATCATGGACGGCTCGCAACCCCGGGTGATCGAGAATGCCGAGGGCGCGCGCACGACCCCCTCGATCGTCGCCTTCACCGAATCCGAACGTCTTGTGGGCCAGCCCGCCAAGCGGCAGGCCGTCACCAACCCCGAGAACACGATCTTTGCCGTCAAGCGCCTGATCGGGCGGCGGGCCGACGATGCGGAAGTCGAGAAGGACCGCAAGCACGTCCCCTACAGCATCGTCGATGGCGGCAATGGCGATGCCTGGGTTCAGGTGCGTGGCGAGAAATACAGCCCCAGCCAGATCTCGGCCTTCATCCTGCAGAAGATGAAGGAAACCGCCGAAAGCTATCTGGGCGAGACGGTGACGCAGGCCGTCATCACCGTTCCGGCCTATTTCAACGACGCCCAGCGCCAGGCGACCAAGGACGCGGGCAAGATCGCCGGGCTTGAGGTTCTGCGCATCATCAACGAGCCGACCGCGGCCGCGCTGGCCTATGGGCTGGACAAGAAGGAAACCCGCACCATCGCGGTCTATGACCTGGGCGGCGGCACCTTCGACATCACGATCCTGGAAATCGACGACGGGCTGTTCGAGGTGAAATCGACCAACGGGGACACGTTCCTCGGCGGCGAAGACTTCGACATGCGGATCGTTGCCTACCTGGCCGAAGAGTTCAAGAAGGAACACGGCGTCGACCTGAGCAAGGACAAGATGGCGCTGCAACGGCTGAAGGAAGCCGCCGAGAAGGCCAAGATCGAGCTGTCCTCGGCCTCGCAGACCGAGATCAACCAGCCCTTCATCTCGATGGACAAGAACAGCGGCACGCCGCTGCACCTGGTGATGAAGCTGACCCGCGCCAAGCTGGAAAGCCTGGTGGCGGACCTCATCAAGAACTCGATCAAGCCCTGCCAGGCGGCGCTGAAGGATGCGGGCCTGTCGACCTCGGATATCGACGAGGTGGTGCTGGTCGGCGGCATGACGCGGATGCCGCGGGTGATCGAGGAAGTCACCAAGTTCTTCGGCAAGGAGCCGCACAAGGGCGTGAACCCCGACGAGGTGGTGGCGATGGGCGCCGCGATCCAGGCGGGTGTGCTGCAGGGCGACGTCAAGGACGTGGTGCTGCTGGACGTCACGCCGCTGTCGCTGGGCATCGAGACGCTGGGCGGCGTGTTCACCCGGCTGATCGACCGCAACACGACCATCCCGACCAAGAAATCGCAGATCTTCTCGACCGCCGAGGACAACCAGAACGCCGTGACGATCCGGGTGTTCCAGGGCGAGCGCGAGATGGCGGCCGACAACAAGATGCTGGGCCAGTTCAACCTGGAGGACATCCCGCCCGCACCGCGCGGCATGCCGCAGATCGAGGTGACCTTCGACATCGACGCCAACGGCATCGTGTCGGTCAGCGCCAAGGACAAGGGCACCGGCAAGGAGCAGAAGATCACGATCCAGGCCTCGGGCGGTCTGTCCGATGACGAGATCGAGCAGATGGTGCGCGATGCCGAATCCAATGCAGAGGCCGACAAGGCACGCCGCGAACTGGTCGAGACCCGGAACCAGGCCGAAAGCCTGATCCACTCGACCGAGAAGTCGATCGAGGAGCATGGCGACAAGGTCGATCCCTCGACCGTCGAGGCGATCGAGCTGGCCGTCGCGGCGCTGCGCGACACGCTGGAAACCGACGATGCCGGCAAGATCCGGGGCGGTATCCAGAACGTGTCCGAGGCGGCGATGCGGCTGGGCGAGGCGATCTACAAGGCCCAGCAGCAGGAGACCGACGATGCGCCCCGCGGCGCGGACGAGGGCCCGGACGAAGGGATCGTCGATGCCGAGTTCGAGGATCTCGACGACGACAGGAAGCGCTCGTAGGAAACGACCGGAACCCAGGTGGCCGGTCCGGGAAACCGGGCCGGCCCCGCGCATTCCGGACAGGGGAATAGCCGATGGCAAAGCGCGATTTCTACGAGGTCCTGGGCATCGCCCGCGGCGCCTCGGCCGACGAGATCAAGAAGGCCTACCGCACGAAGGCCAAGGAACTGCATCCCGACCGCAACGCGGACAATCCCAAGGCCGAGGCCCAGTTCAAGGAAGTCAACGAGGCCTACGAGACGCTGAAGGATCCCGACAAGAAGGCCGCCTATGACCGCTTCGGCCACGCCGCCTTCGAGGGGGGCATGGGCGGGCCGCGCGGGGGCCCGGGATTCGGCGGGGGCGATTTCGCCTCGGCCTTCTCGAACGTGTTCGACGACCTGTTCGGCGATTTCATGGGCGGTGGCGGGCGGCAGCGCGCCACGCGCGGTTCGGACCTGCGCTACAACCTGCGGATCACGCTGGAAGACGCCTTTCGCGGCTTGCAGAAGAAGATCACCGTGCCCGGCTCTGTCGGCTGCGACGCCTGCAGCGGCACGGGCGCCGTGGGCGGCGCCGAGCCCGCGACCTGCCCGACCTGTTCGGGCATGGGCAAGGTGCGCGCCCAGCAGGGATTCTTTACCGTCGAACGCACCTGCCCGACCTGCGGCGGGATGGGCCAGATCATCAAGAACCCCTGCAAGTCCTGCGGCGGGGCGGGCCGGGTGGAACGCGAGCGCGCGCTGTCGGTCAACATCCCGGCCGGCGTCGAGACCGGCACGCGGATCCGGCTGGCCGGAGAGGGCGAGGCGGGATTGCGCGGCGGGCCGCCGGGGGATCTGTACATCTTCATCGAGGTGGCCGATCACCCGCTGTTCGAGCGTGACGGCATGACGCTGTTCTGCCGGGTGCCGGTCTCGATGGCGACGGCAGCCCTGGGCGGCGAGATCGAGGTGCCCACGATCGACGGCGGGCGCTCGCGCGTGAAGGTGCCCGAGGGCAGCCAGTCGGGCAAGCAGATGCGCCTGCGCGGCAAGGGGATGCCGGGGCTGCGCGGCGGCGGGCAGGGCGATCTGCTGATCGAGCTTGCGGTCGAGACGCCGGTCAACCTGACCACCCGGCAAAAGGAATTGCTGCGCGAGTTCGAGGAGTTGAGCGAGGAGAACAACCCCGAGGGGTCGTCCTTCTTTCGCAAGGTCAAGAGTTTCTGGGACGGGATGAAGGGCTGAGGCCGCGGATTCTGCTGCGGCGTTAATCCTTCGTTCAGCATGATTTCCCTAGGCTCGGGGCATGACTCGCCCGCGTGACCCCAACAGTTTCTCGGAACCGCCGCTGCCGCTCTTTGCCGAGGCGCGGCCGGTGCCGCTGTCGCAGGCCGACCGGCCGCCCTCCTACCTGCGCGACCACCGCCAGCGGTTGCGCACCCGCTTCATGGAGGGGGGTGCGGATGCGATGCCGGATTACGAATTGCTGGAGATGCTGCTGTTCCGCGCCATCCCGCGCCAGGACGTCAAGCCGCTGGCCCGCGCGTTGCTGGAGCGGTTCGGCGATTTCAACGGCGTGCTGTCGGCGCCCACCGCCCGGCTGCGCGAGGTGATCGGCGTGGGCGAGGCGGTGCTGGTCGAGCTTAAGCTGGTCGAGGCGGCGGCGCATCGGCTGGCGCGCGCCAGGATCATGCACCGGCAGGTGATTTCAAGCTGGGATGTCCTGCTGGATTATTGCCGCACCTCGATGGCGCATCGCCAGACCGAACAGTTCCGCGTGCTGTTCCTGGACCGCAAGAACATTCTGATCGCCGACGAGGAACAGGCGCGCGGCACGGTCGATCATGTGCCGGTCTATCCCCGCGAAGTCGTCAAGCGGGCGCTGGAGCTGAACGCCTCGGCGCTGATCCTGGTGCATAACCACCCCTCGGGCGACCCGACGCCGTCGGAGTCGGACATCGCGATGACCGGGCAGATCGCGGCGGGCTGCACCGCGCTGGGGATCGTGCTGCACGATCACATCATCGTCGGCAAGGCGCGCGAGATCAGCCTGCGCGCCGAGGGCTATATCTAGCCTCAGCGCAGCCAGACCTCGACCCGGCGGTTGATGAACCCGCCCCAGGCGCTGTGGTCGCAGGCGATGGGCAGGGCTTCGCCGAACGCCTCGACCCTGAGCGCCACGCGCGACAGGTCGGCCGCGGTCGCCACCGCCCGCACCGCATCATGCACCGCCTCGGCCCGGAGCCGCGCGATGCCCAGATTGGCCTCGGCCGGTCCGTCGCCATCGGTGAATCCTGCAAAGATCAGGGTGCGCCCGTCGAACAGCCCGGCCTCCAGCGCGCGGGCCAGCGCGCCGATATTGCCGAAGGATTGCGCGTCCAGCTCCGCCGAGCCGCCCTCGCGGAAGCGGAAGGTGGTGGTCAGCCGTTGCGCCCCGGCCAGCGTCCCGACAAGGCGCTGCAATTCGGACAGCGGCACCTCGGGCCCGGCCTGGGCGATGGCCTGGCCCAGCCGGTCGCCCTGGCGGCCGAAGGGGATGGTGTCGCGCAACTGGTCGACGAAGCCCGCGCGCCGGATCACCAGTTGCGCGGGGGCCGTGTCGAGCCAGTCGAGAAACTCGCGGGCGAAGAGCTGTTGTCGGCGGGCGGAGGCATAGAGGAACAGCGGCGCGACGAGGGGGTAATCCTCTGTCTTGACCGATTGGCGGTTTGCAACCAGGCGCAGGCCGCAGCCGCCGGTCAGCGGCACCTGCTGCGCGTCGCCCAGCGCCGAGACGCGGGTCAGTCCGACGCCCAGCGGATCGGCGGCGACCGCGGCCGACAGCGCGGCGGCGCCCTTGTGGCGGCGCGCGGCGGGGGTAGGTGATGCGCCATCGAGCAGCCGCAGGGCAATCGCCTGTTGCAACCCGTCCTGCCGGTCGAGCAGGTGCACCGTCACAGGCGCCTCCGGGCCGCCCAGCGCCGACCAGTCGGCGATCTGCCCGGTCGCAAGACCGATCACCGCGTCGATGGACAGCGCCTGCACCGGATGGCCGGGGGCGACCACGGGCACGATGGCGTCCAGCGCCACCACCCGGCGGCGGGCGGGATCGGAAAGGTCACCGAAGCCCGCCTCGCGCAGCCGCCGGATTTCGTCGGGGCGCGGTTCGCGGTCGGCCATGACGATATCGGCGGTCTCTGCCAGCAGGTCGGCGAAGCCCTCTTCGGTGCTGACAAGGGTCAGGTCGATCTCGGCCACGGGATGACCGGCGGCGCGGTCGCTGAGAACGAAGCGCATATGCGGGCCGTCACGGTCGCGGGTGACGGACAGGCCACGCTGGTCGGCATAGGTCTCGATCAGGGCGGGCATCAGCACCTCGCCGAGGACGGGCGTGCCGGACAGGCGGAAGCGTGCGACATGGGCCTCGATCCCGGGGCAGCCGGGGCCGGTGCAGATGACGCCCTGCCCGTCGAGGGTGAGCGGGCCATAGATCGTGTCGACGCGGTAGAATTCGCCGTCGAAGCCGATCAGCGCGCCGCTGATCTCGACCGATCCGTCACGCGAACTGAGCGTGACGTCCTGCGCCCGGGCGGGGGCGACGAGAAGGGAGAGCAGCGCGGCGGCCAGCGCCGCGCATCGGAACAAGCGCATGGCAAGAAGGCCCTGACCGCCTCAGTTGGCGGCGAGTTTCCGGTTTGGAGGACGATTTTTCAACACCGGATCCTCGCCTGTCGGGAACCGCTCAGACAAGCTGGCCATGGCAATGCTTGAACTTGCGCCCCGAACCGCAGGGGCAGGCATCGTTGCGCCCCGGGCGGCCCCAGGTTTCGGGCCGGGCCTCGTCGAAGCCCTCGGCCGCGCCCTCGGGGGACGGCGGGGCCGCGCCGGGGGCGGCGGCATGTTCGGCGCTTGCCCCCTCGGCGGCCTGGGCCAGTTGCTGCTGCTGCTCGGCAAGCTGGCGCATCATCGCGCCGCGCTCTTCTTCGGTCAGCGGCCGGATCTGGCCCAGCTTGCGGCTGACATCCTCGCGCAGCGCGTTCAGCATCGACTCGAACAGGGCGAACGACTCGGTCTTGTATTCGTTCAGCGGATCGCGCTGGGCATAGCCGCGGAAGCCCACGACCGAGCGCAGATGTTCCAGCGTCAGCAGGTGTTCGCGCCATTTGGTGTCGATGGTCTGGAGCAGGATCTGCTTTTCGATGTTGCGCATGACCTCGGGGCCGAACTGCGCGGCCTTGACCGCCATCGCCTCGTCGGCGGCGTCGCACAACCGCTCGCGGATCTCGGCATCGTCCACGCCCTCTTCGTCGGCCCAGGCGGCGACCGGCGCGTCAAGGCTCAACTGCTCGGCCAGCGCCTCGTTCAGACCGTCGATATCCCACTGATCGGCATAGGATTTCGGCGGCATGAAGGTTTCGACCAGATCGTCGATCACCTGGTGGCGCATGTCCTGCACGATCTCGGACAGGTCGGCGGCTTCCATGATTTCCAGCCGCTGGCCGAAGATGACCTTGCGCTGCTCGTTCATCACGTCGTCGAACTTGAGCAATTGCTTGCGGATGTCGAAGTTGCGGCCCTCGACCTTGGCCTGGGCCTTTTCCAGCGACTTGTTCACCCAGGGGTGAACGATGGCCTCGCCTTCCTTCATGCCCAGCGTGGACAGCACCTTGTCCAGACGGTCCGAGCCGAAGATGCGCATCAGGTCGTCTTCGAGCGAGAGGAAGAAGGCCGACCGCCCCGGATCGCCCTGACGGCCCGACCGGCCGCGCAACTGGTTGTCGATGCGGCGCGATTCGTGGCGTTCGGTGCCGAGGACGAACAGCCCGCCGGCGTCGAGCACCTTCTTCTTCTCGTCGGCATGTTCGGCCTCGATCCGGGCGCGGATCTCGTCGGGATGCGCCTCGGGATCGGCGTTCAGCGCCTCCATCACCTTCATCTCGACATTGCCGCCAAGCTGGATGTCGGTGCCGCGCCCGGCCATGTTGGTGGCGATGGTCACCGCGCCGAAGCGGCCCGCATCGGCGACGATCTGGGCCTCCTGTTCGTGGTGGCGGGCGTTCAGGACGTTGTGGGGGACCTTGTCCTTTTTCAGCAGTTCCGACAGCTTCTCGGATTTCTCGATCGAGGTGGTGCCGACCAGAACCGGCTGGCCCTTTTCATGCGCCTCCTTGATCGAGGCGACGATGGCCTCGAACTTCTCGCGCGCGGTGCGGTAGACGGCGTCATGTTCGTCCTGGCGGGCGATGGGGCGGTTGGTCGGGATCTCGACCACGCCAAGGCCGTAGATCTGCATGAACTCCTCGGCCTCGGTGGCCGCGGTGCCGGTCATGCCCGCCAGCTTGTCATAGAGGCGGAAATAGTTCTGGAAGGTGACCGAGGCCAGCGTCACGTTCTCGGGCTGGATCTTGGCGCCTTCCTTGGCCTCGATGGCCTGGTGCAGCCCCTCGGACAGGCGGCGGCCGCGCATCATGCGGCCGGTGAACTCGTCGATCAGCATCACCTCGCCGTCGCGGACGATGTAATCCTTGTCCTTGAGGAACAGCTTGTGCGCCTTGAGCGCCTGGGTCGCGTGGTGGACGATGGTCGTGCTTTCGGGATCGTAGAGCGACTGGCCCTCGGGCAGGAGGCCAACCTGGTGCAGGCGCTGCTCCATGAACTCGTTGCCCTCTTCGGTGAAGGTGACGATCCGGGTCTTCTCGTCGATCTTGTAATGCTCTTCGGTCAGGTCGGGCACGACCTTGTCCATCGCGACGTAAAGTTCCGAGCGGTCCTGGCTGGGCCCCGAGATGATGAGCGGCGTGCGCGCCTCGTCGATCAGGATCGAGTCGACCTCGTCCACGATCGCGAAATGGTGGCCGCGCTGGGACATGTCCTTGAGCTCGGCCTTCATGTTGTCGCGCAGGTAGTCGAAGCCAAGCTCGTTGTTCGTGCCATAGGTGATGTCGGCGCGGTAGGCGGCGCGCTTCTCGTCATCGGGCTGCCAAGGATAGACCACGCCGGTCGTCATGCCGAGATGGGCGTAGACCTTGCTCATCCATTCGGCGTCGCGCTTGGCGAGGTAGTCGTTGACGGTGACGATATGCACGCCCTTGCCGGTCAGCGCGTTCAGATAGGCGGGGAAGGTCGCGACCAGCGTCTTGCCCTCGCCGGTCTTCATCTCGGCGATGTTGCCGCGATGCAGGAAGATGCCGCCGACAAGCTGCACGTCGAAGGCGCGCAGGCCCAGCGCGCGGCGCGCGGCCTCGCGGCAATTGGCAAAGGCCTCGGGCAGCAGGTCGTCGAGTTCCTCGCCCTCGGCGCAGCGGCGCATGAACTCGCGGGTCTTGTCCTTGATCCCCTCGTCGGTCAGCGCCTGGAACTCGGGCTCCAGCTCGTTGATGCGGGTCACCAGCGGGCGCACCTTCTTGACCATCCGGTCGTTCCTGGTGCCAAAGACCTTACGGGTGACTGTTCCGATGCCCAGCATGTGCTCTCCGCGGCGGCTGTCTCAAGGGATGTTGTTCGACGGACGCCTTGCCCGCCTGTCGATGCGGCAATAGAAGTGGCCTCAGACTGAGGAGCGGCCCCAAGGACCACCCGCGATGTAAGGGGCCGCCAGATTGGAGTCAACGTCGCCAAGCGCGCGGCACGAAAGGAGTTGCCCATGTCCAGACCTGCGAAACCGCTGCTTGCGCTTGCCCTCGTTGCCGGGCTGGCCCTTCCTGCGGCGGCCGAGGAGATCGGCCCCGGAACCGTCGTGGCCCGCGTGGGCGCGACCGAGATCACGCTTGGGCACATGATCGTCATGCGCGCGCAGTTGCCGCCGGAATACCAGGCGCTGCCCGACGACACGCTGTATCAGGCGATCCTGGACCAGTTGATCCGCCAAACCGCGGTGGCCGAGCAGACCGGCGGCGCGCTGTCGCTGGGCGCGCGGCTGGCGCTGGAGAACGAGCGGCGGTCCTTCCTTGCGGGCGAGGCGCTGGGCCGCGCGGCCGAGGAAGCGGCGACCGAGGAGGCGATTCAGGCCGCCTATGAGGCCGCCTTTGCCGGCGCCGAGCCCACGCCGGAATACCGCGCCGCGCATATCCTGGTCGAGACCGAGGAAGAGGCGCAGGCGGCCATGGCCCAGGTGCAGGACGGCGCCGATTTCGCCGAGCTGGCCAAGGAGACCTCGATCGACAGTTCGGGGCAGATGGGCGGCGAACTTGGCTGGTTCACCAAGGGCATGATGGTGCAATCCTTCGAGGATGTGGTGGTCGCGATGGAACCCGGAACGGTCGCCGGTCCGTTCGAGACGCAATTCGGCTGGCATCTGGTCAAGCTGCATGAAAGCCGGCTGAAGGATGCCCCGGCGCTGGACGAGGTGCGCGAGAGCATCGTCCAGCAGATCCAGCGCGATGCGATGGAGGCGGCGCTGGAACGCTATGCCGCCGAGGCCGAGATCACCCGCGCCGAGATCGAGATCGACCCCGCGGTGCTGAAGAACCGCGAACTTCTGGACAACTGATCCGGCACGCAGACGAGGGACGGCGATGGCCAAGTCGAAGAAGAAGATCGAGAAGAAGATCACCAAGGCCAAGGTCAAGCCGCTGAAGCGCGAACTGAAGCGGCTGCGGCAGGAACTGGTGGCGGCGGGCGCGGGAGCGCCGGGTGCGCGCGCCGCGTCCGTTTCGCCGCTGGCCCCAGCGGGTGGCTTTCCCGTCCTGCCGGTGATCGCGGGCGCCGAGTTCGCCGCCGCCGAGGCGGGGGTGCGCTACAAGGGGCGGCTCGATGTGATGCTGGCCCGGCTTGCGCCGGGGACGACGGTGGCCGGGGTCTTCACCCGCTCGGCGACGCGGTCCGCGCCGGTTCTGGATTGCGAGGCCAAGATCGGCGCCACGCCCGGGCCGCGGCAGGGGGCGGCGATCCTGGTGAATTCGGGCAACTCGAACGCCTTTACCGGCGCGCGGGGGGTCGAGGCGGTGCAGGCGATCGCGGCGGGCGTGGCGCAGGCCGCAGGCGTGCCCGAGGGGCGGGTCTTCACCAGTTCGACGGGCGTGATCGGCGAGCCGCTGCCACATGAACGGATCACCGCCGTGCTGGAGGATCTGGCCGCGCGGCTGTCGCCCGAGGGTCTGGGCCAGGCGGCGCGGGCGATCATGACGACCGACACCTTCCCCAAGGGGGCCATCGCGACGGTCGAGATCGACGGGCAGGAGGTCAGGATCGCGGGCATCGCCAAGGGATCGGGGATGATCGCGCCCGACATGGCGACGATGCTGGTCTATATCTTCACCGATGCGAAGATCGCACAGGCGCCCCTGCAGCGGATGCTGGCCCGGCTGACCGACGAGACCTTCAACTGCATCACGGTCGATGGCGATACCTCGACCTCCGACACGCTGCTGCTGGCGGCCACGGGCAAGTCCAGGGCGCCCGAGATCACCGATCTGCGCAGCGCGCCCGCCCGCGCCTTTCAGGAGGCGCTGCGCGGCGTGATGCTGGATCTGGCGCAACAGGTGGTGCGCGATGGCGAAGGGGCGACCAAGTTCGTCGAGATCACGGTGACCGGCGCGGCGAACACGGCGGATGCCAGGAAGGTGGCGATGGCGATTGCCAATTCGCCGCTGGTCAAGACGGCGATCGCGGGCGAGGATCCGAACTGGGGCCGGATCGTGATGGCGGTGGGCAAGTCGGGGGCGAAGGCCGACCGCGACCTGCTGGCGATCCGGTTCGGCGATATCCTGGTGGCGGAGAAGGGCCTGGTCGCCGAGGGCTATGCCGAGGAGGCGGGCGCGGCCTATATGCGGCACGCGGAACTTGCGATCGGGGTGGATCTGGGCCTTGGCAGCGGGGCGGCGACGGTCTGGACCTGTGACCTGACGCATCGCTATATCGACATCAACGCCGATTACCGGTCGTGAAGGTCGTTCTTGTCGCGGCCGTCGCACTGGTCGATTCGGACGGCCGAGTGCTGCTGGCGCAGCGGCCCGAGGGCAAGTCGATGGCGGGCCTGTGGGAGTTTCCCGGCGGCAAGGTCGAGCCGGGCGAGACTCCCGAGGCGGCGCTGATGCGCGAGCTGAAGGAAGAGCTGGGCATCGACACATGGGCCAGCTGCCTTGCGCCGCTGAGTTTCGCCAGCCACAGCTACGAGGATTTCCACCTGCTGATGCCGCTGTTCGCCTGCCGCAAATGGGAAGGCCAGCCCCATGGGCAGGAGGGTCAGGCGCTGGCCTGGGTGCGCGCGAAGGATCTGCGCAGCTATCCGATGCCGCCCGCCGATCTGCCGCTGATCCCCGTGCTTCGGGATTGGCTTTAGCGGGCCGCCGCGGGACAGGGCGGGTCCGGGTCGGCAATTTTCCGCGCATGCGCACGCGGTGCGGCGAAATAAAATTCCGAAAAATTTTACACAGCGGTTACAAACGAAACGTCGCAACCTGAGGATGATAAGAAATGATCCGGACGATCCTGCTTGGTTCCTGCGTTTCGGTGCAAGGCGCCTTTGTCGCGCGGCGGCCCGATGGCAGGATCGTGGTGAAGGTTGGCGACCGGCTGTTCACGGGCAAGCCGGTCAACAAGGCCGCCTGAGGCAGCGGCATCCCGACCGGAAGCGATGACGAAAAGGGGCGCCCGATGATGGACGCCCCCCCGGGTGGTTCGCTCTGGCGGCGGGATCAGGCGAGCTTGCGCTCGATCTCCTGACGCTCGAAGATCTCGATGATGTCGCCCTGGCGGATGTCGTCGTAATTCTCGAAGGCCATGCCGCATTCCTGGCCCGACTGGACCTCTGCGACCTCGTCCTTGAAGCGCTTGAGCGTCTTCAGCGTGCCTTCGTGGACCACCACGTTGTCGCGCAGCAGGCGCACCCCGGCGGAACGCCGCGCCACGCCCTCGGTGACCAGACAGCCCGCAACCTTGCCGACATTCGAGACCTTGAAGACCTCGCGGATCTGGGCGTAGCCGATGAAGGTCTCGCGGATCTCGGCCGACAGCAGGCCCGAGGCCGCCGCCTTCACATCGTCCACGAGGTCGTAGATCACGCTGTAATAGCGGATCTCGACGCCCTTCTGGTTGGCGGCGCTGCGGGCGGGGGCGTTGGCACGCACGTTGAAGCCCATGATCGGGGCGCCGGACGCCTCGGCAAGGCCCACATCGCTCTCGGTGATGGCGCCGACACCGGCATGCAGCACGCGCACGCGCACCTCGTCATTGCCGATCTTCTCCATCGCCTGGACGATGGCCTCGGCCGAGCCCTGCACGTCGGCCTTGACCAGGATCGGCAGCTCGGCGACGTTCTGGTCCTCCTTGGCCTTGGCCATGAGCTGTTCCAGCGTCGTGGCGGCCCCGGCGGCGGCGCGCTTCTCCTTGGACTTGGCTTCGCGGTATTCGGCGATCTCGCGGGCCTGCGCCTCGGTCTCGACCACGTTCAGCACATCGCCCGCCTCGGGCGTGCCGTTCAGGCCCAGCACCTCGACCGGAACCGAGGGACCGGCCTCCTCGACGCGTTCGCCCTTGTCGTTGATCAGCGCGCGGACCTTGCCCCATTGCTCGCCCACGACGAAGATGTCGCCCTTCCGCAGGGTGCCCTTCTGGACCAGCACGGTCGCGACCGGGCCGCGGCCCACGTCGAGCTGCGCCTCGATCACGGCGCCTTCGGCAGCGCGGCTCGGGTTTGCCTTGAGTTCGAGGATCTCGGCCTGGAGCGCGATGGCTTCCAGCAATTCGTCAAGCCCCTGGCCGGTGATCGCCGAGACCTCGACATCCTGGACCTCGCCCGACATCTGCTCGACCACCACCTCGTGCTGCAACAGGTCGGTGCGCACCTTGATCGGGTTGGCCGAGGGCTTGTCGATCTTGTTGATCGCCACGATCATCGGCACCTTGGCGGCCTTGGCGTGGTTGATCGCCTCGACGGTCTGCGGCATCACCGCGTCGTCGGCGGCGACCACGAGCACGACGATATCCGTCACCTGCGCGCCGCGGGCCCGCATCGAGGTGAAGGCCGCGTGGCCGGGCGTGTCGAGGAAGGTCAGCGTGGTGCCGCCATCGGTCTTCACCTGGTAGGCGCCGATATGCTGGGTGATGCCGCCAGCCTCGCCCGCGACGACCTTGGCGTCGCGGATCGCGTCCAGCAGCGAGGTCTTGCCGTGGTCGACATGGCCCATGATGGTGATGACCGGCGGGCGCGGCTCGAGATCCTCGGCCTGGTCCTCGACGGTGGCGATCACGTCCTCGACATCGGCATCCGACACCCGCTGCACGCGATGGCCGAATTCCTCGATGATGAGTTCCGCGGTGTCGGCGTCGATGACCTGGTTCTGGGTGACCATCATGCCGTTCTGCATCAGCGCCTTGACCACGTCGGCCACGCGCTCGGCCATGCGGTTGGCAAGCTCCGAGACCACGATCTGTTCGGGCAACTGGACTTCGCGCACGACCTTTTCGCGCGTATCGCCGCGGCCCATCGCCTTCTGGCGCATCCGCTCCTGCTTGCGCTTCATCGCGGCGAGCGAGCGCTGGCGACCGCCTTCGCCGCCGTCCAGCGCCTGGGTCAGCGTCAGCTTGCCGGCGCGGCGGCTGTCATCCTTGGCCTTGGTGCGGGTCTGCCGATCGTCGCTGCGCTCGCGTTCGCGGTCGACCTTGCGCGGCGGCGCGGTCTTGGCCGACTCGGGCTGGGCGGCGGGGGCGGCGGGCTTGGCCGCGGGCGCTGCGGCGGCAGGCTTCTGATCCGCCTCCTTGCGGCGGCGCTCCTGCTCCTGCTCTTCCTCGGCCTTGCGGCGGGCGGCTTCCTCGATCTCGCGCTGTTCGCGTTCCTTGGCCTCGGCCTCGTCGCGGCGGCGCTGGCGCTCTTCCTCGCGCTGGCGCTCGTCGGCCGCGCGCTGGGCGGCTTCCTCGACCTCGCGGGCCTTGGCCGCCTGAAGGGCCTTCAGACGACGTTCCATCTCGGCATCGGAAATCCCGGCCGGGCGCTTTGCCGGGTCGCTGCCCGCAACGCCAGAGGTCGTGGCCCCGGATTTCGTGGCACCGGGCTTTGGCACGACGACGCGCTTGCGCTTCGTCTCGACGACCACATTCTTCGTCCGGCCATGGCTGAAGCTCTGCTTCACCTGGCCGGGCCGCGAGGCGCCGCGCAGTCCCAGTGTCTTCTTGCCGTCAGTGTCGTCCATAAGGCCTTCAACCCTTTCCGGGGGCCTCGCCCCCGATCTTCTTGCGGATGCCCGAAAGCTTGGCGGCATCCTCTACTACACGTTCCATGAGTCCGCCAGCCGCAAGCGCGCCATGTATCACATGTTCGCGGCCGAAAGCCAAACCGATTTCCCCGGCCGTCAGACAGTCGATATAGGCGCCCTCGCGCTGCGGGGGCCTGAGCTTGGTCTTGCCCCGTTCCGACCCGTCGCTGGCCTGAACCAGGACGGCGGCCTGGCCGCTGTCGAGCCAGCCCTTGACCTTTTCATACCCGACCACCGCCTGCCCGGCCTTGCGCGCCAGCGACAGCCCCTCGACCACGCGGCGCAACAGCCCGGCCTCGACCAGATCGACCAGCCCCTCGGGCAGGGTGACCTGGCGTTTCGCCGCCCGCGCGAACAGCCGCTTGCGGACCGCCAGCTCCAGCGCGTCGCGATCCGCCGCGACCCAGATGCCCCGGCCGGGCAGCTTGGCCGCAAGGTCGGGCACGATCTGGTCGTCGGGGCCGACGACGAAGCGGATCAGCCCCGCCTTCGGCTGCACCTCGCCGGTGGCGATGCAGCGCCGCTCCGGCTCGCCGTCAGGTTTTCGCGCGCCTGCTCGGCCCATGTCGGCCTCCCGGAGCCCCGGATCAGGCTCCGGCCTCCTCTTCGCCCTCTTCGGCGTCGGTCTCGTCCCCGGCGTCGTCCTCGAGCTCGGTCGGATCGACCCAGCCCAGCAGGACCCGCGCGGTCATCACCAGGGTCTGCGCCTCTTCCAGCGACATGTCGAACTTCTCGAGGATGCCTTCGTCCTTGACCCGCTGGCCATCGACCGTGGTCCAGCCGCCGGCCAGTTCCCAGTCGGCGCAGGTGGCGAAGTCCTCAAGCGTCTTGATGCCGTCCTCGGCCAGTGCTTCGAGCATCTGGGGCGTCAGGCCCTCGAATTCAACCAGGCTGTCCTCGACGCCCAGTTCACGGGCATGTTCCAACGCCTTGCGATTCTGCTCTTCGAGATGGTCGCGGGCGCGGGCCTGAAGCTCTCCGGCGGTGTCCTCGTCCACGCCCTCGATCACCAGAAGCTCGTCGAGATCGACATAGGCCACCTCTTCGAGATTGGTGAAGCCTTCCGAGACCAGGAGCTGGGCGAAGAACTCGTCCAGATCGAGCGTGTCCATGAAGAGCCGCGTGCGCTCCTCGAACTCGGCCTGGCGGCGCTGGCTTTCCTCGGCCTCGGTCATGATGTCGATGTCGAGCCCGGTCAGCTGGCTGGCCAGTCGCACGTTCTGGCCGCGCCGACCGATGGCCAGCGATAGCTGCTCGTCGGGGACCACGACCTCGATCTTGCCGGCCTCCTCGTCGATGACGACCTTGCTGACCTCGGCGGGTTGCAGCGCGTTCACGAGGAAGGTGGCTTGATCCTCGTTCCAGGGGATGATGTCGATCTTCTCGCCCTGAAGCTCGTTCACGACGGCCTGAACGCGGCTGCCGCGCATGCCGACGCAGGCGCCGACGGGGTCGATCGAGTTGTCATAGGAAATCACGGCAATCTTGGCGCGGCTGCCCGGGTCGCGGGCCACGGCCTTGATCTCGATGATGCCGTCGTAGATTTCCGGCACTTCCATCTTGAAGAGTTCGGCCATGAACTCGGGCGCGGTGCGGGACAGGAAGACCTGCGGGCCACGGGTTTCACGGCGGACATCCTTGATGAAGCAGCGGATGCGGTCGTTCGGGCGATAGCTTTCGCGGCCGATCTTTTCATTCCTGCGCAGGATGCCCTCGCCCCGGCCGATATCGACGATGACGTTGCCGTATTCCTCGCGCTTGACCTGGCCGTTGATGATCGTGCCGACGCGGTCCTTGAATTCCTCGAACTGGCGGTCGCGCTCGGCCTCGCGGACCTTCTGCAGGATCACCTGCTTGGCGCTTTGCGCGGCGATCCGGCCCATCTCGACGGGCGGCACCTCTTCCACGACGGTATCGCCCACCTTGGGATCGTCGAGATACTGTTTGGCCTGCGCGACGGTCAGTTCGGCCTGGTAGTTCTCCAGCGCGTCATCCTCGACCACGGTGCGCACGCGGGTGAAACTCGCCCGACCCGTCTTGCGGTCGATGGACACGCGGATGTCCATTTCCGAGCCGTAGCGCGACTTGGCGGCCCGGGCGAGGGATTCTTCCATCGCCTGCACCACCAGATCGGGGTCGATCATCTTTTCCCGCGCCACCGCCTCGGCGGTCTGAAGCAGTTCAAGCTGGTTGGCAGAGGTAATCGCCATGTCTCAGTCCTCCTGCGGGACGGAACCCTCGTCCGTCTCGATCTCGTCAAAATCGTCCTCGTCGATGATGCCGGCGGCCTTACGGGCGCGCAGCATCTCGCGGATCAGCTCGTCGGTCAGCACAAGCTTGGCGTCCGACAGCCAGTCATACTCCAGCCCGATGGTCACCGGCTGCCCGTCCGGCCCGTCGATCTCGATCAGCACCTCGTCATTCTCGACACCGGCCAGCACGCCCTTGAAGCGGCGGCGGCCGTCGATCATCTCGGTCGTCTCGATCTTTGCCTCATGGCCTTCCCAGACCGCGAAATCCTTGAGCCGGGTCAAGGGGCGGTCGATGCCGGGGCTGGACACCTCCAGCGTATAGGCGTCCTCGAGCGGGTCCTCGACATCCAGAACGGCCGAGACCGCGGTCGAGATCCGGGCGCATTCGTCCACCTCGATGCCGCCTTCGGGGCGTTCGGCCATGATCTGCAGCGTCTTGGTATTGCCGCCCATCAACCGGATGCGCACCAGCTCGAACCCCAGCCCCTCGATCACGGGGGTCAGGATTCCGGCAAGGCGCCGGTCAATGGCCGTCTTGGCGATAAGGTCGGACATGGCAGTTCCAGACACAAAAAAACGGGCCAACGGCCCGTGCGAAACTCACCGGTGGAGGATCGGGTGTGGAGGCCGAACCGCCGTTGTTGAGGGCGATATAGGCGGAACGGGGCGTTTGTGCAAGGAGATTGTGTCCCCGAGGGGTCAGGTCTGCTTGCGCGCGATCAGGAACAGCGCGGACCGCCCGCCGGGGGGAAGCAGTTCCTCGACGATCTCGAACCCGGCGGCGCGGATCTCGGCCTTCAGCCCGTCCTCGGTCAGGAAGTTGAACAGCGGCAGCAGGCGCAGCGCGTGGCCGGTCCGGACGATGGCGCGGAATGCCCAGGGCGCGCGCGCGGCGCAGGCGGTGGAGGAGACGAACGCGCCGCCGGGTTTCAGCATGCGGTGGATGCGTACCAGCGCGCCGGGGCGGTCGGGCAAGAGGTGCAGCACGTTATGCGCCATCACCATGTCCCAGGCGCCGGGCGTGTCGGGCATGTCCTCGAGGCTGGCCACCTCGAAGGTGACATTGGCGATTCCTTCGGCCGCGGCCTTGTCGCGCGCGATCCCGATCATGTTGGCGGAACAGTCGATGGCGGTGACATGGCCCGCATGGGGGGCGTGTTTCAGCGCGGTCGTGCCGGTGCCGCAGCCGATCTCGAACACGCGCGCGCCGGGGGCAAGATGGGCGCGGGTCATCGCCAGCTTGCGCTCATAGGTTTCGGGATCGCGCAGGGGCATGCGCGCGTAGCGGCGTGCGAGCCGATCCCAGAAGCGGATGTTGATGCTCACAGCCCCAAGGCCGCCGCTTGCCGCTGGACGCCGCGCATGGTGCGCACCAGTTCGGCACTGATCCCGGGTTCGGACAGGGCATGTCCGGCCAGCGGCACCATCCGCAGATCCGCCCGGCCCCAGCGTTCGGCAAGCCGCCAGGCGGCGGCGGGCGGGCAGACCATGTCGTAACGGCCCTGCACGATGGTTGCGGGGATATGCGCGATCAGGGGGATGTCCTGCAGAAGCTGCCCGTCCCGGTCCAGAAAGCCGCGATTGCGGAAATAGTGATTCTCGAGCCGGGCAAAGGCGCGGGCGTAATCGGCCGGCGCCTCGCCCAGCGGGCCTTCGTGGTCGATCGAGGCCAGCGCGTTTTCCCAGGATGCCCAGGCGCGGGCAAAGCGCGTCTCCATCATCAGGTCGCCCGAGAACAGTCGCCGGTGATAGGCCCCGATCATGTCGCCGCGCTCGTCCTGGGGGATCATCTCGGCGAAACGCGCCCAGAGATCTGGCCAGAACTGCCCCGCGCCGCCGCCATAGAACCAGTCGAGCTCTGCCTGGGTCATCAGGAACACCCCGCGCAGCGCCAGATAGGCCACGCGGTCGGGATGGGTCTGGGCATAGATCAGCGCGAGCGTGGCGCCCCAGCTTCCGCCGAACAGCACCCAGCGCTCGATGCCCAGCGCGGTGCGGATCGCCTCGATGTCCCGAACCAGGTGCCAGGTGGTGTTGGCCGACACGCTGGCATGGGGCCGCGAGCGGCCGCAGCCGCGCTGATCGAACAGGACGATGCGGAATTCCTCGGGATCGAAATAGCGCCGCATCGCGGGGCTGCACCCGCCGCCGGGGCCGCCATGCAGGACGACGACGGGGATGCCGTCGGGATGGCCGCATTGCTCGACATAAAGACGGTGGCCGTCGCCCACGTCCAGCATGCGCTGGTCGAACGGATCGACCGGCGGGTAAAGAAGTTGCGATGCGCGCTTTTGGCCTGCCGATTTGTCCATGCGCCGCCTATATAACGCGAAAGCCACACGCCCCAAGGGCATTGATACAGAAGACAGGAACGGAGCCCGCGATGCAAGGAGCCGAAACGACCGTCGACCCCACGGAAGTCGCGAAATTCGAGGCGATGGCCGCCGAATGGTGGGATCCGAATGGCAAGTTCAAGCCGCTGCACATGCTCAACCCCTGTCGGCTGGACTATATCACCCGCCAGATCGCGGCGGAATTCGACCGTGACCTTTCGGCCGAGATGCCGTTCAGGGGGCTGCGCCTGCTGGATATCGGCTGCGGCGGCGGGCTGTTGTCCGAGCCGATGGCGCGGCTGGGGGCAACCGTGGTGGGCGCGGATGCGGCGGCGCGCAACATTCCCGTCGCGCGCATCCATGCCGAACAATCGGGGCTGGAGATCGACTATCGCCACACCACCGCCGAGGCGCTGGCCGAGGCGGGCGAACAGTTCGACGTGGTTCTGAACATGGAAGTGGTCGAGCATGTGTCCGACCCGCTGGCCTATCTGACCGCCTGCCGGAAGCTGTTGAAACCGGGCGGGCTGCATCTGTGTTCGACGATCAACCGCAATCCGAAAAGCTTTGCGATGGCGATCGTCGGGGCGGAATATGTCATGCGCTGGCTGCCCAAGGGCACGCATGAATGGTCCAAGTTCATCACGCCGGACGAGTTGTGCCGCTTGCTGGAACAGGCCGGTCTGAGGCCGGTGGACCGCACCGGCTTCGTGTTCAACCCGATCGCCTGGGGCTGGTCGCTGTCGAGCCGGGATCTGTCGGTGAACTACGTCACGGCCTCGGTGAAGCCTGCCTAGCGCGGGCCTTCCAGCTTTTGCCGCAGCATGCGCAGGACGGGCAGCGCGGCGCGCAGCCGGTCCTCGCCGATATCGGCCACGGCCTCGGCCAGGACCGGGGTCATGGCCTGGATCGCGACATCGCGCGCGGCCCGGCCCGAGGGGCTGATCGAGACCATCTTGCGCCGCGCGTCGTCCCAGTCGGGGCGGATATGGACATGCCCCGCCCAGTCCAGCCGGTTCAGCGTGTTGGTCATCGCGCCCCGCGTGACATGGAAGGTCGCGGCAAGCTGGGCGGGGCTGCGTTCCTCGTTGATCCGGGCCAGGTGGTTCAGGACCGAGAAATGGCTGAGTTCCATCCCCTTGGGCAGCGCCCGCGCGATCCGGTTGCGCGCCAGCTGGTCGGCCATGAAGATCTCGCTGAAGATCGTCACGGCCAGGCTGTCGCCGATCTCGGTCACGAGGGCGGGGCGAAGGGCCGGTCATGGGTGATCGAGGGCACGCGGGCCCGGGCGCGCGCCACCTCCTGCCGGTCGATCTGGACATAGGTGATGCCGGGCGCCGTGCCGCCATCGGCCAGCACCTCGCCCCAGGGAGCCACGGCCAGCGAATGGCCATGGGTGCGGCGCGGGCGGCCCTCGGTCGCGGGGTGCAGCCCGCATTGCGCGGGCGCCAGCACATAACATCCGGTCTCGATCGCGCGGGCGCGCAGCAGCGTTTCCCAATGCGCCGCCCCCGTCACCGGCGAGAAGGCGGCCGGAATGGTCAGGATCTCGGCCCCACCCTGGGCCAGCGCGCGGTAGAGATGGGGAAAGCGCAGGTCGTAGCAGATCGACAGACCGATCCTGCCGAAGGGAGTCGGCGCCACCACCGCGCGGTCGCCGGGGCGGTAGCCTTCCGATTCGCGGTAGCTTTCGGTTTCGGTGATCTGCACGTCGAACATGTGGATCTTGTCGTATTTCGCGGCGATGGACCCGTCCGGGGCGATCAGGAAGGAGCGGTTGGCGAAGCGTCCGTCGGGGTCATGCGTCTTCAGACCCAGCGAGCCGATCAGCAGCCAGATGCGGGCATTGACCGCCTCTTGCCGCAGGGCCGACAGCATCGGGTCGTCCTCTTCATGGCTCAGGACGCTTTCCTGCTGCGCCCGGCTGGACGACAGGCAGTTGGTCACCTCGGGCGTCAGCACGAATTGCGCGCCGCCCGCCGCCGCCTGGCGCACCATCTCGCAGGCCGGGGCGATGTTGGCCTCGGGCACATCGCCCGATGTCATCTGGATCAGGGCCACCCGCATCGCCGTCACCCCGCCAGCAAGGGATCGAGCTTGCCCGCCCGGTCCAGCGCGTAAAGCTCGTCGCAGCCGCCGACATGGGTCTCGCCGATGAAGATCTGCGGCACCGTGTGGCGACCATGGGCGCGGGCCATCATCTGCTGGCGCAGCGCGGGCTGCGCGCCCACGTCGATTTCCGAATAGCTGACGCCCTTCTGCTGCAACAGCCGCTTGGCGGCGTGGCAATAGCCGCAAAGCGGCGATGTGTAGATTTCAACCGATCTCATGGTCCGTTTTCCCTTGCCTGGCGGGTACTATAGGCGTTCATGACGCTTTCGCAACGCGGGCCAGAACCAGGATGCGCACCTCCTTGGCACCGGCGGCAAGACAGGCCTCGGCCGCCACCGACAGCGTGGCGCCCGAGGTCATGACGTCATCGACCAGCAGCACGGTGCGATCGCGCAGCCGCTCGCGATGGCGGGGATGCACGGCGATGGCGCCCGCGAGGTTGGCGAAGCGTTGCTCGGCCCCCATGCCGTCCTGCACCCGGGTCTTGCGACGGCGGATCAGCAGGTCGGGAATATGCGCGAGACTCGCGCCCTCGGCCAATGCTTGCGACAACAGCGCGGCCTGGTTGTAGCGCCGCCGCAAAAGCCGCCAGCGATGCAGCGGCACCGGCGCGACCACCATCCCGGGCGTCAGGATCGCCCGGCCCGCACGCAGCATCCATTCGGCCGCGGGGCGCGCCAGTTCCGTCCGGTCGCCATGCTTGAAGGACAGCACCAGCTTGCGCGCCTTGTCGCGGTAAAGCAACGCCGCGCGGCCCCGCGACCAGGGCCGCGGCCGGGCCAGGCAGTCGTCGCAATATTCGGGCGTGCCGCCATCTTCGCCCGGCAGCGGCGTGCCGCAGCAATCGCAGACCAGCCCGGCGATGAAATCCATCTGGCCCCAGCAGGTCATGCAGAGGGCGAAATCGCGTTCCACCATCTCGCCGCAGGAAACGCAGCGCGGGGGATAGATCAGTCGCAATGCGCTTTGAAACATCCGGCCCCGCCCCTACATAGGCCCTTCGATTGGCGGAGACCCGATGCGGAGCCCACCCGACCTGACCGACCGTGCGGCGCTGAGGCGCCACCGTGCCCGCGCCCGCCGCGCGCCCGAACTTTTCCTGCACGCACTCGCAGCCGACGAGATTCAGGAAAGGCTCATCGAGGTTAACAGAACCTTTACGTCGCCTGCCGTCGTCACCGGTTTTCCCGAGCCGTGGCAACGCGGCTTTCCCGGCGCGGCGCTTGTCGAGGATGACGAGACGCTGGCTCTGGCGCCCGGCGCACACGATCTTGTGATCCATGCGCTCTGCCTGCACTGGGCGAACGATCCCGTCGGACAACTGGTGCAATGCCGCCGCGCGCTGCGGCCTGACGGGCTGTTCCTCGCCGTGCTGTTCGGCGGGCGCAGCCTGCACGAGTTGCGCGCGGCGCTGGCCGAGGCCGAGGTGGCACTGACCGGCGGGCTGTCGCCCCGGGTGCTGCCGATGGGCGAGATTCGCGATCTGGGCGGGTTGCTGCAACGCGCGGGATTCGCGCTGCCCGTGGCCGATTCTGCCCTGCATACGGTGAGTTACCAGTCCCCGTTCCACCTGATGCGCGAGTTGCGAGCGATGGGCGAGACCAATGCGCTGGCCGCGCGGCACCGCCGGACAGCGCCGCGCGCGCTGTTCGCCGAGGCCGCCCGGCGCTATGCCGAGGCACATGCCGGGCCGGATGGCCGCATCGCCGCAACCGCCGAATTGATCTACCTTGCAGGGTGGGCGCCCGCTGACACGCAACCCAAACCCCTGCGCCCGGGTTCGGCCCGCACAAGGCTGGCCGAGGCGTTGGGCACGACCGAGCGGATGCTTGGCGATGGAAACGGCCAGGGGGCGGATTGACCCCGGTCAGAATGCGTTTATGTGCTTGAGGTATTCCAGTTTGACGCCCGACAGAGATCCCGGAAAAGACGCGATGTTCGACTCCAAGCAAGGTGGGAGCAAGGATGGTCTGTCCTCTGCGACAGCCCAGCGCCCAGCCCACGCCCCCGCCGACCACCCGAAGATCCCGGCCGAAAAGGTGGGGATCCTGCTGGCCAATCTCGGCACGCCGGACAATTACGACTACTGGTCGATGCGGCGCTATCTGAACGAGTTCCTGTCGGACAAGCGGGTGATCGACTATTCGCCCTGGATCTGGCAGCCGATCCTGCAACTCGTGGTGCTGACCAAGCGGCCGTTCTCGTCGGGCGAAGCCTACAAGTCGATCTGGAATCACGAGGCGGGCGAAAGCCCCCTGATGACCATCACCAAATCGCAGACCCAGAAGGTGCGCGAGGCGCTGGAGGCCAGTTTCGGCAGCGAGGTCGTGGTGGATTTCTGCATGCGCTATGGCAGCCCCTCGACCAGATCCAAGGTGCGCGAGATGGTCGACAAGGGCTGCCGCAAGATCCTGTTCTTCCCGCTTTACCCGCAATATTCGGGCGCCACGTCGGCCACCGCGAACGATCATTTCTTCCGTGCGCTGATGGACGAGAAATGGCAGCCGCAGGTGCGCACCGTGCCCGCCTATTTCGACAGACCTGCCTATATCGACGCGCTGGCCGCCTCGGTCGAGCGGGGCTATGCTGCGCTGGAACACAAGCCGGACGTGCTGGTCTGTTCCTATCACGGGGTGCCGACGCGCTATCTGACCGAGGGCGACCCCTATCATTGCCAGTGCCTCAAGACGACGCGCCTGTTGAAGGAGCGGCTGGGCTGGGCGGATGACCGGATCACCACCACGTTCCAGTCCCGATTCGGCCCCGAGGAATGGCTGCAACCCTATACCGTCGAAGAGGTCGCCCGGCTGGCCGAGCGCGGCAAGAAGCGGATCGCGGTGATTGCACCGGCCTTCTCGGCCGACTGCATCGAGACGCTGGAAGAAATCAACGAGGAGATCCGGGAAAGCTTCGAGGAGGCGGGCGGCGAGGAGTTCACCTATATCCCCTGCCTCAACGACGACGATCAGCACATCGAGGCGTTGTGCGACGTGATCCGGGCCCATCTGTGCGGCTGGCTGGGCTGACGCTGCGCCCTTGGGCGAATGGGAAAACGAAAGAAGGCGGTGGGAAACCCACCGCCTTCTTTCTTTTCACGGTATTGCCGCGATCAGTCGGCGATAACGGCCGCGAACAGGATCAGGGCCAGGATCGGAACGATGACACCACCGGCCGAGGACGAGGTGTCCTGGACAATGATTTCGGGTTCCATCACCGGCTCCGAGTAGCTGCCGGCGAAACCGGCGGTCGCGGCGACCGAAAGGGCCGTGGCAAGGGCGATCTTCTTCATCTTTCTACTCCCAAATAACAGCTCGAGACGGATGGTTCCGCCTGTCGCATGCATCGAAGGCATGTGCTTCCTGTCTAATCCGCGACCAGCGCGGTTTTCAACAATGCTGAGCGCCCTGCCCGGCGGTCCCGTAAATTGTCGTCAAATAAGCAACACCTGCGTGCCCACCTTGGCCAGATCGAACAGTTCGGCGATATGCTCGTTATAGAGGCCGACGCATCCGTTCGATGACCGCCGCCCGATCTTGCGGGTGTCATGGGTGCCGTGGATCCGGTAATAGGTCCAGCTCAGGTGCAGCGCATGCGTGCCCAGCGGATTGTCCGGTCCCGGGGGAACATAGTCCGGCCATTCGGGATTGCGCTTCTTCATCGAGGGGGTGGGTCGCCAGTCCGGGCCTTCGACCTTGCGGATGACCGAGGTGCGCCCGCGGCGGGTCAGATCCTCGGACATCGGCACCGAGGTCGGGTAGACCTTGTAGACCGCGCGGTCCTCGGACCAGTAATGCAGGGCGCGCGACGAGATATCGACCAGGATGGCCCCGTTGCGCAGGTCGGAGAAATAGGGCTGCCAGTCCAGCGCCCGGAACATCGCGGTGTTGCGCCGCGCTCCCTGGGCGATCGACTGCTCCATCTCGACGGTCTGCCCAAGGACGGCGGGCGCGGCCAGTCCGCCAAGGAGCGCAGCCGAACCGCCGACGAATCGCCTGCGCGTCACGCGACACGGGAAAGACGGGACCTTGCTGTTCAACTTTCACTCCAGGCTTGGAAGGGTTCCACTTTGCACGAATATATACGCTTGACCGCGCATCGCCGCAATTCAAACACCTGTCAGACCTCTGGGGATTTGAACCGGCGGCGCGGAGCCGCTAGACATCGCCCGAAGCGTGTTAGGATGTCCCGATGAAAGTTCTGGTCCCGGCCCTTGCGATCGTTCTTGCCGTTACGGCGTGCACCCCCACCGAACCCGTCCGGCTTGGCCCGGACGGCAAGCCCCTGCCGCAGGTCTACCGCATCTCGCAGGCGGACCGGGCCCGCATCCAGTACCGGATGCTGGACGCCGTGAACGCCGTGCGCGAGGCGCGCGGCGTGCGGCCGCTGGAACTCGATTCGCGTCTGAACGCCGCCGCCGCCACCCATGCCCGCGACATGGCGGTGCAGAACCGGCCCTGGACCTTCGGCTCGGACGGTTCCTCGACGCTGGACCGGGTGAACCGTGTGGGCTACCAGGGCAGTGTCGGCGCCGAGCTGATCGCCGAGACCTACGAGACCGAGCTGGAAATCCTGGCCGCCTGGCTGGAGGATCCCGAGAAGCGCGAGACGCTGCTGATGCCGCGGCTGACCGATATGGGCTTTGCCTATTACCAGGAGCCGAACGGCAAGATCTGGTGGTCGCTGATCACCGGATCGCGGGCGGATCAGGTCGCTTCGGCCTTCTAGGCGCAGCCCGATCCGCGCCGCCTCAGGGCAGTATGTCGATCACGGTGCCGTCGCGCACCATGGCATAGACCTCCTCGATCTCGCGATCCGAGACCGCGATGCAGCCTTCGGTCCAGTCGCGGCGCTTGCCCTTGTGCTTGCCCGCCCGGCCATGAATGAAGATGTCGCCGCCCGGGCTGAGGCCGAGGCTGCGCGCCACGTCGACATCGCGCTCGTTCGGGTAGGATATGCCCACCGACAGATGGAAATTGCTGTTCGGGTTGCGCCGGTCGATCAGGTAGCGCCCCTCGGGCGTGCGCCCGTCGCCCTCGTGCAGCTTGTGCCCGCTGGGCTGGAAGCCAAGGCCGACATCGTAGCCCTTGAGGACCTTGTCGTGGTGCAGCAGATACATCCGCCGCTTGTCCTTGAGAACCACGACACGCGTGACCTCGGGCCCGTTATAGGTTCTGAATTTCGATCCGCAGGCGGACAGCGCAAGACACGCTCCCGCCGCCATGAAAGCACGTCGTCCGATCATTCCCGCCTTGTCCGCTCGTTCCGGTTTCTTGCCTAGGGGCGATCATACGCGATTTTTCGTGCGGATTCATCCTGCAAACGCGCCTCTGGCCCTGCTTCGGGCCCCGAAAGCCGGGCCTCGATCGCGGCCAGCCGCGACAGTACCTCGTCGCGGTAGGCATCGGTGCGCTGCACGTCCTCTTCGTGGTGGGCGTCCTGCATCGAGTTGACGATGAGGCCCACCAGCAGGTTCACCACCGCGAAGGTCGTGACCATGATGAAGGGCACGAAGAACGCCCAGGCATAGGGATAGACCTCCATCACCGGGCGGACGATGCCCATCGACCAGCTTTCCAGCGTCATCACCTGGAACAGCGAATAGGCCGAAAGGCCCAGCGTGCCGAACCAGTCGGGGAAGGCATCCCCGAACAGCTTGGTCGCCATGACCGCGCCGATATAGAAGATCATCCCCATCAGCAGGAAGACCGAGCCCATGCCCGGCAGCGCGGTGATGAACCCCTCGACCACCCGGCGCAGGCGCGGCGCGACCGAAATCACGCGCAGCAGACGCAGGATGCGCAGCGCCCGCAGCACGCTGAGCGTCTGCGCGCCGGGCACCAGAGAGATGCCGACAATGGCGAAATCGAAGATGTTCCAGCCCGAGCGGAAGAAGGACAGCCGATAGGCCACCAGCTTGGCCGCGATCTCGGCCACGAAGATCGCAAGGCACAGCTTGTCCAGCATCAGGATCAGCGGTCCCGCCTCGGCCATGATCTCGTCCGAGGTTTCCATCCCCAGCAGCACGGCGTTGAACAGGATCACGCCCATGATGGCGTTGCGTGTGACGGGCAACTCCAGCGCCCGGGCCAGTTTGTCCCTCATTGCTCCACCCGAATCGGAAAGCCGCGTTGACTGGCGATATGGCCCCGCGTGAATGTCGCGACAAGTTCCACATGGGAGGACCAGCGGAACTGATCGACCACCTGCACGCCGCCAAGGCGGAATCCCTCGGAGTCCAGCCTTCTGGCGTCGCGGGCAAAGGTCACGGGATTGCACGAGACATAGGCAAGCCGCGCAAGACCTGAGGCGGCGATCTGGTCCACCTGCGCCTCGGCGCCCGCGCGCGGCGGGTCGATCACGGCCCCGTCGAAGCGGGCCAGTTCGTCCGGGCGCAGCGGACGGCGGAACAGGTCGCGCGCCTCATGCGTGACCCGTTTCAGCCCCGGCGCCTCGCGCCAGCCCCGGTCGAGCGCGGCCAGCATCGCGGCGTCGCCCTCGACCGCGTGAACCTCGGCCGCCTCGGCCAGCGGCAGGGCAAAGGTGCCGCAACCCGCGAACAGGTCGGCGACCCGCTGCGCGCCCGCAAGGGCCGCGCGCACGGCCTGGGTCAGCGCCGCCTGTCCGTCCTCGGTCGCCTGAAGAAAGGCCCCGGGCGGCGGCACGACATGGGCGCGGCCCATCCGCTGGCGCGGCGGGCGGCGGGTGGCGATCACCTCGCCATTCCAGGTCAGCCGGGCCAGGTCATGGCGTTCGGCAAGCGCGGCCAGCCCGGCGGCGGCAGCCGGTTTGACGCCCGTGACGGCCAGATCCACCCCATCCTCGGACCGGGTCAGCGTCAGCGTGACCTCGCCGCTGCGCGAGGCACCCAGCGCCACCAGCGCCTCGCATCCGGGCAGGGCGGCCATCAGGTCGGGATGCAGGAGCCGACAATCGGGGATCGCGACGATCTGATCGCTGGCTCGCCCGTGAAAGCCGACCAGAACGCCCTTTTTCGTGCGCCGCCCGGCCAGAACGGCGCGGCGGCGGCTGGCGGGGGGCGAAGTATGGATCGGGTCCAGCGGCGCGGCCAGCCCCTGCCCTGCCAGAGCGGTTTCGACCACGCCGGTCTTCCACGCGGCCACGAAATCGTCGCTGGCATGTTGCAGCGCGCAGCCGCCGCAATTGGCGAAATGCGGACAGGGCGGGCGCACGCGGTCGGCCACCGGCGTCAGGATGCGCGGCCGGGCGATGCGGCCCTCGGCGGCGTCGCCCTCGACCAGTTCGCCGGGCAGCGCCAGCGCGACGGTCAGGCCATCGGAGGTGACCCCTTCGCCGCGCAGGGACAGCCGGTCGATCACCAGGCTCATTCCGCCGCCTCGGTGCCGATGAAACCGCCCGACTGGCGGGCCCAGAACCGTGCGTAAAGGCCGTTCTGCGCCAGCAATTCGGCATGGCTGCCCTGTTCGACGATGCGGCCCGCATCCAGCACCACGATCCGGTCCATATGCGCGATGGTCGAGAGCCTGTGCGCGATGGCGATCACGGTCTTGCCCTCCATCACGTTGTAAAGCGTGTCCTGGATCGCCGCCTCGACCTCGGAATCAAGGGCCGATGTCGCCTCGTCCAGCACGAGGATCGGCGCGTCCTTGAGGATCACGCGGGCGAGCGCCACGCGCTGGCGTTGCCCGCCAGACAGTTTCACGCCCCGCTCGCCCACCTGGGCGTCATAGCCCGCGCGCCCCTCGGGATCGCGCAGATCAAGGATGAACTCATGCGCTTCGGCCCGGCCTGCCGCCTCGATCATCTCGGCCTCGCTGGCCTCGGGGCGGCCGTAAAGGATGTTGTCGCGGACCGAGCGGTGCATCAGGCTGGCGTCCTGGCTGACCATACCGATCTGGCGGCGCAGGGATTCCTGCGTGACCTGCGCGATGTCCTGCCCGTCGATCAGGATGCGCCCGCCCTCGGCCTCGTAGAACCGCAGCAGAAGCTTCACCAGCGTCGACTTGCCCGCCCCCGACCGGCCAATCAGGCCGACCTTTTCGCCCGGGCGGATCGTCAGGTCGACCCGGTCCAGCCCCCCGAAGCCGCGCCCGTAATGGTGGGTCAGGGACTGGAACTCGATCCGTCCCTCGCGCAGGGTCAGCGGCGTCGCGTCCTTCGCATCGGTCAGGGTGATCGGCTGGGCAATGGTCTCCATCCCCTCGGCCACGACGCCGAGCGAGCGGAAGAAGCTCGACACCGCCCACATGATCCAGCCGGTCATCGCGTTCAGCCGCAAGGTCAGCGCGGTGGCCGCCGCGACCACGCCCACGCTGGCCGTGCCTTGCATCCACAACAGGATCGCCCAGCCCACCACGCCCACGATGAGAAAGCCGTTCAGCGCGGTCAGCGCGATGTCCATCTTGGTGAAGATGCGCATCTCGGCGGCAAAGGTCTCGCGCGAGCGGTCGATCGCCTCTTTGGCATAGGCAAGCTCGCGGTCGTGATGGGCGAACAGCTTGACCGCATGGATGTTGGTATAGGCATCGACCACGCGACCCGTCACCGCGCTGCGCGCGTCCGACGCGGCCTTGGACGCGGGGCCGACCCGCTTCATCGTCCAGCGCACCAGGGCGGCATAGAACACAAGCCAGATCAGCAGCGGCACCGCCAGTCGCGGATCGGCCTGGCCCAGCAGGATCAGCGCGCCGATGGTATAGGCCGCGGCAAAGGCGATGGCGTCGAAGATCTGGAACACCGCCTCGCCCGCCGCTGGGGGTGTCTGCATGATGCGGTTGGCGATGCGGCCGGCGAAATCGTTCTCGAACCAGCCGACCGACTGGCGCAGCACCTGCGCATGCGCCCGCCAGCGGATCAGCGCGCCGAAATTCGGCATGATCGCGTTGTTGAGGATCGCCACGTCCAGCCCTTGCAGCACCGGGCGCAGGATCAGGATGAACAGGGCCAGCACGATCAGGGTCAGACCGTAATCGTCCCAGACCTGTTCGGGCGTGCCCGAGGACAGGATATCGACCACCTGCCCCATCGCGTGGATCAGCCAGACCTCGACCGCGGCCACGACGATGGCCAGCACGATGGCGGCGACAAAGACCTTGCGGAAGGGCCGGGCGTAGTCCCACAGGAACGGCGCCAGCCGCTGCGGCGGGGTGTCGGTCTGGCGGTAGGCCGTGTAGGGATCGACCAGGTTTTCGAAGAAGCGGAACACGGGCGGGATGGCCTTGGCGGGGGTTTGCGCTGAACTATAGACCGGGGCGGGGCCAAGGGCCACCATGGCGCGGTCTGGGTGGCTTATGCGTCTCTGTTCCGGCCCGAAACGGCCTTCGGCTGGCCGAGCAGCTCCGCCCGGGTCAGGCTGAACCCCGACTCGATCCAGCGTGTTTCCAGCGCGTCGAGCTGCGCGCCCAGCGCAGGGCCGGTGAAGGCGGGCATCAGATCGCGTGCGGTGACGGGGAAAATGGCGGCAGCGCCCTCGGCGATCCGGTCGGACAGGTCGGCCGGGGGGGGCGTGCCGGTCGCGGCGGCGCGCAGCAGCATGGCATCCCGCGCCTCGGCCGCGCCCAGACGGTAGGCCAGCGCGCCGGGAGCGTCGGTCCCGGTCATCGCCTCGTGCAGCCGGGCCAGCCTGCGCGCGTCGGCCTTGCTCAGGCGCAGCCGTTCGGGATGATCCGCGCCGCCCAATGCCACGAGGCGCCGGATCGGGTCGGGCAGCAGGCCCAGCGCCGCCTCGTGATGCACCAGCACCGGCAGCAAGGCCGGATCGGATCCCGGCAGCACCTGCGCCAGCACGCCCGCCTGCGCCATGGCGGCCACGCTCTGGCAAGGGTCGGGCGCAGAGAGCAGCTTGGCGATCTCGGCCCCCACCCGTTCGCGCGACAGGCGGGACAGCCCCTCGACATGCGCGGCACAGGCTGCGAGCCCGTCGGCGTCCAGCCCCCCATCGGCATCGCCGTAAAAGGCATGGAACCGGAAGAAGCGCAGGATGCGCAGGTAATCCTCGCGGATGCGGGCATCGGCATCGTCGATGAAGCGCACCCGCCGCGCGATCAGGTCGGGCAGGCCGCCCAGCGGGTCGATCACCTCGCCCTCGGGCGTGGCGTAAAGCGCGTTCATCGTGAAATCGCGGCGATGCGCATCCTCGGCGGCGGTATCGGCAAAGGCCACCACGGCATGCCGCCCGAAGGTTTCCACGTCGCGGCGGAAGGTCGTGACCTCATGCGGCAGATGCCCCGCGACCACGGTGATCGTGCCGTGATCCAGCCCGGTCGGCACCGGCTTCAGCCCCGCCGCCTCGGCGAGGGCGATCACCCGGTCGGGGCGGGCGTCGGTGGCGATGTCGATATCGGAGACCGGCACGCCCAGCAGCGCGTTGCGCACGCAGCCCCCGACGAACAGCGCCTGATGGCCCGCGGCGGTCAGCATGCGGCAGACCGACTGGGTATGGTCGGCAAAGAACCACTCGCCCCGCACCCGGATCATCGCGCCACCCGGTCGGCCAGCGCCCGCAGGATGCGCGCGGTCGCGCCCCAGATGTAATAGGGGCCATGGGGCACTGTGTAGTAATACCGCCGCTGGCCGCGCCAGAACCGCGACTGGACGACATAGCGCGCGGGATCCATGAGTTCGGCAAAGGGCACGTCGAACACCTCGTCCACCTCTCCGGCCTCGGGGATCGGGTCGAAACAGTCTCTGACATGGCCCAGAACGGGGGTCACGGTGAAGCCCGTGACGGTTTCATGCGACGGCAGGATGCCCAGAACCTCGACCAGATCGGGGGGCAGGCCGATTTCCTCATGCGATTCCCGCAGCGCGGCGGCGACGGGGCCATCGTCACCCGCATCGAGCTTGCCGCCGGGAAAGGCGATCTGGCCGGGGTGATGCACCAGCCGGGAAGATCGCTTGGTCAGGATCACCCGCAGCCCCGCCGGGCTGGACAGGATCGGCACCAGGACGGCGGCGGGGCGCAACACGCGGCCTTCGGGCATGATGAAATCGGGGTTCAGGTCGTGATCCGAGGTTTCACCGCCCGGCCGGGACAGCGCCCCCCGCAGCAGCGTGAGCGGATCACTCCCCGGCATCGCGCCCCTGTTCCGCCTCGAACCCCAGGGTCGCGGGGTCCAGTTCGTAATGCGCGCCGCAGAACTGGCAATCGGCGGTCACGATCCCCTCGTCGGTGGTCATGTGGCCGATATCCTTGGCCGAATAGATCGACAGGCTTTGCCGCACCCTTTCTTCGGAACAGGTGCAGCCGAACTGCACCGGCTGCGGGTCGAAGACGCGGGGGCGTTCCTCGTGGAACAGCCGCACCAGCATTTCGGTCGGCTGCACCGCGGGGCCGATCAGTTCCATGTCCTCGACCGTGTCGAGCAGCAGGTTGGCCCGGGTCCAGGCCTCGGCCTCGTCCCCGTCGAGGATGTCATCCGCCTGCAACAGCCCCGCCTCGCCGCTGCCACCTTCGGCCACGGCGGGGATCGAGGCCGCGGGCATCAGTTGCAGCATCACGCCACCCGCGCGCCAGCGTTCGGGCTGGCCAGGCAGCCGGGTCCGGCCGAAGCCCAGCGCGAACCGGGTGGGCAATTGTTCGGACTGGGCAAAATAGGTCTCGGCACAGGAGGCAAGCGAGCCGCCGGCGATCGGCGTGATCCCCTGATAGGGCTGCATGTCACGGCCCTGGTCGATCAGCATCGCGAAATAGCCCTGCCCGATCAGGCCGAAGGGGTCGGCGCCCGGGGTCAGCCGCGCGGCGTCGAAACTGGCATAGGCGCGGATCAGGGCCGGGGCGCCGGGCTCGGTGGGGGCGTAGTAATCGGTCGCGATCAACCGGGCCGGGCCGTCGCCGCGCACCTGCAAGGACAGCTTCCAGCGCAGCTTGATCGTCTGGCCGATCATCGCGGTCAGCAAGACGGCCTCGGTCACCAGCGCCTCGATCCCAGGCGGGTAGTTATGTTGCGCCAGAACCTGATCCAGAACGCCATCCAGCCGGGCGACCCGCCCGCGAATATCGCTGCGGTCAAGCTGGAAGGGCAGGACGGTATCGTCCCAGGCGATCTGCGATCCGATGGACATGAGCGTTTCCCTGGTTCTGGGCCATGGCCCGGGGGCGTTATATAGAGCCTGCGGCCCAAGCACAAAGGGGGAGAGCATGATCCGTCGATTCGGCGAGGCGATACAGGCGGACCAACGCTACCGGCTGCGCCCGGGGGCCTATGCCCTGCTGGTGCGCGACGGCTCGCTTCTGGTCACGCATCAGCAGGAGCCGGTCCCGGAATACCAGTTGCCCGGCGGCGGCATCGACCCGGGCGAATCGCCCCTGTCGGCGCTGCATCGCGAGGTGTTCGAGGAAACCGGCTGGCGGATCGACGTGACGCGGCGGCTGGGGGCGTTCCGGCGGTTCACCTACATGCCGGAATATGACCTCTGGGCGGAAAAGCTGTGCGCCATCTATCTGGCCCGTCCGGTCCGCGCCCATGGCGCCCCGCGCGAGCCGGGCCATAGCGCACTGTGGATGTCGCCCGAAGCGGCGTTGCGGGAGCTGGGCAATGCGGGCGACCGCCATTTCGTGGCGCGCTTTCTGGGGGTTGCGCGCTAGGGGGCCTCGGCCTGGCCGAACTCGAACAGGACGGCCGAGATGTCGTCGGGCAGGTCCGGCCTGCCGGCAAAGTCGATCAGTTCGGTCATCACGACTTCGAGGAAGGACTCGCCCCGCATGGCGGCGTTGCGCTGCATCAGGGCGCAAAGCCCCTCGTCGCCGAGTTGATCGCCCGACGGGGACGGGCATTCGGTGATGCCGTCCGAGGCCATGAGGATGCGGTCGCCGGGGTGAAGTCGGGCTTCGTCCACCTCGTAGCGCGCGCCCGGGATCAGACCCACGGGCAAACCGCCCGCGCCGATGAACTCGACCCGCCCATCGGCCCGCTGGATCGCCGGGTAGGGGTGGCCGGCCTGAACGAATCGCATGATCCCGGTGTCCAGCGACACAACCGCCAACAGGATGGTGAAGTAATGCTCTGTCTCCAGCTCTTCGTGGAAGAGCCGGTTCAGATGTTCCACGACCTCTTCGGGCGGGCGGACATGGATGGCGCCATCGGCATCGGATTCCAGCGCAATGTTCTGTTCGGCCGAGGCCGAGGACAGCAGCCCGGCAAGCCGCGCCGTGATCATCGCCGAGCTGATCCCGTGGCCCGAGACATCGACCGAAAACAGGCCGACCTGCCCATCGCCCGCGGGAAAGAAGCCGACGAGATCGCCGCCGACATGGCCGCAGGGACGCAACAGCAGCGATACCTCGGATCCGCCGAAGCGGCGCGAGCGGTCGCGCACCAGCGATTGTTGCAGCTTGCGCGCCTCGACCAGGTCACGGTCGACGGCGTCATAGAGACTGCGCAACTCGCCAAGCGTCGCACTGAGCAATCTGTTCCTTTCGCGCAACTGGTTTTCCATGCGCAGGATGCGTTCGCCCGAGGCGATTCGCGCCCGAAGCTCGTTGGCATTCACGGGCTTGGTGAGGAATTCGTCGGCGCCGACATCGAGGCCATGGACCATCTCTCCGGTCTCGGATTTCGAGGTCAGCAGGATGAAATAGCCATAGCTGTCGCGCGGCAGGGCGCGAAAGGCACGGCAGAATTCCGGCCCGTTCATGCCGGGCATCATCCAGTCGCTGATGATCAGGTCGACCGGCCGTTCGCGGCAGATGTCCAGCGCCTCTTCGGACGAGCCGCATTCCTCGACCGCATAGCCCCAGCGTTCCAGCGAGGCGCGCAGGATGCGCCGCTGCAGGCGGCTGTCGTCGACCAGCAGGACCAGCCGCACCAGCGAGGGCGGTTCCTGCGGAAAATGCGGCTGTTCGATCGCGATGGTCACGGGCATCTCTGTGCTGTTCATCGGTCGCAGTAGGGCACAGGGGCTTAACGGGCCGTGAAAGATCGTTTTCGACCTTTTTTTCGCCTTGAGGCTCATTCACCGTTAAGCAGCATCCCCCTAGTCTGACAGACGCGGCGGGGGCGTGGCGGAGGTGACGATTGCGATGATCGACTGGAACAGGGTGGAGGAACTGCGCAGCGAAGTCGGGGAGGATGCCTTTGACGAAGTGCTGGATCTGTTCCTTGAAGAGGTGGACGAGGTGATGACCCGGCTGCGCGACGCGCCGGATCCCGCCTGCCTTCCCTCGGACCTGCATTTCGTGCGCGGCTCGGCGCTGAATCTCGGGCTCAAGGAGTTCTGCGCGATCTGCCGGGGTCTGGAACACCGGCTGGCGCAGGGCGAAGCGGTCGAGCTTTCGGCGCTGCTCGACAGCTATGCCGAATCCCGCGGGCTGCTGATGACGGCGGGCAAGGCCCGGTCGCGGGTCGCCTAGATCAGGAATTCCGACAGCACCACATCGTCGGTGATGTCGCGATGCACGAGGCCCCGCTCGCCCATCCGGGCGAACAGCGCGGGGAAATTCTCGGCCCGCGATGTCTCGATCCCGATCAGCACCGTGCCGAAGTTCCGCGCCGATTTCTTGAGATATTCGAACCGCGCGATGTCATCCTCCGGCCCCAGAAGGTCGAGAAAATCGCGCAGCGCGCCGGGGCGCTGCGGCAGGCGCAGGATGAAATACTTCTTCACGCCCGAGTAGCGCTGGGCGCGTTCCTTGACCTCGGGCAGCCGCTCGAAATCGAAATTCCCGCCTGACGTCACACAGATCACCCGCTTGCCCGCGATCTGATCGGCCAGCACCGGCAGCACATCGACGGCCAGCGCACCGGCGGGTTCCAGCACGATCCCCTCGACATTCAGCATCTCGAGCATGGTGGCGCAGATCCGGTCCTCGGGCGCGGCCAGAACGTCGCCCGCGTCGATCCCGCCAAGCACGCCGAAGGTCTTTGTCCCGATCCGCGCGACCGCGGCGCCATCGACGAAGGTATCGACACGGGGCAGCGTCACCGGCGCCCCGGCGGCCACCGCCGCCGCCAGCGACATGCCGCCCGCGGGTTCGACGAATTTCACGCGCGTTCCGGGCGCCACCTCGCGCAGGGCCGAGACGACGCCCGCGGCAAGCCCGCCGCCGCCCACCGGCAGGATCACCAGATCGGGTGCGCCGTCCAGCGCGTCGAGGATCTCGACCGCGACGGATGCCTGCCCCTCGATCACGTCCTCGTCGTCGAAGGGCGAAAGGAAATGCCCGCCCGCCTCGGCGCACCAGGCCTGGGCCGCGGCCAGCGTGTCGTCGAAATAATCGCCGGTCAGCCGGATCTCGATATTCTCGCCGCCAAAGGTGCGGGTCTTGTCGATCTTCTGCCGCGGCGTGGTGACCGGCATGAAGACGACCCCCTGCACCCCGAAATGGCGGCAGGCAAAGGCGACGCCCTGGGCATGGTTGCCCGCGCTCGCGCAGACGAAGACGCGCTGATCGGGCCGGGCGGCCAGGACCTTGCGCATCGCGTTGAACGCGCCGCGGATCTTGTAGGAGCGCACGGGCGTCAGATCCTCGCGTTTGAGCAGGATCTCGGCGCCATAGCGTTCCGAGAGATGGACATTGCCTTGCAGGGGCGTCGGCGGGAACAGCTCGCGCAGGGCCGATTCGGCGGCACGGGCCTTTGTGAAGAAATCGCTCATGGCACTCCTCTGGCGCGACGGGTGGGCCGAATGCAAGCCCCGGGCCGCCCTTGCCCCTTTGACCGAAACGCAATAAACGCCGCCGGAACTTCCCTCAACGGAGTTCTCCGCATGTCCGCGCCCAAGAAAGTCGTTCTGGCCTATTCCGGCGGCCTCGACACCTCGATCATCCTGAAATGGCTGCAGACGACCTATGGCTGCGAGGTCGTGACCTTTACCGCCGACCTGGGCCAGGGCGAGGAACTGGAACCGGCCCGTGCCAAGGCCGAGATGATGGGCGCCAGCGCCATCTATATCGAGGATCTGCGCGAGGAATTCGTGCGCGACTTCGTCTTCCCGATGTTCCGGGCGAACGCGGTCTACGAAGGGCTCTACCTGCTGGGCACGTCCATCGCGCGGCCGCTGATCTCGAAACGGCTGATCGAGATCGCGGCGGAGACCGGGGCGGATGCGGTTGCCCATGGCGCGACCGGCAAGGGCAACGACCAGGTGCGGTTCGAACTCAGCGCCTATGCGCTGAACCCCGAGATCAAGGTCATCGCGCCCTGGCGCGAATGGGACCTGACCAGCCGGACGAAACTGATCGACTTCGCCGAGAAGAACCAGATCCCGATCGCCAGGGACAAGCGCGGCGAGGCGCCGTTCTCGGTCGATGCGAACCTGTTGCACACCTCGTCCGAGGGCAAGGTGCTGGAGGATCCGGCCATCGAGGCGCCCGACTATGTCTATCAGCGCACCGTCGATCCCGAAAAGGCGCCCGATACGCCGGAATATGTCGAGCTGAGCTTCGAGCGCGGCGATGCGGTCGCGATCAACGGCGAGGCGCTGTCGCCCGCCGCCCTGCTGACCCGGCTGAACGAGATCGGCGGGCGGCATGGCGTCGGCCGGCTGGACCTGGTCGAGGGGCGTTTCGTCGGGATGAAGTCGCGCGGCATCTATGAAACGCCTGGCGGCACCATCCTGCTTGAGGCCCATCGCGGCATCGAACAGATCACGCTGGACCGCGGCGCGGCGCATCTGAAGGACGAGCTGATGCCGCGCTATGCCGAACTGATCTATAACGGGTTCTGGTTCAGTCCCGAGCGCGAGATGCTGCAGGCGCTGATCGACAAGTCGCAGGAGCATGTCACCGGCACCGTGCGGCTGAAGCTCTACAAGGGCTCGGTGCGGACTGTGGGCCGCTGGTCGGAGCATTCGCTGTATTCGGAAAGCCATGTCACCTTCGAGGAAGACGCGGGCGCCTATGACCAGAAGGACGCGCAGGGCTTCATCAAGCTGAACGCGCTGCGGCTGCGGCTGATCGCGATGCGCAAGCGGCGGCTGGGCGGCTAGGGCGAGGCGGCGGGCGAAGGCCCGCGGATCGAGCGCGCGAAGGGTTTCGGCTTGCTGCGCAAGCCGACCCGGGGGGGGGGGGGGGGGGGGGGGGGGGGGGGGT
>NZ_JAMYDV010000001.1:166971-537080 GCF_024128855.1 Rhodovulum tesquicola
CCCCCCCCCCCGCCGGGGGCGCTGCCCCCGGACCCCCGGGATATTTGAGGCCAGAAGAAGGAGGGGGACAGGGTGCGCCCGGGTCACCTGTGCCCTCCGCACGCATGGTCACGGGCTTGTGGCTTTCGGGATGGCCTGAACCGGGCTTATCCTTTCGCCCGGAAGGAGTCCGGGAAAGATGCGCATGCGTGACACTCTCAAGCCGCTGGTGCTGGCGGCAGCAATCGTTCTGGGCCTGACCGTCAGGCATCCGGGGGCGCAGGCGGGCGAGATGCAGACCGCGATCGTGGCGGGGGGATGTTTCTGGTGCGTCGAGGCCGATTTCGAACGGGTCGCGGGGGTGGCGGAGGTCGTGTCGGGCTATACCGGCGGGACGGTGGCGAACCCGACCTATCGGCAGGTCACCGCGGGCGGCACCGGGCATTACGAGGCGGTCCGCATCGTCTATGACCCGCAGGTGATCAGCTATGAGCAGATCCTGTCGCTGTACTTCCGCTCGGTCGATCCGACCGATGCGGGGGGCCAGTTCTGTGATCGGGGCGAGAGCTATCGGACGGCGGTTTTCGTCTCTGATCCGGCGGAAAGGCGGGTTGCCGAGACTGCCAAGGCCGAGGCGCAGGCCGCATTGGGGCAATCGGTGGTGACGCCGATCCTGGAGGCCGCGCCCTTCTATCCGGCCGAGGAGTATCATCAGGATTATTACCGCAAGCGGGACATCGTGATCACCCGCTTCGGCCCGAAATCCAAGGCCGAGGCCTACAAGCTGTATCGCGAGGGCTGCGGGCGCGACGCGCGGGTTCGCGCGCTTTGGGGCGATGCCGCGCCCTTTGCCGGATCCTAGGCGCGGGCGAGGAACGCCTCGACCTCTGCGCGTGGTGGCATGGCGTCGGCGGTGCCCGGGCGGGTGATCTGGATTGCGGCGGCGGCGCTGGCATAGCGCAGCGCCTCGGGACGGGTGAGGCCGCGATCCAGCGCCGCGACGAGCGAACCGATTAAACAGTCGCCCGCCCCGGTGGTATCGACCGGGGTTACCGGGAAAGCGGGCATCGAGAGGGTCCGGCCGTCGAACCGCCAGACCGCGCCGCGTGGGCCATCGGTGACGATGATCTCTGGCCCGTCGATCCGGCCCGGTGCGGCGCGCATCTGGGCGTCCTCGACCGCGTTGAGCACCAGAAGCGACAGATGCGGCAGGACAGCGCCCAGCGCCGCCAGATCGAAGGGCGCGGCGGAATAGACCACGCGCAACCCTGAAGCGGTGGCCAGAGCGGCCGCCTCGGCCTGGTGCGAGGTTTCGTTCTGGAGGAGAAGCGTGTCGTCCCGCCCCGCCCCCGCCAGCGCGTCGGCGATCCGGCCAGCATCCTGCTGCATGTTCGCACCGGGCAGGATCACGATGGCATTCTCGCCATCGGGTGCGACATTGATGATCGCATGGCCCGTGGGCGCGTCGCAGATCGCGATGTGATCGGTCTCGACCCCGAAGCGCGCCAGCCGCTGCACCGCCCAGTCGCCATCCGCGCCGACCGCGCCGATATGGACCACGCGGGCCCCTGCCCGTGCCGCGGCGACCGACTGGTTCGCGCCCTTGCCGCCCAGACCGCGCGTCAGGCCGGTGGCGGCAAGGGTTTCGCCCGGCGCGGGCAGATGCGGGACCGCGTAGACATGGTCCGCGTTGATCGAGCCCAGGCAGTAGACCGTCACTAGCCGACCTCGCAGGCGGCCAGAAGCGCCATGTTCAGGATGTCGTTCACCGTCGAGACGGTGCCGCAGACCTGGATCGGCTTGTCGACACCCGCAAGGATCGGCCCGATCACCGTGGCCCCCGCCATCTCCTGCATCAGCTTGACCGAGATCGAGGCCGAGTGGCGCGCCGGCATCACGAGGATGTTGGCGGGGCCCGTCAGGCGGCAGAACGGATATCGGGCCATCGCCGCGGGGTTCAGGGCGACGTCCACGGTCATTTCGCCGTCATACTCGAAATCGACGCCGCGCCGGTCCAGCACCTGGGGCGCCATGTGCATCTTGGTCGCGCGCTCGGACACCGGATAGCCGAAGGTCGAGAACGACAGGAAGGCGACACGGGGTTCCAGACCCAAGCTGCGCGCAACATCCGCCGCCCGCTCGGCGATGGTGGCAAGGTCCTCGGGCTCGGGCCATTCATGCACCAGCGTGTCGGCGATGAAGACGATCTTGCCCTTGTTCAGCAGCGCGGTCACGCCGACCGCCCCGTCCTGCGCCCTAGCGTCGAAGACGTGGTTGATGAGTTCCAGCACATGGGCGGACTTGCGGGTCGCGCCCGTCACCAGCGCATCGCCATGGCCATGCGCCAGCATCAGCGCCGAGAACACATGCCGGTCGCGCGTCGCCAGCCGGTGGATGTCGTGGGTGTCGAAGCCCTTGCGCTGC
Organism: Rhodovulum tesquicola; assembly: GCF_024128855.1. GTDB lineage: Bacteria > Pseudomonadota > Alphaproteobacteria > Rhodobacterales > Rhodobacteraceae > Rhodovulum > Rhodovulum tesquicola. The sequence continues at coordinate 169,375 of NZ_JAMYDV010000001.1, forward strand.
AGCCGCTGGTAAAGGAACGCGCGATAGGACTCAAGGTGGCGCGTGTTGGCGGCGTTCACCACCTCGAGCTCGCGATAGGCATCTCCCAGCCCGGCCTGTTTCAGCTTTTCCTTGACGTCATGTTCGCGGCCCACGACCAGCGCCTTGCCATAGCCGGACCGTTGATAGGCGACCGCAGCGCGCAGCACGCGCTCATCGTCGCCCTCGGCAAAGATCATCCGGGCCTGCGCCGCCTTGGCCCGCGCGGCGATCCCCGACAGCACGGACGCCGTGGGGTCCATCCGCGCCTTGAGGTTGTGGCGGTAGGTGTCCATGTCGACGATCGGGCGCCGCGCCGCGCCCGTGTCCATGCCCGCGCGGGCGACGGCGGGCGGGATCGTGTAGATCAGCCGCGGGTCAAAGGGCGTCGGGATGATGTAGTCGCGCCCGAAGCTCAGCTTCTTACCATAGGCCATGGCGACCTCGTCGGGCACGTCCTCGCGGGCAAGCTCGGCCAGGGCTTCGGCGCAGGCGATCTTCATCTCGTCATTGATGGCGCGGGCATGGATGTCCAGCGCGCCGCGGAAGAGATAGGGAAAGCCCAGGACGTTGTTCACCTGGTTGGGGTAGTCGGACCGCCCGGTGGCCACGATCGCATCGGGCCGGATCGCATGCGCCTCTTCGGGCGTGATCTCGGGGTCGGGGTTGGCCATGGCGAAGATCACGGGGTTGTCCGCCATCGAGGCCAGCATTTCGGGCGTCACCGCGCCCTTGACGCTGACGCCCAGGAAGACGTCGGCGCCCACCATCGCCTCTTCCAGCGTGCGGGCGTCCGTGTTCGCCGCATGGGCCGATTTCCACTGGTTGATGCCCTCGGTGCGGCCCTGCCAGATCACGCCCTTGGTATCGCAGGCGATGCAGTTGTCGTGCTTCGCCCCCATCGCCTTGATCAGTTCCAGGCAGGCGATGCCCGCCGCCCCCGCCCCGTTCAGGACGATCCGGCAGTCCTCGATCTTCTTGCCGGTCAGGTGCAGCGCGTTGATCAGCCCCGCCGCACAGATCACCGCCGTTCCGTGCTGGTCGTCGTGGAAAACGGGAATGTCCATCTCTTCCTTGAGCCGCTGCTCGATGATGAAACATTCCGGTGCCTTGATATCCTCGAGGTTGATGCCCCCGAAGGTCGGCCCCATTAGCTTGATGGCGCGGATGAGCTCCTCGGGATCCTCGCTGTCCAGTTCGATGTCGATGGCGTTCACGTCGGCGAACCGCTTGAACAGGACCGCCTTGCCCTCCATCACCGGCTTGGCGGCCAGCGCGCCCAGATTGCCCATGCCAAGGATCGCCGTGCCGTTCGAGATCACCGCCACCATGTTGCCCTTGGTGGTGTAGTCATAGGCGGTTCCGGGTGCGTCCGCGATCGCCTGCACGGGCACCGCGACGCCGGGGGAATAGGCCAGGCTCAGATCCCGCTGCGTGGTCATGGGCTTGGTGGCCACGATCTCGTATTTCCCCGGAACGGGCTCGATATGGTAGCTCAGCGCCTCTTCGGGGGTGACGCGGTTGTTGTTGCTCAAAGGGCAGTTCCTTCACGACTTTGGGGCAGGCGGAATTCGCGGGTGCCGACATCCCAAACCAGTCGGCCGGGATTCGTAAGGGCCGCGAAACGGCGGTTGAGGCTTCGGGTATTCATCCAGCGGGCCCAGGACCTGACCGGGATCAGGTGACTGTCGCCCAGACCGTCGATCAGGACGAATTGCTCCACTCCGCCGCGATGGCCCAGAACGATATTGCCGGGGTTGAGGTCGTTGGCGCGGATGTGCAGGGTGTAGATGCGGCGTACGAAATTGTTCAACAACTCGAGATGCCGCGCGTCGAACGCGCCAGAGGCCAGCAAGCGGCGCAAGGTCGGGCCCGGATTTCCGTCACGGTCGCAGACATTCTCGACGATCATCCCCAGCCCCAGATCCGTCTGCACAAGCCCGCGCAGTTCGGAGATCGGAAGCGGTCCGGAATCGTCGGATTGCGCGATCTTGGCGCGCAGGTAGCAGGCGTATTCGCGGAACAGGAAGCGATAGGCCAGCGACGGGAAAAGCTGCCGGAGAAGGCGCTTGGCGGGCATGACCCGCCTCTGGGCGCTGGCGCTCAGCAGCACCTTGACGAGGATCCCCGGATGGTCCTCGACAGGATAGATCGCACGCCGGTTGCCATGTGCAATCGGTTGCTGCCCCTTCAATTGCAGGGGCTTTTCGACAATCAGCATATCGGATGCCACGGGCCTCCTCCTCGAACCCGCGGACATTACAATGGGGTCTCGGACGCGACAACCGACGAAAGGCGGGCCTTGCGCCACCGGCAATGGCGCTTCCCCTTGCAGGGGCTCTTGTCTAGTGTCCCGCCGAACCAGCAATGCGGGAGGGTCTGTTGGATAGCGCGCCGGGCAGCGTCACGCCGATGATGGCGCAATATCTGGAGATAAAGGCGGCGCATCCCGGGGCGCTGTTGTTCTACCGGATGGGCGATTTCTACGAGATGTTCTTTGACGACGCCGTGGCGGCGGCCGAGGCGCTGGACATCGCGCTGACGAAACGCGGCAAGCATCAGGGACAGGACATCCCGATGTGCGGCGTGCCGGTCCATTCTTCCGAAAGCTACCTGCTGACCCTGATCCGCAAGGGGTTTCGCGTCGCGGTCTGCGAGCAACTGGAGAATCCGGCCGAGGCGAAGAAGCGCGGCTCCAAGGCGGTCGTGAAACGCGACGTGGTGCGGCTGGTCACCCCCGGCACGCTGACCGAGGAGTCGCTGCTGGAAGCCCGGCGGCACAATTTCCTCGCGGCCTTTGCCGAGATGCGGGGCGCGGGGGCGCTGGCCTGGGTCGATATCTCGACAGGTGCCTTCCGGGTGACGGACTGCCCGCCGGTCCGGCTGGGGCCGGAACTGGCCCGGCTGACCCCGCGCGAGGTGCTGCTGAGCGATCCGTTCGAGCCGGGTTGGGCCGAGATAGTGACTGAATCCGGCGCCGCGCTGACGCCGCTCTCGCGGGCGAGTTTTGACAGCATGTCGGCCGAAAAACGGTTGGCCGCGTTGTTCGGGGTGGACACGCTGGACGGGTTCGGCGCCTTCGGCCGGGCGGAACTGTCGGCCATGGGCGCGCTGGTCGATTACCTGGAGATCACCCAGAAGGGCAAGCTGCCGCTGCTGCGCCCGCCGGTGCGCGAGGCTGCGGGCGGCAGCGTACAGATCGACGCGGCGACGCGGCGCAACTTGGAGCTGACCGCCAGCCTGTCGGGCGGGCGCGACGGCAGCCTGCTGCACGCCATCGACCGCACCGTGACCGCGCCGGGCGCGCGGCTGCTGGAACGACGGATCTCCAGCCCCTCGCGGGATCTGGCCACGATCCACGCCCGGCTGGCGGCGTTGCGCTTGCTGGTCGAGGATGCGGGGCTTTGCAATGCGCTGCGCGATGCATTGCGGAGATGCCCCGACATGGACCGCGCGCTGTCCCGCCTTGCGCTGGACCGGGGCGGCCCGCGCGATCTGGCGGCGATCCGCAACGGTCTGGCGCAGGCGGGCGCGGTGGCCTTGCACCTGTCGGGCGATCTGCCGGGGCTGCTGGCCGAGGCGCGCGGGGCGCTTCTGGGCCATGACGACCTGCACGATCTGCTGGACGCCGCGCTGATCGCCGAACCGCCGCTTCTGACCCGCGATGGCGGCTTCATCGCGCCGGGCCACGATGCCGAGCTGGATGAGGCGCGGAAGCTGCGCGACGAGGGGCGCGGGGTGATAGCGGCGATGCAGGCCGAGTTCACGAGGGAAACCGGGATCGGGTCGCTGAAGGTCAAGCACAACAACGTGCTGGGCTATTTCATCGAGGTCACCGCCACCCATGCCGAGCGGATGCTGTCGCCCCCCATGTCGGAACGCTTCATCCACCGCCAGACCACCGCGAATGCGGTGCGGTTCACCACGGTCGAACTGTCCGAACTGGAAACCCGCATCCTGAACGCGGGCAACCGGGCGCTGGAGATCGAAAAGCGGCTCTATGACGGCCTGAAAGCCGCCATTCTGGCCAAGGCCGGGCCCGTCGCACAGGCCGCCGCGGCGCTGGCCGAGATCGACCTAGCGGCAGCGCTGGCCGACCTTGCCCGGGGCGAGGACTGGTGCGAGCCCAAGGTGGATGACAGCCGCGCCTTCGCGATCGAGGGCGGGCGGCATCCGGTCGTGGAGCGGGCGTTGCGGCGGCAGGGCGGCACACCCTTTGTCGCCAATGACTGCGCGCTGTCGGATGGTGCGGAGGGCGCAGCGATCTGGCTGCTGACGGGGCCGAACATGGCGGGGAAATCGACCTTCCTGCGCCAGAACGCGCTGATCGCGCTCTTGGCGCAGGCGGGCAGTTTCGTGCCTGCGGCCCGCGCCCATATCGGGCTGGTCTCGCAATTGTTCAGCCGGGTCGGCGCGTCCGACGATCTGGCGCGGGGGCGGTCGACCTTCATGGTCGAGATGGTGGAAACCGCCGCGATCCTGAACCAGGCCGATGACCGCGCATTGGTGATCCTGGACGAGATCGGGCGCGGCACGGCGACCTGGGACGGGCTGTCGATCGCCTGGGCGACGCTGGAACATCTGCATGACGCGAACCGCTGCCGCGCGCTGTTCGCCACCCATTACCATGAACTGACCGCGCTGGCGCACCGGCTGGCGGGGGTCGAGAACGCGACCGTGGCGGTCAAGGAATGGCAGGGCGACGTGATCTTCCTGCACGAGGTGCGCAAGGGGGCGGCGGACCGGTCCTATGGCGTGCAGGTCGCGCGCCTGGCCGGGTTGCCCGAGACGGTGATCGACCGCGCCCGCACCGTTCTGGACACGCTGGAACGCGGCGAGCGCGAGGGCGGCCGGCCGCAGATTGCGCTGATCGACGACCTGCCGCTGTTCTCGGCCACGCGCAGCACAGCGCCCGCTGCTGCCCCGAAGGCCCCCTCGCCGCTCGAAGAAAGGCTCGCCGGGGTGCATCCCGACGAGCTGACACCGAAACAGGCGCTGGAACTGGTCTACGAGCTGAAGGCGCTTGCCCGCGGCGACTAGGACGCGGGCGAGGACGAAACGCCGACCTGCGCGGGCCGCAGCAACCGGTCATGCAGCATGAAGCCCACGGTCATCACCTGGATGATCTCGCCCGCCCTGGTGCCGGGGACCGGCGCCTCGAACATGGCCTGGTGCTGCTGCGGGTCGAACGGGTCGCCGGGTTCGGGCGAGATCCGCTCGATCCCGTGCTTGGAGAACACGTTCAGCAATTCGCGAAGCGTGAGTTCCACACCTTCGAGGAACGCCTTCTGCGCCTCGCGCTGTTCCTCGGTCACGATATCCAGCGCGCGCGACAGGTGGTCATAGACCGGCAGGATGTCGCGGGCGAACTTGGCCCCGCCGTAATTCTCGGCCTCGCGCCGGTCGCGGTCGGCCCGCTTGCGCGAGTTCTCGGCATCGGCCAGCGCCCGCATGAAACGGTCGCGCAGCTCGTCGCGCTCGGCGCGCAGGGCCTCGATCTCGGCCTCGGGCGCCAGCCCCTCGGCCGCGGCATCCTCGGCGATATCGTCGATCTCGATGTCGGTCTTTTCTGGTTGTGCCATGCCTTATCCCTTGCCCCGGTCGGAAATCAGCTTTCCGACCAGCTGTGCCGTATAGTCCACGATGGGCACGATCCGCCCGTAGTTCAGCCGGGTCGGCCCGATCACGCCAACGGCTCCGATGATCTTCCGGTCAGCGTTCATATATGGAGAGACCACCAGAGAGGAACCCGAAAGTGAAAAAAGCTTGTTTTCGGAGCCGATGAAGATGCGCACGCCCTCGCCTTCCTCGGCAAGCTCAAGGAACTCGACGATGTCGCGCTTGCGTTCCAGATCGTCGAACAGGGTGCGGATGCGGTCCAGTTCCTCGGCCTCGGCGCTGTCGGCCAGCAGATTCGCCCGGCCACGCACGATCAGCCGCTCATGCGGCTCACCCTCGTTCTCCCAGACGGCAAGCCCGGCCTCGACCATCACGCGGGCCAGTTCGTTCAACTCGCGGCGACGGCGCGCGATCTCGACCTGCATCACGTCGCGCAACTCGCTGAGCGTCTTGCCGGCGGCCAGGGCGTTCAGGAAATTCGCCGCTTCGCGCATCGAGGACGGCGTCTGGCCCGGCGCGGGCTGGAAGATGCGATTCTCGACATGGCCATCGGCAAAGACCAGAACCGTCAGCGCCCGATCGGGGGCAAGGCTCACGAACTCGATATGCTTGATCGGCGCCTCGTATTTCGGCGCCAGGACCAGCGACGCCCCCCGCGTCACGCCCGACAGCGCCGCGCCGACCCGGTCCAGCATCACGCCCACATCGCGTTCGTTGCTGCCCAGCGTCGCGTCGATCTTTTCTCGATCCTCGCTCTCGAGTTCGCGCATCTCCAGCAGGCCATCGACAAACATGCGCAGGCCCAGCTGCGTCGGTATCCGCCCGGCCGAGACATGCGGGCTGTCCAGCAGTCCCAGGAATTCCAGATCCTGCATCACGTTGCGGATGGTGGCGGCGCTGACCTTCTCGCTCATGCTGCGGGTCAGCGTGCGCGAGCCGACCGGATCGCCGGTTTCCAGATAGCCCTCGACCACGCGGCGGAACACCTCGCGCGAGCGGTCGTTCATCTCGTCGAGAAGTCTCGGGGTTTCGGTCACCTTGGGCAGCTTTCCTGAGAGGCGGAGCAATTAAAGGACAGGTCGCGCTTGCGTCAATCGGGCTTGCATCATGGCCCCTCTCATGGGAGCAAAGCGCCGAACCCGAGAGAGGATATCCCATGCGCCCGTCTGGTCGTGATGTAAGCGAAATGCGCCCCGTTTCAATCGAGACCGGCGTGACGAAACATGCCGAAGGGTCGTGCCTGATCCGGATCGGCGATACCCATGTGCTGTGCACCGCCTCTCTGGAAGAGCGCGTGCCGCCCTTCATGAAGAACTCGGGCCTTGGCTGGGTGACGGCGGAATACGGGATGCTGCCGCGCGCGACCACGACGCGGATGCGGCGCGAGGCGTCGGCGGGCAAGCAGGGCGGGCGCACGGTGGAAATCCAGCGGCTGATCGGGCGGTCCTTGCGGGCCGGTGTCGACCGGGTCGCGCTGGGCGAGCGGCAGATCACCGTCGATTGCGACGTGATCCAGGCCGATGGCGGCACCCGCTGCGCGGCGATCACCGGCGGCTGGGTCGCGCTGCGGCTGGCGGTGAACAAGCTGATGAAGACCGGCGAAGTGATCTCGGACCCGATGACCGATCCGGTCGCGGCGGTGTCCTGCGGGATCTATGCCGGACAAGCCGTGCTGGATCTGGACTATCCCGAGGACAGCGAGGCGGGCGTCGACGGGAATTTCGTGATGACCGGCTCGGGTCGGCTGATCGAGGTGCAGATGTCAGCCGAGGGCGCCACCTTCACGCGCGAGCAGATGGACAAGCTGCTGGGGCTGGCCGATGCCGGTGTCGCCCAGCTGGTCGCGGCGCAAAGGGCCGCGGTCGGAGCCTGAGCGATGCGCCGTTTCACGGGCAACCGGCTGCTGGTGGCGACCCATAACCGGGGCAAGCTGGACGAGATCGCGCATCTGCTGGAGCCGCACGGCATTTCCGTGGTCGGCGCGGCCGAGATGAACCTGCCCGAACCCCCCGAGACCGAGGACAGTTTCATCGGCAATGCCCGGATCAAGGCCCATGCCGCCGCCAGGGCAACCGGCCTGCCCGCCCTGGCCGATGACAGCGGACTTTCGGTCGATGCGCTGGGCGGTGCGCCGGGGGTGCATACGGCGGATTGGGCCGAAACAGGGTCTGGTCGTGACTTCGGAATGGCGATGGAACGGGTCTGGCGCGAGCTTCAGGCAACCGGGACGCCAGCGCCCTACTCCGCGCGGTTTTCCTGCACCTTTGTCCTCGCCTGGCCCGATGGGCAGGACGAGGTCTTCGTGGGCGAGGTTCCCGGCCGCATCGTCTGGCCCGGCCGCGGCGATCAGGGGCATGGCTATGACCCGATCTTTCAGCCCGACGGGTTCGACGTGACCTTTGCCCAGATGGACCGCTGGGCAAAGAACCGGATCAGCCATCGCGGCCGCGCCTTCGAAAAACTGGTGCAGGCCATTGGCGGCTGAGGACTGGCAGGCGGGCGGCTTCGGGCTTTATGTCCACTGGCCGTTCTGCCTGTCGAAATGCCCCTATTGCGACTTCAACTCCCATGTCGCGGCCAGCATCGACATGGGCGAATGGCAACGCGCCTACCTGTCCGAGATCCGCCGCATCGGCGCAGAAACCGGCTCGCGCACGCTGAACAGCGTCTTTTTCGGCGGCGGCACGCCCAGCCTGATGGCACCCGACCTGGTGGCCGCGATCCTGGACACCGTGCGCGCGACATGGCCCTGCGCGAACGACATGGAAGTGACGCTGGAGGCCAATCCCGGCTCGGTCGAGGCGGGCCGGTTCGCCGGCTATCGCGATGCGGGCGTGAGCCGGGTATCGCTGGGCGTGCAGGCACTGAACGATGCCGATCTGCACCGCCTGGGCCGGTTGCACTCTGCCGCCGAGGCGCGCGCCGCCTTCGACATCGCGCGCAGCACGTTCGAGCGGGTGAGTTTCGACCTGATCTATGCAAGGCAGGACCAGACTCTGGCCGATTGGCAGGCGGAACTTGGTCAGGCGCTGGCGATGGCCGTCGATCACCTGTCGCTTTACCAGCTGACGATCGAGCCCGGCACGGCCTTCGGCGACCGGCACGCACGGGGCGGGCTGCGCGGCCTTCCCGATGACGACCGCGCCGCCGACATGTATCTGGCCACGCAGGAGATCTGCGCCGCCGCTGGCCTGCCCGCCTATGAGGTGTCGAACCACGCCCGCCCCGGCGCAGAGTCGCGCCACAACCTGATCTATTGGCGCTATGGCGATTATGCCGGGATCGGCCCCGGCGCCCATGGCCGCCTTACGTTGGACGGGCAGCGCTGGGCAACGGAAACACCACTTGCCCCGGCCGAGTGGCTGGACCGTGTGGCGCGCGACGGGCATGGCGAGGCGCCGCGGACAGCGCTTTCCCCGCAGGAACAGGCCACGGAATACCTCATGATGGGGATGCGGCTGACCGAGGGGCTATCCCTTGTGCGGTATCAGCGCCTTGCCGGGCAGCCGCTGGACGCCAGCCGGATCGCAGGGCTAGAGGCGCTTGGCCTGATCCGATGCGAGGGCGACCGCTTGCGGACCACAGATGCCGGTCGCGCGGTGCTGAACGCGGTGATCCGCGAGCTTCTGCCGGACTGACCTGCCCTAGCCGAAGTCGCTGCCGCGCGCGGAACTCAGCGCGCCGCAAAGCCGGTCCAGATCGTCGAGACTGCGATAGCCGATCACCAGCCGCCCCGAGCCGTCGGCGGAATGCTCGATCGAGACCTTCATCCCCAGATTGGCCGACAGATCCTGTTCCAGCGCGCGGGTATCGGCATCCTTTTCCGCCGCCCCGCCCGCCTTGCGCGGCGCGCTGGGCGGATCGGCCGTGCGCTTGGCCAGTTTCTCGGTCTCGCGCACCGACAGCCCGCCCGCGATGACCTCTTGCGCCAGCCGCACCGGGTTTTCGGTGGTGATCAGCGCCCGCGCATGGCCCGCGCTCATCCGCCCATGACGAACATGGTCCAGCACCTCTTCGGGCAGTTGCAGCAGCCGCAACAGGTTGGCGATATGGCTGCGGCTCTTGCCCAGCGCCTCGGCCACCTTGTCCTGGGTGTGGCCGAACCGGTCCATCAGTTGGCGATAGCCCATCGCCTCTTCGACCGCGTTCAGGTCGGCGCGCTGGATATTCTCGATGATCGCGATTTCCAGCACCTCGATATCGTCGAGGTCGCGCACGATCACCGGAACCTCGTGGGTCTGCGCCATCTGGCAGGCCCGCCAGCGGCGTTCGCCCGCCACGATCTCGAATCGCCCCTCGGTCCGCTTGCTGGGGCGGACGATGAGGGGCTGAATTACACCCTTCTCGCGAATCGAGGCGGCGAGCTCCTGCAACGCCTCGTCCGAGAATTGCCGCCGCGGCTGGTCCGGATTCGGTTCCAGCAGGTCGAGCGTCACGATCTGGTCGGGCTTGCCGCGCGGCGCCTCGCCCCGCTCCGGCACGGGGTCGATCTGCACATCCGCCATCAGCGCCGACAGACCCCGGCCGAGGCCCCGCTTGCCCGTGTTCTTCAGGGTCATCGGCAATCTCCCAACATCATGCGGTTACCGCTGGTTTAAACCCCAATATCTCGCGTGCCAAGGCCCGGTAGGCCTGCGCGCCCTTGGACATGGGATCGTAGCTCAACACCGGCATCGAAAACGATGGCGCTTCACTCACCCGCACGTTCCGCGGAATCACGGTCTGGAATACCAGATCCCCCAGATAGGCCCGCGCGTCATTCTCGACCTGCTGGGACAGGTTGTTGCGGCGGTCGGTCATTGTCATCACGACCCCCTCGATTCGCAGCGAGGGATTCGCGGTCTGGCGCAGCTCGCGAATCGTCAGCATGAGTTGCGACAGCCCCTCGAGCGCGAAGAACTCGCTTTGCAGCGGCACCAGAACCGAATGCGCGGCAACCATCGCGTTCACCGTCAGCAGGTTCAGCGAGGGCGGGCAATCGATCAGCACGAAATCCAACCCATAGGCGTCGATCGCGGGCTGGCGCAACGCGTCATGCAGCAGGAAACTGCGCTTTTCATTCGCGACCATCTCGATATCGGCCGAGCTGAGATCGGTGGTTCCGGGCGCGATCAACAGGCCGTCGATCTCGGTCTTCACCACGATCTGATCCAGCGGTGCCTCTTCCAGCAGCAGGTCATAGGTGGTGCGCGCGCGCTGTCCGGCCTCGATCCCCAGCCCGGTCGAGGCGTTGCCCTGCGGGTCGATATCGACGATCAGCGCCTTGCGGCCCTCTTCGACCAGCGCGGCGGCCAGGTTGATCGCGGTCGTGGTCTTGCCGACGCCGCCCTTCTGGTTGGCCACGGCAATGATCTTCGGGCCTTTGGGACGCGTCGGATCAGACACGGGCGATGCCTCCGATTTTCAGGATGACGGCCTGGGGGTCGGTCGTGCTGGGGATCTTCTGAACTTCGAACCGCCAGGATACAAGCGCCTCGTCCAGTTCTTCGTCATGGCGCGCGCCTTTGGGAAAAAGCGCGATCCCGCCATGCGCCAGATGCCGGTCGGCAAAGTCCAGAAGCTGGCTCAACGGCGCCAGGGCGCGTGCCGAGATCACGTCCGCCTGTCGCGATGGCACGGTCTCGATCCGGCTTGCGAAAACGGTCACATTATCAAGACCAAGCTCCTGCGCCGCCGTCCGCAGGAACACGGCCTTGCGCTGATCGCTTTCGATCAGGTCAACCGCCAGATCCGGCGCGCCTTGGGCGGCGAGGATCGCGATGACCAGGCCGGGAAAGCCGCCGCCGCTGCCCAAGTCGGTCCAGCGTCGTGCGCCATTCGGTAAATGTCCGAAAAGCTGCGCGGAATCAACGATATGTCGGATTTCCAGAACGTCGAGCGTTGCGCGCGAAACCAGGTTGATCGCCGGGTTCCACTTCCGCAGCAGAGCAGCAAGGTGGTCAAGCCGGTCCGATGTTTCACGTGAAACATCGGAAATCCCCCCGGGCGACGCCATCATGCCGAGCGCCGGTCGATCTGCCGCAACCGGGCAAGGATCAGCGTCAGGGCGGCCGGTGTCATCCCCTCGAGTCGCGCCGCCTGCGCCAGGGTTTCCGGTTGGGCCGCCATCAACTTGCCCTTCAACTCGTTCGACAACCCGTCGATCCGGTCATAGGGGAAATCATTCGGCAAGGCATGCGCCTCGTCGCGCCGCATCGCCTGCACGTCCTGTTCCTGACGGCGGATGTAATTCGCATAAAGCGCGTCCCGCTCCAGCTGGGCCGCAACCTCTGCATCCACCGCTGCAAGGGATGGGTCCAGCGCCAGGAGATCCGCAAAGCGGACGTCAGGAAAGGCCAGCAGGTCGAAGCCGCTGCGCCGGTTTCCATCGGCATTCACCCTGATTCCGGCCGCCGATATCTCGCGCGGCGTGAGCGACATGGCGTCCAATTGTCCCCGCACCCGCGCCATCCGCTCCATCTTGTCAGCAAAGACCTGCGCGCGCTCTTCCCCGATGCACCCCAGTTCCAGACCCAGCGGGGTCAGCCGCTGATCGGCATTGTCGGCCCGCAAGGACAGCCGGAACTCGGCCCGCGAGGTGAACATCCGGTAGGGTTCGCTGACGCCGCGGGTCACGAGATCGTCGATCATCACGCCGATATAGCTGCTTGTCCGGGTGAATTGCGCCGGGCCCTCGCCCCGCACATGGCGCGCAGCATTCAGCCCCGCGACCAGCCCCTGCGCCGCGGCCTCTTCATAGCCCGTGGTGCCGTTGATCTGCCCGGCAAGATACAGCCCCGGCACGTCGCGCAATTCCAGCGTGCTGCGCAGCGCGCGGGGATCGACATAATCATACTCGATCGCGTAACCGGGTTGCAGGATCACCGCGTTCTCAAGCCCGGCGATGGAGCGGACATAGGCCTGCTGCACCTCTTCGGGGAGCGAGGTCGAGATACCGTTGGGATAGACGGTCGGATCGTCCAGCCCCTCGGGTTCGAGGAAGATCTGATGCGAGTCCTTCTCGGCGAACCGCACGATCTTGTCCTCGATCGAGGGGCAATAGCGCGGCCCGACCCCTTCGATATGCCCCCCATACATCGCCGAGCGCGACAGGTTCTGCCGGATGATCTCATGCGTTTGCGCATTGGTGTGGGTGATACCGCAGGAGACTTGCGGCAGGCGCAGCTCTTTGGAAAGAAAAGAGAAAAGCACCGGCTCTTGGTCGCCGGGCTGACCCTCCAGACGATCCCAGTCAATCGTGCGGCCATCCAGGCGCGGCGGCGTGCCCGTCTTGAGCCGACCCAGCGGCAGGCCGAAACTGTCGATCCTTTCGGCCAATGGCACGGATGGACGGTCGCCCATCCGACCGCCCGGGACCTGCCGGTCGCCGATATGGATAACTCCGCGCAGGAAAGTGCCTGTGGTCAGAACGACCGCGCCCGCGGCGATCTCCGCCCCATCCGCAAGGCGGAGACCGACGATCCGCCCGGCGGCTTCGATCAGGTCCGCAACCTCCGCCTCGAGAATCGTCAGGTTCGGCACGGCGGACAGCGCCGCCTGAACGGCCTCGCGATAGGCCCGCCGGTCAGCCTGGGCGCGTGGCCCCTGCACGGCCGGCCCCTTGCGGCGGTTCAACAGACGGAACTGGATGCCCGCGCGATCCGCGGCCTGTCCCATGATTCCGTCCAGCGCATCGACCTCGCGCACCAGATGGCCCTTGCCCAGCCCGCCGATCGCCGGATTGCAGGACATCACGCCAATCGCGTCGCGGCGCAGCGTGATCAGCGCGACCCGGACGCCAAGGCGCGCGGCGGCATGGGCGGCCTCGGCCCCGGCATGACCGCCCCCCACGACAACGACATCGAAGTCGCAATGTTTCACGTGAAACACTCCTCACTTCCCCAGGCAGAACCGCGCGAAGATCTCGTCCAGCACCTGCTCCACATCGACACGGCCGACAAGGGAATCAAGAGCACGAATTGCACGGTGCAGATCCTCGGCGGCCAGTTCCGCCGCGTCCATCCCCAGCGATAGCCGATTCTGCGCCTCGGCAATAGATTCGCCTGCGCGAAGCATCGCCAGACGATGCCGCTCCCGCGTGGCGGTTTCGGCACGGGCCGCGCGGGTTTCGAGGAATGCGGTGATCCGCGCGACCAGATCGCCAACGCCCTCGCCCGTCTTGCCGGACACCGCGAACTGCCCAGCCCCGACCAGATCCGCCTTGCCCCGCACGACGATATCCCCGGGCGCCGGTTCCAACCCCTCGATGCGCCCGGCCTCGTCCAGGAGAAAGACACGCAGATCGGCACTCCGCGCCCGGGCAATCGCACGTTCGATTCCGATCGTCTCGACCGCATCGGCACTGTCGCGCAGCCCGGCCGTGTCGAGGATCGTCACGGGCAGGCCATTCAGGTCCATCCGAACCTCGATCACATCCCGCGTGGTTCCCGCATGTTCCGACGTGATCGCCGCCTCGCGTCCGGCCAGATGGTTCAGAAGCGTCGATTTTCCGGCATTCGGCGGACCGACGATGGCGACCTCGAACCCATCGCGGATGCGCTCGGCCGCTGCGACCCCGGCAATTTCGGTGTTCAGCGAGCGGGCGACGCCTTGCAAGAGATCCGCCACTTCGGGCGTCACATCGACGGGCACATCCTCGTCTGCAAAGTCGATCACCGCCTCGAGCAAGGCCGCGGCCCGGATCAATGCCGCGCGCCAACCCTCCGCCTTTTCACCCAGCGCCCCGGACAGAACGCGCAAGGCCTGCCGCCGCTGCGCCTCGGTCTCGGCCTCCAGCAGATCGCCCAACCCTTCGACCTGGGCAAGATCGAGCACGCCGTTCTCCAGCGCACGGCGGGTGAATTCGCCAGGCTCGGCCATGCGCAGGCCATCCATTTCGCCCAATGTCCGCAACAGCGCGGTCACGGTCGCCGGGCTGCCATGGCAATGCAGTTCGACCACGTCTTCGCCGGTGAAACTGGCCCCCTTTTCGAAGCGCAGGACCAGCGCGCTATCCAGCACCTCGCCCTGCGCATCGACCAATCGGCGCAGCCCGGCCAGCCGCGCGGACGGCAGGGTCCCTGCCAGCGCGCGGGCCGCGTTCGGCGCCTGCGGACCGGAAACGCGGATGACGGCCACGCCGGCCTTTCCGCGCGCCGTCGCCAGAGCGAAGATCGTGTCCATTGGTCACCTCCGGGCGCAGCCCTCAGGTGTTCATCGAATCGAAGAATTCGGAATTGGTCTTGGTCTGCTTGAGCTTGGAGATCAGGAACTCGATGGCGTCGGTCGTGCCCATCGGGTTCAGGATACGCCGCAGAACGAAGGTCTTTTGCAGATCCTTCTGATCCACCAGAAGATCCTCTTTCCGCGTGCCGGATTTCAGGATGTCCATCGCCGGGAAGACGCGCTTGTCCGCCACCTTGCGGTCCAGAACGATCTCGCAGTTGCCGGTGCCCTTGAACTCTTCGAAGATCACCTCGTCCATGCGGCTACCGGTGTCGATCAGCGCCGTCGCGATGATGGTGAGCGACCCGCCCTCCTCGATATTGCGCGCGGCACCGAAGAACCGTTTCGGGCGTTGCAGGGCGTTGGCGTCCACACCACCGGTCAGCACCTTGCCTGAGGACGGCACCACGGTGTTGAACGCACGACCAAGTCTTGTGATCGAGTCCAGAAGGATAACAACATCTCGCTTGTGCTCGACCAGACGCTTGGCCTTTTCGATCACCATCTCGGCCACCGCGACGTGACGTGTTGCAGGCTCGTCGAAGGTCGAGGAAATGACCTCGCCCTTCACGGAACGCTGCATGTCGGTCACCTCTTCGGGGCGTTCGTCGATCAGCAGGACGATCAGATAGGTCTCGGGGTGGTTCGTCTCGATCGAATGGGCGATGTTCTGCAACAGCACCGTCTTGCCGGTGCGCGGCGGCGCAACGATCAGGGCGCGCTGACCCTTGCCGATGGGGGCCACCAGGTCGATGATCCGGGCCGAGCGGTCCTTGATCGTCGGATCCTCGATTTCCATCTTCAGCCGCTCGTCGGGATAGAGCGGCGTCAGGTTGTCGAAGTTGATCTTGTGCCGCGCGCGGTCGGGATCCTCGAAATTGATGCGCGTGACCTTGGTGATCGCGAAATAGCGCTCGTTCTCGCGCGGAGCGACCATGACGCCATCGACCGTGTCGCCGGTGCGCAATGAATGCTGCCGGATCATGTCGGGCGAGACATAGATGTCGTCGGGACCGGGCAGATAGTTCGCCTCGGGCGAGCGCAGGAAGCCGAAGCCGTCCTGCAACACCTCGAGCACGCCCTGGCCCGAGATTTCCCACCCTTCCTCGGCACGCTCCTTCAGGATCGAGAACATCATCTCGCCCTTGCGCATCGTCGAGGCGTTCTCGATCTCCAGTTCCTCGGCCATGGCGAGGAGATCCTTGGGGCTCTTGGCCTTGAGATCGGCGAGGTTCAGGCTTTCCTGGGTCATGGGAATATCGCGACAGGGGCACCCGGAGGCGCGGCTTGCGGAAAAGGGGAATGCGCGTGGCCGGACGGCCCGCTGACCGACGTCAATAGAACCCGGACCGGCCCGAGTCAATCTTTCAGAATTTCAGGACCACCGCGAAGACGATCACGAGCATCAGAAGCGTCGGCACCTCGTTCATCATCCGGTAGCTGCGCCCGGTGCGCGTGTTGGTGCCCGCGAGGAATTCCTTGCGCCGCAGGCCCAGCCACATGTGGAACCAGGTCATCCCGATCACTGCCGCGCCCTTGGCATAGGGCCAGACCGATCCCCAGTCGACGATGCCGGGCGTAAAGACCAGCGCAAGGCCGAACACCCAGACCAGGATGATCGAGGGATTCATGATGTAGCGGTAGAGCTTCATCTCCATGACCTTGAAAACCTCGTCGGTCTCGCTGCCCACGGCTGCGCGTTCGACGTGATAGACGAAGATCCGGGGCAGGTAGAAAAGGCCGGCCATCCAGGTCAGCACCACGATGATGTGCAGCGACTTGGTCCAGGGATAGTAGGACGCCAGGAACTCGGCCATTCTCTCACTCCAGCGCAGGATCCGATCGGGCCCCTTCTAAGGGAATAAGGAAAGAAAAGAAAAGATGATGTTTCTGTAGGGGCTGTGGGTTGTGGGGATTACCGATCCCTCCCCGACTCTGTCCACAGGGACACGGATGTTGAAAAGCGTGTTGGTATCTTCGGGACATCGGGGAGACATGATAAAAACCAATCTTTAACAATACTTTAGATATAGTTAATCCGATACGGATCTGTGGATGTCGGGGGATTGTTCCGGTCGGGGCGAGTCCCTCACAGGACCGGGATGCGACGATCCACCGTGGATCGACAGGGCCCTTGGCTTGACTTTTTCCCGACCGACCGGCACCTCGGAGGCTCTGGGGCGGCTTGTTCCATCACATGCGAAAACCGTTCCTACGCTTTTCCACAGGGTTCTACCGAGATGTCCGAACGCGTGATCCTTGCTTCCGGCTCGCCGATCCGGCGACAGCTTCTCGAACGGGCAGGTCTGGTGTTCGAGGCCATGCCGGTTGCCGTCGACGAGGCCGCGATCCGCGACGGTCTGGAGGCCGAGGGCGCCGCCCCCGCCGAGATCGCCGAGACGCTGGCCGCCTTCAAGGCCGAACGCGCCGCGGCCAAGGCACCCGAGGCGCTGGTGATCGGCTGTGATCAGATTCTGGCCCATCGCGGCCGGGTCCTGGGCAAGCCCGCCTCGATGGACGAGGCGCGCGCGCAATTGCGGGCCTTGCGGGGAGCCCCCCCGCATGAATTGCTGTCGGCCGTCGTCGTCTATGACGACCTCAAGCCGCTCTGGCGCCATGTCGGCCGGGTCAAGCTGACCATGCGCCCCTTCTCGGACGCTTACCTGGAGGACTATCTGAACCGCAACTGGCATGGCGTGCGTGACGCAGTCGGCGCCTACAAGATCGAGGAAGAGGGGATCCGGCTGTTCTCGCGCATCGAAGGGGACTATTTCGACATCCTGGGGTTGCCCCTTCTGCCGCTTCTGACCTTTCTGACCACGCGCGGAGCGTTGATGGCATGAGTGAAAAGATACCGCTGGCCGGGCTGATCGGCTCTCCGGTTGACCATTCCAAGTCACCGCTGCTCCATCGGCACTGGCTGGAACGCTACGGGATCCGGGGCTATTACATTCCCATGGATGTCGCACAGGCCGACCTGAAGGAGGTTTTGGCCGCCCTGCCGCGCATGGGTTTCGTCGGGGTGAACGTGACCATCCCGCACAAGGAGACGATCCTGGGCCTTGCCGATCTGGTGTCCGACCGGGCGGCGCTGATCGGGGCGGCGAACACGCTGATCTTCCGCGCCGATGGCAAGGTGCATGCCGATAATACCGACGGAATCGGCTTCATCGAGAACCTGCGCCAGGGCGCACCGGGCTGGGATCCGGCGGCGGGGCCGGCCGCGATCCTCGGCGCTGGCGGGGCCGCACGGGCGGTGATCGCGGCGCTCTCCGAACAGGGGGTGCGCGAGATCCGCGTCAGCAACCGCACCCGATCCCGCGCCGAGGCGCTGCGCGCCGAGTTCGGCCCCAAGATCGTCATCCATGACTGGGTGCAGGCTGCCGGAATGATCGAGGGCGCGGCGACCGTGGTCAACACGACCTCGCTGGGCATGGTCGGCAAGTCGGAGTTCCGCGTGCCGCTGGATGCGCTCAGCCCGGGCGCGGTGGTCTCGGACCTGGTCTACACGCCGCTCGAAACCACATTCCTCGCCGAGGCGCGGGCGCGGGGCTGCATCGCGGTGGACGGGCTGGGCATGCTGCTGCACCAGGCCGCGCCCGGTTTCGAACGCTGGTTCGGCCGCCGTCCCGAGGTGGATGCCGCCGCCCGCGCGGTGTTGCTGGCGGAATGAGCGGGCGTCCTTTCCTGCTGGGCCTGACGGGATCCATCGGGATGGGGAAATCGACGACCGCGGACATCTTCCGCGTGCTGGGCGTGCCGGTCTGGGATGCCGATGCGGCTGTTCACCGGCTCTATGGCCCGGGCGGAGCCGCCATTCCCGCGATTGCCGCGCTTTGCCCCGACGCGGTCGGCCAGGCGGGTGTGGACCGTGCCACGCTCAAGGACTGGATCGGGCGCGATCCATCGGCGCTGGCCCGGATCGAGGCGGTGGTGCATCCGCTGGTAGCCGCCGACCGGGAAGCGTTCACGAAGGCGCATGCCGACGCGCCGGTGCTGGTGCTGGATATCCCCCTGCTGTTCGAGACCGGTGCCGAGGACTGGCTTGACGCGGTGCTGGTCGTGACCGCCGCGCCCGAGGTGCAGCGCGCCCGCGTCTTGTCCCGCCCGGGCATGACCGAGGCGCAATTCGACCTTCTGCTGTCGCGGCAGATGCCCGATGCCGAGAAACGCGCCCGCGCCGACCATGTCATCGAGACGCGCAGCCTTGAACAGACCCGCGCCGAGGTGCAAGCCTTGCTCGACAAGCTGAGGGAAAACCATGCGTGAGATCGTTCTCGACACCGAGACCACAGGCTTCGAGCCGTCCGAAGGCCATCGCATCGTGGAAATCGGCGCGGTCGAGCTGTGGAACCACCTGCCCACGGGGCGGACCTATCACCAGTACATCAATCCCGAACGCCCGATGCCGCCCGAGGCGTTCCAGGTGCATGGGCTGGGCGACGACTTCCTGCGCGACAAGCCCGTGTTCCGGCTGGTGGCCGCCGAGTTCCTGGAATTCGTCGCCGAGGCGCGGCTGGTGATCCACAACGCCGCCTTCGACATGAAGTTCCTGAATGCCGAACTGGGCTGGGTCGGCCTGCCCGCGATCCCGTGGGAACGGGCCCTGGACACGCTGGCGATGGCACGGCAGAAATTTCCGGGCTCGCCCGCCTCGCTGGATGCGCTGTGCCGACGCTTCGGGATCGACAACTCGGCGCGCGAAAAGCACGGCGCGCTCCTCGATTCCGAGATCCTGGCCGAGGTCTATCTGGAACTTGTCGGCGGGCGGCAACCCGACCTTGTGCTGTCTTCAGGTCCGGCGGCCGGGACCGACGCCGCGACGGGCGGAGAATGGCGCCCTCGCCCCCGTCCAAAATCGCTGCCCCCCCGTCTGACAGAGGAGGAGGCAGCGGCGCATGCCGCCTTTGTCGAGGGTCTGGGTGACAAGGCCCTCTGGCGGCAGTTCGGATAGACCGTCAGGCCGTTCCGCCATTGCCCACATTCGGGGCCGGCTGGGCCTCCTGCGCCCGGCGGGCGATTTCCTGCCTGTAGAGCGCCACGAAATCCACAGGTTCCAGGTTCAGCGGCGGGAAGCCGCCATCGCGGGTCATGTCGGACACGATGCGCCGGATATAGGGAAACAACATCCGCGGGCATTCGATCAGCAGGAACGGGTGAAGCTGGTCTTCGGGCACGTTCTCGACATGGAAGACCCCGCCATAGTCGATCTCCAGCAGGAACAGCGTCGCGCCGTCGTTCTTGTTCTTCGAGTTGATCGTGAACTTGCAGATGATCTCGAACTGATGCTCGGTGGGACGCTTGCGTGCATCCAGCCCGACCTGAACGCTGATATCGGGCGTGACCTCCCCCTGCACGCCCTTCTGGACAAGGACGTTCTCGAACGAGAGGTCGCGGATATACTGGCCAAGGATTTGCATCCGCACCTGGGGCGGTTGCTGTGCGCCCGCGCCGTTGCCTTCGGTCTCGCTCATGATGTGCTCCTGGCGAATGTTACGTCGCGATCCGATTAGCAGCTTGGGCGCATCGGCTCAATGCTGCGTCCAGCCCGATCGGCCGCGCGGCTGGTCGTCCCTGGGCTCCAGTTCCTCGAACTCGCCCTCGATCACGTCACCATGGGTCGGTGCGCGGGGCCGGGGGCCGGGGTCCGCGCCATATGTCATGCTCTGGACGACGATCCGTTGCGACAGCCAGCGATAGGCCGCGGCGCGCACGGGCGGCATCAGAAGCGCGAAACCCACGGCATCGGTAAAGAAACCGGGCGTCAGCAGCAGCGCGCCGGCGAAGAGAATCATCGCCCCATGGGCCAGCGGCTCGGCCGGATCGCGTAATTCCCGGAACGAATTGCGAAGCTGCGCCATCGCCATCGCGCCTTGCTGGCGGATCAGCAAGGTGCCGATCACCGCCGTCAGGACGACGATGGCCAGCGTGGCCCACAGGCCGATCGCACCGCCCACCTGGATGAACAGGGCGATCTCGATCAGCGGCACACACAGGAAGAGAACGAAAATCCACATGGAGAACCCTCGACGAACCGCGCAGGTGGACTTGACCCGGCACCTGCCTTACATAAGTCCGGTAATGTTCAGATACAAAGACTGACGGCACGCTGCGAGGTCACCATGGGCTCTGCCATCATCCAACTTCTGGTTCTCGCGGGAATTGCCGTGTTCCTGATCCTGCGCCTGCGTTCGGTGCT
Source organism: Rhodovulum tesquicola (assembly GCF_024128855.1). GTDB lineage: Bacteria > Pseudomonadota > Alphaproteobacteria > Rhodobacterales > Rhodobacteraceae > Rhodovulum > Rhodovulum tesquicola. The sequence continues at coordinate 190,415 of NZ_JAMYDV010000001.1, forward strand.
CGGCACGCGCGAGGGTTTCGAGAAGCCGCCACTGTCGATGCCCGACCCCGCCTCGCGCCGTTCCGATTCGCGCCGCGAATTCGAGGTGATCCAGGGCGGTGTCGACAGCGACATCACCGATCACGTTCCCGATGGCAGCCCGGCGGCCAAGGCGCTTGCCGCCATGAAGATGGCCGAGCCCGGCTTTTCGGTGGGCGAGTTCCTGCATGGCGCGCGCGGGGCCTATGAAATGATCCTGATGGCCTTCGAGCGGGGCGAGCTTGAAGATGTCGAGTCCTTCCTCGCCCCCGAGGTTCTGGACAGCTTTGCCGAAGTGGTCCGGCTGCGCGAGGACCAGGGCCTGACGGTCGAGGCGAATTTCGTCGGCGTGCGCGAACTTGCACTGAAGGATGCCACCTTCGACCGCGATACCGGCGAGGCCGAACTGGTCGTGAAATTCGTGGGCGAACTGACCTCTGTCGTGCGCAACCTTTCGGGTGATGTGGTCGAGGGCAGCCCCAGCGAGATCAAGCGCCAGCGCGATATCTGGACCTTCGCCCGGCGGATGGGGGTCGACGACCCGAACTGGCAGCTTGTCGCCACGGGCGAATGATCCGTGGCCTGGGCGCGGTGGCCTGTCTGGCGCTTGCGATGAGCGCGGGGCCCGCGCGGCCCGATCTGCCGGTCGAAATCCTGCGGTTCTCCGATCTCAAGGGCTGGGAACGGGACGACCACGCCACCGCGCTGGCCGTCTTTCGCGAAACCTGCCTTGATCTGCCCGACCTGACCTGGTCATCGCTTTGCGCGGTCGCCGAACACCAGCAGGATGCGCGCCGCTTTTTCGAACTGTTCTTTCGGCCCGTGCTGATCGGCGGCACCGGCCCGGCATTGTTTACCGGCTATTTCGAACCCGAACTCGAGGGCGCGCGCCGCCCCGATGCGCGCTTTCGCTACCCGGTCTATCGCACCCCGCCGGACCTGATCCAGGGCGAGCCCTGGCATTCCCGGCGCGAGATCGAGGAAGACGGCGTCCTGCGGGGCCGCGGGCTGGAAATCGCCTGGCTCGACGATCCGGTGGATGTCTTCTTCCTTCAGGTGCAGGGTTCGGGCCGTATCCGTCTGAAGGACGGCACGACGCTTCGGGTCGGCTATGGCGGCAAGAACGGGCATGAATACCGCTCGATCGGGCAGGAACTGGTGCGGCGCGGCATCTACGAGCCGCATCAGGTCTCGGCTCAGGTGATCCGGTCCTGGGTGCGCCGCAACCCCGAGCAAGGGCGCGCGCTGCTGCATCACAACCCCTCCTTCGTGTTCTTCCGCGAACTCGATCAGTTGCCCGCCGACAAGGGGCCGCTGGGCGCGATGAATCGCTCGATCACGCCGATGCGCACCATTGCCGTCGATCCCGCCTTTGTGCCGCTGGGCGCGCCCGTGTGGATCGAAAAGGGCGGCCGCGCGCCGCTGCACCGGTTGATGGTGGCGCAAGACACCGGATCGGCGATCAAGGGGGCGCAGCGGGCGGACATCTTCTATGGCACGGGCAAGGCGGCGGGCGAAAGGGCCGGGCGTATCCGTGACCGCGGGCGCATGATCGTGCTCTTGCCGATCGAGACCGCGCTTGCCCTGCTGCCCGAGGGCTAGGCCGGTGGCCCGCCGCCGTTCCGGCCAGCTGAGCGGCGAGGATCGCGCGCTGTGGGATCTCGTCGCCCGACGCACCCGTCCCCTGCCGGGCAAGCGCCCCGGACCCGCGCCCGAACCGGGCGAACGCAAAGAGCCGCCCGCCGCCCCGCCCCCGGGCCCCGCCCCGATTGCTCCTTTCCGCATCGGGGCGCGCGCGACCGGGACCGCGACATCCGCCCCGCCCTCGGACGCGGCGATCCGCATGGACCGCAAGGCGTTCAACCGGCTCAAGGGCGGCAAGCTGTCGCCCGAGGCGCGCATCGACCTGCATGGCATGACGCTGGCCGAGGCGCATCCGGCGCTGACCGGCTTCATCCTGCGCGCCCAGGCCGAGGGGCGGCGCCTCGTGCTGGTCATCACCGGCAAGGGACAGGGGCCCGAAGGCAATGGCCCGATCCCCGAGAGACGCGGTGTGCTCAGGCGGCAGGTTCCGCACTGGCTGCACCAGCCGCCGCTGGCCGCCGCGGTGCTGCAGGTCGCGCAGGCGCATCGGCGTCATGGCGGCGATGGGGCGGTTTACGTCTACCTGCGCCGCCCCCGCTGAGCCGTCATTGCCGGGCCAGCGCGGTCAGCGGCGACAGGATGACCGCGGTTGCGTTCTGCACGGTGATGACCGTGCCCGGCAACAACCCCGGCCGCCCGGCCGCGCCCGAGTCGAACGCCTGCTGCAGCGTCGGCACGTCGCGCAACAACCGGAACAGGTCGGGCGAGGTGCCGGCCGTGAAATGGCCCATCCCGGTCGAGAACCCGGTCACGTCCAGCACGATGACATTCAGATCGGCCACGTCGGCGACACTCCGGATATTGCCCAGCCGGTCTCGTTGGCCCGACAGCCGGGCAGACAATGACAGAGCCCGGTCGCGTTGCGAGGTGAAGACCACCACGCTTTGCGGCATCGCGTCGATATCGCGGACCTGCGCGCGGAACACGTCCACGTCGATATCCGGCGAGAGCAGGATCAGCCCGTCGATCTCGCGCGCGACGCGCCCGGGGTTGGCCAGCGCCATGTGGCGCAGGGTCTCCATCGTCAGCAGGCCGCCCATCGAATGGGCAACGATCAGCAACTCGTCGGGGCGGGCCGCGATCAGCGCCTCCAGCAATTCGGCGAACCCCCTGCGCGCGAACAGCGCGCTGTCGCGGTCATGGGCATAGCCGAAGGGGCTGGCGGCGCTGGGCCAGGAGTAATGCACCGCGACCCCCTCGATCCCGAAATCATGCGCCAGCTGCGCCGAGCGATAGAGACCTTCGGCGAAATTCGTGTTGAACCCATGGACGAAAACGACCGCCGCTCGCTTTCCCCTGGGCCGTGCGGAGATATCGCGGGCCAGTGCCGCGGTGAAAGCGGAGGGGTGATCGAACAATCGGGCCGAACGCATCAGGAACTGGCGCCCTGGATCGGGCTGGCCCTTGGGATAGGCTATCTCGCCCGGTGCCCGGTTCGGAGGGATGGAAACCGTGAACGCGCCAAAGTCGAGTTCTTCGGACCGGGTATTGGCGAACAGCCGCCCGGCATCCGCCATGCGCGTCGTGCCGACATAGACGATCCGCTCGACCGTCCCGGGTGTCGCTTCGGGCGCCATGGCCACCATACCGCGTGCCGCACAGCCCGCCAGCGCGACAAGGCACAGGAGCATGGCGATCTGTCGCAGCACGGGCAGCCCCAGCGGCCGGGATCAGAGAATGTAGCGCGTCACATCGGCCGACCGTGTCAGCGCCCCGAGATTCTTCTCGACGAAATCGGAATTCACTTCAACCGCCTCGCCGCCGCGATCGGGGGCGGTGAAGCTCAGTTCCTCGAACACCCGCTCCATCACCGTGTAAAGCCGCCGCGCGCCGATATTCTCGACGCTTTCATTTACCTCGGCCGCGATCCGCGCCAGCGCCGCGATGCCATCCTCGGTGAAGGTGACATTGACCTTCTCGGTCTCCATCAGCGCGGCATATTGCCGGGTCAGCGCGTTTTCGGTCTCGGTCAGGATGCGCACAAAATCGGCTTCGGTCAGCGCGCGCAGTTCTACCCGGATCGGCAGCCGCCCCTGCAATTCGGGCAACAGGTCGGACGGCTTGGCGATGTGGAAGGCGCCCGAGGCGATGAACAGGATATGGTCGGTCTTGACCGGGCCGTGCTTGGTGGAAACCGTCGTGCCCTCGATCAGCGGGAGCAGGTCGCGCTGCACCCCCTCGCGGCTGACATCGGCGCCGCGCGTGTCGGAGCGCGCGCAGACCTTGTCGATCTCGTCCAGGAACACGATCCCGTTTTCCTGTACCGCCTCAAGCGCGGTGCGCGTCACCGTCTCGTCATCCAGAAGTTTGTCGGCCTCTTCCGAGATCAGGATCTCGTAGCTGTCGCGCACCGTCATCCTGCGCCGCACCCTGCGCCCGCCGAACGCCTTGCCGAACAGATCGCCCAGCGACATCATCCCGCCGCCCTGGCCGGGCGGCATTCCGGGGATCTCCATCATCGGCAGCGGGTTCGAGGTATCCGCCACCTCAAGCTCGATCATCGTCTCGTCCAGCTCGCCGCGTTTCAGCTTGCCGCGAAACATCTCGCGCGTCTGTTCGCGAGCATCCGTCCCGGCGATGGCCTCGATCACCCGTTCCTCCGCGGCCAGATGCGCCGCGGCCTTGACCTCCTCGCGCATCCAGTCGCGGGTCTGGGCGATCGCGCTGTCCACCAGATCGCGGATGATCTGTTCCACGTCGCGCCCGACATAGCCGACCTCGGTGAACTTGGTCGCCTCGACCTTGATGAAGGGTGCGCGGGCCAGCCGGGCAAGGCGGCGCGAGATCTCGGTCTTGCCGACGCCGGTCGGGCCGATCATCAGGATGTTCTTGGGGTAGACTTCTTCGCGCAGGTCGTCGGCCAACTGCTTGCGCCGCCAGCGATTGCGCAGCGCCACCGCAACCGCGCGCTTGGCGTCCTTCTGCCCGATGATGAAGCGATCCAGTTCCGAGACGATCTCGCGGGGGGTCAGGTCGGTCATTTGGAAATCGTCTCCACCGTCAGGTTGCCATTCGTGTAGACGCAGATATCGGCCGCGATCGCCATGGCCTTGCGGGCGACCTCTTCGGCCGACAACTCGGTGTTCTCGATCAGACCGCGGGCGGCGGCCAGCGCGTAATTCCCGCCCGACCCGATGGCCGCCACGTCATGTTCGGGCGACAGCACATCGCCCACGCCGGTGATGACATACAACTCGGCCCCGTCGCTGACGATCAGCATGGCTTCGAGCTTTTGCAGGTACTTGTCGGTGCGCCAGTCCTTGGCCAGTTCCACCGCCGCGCGCTGCAACTGCCCGGGCGTCGCCTCCAGTTTGGCCTCGAGGCGTTCCAGCAGGGTAAAGGCATCCGCGGTCGAGCCCGCAAACCCCGCCACCACGTCAAAGCCGCCGGGCGACAGGCGCCGCACCTTGCGCGCGGTGCCCTTGATGACGGTCTGGCCCAGGCTCACCTGCCCGTCGCCCGCAATCACCACCTGCCCGCCGCGCTTGACGCCGATGATCGTCGTGCCGTGCCAGCCGGGAAACTCGTCTCTTGCCATGGGCGCCCTCCGTGCTTTGCGCTTCGGCGCATATATGTGCCCGATGCTGCCCCACAAGGCGTGCAACAGAAAGGGGCGCCGCAGCGCCCCATTGTCTCAGCCCTGGACGCGGTCGTTCAGACCGACTCTTCGATCCAGCCTTTCAGCGCGGCCTTGGGTGCGGCGCCGATCTTGTTGGACACCACCTGCCCGTCCTTGAACAGGAACAGGGCCGGGATGCCGCGCACGCCCATCTGGGCGGGGGTGTTGGGGTTGTCGTCCACGTTCACCTTGACGATCTTGACCTTGCCCTCGTACTCGTCCGCCAGTTCTTCCAGCGCCGGGCCGATCTGCTTGCAGGGTCCGCACCATTCTGCCCAGAAATCCACCACCACGGGGATGTCGGAATTGCGCACCTCGGCGTCGAAGGTGTCGTCGGTGACGGAATGGGTCGGCATCGGGTCTCTCCTTGGAACCTGCGATCGTTGCGGGACAGTAAGAAGCGGGGGATGGGCCGTCAAGGCAGGGCCGCGCGGGCAAGCGCCGCCTTGCCCAAGGCCTCGGGGATGGGCATCAGCAGCCCCGTCCGCGTCCACAGGATCGCGGTTTCGATCCGTGTCCCGGGATAGATCCCTGCCAGGGAATGGCCATAGGCGCCCATCTGGCGCAAGAGCCCTTCGGGCACATCCTCGGGCCGATCGGGGCTCAGGGCATTGGTCTTGAAATCGACCGCGCAAACGTGATCGGCGCCAACGATCAGCCGGTCGATGGTGCCGCGCAGCGGGCGGCCGTTCAGTTCGGCGGAAAACGGCACCTCGGCCAGCGTGCCGGGGGCAAAGACGGGAGCGAGCCGCGGATCGGCCAGCAGCGCCTCGGCCTCGGCGCGCAAGCTGTCGATCCCGGCTTCGGGTGCTGGCGGGTCGCAACGGGTCAGCAGCGCATGGGCCAGCGCCGGGCGGTCGGCGGGCGCGGCGGCGGGCAGGTGTTCCAGCAGCAGGTGCAGCCATGTGCCCCGCGCCATCGCCGCCTCGGCCGCAAGCCCGCCTGCCTCGCCCGCCATCACCTTGGCCCCGCCCAGATCAGACGGCGAGAGCGGCTGCGGCGGGCGTGGCGGGCGCTGGGCCTCGCGCTGCGTCCAATCGGGCAGCGCCAGGGCCGGCGCCGGTGCCGGGCGCTCGTCCGCGGCAGCATCGCCCCAATCGCCCAATTCGTAACGCTGCCCGGTCGCGAAGCCGAAATCCCAGGTCACCGCGCCGGCCCGGTCCAGCCCCGCCGCGATCCGGCTGTACCAATCGCTGCCATCCTTGGTCAGCTTGCCCGCCGCGGCGACGATCAGCCATTGCTCGGCCCGCGTCATCGCGACGTAAAGCAGCCGGGCGCGTTCCTCCTCCTCGCGCCGCACCCGCGCCTCATGCGCCGCAGCCAGCGCGGGCGGGCGGTCCTCGGCGGGCGTCTTCCAGGCGATGCTGCCATTTTCCAGCAGGTATAGCTGGTCGTGGATGCGCACTTGCCGGGCCGCCGTATCGGGCAGGATCACCACCGGCGCCTCAAGCCCCTTGGCGCCATGCACGGTCATCACCCGCAGCCGGTTTCCCGCGGAATCGAGCTGGCGCTTGATCTCGACCTCGTCGCTTTCAAGCCAGCCCAGGAACCCGGTCAGCGAGGGCACCTCGGTCCGTTCATAGGCCAGCGCCTGCGCCAGCAGCGCGTCGATCCCGTCCTCGGCCTCGTCGCCCAGCCGGGCGATCAGGCGGCGGCGGCCGTCATGCCGGGTCAGGATACGTTCCAGCAATTCGTAGGGCCGCAGGAAATCGGCCTCGTCGCGCAGGGCGGTCAGGATGGATTTCGTCTCTGTTCCGGCCCAATCCGCGTCGCGAAGCGCCTGCCACAGCCAGGCATGGCCTCGCCCCGCGGCCAGCCGGTAAAGTGCTGCCTCGTCCCAGCCGAACAGCGGCGAGCGCAGCGCGCAGGCCAGCGACAGGTCGTCCTCGGGCAGCGCGAGAAAGGACAGCAGCGCGGTCAGATCGCGCACCGCCAGTTCGCCGCCGATCTTGAGCCGGTCGGCGCCCGCCACGTCCAGCCCCTCGGCCTTGCAGGCGCGGATGATCTCGTGGAAAAGGTCCGACCGCCGCTGCACCAGGATCAGAAAATCCCGCTCGCGCAGCTTGCGCCGCCTGAAGCCGCCCTGCTCCTTGACCGCAATCGTCTCGCCCCGGTCGATCATCCCCCGGATCGCGCCCGCCACCTGCCGGGCCAGCCGGACCGTGTGATGCTCCTCGGCCAGCATGTCGACCGGCTCTGCCCAGTCGCCCGCCTCGGGCTTTTCGCTGTCCTCGACTACCGGCCAGAGATCGACGCGCCCCGGCAGATCGGCATGGAACGCCCGGTGCAGCATGTCGCGGTCCAGCCCCTGCCGCGCGCCTTCGGGAAAGGTCAGATCGACCACGTTCAGGATCGCGGGCGAGGAGCGGAAGGAATATTCCAGCGTCAGATCGACCAGCGTGCGGTCGATCCCGCGCAACCGCTCTCCAAAAGCCGCCTTCATCCGGTCGAACCCGCCCGGATCGGCGCCCTGGAAGGAATAGATCGACTGCTTCTTGTCGCCGACGACGAATATCGTCCGCTCGACCCCTTCGCGCGCCCCGCGCCCGGCGGTGAATTCCTGCGCCAGCAATTCGATCACCGCCCATTGCGCGGGGCTTGTGTCCTGCGCCTCGTCCACAAGGATGTGGTCCAGACCGCCATCCAGCCGGAACAGCACCCATTGCGCGACGCCGGGATCGGTCAGCAACGCGCGGGCCTTCAGGATCAGGTCATCGAAATCCAGCCAGCCATGCGCCTGCTTGCGGCGGGCATAGCGCGGCAGGAAAGCGGCGGCAAAGCGGTGCAGCGCCAATGTCCGCTCGGCGGCGTCCCGCGCGATACGGGGCGCGCGCGCGCCCTCGACCCGGACCATCAGCGCGTTCAGATCGTCCAGCGCGGGGCCAAGGGCGGCCTGCGTCGCCTTGGTGGGAAAGGCGCCGATCTTGGCCGAAAACGGCTGCTTGGCGCCCGAGCCGGTCAGGAAGACCGCCTCAAGCCCGGCCAGAAGCGCCGTATCGGGCCGGGTCAGATCCAGCGCGGCAAGGCGCACCGCATCCTTCTGATCGGTCGAGCTTCCCGCACGCAGGGCGGGCAGAAGCGATGCCATCAGATCGGCCTCGGCCCCCGTCAGAACCTGCGCCATCAAGGCCGCCGCATCGAACCCCGGCGCCAGCCCGAACAGCCGCCAGATCGCATCCGCATCCCCCGCCCCGGAAAAGCGGTCGCGCTGTCCCGCGATCTCGGCGGTCAGGGCGTCTAGGTCTTCGTCGGTGTGGAACCGCGCCAGCCCGGCAAAGACCGCTGCCTCCGGCCCCTCGGCCATCTCCTCGACGATCTCGGCCCGCAGACGCCGCGCCGCGCGGTCGTCCATCTCGGCGAATTGCGGCGAGACGCCCGCCTCCAGCGGGAACCGCCGCAAGAGGGACGCGCAGAAGGAATGGATGGTCTGGATCTTCAGCCCGCCGGGCGTCTCGATTGCGCGCGCGAAAAGCCGCCGCGCCTCGCGCAGCAGTGCGGCCTCGATCGGGCCGTCCACGCCAAGTTCGTGCAGCGCGCGGCGCAGATCGGCATCGCCCAGCATCGCCCAGCCGCCCAGCCGTTCGAACAGCCGGTTCTGCATCTCGCTGGCGGCGGCCTTGGTATAGGTCAGGCACAGGATGCGCTGCGGCGGCACCCGGTTCAGCAAGAGCCGCGCCACCCGGTCGGTCAGCACCCGCGTCTTGCCCGAGCCTGCATTCGCCCCCAGCCAGGTGGAGTTCGCCGGATCCGCCGCCTGGACCTGGCGCTCGGTCGCATCATGGCGCCTCATCCGCCGACCTCCATCGCGAGGGGGGCGTCGGTCTCGTCCCATTCGCCGAAGCGCGACAGCAGGTCGTAATCGGTCCGATCCGTCCGCTTCTGCAACCGGCTGCGCGCGGTGTATCCCTGTTCGGGCCGCGCATAATGCGCGATCAGCCGCCCAAGCTCGGCCCAGGTGCGAGCGACCAGCCCGTTTTCAAGCGGGTTCGTCACGGTTTTCGGCGGGTTGCCCAGGCCCAGATAGCTGACCTCATGCACCGGGGCGGCGGCGATGCCCTCGAACCCGCCGCGTTCGGCGATGCAGGCTTCCAGCAGCAACTGCTTGTCGAAGACTTCCATCGCCTTCTGGCTGGGCGGCGTGCCGGTCTTGTAATCGTAGATCACCAGCTGCCCGTCATCGCGCAGGTCGATCCGGTCGGCATTCGCGGTCAGCCGGAACCCGTCGGGCAGCGCCACCGCCCCGGCACGCTCGCGGGCGATGCACTGCGCAGCGGCTTGCCGTTTGGCCTCGTCCCGCACGAACCCGGCCGCGACGCGGCCCAACCGCGCCCGCCACAGCGCTCGCGCTGCGGGCCAGGGCGCATCCTCGGCCAGAACGGAATCGGCCAGCGCCATCAGGCGCGCCTCGGCCTGGGCCGGATCGGGGTCAAGCGGCTCGGCCAGGAAGCGTTCCAGAACCTTGTGCAGAACCGTGCCGCGCAGGGGCGCATCGGCCTGGTGGCACAGCGGGTCGAGCGGTTTCAGCCGCAGGATATGGCGCGCATAGACGGCGTAGGGATCGCGGATCAACCGCTCGACAGCCGTCACCGACAATTGCGCGGGCCGATCGGCGACGGGCGGCCGGGGCGAGGGGCGCGGGGCGGCCGGGATGGGCGCGGCGGGCCGTTCCAGCGCATCGGCAAGGCGCAGCCATTCTGCGCCGCGGGCCCGCATCGCCTTCAGCGCCTCGGGTCCGCCGGTGACCTTCAGCCCGTCCAGCAGGTTGGTCAGCCGGTTCAGCCAGCGCGCGGGAACGGTCTGTGCCTCGGCATCGCGGATCGCGCGGCTCAGCACGATTTCGGGGGCACAGATCGCCTGCTGGTAGTCATGCGCGGCCAGCCCGATCCGGCGCTCGGGCAGCAACAGGCCAAGCTGGGCGCGCATCTGGCGATTGAGCCAGGGATCGGGCGCGGGCGTCTCTGGCCAGGAGCCTTCGTTCAGCCCGGCCAGGATCACCAGATCGGCCCCCTGAACGCGGGCTTCCAGCGTGCCCCAGATCATGATGCCGGGATGCGGTTCGGGGGCCGAGCGGACCTCGTGCTTGCGCAGGATGGCCTCGAACAGGGCGGCGTAATCGGCGGGCGACATCTCGCCCCCGGCGTCGGCTTCGGCTTGCAGGGCATCGCAGGCCGCGCGCGCAACCTCGCCTGCCGCCTCGGCCCAAAGCCCCCCGCTGCCCGCGCCCTCCGGCCCACCGGCCAGTGTCTCGGCCAGCGCAAGATGGCGCGCGACATGGGCCGACAAAGGCTCTGTTCCGGCCCGATCCAGCCCGTCGAGCGCCCCGCCCAGCCATGCGGCCCAGTCAACGCGCCCATCCGTGCGCCCCTTGCCCGCCCAGTCGCGCAGCGCCGCGCCATCGGGAAAGGCCGGGCCATGGCGGCGCAAATGCAACTCAAGCTCGCGCGTCCAGAGCAGATGCTGCGCCCGCTGGCCCAGGCCCGAGGCGGTCAGCGGATGCTTGAGCAGCGCCAGCAGCCCCGCCACCGTCAACCGCTGGCCGAACACCCCCGCCACCTGCCGCAGGAACCGGCCCGGCGGCGACAGCGGCAGCGGCACCCCCCCGCTATCGTCGGGCAGGATGCCCCAGCGGTCCAGCGCGGCGGCGACCTGCCGGGTCAGGGTGCGGTTCGGGGTGATGAGCGCCGCATTTCGTCCGGCCTCGGCCGCCTCGCGCAGCCGCAAGGCGACGGCCAGCGCCTCGGCCCGCGGCGAGGCTGCCTCGATCAGGGCCATGCGGGCGGTGGCCTCGTCCAGATAAGTAAGGCGCGGTCCCTCATCCATCCACTGATCCGTCACCGGTGCAGGCCGCAGCGCGAGCGAGACAAGCCGGTTGCGCGCCGGGCTTGGCGGCTGGGCATCGGCATCCCAGGGCTGCACCGCCGCCGCGTCCATCTCCAGCGCGTCCAGCAGGCGGCGAAAGCGGTATTGCGGATGATCCTCGGCCGCCAGCGCCTCGTCGAGGCTGGCCCAGGTCGCGCCCGGCATGTCGAAATCGAAACCCGGCAGGACCACCGCCCCTTGCGGCAGCCGCGCAACCGCCGCCATGAACAGCGCCGTCGCGCCCCGCGACCCCGTGCTGCCCGCAACGATCACCGGATGCCCGGGCGGATCGGTCCGCCACCGCGCGGCCAGCCGTTGCGCCGCCATCCGCTGACGGGCGCCGTCATTGCCGCGCGCCGTCGGGTCGGGGCCGAGATAGGCGTCGACAAGGCCAAGAAAGCGCCGCGACCGTGCCCAATGCGCCGACAGATCGCCCATGTCGAGACGGTCCAGCGCCTGCGGATCCACGCCTTCGGCCAGCATCTCGTCCATCAGCCGCGCAAGGCTGTCGGCAAGGTCGAAGATCGAACTGCGCGGCGCGAGATCCGGTTCGATTTCCAGAAGTTTGCCCACAAGCGTCGCAAGTTCCAGCTTGCGGCGCAGCGGCGAGGGGGGCGCGGGCAGGTCGGCCAGCACCGGATGGCTGCCCAGTTCGGCCACCAGCCGGATGCGGGGCCAAAGCCGCGGGGGGCTGGCGGCCAGCAAATCCTGCAAGCGCCGCCGCATGCGCTGGGTGTTCACCCATATCTCGGTCCGCGCCCAGGCGTCGGGCGGGGCGTCGGCCAGCCGCTGCTCCAGCCCAGTCAGGAAGGCGGCCGGGAAATCGGTGCCCGGCGGCAGGCCGAACAGGCGGGGCACGCTGTCAGCCATCGCCCGCCTCGGCCAGCATCGCTTCGGCCTCGGCGATGCCGCCCGGATGGCCGACATCGCACCAGCCGCCCCCGTGCAGGATACCGTAAAGCCGCCCCGCGGCGATCGCCCTGTCCCAGATGCAGTTGAGCGAGAATGCCTCCTCGGCGATCTCGCCCAGCAGTTCCGTCCGGACGATCTGCGCCCCGGTATAGACCGATGGTCCCGCGCGGCTGACCCGGCCTTCGGCGTCCAGCGCGAAATCGCCCTTGCCGCGATAGCCGCGCGCCGCGTCGGCCGCGACCAGCAGCAAGAGCGCGTCCATGCGGTCCGGATCCCATGCGTCGGCCAGCCGACGCAGCGGGTTCGGCCCGGTCCAGATCGCGTCACTGTTCAGCGTGAAGACGGTGTCCGCGCCCAGAAGCGGCAGCGCCTTGCGCAGCCCGCCGCCTGTGTCCAGGATCGCGCCCGCCTCGTGCGAGATCGTGACGCCGCGCCCGGACAGATGGTCATGCAGTTGCTCGGCCCGGTAATGGGTGTTGACCACGATCCGGGCGATCCCGGCATCCCTTGCCAGATCCAGCGCATGGTCGATCAGCGCGCGGCCCGCGACCGCGATCAGGGGTTTGGGCCGGTCGGCGGTCAGCGCGCCCATGCGCGTGCCGAACCCGGCGGCAAACAGCATCAGCGCATCGGGCATTTTCGGGCGATCCGGTCGAGAAGGGCGGGTTCGGGCGGCGGGATTAGGTCCAGCACCTGCGCGCGCAAGGGGGCAAGGTCGGGATGGGACAGGTCGCGCATCAGGTGCCCCCAGACCCGCGGCAGCAGGGGCAGATAGCCGGGCTTGCCGTCGCGCAGGCAGAGCCGGGCAAAGACGCCCAGGATGCGCAGGTTGCGCTGCGCGCCCAGCAGGGCATAGGCACGCTCGAAGGCATCGGGCGGCGTGCCGGCCGCCGCGACATAGCGCGCCCGCATCCGCGATTGCAGCGCCGGATCGACATCGCGCCGCGCATCCTCCAGCAGCGAGACCAGATCATAGGCCGGGTGCCCGCGCAGCGCGTCCTGGAAGTCGAGAAGACCGACCCGCGCAAACCCCTGCCGCGCGGGCAGCCAGATCAGGTTCTCGGCGTGATAGTCGCGCAGGATCAGCACGGAGGGCGACGCATGTTCGGCCAACATCGTCTCTATTCCGGCCCGAAACGCCTCTGACGTACCATCGGGGGCGGGGGCGGGGGCGTCGATGCCCGGAAGATACCACTCGAAGGGCAGGCAGGCGAGCCGCGCCATCGCCGCCGCATCATAGGCGCCAAGGCCCGAGGGGGGCGGCGCGCGGTGCAGCTCGGCCAGCAGGTCGACCGCGGCGGCATAAAGCGTTTCTTCCTGCGCCGGGTCGCGCGCCGCCACCCGCACGAAAAGATCGTCGCCCAGATCCTCCAGCAGCAACAGGCCCGCCCCCGGATCGGCCGACAGGATCGTGGGCGCGGACAGACCCAAGCCGGACAGATGCCGCGCGATGGCAAGGAAGGGGCGCACATCCTCGCCCCGCTCGGCGGGCGCATCCATCAGCACTGCGGTTCGCAGCCCGTCGGTCAGCCGCTCATAGCGCCGGTTCGAGGCATCACCTGCCAGCGGGCGGCGCGCGGCCCCGCCCCAGCCTGCGCCCGACAGGAAGGCGGCGATCAATTCGGCCCGCTCAGGCATCGGCGGCGATCTCGGCAAGGGCGGCATCCAGACGATCCGACCATGCGGGATCGGTGAAGGACAGAACCGCCTCGCGACCTTCCTCGTCCGCGCCCTGCGTAAGGCGCAGCCGCAACGCCCCCGCCGGTGCAAGATCGCCCAGCCGGTCCGGCCATTCGACAAGGCAAAGCGCGGTGCCGAACGCCTCGTCGAGGCCCAGTTCGACCACCTCGTCGGGATGGGACAGGCGGTAAAGATCGGCATGCCAGATCTCGACCGGCCCGACCTGATAGACCTGAACCAGCGTGAAGGTCGGCGAGGGCACGTCCTCGGGCGGCAGGCCCGCGCGAGTGCGCAGCGCGCCGATCAGCGCCCGGGAAAACGCCGTCTTGCCCGCGCCGATCGGACCCTCCAGCAGGATCGTGTCGCCCGCGCGCAGCAGCCCGGCCATCCGGTCCGCAAAGGCCCGCATCCCGGCCTCCGAGGCAAGCGTCAGGCGGATCGCGAAAGGGGCGGGATGGTGCGGCATGGGCGCAGTCTTACGCCCCGGGCCGCGACCCGCAAGGCCGGATCAGCCCACCGCGCGCGAAACCTCGGGCTGTGCGCCCTGGACCTGGCAGTCGGGGCGAAAGCCGACCAGAACCGCCCCGCCGCCCACCGATCGCAGCCGGCAGGCCAGCCTGCGCCCGTCGTGATGCACAAGGGTGCCCGACCACGGCTTTCTCTGGCGGATCATGCGGGACAGTTCGAGCGTGGTGCCGGTGTCCTCGGGCATGCAGTTCTGCTGCCAGCGTGCGATGGCTCCGGCGATGTCGGTGGTGCCCATCACCAGCATCGGGTCCTCGCCCCAAAGCTCGGCATAGGCGGCGTTCGACATGATCAGCAGCCCGGCGCCCGAGAACACGGCGATGGCCTCGTCCAGGCTGTCGATCACCGCCTGCCCGGTCTCGATCTCGCCGCGGAAGCGGCGGGTCAGCGACATCTCGGCGCTGATATCCTCGAACAGGAAGGCCACGGCACCGTCCGGGTGCGGCCGCCCGGTCACGCGGTAGACCTGCCCGGAAGGCAGGGTCCAGGTGTCGGAATAGACGCCGTCCTGCGCGTCGCGTTCCAGCCTCACGATCTGTTCGCGCCAGGTGCGGTAATCCTTGGGCTCGGGCATCATCCGCGTCTCGCGCAGCCGATCCAGAACCGCGACCAGCGTTGGCCGCGCGGTCAGGAATTCGGGTTCCAGGTTGAACAGATCCAGCATCGCCGGATTGAACAGCACCAGTTCGCGCGCCCGGTTGAACACCGCCAGCCCGATCGGCAACTCGGCGAAGGTCTTTGTCAGGGTCTGGACGAAATTGCGCAGCGCGGTCTCGGCCCGGACCGCGGCATCCGCAGGCAGGGCAAAGCGCAGAAGCGCGCCATCGGCCGTCACCGAGACGCAGTCGAACCAGTGCTCGCGGCCGTCGTCGGTCTGGATCACCGCGCGATGCGGTGCGTTGTCGTCCTTGTCGGGGGGCGAGAACAGCGCCGGCAGCGGCCAGCTCAGCGGCGTGTCCGTGCCCTGGCAGCGGCGGACGAGCGTCAGATAGGCGCTGTTGGCCCAGGCGACGGCGCCCTCCTCGCCCTCTTGCCAGGCGGGGGTGGGCATTGCCTCGACGACATCGCGCAGCGTGGTCAGTTCCGCCGCCATCGCGGCCAGGCTTTGCGGATCGGGCGTGTCCTGCGCGCGGACTTCCTCCGGCAGGTGCAGCGACAGGCGCATCACGCCGTCAAGCCATGTCGCGGACAGTTGCGACGACCCGCCCGCCTCGGTCAGCAGCGCGCTGCCCTCGCGGTCAAGCCGCGACATCCGATCCCGAAAGCAGGGAAACCGGGGGCCGACCAGCGCGCAAAGCCGATGCCAGTCCGACAGTCCCGGCGGCCCGCCCGCCAGAAAGCGCAGCGCCTCGGGCGTCGCATCGACCAGTTGCTCGCCCTCGAACAGGAAAACCATGTCGGCCTCACCCTGCGCGGCCTTTTCCGGTCGGCCCAGGCGCGGGACGAGAGGCAGCACCAACAGCGCAAGCGCGGCCGTCGCGACCGATGTCGCCCCGAGGATCATCGCGAAAACCCAGTCGACCGTCATGTCCTGTCCCACAGCCCGAAGCCTCGGGATCATGTTTTGGACATTAGGGTTAATGTCACGTTAATGCAGCGATTGCCCGCGCTCAGGCCTCGATGGGCATGTTCTCGCCCAGCGCCGCCAGCTGGGATTCCGCGCTGACCCCGATGGCCGAGATCGGCCATTTCACCTCGACCACGGCGCCGCGCTGGTCCGACCTGTCGGCATCCGTCAGGAACGGATCGGACCCGTTGGCAAAGATGACCTGCGCGCCCGAGCGTTCCAGAAGCGTCTTGGCGATGAACAGGCCAAGACCCATCCCCTCGTATTCCGGCCGCTTCTTCTGCTGCAGCGGGTTCTTGCGCTGGCGCACGAAGGGATCGCCGATCCGGCCCAGCAGATGCGGCGGATAGCCCGGCCCGTCATCCATGATGCGGATGGTGATTTCGGCCGGCGTCCATTGCGCCAGCACCCAGACCCGCGCATCGGCGAAATCGACGGCGTTCTGGATCAGGTTGCGCAGCCCGTGGATGATCTCGGGCCGACGATAGACCACGGGCATGCGCGGCGTGCCGCCATGGATCGGCTCGGAGCGGAAGATCAGCTCCTTGCCGCGGCTCGAATGCGGCTCGGCCGCCTCCTCCACGATGGCCTCCAGCGGCGCGCTGCGCATGTGCAGGTCATCCTTCCCGGCCCGGCCCATCGAGCGCATGATGTCGCGGCAGCGGTCGGCCTGGTCGCGGATCAGTTCCATGTCCTCGCGCAGGTCGGGCCGGTCGGCCAGTTCGTCGATCATCTCGGAACTGACCAGCTTGATCGTGGCCAGCGGTGTTCCCAGTTCATGCGCCGCCGCCGCCACCACGCCGCCCAGATCGGTCAGCTTCTGTTCCCGCGCCAGCGCCATCTGCGTCGCCAGAAGCGCGTCCGACATCTTGTTCATCTCCGAGATCACCCGCTCGGCATAAAGCCCCAGGAACGAGATCCCGATCACCAGCGCCGCCCAGAACCCGAACAGGAAGATCGGCGGCAGGCTCTGCACCGCGCCGTCGGCCGTCACCAGCGGCATGTGGTAGAACGCCAGCAGCGTGAGCAGCGCAAAGGCCACATGGGCCAGGAACAGGGTCGAGCGCTGGCTGAGCGCGGTGGCCGAGATCGTGACCGGCGTCAGGATCAGCAGCGCAAACGGGTTGTTCAGCCCGCCCGTCAGGTAAAGCAGCGCCGCAAGCTGGATGATGTCGAACAGCAGCGTCAGCATCGTCTCGGTTTCCGACAGCCGCCGGTTCTCGGGGAAGACGGCGACCGCGATGATATTCGCCAGAACCGCGGTTCCCACCACCAGAAGGCACAGCCCCAGATCGAGCTGGATCTGGAAATAGACCTCGGCCACCACGATCGCGATCACCTGCCCTGCGATCGCGGCCCAGCGCAGCAGGATCAGCGTCCTGAGACGGATCCAGTTGCTGCGCTCTGCGGGCGGCACGAGGCCGGGGGCGGGTACGGGCTCGGGCATGATGGATCCTGTTGCGGGCTTCGCCCTTGTTAATCCGCGCCGGAAGGCCGATCAATGTGCGATGACGCCTCCAGGGAGCCAGGCCATGAACCGCACAGCCCTAGCCGGGATCGTGTTGATGATTGCCGCTCTTGTCGGCGGCGGGCTTTATCTCTTGCAGATGGGCCCGGCCGACGACCGGTTCGCCCAATGCCGCAGCGGGCGGATCGGCGGCGATCCGGCGCAATTGGGCGGTCCGTTTACCCTGATCGACGAAACCGGCGCCACCGTGACCGACCGCGACGTGATCACCGGGCCGACGCTGATCTATTTCGGCTACAGCTTCTGCCCCGATGTCTGCCCGCTGGACAATGCCCGCAACGCCGAGGCCGTGCATCTGCTGGACGCACGGGGCTATCAGGTTCTGCCGGTCTTCATCTCGATCGATCCCGGGCGCGACACGCCCGAATTGCTGGCCGAGTTCACTGGCTACATGCACCCCCGGATGCTGGGCCTGACCGGCACAGCCGAACAGGTGCGCGCCGCCAGCCGCGCCTATCGCACCTTCTACAGCGTGCAGGACACGGAAGACCCCTATTACCTGATCGACCATTCCACCTTTACCTACCTCGCCTTTCCGGGCCTTGGTGTGGTCGAGGTCTTCGGCCGCGACATGACGCCCGAGGAAATGGCGGACCGGGTTGCCTGCTTTGCCGATTCGTTCCGAGTGAAATTGACCCATCCGCGTTAACGTCCTACAAGGAAAAAAATGTCTGGCCCCATCAGGAGGTTGCCCCCATGGCCGACGGCGAACTGAAGGATCTCGGCCCCGATCCGACCCTGCTTATCGTGGACGATGACGAACCGTTCCTGCGCCGTCTTGCCAAGGCGATGGAAAAGCGCGGGTTCCAGACGGAAACCGCGGATTCCGTGGCGGCCGGCAAGGCCATCGCGACCGCCCGCCCACCGGCCTATGCGGTGGTCGATCTGCGGCTTGAGGATGGCAACGGGCTCGACGTGGTCGAGGTGCTGCGCGAAAAGCGCCCCGATGCCAAGATCGTGGTGCTGACCGGCTATGGCGCCATCGCGACCGCCGTGGCCGCGGTCAAGATCGGTGCGACAGATTACCTGTCGAAACCGGCCGACGCGAATGATGTGACCGCCGCGCTGCTGTCGGATGGCGAGGCGCTGCCGCCCCCGCCCGAGAACCCGATGTCGGCCGATCGCGTGCGGTGGGAGCATATCCAGCGCGTCTACGAGCAATGCGATCGCAACGTGTCGGAAACCGCGCGGCGGCTGAACATGCACCGCCGGACGCTGCAACGCATCCTCGCCAAGCGCAGCCCGAGGTGAGGGCGGGCGCCGCTGCGCTTGCCCTTCTGCTGGCGGGCTGCGTCGCGGCCCCGCCGCAGGACAGGGTTTCGACCCTGTTCCTGCCCGATGCGGGGGGTCTTGCCGTTTCCGGCAGCGCCCTGCGCGTCGATTTCGGCCGCGCGCCATCAGGCGTGATCGCGCCGCTCTCCCGCGAATTGGGGCCGCCCCGCAGCCTGCCGCTGACCGGCTGTCCGCAGGGGATCGAGCGGCAACTGGCCTGGGGCGATCTTGTCCTGACCTTCACCCGCGAACAATTCGTCGGCTGGCGACAGGCCGGGGCCGCGGCCGGGCAGATCTGCGCTTAAAGCAGCGCCAGCAATTCCGCGTGCCGCGCGGTATAGGCCGCGCGCACCTCGACCGGCGGGCGCAGATGCAGGCAAAGCCCCGCGACCAGTTCGGGTTTCGGCGCGGTGAAGAAGCGGTCCGCCTCCTTCTCCGAGAACCCGGCCAGTTGCGTCGCCTCCAGCCAGGCGGACATCTGGTCGGCCTTCTTGATCTGGGCCTTGACCGTCTTCGGCACCTCGGCCGGCAGTCCGAAGCGGATATGGATCGCCGCCGCCAGCCGCTTGTCGAGCTCGCCATAGGCTGGCCCGACCGCGGCCTTCACCGGCGAGATCATGTCGCCGATCACATATTCCGGCGCGTCGTGCAACAAGGCCGCCAGCCGCCATTTCACCGGCGCCTCGGGCATCAGCCGGGCAAAGATCGCCTCGACCAGCAAAGAATGTTCCGCCACAGAATAGGGCCAGTCGCCCCGCGTCTGCCCGTTCCAGCGCGCAACAAAGGCCAGCCCATGGGCGATGTCCTCGATCTCGATATCCACGGGTGTCGGGTCCAGCAGGTCCAGCCGCCTGCCCGACAGCATCCTTTGCCACGCGCGCGGTTGCTTCATTTCCGCTCTCCTTCGGTCGTTCGATTGCCACGGGGCGCGCGCATTGTCGACCCGGGCGCGCGGTGCTATGTGCCGCCTGAGCTTCGACACACGAGGAGATTGGCGCAATGGCGCAGGACTACATCGTCAAGGACATTTCGCTGGCCGCGTTCGGTCGCAAGGAACTGGACATCGCCGAGACCGAGATGCCGGGCCTGATGGCGCTGCGCGCCGAATTCGGCGAGACGAAACCGCTGAAAGGCGCACGCATCGCGGGCAGCCTGCACATGACGATCCAGACCGCGGTCCTGATCGAGACGCTGGTGGCGCTGGGCGCCGATGTGCGCTGGGCGTCGTGCAACATCTTCTCGACCCAGGACCACGCTGCGGCCGCCATCGCCGAGGCGGGCGTGCCCGTCTTCGCCATCAAGGGCGAAACGCTGGTCGATTACTGGGCCTATACCGACAGGATCTTCCAGTTCGCGGAGGGCACCGCCAACATGATCCTCGACGATGGCGGGGATGCCACGCTTTACGTCCTGCTCGGCGCGCGTGTCGAGAACGGCGAGGAAGACCTGATCGCCGTGCCCACCTCGGAAGAGGAAGAGGCGCTGTTCGCCCAGATCCGCAAGCGCCTGGCCGAAACCCCCGGCTGGTTCACCCGCCAGCGCGAGGCGATCCGCGGCGTGTCCGAGGAAACGACCACCGGCGTTCACCGCCTTTACGAGCTGCACGCCAAGGGCCTGCTGCCCTTCCCGGCGATCAACGTGAACGACAGCGTCACCAAGTCGAAATTCGATAACAAGTATGGCTGCAAGGAAAGCCTCGTCGACGGCATCCGGCGGGCCACCGACACGATGATGGCGGGCAAGGTCGCCGTCGTCTGCGGCTATGGCGATGTCGGCAAGGGCTCGGCCGCCTCGCTGCGCGGCGCCGGTGCCCGCGTCAAGGTGACCGAGGTCGACCCGATCTGCGCGCTTCAGGCCGCGATGGACGGGTTCGAGGTCGTGCTGCTGGAGGATGTGATCGGCACCGCCGACATCTTCATCACCACCACCGGCAACAAGGACGTGATCCGCATCGAGCATATGCGCGAGATGAAGGACATGGCGATCGTCGGCAATATCGGCCATTTCGACAACGAGATTCAGGTCGCCGCGCTGAAGAACCACAAATGGACCAATATCAAGGACCAGGTGGACATGATCGAGATGCCTTCGGGCGCGCGGATCATCCTTCTGTCCGAGGGGCGCCTGCTGAACCTCGGCAACGCCACCGGCCATCCGTCCTTCGTGATGTCCGCAAGCTTCACCAACCAGGTTCTGGCGCAGATCGAACTGTGGACCAAGGGCGACGACTACCAGCCCGGCGTCTACATCCTGCCCAAGCATCTGGATGAAAAGGTCGCCCGCCTGCATCTGGACAGGATCGGCGTCAAGCTGACCCGGCTGTCGCCCGAACAGGCCGCCTATATCGGCGTCACCCCCGAAGGCCCGTTCAAGCCGGAACATTACCGCTACTGAGATCGGTCCCTTCGCGGGACAGCTGCGCCGTCCGGGGATACCGGGCGGCGCGTTTCGTTTCGGCGGGCGTTTTCAGCCGGAACAGGGACTGATCGGCCTAAAGGTTCTCGCCGAACCCGTAGGTCTGCGTCACATAGTCGATATCCTTGTCGCCCCGCCCCGACAGGTTGATCAGGATCGACTTGCCCGGATGGTTCTCCGCCTCGCGCATGGCAAAGGCCACGGCATGCGCGCTTTCCAGCGCCGGGATGATGCCTTCGTGCCGCGACAGCGCGAAGAAGGCGGCCAGCGCCTCCTTGTCGTCGGCCGCCGTATAGGTGACCCGCCCGGTGCGATGCAGATGCGCATGTTCCGGCCCCACGCCCGGATAGTCCAGCCCCGAGGCCACGGTATGCACCGGCGCCGGATTGCCCTCCGCATCCTTCAGCACCATGGTCCGGAACCCGTGGATATCGCCATCCTCGCCATAGGTGATCGTCGCGGCATGGTCGCCCAGCGTCGAGGACGTGCCCAGCGGCTCGACCCCGTAAAGCGCCACGTCGTCGTCGATGAAGCCCGAGAACAGGCCCATCGCGTTCGAGCCCCCGCCGACGCAGGCCGCCACCATGTCGGGCAGCTCGCCCGTCAGTTCCAGAAACTGCTCGCGCGCCTCGACGCCCACCACATGCTGGAAGTTCCTGACCATCATCGGAAAGGGATGCGGTCCCACCACCGAGCCGATGGCGAACAGCGCCGTGTCGGCCTGCCCCAGATAGCTCTGGAAGCACGAATCCACCGCCTCCTTCAGCGACCGCCCGCCAAAGCCCACCGGCACCACCGTCGCGCCCAGCAGCTTCATCCGGGTGACGTTCGGCGCCTCCTTGGCGATGTCGATCTCGCCCATGTGGATCTCGCAGTCCATGCCGAAATAGGCCGCTGCCGTGGCCAGCGCCACGCCATGCTGGCCCGCGCCGGTTTCGGCCATCAGCTTCGTCTTGCCCATGAAGCGCGCCAGCAACCCCTCGGCCATGCAATGGTTCAGCTTGTGCGCGCCGGTATGGTTCAGATCCTCGCGCTTGGCATAGATCTGCGCGCCGCCGCACAGCGCCGACAGGTTCTTCAGATGCGAGACCGGCGTCGGCCGGCCCTGGAAATGCTTGCGGATATAGCGCAGCTCGCGGATGAACTCGGCCGACTTGGAAATCCGGTCATAGGCGTCGCGGATCGCCTTGAAATGCGGCTCCAGCGGCGGCGGCAGCATCGCGCCGCCATACTCGCCAAACCATCCCTCCCGCGTCGGCGTGGTCTTCAGATAGGACGCCATCCCGTTCCCTCCTCGTCGTGACTGGCGCCGATATGACAGCGCCCCGGCGGCGGCCTCAAGGCGTGAAAGCGACACATGCCCGGCCTGCCGCCGGGTCGCCCGGTTTTTCCTTTGTCCCCGATTCGTTTGGGCCTAGGCTTCGGCCATCCGGAGAAACCGGAACGCCATATGTGGAGGAGCAAGATGGGAAAACGCGAAGAGCTGATCGCACGATATGCCGACGACCTGCGCAACAAATGCGGGATCGAACCGGACATGGAACTGCTGACCAAGGTCACCATCGGCTGCGGCCCCGCGATCTACGATGCCGACGCCGCGACCGTCGCCGCCACCCAGCCGGGAGAGATCGAGACGGTTCGGACCAATTTCCTCATCAAGAAGCTTGGCCTGCCCGACGGTCCCGAACTGACCGAGGCGATCAACGCGGTGATCGAGACCTATGGCCAGTCCGAGCGCAACAAGTATCGCGCGGTGGTCTACTACATGCTGACCAAGCATTTCGGCAAGGAACAGATCTACGGCTGATCCTTCGCGGCGCGGATCGGGGGCGCCCCCGGCGGGCGCCCTTAGCGTTCCCTGCCCAGTCGTCTCAAATTGCGGGCACTTGCCCTTTGCGCCGAGCGGCAGCCCGGGTTAAGGTCCGGACATGCCCTCCAGTATGGTGGGGCCCTCAGATAGGTTCACGTGTGGTGCGCAGGGTGCACGTGGGGTGATGGAGGGTTCCGCATCTGGTGGAGCCCTCCATTTTTTTCGGAGTGCCGCTGGCGGAAATTCCCGCTACAGCCCGCCCATCTCGCAGACGATCCGCCATTCATCGTCCGTCACCGGCTGCACCGACAGGCGCGAGTTGTTGACCAGCACCATGTCCGCCAGACGCGGCTCGGCCTTGCACATCTCCAGCGTCACGGGCCGGGGCAGCGGTTGCACCGCCTTGATGTCCACGCATTCCCAGCGCGGATCGTCGGCCTTGCTGTCGGGATGGGCCTCGGCGATCACCTCGACGATGCCGACCACCGCCTTTTCGCTGAGCGAGTGGTAAAAGAACCCCCGATCCCCCAGCCTCATCGCCCGCATGTTGTTGCGCGCCTGATAGTTGCGCACGCCGTCCCATTCCTCGCCCGCATCGCCGCGGGCCACCTGGTCGTCCCAGCTCCAGGTGCTGGGCTCGGACTTGAACAGCCAATACGCCATCAGCCGATCACCCGTTTCCATTCCTCGATCACGACGCTGTCGAACAGCCCCGCCTTGGCGTAAGGGTCGCCCGCCGCCCAGGCCTCGGCCGCCGCGCGGTCGGCCACGTCCAGGATCACCAGCGAGCCGCACATCTGCCCGGCGCCGTCCAGGAACGGCCCGGCCTGCGCTACCACGCCGGATTGTTCGATATAGCCCAGATGGGCGGCGCGGTTGTCCAGGCGGGTTTGCAGATGGCCGGGCCTGTCCCGGCAGATCAGCGCGAAAAGCGGCATGTCTCATTCCTCCTTCAGCGGGCGGCTCAAGAGGATCTTGACCGCCTCGGAAATGCTGCGCCGGCCGTCGATCACATGGGCGACGCTTTGGGTCACCGGCATGTCGATGCCGCGCGCCGTGGCGATGGCGGCAACGGCGCGGGCGGTGGCCGCGCCCTCGACCGTCACCTCGGGGTCGAAATATTGACCCTTGCCCAGCGCCACGCCAAAGCTGAAATTGCGCGACTGCGCCGAGGTGCAGGTCAGCACCAGATCGCCGAAGCCCGACAGCCCTGCCAGCGTTTCGGGGTCCGCGCCATAGACGCGGGCAAAGCGCTGCATCTCGGCAAAGCCCCGCGTGATCAGCGCCGCCCGCGCGCTTTCGCCCAGCCCCGTTCCGATCACGATGCCCGCCGCAATCGCCATCACGTTCTTCAGCGCGCCGCCCAGTTCCGCCCCCACCGTGTCGGTCGTGCGGTAAAGCCTGAGCGTCTGGGTCGACAGCCGTTCCTGCAAGGCCACGCCCACGGACGGGTCGGCGCAGGCCAGCGTCAGCGCGGTGGGCAGTCCGCGCGCGATGTCGGTGGCGAAACTCGGCCCGGTCAGCACCGCGGGCACCGTCCCGGGGCAATTCTCGGCGATGATCTCCACCGGCCCCCGCCCGGTCGCCAGATCGACGCCCTTGCAACAGGCCACCATCGCCTTCGCCCCAAGCCGGGGACCAAAGGTTTCCAGCACGCTGGCCAGCACCTGCATCGGCGTTGCCAGCAGCACCAGTTCCGAGCCGCCGATCGCGTCGATATCGGAAGTGATCGCCACGTTCGAGGGCAGTTGCACACCCGGCAGGCGGGGGTTTTCGTTGCGCTGCCGGATTTCCTCGGCAAACGCCTCGTCATGCGCCCAGATCGCCACGTCGCGCCCGGCCTCGGCCAGAACGACGCCCATCGCCGTCCCGAACGCCCCCGCGCCTGCAATCCCGATCACGCTCATGCCTTGGCTCCCCTCTTGCCCGCACCGATCAGGGCGGGTTGTGTCTCGTCCAGTGGCCAGCGCGGCCGGGCGACCAGGTCCATCCCGTCGCGCGCGCCCAGCCGGAACCGCTCCAGCCCCGCCCAGGCGATCATCGCCGCGTTGTCGGTGCACAAGGCAAGCGGTGGCGCGACAAAGCGCAGCCCCGCATCGCCTGCGACCTGCTCCAGCGCCGCGCGGATCACGCGGTTCGCGGCGACACCCCCCGCCACCGCCAGCGCGGTTGCGCCGGGGGCCGCCGCCACCGCCCGGGCCGCCTTGCCCGCCAGCACATCGCGCACCGCCGCCTGGAACGCCGCGCACAGGTCGGCGCGGTCCTGAACGGTGATCCCGCCCTTTTCCGCGATGATGGCATCCCGCGCCCGCAGCAGCGCGGTCTTCAACCCGGAAAAAGACATGTCGCAGCCCGGCCGGTCCATCAGCGGGCGCGGAAAGGCGAACCGCCCCGGATCGCCCGCCATCGCCGCACGCTCGACCTCCGGCCCGCCGGGCTGGGGCAGGCCCAGCAGCTTTGCCGTCTTGTCAAACGCCTCGCCCGGTGCGTCGTCGATGGTGCCGCCCAGCCGCGTGAAATCCTCGACCCCCGCGACCGACAGGAACTGGCAATGCCCGCCCGAGGCCAGAAGCATCAGATAGGGAAAACCCAGCCCATCGGTCAGCCGCGGGGTCAGCGCGTGCCCCGCCAGGTGGTTCACCCCCACCAGCGGCAGCCCGGTCGCCGCGCAAATCCCCTTGGCGCACATCACGCCCGCCAGCACGCCGCCGATCAGCCCCGGCCCCGCCGTCACCGCCACCGCGTCCAGATCGCCCAGCCCCACACCCGCAGCGGCCAGCGCCTGCTCCACGCACAGGTCGATCTTCTCGGCATGCGCGCGGGCCGCAATCTCGGGCACCACGCCGCCAAAGGGCGCGTGCAGCGCGGTCTGCCCCCGCACGACCGAGGACAGGATTTCGGGCAGGCACCCGGCGCGCTGGCGCACCACGGCCGCGGCGGTATCGTCGCAGCTGCTTTCCAGCCCCAATACGGTAAGGGTGTCGCCCATGGCTCTGCCGTTGCCTCGTCTGACCGCGGCAGGTAACACCAGCCCGACCACCGGCACAATCCCGCGAGGCCCGCCTTGCCCCATGAACGCCCCCTTCTGCTGCTGACCCGTCCCCGGGCGCAATCGGCCCGCTTCGCCGACGAGTTCACCGCCCGCTTCGGCACGGGCTTCGACATCCTGACCGCGCCGGTGATGGAAATCGTGCCCGAGGCCGATCCGATCCCGCTGGACGGAGTGGCGGCGCTGATCTTCACCTCGGAGAACGGGGTCGCGGCCTTTGCCGCCGTCCAGCCCGACCGCTCGCTTCATGCCTGGTGCGTGGGCGAGCGGACGGCGGATGCGGCCCGGGCCGCGGGGTTCACCGCCACCGCGTCCGAAGGCACCGCCGAAACCCTGGTGCGCGACCTTGCGGCGGCGGGGCCAAGCGGCATGCTGCTGCATCTGCGGGGCGAACATGCCGCGGGCGATGTAAAGGGCGATCTGACCGCGCTGGGCTTCGAGATCGAGACGCGCGTGGTCTACCGGCAGGCGGCGCTGCCCTTCGGCGCGGATGTTCTGGCCCGCGTCGCGCAGGCGCCGCTGACGCTGCTGCCGCTGTTTTCGCCGCGTTCCGCCCGGCTGGTGGGCGCGCAGCTTGGCGACAGCCCGGCCCGGCTTGCCCTTGTGCCCATGAGCCCTGCGGTCACCGCCGCCTGGACCGGCCCCGCGCCGGTTGTCCTGTGCCCGGCCGCGCGGCCAGACGGCCCGGCGATGCTGGACGCCCTGGGCGAGGCGATTACCACGGCCCCAGCGTCTTGAGACCGCAGGGGCGAGCCAGTATGGTTCGCCGCGTCGCCCAGCGCGGCCCAAGGCGTAGCGAATCGAAAGGCGGTTTTCCGTGGCAAATACCCCAGACGACAAGGATCCCGTGAAGACCGACACGCTGTCGCAGCCAGAGGCCGAAACCGGCCCCGAACAGCCCGCGCCCACGGAATCCGAGACGCCCCCCGCCACCGACGGCACAGAGACCCAGGGCGACGCGCCCCGCGATCTGGCCGACACGATCGACGAGGCGACCGCCGCCTGGGAGGATGCCAGGCCGAGCGCCGAGCCCGCACCCGCCGCGGCCCCGAAACCCGCGAAGCCGGCCCCCGCGCCCCAGGCCCGGGGCGGCTTCCTCGCGCCCGTGATCGGCGGCGTTCTGGCCGCGGGCCTCGGCTTTGCCGCCGCCAATGTCATCAAGCCCGAGGGCTGGCCCTTCCCCGGATCCGGCGCCGGTCTCGGCGACGAGATGCGCGCCGTCCTGGCCGCCTCGGACGCCCGGCTGGCCGAGACGCAGGCCCAGATCGCGGCCCTTCAGGACCAGATCGCCGCGCTGGCCGAGGCGGGCAATGCCGGGGCCGAGGCGCTTGCCCCCCAGATCGCCGCCCTGGCCGAGCAGACCTCCGGGCTATCGGGCCGGACGGCGGATCTTGCCGACCGCCTTGCCGGGCTCGATGCCCGGGTCGAGGATCTTTCCAAGGCCCAGCTTGCCGTGGCCGGGGAACAGGCCGCCGAGGCCGTCGCCGCCTATGAGCGCGAGATCGCCGCGATGCGCGCGGAACTCGCCACGCAGCGCGACGAGAATGCCCAGCTGGCCGAGTCGGTGTCTGCCGTCGCCGACCGGGCCGAGGCCGAGGTCGATGCCGCCATGGACCGCGCCGCCCAGATCGAGGCGCGCGCCGCGCTGATGCGGATCGACGCCGCGCTGGCCAGCGGTGCCGCCTTCGACGGCGCGCTGGACCAGTTCGCGGGGGTCGAGATGCCCGAGGTGCTGGCGCGCCTCGCCGCACAGGGCGCGCCCACGCTCGCCACGCTCCAGCGCGATTTCCCGCCCGCCGCGCGCGCGGCGCTGGACGCGGCGCTGCGGGTCGAGGCCGCGGGCAGCGCGGGCGACCGCGTCAATGCCTTCCTGCGCAGCCAGCTTGGCCTGCGCTCGCTCGCGCCTCGCGAGGGGGATGACGCCGATGCCGTCCTTTCGCGGGCCGAGGCGGCGCTGCGCGGTGGCGACCTGCGCGCCGCGCTGACCGAGCTTGACGCCCTGCCGGACCCCGCCCGCGACGAGATGTCGGGCTGGATCGCCGCCGCCACGGATCGCGCCGATGCCCTCGAGGCCGCCCGCGCGCTCGAGCAAAGCCTGAACCAGTAAGGACGCGCGACACATGCTCTGGTCTATTCTCAAGATCCTCATCTTCGTCGCGATCGTCGCGGGCCTGACCTATGGCGCCGGCATCCTGATGGAAAACGCCCCCGGCCTGCGCATCGCGGTGGCCGATATCGAATTCGCCCTCGGCCCGCTGCAGGCGGTGATCCTCGCGCTGGCGCTGATGGCCGCGGTGTGGCTGTTGCTCAAGCTGGCGGGCTTTCTGGTCGCGCTCCTGCGCTTTCTGAACGGCGACGAAACCGCGATCTCGCGCTATTTCAACCGCTCGCGCGAACGCCGCGGCTTCCAGGCGCTGGCCGATGGCATGCTGGCGCTGGCCTCGGGCGAATCCCGGCTGGCGATGTCGAATGCCGCCAAGGCCGAACGCTACCTGCGCCGGCCGGAACTGACCAACCTCCTGTCCGCGCAGGCCGCCGAGATGTCCGGCGACCGCACGCGCGCCACCGAGATCTACAAGAAGCTCCTGCAGGACGACCGGACCCGCTTCGTCGGCATCCGCGGGCTGATGAAGCAGAAACTGTCCGAGGGCGACACCGACACCGCGATGAAGCTGGCCGAAAAGGCGTTCGCGCTGAAACCCCGGCATGAGGAAACCCAGGACACGCTGTTGCAGCTGCAGGCCCGGGCCGAGGACTGGAAGGGCGCGCGCCAGACCCTGAACGCCAAGCTGCGCCATGGCTCGCTGCCCCGCGACGTCCACAAGCGGCGCGATGCGATCCTCGCGCTGTGCGAGGCGCGCGACCTGATGGTCGATGGCGAGGGGCCGCGGGCGCGCGACATGGCGATCGAGGCGAACCGGCTGTCGCCCGACCTGATTCCCGCCGCGGCGCTGGCCGCCCGTGCGCTGGACCAGCAGGACAAGCCGAAACAGGCGCTCAAGGTCCTGAAACGCGCCTGGGATATCCAGCCCCATCCCGACCTCGCCGCCGCCTTCGCCGAGCTTCAGCCCGACGAGACCCCGGCCGAGCGGGTGGCCCGGTTCGAGACCCTGGCCGCAGGCAAGCCCGACGAGCCCGAAACCCGCATGCTGATGGCCGAACTGCACATCGCCGCCGAGGATTTCCCCGCCGCCCGCAAGGCGCTGGGCGATCTGGTCGAGACCGACCCCACCGCGCGCGTGCTGACCCTGATGGCCGCGATCGAGCGCGGCATGGGCGCCGATGACAGCGTGGTGCGCGGCTACCTCGCCCGTGCCCTCAGCGCGCCGCGCGGGTCGCAATGGGTCTGCGACAGCTGCGGCGCCGCGCATGAAACCTGGGCGCCGGTCTGCACCCGCTGCCACGGCTTCGACACGCTGGCCTGGAAACGCGCCCCCGCGCCCCAGATCGCCCTGCCCGGCGCGGCCGACATGCTGCCCCTGCTGGTCGGCGGGGCCAAGGGCGGGTCTGCGGGCTAGCTGCGAAAAAAGGGTCTACACACCCCCCCAAGAGGGTGCTAAAGACCCCGCCACCAGTGCCGGTGTAGCTCAGCTGGTAGAGCACGTCATTCGTAATGATGGGGTCGGGGGTTCGAGTCCCTTCACCGGCACCAGACCTCCCAGGCGGCGCCCCATCGGGCGCCGCTTGCGGTTTCAGGGGTCGAGCGGGACCAGGTCGCGCTCCAGCCGCCCGCGCAGGTGTTCGTGCTGGCGCGGCAGTTTCAGCGCCTCGCCCAGATGCTCGGGCGCCTCGTCGCGGGTAAAGCCCGGCGCGTTCGTCGCAATCTCGAACAGGACGCCTCCGGGGCTGCGGAAATAGATCGCGTGGAAATAGTCGCGGTCGATCGGCGGGGTCGCGCGCAGCCCCTGATCGGCCAGCGCCTGCCGCAGCGCATCCTGCGCCGCCCGGTCGGGCACCGCGAAGGCGACATGGTGAACCGAACCCGCGCCCTGAACCGCGGGCGCAGCCGCGACCGTTTCCAGATCGACGATCCCGGCCCCGTTATGACGGGCCAGTTCGAACCGCCGCAGCGCCCGGTCCCGGCCGGTCTCGGCATAGCCCATGGCCTGCAACAGCTCTGCCGTGGGTCCGGCATCGGCCAGCCGCAGCGTCACCGCATGAAAGCCCCGGATCGCCATTGCCGCGGCCACGCCGCCCCCGGCCCAGGGCGTGCGCCCGTCCGCCCGTTCGACCAGCGCCAGCCGCTCGCCATCCGGCCCGTCGAACAGAAGCCGCGCCTCGCCAAAGCGTTCCTCGACCGACAGCCCGGGCACGCCCGCCGCATGCAGCCGCGCCTGCCAGTCCGGCAGGCTGCCCTCGGGCACCGAGAACGCCGTCACATGCACCTCGCCCGTGCCCCGGCGCCCGCGTCTGGCCCCTTCGTAGGGGAAACAGGTCAGCACGCTGCCCGGCCGCCCGACCTCGTCCCCGTAATAGAGGTGATAGACCTCCGGCGCGTCGAAATTCACTGTCGTCTTCACCCGCCGCAGGCCCAGAACCGTCGTGAAGAACGCATTGTTCGCCACCGCCCCGCTTGCCAGCGAGGTGACATGGTGCAGACCCTCCACCGCCATCGCGCGTCTCCCTTCCATCGTGTCTTTCCCTCGCACGAAGCTTGGCGCCGCGACGCCCCGCCGCAAGGGCGGGCCGGAACACCGGCCCTGTGCGCGTCTGCACGTCCAGGCCGCACCAGGCTCGGGACATGCGCGAAAAAAGGCTTCAGTTCCGCGCGTTACCGCCCGAATTCCGCCAAGTTTCGGCGTTAGCCCGATCGGCATGGCTGCCCACTAGAAAAGCGGTGGGGTACAAATACGAAGGTGGTGCGATGGCGCATGGTACGAACGCGCCAGTCATCATCAAGCGTAAGAAGGTAGTGGGCGGCGACGGACATCACGGTGGGGCGTGGAAGGTCGCGTATGCCGACTTCGTGACCGCCATGATGGCCTTCTTCATGCTGATGTGGCTGCTGAACGCGACGACGGAAAAACAACGCAAGGGGATTGCGGACTATTTCAATCCCACGATTCCGGTCAACCGGGTCTCCGGTGGCGGCGAGGGCGCCTTCGGCGGGGACAGCGTGTTCTCCGAACGCATCCTGTCCCAGACCGGGACCGGCGCAGCCCAGCCCAGCCCCACGCCCGAACGGCAGGCCCGCGGCGAGGTCGGCTCGGAGCAGGACGCAAGGCAGAAGAACGACGCGTTGGCCCAGGCCGAGGCCGAGGCCCTGCGCGAGATCGAGGAACTGCTGAACGGCAAGAGCGGCGAAACCGTCTTCAGCGAGCAATTGCTGCGCCACATCGCGACGCGCCTGACCGACGAGGGGCTGATCGTCGAGATATTCGACCTCGACGACGCGCCGCTCTTCGTCGGTGACGGCACCGAGCCGATGCCTGTGCTCGACGAACTGATCGCGGTCATCGGCCAGGCCTTCACGCTGGTGCGCAACGAGGTGGCGGTGGCCGGCCATGTCAGCGCCCGGCCCATCGTTCTGGCCGACAACCCGGTCTGGGATCTCTCGACCGCGCGCGCCCATGCGGTCCGCCGCCTGCTCGAGGAGGCCGGGCTGCGCCAGGACCGGTTCGAGCGGATCACCGGCTATGCCGACCGCAAGCCCGCCGTCTCGGTCGCGATGGCGCCGCGCAACAATCGGCTGGAACTGGTGCTGCTGCGCTCGGACACGGGGAACTAGGTGGGATTTTAGATGTTAGGGGGGCGTTAAATGTCGGGGTGTAACGGTGCTGTCGGCTGGGGATCAAGCTGCAGAAAGGCGCTTACATGACCATTTCCTCCTCGCTTAACGCCGGTGTCTCTGGCCTCGCCGCCAATGCGAACCGGCTTGCGACCATTGCCGACAACATCGCGAACTCGTCGACCTATGGCTACAAGCGGGCGCAGACCGATTTCCACTCGATGGTGCTGGACGGCAACCGCGGGACCTATACCGCCGGCGGCGTGCGGATCACCTCGTCGCGCATGATCGACCAGTCGGGCGCGCTCGAGGCGACGAACAATCCGACCGATCTTGCGGTGCGCGGGCGGGGATTTCTGCCGGTGACGCAGGAAACGTCCCTGATCTCGAACACCGACGACTATCCGATGTTTCTTTCAACAACGGGCTCGTTCCGGACCGATGCCAACGGAATCCTGCGCACCTCGACCGGACTTGTGCTGCTGGGCTGGCCTGCCAACCCCGACGGCACGATCCCGCCCTATCCCCGGGACACGTCCGACGGCTTGCGGCCGGTCCAGATCCAGACCAACCAGTTCGCGGCCGAACCGACCACCGAGATCACGCTGGGCGTCAACCTGCCCGCGACCGAGACCGAGCCCGGCGCCTCCGGGACGCCGCTGAACCTGTCGGTCGAGTATTTCGACAATCTCGGCACCTCCCAGAGCATCGCGGTGACCTATACGCCGGACGTTCCCGGCGCAGCTCCCGCCTCCAACAGATGGACGATGGAGTTGCGTGACTCCGCCCAGGGCGGCGCCTTGATCGGCGAATACGAACTGGTCTTCGACGCAACCCAGGCCAATGGCGGCACGCTCCAGTCGGTCACCCTGACCGCAGCCGGAACCGCGGCCGGTGCGGGGGCATGGAACCCGGTGACGGGGGTTCTGAACGTCGATGTGGGCCCGCTTGGCGATACCATGTCGATCAATATCGGCGCCCAGAATGCGGGCGGCATCATGAGCCAGCTTTCCGACAGTTTCGCGCCCACCTCGATCATCAAGAACGGTTTTCCGGTGGGCAACCTGACCTCGGTCGAGGTCGATGGCAACGGGTTCGTCAAGGCCGTCTTCGACACGGGCATCACCCGGACGCTCTACCAGGTGCCGATCGTCGACCTGCCCAATCCGAACGGCCTGATCACGCTGGACAACCAGATCTACACCCTGTCCAGCACCAGCGGCTCGTTCTTCCTGTGGGATGCCGGTGACGGGCCCACGGGCGATGTCATCGGCTACGCGCTCGAAGGCTCGACGACCGACATCGCCGGCGAACTGACCGACCTGATCCAGACCCAGCGCGCCTATTCGTCGAATGCCAAGGTGATCCAGACCGTGGACGAGATGCTGCAGGAAACGACAAACATCAAACGCTAGTCCGGTCGCCCCCGGTCAGCGTGGAAGCGAGGTGAAAGATGAGCCTGAGTGCAAGCCTGTCCAATGCCCTGTCCGGCCTGAACGCCGCGTCAAGGGGGGCTCAGGTCGTATCCACGAACATCTCGAACGCGCTGACCGACGGCTATGGCCGCCGTTCCCTCGAAACCTCGACGGTCACGACGGGTGGCGTCCGCGTCGACGGCGTGCGCCGCGACGTCAACCAGGCGCTGATCTCGGATCGGCAACTTTCCCAGGCCGATACCGGCGGGGCCGGGGTGCGCGCCAACGCGCTCTCGCGGATCGAGGCCGCGCTGGGCACGCCCGACGATCCAGATTCCATCGCGGCGCGCATCGCCGCGATGGAAACCGCGCTGGTCTCGGCGGCCAGCCGCCCTGACAGCAACACCCGGCTGGCGGATGTCCTGTCCTCCGCGCAGGCCGTCGCCGGGACCATCCGCGCGGCCGCGAACGACATCCAGGCGGTCCGCATGGACGCCGAGACGGCCATCGCCAACGATGTCCAGACCCTGAACGATTCGCTTGCCCGCATCGCGGAGCTCAATGTCGAGATCCGCAGCCATGCCGGCAGCAGGGCCGATTTCAGCGGGCTTTTCGACCAGCGCCAGGTCCTGGTCGACCGCATCGCCGAGATCGTCCCGCTGCGTCAGATCCCCCGCGACAACGGCACGATCGCGCTCTACAGCAGCACCGGGGCCGCCCTCGTCGACGGGCAGGCCTCGGAATTCGGGTTCACCCCCGCGGGCCTCATCGTCTCCGGCATGACCTTCGACGGCGGGGCGCTGTCCGGTCTTACCCTGAACGGCGAACCTGTTGCCGCCACGGGAAGTTTCGCACCTATGGGCGGTGGCCGCCTGGGAGCCCTGTTCGAGCAGCGCGATATCGTCGCGCCCCAGGCGCAGGACAGTCTCGACGCCGTTGCCCGCGACCTCGTCGAGCGGTTTCAGGATCCCGCGCTGGATGCGACGCTTCCGGCCGGGGCGGCCGGGCTCTTCACCATCGGCGCGAACGCGCCTTTCGATCCCGCGGCCGTTCCGCCGCAGGAACCCGGCCTGTCCGAGCGGATCGCCATCAACACGCTGGTCGATCCGGACAAGGGCGGCGCGCTCTGGCGGCTGCGCGCCGGTCTCGGCGCCGCGGCGCCCGGCGATGTCGGCGATTCCCGCCTGATCGACGCGTTTTCCGGGGCGCTGGGCGCGGGCCGGACGATCGCGTCCGGACCGTTGGCCGGGCAGTTCTTCTCGGCCTCCGGCCTCGCTTCCGAAACCGTGTCCCTTGTCTCGGTCAAGGCCCAGCGCGCGATCGAGAACGAAGGTTTCGCGATGGCCCGCACCAACGCCCTGAAAGAGGCCGAGCTGCAAGGCGGCGTGGACACCGATGCCGAGTTGCAGCGCCTGCTGATGTACGAACAGGCCTATGCCGCGAATGCGCGCGTCATTCAGACCGTCGACGAGATGATGCGCCGCCTGATGGAGCTTTGAGCCATGTCCTTCATTTCCCTGGGCGACCTGTCCCGCGGCTTCGCCCTGCGCGCCCAGAACACCGAGATCAAGGCGCGTCTCACCCGCCTCGGGCAGGAGGTCTCGACCGGGCTCACCGCCGATCCGGCCGCCCGTCTGCGGGGCGATTTCCGCGCGCTCGGCTCGATCGAGCGCGGGCTCAAGGTCATGGATTCCTACGACATCGCCACCAGGGAGGCCGCCTTTGCGACCGAGGTGATGCAGAATGCGCTCGGGCAGGTGCATGATGCCGCGCAGAAGGTGGGGTCCGGCCTGCTGACCGCCACGACCATGTTCGACGCGGGCACGATCGACCTGCTGGGGATCGAGGCGAAGGGCATGCTTGATCTCTCCGTCGCCGCGCTGAATGCCCAGGCCGGCGGCCGGACGCTGTTCGCCGGCGCCGCAACCAACGGCCCGGCGCTGGCCTCCGCCCCCGAAATACTCGACGAGGTCAAGGCGGCCGTCGCCGGGCTGACCTCGGTCCAGGATGTGCTTGATGCGGTCGACCTCTGGTTCGAGACGCCGGGCGGCGGGTTCGACACCCTGGGCTATCTGGGATCGGACACCCCCGTCGGGCCTGCGCGCCTGAACGACCGCAACAGCCTGGCCCTCGACGTGACCGCGGCGGACCCGACCATCCGGACCACGCTCAAGCTTCTGGTCGCCGGTGCGCTCCTGTCCGACAATACCGTCCTCGGCGGCGATCTGGCGCAGCGCAAGGCCCTGGCCGTGGCCGTTGGCGGCGGGCTGTTGACGAATGCCACCGACATGACCACCCTGCGTGGCGAGGTCGGCACCGCCCAGGCGCAGGTCGAGACCATCAAGACCGAGAACGCCTCCAGCCGCCAGATGCTGGAGCTTGCCCGGCTCGACATGCTTGCCGTCGACCCCTACGACGCGGCAAGCGAACTCAAGGCCGCCGAGACCCAGCTCGAGACGATCTATACCATCACCGCGCGCCTTTCGCGCCTCAAACTGGTGGACTTCCTCAGATGATGCGCGGGATCCTGACCGTTCTTCTTGCCGTCTCCCTGGCCATTCCGGCCTTCGCCTCTCCGATCCGCATCAAGGATCTGGTCGAGTTCGACGGCGTGCGCGGCAACGATCTGGTGGGCTACGGCCTCGTGGTCGGCCTGAACGGTTCGGGCGACGGCATCCGCAACGCCCCCTTCACCGAAGAGATCATGTCCAGCATCCTCGAGCGGCTCGGCGTTAACGTTACCGGCGAACAGTTCCGCCCCAAGAACGTCGCCGCGGTTTTCGTCACCGCCGAGTTGCCACCGTTTTCGCGCGCGGGCTCGCAGATCGACGTGACGGTCTCGGCGATCGGCGATGCCAAGAGCCTGTTGGGCGGAACGCTGGTGATGACCCCGCTGAACGCCGCGGACGGCCAGATCTATGCCGTCGCCCAGGGCACCGTGATCGCCGGCGGCGCCGCGGCCGAAGGCGAGGGCGCCACCGTGATCCAGGGGGTTCCGACCTCGGGCGTCATTCCCTCCGGCGCCCGGGTCGAGCGCGAGATCGATTTCGACTTCAGCACGCTGACCTCGCTGCGGCTTGCGCTGCGCAGTCCCGATTTCACCACCGCCGGCCGGATCGAGGCGGCGATCAACAACAATTACGGGCGCGGCGTGGCGCGCATGATCGACTCGGGCACGGTCGTGCTCGACATCCGCGCAACCCAGGCCCCGTCGCCCGCCCATGCGCTGCAACGCATCGAGGGCATCACCGTCGAGCCGCAGCGCAAGGCCCGCGTCGTCGTCGACCAGAGATCCGGCACGATCGTGATGGGCGAGGACGTGCGCATCTCGCGCGTGGCCGTCTCGCAGGGCAACCTCACGCTCCGGATCGAGGAAGAGCCGATGGTCGTCCAGCCCAACCCCTTCGCGCCAGGGCAGACCGTGGTCGTGCCGCGGACCCGGGCCGATATCCGGGAAGAGCCGGGCATCGGCCTTGCGGAGGTGCCTGGCGGCGCCTCGCTCTCCGAGGTTGTGGCCGGGCTGAACGCGCTGGGCGTGTCGCCGCGCGACATGATCGACATTCTCAAGAGCATCAAGGCCGCCGGTGCGCTGCACGCGGAATTCGTCGTGCGTTGAGCGCGCGGGATTCGTCGTGCTTTGAGCGCGGGGAGTTCGTCCTGCGTCGAGCGCGCGGGTTTCGCGGTGCGGCTGACCCTCGGCCCGGGCGAACCGGGCCGGATCGCCCGCCGCGGGCCTGTCCTCTGGCGGAACATCACGCCCCAACCCCTCGCGCCCCATGCGGATGCACCTGCTCCGGCGCGCCCTTGGTGGCATGGCCCTGCGAAACCACACAGCCCGCCTCGATATCCGCCGGATGCCGGGGTTGTTCCAGGGCCGCGGGGTGGCATCGTCCAGCCCGTTGCCGTCACCCTGCACCCCCGGCCGATGCCTTGCGCCGGGTGTGATCGCCTTGCAAGCGCCGCGCCATCCCGCCCCTGTCCTTCGGATCCTTCGTGCAGGCGCGCCCCATGACAGCAGCTCCCGTCGGGAGTCGGGGACAACCCCTGCAAGAAACGGCGCTTGCCCGAGGGGCCATGCGCGATGCCGAGAGGGCGCCGGGGTCTGCGGGTCGGCGCGACCGGGCGCGCATTGCAGCCCTCGCGGTCAGAAGTCGATCATGGCCCGTGCGGGCCTGCCCGGTCCCGGCCTTCGGCCCGGCGGTCTATCCGCCCGGGAAATAACCGCGCACCAGCGCCTCGGAAATCAGCGTCCAGCCATCGGCCACAACGAAGAAGGCCAGCTTGAACGGCATCGAGACCATCACCGGCGGGACCATCATCATGCCCATCGACATCAGGATCGCCGCGACCACGAGGTCGATGATCAGGAAGGGCAGGAAGATCAGGAAACCGATCTCGAAGGCCCGGCCGATCTCGCTCAGCATGAACGAGGGCACCAGGACCGACAGCGGCGCCTCGGCCATCGGCACCTCCGGATCGGTCTGCGGCCGCAATGCGGCCAGCGCGTCGAAGGTGTCGACCTCGGCCCGGGCCGCCATGAAGGCGCGGAACGGGTCGATGATGCGCGGGATCGCCTCTTCGACCGGCAGCGTCTCCTCGATCAGGGGGGTCACGCCCTCCTGCCAGGCCAGCGTGAAGGTCGGTTCCATCACGAAATAGGTCAGGAACAGCGCCAGGCTGACCAGCAGCATGTTGGGCGGCGATTGCTGCAACCCGATCGCCTGGCGCAGGATCGCCAGCACGGTTACGATGAAGGGAAAGCAGGTCACCATGATCGCCAGCCCGGGTGCCAGGCTCAGCACGGTGATCAGCAGGATCAGCTGCACGCCCCGTCCCGCCAGCGAACCGCCCTCGCCGCCGAGCGAGATCGAGATCTCCTGCGCGCCCGCCGGCAGGGCCAGCGCGGCCAGCGCGATCGCGGCAAGGACCAGGGGCGCGCGCATCGCTCAGCCGCCCGTCACGGTGTCGATGACCTCGGTCAGCCGCACCGCGATCTGGCCGGGCTGCGATCCCTCGACCTCCTGCAATTCGCCGCGCGCGATCAGCCGGTCGCCGATGTAAAGCTCGACCGGATCGTCGATCCGCCGGTCCAGCGGCAGCACGCCGCCGCGTTCGATTCGCAGCAGGTCGCGCAGCAGCGGGCGGGCCTTGCCGACCGAAACCGTGATCTCGATCGGCACCTGGTCGAGCAGTCTTGCGCCCGGCGCCGCGGCCGGATCCTCGGACATGGGGTCAGACATGGCGGCGGCTCTCCTCTTGGGTGGTCAGGAATTCGTCGAGCGCCGTCCGGATCGCGGACAGCATCCCGTCGATGTCGATTTCGCTTTCGGCAGTTCCGGCCGAGACCAGCGCCTGGCCCGGGCCCAGCGTGTCGTCCTCGACCACGGCGAGCGGCAGGCCGGGATCGGCCGAGATCAGGTCTTCCAGCGCCGCCCGGTTCTCGGCGCAGACCCGGATCCGCACGGGCCGGTCGGCTTCGGTCTCGGCGATGCGCATCGCCGTCTCGACCACGGTCCGGGTGAACCCGGCCGCCGCGAGCTGCGGCATGACCCGCTCGACCATCGCGCTCAGCAGCGGCCCCAGCGCGCCCATCATGTGGGCGCGGGCCTCGTGATAGCTGAAAGACATTTCCTGCAGGGTCTTGGCAAAATCCGCCGCGATGCGCGCATGCGACTCCGCTTCGGCGGCGGCCGCGTCGTCCCAACCGGCCTTGTAGCCCTCCTCGAAGGCCTTCAGCCGCACGTCCTGGGCATCGAACGGCTCGGGCCGGGCCACCGGCTCCTCGACCCGCGGGGCCGAGAAATCCTCGAGGTTCAGTCGGCTCATGACGGCGTCTCCTGCCGTTCCTCCATCCAGCCGCGCAGGATCGCGACCGATTCCTCGCGCCGCTCCTCGATCAGGTCGCGCAGTCGCCCGACCGGGTCGGTCGCGGATGCGCCGAAGCCGCCATCGGCAAAGCCGCCGCCGCCAAAGCCGCTATCGGTGAACTCCGCCGGATCGAGCGTGTTCATCGCCATCGTGCCCATCGGCAGGCCCGGCGCGAAGCCGTCATCGGGGTCGATCTCGCCGTCAAGCCAGGTCTGCCCCGCCCCCGCACCTTGCGGCGGCGGCAGGCTTGCGGACGCGCCGCTGGCGCCACCGGCCAGGATCGGGCGGACCACGAACAGCCCCAGGATCAGCGCGACCACCGCCAGAACCGCAAGCTGGATCAGCGTCAGCGGGTCAAGCAAGACCTCGGAGAACAGGCTGCCCCCGGGACCAGAGCCCAGCGCCTCGACCGGCTCGAACGGCATGGATTTCAGCGTGATGACATCGCCACGCGAGTCGTCGAACCCGGCCGCCGAGGCGACCAGTTCGCGCAGCGCCTCGATCTCGGCTTCGGGCAGCGGTTCCCAGGTCGGCTTGCCTGCCTCGTCGCGCCCGGCCACACCGTCGACCAGGACCGCGACGCTCAGCCGCTTGAGCGCGCCCGGGGCCCGCAGGATCTCGCGTTCGGTCTGCGAGACCTCGTAGTTCACGCGCTCCTGCGTCTGGTTTTCCTTGCGCTGCGACTGCCGGTCGGATGCGCCCGCGCCCTCGGGCAGGTTGCTTGCCACGGTCACGGCGCCGCCGCCGGTCTCGCTCGCGCTGGTCGAGCGTTGCTCGTTCTCCGAGCTGATCGCGATCCGGCTCTCGGGGTCGATCCGCCGCTCGCGGATCGATTCGCTTTGCGTTTCCGTCTCGATGCTGACCTCGACCACGGCGCGTCCCGGACCCAGACGGGCCGCCAGCAGCCGTTCCAGCCGCGCCTTCAGCGCCTCGGCGCGGTCTTCGGCATCGCCGCCCAGGCTGGCTGCGCCGTCCTCCGAGACCACGGTGCCGGTATTGGCGTCGATTACCGACACGTCCGCGGGCATCATTCCCGCGACGCTCGCGGCCACCAGATAGCGCAGCGCCTTGGCCTGGGCGGGCGCCAGCGGGCCACCGGCCGCGCCCACGGTGACCGCCGCCGCCGGCTTGACATTGCGCGCGAAGGGCCGCGCGCTGGGCGTCGCGATATGCACCCGCGCGCTGCGGAACTGCGGATTGGCCAGGATCGTGCGCGCCAGCTCGCCCTCCTTGGCGCGCCAATAGGCGGCGTCGAACATCTGCGAGGTGGTGCCGAATCCCGACAGCCCGTCGAGCAGCTCATAGCCCGCCGCGCCATTCGCGGGCAGCCCTTCGCTGGCCAGCGTCATGCGCAGCGAATCGCGGTGGCGGGCATCGGCATAGATCGCGGGGCCGCGCACCTCGTAGGCGACGCCGGCCTGGTCGAGGGCGCGGATCACCTCGCCGGCCGCCGCGGTGTCGAGACCGGAATACAGCAATGCCATGCGCGGGGCCGTGGCCACGCGGGACAGCAACAGGACCGCGGCGAACATCGCGACGGTCGCCAGAATCACGATCACCCGGCGGCGCGGGGTCAGCCCGGTCCAAATGGCCATCAGCTGCTGCAAGTCGGGTCTCCCGATCCTGGGGGCTTCTGCCCCGTTTCTGCCGCATATCCATCGCAGGACGGGCTTAACAATCGGTTAGCCCTCCCGCGGCTATAGAGGTCGGGACAGTCAAGGAGGCCGTGAAATGGCCGGTACGGAAATCGACGGGGCAGAAGCTCCCCCCAAACGGTCCAAGAAGCCGTTGATCTTCGGCGTTGTCGGGGCGCTCGTGCTGGGTGGCGGGGCCTTTTTCGCTATTTATTCCGGCATGATCCTCGGCGGGTCGGACAAGCAGGCCGCGGCCCATGACAGCTCGGGCAAGGTGACCGATTCGATGCTGGGCAGCGTGGCCTTCGTGCCGGTCGAGCCGATGATCATCTCGCTCGGCCCCGAGTCGCAGCGCCGCCATCTGCGCTTTCAGGCCCAGCTCGAGGTGACGCCCGCCTACCAGCCGGAAGTGGCGCTGCTGATGCCGCGCGTTCTGGATGTGCTGAACAGCTACCTGCGTGCCGTCGAGGCCGCGGAGTTCGAGCGGCCGACCGCCCTGATCACGCTCCGCGCGCAGATGCTGCGCCGGGTCCAGCTCGTCACCGGGCCGGACCGGGTGCGCGACCTTCTGATCACCGAATTCGTGCTGAACTGAGGAGGCGAGAATGGCCTTGATCGCCGACATCCTGCTGATCGCCGGGGCGCTGGGCGCCACGCTCTACTGTCATGTCCTGGCGCGCCGCTTGCGGCGCTTCAACGACCTGGAAAAGGGCATGGGCGGCGCGATCGCCGTGCTCTCGGCGCAGGTCGACGACATGACCAAGGTCCTGCAAGGCGCACAAAGCACCGCGCGCCACTCGACCGACGGGCTGCAAAGCCTGACCGGGCGGGCCGAGGATGTGGCGCGGCGCCTCGAACTGCTGGTCGCGGCGATGCATGACCTGCCCGCCGAGGCGCCGCAGGCGCCAGCCCCGGCCACCCCTGCGCCGCCCGCGCCGTCCGCAGCGGCCCAGCAAGAAACGGCCCCGGCAGAGGCCCCGGCTGTCCTCTTCCGCCGCCGCGTCCCGGAGGCCGCCGAATGACCCGTAAACCTTCGCCCTTTCGCAGCGGCGGCGCCGTGCTGCCGGTGATCGCGGGACTTTTCCTCGCCTCGGGCCTGATCCGTTTCGGCGGCGGCACCGCGCAGGCGCTGACCGACGAGATCCGCGGAATGGCCCAGAAGCCGTCCGAAACCCAGGCCATCGCCGAGCCCTGCCCGCCGCCCCCCGACATCGCCGCCGTCCTGGCCGCCCTTCAGGCGCGCGAAGCCGAGGTCGCCGCGCGCGAGGCCCTGCTGGACGAGCGCGCCGCCACGCTCGACATCGCCGGAGAGGAGGTCGCGCGCCAGATCGCCGCGCTCGAGGCTGCGCAGGCCGCGCTTCAGTCCACCCTGACCATCGCGGATGACGCGGCCGAAACCGATGTCGCCCGCCTGACCGCGGTCTACGAGAACATGAAGCCCGACGAGGCCGCCGCGCTCTTTGCCGAGATGGCCCCCGAATTCGCGGCGGGGTTCCTCGGCCGGATGCGGCCGGATGCGGCCGCGGCGGTCCTGGCGGGGCTCGATCCGCCGCTTGCCTATTCGATCAGCGTGATTCTGGCGGGCCGCAACGCGCGGGCGCCAAGGGAATAATCAGTCTTTCTTAACGCGCGCCTGCGAGAGTGCGTCCGGAACGGATCGGATCGGAGCTGCCATGATCGGCATCGTCGGCATCGTCATCATCTTCGCGATGGTCTTCGGGGGCTACCTGCTGGCAGGCGGCAAGCTCGGGATCATCATCAAGGCGTTGCCGTTCGAGATGATGATGATCTGCGGCGCCGCGGTCGGGGCCTTTGCCATCGGCAACGACATGGCGTCGATCAAGCACACGCTCAAGGATGTCGGAAAGATCTTCAAGGGACCCAAGTGGAAACCCGCGGATTACCGTGACCTTCTGTGCCTGTTGTTCGAGATGATCCGCGTCGCCCGGCAGAACCCGCTGGAGCTGGAATCCCATATCGAGGCGCCTGCCGATTCCGCGATCTTCGGCCGCTATCCCAAGATCACGGCCGATTCCACCGCGGTCGAGCTGATCTGCGACACCCTGCGCGCGGCCAGCATGAACTATGACGACCCCCATCAGGTCGAGGAGGTGCTCGAAAAACGGCTCGAGGCGCATATGCACCACGCCATGCATTCCAGCCACGCGCTGCAGACCGTTGCCGACGGCCTGCCCGCGCTGGGGATCGTCGCGGCCGTTCTCGGCGTGATCAAGACCATGGGCTCGATCGACCAGCCGCCCGAGATCCTCGGCAAGATGATCGGCGGTGCACTGGTCGGCACCTTCCTCGGCGTGTTCCTCGCCTATGGTTTCGTGGGCCCCTTCGCCGTGCGGGTGCGCGCCGTCACCGAGGAAGACGCCCATTTCTACCACCTCATCCGCGAGGTGCTGGTCGCCAACCTGCACAACCACCCGCCCACGATCTGCATCGAGGTCGGCCGCCAGAACACGCCCGGCGCGATGCGGCCCAGCTTCTCCGAACTCGAAGAGGCGCTGAAGGCCACCAAGCAGGAGGCCGCATGATCCGCCGGGGCCTTCTGGCCATTCTTCTCGCGCTGTTCTGGGCGCCTTCCCTGGCCCAGACCGTCGCGATCCGCTCGGGCGAGCACGCGGATTTCTCGCGGCTCGTCTTCGAGATCCCGGCCGACGAGACCTGGACGCTGGGGCGCGGCGCCGACGGCTACCTGCTGCGTTTCGGCAATGCGGGGCTCGATTTCGCCTTCGGCAACGTGTTCAACCTGATCCCCCGCACCCGCCTGACCGCGATCGGCCGGGCCGAACCCGGGGTCGTGGCGCTTGCCGTTCCCGACAATGTCCATGCCGAGGCGTTCCTGCTGCGTCCGGGCATCCTCGTGCTCGACCTGCGCAACGGTCCCGCGCCCGCCAACTCGCCCTTCGAGGCGCCGCTGGATGCGCCGCCCGCTCCGCCGCGGGTCGTCCCCCCCCGTCCGCAGGTGCGCCTGCCGCTCGATATCGGGCGCATGACGCCCTCCCCGGTGGTCGGACGGTTCCTTCCGCCCGATCCGCGGCCCGTCGCCGCCCCGCCCGATCCCAGGGTCGAAAGCGCCCGGTCGGAACTGATGAAGCAGATCGGCCGGGCCGCCTCCCAGGGCCTGCTCGAACCCGCCGACATCACCCCCGACAGGCCGCCGCCGCCCGCACAGGATCCCGCCCCGGCGCCGGACGCGGCCGATGCCGGCGCCCTGCTGGCCGGGCTGGAGGCACGGCCGAACATCCATGTCGAGACCAGCATCGACCGCGGCTACGGCCCCCAGGCCAGCGGGCAGGGGCGTTCTGCGCTGGGCGATCCCTGCTATCCAGACGCCTATTTCGACCTTGCCGCCTGGGGCGAGGACAGGAATCCGGCGGCGCTGATCGCCGAGGGGCGCGGCGCGCTTCTGAACATGCGCGATGCGACCGATCCGGCGGGCGCCGAGCAACTGGTCCGCGCCTACCTGGCGCTGGGCTTCGGGGCCGAGGCGCGGGCGGTGATCGACACGGTCCGGCTCGACACCCCGCCGGCCGCGGTCTGGCGCGAGCTTGCCGCGATCATCGACGAAGGCGTCGCCGAAACGCCTTCGGTCTTCGACGGCCAGCTTTCCTGCCCCACCCGCGCGGCCCTCTGGGCGTCCCTCGCCTGGCCGCGGATTCCCTCCACCTCCGAGGTCGACGAGGCCGCGGTGATCCGCGCTTTCTCGGAACTTCCGCTGCATCTGCGCCGCCATCTCGGCCCCATCCTGGCCGAGCGATTCCTCGATTCCGGCGCGACCGAGTCCGCGACGCGGGTCCGAAATGCCGTGGCGCGGGCGGGCGACAAGACGCGCACGGGCGAACTGACGATCGTCGAGGCCCGGATCGACATCACCCGCGGCGAGACCGAGGCCGCCGAGGCCCGGATCGACGACGTCCTGTCCGAAGGCGGACCCGCCTCGCCCGAGGCCGTGGCCCTCAGGATCGAGAACCAGCTGAACGCCGGCCTTGTCCCCGATCCCGACACCCTGCGCCTGGCCGAGGCGCTTGCCTATGAACGGCGCGACACCCCGCTGGGCGGGCGCCTCGTGCAGCTTGCGATCCGCGGCCATGCCGCCCAGGGCAATTTCGGGACGGCCTTCGGCATGTTGCGCCATCACGGGCTCGACTCCGTCGAGGAGCTGTCCTCCGACCTCGTGCGCGCGCTCGCCCGCGACGGCTCCGATGCCGACATGCTGCGCGAGGCGTTCTCG
This sequence comes from Rhodovulum tesquicola, assembly GCF_024128855.1. GTDB lineage: Bacteria > Pseudomonadota > Alphaproteobacteria > Rhodobacterales > Rhodobacteraceae > Rhodovulum > Rhodovulum tesquicola. The sequence continues at coordinate 235,201 of NZ_JAMYDV010000001.1, forward strand.
GGCGTGCTGACCACGCCGGATGCGGCCCTGACGCCCCGGGCGCGCCTGGCCGCGGCCGACCGGCTGCTCGATCTCGGCTTCGCGCCCCGCGCGGGCGAGATCGTCGCGGACCTTCCGCCGCTCGGCACCGACGAGGAACGGCTTGTGTGGGCCCGCCTCGCGCTGGCCGCGGGTCGGCCCGGCGAAGCGGCGCAATATCTCTCGGGGCTCGACACGCCCGAGGCTGACCTCCTGCGCGCCGAGGCCGCCCGCGCCCGGGGCGATCTGGTCGAGGCGGCGCGCTATTACGGGGCCGCCGGCGATACCGCCCGCCAGGCCGCGCTGGCCTGGCGCGAGCGGGACTGGACCACGGTCGAGACCGCGGGCCCCGACGGCCAGAGCGGCTATGCCGCCATCCGCCAGACCACCCCGGCCGCCGCGTTCGATCCCGCGCAGGCGCCCAGCCTCGCGGGCGCGCGCGATCTGCTGGAGGGCAGCGGGGTCATGCGCGACCGGCTCAAGGATCTGCTCGCCGGGACAGGGACACGCTGAGAGCGCGGGGATTCAGCTTTTGTCAACCGCACCGCCCTAGGCTTCGGACGGACCGAACAGACCCCCCAAGGACCCGGACAGGCCAGAATGGCATATCCCAGATCCCGTCGCGCGCCCGCGCCGCCCGCCCCTGACGCGGGCGCATCCCCTTGCCGCGACGCGGCTTGCGCAAACGGCGGGGTGCGTCCATGCCGAACCTGACGCTCAGGGAACTCTTCCGCCCGACGATCCTGCTCGCGCTCGCGCTGATGGCGGTGATCGTGATGATGATCCTGCCGATGCCGGCCTGGGTGCTGGATATCGGCCTCGCGGCCTCCTTCGCGATCGCGATCCTGATCTTCACGGTCACGCTCTTCATCGAGCGGCCGCTCGATTTCTCGGCCTTTCCCACGGTGCTTCTGGCCGCCGTGATGCTGCGGCTCTCGCTCAACGTCTCCTCGACCAAGCTGATCATCGGCCAGGGCCATACCGGCACCGGCGCTGCGGGCGACGTGATCGAGGGATTCGCGATGTTCGTCATGGGCGGCAGCGTGTTCCTCGGGCTCGTGGTCTTCGCCGTGCTGATGATCGTCAACTTCATCGTCATCACCAAGGGCGCGGGCCGCATGGCCGAGGTCGGCGCGCGTTTCGCCCTCGACGGCATGCCCGGCAAGCAGCTCGCCATCGACAGCGACATGGCTGCGGGCGCCATCGACCATGCCGAGGCCAAGGCCCGGCGCGAGCGCGAACAGGCCGAGACCACGTTCTTCGGCTCGCTCGACGGGGCGTCGAAATTCGTCAAGGGCGACGCGGTCGCGGGGCTTCTCATCACGCTGCTGAACCTCATCATGGGGCTGGCGATGGGCGTGATCGTGCATGGCATGCCGATCGGCCGCGCGTTCGAGACCTATGCGATCCTGACCGTGGGCGACGGGCTGGTCACCCAGATCCCGGCGGTCGTCATCTCGATTGCCGCGGCACTCCTGCTCTCGCGCGGGGGTGCCACCGGCACGGCCGATTTCGCGCTGTTCAGCCAGCTTGGCCGCCACCCCGCCGCACTCGGCACCGTCGCGGTGCTGCTCGGGCTCTTCGCGCTGGTTCCCGGCCTGCCCTTCCTGCCCTTCATCGCGGGTGCCGCGGCGCTGGGCTACGCGGCGTTTGCGATGAACCGGCGCGTCCAGCGCGAGGCCGAGGCCGCGGCCAGGCCCGCCACCGCCGGGACGGAGGAGGCCAGGCCCGTCAGCCGCATGGGCGATCTGCTCGATCTCGACGACATCCACCTGGAATTCGCGCCCGATCTGGTCGGCATGGTGCTCGACCCGGCCACGGGGATCGAGGCCCGGATCACCTCGATGCGCCGCCATGTGGCCGAGACATTCGGCCTGATCCTGCCCGAGATCCGGCTGACCGATAACGGCGCGCTGGTTCCCGGAACCTATGTCGTGCGCATCCAGGGGGTCGAGCAGGCGCGCGACCGGCTGCGTCCCGAACAGGTGCTGGCGCTGCAGCCCGACGCCGCGACGCCGCTGCCGCCGGGCGAGGATGTGCGCGAGCCGGTCTATGGCGCGCCCGCCCGCTGGGTCGCCGCCGACCAGCGCGAGGATCTGGCGCTGATGGGCGTCACCGTCGTCAACGCCTCCGAGGTGCTGGCCACCCATCTGCTGGAAGTGGTCAAGCGCAACTTCGCCCGGCTGATGACCAACAAGGCGCTGCGCCGGCTGCTCGACGAACTGACCAACCTTTCCGACACCGACCGCGCCGCCGCCAACCGGCGCATGATCGACGAGCTTGTGCCCGACAAGGTGCCGACCGACCTGTTGCTCGCCGTTCTGCGCCTGCTGCTCGAGGAGCGGGTCTCGATCCGCAACCTGCCGCTGATCCTCGAAGCCATCGCCGAGGCCCGCCCCTCGCATGCCAGCGCCGAGGCGATCTGCGAACATGTCCGCCGCCGCCTGGGCTTTCAGCTCGTGGCCGAACACCGGCGCGAGGATGGCACGCTGCCCCTGCTGCAACTCGCCCCGGAATGGGAAGACCGCTTCACCACCTACCAGATCGCCAACGATTACGGCCCGCCCGATGTCGCCCTGCCGCCCGAGGAGTTCAACCGCCTGGCGGGTGCGGTCTCCGAACGGCTCGCGCGCGCGGGCGAGGCCGGGGTCTTCCCGGTGATCGCCACCTCGGGGCGGCGCAGGCGCTTCCTGCAGACCGCGCTCTCGGCCAAGGGCATCTCGGTGGCGGTCCTGTCCTTCGAGGAAATCGGCACCAATTCCCGCCCGTCCCTGGTCGGCATGGTGGCGGCATGACCTATGACCTCGCGGAACTGGCCGAGCTGTGGCAGCCCCTGCTCTGGGCCTCCTGGCTGGTGTTCCTGCGGGTCGGCGCGGTGCTGGCGATGCTGCCCGCCTTCGGCGAGCGGGCGGTTCCGGCGCGGATCCGGCTGGGCCTGGCGCTGGCCTTCACCGCGGTCGTGGCGCCCGCCGTCGCGCCCGGGATCGACATCGCGCCCGGCCCGCTGGGGCTCGCCGTCGCCACCGAAACGGTGATCGGCCTCGCGCTGGGGCTGGTGCTGCGGCTGATGATCCTCGCGCTGCAGATGGCCGGCGAGATCGCCGCCCAGGCCACGTCCCTTGCGCAGATGCTGGGCGCGACCGCGATGGATCCGCAACCCGCCATGGGGCGGCTGATGGTGATGGCGGGGCTGGCGCTGGCGGTGATGTCGGGGCTGCATGTGCGCGCCGCCGAGGCGATGATCCTGTCCTACGACCTGCTGCCCGCCGGCCGCTTTCCCGATGCCGCCGAACTGGCCGATTGGGGCGTGCTGCGGATCGCGCAGGGCTTTGCGCTGGCCGCCACGCTGGCCATGCCCTTCGTCATCGCGGCGCTGATCTACAACCTCGCGCTTGGCGTCATCAACAAGGCGATGCCGCAGCTCATGGTCGCCTTCGTCGGTGCGCCCGCGATCACCGCGGGCGGGCTGATCCTGCTGATGCTGGCCCTGCCGCCGATGCTGGGCCTGTGGCAGACCGGGCTGATCGAGCTTTACGCCGCCCCGTTCGGAGCCGGGCGATGAGCGACGAGAGCCCCGGCGACAAGCAGTTCGAGCCGACACAGAAGAAACTGGACGACGCCCGCAAGAAGGGCGAATTCGCGAAATCCACCGACCTGCACACCGCCGCCGCCTATCTGGGCCTGACCCTCACCGCGCTGGGCCTGGGCGCGGCCAGCCTGACCGCGCTGGGCGGGATCGGCGCCGGGCTGATCGGCCAGGCCGACCGGATCGCGCCGATGATGCTGGGTGGGCATGGCAGCGCGCCGGTCGGCGGGCTGATGGCCAGCGCGTTGCTGTCCGCGCTGCCCTGGCTGACGCTGCCGGGTCTGGCCGCGCTGGCCTCGATCCTCGCCCAGCGCAGCCTCGTGTTCGCGCCCGAGAAGATCAAGCCCAAGCTGTCCAAGGTCTCGCTGATCCAGAACGCCAAGAACAAGTTCGGCCGCGGCGGCCTGTTCGAATTCGCCAAGAGCGCGGCCAAGCTGACGCTCTATATCGTCCTGCTCGGCGTCTATCTCTCGGCCCGGATCCAGGACCTGATCGGCACCATGTATCTGTCCCCCGGCATGGCGGCCGCGACGCTCGGCCGGATGGCGGTCGAGTTCATGGCCGTCGCCGTCGCCATCGCCGGCGGCATCGCGGCCGTCGACTACCTGTGGCAACTGGCCGAGCATCGCCGCAAGAACCGCATGTCGCACCAGGAACTGAAGGACGAGATCAAGCAGTCCGAGGGCGATCCGCACATGAAACAGCAGCGCCGCCAGCGCGGGATGGACATCGCGACCAACCGGATGCTGACCGATGTGCCCAAGGCCGATGTGGTGATCGTCAACCCGACCCATTACGCCGTCGCGCTGAAATGGGATCGCGCGACGCCCGGCGCGCCGGTCTGCGTGGCCAAGGGCGTGGACGAGGTCGCCGCCCGCATCCGCGAGGTCGCCGCCGCCTCGGGCGTGCCGATGCGGCGCGATCCGCCGACCGCGCGCGCGCTTTACGCCACCGTCGAGATCGGCGCCGAGATCCAGCCCGAGCACTACCGTGCCGTCGCCGCCGCGATCCGCTTTGCCGAAGAGATGCGCACCCGCGCGCGGGCCCGCTGATGGCGGGCGCCGATGACAGGCTGCGGCGGCTGGGCGAGGTGGGCGGGATGCTGCGCGAGGCCGCGCTCGCCCGGCTGAAGGCCGCCGCCGAAACCTGCCGCAAGGTCGAGGCCGAGCTCGCCGCGCTCGATGCCGAATGGCGGGAATGCGAGGGCGAAACCGACCCGGCGGCGCGCGCCGTTATGGGACCCGGCCGCGAGCGGCGGTATCTGCTCCGCCGCGCCGCCCTGAACGGCGCGCTGGCGCGCGCGCGCGCCGAGGAGGCGATGCGGATGCAGGAGGCCGCCAGGGCCTTCGGGCGGGACGACGCGCTGCACCGGCTGATCCGGCGCGCGGCGGGCGACTGACCCCCGGCTTCAGGCGTCCTGGCGGACGATATCGGTGATAAGGATGTCGCGCGCCCGCGAGCCGATGACCTGGCTGGCCGCTTCCAGCAGGGCGCGCCGCAGCATGGTCATGGTGCCGGTCTCGGTAAAGGCGCCGTCGAACCCGCCGGCATTGGCATGGTCGAACATGACCTGAAGAAAGACGTCGCGCAGCTTGGGCTCGTTCTTGAAGACCAGTTCGGTGCTGCCGGTCGTGACCTCGATGCTCAGCGACATCACCACCAGCGACGCGACCCGGCCGCTGCGCACCACCGGGATGACGAACTGGTTGTTCAGCTTGACGTAATCCCGCTCCGCATCCGCCTTGTCGCCGGATGCCTTCGACGCCGCCTTCTTGTCCGCCTCCGGCGCGTCCTCGGCACCGGCCTCGCCTTCGGCCAGGACCTCGGGCTCGGGCGCGGGCCGCAGGAAATAGCCCGCGCCGGCCCCCGCCAGAAGGCCGACGATCGCGATGATGACGGGAAGAAGCTTGCCCATGGCGATGCTCAGAACGGCAGCAGGATGTCCGCGACCTGCTGGCCATAGCGCGGTTGCTGCATGTCGGTGATCTGCCCGCGCCCGCCATAGGAAATGCGCGCCGAGGCGATCTTGTCATAGGTGATCTCGTTCTGGCGCGAGATGTCCTCCGGCCGGACATAGCCGGTGACGATCAGTTCGCGCATCTCGAAATTGACCCGCACTTCCTGCGTGCCCTCGATCCGCAGCACGCCGTTGGGCTGGACCTCGGTGATCGTGGCGGCGACGCGCAGCGTCAGCTTCTCGTTGCGGCGGACCGAGCCGTTGCCATTGTGGTTCGTGTTCGAATTGGCATTGGCGGCATTGGCCATCGACGCACCGTCGGGCAGCGCCTGGTCGATGATCTGGGGCAGGCCCAGCATCTGCGGGATGGCCATCGAGGTCGAGCCGCTGCGGCTGCGCGCGGTCGTGTTCGAGATCTCGGCCTTGTCGTCGATCTCGATCACCACGGTCATGATGTCGCCCCGCCGCCCGGCGCGGCGGTCGCCCAGAAGCGACCTGCGCCCGCCCGCCCACAGCGACGAGCCGTCCGTCGCCGTGCGCCGCTCGGCGGTCTCGGGCAGACCGGCAGGCGTGGTCATCGCGTAATATTCGTTGGTGCCCTCGACCGGCTTGAACGACGGCGCCTTGCCGACATCTTCAAGTTTGGAACAGGCCGTCGGCAGGACAAGCGCGACGGCGCAGGCGAGAAGGACATGGCGTTTCATGGGTCTGGGACTCCTAGGGTCTGGCAGAGGCGCCGACGGTGACGGTTCCGTCGGCCGCGACAAATCCGGTCACGGTGGTGCGCGAGGCAAGGTTCATCACCCGCACCGGATCGCCGACGCCCGCGCGTTCCAGCGCCCGTCCGTCGGCGGCGATGTTCACGGGGCCGTTGCGATAGAACACGGTCACGATCTGGTTGCGATCGACGATCGCGGGCGGGCCGAGATCGCCGGCCATGATCGGACGGCCGGCATAGAGGTTGACGCGTGCCTCCTGTCCGATCGCCTCGTAGGGATCGGTCAGCGCGCCCGCCATCGTGCCCTCGGCCAGCGCGACATCCCCGGGGCCCAGGATCGTCTGGCCGCGGATCGTGCGCGCGGCCACCAGCATCTCGGCCGAAACCGGGGCCGGGGCGGCGGCGGCAAACGCGCCGAGAAGCAGCAGAACCCGCATCATCGCACCTGTGTCGTGGCCGCCAGCATCTGGTCGGCGGCGGTGATGACCTTGGAATTCAGCTCGTAGCCGCGCTGGGCCTGGATCAGTTCGGTGATCTCGCGCACCGGATCGACCGAGCTTTCCTCCAGATAGCCCTGGCGCAGCGTGCCATAGCCCGGATCGCCCGGAACGCCCGCAAGCGCCGCGCCCGAGGCCTCGGTCTCGACAAACAGGTTCGAGCCGATGGCCTCCAGCCCCTTCTCGTTGGTGAACATCGTCAGCGTGAACTGGCCCAGCAACTGCGGCTGCACCTGGTCCTGGAAATAGGCATAGATCTCGCCATCGGCATTGATCGACAGGCTGCGCGCGTCGTCCGGAATGACGATGCCCGGCGCGACCTCGAACCCGTCCGAGGTGACGATCAGCCCGTCGCCCGTGCGCTTCAGCGCGCCGTCGCGGGTATAGGCGGGGTTGCCGTTCGGCAGCGTGACCTCCAGATAGCCGCGCCCCTCGATCGCGACATCCAGATCGCCCCCCGTCCCCGACAGCGCCCCCTGCGAGATGTTCACCGTGACCGAGGCCGGCCGCACGCCCAGGCCCAGCTGCACCCCGGTCGGCAGCACCGTGCCGTCCGAGGCGTTGATCGTGCCCGGCCGCGTCACCTGCTGGTAATGCAGATCCGCGAACTCGGCCCGCCGCGGGTTGTAGCCCGTCGTGCTCATGTTCGCGAGGTTGTTGGAGATCGTCTCGACCCGCATCTGCTGGGCCGACATGCCGGTTGCGGCGATCGAGAGGGCGCGCATCTGTCAGTCCTTTCCGGTCTAGCTGGTGCCGCTCAGGGTGCGGACGGCGCTGCGGATGCGTTCGTCCTCCTGGTTGAGGAAGTTCTGGCCAAGCTCGTAGGCGCGCTGCACCTCGATCATCCGCGTGATCTCGGCCACGGCGCTGACATTCGACTGTTCGACGAAACCCTGCAGCATGGTGCCGTCCAGATAGGGCTCGGGCGGCCCGCCGGGGTCGAACAGCGTGCCCGCCACATGCGTCATCGCGTTGCGGTCGGCGGGCAGGAACAGCCCGATCTGGCCCAGAAGCTGGCCATCCGCGCTCAGCGTCCCGTCCGCCGCCAGCGCGACCGAGGCGGCATCGGGCGGCACGAAGATCGGTGCTCCGCCGCCATCCAGCAGCCGGTGACCATCGGGCGAGACCAGCTCGCCCTCGGCATTGGGCGTGAAACTGCCCGCCCGGGTCAGCCGCTCGCCCTGCGGCGTTTCCAGCAGGAAGAACCCCTCGCCCTCGATGGCGAAGTCGAACTGGCCATTGGTCTGGGTCAGCGGCGCCTGGCTCAGGTCGATATGGCGCACATGCGCGTTCGCCATCGACAGCGACCCGCCCGGCCCGTCGAGCGCGGCGATATGTTCCGAAAAGATCACGCCCTCGCGCCGGAACCCGGCGGTCGAGGCATTGGCGATGTTGTTGGCCACGCTCTGCATCTCGCGCATCAGCCCGACCTGGCGGGTCAGCGTGGTGTATCCGGTGCTGTCCATCTCAAATCCCCGCGATCATCGGCACGATCCGGCCGGTGAAGAAACCCGTCAGCGTCTCGGTCATGAAGGCCATCGACATCCAGAACACGATCAGGATCCCGGCCAGCTTCGGCACGAAGGTCAGCGTCATTTCCTGCACCGAGGTCAGCGCCTGGAACAGGCCGATCGCGACCCCGATCACCAGCGCCGCGGTCAGGATCGGGATCGAGATGATCACCGCGATCCACAGCCCCTGACGCAACGTGTCGTAGAAGACGAATTCGGTCATGGCCTACACCGGCATCCTGAGGATTTCCTGATAGGCCTCGACCACCTTGTCGCGCACGGTGACCGCGGTCTCGATGGCCAGCTCGGTCTGGGCCAGCGCCTGCACCAGCGCATGCGGATCGGCGCCCCCCGACATCGCCGCCATCGCCGTCTGCTCGCCATTGCGCAGCGTCTGGGCGAATTTCTGGGCGGCATCGGCAAAGGCGCCGCCCTGTTCGGGCTTCTGCGGCTGGGTCGCGGGCCGGGATGCGGCATAGGCATTTGCGGCGATGCTGGAACGGATATCCATGGATCGGTCTCCTAACGGCGCAGCAGGTCGAGCAGCCCGCGCGACATCTGCCGGGCCTGGTCGAACAGTTTCAGGTTCGCCTCGTAGCTGCGCTGGGCCTCGCGCGCGTCGGCGATCTCGATGATCAGGTTGACGTTCGAGCCGTCGTGATACCCGGTCGCATCGGCCATCGGATGCGAGGGGTCATAGACCTTGGGCAGTTCGGTCCGGTCCAGCCGCACCGGCCCGGTCCTGACCGCGCCTTCGGGGCCCCTGGACGACAGCTCGGCCTCGAAACTCGTCAGCTTGCGCCGGTATCCGGGCGTGTCGACATTGGCGATGTTCTCGGACAGGTGGCGCAGCCGCTCCGCCTGGGCGCGCAACCCGCTGGCCGAGAGGCCGCGACTGTCACTGAGATCGGTCATTCACGCCTCCTGTCACGACCGGCCCAGCGAGGTCCGGATGATGCCCAGCGACGAGCGGTAGACCGCCAGCGCCAGGTCGTGCTTGCTCTTGGTATCGGCGGCCTTCAGCATTTCCTCTTCCAGGGAAACGCTGTTGCCGTTCGGTTCTCCGGGGCCGTCCACGGCCTGCAGATCGGTGCGGAAGGGCAGGGGATCGCGCGCCGGCATGTGCCCTTCGCGCGTCTTGCGCAGGTGCATCTCGTCCCCGGACTTGCGATAGGTATCGGCGAATGCCGCAATGTCCTGCGCCCGGTATCCGGGCGTGTCGGCATTGGCCACGTTGCGGGCCACGACGGCCTGGCGCGTGCCGGCATGCGTCGCCAGCCCATGCGCCATGCGGAAGATTTCCAGCTTTTCGAACATCGGGGATTCTCCCACGGTTTCAATCAAGGCTTAAGGATGATTCCTTTAGAAACGGTAAGTGTTGGCCCGGACCGGAGACGCCGAATGCCCGAAAGCCCCTTCGCCGCCCTTCAGACCCGCATCGACGCGCTGGCCCCGATCCGCGCGGTCGGCCGCGTCACGGCCGCGGGCAGCGGCACGGTGACCGTCGCCGGGCTCTCGGCCGAGGCCGGTCTGGGCGATCTGGTCGAGATCCGGCATGGCCGCGGCGTGCGCCGGCGGGGCGAGGTGCTGGCCCTGGCCCAGGGCACCGTGACCGTGCTGCCCGACGGCACGCCCGAGGGGTTGTCGGTGGGCGACCGCGTCGTTCTGCTGGGGCCGGGCCAGATCGCGCCGCATCGCGGCTGGCTGGGCCGGGTGGTCGATCCCTTCGGCGCACCGCTCGACGGCCGCCCGCTGATGCCCGGGCCCGCGTTCCGGGCGCTGCGCGCCGCGCCGCCGCCGGCCACCGCGCGCCGGGGCCTCGGCCCGCGGCTGGGGACCGGGATGGCCGCCTTCGACACGCTTCTGCCGATCGTGCGCGGCCAGCGCATCGGCCTGTTCGCGGGTTCGGGCGTCGGCAAGTCGACGCTGTTGGCCAAGCTCGCCCGCGGCGTTCAGGCCGACATGGCCGTGATCGCCATGGTCGGCGAACGCGGCCGCGAGGTCGGCGAGTTCGTCTCGCATGTGCTGGGGCCCGAGGGCATGGCGCGCTCGGTGATCGTCGCCGCCACCTCCGACCAGTCGCCGATGGTGCGCCGCCGCGCGGCCTGGGCGGCGATGGCCGTGGCCGAGCATTTCCGGGACGAGGGCCACCATGTCCTGTTCCTCGCCGATTCGGTCACCCGCTTCGCCGAGGCGCATCGCGAGCTTGCCCTTGCCGCGGCCGAACCCGCGGCGCTGCGCGGCTACCCGCCCTCGACCGCGCAGGCGATCATGGCGCTGGCCGAACGCGCCGGCCCGGGTATCGAGGGCGCGGGCGACATCACCGCCGTCTTCTCGGTGCTGGTCGCGGGGTCCGACATGGACGAGCCGGTGGCCGACATCCTGCGCGGCGTGCTCGACGGCCATGTGGTGCTCGACCGGCGCATCGCCGAACGCGGCCGCTTCCCGGCGGTCGACCTGCTGCGCTCGGTCTCGCGCAGCCTGCCGCGGGCGGCCAGCGGGCCGGAGAACGCGCAGATATCCCGGGCACGCCGGTTGCTCGGCGCCTATGACCGGGCCGAGATGATGATCCAGGCCGGGCTGTACGCCGCCGGGTCCGACCCCGAGATAGACGCCGCGATCCGGGTCTGGTCCGGGCTCGACGCCTTCCTGTCCGAAGACGCCCCGGGCGGGGTCGAGGCCAGCTTCGCCCGCCTCTCGCAGGTCCTGGCCGCGGCCGATCCGGACGGCCAGTCCAGCCGCGCCGCCCCGCAGGCCTGAACCGGCCCGATCTGTCTCAGCCACCGCCGCGCAAGAGCGTCAGCGCGGTCTGCCCCGGGCTGGTGCCCCCGAAACCGGCCGCGATCTCGCTGCGGATCAGGAACATCTTGATCAGCTTGTCGCGCTTGTCCGGGTCGGTGAACTGCGCGGCCTCGGAACTGCCGAACATCGCCTTGGCCTTTTCGCGATAGACCTCGACCTGCCGATCAAGGTCGATCGCGGCAAATGCGGTGGGCAGGCCGAACGCCTTGTCGAAGACCTGCCGCATCGGCCCCGAGCCCAGCACGCTGAACCACTTGGCGCGGTCGCTCTGCTCGCCCCCGGCGATGCCGCCCAGCTCGCGGCCGATATTCAGCGCCAGCCGCATGTCGTTGTTCTGCTCGCCGACCGCCACTTCGAAGCTGCGCTCGCGATAGGCCTTGGCGATCCGATCGGCAAAGCCCGGCTCCTGCGTGCGCGGGGGGCCGGACCCGCCGAAGCCGAAGGCCTCGGCAAGCTTGAAATAGCTCTTGTCGGCCAGCTTGTTGGCCAGCGCGTCCGGGGCGCTGGTGCCCTCGGACAGGATCTTGCGGATGAAGAATTTCGAGCCGATATCGTCCTGCAGCCCGAACGCGCCCAGCGCCACCTTCAGCAGCCGGTAGTCCGAGACGATCTCGTCCGCATTCGTGACCTTGCCGATCTTCTCCGCGAAATAGTCGATGTCGCGCTGCACCGTGGCGGATTTGTCAAAGGCCTCCTGCTGGCGCTCCATCGTGCGTTCGAGGAAGCGCCAGCCGGCATAGCCGCCAACGGGCAGGATCGGCTGAAAGCTCACGACGGCCTCGCACCCGCCAGCAGGCGTTCCTCGCGCGGCAACAGGCTGCGCAACGCCTTCAGAACCTGGTAGTAATCCGCCGTCAGCACCGCCTGGGTGGCCAGCGTCAGCTGGGTGCGGCTGTCATGGTCGGTCAGCACCTGGCTCAGCTGCTCGATCCCGCGCAGCAGTTGCGGGCGGATGTCCTCGGGCACCGAATCGCCCGACAGGACCAGTTGCGCCATGTAGCAGACCCGGCGCACGGGCGTGTTCACCTCTTCGGGGTGGATCGCGTCGCGCAGCCGCAGGATGTTGGCATTGGGCGTCTTGATCGACAGCCGGGTGCGGCGGTCGCCATTCTCGATCACCGCGCCATTGACCAGAACCCGTTCCTTGGGGCCCAGCTTCAGGACAAGACCGCTCATGACACCGTCTCCGATTTCTCGAGGCCGCGCATCACGGCGGTGTTGATCTCGACCAGCGGGCCGGTATCGGCCCTGCCGTTCAGCACCTCGCGGCTGTGATGGGTGGTGAATTCGAACAGGTAGAAGATGCGCGCGCGCAGCGCCGGTGGCAGACCGTTCTCGCCATCGGCGACATCGGCGGCCAGCATCGTCCAGAGCTTGCGGTTGTCGTGGATCGCCGCGACCAGCGCGGGAAAGTTGCGCCGACCGGCGGCATCGGCGGCCTTGAGCCGGGCGGTGATGCGGGCGAAGGCGGCGTATTCGGTGGCGCGGGGGGTGCGGGTCTGGGCCTGGGTGGGGGCCGAATAGGCCGTCCGGGCCATGTGCAGGGCGTTCATGCTGTGTCCTTCCGTTCTGAGAGGGGGCGAGGTCCGTCAGGAAAGGGCCGGGGCTTTTGCCCCGGCCCTGCCTTGCCTTAGCGGAAGAGCGACAGCAGGTTCTGCGGCGCCTGGTTGGCGATGGACAGCGACTGGGTGGCCAGCTGCTGCTGCACCTGCAACGCCTGCAGGCGGGCCGAGGTGGCCTCCATGTCGGCATCGACCATCGCGCCGATCCCCGTCTTCATCGAGTCCATCAGCTTGCTGACGAAATCGTTCTGGGTCTCGAGCTGGTTCTGCGAGGTGCCGAAGGCGGCGGCGGCGTCGATCGCGGTCTTGATCAGTCCGTCGATCGAGGCCAGTGCCGCGGTGGCGCCGCTGTCGTCGGTGCCGGAGACGTCGATCGCGCTCAGTTCGCCAAGCGCGCCTGCGCCCTTGTTGACATACTGAAGCGACACCGACAGGTCATTGGCCGTCCCGTTGGTCAGCGTCAGCGTGTTCGGAGAGCCCGGGTCAAAGGCCACGCCCAGACGCGTGGTGGCGTCGGCCGGGTCATCCTGGATGCCCAGCGAGTCGATCGCGGCCTTGATCCGGTTGGCGAAGGCGGCGTTGGTCTCGTCGCCGGCGGTCCCGCCGCCCGCATCCAGATCGGCCTGGCTGAAGGTCACCGAAAGCTGACTGTCGCCGATGCTGATGCTGATCGAGTCGCCCACGTCCATCACCGTGGTGTCGACCACGATGCCGTTCGTGGTGGTGCCGCCGCCGCTATCCAGGGTGAAGGCCGCGCGATCCTCCGCAGTACCGACGCCGTCGGACCCGGCCAGGGCCGTGGCGCTCGTATATTCACCGATCGACAGATCCTGCGCCTTGACGTTGATCGAGGCCGTCGCAACGTTCCCCGACGAATCGCGGTTCAGCGAGGACAGCACGTCCATGTCGTCGCCGCTGTTGATGAGGTTGACGCCGTTGAACTGGGCGGCCTCGACCACCGATTTGACCTGATCCGTCAGCGCGGTGATGTTGTTCTGGATCTTCTGCCGCTCGTCGGCGTTCGAGGCGCCCTTGGCCTGAACCACCTGATCCTTCACCTGCTTGAGCAGGTCCGTGATCGATTCTGCCGCGTTGCGCGCCACCGAGACGGTCGATTCGGCGCTCGACAGGCCGTCCGAGATCTTCTTGAAGCCCGACACGTCCGCTTCCATCGTCTTGGCGATGGCCCAGACCGCGGCGTTGTCCTTCGCGGAGTCGATCGACTTGCCGGTCGAGATCTCCGACTGAACCTTGGACAGGTTCGAGTTGATGCTTTTCAGGGTCTGCAGCGCGACCATTGCGCCGGTATTGGTATTGATGCTGGACATGAATTCGGTCCTTCCTTTTCGTATGGCGCTTTGCGCCACGGGTTGAAGCCGCCTGTAACGACGATCCGAGGTGTTCTCACCCTTACGGCTGTGGAGAGGTCCCGTGCCGTGCCATCCATCTTCCGGACGCGGTCCCGAGCATTTCAGCTGCGGGTTAAACGACGGCTAATGCAATAAGGTCTTACCGGGGCGTCTGGGCGAAAATTGGGCCTAGGCGCGGCGGGTCAGCGACCCTTGCGTGGCGCCGATCGGGCTGCACTGGCCGCTCTTGTCATAGGTGCTCAGCGGCGCGGCCGGTTCGCGGGCGCGGCGCAGGGTTTCGGCCGCGCTGTCGACGCCGCGGCGCACGGCCTCCAGCAAGTCGGCATTGCGTTCGGCCAGCGCCCTGAGTCGTGCCAGACTGTCGGCATCCGTCTCGGGCTCGGCCGCCAGATCCGCCGCCAGCCGCTCCTTCTCGTCGGCGATCCCGGCCAGCGCCGCGAAATCGGCAAGGCGCAGCGCCTCGGCCTCGCGCTCCAGCAGCTCTTCCAGATCCTCACGTCCCATCGGCCCGCTCCTTCAGCGATTCGAACAATTGTTCCGCCAGCCCGATCCCGCCCGCGCGCACCATCTCCCCGGCCTGCGCCTCGCGCAGGAACGAGGCGAACTGCGCCTCGCCCGTCCCGCCGGTGAACGCACCCTGGCTCTCGCCCAGGCCCGCATGTTTCAGCATCTCGGCCAGGAACTGCGCCTCCAGCTTCTGCGCGGCCTCGCGCAGGCGCGTTTCCTGAACGGTGTGGCCCTGGCCACCGATGGGCGAACTGAGCGGGGGCAGCATGGCGGGATCCCTAAATTGCGACTCGTTTTTCCGCTTATGCGGGGCAAGCGGTAAAGAACCGGTAACCGGTTGCCCCCCATCCTGCCCGGGACCAGTGGCAGAAGTCCGGCAATGCGCATGCACTCCTTTCCCCTATTCGACCTTGCCCCGGGCGCGCAGACCGCGTCGGCCCGGCCCGGCACGACCACGCCCGCGGCAGAGCCGGGCGCCTTTCTGACCGCCTTTGCCCGGAATCCCGACGCCGCCCCGGCCGTGCCGTGGGCGGCCCTGGCACCTGTCCCGATCCCGACCGGCCCCGAGAGCGAGCCGCCCGGCACGCGGATCGCGGCCGGGATGACGCTGCACGGCTTTGCCCTGCTGCCGGTCGCGGACCCCACCGCGGCGCAGCCCGTCCCGCCGGATCCCGCCATCCCCGACGCGCCCCCCCAGACCGCGGCGGAAGACGACGACGCCGCCCCCGGCCCTGTCGCCCCCGCCGCCCTGCCGCCGCAAGCCGCGGTTGCGCCCCCGCCGCAGGCCATCGCGGCAGCCCCGATCACGACGCCGCAATCCGACCCGCCGCCGCCCGTCGACCGGGCGGCCCGGTCGCCGGGGCCGCCCCAACCCGTTGCGCCCGGGACTGCCGCCCTGCCGTCCCGGCCGGACGCCGCGCCCGCTGCGGACCCGACGCCCCCCGTCGCGGCCGGCCACGACAAGGCGGCCGCCCCGGACAATGCAGAACAGCGCCCCCGCCCCGGCCCCGCCGCCTTGCCCGCAAGCCCCGCCCTGCCCCCTGCCGCCGCGGCACCGGCCGCGCGACCCGATCCGGGCGCGGCGCCTGCCCCGACCCCCCCCGCCGCGATACCGGCCGCGCCCCCCGCCGCAATACCTGCCGCGCCCCCCGCCGCAATACCTGCCGCAATACCTGCCGCGACACCTGCCTCGACACCGGCCGCAGACGCGCGACCGATCCCCGCCGCCACCCCTTCCGCGGCCCCTGCGGCGACCCCCGCCACGCCAGCCACGCCGCAGCCAGCCCCACCACAGACGGCCACGCCGCAATCCGCAACGCCGCAGCCCCGCCCGGCAGACGATGCGCCCCTGCCCCAGCCGACGGCCATGTCCCCGGGCACGGACCCGCGCGGCCCCCGTCCATCCGCCCCGGCCGCCGACCTTGCCGCGGCCGCGCTGCACCCGCCGCCCGGCCAGCCCGAGTCCGCACCCGCAAGGCGCAGCGCGCGCGCGGCCCCGGCCGAGCGGACCGCCGATGCGCCGCCCTCGCCCGCCCCCGGCCCGAGACCCGACGCCCTGCCGGTCGCCCCGCCCCTGGCCGAGACCGCGGCGACCGATCCCGCGCGCGCACCCGCCGCGCCGGGCGATGGCCCGATGGCCGAGATCACCGCGCGCGCCGATGCGCCCGCCCCCGACCGGCCCACGGCCGACATGCCCCGCCCCGCCCCGATGCCGCAGCTTGCCGATGCGCCCCGTCCGGCCATGCGCGCCATGGCCGAGGCGCTGCACCGCGCCGCCGATGGCGCGGTCGAACTGACCCTCAGCCCCGAGGAACTCGGCCGCGTGCGCCTGACGCTGGCGCCGGGCGAGAACGGCATCACCGTCACGATCAATGCCGAACGGGGCGACACGCTCGAGCTGATGCGCCGCCATGCCGATCTTCTGGGCAACGCGATGCGCGAGCTTGGCTATGGCGAGGTCGTGCTCGATTTCCGCGGCAAGGGCGCGCGCCACGGCCCGGCCCCCGACAGCACCCCCACCCCCGGCATGACGGGCGAGGACAGCGCCCCGCCCGCCCCACCCGCACCCGCAGGCCGGAGCATGGCCGCGGGCGGGCTCGACCTGCGCCTTTGAACGGAGTGACCCAGATGACCAGCGTGACCTACCCGGCCGCCGCCAGCGCCGCGACCTCGACCCCCACCGCCGCCTCGCCCAGCGCCAAGGCCGCCAATATCAGCAGCGATTTCGAGACCTTCCTGCGCATGCTGACGGTCCAGATGCAGAACCAGGATCCGATGAACCCGATCGAGTCGACCGATTACGCGGTGCAGCTTGCGACCTTTTCCGGGGTCGAGCAGCAGGTGCGCACCAACGACCTGCTCAAGCAGTTGACCGAGAACATGGGCGGCGCCGGGCTCGCGCAATACGGCACCTGGGTCGGGATGGAGGGGCGCGCCGCGGTGCCCGCACAGTTCACGGGCGCGCCGGTAACGGTCCTGCCCCGGCCCGACCTTGCGGCCGACAGCGCCCAGCTTGTCGTGCGCAATGCCGACGGACGCGAGGTGCAGCGCCTGCCCATCGCCCCGGATGGCATGGCGCTGCAATGGACCGGCATGGGACAGGACGGCAAGATGCTTGCCCCTGGAAACTACAGTTTCGTCGTCGAGAGCTTTTCGGAAGGCGCACGCATCGGCGAAAGCATGGCCGAGATTTACGCCCCCATCGTCGAGGTGCGCAGCGATGCCAGCGGCGTCAAGCTGGTCTTCCAGGGCGGCGGCGAGACATCGGCCAGCAACGTGACCGCGCTGCGCCAGCCGGGCTGAGGCCGCTCAGACCAGCAGCGCCAGCGCCACCGCCGCACCGCCCGCCACCGCGCCCAGTCCCGCCCACAACGCGGGCTTCAGCGCCGTGGATCGCGTCGGCTCGGGCGGCGGGTTCGACTGGCGGATCAGCGCGGCCTCGGCCATTTCCGGCAGCCGCGGGCCGAACCGCGCCAGCACCAGCGCGGTGCGCCTCAGATCCCGGATCAGCGCCTTGGGTCCGATATTCTGCTTGATGTAGTCCTCGACGATGGGCCGGGCGACTTCCCAGATATTGATCGACGGGTTCAGCGAACGCGACACCCCCTCGACCACGACCATCGTGCGCTGCAGCAGGATCAGCTCGGTCCGCGTCGCCATGCCGAAGCGTTCCGTCACCTCGAACAGATAGGCCAGAAGCCGGGCCATCGAGATATGGCTCGCATCCATCCCGAAGATCGGCTCGCCGACCGAGCGCAACGCCTGCGCGAACTCGTCGATATCGCGGTCATAGGGAACGTATCCGGCCTCGAAATGCACCTCGGCCACCCGGCGGTAATCGCGCCGGATGAATCCGAACAGGATCTCGGCATAGACCCGGCGGGTATATTCGTCGATCCGCCCCATGATGCCGAAATCGAACACCAGGATATCGCCGTTCGGCGCGACCTTCATGTTGCCCTGGTGCATGTCGGCGTGAAAGAACCCGTCGCGCAGCGCATGCCGCAGGAACATCGACAGCACCCGCTCGCCCAGCACCCGCCGGTCATGCCCCGCCGCGTCCAGCGCCGCGTTGTCGCCGATCGGCTCGCCCTCGCACCAGCCCAGCGTCATCACCCGCTTGCCCGACAGCGGCCAGATCACCCGCGGCACGACGAAGCCCCCATCGCCCTCGGTATTCGCCGCGAACTCGCCCGCCGCCGCGGTCTCGATGCGCAGGTCCAACTCGCCCGCCACCACGCTGTCGAAATGCGCGATCACGCCGGTCGGCCGCAGCCGCCGCGAGAACGGCGCCAGGATCTCGATGGTCGAGGCCGCCAGGTAGAACGCATCCACATCCTTGCGGAAATCGCGCTCGATATTCGGCCGCAGCACCTTGACCGCGACCTCTTCCCCGGTCGCGCGCACCCGCGCCTTGTGCACCTGCGCGATCGAGGCCGCGGCGATCGGTTCGGAAAACTCCGAGAACAGCTCGTCCGCCGGGCGGCCCAGCTCCAGCCCCACGGTTTCCTTCGCCACCTCGATCGGGAAGGGCGGCAGCTTGTCCTGCAGCACGCGCAGCTGCACCGCCAGCTCGTCGCCCACCACATCGGGGCGCGTCGACAGGATCTGGCCGAACTTGATATAGGCCGGCCCCAGCGCGGTCAGCGCCCGCGTCACCGGGGGCTGGTCGGGATCACCCTTCTTGCCCAGCACCTTGAACGGCCAGCCCAGGATGCGCGCCGCCACCCGCACGCTTGCGGGCGCCTCCATCGCCTCAAGGACGAAGCGGTTCGCGCCCGTGCGCTCGAAGGTGGCCAGCGTCTGCACCAGCCGGACGATATTGTGGGGACCGCGCACCTAGATCTTCCAGCCCGAATGCAGCGCCGCGATGCCCATCGACATGTTGCGGTATTTCACCTGCTCGAACCCGGCCCGCCGGATCATCGAGGCAAAGGTCTCCTGATCGGGGAACTTGCGGATCGATTCCACCAGATATTGATAGCTGCCGCGATCATTCGCCACGATCTGCCCCATCACCGGGATCACGTTGAAGGAATAGCGGTCATAGGCCCATTGCATCATCGGGTTGGGCATCTGGCTGAATTCCAGCACCATCAGCCGCCCGCCGGGTTTCAGCACGCGATAGGCTTCGTTCAGCCAGTCCTGGATGCGGGTGACATTGCGGGTGCCGAAGGCGTTCGTGACCACATCGTAACTGCCGGTCTCGAAGGGCAGGGCCATCGCGTCGCCCACCACCCAGTCCAGATCGTCCGCCAGCCGCTCGGCCTCGGCGCGCTTCTGGCCTTCGACCAGCATCGACTCGGTCAGGTCGCAGACCACCGCCTGCGCCCCCGGCGCGCGCTTGAGGAACCGGAACGCGATATCGCCCGTGCCGCCCGCCACATCCAGCAGCCGTTGCCAGGGCTGCGGCGCCAGCCAGTCCATCATCGCGTCCTTCCAGACACGGTGGATGCCCGCCGACATCAGGTCGTTCATCAGGTCATAGCGCGAGGCGACGCGGGTAAAGACCCCGTGCACCATCCCCGCCTTTTCCTCTTCGGGCACCGTCTGGAAACCGAAATGCGTGGTGTTCTGGGCTTGCTCTGTCATGGGCCTTGCCGTTGATCTGCCGCGCCCTTCTTATAGGGCGCCCTGCGGGGACTACAATGCGAAGCGGACCACAAGGAAGGCCCCGATGCCCGAATTGCCAGAGGTAGAGACAGTGCGTCGCGGCCTGTCCCCGGTGCTGGAAGGCCGGGTGATCGCCCGCGCACAGGTCAACCGCCCCGACCTGCGCTGGCCCTTTCCCGAAGGGATGGCCGACCGGCTGACCGGCGCGCGGGTGATCCGGCTGGGGCGGCGGTCGAAATACCTGCTGGCCGATCTCGACACCGGCGAGACGCTGATCTGGCATCTGGGCATGTCGGGCCGGGTGCTGGTCTCGGGGCAGATTCTGGGCGAGTTCGTCCACGCCCATCCCGCGCCCGAGAAACACGACCATGTCGTGCTGGATATCGAGGGCGGCGCGCGCATCACCTTCAACGACCCGCGCCGCTTCGGCGCGATGGACCTGATCGCGACCGACCGCC
Organism: Rhodovulum tesquicola; assembly: GCF_024128855.1. Lineage (GTDB taxonomy): Bacteria > Pseudomonadota > Alphaproteobacteria > Rhodobacterales > Rhodobacteraceae > Rhodovulum > Rhodovulum tesquicola. The sequence goes on from NZ_JAMYDV010000001.1 coordinate 255,299, forward strand.
TTGAAACCCACCGCCTGCTGGCGGGGCTTGGCCCGGAACCCCTGGGCAACGCCTTCGACGAACCCTATCTGGTGGCCCGCCTGCGCGGCCGGATGACCCCGATCAAGGCCGCGCTGCTGGATCAGCATGTCGTGGCGGGGCTGGGCAATATCTATGTCTGCGAGGCGCTGCACCGCGCGGGCATCTCGCCGAAACGGCAGGCGGGCCGGATTGCCGCACCCCGCGCGGCCCGCCTCGTGCCCGTGATCCGCGACGTTCTGGCCGAGGCGATCGAGGCGGGCGGATCGTCCTTGCGCGATTACCGCCGAACCGACGGGGAACTGGGCTATTTCCAGCATGCGTTCCGCGCCTATGGCCGCGCGGGTGCGCCCTGCCCGACACCCGGTTGCCCCGGCACCATCGGTCGACTCGTCCAGTCCGGGCGCTCGACCTTCTACTGTCCGCGATGCCAAAGATAGCTTGAAAGCCCGGGCCAGAAGGTTAAGGGTTCGGCTCCGAACGGAACGGAGGCGAGCCCCAGATGGCTTACAAGACGCTGATCGTCGAGATCGAAGACCATGTCGCGCTGATCCGGCTGAACCGGCCCGACGCGCTGAACGCGCTCAACAGCGAACTGATGGCCGAACTGGCCGACGCGGTGGCCCAGGCCAACGCCAATGACAAGGTGCGCTGCATCGTGCTGACCGGCTCGGAAAAGGCGTTCGCCGCCGGGGCCGACATTCGCGAGATGAGCCAGAAAAGCTTTGTCGACGTATTCGCGGGCGACCTCTTCACTCCCGAGACCGAACGCTTTCTCGCCTGCCGCAAGCCGATCATCGCGGCCGTGTCGGGCTATTGCCTCGGCGGGGGCTGCGAATTGGCCCTGATGTGCGATTTCATCATCGCCGCAGACACCGCGAAATTCGGCCAGCCCGAGATCAATCTGGGCGTGGTCGCGGGCATCGGCGGCACCCAGCGGCTGACGCGCATCATCGGCAAGTCCAAGGCGATGGACATGCACCTGACCGGCCGCTTCATGGATGCCGAAGAGGCGGAACGCTCGGGGCTGGTCAGCCGCGTGGTGCCCGCCAAGAAGCTGATGGAAGAGGCGATGGCCGCCGCCCAGAAGATCGCCGAGAAATCGGCGCTGACCGCGATGGCGGTCAAGGAATGCGTCAACCGCAGCTACGAGACGACGCTGCGCGAGGGGCTGCTGTTCGAGCGGCGGATGTTCCACATGATGTTCGCCACCGAGGACCAGACCGAGGGCATGCAGGCTTTCGTCGAAAAGCGCGAACCGCAGTTCCGCGACAAGTAGGGCCCGGTCCGACGAAAGTCCGATGGAAATCCGATGGAAATCCGATCCCGCTTTTCGGGTTTCCTTTCGGCCCGATTTGGCCTATACGCCCCGCCTGACATGCGCGTGAGGCCCGCTCTGGCCGGAATCAGCCGGTGATCTGGACACCCGGCCGGGAACTCGTCGCGCGAGGATTTTGAACGACGACCCGGACACAGAGGTATCTGAAAACCATGGCAAATTCGCCCCAGGCCAAGAAACGCGCCCGCCAGATCGAACGCCGCACCGCGGTGAACAAGGCCCGCCGCTCGCGCATCCGCACCTTCCTTCGCAAGGTCGAGGAGGCCATCGCGACCGGCGACCAGGCCGCCGCCACCGCCGCCCTCCGCCTCGCCCAACCCGAACTGATGCGCGGCGTGACAAAAGGCGTCGTCCACAAGAACACCGCCGCCCGCAAGATCTCGCGGCTGTCGGCCCGGGTGAAGGCTCTGGGGGCCTGATCGGCCATAAAAACAAGGCATTTCAGGGGCGTGGCGCAGGCCGCGCCCCTTTGCTTTCGGGCCGATCACTGCGCCCGCGTGGCGGTCCGGACACGGGGTCCGGATTCGTTTCCGGCAAAGCTTCCGTCAAGGCCGAAGTTCTGTTGCGCCCCTCGCGGGGGGCGGTCTACCGTCTTTCCAGCGATTCATTCGACTTGGGGGGACATGGCTCACGCGGTTCCCGCAGACGTTCCGAAGGCCGAGGGTGCATGGCCGGGGCGTCTACGGGGTGCATTCCGGAATTCGCGATAAGGGGATCCGCGAAGATCGGACGCGATACAGGCGTTTCCGTCAGACAATGACCGGAACCGCTTGGGCCTCATGTCCATTTGTGCCCGCGCGGAAGCGGAGCAGGACGAAACAAATGCCGGTGCCCGGGAATCGGGTGTGACCGGCCACGTTATCGTATGCTCTTCTTTCCGGCTGCCGTGGGTGGGGTCTTTGACCACTCTCGTCGCGTGGGCGCGGGAGGCGGATGCCTGTGGCCTGAATGGCACGGGGCGTTCGTCGGCCGGATGATGTGGGACGGAGCGAAAGCGGGCGAAAATGACAGAAGACACCTGGGGACGTGTGTGCAAGGACCTCGAGAAGACGATCGGAAAGAACAACTATGTGACCTGGATCGCACCCCTTGAGTTCCGGGCACTCGAGAACGGGGTCGCACGGTTCGGCGTGCCGACGAATTTCGTCGGGGAATGGGTGAAACGGAATTTCGGGGACCGGATCGTCGAGCATCTGGCCCGCAACGGCATCGCGGTCGACCGGCTGGAATTCGCCGTGTCCGATGCGAAAACGTCCGCTGCCGCGGCGCCGCGACCCGCACCGCAGTCCGAGCCGCGCGCCGAGAGTGACCTGCCCGGCGCCCCGCTCGATGCCCGGTTCACCTTCGAGACTTTCGTCACCGGCAAGCCGAACGAACTGGCCCATGCCGCAGCGCGCCGCGTGTCCGAGGGTGGGACGGTGACCTTCAACCCGCTGTTCCTCTATGGCGGTGTCGGACTCGGCAAGACCCATCTGATGCATGCCATCGCCTGGGAGCTGCGCGAGCGTGTGCCAGAGGCGAAAGTCGTCTATCTGTCGGCGGAACAGTTCATGTACCGCTTCGTGCAGGCGCTGCGCGAACGCGACATGATGGGCTTCAAGTCGTTGTTCCGCTCGGTCGACGTGCTGATGGTGGACGACGTCCAGTTCATCGCCGGCAAGGACAGCACGCAGGAGGAATTCTTCCACACCTTCAACGCGTTGGTCGATCAGGGCAAGCAGATCGTCATCTCGGCCGACCGCGCGCCGGGCGAGATCAAGGATCTCGAGGACCGGATCAAGAGCCGCCTGCAATGCGGGCTGGTGGTGGACCTGCACCCCACCGATTACGAGCTGCGCCTCGGGATCCTGCAGCAGAAGGTGGACATGTATCGCCAGCAATATCCCGGCCTGTTGATCTCTGACGGGGTGCTGGAATTCCTTGCGCACCGGATCACCACGAATGTCCGTGTCCTGGAAGGCGCCCTGACGCGGCTCTTCGCCTTTGCCTCTCTGGTGGGCAAGGAAATCACGCTGGACCTGGCGCAGGATTGCCTGGCCGACATCCTGCGGGCCTCCGAGCGCAAGGTCACGGTCGAAGAGATCCAGCGCAAGGTCAGCGAACATTACAACATGCGGCTGGCCGACATGGTGGGTCCGAAACGCCACCGCACCATCGCCCGTCCGCGCCAGATCGCGATGTGGCTGTCCAAGCAACTGACCCAGCGCAGTCTGCCCGAGATCGGGCGGCGTTTCGGCGGGCGCGACCACACCACGGTCATGCACGCGGTCAAGCGCATCGAGGAGTTGCGCAGCCAGGACTCGCAGATTGCCGAGGATCTGGAAATGCTGCGCCGCACGCTGGAAGGATGACCGGCGCACGGCGATGACCTTGACGCCCCTGCGAAAGTCTCGGACAGTCCAGAAAACGCTTGAGCCGGGGGGCGGAACCGCTACGGTTCGCCTCCCGTCGGCATGAGGAGCGAGGGCATGAAATTCAGCATAGAACGCGGCACGCTGCTTCGGGCGGTCGGTCAGGCGCAATCGGTGGTCGAGCGGCGCAACACGATCCCGATCCTTGCCAATGTGCTGATCGAGGCCGAGGGGGACAAGGTCAGCTTTCGCGCCACCGACCTGGATATCGAGGTGGTCGACAAGGTCTCCGCCCAGGTCGAGCGGGCGGGCGCGACCACGGTGCCCGCGGTGACCCTGCACGAGATCGTGCGCAAGCTGCCCGACGGCGCGCTGGTCGAACTGGCCGATGACGGGGCCGCGGGGCGGATGACGGTGCGGGCCGGGCGATCGCATTTCACGCTGGCCACGCTGCCGCGCGAGGATTTCCCTGTGATGGCCACGGCCGAATATTCGTCGAATTTCGCGGCCGCCGCCCCGGTCCTTCGGCGGTTGTTCGACAAGTCGAAATTCGCGATCTCGACCGAGGAGACCCGCTATTACCTGAACGGCGTCTACATGCATGTCGCCGATGGCGATGGTGGCCGGGTGCTGCGCTGCGTTGCGACCGACGGCCACCGGCTGGCGCGGATCGACGCAGCCCTGCCCGAAGGCGCCGAGACGATGCCGGGCGTGATCGTCCCGCGCAAGACGGTGGGCGAGCTGCGCAAGTTGCTGGACGATGACGAGGCGCAGATCGCGGTCTCGGTGTCCGAGACCAAGGTGCGGTTCGCGACGCCCGAGATCACGCTGATATCCAAGGTGATCGACGGCACCTTCCCCGATTACAGCCGGGTCATCCCGACCGGGAACACCCGCCGGCTGGAGGTGGATGCCGCCGAATTCGCCCAGGCGGTGGACCGCGTGGCGACGGTCAGTTCGGAACGCTCGCGCGCGGTCAAGCTGGCGCTCGAGGAGGACCGGTTGACGTTGTCGGTCAATGCCCCCGACAGCGGCGCCGCCGAGGAGGAACTGGCCGTGGCCTATGGCGACGAGCGGCTGGAGATCGGGTTCAACGCGAAATACCTGCTGGAAATCGCCAGCCAGGTGGACCGCGAGAACGCGGTGTTCCTGTTCAACTCGGCGGGCGATCCGACCTTGATGCGCGAGGGCAATGACAGCTCTGCGGTCTATGTCGTGATGCCGATGCGGGTCTAGCCCTTCTTCGCCGGATTGCCTCCGGCGGGGATATTTCCGGCCAGAAGAAGGACAGGGCGTGCTCAGGCTCGCGGTGACAGGCTTGACGCTGGCCCAGTTCCGCTCGCATTCGCGGGCGCGGCTGGTGCTGGACGGGCGGCCGGTGGCGATCTTCGGACCGAACGGCGCGGGCAAGACCAATCTTCTGGAAGCGGTGTCGCTGCTGTCGCCGGGCCGCGGCCTGCGCCGGGCGGCGGCCGAGGATCTGGCGCGGGCGCCGGGGGCGCTGGGCTGGAAGGTCGGCGCGGTTCTGGACGTGCCCGGTCAGGTCCATGAGGTCGAGACCTGGGCCGAGCCCGGCGGAACGCGGCAGGTGCGGATCGACGGCAAGGCGGCGGCGCAGGTGGCGCTTGGGCGGATCGCGCGGGTGCTGTGGCTGGTGCCCGCGATGGACCGGCTGTGGATCGAGGGGGCCGAGGGGCGGCGGCGGTTCCTGGACCGGATCGCGCTGAGTTTCGAGCCCGCCCATGCCGAGGCCGTGCTGGCCTATGACAAGGCCATGCGCGAGCGCAACCGGCTGCTGCGGGACGAGGTGCGGGATGCCCATTGGTTCGCCGCGCTCGAAGGGCAGATGGCCGAGGCGGGCGCGGCGATCGGGATGAATCGGCGCGCGGCTCTGGCGCGTCTGGCGGCGGCGCAGGCCGGGGCCGAGACGGCCTTTCCGGCGGCGGATCTGGCGCTGTCCGGACCTGACGGGGCCGATCCCGAAACGGCCGAGGCGCTCTCGGGCGCGCTGGCGGCGGGGCGGGGGCGCGACATGGCGGCGGGGCGGACGCTGACCGGGCCGCACCGCGCCGATCTTGAGGCCGTGTTCGCCGCCAAGGGCGTTCCGGCGCGGCACTGTTCGACCGGCGAGCAGAAGGCGCTGTTGATCGCGCTGATCCTGGCCAATGCGCGCGCGCTGGCCGCCGATTTCGGGGCGCCGCCGCTGCTGTTGCTGGACGAGGTGGCGGCGCATCTGGATGCGGGGCGACGGGCGGCGCTTTACGACGAGATCTGTGCGCTGGGGGCGCAGGCCTGGATGACGGGGACCGGGGCGGAGTTGTTCGAAACGCTGGGCGGCCGGGCGCAATATCTGGAAGTCATGGAAACCGATGGCACAAGCCATGTGGCGGAATGGGAAATGCGGTGAATGTGACGGGTTCGGAACTGTTGCTTTATGCGGGAACGATGTTCGTTCTGTTCCTGACGCCCGGTCCGGTCTGGGTGGCACTGGCCGCGCGGGCGCTGTCGGGCGGGTTCCGGGCGGCCTGGCCGCTGGCGCTGGGCGTGGTGATCGGCGATGCGCTCTGGCCGCTTCTGGCGATCCTTGGGGTCAGCTGGGTGGTCTCGTCCTATGGCGAGATCCTCGTCGTGCTGCGCTATGTGGCAAGCCTTGTGTTCCTGGTCATGGGCGTCCTTCTGATCCGCCATGCCGGGGCCGCGATCTCGACCGACAGCCGGCTCACGCGCCCGGGGCTCTGGCCGGGGTTCCTGGCGGGGCTGCTGGCGATCCTGGGCAATCCCAAGGCGATCCTGTTCTACATGGGGGTGCTGCCGGGCTTCTTCGATCTCAGCCGGGTGGGCGCGCCGGATATCGCGGTGATCGTTGCGATCTCGATGGCGGTGCCGTTCGCCGGGAACCTGGTCTTCGCGCTGTTCGTCGACCGGGCGCGGCGGACGCTGACCTCGCCCACGGCGCTGAGGCGGACGAACCGCATTGCGGGCGGGCTGCTGATCCTGGTGGGGCTGGTGATCCCGTTCACCTGACACCAAATATTGTGGGCGGCGCGTGACATTCCCACCACGAGACCGTATAAATCGCGCAGAAGAAAAAGGAACGCTGACATGGCGGAAAACGCGCGGCAGGCCGAGGAATACGGCGCCGATTCCATCAAGGTTCTCAAGGGCCTGGAGGCGGTGCGCAAGCGCCCCGGCATGTATATCGGCGATACCGATGACGGGTCGGGCCTGCACCACATGGTCTACGAGGTGGTGGATAACGGCATCGACGAGGCGCTGGCGGGTCATGCCGATCATGTCAGCGTCAGGATCCACGCCGATTCCAGTGTCTCGGTCAGCGATAACGGCCGCGGTATCCCCGTGGGCATCCACGAGGAAGAGGGCGTCTCGGCTGCCGAGGTCATCATGACCCAGCTGCATGCGGGCGGCAAGTTCGACCAGAATTCCTACAAGGTCTCGGGCGGTCTGCATGGCGTGGGCGTGTCGGTCGTGAACGCGCTGTCGGACTGGCTTGATCTGCGGATCTGGCGCGACGGCAAGGAGCATTACGCCCGGTTCGAGCGCGGCGACACGGTCGAGCATCTGCGCGTGGTCGGGCCGTCCGAGGGGCGCAAGGGGACCGAGGTGCGGTTCCTCGCCTCGCTCGACACGTTCTCGAACCTCGACTACGTCTTCAAGACGCTGGAAAACCGGCTGCGGGAACTGGCCTTCCTGAATTCGGGCGTGCGCATCGTTCTGGAGGACGAGCGCCCGGCCGAGCCGCTGCGGGCCGAGCTGTTCTACGAAGGCGGCGTGCGCGAATTCGTGCGCTATCTCGACCGGCACAAGACGCCGGTAATGGCCGACCCGATCTTTATCGTGGGGGAACGCGACGGGATCGGCGTGGAAATCGCGATGTGGTGGAACGACAGCTACCACGAGACGGTGCTGCCCTTTACCAACAACATCCCCCAGCGCGACGGCGGCACCCACCTTGCGGGCTTTCGCGGGGCGCTGACCCGGACGATCAACAATTACGCGATGTCGAGCGGGATCGCCAAGCGCGAGAAGGTGAACTTCACCGGCGACGACGCGCGCGAGGGGCTGACCTGCGTGCTGTCGGTCAAGGTGCCTGACCCGAAATTCAGTTCCCAGACCAAGGACAAGCTGGTCAGTTCCGAGGTGCGGCCCGCGGTCGAGAGCCTGGTGAACGAAAAGCTGGCCGAGTGGTTCGAGGAGAACCCGCAGCAGGCCCGCCAGATCGTCGGCAAGATCATCGAGGCGGCCCTGGCCCGCGAGGCGGCGCGCAAGGCGCGCGAACTGACCCGGCGCAAGACGGCGATGGATGTGGCCAGCCTGCCCGGCAAGCTGGCCGATTGCCAGGAACGCGATCCGGCCAAGTCCGAGATCTTCCTCGTCGAGGGCGACAGCGCGGGCGGGTCGGCGAAGCAGGGGCGGTCACGGGCCAACCAGGCGGTTCTGCCGCTGCGCGGCAAGATCCTGAACGTCGAACGCGCGCGGTTCGACCGGATGCTGTCCAGCCAGGAGATCGGCACGCTGATCACCGCACTCGGCACTGGCATCGGGCGCGACGAGTTCGACATTTCCAAGCTGCGCTACCACAAGATCGTCATCATGACCGACGCCGATGTGGACGGCGCGCATATCCGCACGCTTCTCTTGACGTTCTTCTTCCGGCAGATGCCGCAGGTGATCGAGGGCGGCTTCCTCTACATCGCGCAGCCGCCGCTGTTCAAGGTCAGCCGCGGCAAGTCCGAGGTCTATCTGAAGGATCAGGCCGCGCTTGAGGATTACCTGATCGCCATGGGCATCGAGGGCGCGGTTCTGCGGCTGGGCTCTGGTGAAGAAATCGTGGGGCAGGACCTCGCCCGCGTGGTCGAGGAGGCGCGGCAGGTGCGGCGCATCCTTCAGGCGTTCCCGACGCATTACCCGTCGCATATCCTGGAACAGGCCGCGATCGCCGGTGCCTTTCTGGCGGGCCAGATCGACATGGACCTTCAGGGGGTGGCCGACCGCGTGGCGCAACGGCTGGACCTGATCGCTTTGGAATACGAGCGCGGCTGGCAGGGGCGGCCGACCCAGGACCACGGTCTGCGTTTTGTCCGGGTGGTGCGCGGTGTCGAGGAGGTCCGCGTGCTGGACGGGCAGGTGCTGCGCTCGGCCGAGGCGCGGCGGCTTGGCGGGTTCACCGAAAAGCTGCAGGAGGTCTACGGGGCAACCGCGGCGCTGGTGCGCAAGGACCGCGACCAGCCGATTCACGCGCCCAGCGGGCTGCTGGACGCGATTCTGGCCGAGGGCGAAAAGGGCCTGACATTGCAGCGCTACAAGGGGTTGGGCGAAATGAACCCCGACCAGTTGTGGGAAACCACGCTGGATCCCGAGGCGCGCACATTGCTTCAGGTGCGCATCGAGGATCTGGCCGAGGCGGACGACATATTTACCAAGCTGATGGGCGATGTCGTGGAACCCCGGCGCGAGTTCATCCAGCAGAACGCGCTGAGCGTGGCCAATCTGGATTTCTGATCCGGTCGCAGCCGCTTGAATTGACGTGAAGTTTCACGCAATTCCCCCGCGGCCGTGCCATTTCGGCCCCATTCCGCAGCCAGGCTTGTCGCATGGACGCCCGGCGCAGCACGGCGCCGGGCCTTCAGGCAACATGCGAGGACAGACATGGCCCGAAGCTTCGGTGACGCCCGCCCGTTCGACGACGACACCTGCCCTTGCTGCGGCGACAATATCGCCGTCGCCGCACTCGCGGCGCTGCTGCTCGGCCCCTTCGGCATGTTTTATGCCACGAGGGTCGGCGCCATCGTGATGATCGTGCTGACCGTTCTTGTCGCGCTGCCGACGCTGGGTTTCGGGGTGCTGCTGACCCTGCCGATCTGCGTTCTTTGGGCGGTCCTTGCGGCGATGCGCAACGCCTCGCACGCCGGAGCGCAGCCTGTCTGAACGGGCTTGTTTGCCGACTGACGGCGGCTATGCTCGCGATCGTTGTTGCTGCCGCGGGGCAGGGTGGATGAGCGGGCTTCTGGCGCTTCTCGACGACGTGGCGGCCATCGCCAAGGTGGCGGCGGCCTCGGTGGACGATGTCGTGGGGCAGGCCTTCAAGGCATCCTCCAAGGCCGCAGGCGCGGTGATCGACGATGCCGCCGTAACGCCGAAATACGTCCATGGCTTTTCCGCCGACCGCGAATTGCCGATCGTCTGGAGCATCGCCAGGGGGTCGGCCTTCAACAAGCTGGTGATCCTTCTGCCGCTGGCGCTGCTGCTGTCGGTCTTTGCGCCATGGGCGATTGCGCCGCTGCTGATGCTGGGGGGCGCCTATCTGTGCTTCGAGGGGGCAGAAAAGATCTGGCACGCGCTGCACCCCGGCCATGACGGGCAGGCGCTGGTCCACCGGAAAGAGGCCGATCCCCACCTCGAAGCGAAAAAGGTGAAAGGGGCGATCAAGACCGATTTCATCCTGTCGGCCGAGATCATGACGATCACCCTGGCCGCACTGCCCGACGGGATGGCGCTGTGGCAGGTGGCCGGTGCCCTGGCGGTGGCGGGCCTGATCATCACGGTTGCGGTTTATGGCGTTGTCGGGCTGATCGTCAAGGCCGATGACGCGGGGCTTGCCATGGCCGCCAGGGGGCGGCTGGCGGCAACCCGGGCGCTGGGCGGCGGCATCGTGCGCGGCATGCCGCATTTCATGCGGCTTCTGGTCGTCGTCGGCACCGCGGCCATGATCTGGGTCGGAGGTTCGATCATCGTCCACGGCCTTTACGAACTGGGGGTAAAGGCGCCCTATCTCGGCATCCACCATATTGCGGCCGCTGCGGCCGAGGCCATTCCCGATCAGTTCGGCCCAGCTACCGAATGGGCGGTGACCGCCGGGCTTGACGGAATGATCGGCCTTTTGCTGGGCGCGCTGATGATCCCGCTGGTGAAATTCGCGGTCATGCCGATTCTGGGGCTGTTCTCGCGCAACGTCTGAGACCAGCGCGCGCCCCGGCAACGTTCCCTTGTCCTTCACCGACTACAGTGTGGACTGTTGTTGTTTTCCTGCGGTTTTCGGTCCGTCGCCGGTCCATCCGCGAAAGATGTGAGGGTTCAAGCCGGCGAGAGGTGCTCAGGACATGATGGCCCATCGCGACAGATCCCGAAACGGAACCGAAATCGCCGCAATCCCGATGCGCTGGAGCTCGGACGGAACGCTTTTCGTGCTGATGGTCGCTGCGCGCGGTTCGGGGCGCTGGGTCATGCCCAAGGGATGGCGCATCAACGGTGCGATTCCCTGGAAATTCGCCGAAATCCAGGCCCTTGATCGCGCCGGTGCCGTTGGCCATGTCGGCATCAACCCGATCGGCCGTTACCGTTACGACAGGATCATGCCGGATGGCGCGGCGATCTCCTGCGAGGTCGAGATGTTTCCGATGCTGGTCGAACGATTGCGCCGCGACTGGAAATATCGCCGGACCCGGCGGCGGCGCTGGTTCGAGGTGGCCGTGGCCGCAGGTCATGTCGAGCAGGCCGAACTTGCCGAGTTCTTGCGCAAGCTCTCCTGCAAGCCGCCGCAGCGCACCGCGCTTGGCAGCCTGTTTTCCTTGTTCGACTGACAGGCCCCGTTGGCCGACCGGATGATGATCCGGCCGACCGGCGGGCAGGCCGCCCTAGGCGGGCGACAGGGAACCGAAGATGCTCTCGCGGTGCTGGTCGAGATAGATCCTCAGCCAGGGCGTGTAGGCGTCGGGCTCGTCCCTTACCGCACGGTCGAGGTCGCGCAGGTCGATCCACCTGACATCCATCACCTCGTCGGGGTTCATCTCGATCCGCAGATCTGGCCCGGCGGGCGCGACGAAGATATCGACCACCTCATGCTCGATCAGCCCGTTGCCCACATCGGCGCGGTACTCCACCCGCTGGCGGAAATCGAGCGGCAGGCCGGTGATCCCCAATTCCTCGCGCAGCCGACGTCTTGCACAATCCTCGGCGCTTTCGTCCCATGCGGGATGGGTGCAGCAGGTATTCGTCCAGAAACCGGGCGTGTGATACTTGCCCAGCGCCCGGCGCTGCAACAGCACCCGGTCGCCATCCATCACGAAGACCGAGATCGCCTTGTGCCGAAGGCCCTGTCTGTGGGCCTCCAGCTTCTCGACGGGGGTCAGTTCGCCATTCACCCAGGCCGGGATCATCTCGCTCATGTGTATTGCGGCGAGACGAGGCCGGTCAGGTGGGCGACGTTCTTGATGCCGATCTTGATATGGGCCAGCGGGCGCTTCTTCGTCAGCTTCTTGTTCATGTAGCTTTCGAAGGTCAGCCTTTGCACGTCCACGTCATGGCAGAGCGAGACAAACCGCTCGCGCCTTTCGTCGCTGTGGTAATAGGCATCCTGCATGCTTTGCAGGGCGCGGAAGGTCATCTTGTGATCCTTCATGAACATCTGGCGCGCCAGTTTCAGATCCGACGCCCGTCCCGAGGCCAGCGCCGCGGACACCGCCATCGCGCCGATCCGCCCGCCATACATCGCGTAGTAGATGCCCTCGCCCGAGCTGGGCGCCACGGTGCCCGCGGCATCGCCCACCACGACCACGTCGCGGCCATTGTCCCAGCGATCCATCGGGCGCAGCGGGATCGGCGCGCCCTCTTTCCGCAGCGTCTCGGCCTGCTCCAGCCCGGCCATCCGGCGCAGGTCGGCGGTGGCCTGCTTCAGGTCGAACCCGTCGACGCCCGTGCCCATGCCCACGGAACAGGTATGCCCGTGCGGGAAGACCCAGCCGTAGAAATCGGGGCTGATGCGCCCGTCATAGATCACGTCGCAGCGGTTGGGCTGGTAGTTGCCCACCGCCATCGGCGCGTCGATGATCTCGTGATAGGCGATGACATAGGGGATCTTGTCGCCGCCCGGCACCTCGGCGCGGGCCACGTCCGAGCGCGCCCCGTCCGCACCGATGACGTATTTCGTCTGAAGCCGGATCTCCTCGCGGCTTTCCTTGTCGCGGAAGACGAGGAAGGTCTTTTCCTCCTCGCGCTCGACGCGCAGGAAGGTGCCCGTGAACCGCGTGGCCCCGGCGCGTTCGGCACGCGCCCGCAGGAAGGGGTCGAAATCCTTGCGGTCGACCATGCCGACGAAACCGTTCTCGATGGGGATGTCGACAAAGCGGCCCGAGGGCGAGACCATTCGCGCGGTGTCGATCTTGGCCACGAGCTGCTCGTCGGAGATGTCGAAATCCTTCATCAGGCGGGGCGGGATCGCGCCGCCGCAGGGCTTGATCCGCCCCTCGCGGTCGAGCAGGGCGACCTTCTTGCCCGACCGGGCAAGATCCTCTGCGGCCGTGGCCCCGGCAGGGCCGCCACCAACAACGACAACGTCAAAGATCATGTGTTTCACTCCCCCGGGACAAGGCCCGCGTTTTCTGTTGTGGGTCGGTTCGAGTCGATGATTCTCGCTGCCATCCAGGCCGCGAGCAGGAACAGCACCGCCTGGATCATGAACACCGTGCCGAAGGCCGGTGCGTCATCCATGAAGTTTCGCATCAGGTCCGCCGCAGCGGTGCCGAGAAACCCGCCGAAGCCCGCCGCAATCGCCTGCGCCGCGCCCCACATTCCCATGCGGGTGCCCTCGCGCGCATTGCGGCCTTCGCCCGCCATGGCCATCATCGCGCTGATCGCGGCCACGGTGAACACGCCGTTGAAGAAGCCCGTTGCGATCACCGCAGGCGCCAGCGGCAGATGCGGCGCGTAATTGCCCAGCGCCGCGACCGAGGACAGCCCCAGCGCCGAGCCGATGCAGCCCAGCACCACCCAGTTGCGCAAGGGGCCGATCCGAAGCGCCGAGCAGGCGATGCCCACGACCACCATGCCGACAAAGGCGCCCGCATGTTGCAGTCCCGAAAGCGAGGTGGACTGCCCCGGCGTATAGCCGAAGACAAGACCGGCATAGGGCTCGATGATGAGTTCCTGCATGAAGAAGGCGGTCATCGACAGGAACACGAAGAAGGTGAAGATGCGCGCGCGCCGCTCTGCCCAGATCTCGCGGAAGCCTTGCAGGAAGGGGGTGGATTCGGGCTCGCGCCGGGTGACGACGCCCCGTTCGACGCCCCAGATCGCCAGCGTCGTGACCATCAACGCCGCAATCACCACGGTGCCCACCACGCGCAGCAGCCGCTCGGGGCTGTAGGGGTCGAGGAACTGGCCGACCACGCCCGCCGTTATCGCGATGCCGCCGATCATCATCAGCCAGGTGATCGTCGCCGCCGCCGCCCGCCGCTCGGGCGCGGTGGCGGTCGCCAGCAGCGCCAGCAGGCAGGTGCCGGACGCCGCCACCCCGATGCCGATCAGCACATAGGCCAGCAGCGAAACCACAAGGCCCCAGACATAGTCCTGTTCCAGAACGACGACGCCCGCCGCCGCCCCGAACCCGCCCAGCGCCAGAACCGCCATGCCGCCGATGATGAACCGCGTGCGCTGGCCCTTGGTGTCGGACAGGAAACCCCAGTTCGGCCGCGTGATCTGGATCGCGTAATGCAGGCCCACCAGAAAGCCCGGCAGCATCGCCGGCAGTGCCAGCTCGACCACCATCAGCCGGTTGAAGGTCGTGGTGGTCAGCACCACGACCGCCCCGATGCACATCTGCACCAGGCCCAGCCGGACGATCTGGAGCCAGGAAAGCGTCATGCACCGGCCCCCAGCGTGCGGATCGCGAAGGCCGAGATCATCATGCCCGAGACATAAAGCACGACGCCGACGCCGTTATACCAGGGCGCCTTGCCCTTGGGATCCTTCATCATCACCGACATCGCCCAGAACTGCACCAGCAGAACGGCGCCGACGCCCGCGGCATGGAACGGCCGATCCCAGAGCCAGAGCAGCGCGATCACCACAACCTGCGGCACCGCCATCACGATACTGGCCACCCAAGCCGCCTTTTCTGGGCCGAGCGTGACGGGCAGCGAGTTGACGCCCATCTTGCGGTCGCCTTCCAGCGCCTTGAAATCGTTCAGCGTCATGATCCCATGCGCACCGATCCCGTAAAGCAGCGCGATCACCACGACATAGATCGACGGCGCCCCCGCTGCGAGCACCGCGGCCCCGGTGAACCAGGGCAGGGATTCGTAGGACAGGCCGACCAGACCCGGCCCCCACCAGCCCGATTTCTTCAGCCGCACGGGTTCCGCCGAATAGGCCCAGGCCGCGGCCACGCCCAGCACGGTCGCGCCAAAGCCCCAGGGGCCAAGCTGCCAGCCGATCACCAGCGACAGCGCCGACATCGCCAGCGCGATCCACAGCCCCCAGCGGCCCGGGATGCGCCCCGAAGGGATCGGGCGATAGGGTTCGTTGATCGCGTCCACATGCCGGTCGCACCAGTCATTCGCCGCCTGACTCATGCCGCAGACCACGGGACCCGCAAGGAACATGCCCAGAAGCACAAGGCCGGGGCTGGACAGCGGCGAGACCCCCGACGAGACGGTGCCGCAGAGATAGGCCCACATCGGCGGGAACCAGGTGATCGGCTTGATCAGCGTCACCATGGCGGCGGGCTCCGGCAGGCGCCGGGGCTGGGCGTTGGATATGTCGGTCATGTCTTGCGCATGCTCTCCCTGACCCGCTCGGGGCTGAAAATCCTCATGTCGGGGCTCAGTCGTGGCCCCCGTCTCGGCTCAGAAGCCCGTATTTGCGGAGCTTCACATAAAGGCTCTGGCGCGACAGCCCCAGCATCTCGGCCGCGGCCACCCGGTTGTTGCGGGTCAGTTCCACCGCGGTCTCGATGCACATCTTCTCGACCACATCGGTTGTCTCGGCGACGATATCCTTCAGCGTGGCCGAGCCGACCAGTTCCATCACGCTGCGCATCGCGTCGTCCGACACGGCGACGCCGGGCTTGCGGACACCTTCCAGTCGGCTTGCGTCGCGGATCACGAAGACGATGCAGGGATGGGACTGATCCGACAGGTAGGTGGCCGAGATCTCGACCGAGATCTGCGCGCCATATTCCCCGGCCAGCTTGGTCGCGAACATCCGCATCTGGCCCGAGCGGACCGCGTTCTCGACCAGAACGCGCAGATCGACGCTGCCGCGCACCAGGTAATCGCCAAGCGAACGCCCCTTGACCGAGGCGACCTGCGGCGCGTCCGCCAGCCCCAGGAAGCTTTCGTTCGCGGTCAGGATCGTGCCGTCGGGATCGGTGAAGACGATCGCGTCCACCCCCTCCTCGAAAAAGGCGCGCAGGGTCTCGGCCATCTCGGTCGCAGCGCTGCCCGCCATATCGGCGGGATCGAGCCGGCACAGGATCAACGGCTCGCCCGCCGCGCGGAACGCGGTGGGCACGATCCGCAGCGGGATGCGGGTGCGCCGCGCCTCGGCCGGCAAAGGTTCGGCGGCATTGTCCATCGCGCGCAGGTTCAGGGTCTCGACGAACTCGGCCCGCCGGCGGCCATCGAACTCCTGGGCGAACGCGCTGCCGATCAGGTCGTTGCGCGTCACACCTAGAATTGCGCAGGCGGGCGGGTTGGCGTCGATCACCCGGCCCGACCTTGTGCCCACGAAGACGAAGGCGTCCCGCGTCGCCTCGCTGAGCACGCGATAACGGGTGTCGTATTCGCGCTGGGTCTCGTAATCCCGCTCCAGCGCCATCTGCGCCTCGATCAGCTGCATCTGCATCTCGGCGATGGGGCGCAGGTCGCGACCCATCATCAGCAGGACGCTGCCGTTCGGGCCGATCCGGTGGAAGGAGTAGCGCACCGGGAAATCCCAGCTCTTGCCGTCGGTGTGGTTCAACTCCACCGCGCGGACGCTGTCGCCACCCTCGGCGAACAGCCTCAGCTTGGCCTCCAGCTTGGGCTGGCTGTCCTCGGTCAGCACGTCGCGGATGTCACAGCCTTCCCAATGGTCCAGCTGGCCATGGGCGCGATGCCCGGCATTCACCAGCACCGACAGGATCCGGCCCTCCAGCGAGATCACGATCGCAAGGTCTGACGCCGTGGCGATGATCTCGCCCAGCATCTCGGGGGCGATCAGCGGCACGGCGCCACTGCTCCAGTATTTCGTGCCCCGTGACGTCACCCTGACCCACACGGCCATTCCGGCCGCCCCCACATGTTCAGATCCTCGCCAGGCGATCATGCGGCGCCGGAACCGGCGCCCGGACCCCGCACAGGCTCAAGGCTTCGCGCGGGTCGGCCGTGGCGTGATCCGCCCCGGTCAGCGCGCAGACATCGTCCGACGTCTCGACCACCCGCCCACCGATCACGATCGGCACCGCACCGCTTGCCGCCGCGCGGATCTCGCCGATCAGGCGGCGCGCCGCGTCAAGCTTCTGGCGGCAGGAGACGGAAATCGCGATCATGTCGAAGCGCCGCGCCGCGACCTTCTGCAGGATCTCTTCCTCGGACTGGCCGAGACAGAGGCAAACCGAGATGCCCATGCGGCGCAACTGGCTTGTCGCGCTCATGCCGCCAAGCGTATGGAATTCCTCAAGCGGTACGATCAGCATGACGTTGGGCGCGTCCGCGGGCGTCATCGCGTCGGTGACCCAGGGCGCGCTGAGTTCGCGCAGGATGGCCTGCAACCGTGCCGCGCCGATGGTGACGTCCGCAAAGCTCAGTTCGTCGCGACACCAGCGTTCGCCCAGTTCGCGCGCCGCCGCGGGGATATAGCCGTCGAGGATCGTTGCGACATCGGCCCCATGGCGCTGCAACTCGGTCACCGAATCCGTCTGGATCGACTTGCCGGCCTTCAGGACGTCGCTGCAGAACCGCGCCAGCACCGCCTCGTCCAGCATATGCGCGGACTGCCCGGAGCGCTGGGCCAGGGCCGAAAGCACCTGCGCGGCAAGGGACTCGACATCGCCATGCCGGTCATGGTCCCCGGATGCCGGGTTCTTGCGCGTGTCATGCATCCTGCGGACCCTCCCGATCGTCTTCGGAGCGGATTCGCCGCCACCCGGCTGCGGCCCCCGTCCTGCCCCTGTCCAGCATTGTCAAAGCCAATTGACACTTCCTCGCCGCCCTGTGGAGAGGAATCAAGTCAAAACGGTCTAGCCTTATGATTTTAAGTGGCTTTGGCCGCTGACCCCCGAAGGGGGAAACCTCTCCTCACAGGGAGAGTGTAGACGGAAAGAGTGTAAATTACAATTGACACTTTCCGCTCCCGGGGTCTACCTTGGTCCCGCCACCGTCTGTCAGGGAGTCGGAGGATGTCGAAGACACGCGGAGCCGCCGGCAAGGTGGTCCAACTCTATACGCCGGAAGAGCGCCAGAGACGAGATGAAACCGTCTGGACGGTCGTTCAGGGCGTACTCGCGCCGGTGCAGTTCCTGGTGTTTCTCGTCTCGCTGGCCCTGGTGGTCCGCTATCTCTGGACCGGGGCGGGCTACGAGGCGGCGACGATCTCGATCGTGGTCAAGACCTTGGTGCTTTACACCATCATGGTCACCGGCGCGATCTGGGAAAAGGTCGTGTTCGGCAAGTATCTGTTCGCCAAGGCATTCTTCTGGGAAGACGTCTTCTCGATGCTGGTGATCTTCCTGCACACGCTTTACCTGTGGGCGCTGTTCACCGGCAATTTCGGCCCCGAAGGGCAGATGTATGTCGCGCTGGCGGCCTATGCGGCCTATGTCATCAATGCCGCGCAATTCCTGTGGAAACTGCGCATGGCGCGCCTGCAGGGCCAGTCCGACCGGTCGGAGGCGATGGCATGAAGGACTTCGCGCCCCAATTGCCCGCCGCGGGATGCCGCAACACCCCCGTCCTGAAGGAGCGCGGCCAGCGCGAGGTGTTCTGCGGTCTGACCGGCATCATCTGGCTGCACCGCAAGATGCAGGACGCGTTCTTCCTGGTCGTGGGTTCGCGCACCTGCGCGCATCTGCTGCAATCGGCCGCCGGCGTGATGATCTTCGCCGAGCCGCGCTTCGGCACCGCCATCCTGGAAGAGAAGGATCTGGCCGGGCTTGCCTGCGCGAACGAGGAACTGGATCGCGAGGTCGACCGGCTGCTTGCGCGCCGTCCCGACATCCGCCAGCTCTTCCTTGTCGGCTCCTGCCCGTCCGAGGTCATCAAGCTCGACCTGCACCGCGCGGCCGAGCGGCTGACCCAGCGGCACGCGCCGCATGTGCGGGTGCTGAACTATTCCGGCTCGGGCATCGAGACGACCTTTACCGAGGGCGAGGATGCCTGTCTTGCCGCCATGGTTCCGACCCTGCCCGATACCGACGAGCGCCAGCTTCTGCTGGTGGGTGCCTTGCCCGATGTGGTCGAGGATCAGGCGCTGGGCCTCTTGCGCGACATGGGCGTGGCGCCGGTCCGCTGCCTGCCCGCCCACCGCGCGGCCGAAACGCCGGGCATCGGCGCCAACACCGTCGTCGCGCTGACCCAGCCCTTCCTGAACGAGACCGCCGCCTTCCTCGAACGCCGCGGCGCGCGCCTCCTGTCCGCACCCTTCCCCTTCGGCGAAGAGGGCAGCACCGCCTGGCTCTGGACCATCGCGCGGGAATTCGGCGTCGATGCCGACACGTTTGCCCGCGTCACCGACGCCCCCCGCGCCCGCGCCCGCAAGGCCATCGCCGCGGCGGCCGAGACGCTGCGCGGCAAGTCGATCTTCTTCTTCCCCGACAGCCAGCTGGAAATCCCGCTGGCCCGGTTCCTGACCCGCGAATGTGGCATGACGGCCGTCGAGGTGGGCGCGCCCTTCATCAACAAGCAGATCGTGGGCCCCGATCTTGACCTCTTGGCCGAAGGGCCGGTCATCGCCGAGGGGCAGGATGTCGACCTGCAGCTTGAGCGCTGCCGCGCCGCGCGGCCCGATTTGACGGTCTGCGGGCTGGGCCTTGCCAACCCGCTGGAGGCCGAGGGCATGGCGACGAAATGGGCCATTGAGCTCGTTTTCACCCCCGTTCATCTTTATGAACAGGCGGGCGACCTTGCCGGCCTGTTCGCCCGCCCGCTGCGCCGCCGCGCGCTGCTGAGCGGTCTGGAGGGCGCGGCATGAAGCTGACGGTCTGGACCTACGAGGGCCCGCCCCATGTGGGCGCCATGCGCGTCGCCACGGGCATGAAGGGCCTGCACTACGTCCTGCATGCGCCCCAGGGCGACACCTATGCCGACCTGCTGTTCACCATGATCGAGCGGCGCAACCATCGCCCGCCGGTCAGCTATACGACCTTCCAGGCCCGCGATCTGGGCGCGGATACCGCGAACCTGTTCAAGACCGCGCTGCAGGATGCCTATGACCGGTTCAAGCCCCAGGCGCTGATCGTGGGGTCGTCCTGCACGGCGGAACTGATCCAGGACGATCCGGGCGGCATGGCGGAAACCATGGGCCTGCCCGTGCCGGTGATCCCGCTGGAACTGCCCAGCTACCAGCGCAAGGAAAACTTCGGCACCGACGAGACGTTCTTCCAGATCGTCAAGGCGCTGGCCCGCCCGATGGAGCGCACCGCGCATGTCTCGGCCAACCTGATCGGGCCCACCGGCCTCGGCTTCCGCCACCGCGACGACATCGTGGAAGTCACCGCGATGCTGGAGGAGATGGGGATCGGGGTGAACGTGGTCGCCCCGATGGGCGCGACACCCGCCGACATCGCCCGGATGGGCGCGGCCCATTTCAATGTGCTGATGTATCCCGAACATGCCGAGGCCGCGGCGCGCTGGGCCGAAAAGACCCTGGGCCAGCCCTATACCAAGGTGGTGCCCATCGGCGTCGGCGCGACCCGCGATTTCATCGCGGAGGTCGCGGCGCTGGCGGGCGTTCCGCCGAAATACGACGACAGCCGCCTGCGGATGCCCTGGTATTCGCAATCGGTCGACTCGACCTACCTGACCGGCAAGCGCGTCTTCCTGTTCGGCGACGCGACGCATGTCAAATGCATGGCCCGCATGGCCCGCGACGAGATGGGCTTCGAGGTCGTGGGGCTGGGCTGCTACAACCGCGAATTCGCCCGCGACATCCGTGCGCTCGCCAAGGATTACGGCGTCGAGGCGCTGATCACCGACGACTATCTCGAAGTCGAGAAGGCGATCGAGGAGCTGGCGCCCGAGATGATCCTCGGGACCCAGATGGAGCGCCATATCGGCAAGCGGCTGGGCATCCCCTGCGCGGTGATCTCGGCGCCGGTCCACGTTCAGGACTTCCCCGCCCGCTACTCCCCCGTCATGGGCTGGGAGGGGGCGAATGTCATCTTCGACACGCTGGTCCATCCGCTGGTGATGGGACTCGAGGAACACCTTCTGCACATGTTCCGCGAGGATTTCGAGTTCCATGACGAGGCCGGTGCCTCGCATCACGGCGCCGCGGCCAAGCTGCGGTCGCTGGACGAGGCGCCCGTGGCCGAGCCCGAGCCTGCAATGGCTGCGGCAGCGCCCGCCGAGGGCAACATCGTCTGGCTGTCCGACGCCGAGCGCGAGTTGAGGAAGATCCCCTTCTTCGTGCGCGGCAAGGCCAAGCGGAACACCGAGAAATTCGCGCTCGAAAAGGGCGTGACCCAGATCAGCGTCGAAACCTTGTATGAGGCTAAGGCACATTATGCGCGATGATCGTCACATCCCCGGTTACCGAGTCGTCATCGTCACGCTGGATTCGCATTCGGCCGGCCCCGCCGCCCGCGTCACCGAGCGGCTGCGCGACGACTTTCCGGGGCTGACCGTTTCCGTCCACGCCGCCGCGACCTGGGCCGAGAATCCCGAGGCGCTGGCCCGCGCCAAGGACGACGTGGCTCATGGCGACATCATCATCGCCAACCTGCTGTTCATCGAGGAACATATCACCGCGATCCTGCCCGAGCTTCAGGCCCGGCGCGACGCCTGCGACGCGATGATCGGCGTGATCGCCGACAAGCAGGTCGTCCAGCTGACCCGGATGGGCGATCTGGACATGATGAAACCCGCCTCGGGGCCGATGAAGCTTCTGAAGAAGCTGCGCGGCTCCAAGGAGGGCGGCGCCCCCAAGGGCGGCGGCGAAAAGCAGATGGCCATGCTGCGCCGCCTGCCGAAGATGCTGAAATACGTCCCCGGCAAGGCGCAGGACCTGCGCGCTTGGTTCCTGACCATGCAATACTGGCTGGGCGGCTCGGACGACAATGTCGAGCAGATGATCCGCTTCCTGATCTCGCGCTATGCCCATGAAAAGGCGTGGCGCGGCGCCCATTCCGAGGCGCCGGTCGAGTACCCCGAGGTGGGCCTTTACCACCCCGACCTGCCGCATGGCATCACCACCGATCCCGCCGACCTGCCGCGCCCTGCGCAGCCCGTGGCCACCGTCGGCATCCTGCTGATGCGCTCCTATATCCTCGCATCCGACACCGCGCATTACGACGCGGTGATCCGCGCGCTGGAAGAGCGGGGCATCCGGGTGATCGCGGCCTTCGCCGGCGGTCTGGACGCGCGCCCCGCGATCCACGCCTATTTCAAGGGCGAGCATGGGGTGCATGTCGACACGCTGGTTTCGCTGACCGGGTTCAGCCTGATCGGCGGCCCCGCCTATAACGACAGCGATGCCGCGGTCGAGGTGCTGAGCGAACTCGACGTCCCTTACGTCGCCGCGCACCCGCTGGAATTCCAGACGCTGGGCCAGTGGGGGGCATCCTCGGGCGGTCTCGGCCCGGTGGAAACCACCATGCTGATCGCGCTGCCCGAACTTGACGGGGCCATTTCGCCCACCGTCTTCGGCGGCCGCCACGGCCCCGAGGGTTGCCAGGGCTGTCCCAAGGGCTGCGCCTGCATCGCCGAAACCAAGGAAATGGCCGCCTGTTCGGAACGGGTGGCGATCCTGGCCGCCCGCGTCGAGAAACTGGCACGCCTGCGCCGGTCCGAGGTCGCCGAACGCAAGGTCGGCGTGATCCTGTTCGGCTTCCCGCCGAATGCGGGCGCGGTGGGCACCGCCGCCTATCTGTCTGTCTTCGAGAGCCTATTCAACACGCTGCACCGGATGAAATCCGAGGGCTACGAGTTGGGCGAACTGCCCGCCAGCGTGGACGAATTGCGCCTGTCGATCCTTGAAGGCAATGCTAAGCAATACGGGCAGGAGGCGAATGTCGCCGCCCATGTTCCCGCCGACGACATCGTGCGGGGCACGCCTTGGCTTTCCGAAATCGAGGCGGTCTGGGGGCCTGCGCCGGGCAAGATCCGCTCGGACGGGCGCGGAGTCTTCGTGCTGGGCCGCCATTTCGGCAATGTATTCGTGGGCGTGCAGCCGACCTTCGGCTACGAGGGCGACCCGATGCGGTTGCTGTTCGAAAAGGGCTTCGCCCCGACGCATGCCTTCAGCGCCTTCTACCTCTGGCTCAAGAACGCCTTCCGCGCCGATGTCCTGCTGCATTTCGGGATGCATGGCGCGCTGGAATTCATGCCGGGCAAGCAGGCCGGCATGGGCGCGCGCGACTGGCCGGACCGTCTGATCGGCGACATGCCGAACGTCTATCTCTACGCCTCCAACAACCCTTCCGAGGCGACGCTGGCCAAGCGGCGGTCGAACGCGGTGACGATCACCCACCTGACGCCCCCGCTGGCGGCATCGGGGCTTTACAAGGGGTTGCAGGAACTCAAGGACAGCCTGACCCGCTGGCGCCAGATGGAACCCGGCTCGCCAGAGCAGGCCGATCTGGAAGAGCTGATCCGCATGCAGGCCGAAGCGGTCGACATGGGCGGCACGCCGCCCGAAAAGCTGTGGCTGAAGCTGCTGGAAACCGAGGATGCGCTGATCCCCGACGGGCTCCATGTGCTGGGCCGAACCGTCACCGATGCCGAGCGCGCCGAACACCTGCGCGTGATGTGCGAGGTCGATGACGACACCCGGGCGCGCGTCGATCACTGGCTGCAACAGGACGTGGAAATCCCAGCTCTGCTGCGCGCGCTGGGCGGGCGCTACATCCAGCCGGTGCCCGGCGGCGACCTGATCCGGTCGGCCGAGGTGCTGCCGACGGGACGCAACATCCACGCCTTCGACCCGTTCCGCATGCCGACGATGTTCGCCATGCAGGAAGGCGCGAAACAGGCGCAGAAGCTGCTGGAAGCGCACCCGACCCTGCCCCGGTCCGTCGCGATGGTCCTATGGGGGTCGGACAACATCAAGTCGGACGGCGGCCCGATCGCGCAGGCCATGGCCCTGATGGGGGCGAAGCCGCGGTTCGACAGCTATGGCCGGCTCTGCGGGGCCGATCTGGTGCCGCTTGCCGAACTGGGACGCCCGCGGATCGACGTGGTGATGACGCTGTCCGGCATCTTCCGCGATCTGCTGCCCCTGCAGACCAAGATGCTGGCCGAAGCCGCCTGGAAGGCCGCGATGGCCGAGGACGAGCCGCTGGAGATGAACTTCATCCGCGCCCATTCGCTGGCGCACGCCCAGAAGATGGGCGTCGACATGGACACCGCCAGCTTGCGGGTCTTCTCGAATGCCGAGGGCGCCTATGGCGCGAACGTCAACGGCCTGATCGACTCGGGCGCCTGGGGCGAAGAGGACGAACTGGCCGACGCCTACGAGGCGCGCAAGAGCTTTGCCTATGGCCGCGACGGCAAGTCCAGGGCCAATGCGGCGCTGTTGCAGCAGACGCTCAAGGACGTGGACATCGCCTATCAGAACCTCGAAAGCGTGGAACTGGGCGTGACCACGGTCGACCACTATTTCGACACGCTGGGCGGGATCTCCCGCGCGGTGAAACGGGCCAAGGGCGAAGAGGCCGCCGTCTATATCGGCGACACGA
The DNA here is from genome assembly GCF_024128855.1 of Rhodovulum tesquicola. Classification (GTDB taxonomy): domain Bacteria; phylum Pseudomonadota; class Alphaproteobacteria; order Rhodobacterales; family Rhodobacteraceae; genus Rhodovulum; species Rhodovulum tesquicola. The sequence continues at coordinate 279,675 of NZ_JAMYDV010000001.1, forward strand.
CCCGCGGCGAAGGCAAGGTGCGCACGCTCAAGGAGCAGGTCGCCCTGGAAACCCGGTCCCGCAGCCTGAACCCGAAATGGTTCGAGGGCATGCTGAAACACGGGCACGAAGGCGTGCGCCAGATCGAGGCGCAGGTCACCAACACCCTGGGATGGTCGGCAACGACTGGCCAAGTGGAGCCCTGGGTGTATCAAAGGCTGTCGGAAACCTTCGTCCTGGACGAAGAGATGCGCAAACGGCTGTCCAGCCTGAACCCGGCGGCTTCGGCCAAGCTGGCGAACCGGCTGCTGGAAGCGCATGACCGCAACTACTGGCAACCCGACGCCGAAACCCTGGCCGCGCTTCAGGCGGCCGCCGACGAGCTGGAAGACCGGCTCGAAGGCATAGTGGCGGCCGAATAGAGCCGCGAACGGAGGGAACCAATGAGCCCCAGAGACGAAATTCCGCTGCTGAGAGGCGAGGACGGCGAAGGCTCCGTCCAGGTCCATCAGGACGAGACGATGAAGATCGAGGGGGCCAAGGTCTTCTCGGTCTACGGCAAGGGCGGCATCGGCAAGTCGACGACATCGTCGAACCTGTCCGCGGCCTTTTCCATGCTGGGCAAGCGCGTGCTTCAGATCGGCTGCGACCCCAAGCATGATTCGACCTTCACCCTGACGGGCCACCTGCAACCCACGGTGATCGACGTCCTGAAAGAGGTCGATTTCCACCCCGAGGAACTGCGCCCCGAGGATTTCGTGACCGTGGGCTTCAACGGCGTGATGTGCGTCGAGGCCGGCGGCCCGCCCGCTGGCACCGGCTGCGGCGGCTATGTCGTGGGCCAGACGGTGAAACTCCTCAAACAGCACCACATGCTCGAAGATACCGACGTAGTGATCTTCGACGTGCTGGGAGACGTGGTCTGCGGGGGCTTCGCGGCGCCGTTGCAGCATGCCGACCGCGCGGTGATCGTGACGGCGAACGATTTTGACTCGATCTATGCGATGAACCGCATCATCGCCGCCGTTCAGGCCAAGTCCAAGAATTACAACGTGCGGCTCGCGGGCTGCATCGCGAACCGGTCCGAGGATACCGACCAGGTCGACAAGTATTGCAGCCGCGTCGGCTTCAAGCGGATCGCGCATATGCCGCTGGTCGACGCGATCCGGCGCTCGCGCCTGATGAAGAAGACGCTGTTCGAGATGCCCGATGACGAGGACATCGTGATGTGCCGCGCCGAGTATATCCGGGTGGCCGAGACGCTGTGGAACGGCACCGAACCGCTTGCGCCCGCGCCGCTGCCGGACCGCGAGATTTTCGAATTGCTCGGGTTCGATTGAGGAACGGCCGCAGATGGACAGCTACGCCAAGACCCGAGAACGGCTGGAACACTACTTCGATCGCACGGCGTCGAAGACCTGGGAAAGGCTGACCTCGGACGCGCCCGTTTCACGCATCCGCCAGACGGTGCGCGAGGGACGCGACCAGATGCGCGCGGCGATGCTCGCGCGCCTGCCCGATGACCTGAGCGGCAGGCGCGTGCTCGATGCCGGTTGCGGCGCCGGTCCGATGACGCTGGAACTGGTCAAGAAGGGAGCCGAGGTCGTCGCCTGCGACATCTCGCAAAGCCTTCTTGATGTTGCGAAAAGCCGCATCCCGGACAAATACCACCGGCAGATCACCTTTGTCGCCGGCGACATGCTGTCCGACCGGCTGGGCAGTTTCGACTACGTCATGGCGATGGACAGCCTGATCCACTACAAGGCGGCCGATATCGCGGCGGCGCTGGGCCGCCTTGCGCCCCGGACCCGCGGCAAGATCGTCTTCACCGTCGCGCCCAAGACCCCGCTTCTGTCGGTCATGCATGTGACCGGCAAGCTGTTCCCGCGCTCCGACCGCTCGCCGCGGATCATTCCCCATTCCGAGGCCCGGATCGCGAGCGCGCTGCGCAAGGCGGGCGTCAAGGGCCATCTGCGGCCGGTGCATCGGGTCGCGCGGGGCTTTTATATCAGCCAGGCGATGGAGCTGGACCCTTGATCATCGGCGCCCGCAGAATGGCTCAACTGAGCCTGCGCTACCTGCCCTTCGCGGACGCGGTGTCCGACGACTTCCCGCTGCGCCAGATCCTGCGGCTGTCGCTGTTCCAGGTCTCGGTCGGCATGGCCACGGTCATGCTGCTGGGCACGCTGAACCGGGTGATGATCGTCGAGCTGTCGATCCCGGCCACGATGGTCGCGATCATGATCGCGCTGCCGGTGATGACGGCGCCGTTCCGGGCGCTGCTGGGCTTCAAGTCCGACAATTACCGCTCGGCCATCGGCTGGAAGCGCATTCCCTACATGTGGTTCGGCACGCTCTGGCAGATGGGCGGGCTGGCGATCATGCCCTTCGCGCTGATCGTGCTGTCGGGGGACCAGACGCTGGGACCGGCCTGGGCGGGCGAGGTTCTGGCCGGCATCGCCTTCCTGATGACCGGGCTTGGTATCCACATGACCCAGACCGTGGGCCTTGCGCTCGCGTCCGACCGGGCCACCGACGAGACCCGCCCGCGGGTGGTGGCGCTGCTCTACGTCATGTTCCTCGTGGGCATGGGCGTGTCGGCCGTGGTGATCGGCTGGTTGCTTCGGGATTTCAGCCAGTTGACCCTGATCCGGGTCGTGCAGGGTGCCGCCGTTGCAACCGTCGTGCTGAACCTCGTCGCGCTCTGGAAACAGGAGCCGATGAACCCCATGAGCAAGGAAGAGCGGTCCACCCGCCCGCCCAGCTTCGGCGATGCCTGGGCGGATTTCCTGCGCGGTGGACGGGCCGGCCGGTTGCTGGCGGTGGTGGCCTTGGGCACGCTGGCCTTCAACATGCAGGACGTGCTGCTTGAACCCTATGGCGGTCAGGTTCTCGGCCTGCCGGTCGGCACGACCACGCTTCTGACCGGCACCTGGGCGGCGGGGGCGCTTCTGGGCTTCGGGCTGGCCGCGCGCTGGCTCAGCCAGGGCATGAACCTCTATCGCATGGGCGCGACCGGGATCCTGTCGGGGATCGGCGCCTTCACGCTGGTGATCCTGTCGGGGCCGCTCGGCTCGGTGCCTCTGTTCTTCCTGGGCGCGGGCGCGATCGGTTTCGGCGGCGGTCTTTTCGCGGTGGCGACGCTGACGGCCGCGATGTCTCTGCCGGCCGATGCCAAGGCGGGGCGCGGGCTTGCGCTGGGCGCCTGGGGCGCGGCGCAGGCCACGGCCGCGGGGCTTGCCGTGGCGGCGGGCGGCACGCTGCGCGATGTCGTGAATCACTTTGCGCTTTCGGGCGCGTTTGGCGCGGGGCTCGAAACCCCGGCCACCGGATACGCGGCGGTCTACCACATTGAGATCGTCCTGCTGTTCGTGACACTCATGGTTCTGGGGCCGCTGGTGCGGCCACAGGACGGCAACCATCCCAACAGGGATTCCTCGGCCAAGATCGGGCTGGCCGACTTCCCAACCTGACCCGGAGGACCGAACCCATGGTCAACGCATTTTTCGGAAACTTCGATCTTGCCAGTCTGTCCATCTGGTCATTCTGGCTGTTCTTCGCGGGGCTGGTGTTCTACCTCCAGCGCGCGAACATGCATGAGGGCTATCCGCTCGAAGACGAGATGGGCAAGCCCGCCCCGAACCAGGGCCTGTTCTGGGTCCCCGAGAAGAAGACCTTCAAGCTGCCGCATGGCCAGGGCGACCTGACGGTTCCCAACCTGCTGACCGATCCGCGCAACAAGGATCTGCCGCTGAAGAAGATGACCAAGAACAACGGTTATCCGCTTGAGCCCACCGGCGATCCGATGGTGGACGGCGTCGGCCCGGCCTCGTGGTGCGCCCGCAAGGACGAGCCGGAACTGGACGGCCGCGGCCATCCCAAGATCCAGCCGATGGCGGCGCTTGGTGGCTTCAAGGTGTCGGCCGGGCGCGACCCGCGCGGCATGACCGTGATCGCCGGTGACGGCGAGGCGGTGGGCAAGATCGTCGACATGTGGATCGACGAGCCCGAGCAACTGGTGCGCTATCTCGAGGTCGAACTGGACGAGGCCCATGGTGGCGGACGCCGTCTGATCCCGATGCAGGTCGCCGTCATCAGCTGGTTCAAGCCCCAGGTGGGTGTGCGCCTGATCTATGGCAAGCACTTCGCCGGCGTGCCGACCATCAAGTCGGCCAACAAGGTGACCAAGCTGGAGGAAGAGAAGATTTGCGCCTACTATGCCGGTGGCACGCTTTACGCCGACCCGGCGCGGCAGGAACCGCAACTCTAAACCCGAGGAGCGAACGGACGCATGTCCCACGACGATTTCGACGTCGAGCCCATCAAGGGCCTGCCCGAGCATCTGCCGGAGGGGGAACACATCCTCTGGCAGGGTTCGCCCGACTGGTGGGTTCTGGCCCGCGAGAGCCTCGCGCTTTACTGGGTCGGCGGCTATTTCGTCGTGCTCTACCTCTGGCGTGTGATCGTCGCCACCGAGACGATGTCTCTGCCCCAGGCGGCGGTCGCTTCCTCGTTCTTCCTGGTCCTGGGGGCCGTGGTCTGCGCCTTGCTCGCGGTCACGTCCCTCGTCCAGGCAAAGGCGGCGGTCTACACGGTCACCAATCGCAGGGTCGCCCTGCGGATTGGCGCGGCGCTCACGATGACGCTGAATCTGCCCTATACCTGGATCGGGAACGCCAATCTCGACCTCCGGAAATCCGGAACCGGGACGATCGCCTTCGAACTGATGGGAACGACCCGGTTTTCCTACCTTCTGTGCTGGCCTCATGTCCGTCCCTGGCGGATTGCCCGCACGGAACCCGCGTTCCGCTGCATCCCTGACGCGGCGAAGGTCGCAAGGCTGATCGCCGAAGCCGCGGAAACGCGGGTTTCCGAACCCAAGATCGCGCGCGTCCCGGACGAAGACGCGCTGGCAGCGGAGTAGCCAATGGCCGCCACCGACCCCCAGAAGCGCCCGCGGAAGACCGACGGGATGGAAAAGATCCCGCCGATCATGATCAAGGCCATGTTCGGCATGGTTCTGCTTGCGCTTGTGATGGTGACCTGGGCGCGTCTGACGGACAAGCCGCTGTCGGCCCTTCCCGACCAGAACGCGCCGATTGCCATCGAACGTCAGATCGTGATCGAGGGCAGCAATTCGGGCCGGGCCACGGTCTACGATATCGATGGCAACATCATTCGCGAATTCGGACCCCTCGAAGGGGGGTTCATCTCCGGCATCTGGCGGGTGCTGCGGCATGAGCGCGGCAAGATCGACGCGCCTCTCGACGCGCCTGTCAGGCTCGTCCGCTACGAAAGCGGGCGGCTCTCCCTGTACGACGACCTGACCGGTTGGCGTGCGGAACTGATCGGCTTCGGTGCCGATAACGCGGCAGCTTTCGCGCGGCTGCTGGATTGACCGGGAGGATTGGGAACATGGGTCCTCCCACAAAAAACAGGGAACCAGGAAATGGGACTTTTTACACGAGAGAAGGAGACCGCACCCTGCACGGTTGAGGTTTCCCACAAGTTCGAGAGCCTCCACGCTCATGTGCGGTTCAACAACGGGGCCGTCGTCCACCCGGGCGACGAGGTTCTCGTGCACGGCCCCGAGATCATGGCCCCCTATGGCGAGGTCGTGACAGAGGATCGCGTGGCCACCATCACTCGCGCCTCGGCCGTCGAGCGTCTGTGGACGCGGCTGACCGGCGATCTGGAAGTCATGGAGCTCTGCGAGTTCTCCTTTTCCGAGGAGGCCACGCTGTGAACGTCCATACCGCCGATGCCGCCACCGTCGAAGAGGGCCTTGCCATCCAGGAGGCCCAGGCCGTCCTCGACAGCGAAAGCGCAACCGCGGTCGCCATGCAGGACACCCTGCTGACCCCGCGCTTCTACACCACCGATTTCGACGAGCTTGACGCGATCGACGTCACCCCCGTCCGCAAGGACTGGGACCAGCTCATCGAGGAAATGAAGGCCGACCCGAACAAGGGCCACTTCAAGAAGGACGAGAACTGGGACCATGTCGACTGGGACGGCATGGACCCCGAATTACGCAAGGAATTCATCGACTTCCTGATCTCCTCCTGCACGGCCGAGTTCTCGGGCTGCGTGCTTTACAAGGAGATGAAGCGGCGCGGCAAGAACCAGGACATCACCGAGCTGTTCCAGCTGATGGCGCGCGACGAGGCGCGGCATGCGGGCTTCATCAACGACGCGCTGCGCGAGGCGGGGATCGCGGTGAACCTGGGCTTTCTCACGCAGAAGAAGAAATACACCCATTTCCGCCCCAAGTTCATCTACTACGCCACCTACCTGAGCGAAAAGATCGGCTACGCCCGCTACATCACGATCTACCGCCATCTCGAGGCGCATCCCGACAAGCGGTTCCACCCGATCTTCAAGTGGTTCCGCGAGTGGTGCAATGACGAGTTCCGCCATGGCGAGGCCTTCGCCCTGCTGATGAAGACCGATCCGAAACTGACCTCGGGCATCAATGTCTGGTGGATCAAGTTCTTCCTGACCGCGGTCTATGCCACGATGTATGTCCGCGACCACCAACGCCCGGCCTTTCACAAGGCGCTGGACGTCGATACCGACTGGTATGGGCAGGAGGTGTTCCGCAAGACGTCGGAACTGTCGAAACAGGTCTTCCCGATCACCCTCGACATCGACCACCCGCGCTGGATGAAGGGGCTCAAGGCCCTTCAGTTGGCCTCGGTCCAGGTCGACCGGGCGAAAAAGGCGGGCGGCGTGGGCGGCAAGCTCTCGCAATGGGCCGGCAGCGCCCGGGCGGCATGGGCCTTTGCCATGCTCTTCACGATCCCGGCGAAGAAACATCAGGTCCCCGTGAAGACCAGACTGGAGCCCGTCTATTGATCGAGTCGGCCTGGTTCGCGGCGCTCGCGGCGCTTTTCATCTGGTGGTTCTCCACCGGAGCGATCCTCGTGGTCGTGCGCCGGGCCGAGCATCGCGGGCGCCTGGCGCATCTGCGCGCCACGATCGTGGCCCTGCCCCTTCTTGGGGGCGGGGTCCTGCTCTACGAGTTGACCCGGTACATGGAAACGGCGGGCGCCTCCTATCTGGCGTTCCTCGCGGCCCTCGCGATCTGGGGCTGGGTCGAGCTGGCCTTCCTGACCGGGGTGATCACGGGCCCGAACACCACCCATTGCCACGAAGAGGCGCGCGGCTGGGAACGCTTCATGCGGGCCTATGGCACGATCGCGTATCACGAGACGCTGCTGGTGGTGATCCTGTTCGTGATGCTCGTGACGACATACGATTCGCCGAACACGGTGGGCCTGTGGACCTTCATCGTGCTGTTCTTCGCGCGCATCTCGGCCAAGCTGAACCTGTTTCTCGGCGTGCCCAAGATCAATGTCGAATTCCTGCCCACACCGCTTGCGCATCTGCCCAGCCATTTCCGCATCTCGCGCCTGAACTGGCTGTTCCCGTTCTCCGTCTCGTTCCTGACCTTCGCCGTCTATTGCTGGCTCGAACGGATGGTCTCCGTATCCGCCCCGCATGAGGTCGTGGGCTTCGCGTTGTTGTCCGCGATCACGGCGCTTGCGCTGCTGGAGCATTGGCTGATGGTCCTGCCGCTGCCCGACGAAAAGCTCTGGCGCTGGATGCTGCCTGCGCGCAAGGACGCGCCCGAAAAGCCCGAGATTCGGCGAAAGGATCTGCGCGGGATTTAGGGCGGTCCGCCTCGGATCATCCGGCAGGGCGGACTGCGACAACATGTCGCCGGGGCAGCAGATTCCGCGTCAATGCGGCGCGCCGGACCGGCAATGGCGCCGCGACGCGACCATTAGAACCGCTCTAAGATCAAACCGCGACCTTCTTGCGCCCATCGCGGCGATTTGGTGGCCTGTTCCGCCGCTGCGGGACATCATTGCGGGTTGACAGGTATTTGCTTTGACCTTGAAAAAACCGCACCCCATGGTATGCAGCGACCATTCGAGTCAGGGAGAGACTAATGAAGAACCAGTTCGCTCTTGCCGCGGCCGCAGCCCTCGTCGCGGGGCCGGTGTTCGCCCAGGAGGCTTCCGGTAATGCCGAGGCCGGCGAGAAGGCGTTCCGCCAGTGCATCACCTGCCATGTCGTCGTGAACGAAGCAGGCGAAACCCTTGCCGGTCGCGTCGCCAAGGTTGGCCCCAACCTCTACAAGGTGCCCGGCCGTCACGCCGGCGAGGTCGAGGACTTCAAGTATTCCGCGTCGATGACAGCGGCCGGCGAGAAGGGCCTTGTCTGGACCGAAGAGGAATTCGTCAAGTACACCTTGGACCCCACCGGCTACCTGCGCGAATTTCTTGGCGACAGCAGCGCGCGCGGTGCGATGACTCACAAGGTCCGCAAGGAAGACGAGGCGGTGGATATCTACGCCTATCTCGTCAGCCTGGGCGTGCACGACTGAGCCTGAAGCACAGGGCAGGGTGAAAGGGCCGCCAGGGCAAGCCGGGCGGCCCTTTCCTTTTCACCCGCCCGTTCATCCGAGATGCGCGGTCAGAAAGGCCGAAATCAGCGCGGTGACGTCTTCGGGTGATTCCTCATGGGCGAGGTGGCCCAGCCCCGGCATCCGGACGATCTCGGCCCGCGGCAGCCGCGCGGCGGCCCGGGCCGAGGATGCGGGCGGTACGGCGCGGTCGGTCTCGCCAACCAGTAGCAGCGTCGGAACCTCGATCCCCGGCAGATCGTGCCAAAGACCGTCCAGCGTCCACTGCGCCACCATGGCCAGCGTCGCGTCGGTGTGGTTCCGGTCCGCCACCAGCCGCCGGTAAAGCGCCAGCCCCTCGGGCGAGATCCGGCTGCCGATCCCCGCGATCATGTATTCGACACCCGTGGCGTTCCCCAGCCAGCGCGAGATCTCCGAGGCCGAGAACGGGTTGAGCGCCATCATCCGCGCCATCATCGGGAACAGCCATCCGGCCATGCCCTTGAAATTCTCCACCGCGGCATTGATCCCGACGATGGCCTTGGGCGGGCGCTTCAGGTCGCGCACCAGCCGCAGCGCCAGCGCCGCCCCCGCCGAATGGCCCACGATCGCGTCGGGCAACAGCCCCTCGCCATCCAGAAGCGCCGCGATGTCCTGGCTCATGGAATCGAGCCCGCAGCGCTGCCGTGCGCCCATCCGGGTAAAGCCCTGCCCGGGCAGGTCCAGCGCGACGACATGGTAATGCCGCGCGAGGATCGGGAAGACGTCGCGCCAGCTATGGGTGGCGCCGCCCGTGCCATGCAGCAGCAGCACGACCGGCCCCACGCCCGCCTCCTGGATATGCCAGTAATGCGGGCGGTGGCGGACGAAGCGGGAATGCTCCCGGTTCGGCCAGTCGCTTCCGTCCCGGGTCCAGTCCATAGGGCACCTCTAGGCGTCGAGGGCGGCCGACACGGCAGAGGACAGCCGGTTCGCATCGGCCCTTGGCAACGGAATGTAGGGGGCGCCCAGCGTATCGGCCAGCGCCTTGAGCGACCGTTCGGGCCGCTGGCCCATGTCGATCACCATCGAGGGGAAGCCCTGCAACCGGATCGCAGTGGCCATGCGCTCGGCATCCTCGCCCGCCAGCGTCCGGTTGGCCGACCCGTCCAGCGCGATATTGGCCCGCCCGTCGGTCAGCAGCGCCACGGTGGGCGTCATGCCGCGCCCCTTGGACTGGATCGCGACCTCCAGCGCCACCTTCAGCCCCGCGGCCAGCGGCGTGCCACCGCCGCCGGGCAGGGCCGCCAGCCGCCGCTTAGTCTGCACCAGCGACCGCGTGGGCGGCAGCAGCAGTTCCGCCCCTTCGTTACGAAAGGCCACCAGCGCGACATGGTCGCGCCGCGCATAGGCTTCGGCCAGTAGCAGTTCGACCGCGCCCTTGGCCTCGGCCAGCCGGGTCATCGCGGCCGAGCCCGAGGCGTCCACCACGAAGATCAGCAGCCGGTCGGATTTCTCCTCGAACCGCTTGATGCGGAAATCGTCGGACCGGATGTGCAGCGACCGCTCGAACCGGCTTTCCTGCTTGCGGATCGTCTGCCACGGTGCGGCCGCGCGCAGGGTCGAGATCACGTCCAGCCGCGCGCCGGTTTCCAGCCGCCCGCGCCGCGAGGGGATCGGCCGTCCGCGCCGGTTGCCCTTGCGCTTGGCACCCGCGCCGGAATTGCCGCCGCCGCCCCGGTTGGCCCGTTTCGCCGCCAGCATCGCCAGAAGGTCGGCGGGCAGGGTGGCCTTGGCGGCCTCCAGCAGGATGTCCTGCAAGGGCAGATCGTCCAGCGACTGGCCCTCGCCCTCGTCCTGCTCGCCCTTTTCGGGTTCCGGCTCGGGCGGGGGCTGGTCGGGCGGTTGTTCGGGGGGCTGGTCGTCTTCGGCCTCGGGAAACTGGGTCGCGCGGGGCGCCAGCACCAGTTCCACCGCCGCTTTCAGGTCGTCCACGCCCACCTCGTCATTGCCCGCGATGGCGGCCAGGGCGCGTGCGGTGCGCAGCGCCAGCATGGGCGCGCGCAGGCTGTGAACACCCAGCCGCACGGCCAGCAGCGTCAGATCCTCCAGCACACTCGCCGACACGCGGATCCGCGGTAGCCGGGCGCGCGCCTCGGCCAGCGCCGCCTGGTCCAGCACGATCCGGTCGGTCTCGCCCCAGGGCAGGGCGTCCAGATCGACATGCAGCGCCAGCCGGTCGGTCAGCGCCTCGGGCAGCGTCTCGCCGGGCTCGGCGCCCTCGTCCAGCGCGATCAGGCAATGCCCGGTCCCCTGGTCCAGCGCGCCCGCCAGCCGTGCGGCCAGGCCCGGCTGGGTGCGTTCGGCCATCGGCAGGACCAGCACGGCCGGCTGGGCCAGCAGGCCCGCCCGTTCCACCAGCTTGCCCGAAGAGAGCGTCGCGGTCAGGTCGATGCTGCCGAACAGCTGATCGTCGCCGATGGACGGATGAAGCCGTTTCAGCGGCAGGGGAAGCCCCCCCAGCGCCTCGGTCACGCGGTCGCGGACGGGGCCGGACCGCGCGCGCAGCCACAGCCCCCCCAGCCCCACCGGATCGACGGCCAGCGCGTTCAGGCCGACCTCGACCCGGGTCCAGACGGAATTGTCAGGCAGGCTCACCCAGCACCTCGTCGACGACCCGGGCAACGCGCGTGGTGGACCCCGCCTCGTCCAGCGGATCGCGCCGCAACCGGTGGCGCAGCGCCGATGGCGCGACCTTGCGCACATGCTCGCGGTTGACCTTGTCGGCCCCCTCGAAGGCAGCCAGCGCGCGCGCGGCCTTGAGCAGCGTGAGTTCGCCCCTCAGCCCGTCCGAGCCCAGCGCAAGGCAGAGTTCCGCACAGTCGCGCAGCACGTCGTCCGAGCTTTCCATGGTCTTCAGATGCGCCCGCGCGGCAAGGATCCGGTCGCGCAGCTCCGCGTCGGCCGGGCGCCATTTCTCCATGAACGTCTCGAAATCGGTCTCGTAGGTGTCGCGCCGACGGATCACCTCGATCCGCGTGTCGACATCCTTGGGCGAGACCACCTCGACCGACAGGCCGAAGCGGTCCAGCAATTGCGGGCGCAACTCGCCCTCCTCGGGGTTGCCGGACCCGACGAGCACGAAGCGCGCCGGGTGCCGGATCGACAGCCCTTCCCGTTCCACCACGTTCTCGCCCGACTGGGCGACGTCAAGAAGCAGGTCGACGATATGATCCTCCAGCAGGTTCACCTCGTCGATATAGAGGTAGCCCCTGTTGGCCCGCGCCAGAAGGCCCGGCTCGAACGCCTTGATGCCCGAGGACAGCGCCTTCTCGATGTCCAGCGCGCCCACGACCCGGTCCTCGGTCACGCCCAGCGGCAGGTCCACCACCGGCGTGGGCCGCGTCACGATCGCGGCCGAGGTCAGATGCGCCCATTCCGGGCACTGATCGCGCGAGGGCGAATTCACCGGACAGCTTTCCACCGCCTGGATCGGCGGCAGAAGGGCTGCCAGCGCGCGGACGGCGGTCGATTTGCCGGTGCCGCGGTCGCCGAACACAAGAACGCCGCCGATCCCCGGGTCGATTGCCGTGAGGATCATCGCCTGCTTCATCTCCTCCTGCCCGACGATGGCGGAGAAGGGAAAGGGTTGTCTCATGCAGTCTCTTTCGATTTCCTGGGCGCCTTGGACTTGCCCGGCGCCGCCTTGTCCGTCGATGTCTCGGCCTTGGGTTGGGCCTTGGTCTCGGGCGCCGGCTTCGGTGCATCCAGCCGCTTCAGCGGGCTCCCGCCTTCCCAACTACCCTCTTCTTCGAGGATGTTGAAGCGCGCATACAGCTCTTCCTTGAACCAGTTGCCTTCACGGACATGCTGCACCGCGCGGCCATGCGGACAATCGCCATGGGCAAAGGATGTCATCTCGCGCTTGTCGTTCCACAGCGAGAAGGTCACCTGCTGCACCCAGGGCACCTCGGCCATGCCGATATGGAAGGCGCAGTTCGGGTGTTCGGCCACCAGCGACTGGATCTGCGGCACCTCGGCCCAGAATTTCAGCGCGATGGGCAGCTTGACGGTGGCGCGCGTCAGCACCGCCATCTTGCCGTTTGCGTCGGGCTTTTCGGTGACCCGCAGCGGCTCGACGCCGGACCACAACCCCTTGGCCGAGATCGGCGTCAGGTAGATCGTGTAGGTCTCGCAGGAATGGCTGCGCAGCATGCGATGGGTGATGCTTTCCTTCAGCCCCTTCTTCGCGGTCGCCATGTCCGGCCAGACGCACAGGATCGCGTTCACGTCGACATTGGGCTTGGGGTTGAAACCCGCGTCCGAACCCGTGCCGAGCATCTTGAAAAATTCCAGCCCCGGCACATTCTTCAGCGCGAAGCGGCCGCGCGCCATCTGGCTGAGCGCCTCGAGTCGGGACGCCCAGTTGTTGTAACGGAAGAAGCTGATGGTGACGACTTGCATTGGCGATTCTCCTTCGCAGCTGTCGTTCGTCTATGTCAGTTCGAGGTGCGACCGAAAGGGACATGACGCACCCGGCGCGCATCCGGTAGAAGCATTGTAAACTAAACTAGACAGGTTTAACCTAGCGACATGATGACACGAGTTGATCCCGCCCTGGCGGAGGAAGCAGTCCGGGCCGCTGGTCCGCATGCGGTCGTGATCGGGGCGGGGCTTGGCGGTCTCGCCGCGGCCATGCGCCTTGGCGCCAAGGGCTATCGCGTCACAGTGATCGACAAGCTCGACGTGCCCGGCGGGCGCGGCTCGGCGGTCTGGCAGGACGGCCATCGCTTCGACCTTGGCCCGACCATCGTGACGGTCCCGCAGATCTTCCGCTCGCTCTGGGAGGTTTGCGGGCGCGATTTCGACAAGGACGTCAAGCTGGTCCCGATGGATCCGTTCTACGAGATCGTCTTCCCCGACGGCGAACGATTCCGCGCGCAGCAGGATACCGACGGCATGCGCGCCGAGGTGGCCCGCCTGTCGCCCTCGGACCTGGCGGGCTATGACCAGTTCCTGAAGGACAGCGAGAAACGCTACTGGTTCGGCTTCGAGAATCTCGGCCGCAAACCGATGCACAAGTGGATGGACCTGGTGAAGGTGTTGCATATCTTCGGGATGCTGCGCGCCGACAAGTCGGTCTATGCCCATGCCGCCAGCCGGGTAAAGGACGAACGCCTGCGCATGGCGCTGTCCTTCCATCCGCTGTTCATCGGCGGCGATCCGTTCAACGTGACCTCGATGTATATCCTCGTCAGCTACCTCGAGAAGGAATTCGGGGTGCATTACGCGATGGGTGGCGTTGCCGCGATTGCCAAGGCCATGGCCGATGTGATCGAGGGGCAGGGCGGACTCATGCGCCTTGGCACCGAGGTGGACGAGATCCTTGTCGAACGGCAGCCTTACGCGCACAAGGTCACGGGCGTGCGCCTCGCCTCGGGCGAGGTGGTCAAGGCCGATATCGTGGTCTCGAACGCCGATTCGGGGTTCACCTACAACACGCTTCTCAGAAACCACCGCCGCTGGCGCTGGACCGACGAATCGCTGGCGAAGAAACGCTGGTCGATGGGCCTGTTCGTCTGGTATTTCGGGACGAAGGGAACGCGGGGGATGTGGAAGGACGTGGGCCATCACACGGTTCTGAACGGCCCGCGCTACAAGGGCCTCGTCAAGGACATCTTCTTCCACCAGGAAAAGCTGTGCGATGACATGAGCCTTTACATCCACCGGCCCAGCGTCACCGACCCCAGCGCCGCGCCCGAGGGCGACGACACCTTCTATGCGCTCTCGCCGGTGCCCAACCTGCATACCGACAGCCCCGTCGACTGGAAGGCCAATGGCGAACGCTATCGCCAGGCGGTGCAGGATTTCATGGAAGACAAGCTGATGCCGGGACTGGGCAAGCATGTCTCCACCAGCCTGTTCTTCACGCCCGAGGATTTCCGCGACCGCTACCTCTCGCCCTATGGCGCGGGCTTCTCGCTGGAGCCGCGCATCTTCCAGAGCGCGAATTTCCGCCCCCACAACATCTCGGAGGAGGTCGACGGCCTTTACATGGTCGGTGCCGGCACCCATCCCGGCGCGGGCCTGCCCAGCGTGATCACCTCGGCCGAGGTGATGGCCGGGCTGGTGCCGGACGCCGCCCCCGTGACGGCAGGCTGAGATGATCGACCCCGCGGATCTTGCGCATTGCGAAGCCTCGATCCGGACGGGTTCGTATTCCTTCCACGCCGCGTCCCGGCTCTTGCCCGACCGCGTGCGCAACCCTGCGCTCGCGCTCTATGCCTTTTGCCGGATGACCGACGATTCGGTGGACCTGACGCAGGACAAGGCCGCCGCGGTGCTGACCCTGGGCGAACGGCTGGAGCTGATCTATCGCGGCACGCCGCGCAACGCGCCCGCCGACCGCGCCTTTGCCGCCGTGGTCGAGGAATTCCAGATGCCGCGCACCCTGCCCGAGGCGCTGCTGGAAGGCATGGCCTGGGACGCGATGGGCAAGCGCTATGCCACGCTGTCGGATGTCTATGCCTATTCCGCGCGGGTGGCGGCGGCGGTCGGCGTGATGATGACGGTGCTGATGCGCGTGCGCTGCCCGCATGCGCTGGCGCGCGCCTGCGATCTGGGCGTCGCGATGCAGTTGTCGAACATCTCGCGCGATGTGGGCGAGGATGCGCGCGAGGGGCGCTTCTACCTGCCGACCGACTGGATGGACGAGTTCGGCGTCGATCTGGATGCCTTCCTCGCCGATCCGCAGCCCATCAAGCCGATCCGCCGCATGGTCAAGCACCTGCTGTCCGACGCCACCCGGCTTTATTTCCGGTCCGAACCCGGCGTGGCCGAATTGCCCTTCGCCTGTCGGCCCGGCATCTATGCCGCGCGCCACATCTATTGCGGCATCGGGCGCGAGATCGCGCGGGCGGATTACGACAGCATCACCCGCCGCGCCTTTACCTCCAAGGGGCAGAAGATCGGCTGGCTGATCCTCTCCTCGATGCAGGCGGTGGCCGCCTCGGCCATGCCGCGCTCGGCGGTTCTGTATGGCAAGCCGCTTCCCGAATGCGCCTATCTCGTCGAGGCCGCAGCCGACCGCCTGCCCTCCGGCAACCCTTGGGGCGAGGGCCGCGCGGGCGAGGTCATCGCGGTGCTCGCCCAACTCAAGGCGCGCGAGGCAGCAAGGCACCGTGCCGCATTGGCCGAGGACCGAAAGCGCGCTATCTGACACGCATGATGATCGACTGGCCGCTCTTCGCCGTGTTCCTCGCAACCGCCTTCGCGGCGGGATCGACGGGCGCATTCTTTTCGCCGGGCCGCTGGTACGAGGCGCTGTCCAAACCCCCTTGGACGCCGCCCAACTGGCTGTTCCCGCTGGCCTGGTTCGTCCTCTACATCTCCATGGCCTATGCCGCGATGCGGATCGCGCTGTCGGGCCATCCGGAAATGGCCTTCGCACTGGCGATCTGGGGCCTGCAGATCGTGTTCAACACGCTCTGGTCGCCGATCTTCTTCGGCTTGCACCGCCTGTTCCCGGCGCTGATCGTGCTCTTCGGAATGTGGGCCTCGGTCCTGGCAATGGTCGTCGCCTTCTGGCGGATCGACCTCTTCGCCGGGCTTCTGGTCGCGCCCTATCTGGTCTGGACAAGCGTCGCCTTCGCGCTGAATTTCTCGATCTGGCGGCGCAACCCGGATGCCGCGCAGATGGCCGGGGCGTGACGGCGCCCGCCTGAACGCTAACAAACGGGGCAGGGCGGATGCGGATCGACTACGCCGAAATGGCCGCTCGGCTTGCCGCACTCACCGAGGGCGAAACCGATATCGTGGCGCTGATGGCCACCATGGCCTGCGAATTGCACCATGCCGATGACCGATTCGACTGGACCGGCTTCTACCGCCATGTCGGGAACGAAACGCTGAAGATCGGCCCCTACCAGGGCGGCCATGGCTGCCTGACGATCCCCTTCTCGCGCGGCGTCTGCGGGGCCGCGGCCCGCACCGGCCAGGTGCAGCTGGTGCCCGATGTCGACGCCTTTCCCGGCCATATCGCCTGCGCGGCGACGACGCGGTCGGAAATCGTGCTGCCCGTCTGGAACGCGCGTGGCGATCTTCTGGGCGTGCTCGACATCGACAGCAACCGGCCCGCCGCCTTCGATCAGGACGACGCCACGGGCCTTGCGGCGCTGCTGGCCCGGACCTTCGCCCGCTAAGCCCGGTTGCACGGCGGGCCTGAACCCGCTACCGCCCGGGCATATGAGCGAAGATTACGCCCCCCCCGATACCCCGCTCGAGGTGATCCACCTCGATCACGCGCTTCTTGTCGTGAACAAGCCGCATGGCCTGTTGTCGGTGCCGGGCAAGGGCGCGCATCTGGCCGATTGCCTGCTCTCGCGCGTTCAGGCCGCCTTTCCCGACGCGCTCCTGGTCCACCGGCTGGACCGCGACACTTCGGGCGTGGTGATCTTTGCCCTGACGCCCCAGGCCCAGCGCCATCTCGGCCTGCAATTCGAGAAGCGGCAGACCAAGAAGACCTATGTCGCGCGGCTCTGGGGCCTGCTCGAACCCAAGACCGGAACAGTCGATCTGCCGCTGATCGTCGACTGGCCGAACCGCCCGCTGCAGATGGTCGACCACGCGAATGGCAAGCAGGCGATCACCGACTGGCGCGTGCTGCGCCACGAGGGCGGAACGACCCGCGTGCGCCTGTTCCCCAGGACCGGGCGCAGCCACCAGCTTCGCGTCCACATGCGCGAGATCGGCCACCCGATCCTCGGCGATCCCTTCTATGCCGACGGTCCGGCGCGCGAGGCGCCAAGGATGATGCTGCATGCCGAGGAACTGCGCCTGCGCCATCCCGAGGGCGGACAGGGCATGGCGTTCCGCGCCGACTGCCCGTTCTGACCGGGCCGGCCCCGCGGGCCGGTGCTCCTGCGGCGGGCGGGTATTCCTGCCAGGAAGAAAACCCATGGGCTTCTTCTTGGTCCAAATACCCGAACCGCGCCCGCAAGGGCGCCAACAAAAAAGGCGTGCGCCGCAGGCGCTCGATTCAGCAGCAGTCGCAGCCGCCATGCCCGTGGGTATGGCAAGCGGCTTCCTCGTGCCAGCCGCTGACGGCCTTGACCTCGCAGAATTCCTCCAGCCCCCAGATGCCGCCCTCGCGTCCGTTGCCCGACCGTTTCACGCCGCCGAACGGACTGCCCACGCCGCGCGAGGCGCCGTTCATCTCGACCATGCCCGCGCGCAGGTGCCGGGCCAGCCGGTTGCAGCGCGCGCCGTCCTGGGACTGCACATAGTTGGTCAGCCCGTATTCGGTGTCATTGGCGATCGCGACCGCCTCCTCCTCGGTGTCGAAGGGGATGATCGACAGGACGGGGCCGAAGATCTCCTCGCGCGCGATGGTCATGGCGTCGGTCACATCGGCAAAGACCGTGGGCCGCACGAAATACCCCCGGTTGACGCCCTCGGGCCGTCCCGGCCCGCCCGCGACCAGCCGCGCGCCCTCGTCGATGCCGGTCTGGATCAGCGCCTGCACCTTGTCGAACTGCGCCGCGCTGACCAGCGGGCCGATATGGCGGCCCTCGCGGTCGGCCGGGCCGACCTCCATCGTTTCGGCGACGGCGCGGGCGGTTTCCACGGCCGCGTCATAGACCGCCCGCTCGACCAGCATCCGCGTCGGCGCGTTGCAGGACTGCCCGGTATTCTGGAAGCAATGCAGCACGCCGCGCTTTACCGCCGTGTCGTCGGCATCGGCAAAGATCAGGTTCGCGCCCTTGCCGCCCAGTTCCAGATGCACCCGCTTCAGCGTGTCGGCGGCGTTCTTCGAGATCGCGATGCCCGCCCGGGTCGAGCCGGTGAACGAGATCATGTCGATATCGGGATGGTCCGACAGCTGCGTGCCCACCCCCGGCCCGTCGCCGTTCACCAGGTTGAAGACACCCGGCGGCACGCCCGCCTCATTCAGGATCTCGGCAAAGATTACCGCCGAGAGCGGCGCGATTTCCGACGGTTTCAGAACCATCGTGCAGCCCGTGGCCAGCGCCGGGATCACCTTGAGCGTGATCTGGTTCATCGGCCAGTTCCAGGGCGTGATCATGCCCACGACCCCCACCGGATCCATCAGGATGCGGTCGCCGGGCGCGTGCGATCCCAGCGGGCGGTCGAACTCGAACATGTCCAGCGCGTGGATGAAGCCCTTGATATGCCAGGCCCCCGCCCCGACCTGGCTGGTGCGGGCAAAGTCGATGGGGGCGCCCATCTCGCGGCTCATCGCCTGCGCCAGATCCTCGGCGCGCGCCTTGTAGAGCCTGAGGATGCGCGCCAGCAGATCGCAACGCTCGGCCTTGGACGTTGCGGCCCAGCCCGGCTGCGCGGCGCGGGCGGCGGCCACGGCGGCGTCGGTATCGGCCTGCCCGCCCAGCGAGATCACCGCGAACGGCTCCTCGGTCGAGGGGTCGATCACCTCGCATGGCTGGCCCGCCCGCGGCGCCACCCAGGCCCCGTCGATATAGAAATTCCTGCGTTCGATCATGTCTTCCCCTCCGGCGCCTCCTTCCGGACCTTCTCCGGCCATCCGCCGGAAGGCAAGGGCATTTCCCCTTTGTCCATGGGCGCACGAAAAAGGCCCCGGACATCCGGGGCCTTCCGTTTCGACAGCGGAAAGGGTCGATTACTCCTCGACTTCTTCCTTCTCGCGCTTGAGTTCCTCGCCGGTCTCCTGGTCGACCATCTTCATCGACAGCCGCACCTTGCCGCGGTCGTCAAAGCCCAGCAGCTTGACCCAGACCTCCTGGCCTTCCTTCAGCTCATCGGACGGATGGTTCAGCCGCTTGCCGCAGATCTGGCTGACATGGACCAGCCCGTCGCGCTTGCCGAAGAAGTTCACGAAGGCGCCGAAATCGACCAGCTTGACGACCTTGCCCTTGTAGATCTTGCCCTCTTCCGGCTCGGCCACGATCGAATAGATCATGTCATAGGCCTTCTGGATCGCCTCACCATTGGGCGAGGCGATCTTGATGGTGCCGTCGTCGTTGATGTCGACCTTGGCGCCCGACATCTCGACGATCTCGCGGATCACCTTGCCGCCCGAGCCGATCACTTCGCGGATCTTGTCGGTCGGGATCTGCATGGTCTCGATCCGCGGCGCATGCACCGAGAATTCGCCAGCCGAGGTCAGCGCCTTGGACATCTCGCCCAGGATGTGCAACCGGCCCTCTTTCGCCTGGGCCAGCGCCTTTTCCATGATCTCGGGCGTGATGCCCGCGACCTTGATGTCCATCTGCAGCGAGGTGATACCCTTCTCGGTGCCCGCGACCTTGAAGTCCATGTCGCCCAGGTGATCCTCGTCGCCCAGGATATCGGTCAGCACCGCGAAGGATCCGTCCTCCTCCAGCACCAGGCCCATCGCGACGCCCGCCACCGGCGCCTTGAGCGGCACGCCCGCATCCATCATCGACAGCGACCCGCCGCAGACAGACGCCATCGAGGACGAGCCGTTCGATTCCGTGATCTCGGAGACAACGCGGATCGTGTAGGGAAAGTCGGTCGGCGCCGGCAGAACCGCCTGCAGCGCGCGCCAGGCCAGCTTGCCATGGCCGATCTCGCGCCGTCCGGGGGGACCGACGCGCCCGGCCTCGCCCACCGAATAGGGCGGGAAGTTGTAATGCAGCAGGAAGTTCGAGCGCGAATTGCCGTGCAGCGCGTCGATGATCTGTTCATCGTCGCCCGTGCCCAGCGTGGTCACGACCAGGCCCTGCGTCTCGCCGCGGGTGAACAGCGCCGAGCCATGGGTCCGGGGCAGAAGGCCCACCTCGCATTCGATCGGGCGCACCTTGTCCAGCGCGCGGCCGTCGATCCGGCGGCCGTGTTTCACCACGTCGCCGCGCAGCACCGCCGATTCCAGCTTCTTGATCGCCGCGTCGAGATTGGGATCCTCAAGCTGCTCTTCGCTCAGGCCTGCCTTGATATCCGCCTTGGCGGCGGCAAGGGCGGTGACACGCTCCTGCTTGTCGGTGATCGCATAGGCGGCACGCATCTTGTCTTCGCCCAGACCCTTCACGATCTCGTAAAGCGCCGAGTAATCCGGCGGCTGGAAGTCGAAGGGCTCCTTCGCGGCATCCTCGGCAAGGCTCACGATCAGGTCGATCACCGGCTTGATCTGCTCATGCGCGAAGGTCACCGCGCCCAGCATTTCGGCCTCGGTCAGTTCGTAGGCTTCGGATTCGACCATCATCACCGCGTCGCGGGTGCCGGCCACCACGAGGTCCAGCCGCTGGTCGGGATTGTTGCGCAGATCCTGCATGTCCTCGACTTCGGGGTTCAGGATGTATTCGCCATCCACGAAACCCACCCGGCAGCCCGCGATCGGCCCCATGAAGGGCACACCCGAAATCGTCAGCGCGGCCGAGGTCGCGATCATCGCCACGATGTCGGGATCGTTGACCAGATCGTGAGACAGCACCGTGCACATCACCAGCACTTCGTTCTTGAAGCCCGGCGCGAACAGCGGCCGGATCGGCCGGTCGATCAGCCGCGCGGTCAGCGTTTCCTTTTCCGAAGGACGCGCCTCGCGCTTGAAGAAGCCGCCGGGCACCTTGCCCGCCGCATAGTATTTTTCCTGGTAATGGACGGTCAGCGGAAAGAAATCCTGACCGGGCTTCGCCACCTTGGCGAAGGTCACGTTGGCCATGACGCTCGTCTCGCCCAGCGTGGCAATGACCGAGCCGTCGGCCTGACGGGCAACCTTGCCCGTTTCGAGGGTGAGGGTCTCTTGCCCCCACTGCATGCTTTTCGTCGTTACGTTGAACATCATCGTATCCTGTGTGGGAGCGCTCCCGGGCGTATCCCGGGTCTCCCGTTGAAATGGCGGCCCCATTGCCGCCGACCCCTTCCACCATCCCGAGCGCCGGGGTCCGGGCGCAACGTCTCAGATAGCGCGGGCCATACAGGTTTTTGACCCTGTTGGAAAGCTTTCAAAGCTTAACGATTCGCTCGCCTGGTCCCGCCCGTGGCATGGCCCTGCCGCAGTCGCGCCGTCGGAACGAAAAACGCCCGCCGATTGGGCGGGCGTTTCGGTCGATGCGGTCCGGGCCGGATCAGCGGCGGATGCCGAGGCGCTGGATCAGGTTCTGATAACGGGCCTCGTCCTTGCCCTTGACATAGTCCAGCAGCTTGCGGCGCTGGGCGACCATCATCAGAAGGCCACGACGCGAGTGGTTGTCCTTCTTGTGGGTCTTGAAATGCTCGGTGAGCGTGGCAATGCGGCTGGTCAGGATCGCGACCTGCACTTCGGGCGAACCGGTATCGCCTTCCTTGGTGGCGAATTCCTTGACCAGACGGGTCTTTTCTTCGGCGGTGATCGACATCGGGGCCTCCTATGCAAGGGATTGACGGCACAAGCCGGGATGTCGTCCAGCAGGGCCCTTGGAGAAATCCGTCCGGCGGGCGGAACGGATGCGGGCGTATAGGGGATTCCCCCTCGCCTTGTAAAGGGCCGGGTGTCAGGGGGCGGCGCTTTCCTGGATCTCCCGGGCGACCTGGCCCGCCCATTCGCCGATGACCGGGATGAAGTCGATCTGGCTGAGCGAATAGGCGATGATCGAGACCAGCGCGGTCGCACCGACGACCGTGCCAAAGCCCATCGCAAGCCCGCGCAGGAACTGCACCGCCAGGATCCGGCGCACCGAGCCGTGGATCACGAAGAAGCGTTGGCCGTTAAGGGCCTGCACCTCGCGCCGCAGGGCGGCCACCTCGCTGGCAAGGTCGGTATCCGGGCGGGGCGCTGGGGTCGGGTCAGGCATCGGGGCTCGCTGGCGGCTTCGGCGGGTGGGGTCAGCCTAGCCAAGGCGGCGGCCAGCGCCAAGCCCGGCGCCGTCAGGCTCCGGCGGCCAGCGCGGCAGGGAATTGCGCCGCCGGCACAAGGCTGACCATCGACAGGTCCAGACCGGCCCCGCCGCTGACCACGGCAAGCGGCATCCCGTCCAGCAGGATCGTCGCGTCTTCCGCCCCGGTATCCGAGGGGCCGACCGACAGCACCGGATCGGGATGCGCCTCGGCGTCGTAGACGACGAACAGCGCGTCCTCCGCCTCGTCATAGGTGTCGATCAGGGTGGGCGCGCCGCTGGTCATGGCCAGCCAGTCGTCAAGGCTCGACCCGGCGGATGCGGCGGCGTCATGCGCGCCTTCGGCCACCGCGTCGCAGGCGGCCTCATCCGCCAGATAATGTGCAAGATCGGCCTCGGATTCCGCGAGTTCATCCGTCGAGACCGCGTGACGCAGCAGATCCTCGAACCCGAAGCCGAAGGCCGGCGTCTCGCCGTCAGGCTCACCGGCTTCGTCATCGGGCGCGTCGTCCTCCGAGTCGAGGACACCGCCGAAATCGACGGTGGAACTGACCATCATCAGGCCCAGCAGAGTTGCAAAAGTAATCATCGTCCGATCCTTCGCAATTTCCTACTCGCCGCCCATCATGGACGCCACCCGTTTCGACCATACTCCTGGCAAGGCGGCGGCAGTAAGGCGGCGCGGTTAACTGGTAAACGGATCCGCGGCATTTCCCGCCCCATGCGGCCATCGCCGCGCATCGCCGCGTCCGACAGGGGGCGCAAGGCACTGAAACGGCGGGTTTTTCAGGCGTTCAACTTTCGCGTGTCATGGTTAATGCGGCTGCTTGGGCTCACCCGTCTCGGCCCCGCCCCTCGAAGAAGGGCAGAAAGCTGTCCAGAACCGCGCCGGGGTTCTCTTCCATCGCGAAATGCCCCGACCGGCATGCGGCGTCGCGCACATCGCCCGCCCAGGCGCGCCAGATCTCGGCGGGCCGCCCGGTGCGCGCGGGAAAGCCCGTCTCGGCCCATAGGAACATCACCGGCGCCGCGATGCGCGCGCCCGCCGCGCGGTCGGCCTCGTCGATGCGACGGTCGGTCGTGGCCCCCGCGCGGTAATCGGCGCACATCGCGGCGATCCGGGCGGGGTCGGCGGCCTGCCTGCGATAGGCCGCCAGTGCGGCGGGCGGGAACACGTCCAGAGATTTCGCCAGCGTCCAGCTTGCCAGCGTGTGCTCGACATAGCCCACGGGATCGGCGCCGATCATCCGCTCGGGCCAGGGCGCGGGCTGGGCAAGGAAGGTCCAGTGATAGGCCCTGAGCGCCAGATCGGCATTCCACGCAGCCCAGAAATCGCCCGTCGGCACGATCTCGATGATCCCCAGCCGGTCCACCCGCTCCGGCGCGTCCAGCGCCAGCCGATAGGCCACCCGCGCGCCCCGGTCATGGCCCAGCAGATGCGCCCGGCCGATCCCCAGCGCATCCATCAGCCCGGTGATGTCGCGCGCCATCTCGCGCTTGGAATAGACATTGTGGGCCACGTCATCAGGCGGCGCGTCGCTGTCGCCATAGCCGCGCAGGTCGGGCACGATCACATGGAACCGCTCGGCCAGCGCGGGCGCCACGTTCAGCCAGCACATGTGGTTCTGCGGATAGCCATGCAGCAGGATCAGCGGCGCGCCCCGCCCCGCCCGATGCACCGACAGCGTGATGCCGTTGGTGGCGATCCGTTCGCATGTGAAACCCGGCAGGTCCGATGTCATGGCGCGCCCTCCCGGGCGCAGCCTAGGACCGGGCCGCCGTCACGTCCACAACTCCGGTTGCTGCGCATAACCGATGTAAAGCGGGTGTTTCGGCTGGCCGTCCCTTGTCAGCCCCAGATGGAACAGCGGCCGCCCGGTCGCGCGCAACAACCGCTCGACCGCCCGGCCGCGGTCCAGATGCGCGCCATGGCTGCCCCAGGCGCAAACGATCCGGTCGGCCCAGGGCGCGCTGTCGCGGATCGCGGCATCGTTTGCCGGGCCGATGGGGTCGGCGGCGGCGCGCATCACCCTGGGGTCGGTGGCCCGGAAGGCAAAGATGTTGGTCACCCGGAACGCGCCGAAGCCCAGCGCGCGGGCGCGCCGCTCGCAGCGTTCCACGGTCGGGTCGTTCTGCAGCTCGGTCGCGGTCGAGGGGTTCAGCATCACGAACAGCGCCTTCGGCCCGGCCGGATCCCAGATGCGGGTCAAGAGGTAGCGATAGGTTTCGCAGGGGGAATAGACCGCCTCGGACGCGGCATCGCCCTTCTGGTGGGTGCGGGTTATCACCGGCCGGCCCGTGGCGTGACTGGCAGGCGGCCTTCGGGGGTCAGCAGGAAGACCTCGCGCCCCTCGATCACCACTGCCGAGACCGGCCCGCCATAGCCCGCGCCGGTATCCAGATCGACGCGGTTGCCGAAATGCGTGACGCGGTCGACGGGGGTATGGCCATGCACGACCAGCACGCCATGGTCGCGCGGGTCGTCCAGGAACTCGCCCCGGATCCAGATCAGATCGTCCTCGACCTGATCCTCAAGCGGCACGCCGGGACGGATGCCCGCATGGCAGAAGAACACCTCGCCCCGCCGATGGAAGGGCAAGAGCGAGTCCAGCAACGCCTTGTGACTGTCGGGCACCGCGCGCACCGCCGCGGCGTGCAGGGCGGCGCGGTCGGGATGCATCCCCGTCTCGACCCCGTAGGAGGTCAGCGTCTCGCGCCCGCCGACGCTGGGCAAAAGCCAGTCCAGATCGGGCCGCGCCGGTTCGGGCGGACAGCCAGGGCGCAGGAAATACTGCATGAAGCGGTCGTGATTGCCGCGCAACAGGATCCACGGCTCGCCCGCCGCAAGCCCCTGCACCAGATGCTCCAGCACGCCGCGGCAATTGGGGCCGCGGTCGACATAATCGCCCAGATGCACCACCGGTGCCGCATCGTCGCCCACCCGCGCCCGGTCGGCCGCGATCAGCGCATGGGCCGCCTCAAGCCGGACAAGCTGGCCGTGAATGTCGCCGATGGCATAGCTGCGCAGCATGTCGGGGCCTTCCGGAAAGGGAAAAGGGGCCCGTCGCATATCCCGCGACGGGCCCCCTTTGTCAAACCGGCCGCTTTCAGCCGACCTCGAATTCCAGCGGGCGGACCTGCTGGAACAGGCCCGTGGCCTTCAACTCGTCCACCACCACCTGCGGGATCGGGTCGTCGAGGTAAAGGATCGCGATGGCGTTCTCGCCCGGCCCGGTGCGGCCCAGCGTGAAGTTCGCGATGTTCACGCCATGGGCGCCCATCGTGGCGCCCAGCGCGCCGATGATGCCGGGCACGTCCTTGTTGGTGGTGTAAAGCATGTGCTCGCCGATCTCGGCGTCGATATTGATGCCCTTGATCTGGATGAAGCGCGGCTTGCCATCCGAGAACACGGTGCCCGCGATCGAGCGTTCGCGCTTCTCGGTCACCACGGTCAACTTGATGTAGCCGTCGAACACGCCCGACTTGCCCTGAGTCGTGGTGGACACGGCGATGCCGCGTTCCTTGGCGACGATGGGGGCCGAGACCATGTTGATCGACGGGTTCGCCTCCTTCAGCACACCGGCGATGGCGGCGCAGTTCAGGGCCTCGATGTTCATCCCGGCGGCAAGACCGTCATGCAGGATGTTGATCGCCTTGATCGGCTCGTCGGTCATCTGACCGGCAAAGCTGCCCAGATGGCCCGCCAGTGCGATCCACGGCCCCATCACCTTGGCTTCCTCGGCGGTGATGGACGGCATGTTGATCGCGTTGGTCACCGCACCCGTCAGCAGATAGTCCGCCATCTGCTCGGCCACCTGAAGCGCCACGTTTTCCTGCGCCTCGGTGGTGGACGCGCCCAGATGCGGCGTGCAGACCACGTTGGGCAGGTTGAACAGCACGTTCTCCTTGGCCGGCTCCTCGGCGAAGACGTCGAAGGCCGCGCCCGCGACATGGCCCGATTTCAGCATCTCGGCCAGCGCCGCCTCGTCGACCAGCCCGCCGCGGGCGCAGTTGACGATGCGCACGCCCTTCCTGGTCTTGGCCAGGTTCTCGCGCGACAGGATGTTCGCCGTCTTCTCGGTCATCGGAACGTGCAGGGTGATGAAATCCGCCCGGTGCAGCAGCTCGTCCAGCTCGACCTTGTGCACGCCCAGCTTGTCGGCGCGTTCCTCGGACAGGAACGGGTCATAGGCCAGCACCTTCATCTTCAGCCCGATGGCCCGGTCGGCCACGATCGAGCCGATATTGCCGCAGCCGATCAGGCCCAGCGTCTTGGCGGTCAGTTCGACGCCCATGAAGCGGGACTTTTCCCACTTGCCCGCATGGGTCGAGGCGTTGGCCTCGGGGATCTGGCGGGCGACCGCCATCATCATGGAAATCGCGTGTTCCGCTGTGGTGATCGAGTTGCCGAAAGGCGTGTTCATCACGATCACGCCCTTCTTGGACGCGGCGTGGATGTCCACATTGTCCACCCCGATCCCGGCGCGCCCGATGACCTTGAGGTTGGTGGCGGCCTCCAGCACCTTTTCGGTGACCTTGGTGGCCGAGCGGATGGCCAGCCCGTCATACTGGCCGATGGCCGCGATCAGCGCATCCTTGTCCTTGCCCAGTTCGGGGCGGAAATCGACCTCGATCCCGTGGTCACGGAAGATCTGGACAGCGGTTTCGGACAGCGCGTCGGAAACGAGAACCTTGGGAGCCATTTTCGTGGTCCTTTGCAGAATGTCTGGGGAAAGAGGGTGGGGGTGCCCCCACCCTTCAATGCGGTCTGTAGGGTGGGTGAAACCCACCGTCCCGGCTCAGGCGGCGGCGGCCTGCGCGGCGATCTCGGCCTCGAAGGCCCATTCGATCCAGGGCATCAGGGCCGCGACATCCGCCGTTTCCACGGTGGCGCCGCACCAGATCCGCAGGCCCGCAGGCGCATCCCGATAGGCCCCGATATCCAGCGCCACGCCTTCCTTCTCCAGCCGCTTGGCGATGGCCTTGGCAAAGGCCGCGCCGTCCGCGATGCGCGGGTCGGTGAATTTCAGGCAGACGCTGGTGTTCGAGCGCGTGGCCGGGTCCACCGCCAGGTTCTCGATCCAGGGCTTGCTGTCGACAAAGGACTGCACGGCGGCGAAATTCGCGTTCGACCGCGCGATCAGCGCGGGCAGCCCGCCGATGGATTTGCCCCAGGCCAGCGCCACAAGGTAATCCTCGACCGCCAGCATCGAGGGCGTGTTGATCGTCTCGCCCTCGAAGATCCCCTCGATCAGCTTGCCGCCCTTGGTCATGCGAAAGATCTTCGGCAGCGGCCAGGCGGGCTTGTAGCTTTCCAGCCGCTCGACCGCGCGCGGCGACAGGATCAGCATGCCATGCGCACCCTCGCCGCCCATCACCTTCTGCCAGCTGAAGGTCGTCACATCCAGCTTGTCCCAGGGCAGGTCCATCGCAAAGGCGGCGCTGGTCGCGTCGCAGATCGTCAGGCCCTGACGGTCCGCCGGGATCGCGTCGCCATTCGGCACGCGCACGCCCGAGGTGGTGCCGTTCCAGGTAAAGACGACGTCCTTGTCGAAATCGACCTGCGCGAAATCCACGATCTCGCCATAGGGCGCCTCGCGCACCACGGCATCCAGCTTCAGCTGCTTGACGACATCCGTGACCCAGCCCGCACCGAAGCTTTCCCAGGCCAGCATCTCGACACCGCGCGCACCCAGCAGCGACCACATCGCCATTTCAACGGCGCCGGTGTCCGAGCCGGGCACGATCCCGATGCGGTACTCGGCGGGGATCCCGAGGATCGCGCGGGTCTCCTCGATCGCGGCCTTCAGCCTGGCCTTGCCGATGGCGGCACGGTGCGAGCGCCCCAGGGGCGCGTCTGCCAGCATGTCGAGGGAAAAACCGGGGAGTTTGGCGCAGGGGCCAGAGGAAAAACGCGGGTTTGCCGGCCGCGCAGCCGGAGTCTCGATGACCATCGATGCTATCCTTCCAGATAAGCGCCCCTCGTTGGGGAGGGGTGTCCCACCGCCGCCATTACGCCCCTTCCCCCTCTGGCGCAAGGGGCAAAGCTGCGCTATTGCGCCGCTTCAACGCCCAATCGCGACACGCGCGCAGCCGAACGGACCCCACCCATGCATGTCATCACCCTGCTGACCGCGCCCGCCCGTCCGGCGCTCGACCCTGCGGCACTCGAGGCGCTGCGCAATGTTTGGGGCGGGGGGGCGGTGCTCTGGCTGGCGCCCGGTGTGGCCGCCGAATTCCCGGTCGAGACGCTCCCCGGCAATTTCCGCGACATCTGGGCCGAGTTCCAGGCGCTGGGCGTCGATCTCGTGGCCCAGCCCGCCGAGGGGCGCCGGAAACGCATGCTGATCGCCGACATGGATTCCACCATGATCGGGCAGGAATGCATCGACGAACTCGCCGACGAGGCGGGAGTCGGCCCGCATGTGGCCGAGATCACCGCCCGCGCGATGAATGGCGAGCTCGATTTCGAAGGGGCGCTGCGCGAGCGCGTGGCCCTGCTCGCGGGCCTGCCTTCCGATGTGATCGACAAGGTTCTGTCCACCCGCATCACCCACACGCCCGGCGGCCGCGAGCTTGTCGCCACGATGAAGGCGAATGGCGCGCATTGCGTGCTGGTCTCGGGCGGCTTCACCAGCTTCGCCGCGCGCGTCGCCGCCGATCTGGGCTTCGACGAATACCGGGCCAACACGCTTCTGGTCGAGGACGGAAAGCTCACCGGCAAGGTCGCCGAGCCGATCCTCGGCCGCGCGGCCAAGGTCTCGGCGCTCACCGGGATCTCCGCCCGGCTCGGGATCGGACCCGACCAGGTGATGGCCGTCGGCGACGGCGCGAACGATCTCGGCATGCTGGGGATCGCCGGGGCAGGCGTGGCGCTGCACGCCAAGCCCGCGGTCGCCGCGCAATGCGACATCCGCATCAACCATGGCGACCTGACCGCGCTGCTCCATATCCAGGGCTATGCAAAGGACGATTTCGCCGCCTGACCGGCCGGAAAGGCGCCAAGCCAAGCCGCCCCTGCCTTCTTCTGGCGTCAAATATCCCGGGGGTCCGGGGGCAGCGCCCCCCCCGGGTCGCCCTGGCGCCAGCCAGGGCGAAACCCCTCCCGCACCCCGCGCTTAATCCTCCGGCGATACCCGCCCGCGCAGCGTCTTGACCTCGCCGCGCTCCTTCTTGGCCTTCACGCGGCGGCGCTTCGACCCCAGGCTGGGCCGCGTCGGCACCCGGCGTTTCGGCGGGTCCAGTGCCGTGCGGATCAGCTCGGCCAGCCGTTCGCGGGCAATCTCGCGGTTGCGCGCCTGGCTGCGGGTCTCTTCCACCCGGATCAGCACAGCCCCCTCCAGCGTCCAGCGCCGCCCGGCCAGCCGTTTCAGCCGCGCCTTGACCGGATCGGGCAGGTTCGGCGAGCGCGCCGCCTCGAAGCGCAGATCGACCGCGGTCGAGACCTTGTTCACGTTCTGCCCGCCCGGCCCCGACGCGCGCGAGAAGACCTCGGTCAGTTCCCAATCCTCGATCGCGATGTCGTCGGTGATGCGCAGCATGCGGCAAGAGTGGGGCAGATCCCCGGAATTGGAAAGGGCCGCCCTTGCAGGCGGCCCCGAGAGCCAAGGAGATGGGCCGGTTAGAGCGACAGGCCCAATCGGAAGCGTCCAGCCTTCGGGGCTGCCCTCAGGCCACGGCCCTCCCGACTGTTCCAACACCTCTCTCCAATCTCACTCTAGACACTGGACCACCTCCTTTCTGCTGTTGCCGTTGAGACCAGCCTGCCACAGATTTGGTGTATGTCCAGTTAATTCACGCAACCTGTGCCGTCAGCCGCCCAACAATAAGGCGGAACGGGACCAATGCGATCAAGGCGAGGGCAAGTTTGACAGCCCAATCCGCCACCGCAAGCGACATCCAGAGCGGAACGACCGGCCCAAGCCCCAGCAGCGGCAGCGCCTCGTTCGCCCAGCCGACATCGTTCGCGGGCTCGATCACGCTCAGCCAGGCCGAGAAGGCGATGGTGAAGAACAGCGCCGTGTCCACGGTCGAGCCGATCAGCGTCGAGGCCAGCGGCGCACGCCACCAGCGCCCCTCGCGCAGCCGGTCGAACACCGCCACGTCCAGAAGCTGCGCGGTCAGGAAGGCCAGGCCCGAGCCCAGCGCGATGCGCAGCGTCACCAGCGGGCCGAACTCGCCGGTGATCTGGGTGCCGACAAACGAACAGGCCACCCCCACGACGAACCCCGTGAACACCACGCGCCGCGCCGCCGCCACCCCGTAGACGCGGTTCATCACGTCGGTGACAAGGAAGGCCAGCGGGTAGGTGAACGCACCCCAGGTCAGCCATTGGCCGAACAGGAATTGCACGAGGATGTTCGAGGCCACCACGATGGCGGCCATGGCAAGGATGCCGGGAAGCAGGCGGGTCATGGGCATGTGTTCCGTTTTGGCAAGGTCGCGGAGACTTGGCCCGCCGGTCTGCGGCGGACGCGGTTTCCTAGCCCTCTTCCGGCGCTCTGACAATCCGGTATTCGAAGATCTCGTTGCGCCGAAGGGCAAGGCCGGTGCGTCGGCCACCAGCGCCAGCCGGGCCGCACCACCCGCGCGCCCAGGCCGAAAGAGCTTTCTTGCCGACCCGCCGATATCTCCGGCAGCACCGCCTCGCTGCGAAACCTGATCGGTGCCGCGGCCCCCCTTTCGAGAAGGTGGAACCGGCCACCCGGTCCGAAGCCCGCCGCGACGGGATTGACCCGGTCGCGCGCGATCAGGCTGAAGGAATGCACCCGGCCTTTGCCCGCATGCGCGTCCACCGCAGTTCCGTGCCTCCCGATCCGCGGCGGCGGCACGAAGCGGCAAACCGGCCCGCCACCCGCATCGACAATCGCCCCTGCCAGCCCACAAGGCGCAGCAATGGCCCCGGCGCCGGGCTCAGTCCGCGGCCAGAACGCTGCGGCACTGGGCGGGCAGGTCGGCCATGGTGAACTCGCGCGGGTGGCGCTCTTTCGGGGCAGGGGGTGGTTTCGTGCCGGGCCGCGCCTTGGGCGGGTCGAGATATTCTGTCACCCACCATGTCAGCGTCTCGTCGCAGCCGTTCCCGCCCCTGGACAGGTCAGCTACCGTGGGGCGCTGGGTTTCGCAATGCCGATCCCCCGCGGGGCATTTCAGGCGGACGTGGAAATGGGTGTCATGCCCGTAAAGCGGCCGGATCTTCTGAAGCCAGGGGGTATCGGCCCGGGTCGCGGTCTTGCACAGCTCGATCTTGACGGGGGGCGTCACGAAGATGCGGTCCACCGCCGGATCCATCGCCGCGGCCCGCAGGATCGCCGCATGCGCGCGGGTATAGTTCCCGTTCACCCGGCGCTGATCCTGGCTGCGCACCGAGATCGAGGATATCTTCTCACGCTCGGCCCGGCTCAGGTTCAGCCGCCGGGGTGGCAGCATCCAGATGTCGATATCCAGCCCGATCTGGTGCGAGGAATGGCCCGATGTCATCGGCCCGCCGCGCGGCTGGCTGATATCGCCGATGTAAAGCCCCGGCCAGCCGTAGCGCGTGGCCTCGGCGCTGAACCGGCGGATGAAGGCGATGGTTTCGGGATGGCCCCAGTTGCGGTTGCGCGACAGCCGCATCGCCTGCCATGTCGGCCCCGTCTCGGGCAGTTCGACCAGCCCGGCCGCACAGCCCCGCGCATAGCTGCCGATTGCGGCGGGCTGCTGCGCCGAAGGGCGCGCCTTTGCGCCGAACAGCGCGCTTGCATTGGGCTCGGCCGCGGCCGGGGCTGCCAGCGCCAGCCCCAGGATCAGCCCGGTCAGGATGCGTGCCATCTGTCCTCCCGTTCGCCATCTGCCCGCACGAAGACTAGCAGACCGAGGCCGATCAGGAAAAGCACAACCAGGGGTGTAATGCCCGCCTGCTGGCTTCCGGTCAGGTCCGTCGTGATCCCGATGGCCAGCGGCGCAACGAAGGCGGTCGCCTTGCCCGCCAGTGCGTAAAGGCCGAAGGACTCGGTCATCCGCGCCGGGTTCGCCTGCAGAACCATCATCGTGCGGCTGGCCGCCTGCAAGGCCCCGCCCGACGCCCCGATGATCGCCCCCAGCACATAGAAGGCGATGTCGGGCAGGTTCGAGCCGGGCGGCACGGCAATGCCGAAAACGCTCTCGCGCGAGATCAGGATCACCCCGATCGCGACCAGCGTCAGCAGGACCACGTTGAAACCGATCACGGGTTTCGGCCCGAAGCGTTGATCGGCAACGCCCCCCACCCATGAGAACACCGCTGCCGAGATCACGGCCAGGATGCCGAATATCCCGACATCGACCACCGACCAGCCCAGCACCCCCGCCGCATAGATGCCGCCAAAGACATAGATGCCGTTCAGCGCGTCGCGGTAGAACATCGACGAGCCCAGATAGGCCAGAAGGCTGGGCGTGCGCGGCAGGTGCATCAGCGTCCTGCGCAACTCGGGCAGGCAGCTGGCCAGCGATTCGCGCAGCGTGGCCACGGGCGGGGTGCGCGGCACCCGGACCCACAGGAAGAACGGCACCATGAACAGGGCATACCACAGCGCCACGAACGGCCCGACAAAGCGCGTGCCCTCGCGCGTCTCGGGATCGAGCCCCAGGATGGGCGCCTGCCCCAGCAGCGTCCTGCCCTCGGCATTCTCGGCGAACAGCGCCAGCATCGCGACCAGCGCAAGCAGCCCGCCGACATAGCCGAACGCCCAGCCGGTGCCCGAGATGCGGCCAAGCTGGTTGCGCGGCCCCAGATCGGGCAGCAACGCGTTGGTGAAGATCGTCGCGAACTCCATCCCCACAAGGCCAAGCCCGAACAGGAACAGGATCAGCGGCAGGCTGAAGGTCTCGGGATGGGCCAGCCACAGCCCCCCCGCGCCCAGGACATAACAGGCCGAGAACAGCAGGATCCAGGGCATCCGGTGCCCGCTCTTGTCGGCGATCGCGCCCAGGATCGGGGCCAGCACCGCGATCACGATGCCCGCCGCGCCGACGCCATAGCCCCAGGCCGCCTGCGCCGCGCTGCCGTCGCCCAGCAATTCCTTGACATAGGGCGCGAATATGAAGGTCAGCAGCAGCGTCGCATAGGGCTGCGAGGCCCAGTCGAAGAACCACCAGCCCCAGATCCGCCGCCTTGCCGCGCCATCCATACGCCTGCCCCCGTCCTGCGATTTTCCGCATAAGACAGGGGAAATGACGGGTGCGCAACTCTGCTGCGGGTTGCCTCAGTCAGCCATCGGCGGCCAGGGGCGATGTGCCTCGGCGGCGATCCACTCCGACACCCAGCCCGGCAGCGGCGGCGAAGCGGTCACCCGCCCCATCGCCTCCATCACGCGCGCGGGCGCCACGATGCCCTTCGCATCCGTCACGGCCGAGCGGTAAAGCGCGTGATTGCAGCATTCCTCGCCGCGCCACATGCCCTGTTCGATATAGATGAACCGCGCATCCCAGCCGACGCAGCGGCTGCGAATCTGGAAGCGGTCGAACATCCGGACGCGCCGCCGGTAGCGCACCGTCACCCCCGCCATGGTCAGCCCCCAGCCCTGTTCGCGCAGCGCCCCGATCAACCCCACCCGTTTCGCCAGCGGCAGCCGCCCCAGATCCAGCAGCGTCAGCGTGCGCCCGTTGTTCAGCTCCATCCACGGGTCCAGATCCCAGGGCCAGCACATGTGATGCGAGACATGGGTGCCCGTCAGCGGCAGCGGCGCCGCGTTGCGGTGAACGTGGAATTGCTTGGCGAGACGCAGAAAGGGATACATCGGCAGGCTCCGGTCGGGCGGGGGCTGCCTCGCGCGGCGGGCGCCGGGCGTCAAGGGAAAACGCGGCGTCATGGCGGTTGCGCCGGGCGCCCGCCCGGATTACCTGTCGGAAAACCCGATCCGGAAGGCCCTGACATGGTGATGGCGATCTTTGCGTTGTTGAAACTGATCCTGGACGTCGTGTTCTTCATCATGATCGTCCACATCATCCTCAGCTGGCTGATCTCGTTTCAGGTGCTCAACACGCGCCAGCCGGTGGTGATGCAGATCTGGGACGGGCTGTCGCGCCTGCTTGAACCGGTCTATGGCCCGATCCGGCGCATCCTGCCCAATACCGGCGCGCTCGACCTGTCGCCGCTGGTCGTCTTCGTGATCGTGATCGCGCTGCGCGACATCCTTCTGCCCACGCTCGCCTCGGCCTTCTATTAAGGCCGCGCCGCGCCCTTGGGCTTGTCCCGGCCGCCCCGCTATGGGAAGGTCGGGCAAAACGAGCGGTAATCCGAGCATCCCAAGGGGACAATGGCCTCAGCCCACGACCTTCTGTCGTCCGTGTTCGGATTCGACGCCTTCCGGCCGGGCCAGCAAGAGATCGTGGCCGCCGTCGCGGCGGGGCGGAACACGCTGGCGATCATGCCGACCGGCGGGGGCAAGTCGCTCTGCTTCCAGTTGCCCGCGCTGCTGCGCGAGGGCGTGACGGTCGTCATCTCGCCGCTGATCGCGCTGATGCGCGACCAGGTGCGCGGGCTGGCCGAGGCGGGCGTGGCCGCGGGCGCGCTGACCTCCGGCAATACCGAGGACGAAACCCGCGAGGTCTTTGCCGCGCTGGATGCCGGGGCGCTGAAACTTCTCTACATGGCGCCCGAACGGCTGGCCTCGGCCGGCACGGTCAACCTGTTGCGGCGGATCGGCGTGGGGCTGATCGCGGTGGACGAGGCGCATTGCGTCAGCCAGTGGGGCCATGATTTCCGCCCCGACTACCTGCGCATCGGCGAGTTGCGCCGCGCGCTGGGCGTGCCGCTGGCGGCCTTTACCGCGACGGCGGATGCCGAAACCCGCGACGAGATCGTGGCGCGGCTGTTCGACGGGGTTGCACCGCAGACCTTCCTGCGCGGCTTCGACCGGCCGAACATCCACCTCGCCTTTGCCCCCAAGGACCAGCCGCGCCGCCAGATCCTGGCCTTTGCCGCCGCCCGCCGCGGCCAGTCGGGCATCGTCTATTGCGCGACCCGCGCCAAGACCGAAAGCCTGGCCGCCGCGCTGGCGCAGGCGGGACATGCCGCCTGCGCCTATCACGGCGGGATGGAGGCCGGGCCGCGCCGGGATGTCGAGGCGCGGTTCCAGACCGAGGACGGGCTGATCGTGGTGGCCACCGTCGCCTTCGGCATGGGTATCGACAAGCCCGATATCCGCTGGGTGGCCCATGCAGACCTGCCGAAATCCATCGAATCCTACTACCAGGAAATCGGCCGCGCGGGCCGCGACGGTGCCCCGGCCGAGACGCTGACGCTGTATGGCGCCGACGACATCCGCCTGCGCCGCACCCAGATCGACGAAAGCCCCGCGCCGCCCGAACGCCGCGCCGCCGATCACGCCCGGCTGAACGCGCTTCTGGGTCTGGCCGAGGCACCGTTCTGCCGCCGCCAGACGCTGCTGCGCTATTTCGGCGAGGCCGCGCTGGAACCCTGCGGCCATTGCGACCTCTGCGACAGCCCGCCCGAGCGGTTCGACGCCACCGAGGCCGTGCGCAAGGCGCTGTCGGCGATGCTGCGCACGGGCGAAAGCTTCGGCACCCAGCACCTGATCGACATCCTGACAGGGACCGCAACCGACAAGATCCGCGCCCGCGGCCATGACCGGTTGCCCACCTTCGGCGTGGGGCGCGAATTCGACCGCCGCGGCTGGCAGGCGGTGTTCCGCCAGATGATGGGCCGCGATCTGGTCCGCCCCGATCCCGATCGCCACGGCGCGCTGCGCATGATGGACGCCGCCCGCCCGATCCTGAAGGGCGAGGCCGCGATCGAGCTGCGCCGCGACACCATCGCCGCCGAGAAATCGCGTCCCGCGGTCAAGGCGCTGGTCTCCGACGAGGACGCGCCGCTTCTGTCCGCGCTCAAGGCGAAACGCCGCGCGCTGGCCGAGGCCGCAGGCGTGCCCGCCTATATCATCTTCACCGACCGCACCCTGATCGAGATGGCCGAGAAACGCCCCGAAACGCTGGACGCGATGGCGCGGATCGGCGGCGTGGGCGCGACCAAGCTCGACCGCTACGGCGCGGCATTCCTCGAGGTGATCGCCGGGGCGGCCGAACGGCCCCATCCGGCACGGCTGCGGCTGGCGGGGCGCGAAGCGGGCGAAATCTTCGACCGGCTGATGGAGGTGCAGCGCGATCTGAGCCGCGGCGCGGACGGCACCGGGAAATTCCTGTCCTGCCCCCACACCACGCTGCGCCACATCGCCGAACGCCGCCCCGCCAGCATCGAGGACATGGCCCGCCTGCCCGGCATGGGTCCGGCCAAGGCCGACCGCTTCGGCCCCGCCTTCCTTCAGGTGCTGGCCGGGGAGTAAGGCTGGACGGCACGGGCCCGTCTGCTATCTGTGCTGCCGGTTTCGGAAAAGGCTTCTCATGCTCGTCGTCATATCGCCCGCGAAACGGCTGGACCCTGCGCCGGTCGGGGGCATCAACCCCACGGCGCCCGCCTTTCAGGAGGACGCGGTGCATCTGGCCGCTGTTGCATCTGCGCTGAGCCCGGCGGAGCTGACGAAACTGATGCATATCAGCGACAAGCTCGCGCGCCTGAACGCCGACCGTTTCCGCGATTTCGCCGCCGCGCCGCAGCCCGAGGCGGTCAAGCCCGCGATCCTGATGTTCGCGGGCGACACCTATGCCGGGTTCGAGGCCGCCTCGCTGGATGCGGACGATCTGCGCGTTGCCCAGGACCGGCTGCGCATCCTGTCGGGGCTTTACGGTCTTCTGCGCCCGCTTGACGCGATCCGGCCGCACCGGCTGGAAATGGGCAGCCGGCTCAGGACCGACAGGGGCGAAACCCTCTATGCCTATTGGGGCGACCGGCTGGCCCGCGCCTTGAACGAGGCCGCGCAGGCGGCGGGCACCGACATTCTGGTGAACTGCGCCAGCCAGGAATATTTCGGCGCGGTCGACATCGGGGCGCTGCGCCTGCGGGTCATCACGCCCGTCTTCCTCGAGGACCGGCCGGGCGGGCCGAAGATCGTCAGCTTCTTCGCCAAGAAGGCGCGCGGCGCGATGGCGCGCTTCGTGGTCGAGCGGCGGCTGACCGATCCCGAGGCGCTGCTGGAGTTCGACACGGGCGGCTATCGCCACATCCCCGATCTGTCCGAACCGGACCGCCCCGTCTTCCTGCGCGGCGAGGTCGACGCCTGACCCGCGCGCAAGGCGTCGCCCGTGCCCGTCAGCCCCGCGGCTTGCCGCTCGAGGCGATGAAATCCCAGGCCACCAGCGCCACGGTCACGCCGATGACCAGCCACAGGTCGAGCCGGGGCACGCCCATCGCGAGGATCCCCAGGAAACCCGCGAAGACGGCGAAGGCGAAAATCGCAAGCAGGCGGTCGATCATGGCCGGTCCTTTCCGTCGTCAGTTATGCATCGGCCCAGTCGCAGAGCCATTGCGCGGTCCGTAACAGCCGCGCGTCATTGCCGATCTGTCCGACAAGCTGCACGCCCATCGGCAACCCGTTTCCGGCGGTCATCAGCGGCACCGTGACCGCGGGCGTGCCGCATAGCGTCCAGAGCCCGTTGAAGATCGCGCTGCCGGTCGAGCCCAGCCCCTCGGGCGCGGGGCCAAGGGCGGCGGGGCAGAGGATCGCGTCGCAGCGCTCGAAGATCTCGGCCAGCGCGGCATTCAGCACCGGTTTCCAGTCGAGCGCGGCCAGGTAGTCGCGCGCGGAAATGGCGTTGCCCTCGTCCAGCGCGGCGCGGGTTTCCTCGGCCAGCAGGTCGGGGTCGCGGCCGTAGCGATGATAGTAGCGCGCCATCTCGGCGAAATTGATGCGCCGCCGCTCGGGCTCGGCACCCGCAAAGGCGGGCGGCAGATCGACCTCGAAGACCTGATCGCCAAGCGCCTCGACCAGTTCGGCAAGACCCGCCTGCATCTCGGGATGGGCGTCGTCCCAGCCGGGCGGGCGGACGAAGGCGAAGACCGGCCTGACCGGCGGGGCGGCGCGCGCGACCTCGAACAGGCGGGGATGGGGGGCGGGCGCGGTGGCCGGGTCGGCGGCGTCATGGCCGAACAGCGCCTCGGCCAGCAGCGCGGCGCCCAGCGGGTCGTCGGCAAAGACGCCCAGCGTATCCAGGCTGGGCGATTGCATCAGCACGCCGCGCCGCGGGATCGCGCCGAAGCTGGGCTTGAACCCCGTCACCCCGCAGAAGGACGCGGGCCGGATCACCGAGCCGCCGGTCTGCGTGCCCACCGCCAGCGGCACCATGCCCGCCGCCACCGCCGCGGCCGAGCCCGAGGAGGACCCGCCGGGCGTGTGCCCCGGGTTGTGCGGATTGCGCGTCTTGCCCGGATGCAGGAAGGCCAGTTCGGTCGTCACCGTCTTGCCCATCACGATGGCACCCGCCGCGCGCAGCCGTTCCACCAGAAAGGCATCGCGCTGCGGCACCCGGCCCCGGTCCAGCGCGGCGCCGTTCTCGGTGGGGATCTTGGCGGTGTCGATGACATCCTTCAGCCCCACCGGCAGCCCGTGCAGCGGCCCGATG
Organism: Rhodovulum tesquicola; assembly: GCF_024128855.1. Lineage (GTDB taxonomy): Bacteria > Pseudomonadota > Alphaproteobacteria > Rhodobacterales > Rhodobacteraceae > Rhodovulum > Rhodovulum tesquicola. The sequence goes on from NZ_JAMYDV010000001.1 coordinate 318,366, forward strand.
GCGCGGCCGGTTTCGCGGTGGCGGTCCAGCGCCTCGGCCTGCGCCATCGCGTGATCGCCGTCGAGCCAGGCCCAGGCCTGCACCTCGGGTTCGGCCGCGGCGATGCGGGCAAGGCTGGCCTCGACCAGATCGGCGGCGCGGAACTCGCCCGCGGCCAGCCTGTCGCGGATCGCGACCGCGCCCAGCGACAGGGCCGCCGCGGCCGACCGTGCGCGCGGGTTCGCCTTATCCATAGAACAGCCTCGGCAGGTAGTAGACGATATCGGGATAGATATACATCAGCGCCATCGCCAGGATCACGCAGAACAGGAACGGCATCACCCCGCGGAAGATCGCCGTCAGCTGCACCGATGGCGGCGCGATGCCCTTCAGGTAATAGGCCGACATCGCCATCGGTGGTGTCAGGAAGCTGGTCTGAAGGTTCAGCGCCACCAGCACGCCGAAGAACAGCGGGTCGATCTCGAAGAACTTCAACAGCGGCAGGAAGATCGGCACGAAGATGATGATGATCTCGGACCATTCCAGCGGCCAGCCCAGCAGGAAGATGATGAGCTGCGCAAGGATCAGGAATTGCAGCGGCGTCAGGTTCATGCCCTGCACGAATTCCGAGATCAGATGCTCGCCCCCCAGATAGGAGAACACCGCCGAGAAGGTGTAGGACCCGACGAACAGCCAGCACACCATCGCCGTCGTGCGCACCGTCAGATAGACGCTTTCGCGCAGCCGCTTGAAGCTCATCGCCCGGTAGATCACCGCCAGCAGCATGCCCCCCAGCGCGCCGATCGCGGCCGCCTCGGTCGGGGTGGCCAGACCGAACAGGATCGAGCCCAGAACCGACGCGATCAGGAAGGCCAGCGGCAGGAACGAGGTGACGATCATCACCGCCAGCTTGCCGAAGGGCACCCTCGGCACCTCCTCCTCGGTGGGCCGCGGCGCGACCGACGGTTGCAGGATCGCCCGGCCCATGACGTAGATCAGGTAAAGCCCGACCAGCGTCAGTCCCGGCAACAGCGCCGCGGCATAAAGCCGGACGATGGACACGCCCGAGGCCGCGGCATAGACGATCAGCATGATCGAGGGCGGGATCAGGATGCCCAGCGTGCCGCCCGCGCAGATGATGCCGCTGGCAAAGGACGGGCTGTAGCGCGCCTTGAGCATGGCGGGCAGCGCCAGCAGGCCCATCAGCGTCACCACCGCGCCGACGATGCCGGTCGCCGTGGCGAACAGCGCGCAGGTGATCAGCGCCGCAACCCCCATCGAGCCGGGCACGTTGCGCGCGGCGATGTTCAGCGTGCCGAACAGCCGGTCCACGATATTCGCGCGCTCGACGATATAGCCCATGAACAGGAACAGCGGCACCGCGGTCAGCACCTCGTTCGACATCACCGTATAGGTCTGGTTCACGAACAGGTCGAAGATGCGGTTGTTGAACACCCCCTCGATCCAGGTGGTCCACCGCTCCCACATGTCGGCGTCCTCGCCGAGGCGGTTGAAGCTTCGCCACATCCGGCCCGCGTCGAAATAGGCGTAATAGCCAAAGCCGATGCCCATCGCCATCAGCGTGAAGGCGATCGGAAAGCCCAGGAAGACGAAGACGATGAACAGCCCCAGCATCATCAGGGCGATTTGGGGGTCCGTCATATGTGATGATCCCTCTCGGCCTTGTCGGCCTCTCGTATCAGGATGTCCTCGGTCTCGAACACGTCCTCTTCGGCCAGAAGCCATTCATTGGTGCGGATCGCCAGGATGCAGCGGCAGACCTGCGCGATGCCCTGCACGAACAGCAACAGCCCCGCCGCCACCAGCACCGATTTGAACTGGTAGATCGGAATGCCCGCCGGGCTGTTGATCGAAACCTCGGTATAGCTCCAGGAGCGCGAGGCATATTTCCAGCCCGCGAAGATCAGCGCCAGGATGCCGGGGAAGAAGAACAGGATATACAGCACCAGATCGACCTTGGCCTGGGTTCTGGGCTGCCACAGCCGATACAGGAAGTCGCCCCGCACATGCCCGCCCCGCGACAGCGTGTAGGCGCCGCCCATCATGAACAGCGTGCCATACATGATGAAGGACACGTCCAGTGCCCAGGGCGTCGGGTTGTTCATGACGTAGCGCACGAAGACCTCGTAGCCCGTGCCCACGGCCATCAGGATGATCAGCCAGGCGAATGCCCTGCCGAACCAGGCCGACAGGTTGTCGGCGAAACGGATGAATCCGACCACGACCATTCCCCCTTGTCGCGCGACGAACCCCGGCGGCTGCGGCCGCCGGGGTCTTTCAGCTCTTGCCGATGGGTCAGAGGTTCAGGCGGCCCGGGAAGAAATGCTCGTAGGCGAGCGTCAGGTCCGGGGAAGCCATCAGTTCGAAATAGGCGACCTTTTCCACCCATGCGCGCTGGCTGTCCATGATCCGCTTGTTCAGGTCGTCCTTTTCCAGATCGGCGATGATCTGGTCCCAGGCTTCCAGCTGGGCCGCCAGGATTTCCTTCGAGGTGCGGTGCACGGTGACGCCGAACTCCTCGCGGATGCGCTCCAGGTCGTTGGAATATTCGCGCAGCGACAGCGCGGTGTTCGAGGTGGAGGCCGCCTCGACCCCGTATTTCAGGATCGCCTGCAGATCCTCGTCCAGATCGTCGAAGAAATCCTTGTTGAACACGAACTCGAAGGATTCGGACGCCTGGTGATAGGACGACAGGTAGTAGTTCTTGGCCACGTCCGGCGCGCCGAAGCGCAAGTCCGAGGACGGGTTGTTGAACTCGAAGGCGTCGATCACGCCGCGTTCCATCGCCGGGACGATCTCGCCGCCCGGAAGCTGCGCAACGCTCATCCCCATGGCCTGCAGCAGGTCGGCCGCCAGCCCCACGGTGCGATACTTGAAGCCCTGAAGGTCGGCCGGGGCGTTCACCTCGCCCTTGAACCAGCCAAAGGGCTGGGCGGGCATCGGGAAGCCCATGAAGCCATAGACGTTCAGCCGCAGCACGTCCTGCGTCAGTTCGCGGTAAAGTTCCGCGCCGCCACCCTGGTAGAACCAGCCCAGCATCGTGTTGGCATTGCCGCCAAAGACCGGGCCGGTGCCGAAGAACGACGCCGCCTTGTGCTTGCCATACCAGTAGACGGGCACCGTATGCGTGGCGTCGATCACGCCGTCATGCACCGCATCCATCACCTGGAACGCGCCGACGACCGCACCCGCGGGCAGCAGGTCGACCCGCAGGCGGCCGCCCGACATTTCCTCGACCCGGGTGACGTATTGCCTGGCGAAATCCATCCAGATGTCCGAGGCGGGCCAGGATGTCTGCATCTTGACCACCAGTGGCGACTGGGCCAGCACGGCGGGTGCTGCCAGCGCGGTTCCGGCGGCGGCCCCGCCCATCAGCGCCGATTTCTTCAGGAACGAGCGGCGGTCGAGCGATTTCTGTTCGGACATGTCTTTCCTCCCAAGCCCCTTCAGGGGCGTTAATTGTTCCCGCGGATGCGGGAAATTCGGCAAGTGGCCCAGATCTATAGCAGCCGTATTGCAGAGAGCAACCTATCCAAGCCGCTAGGGTTGGCAACCCGCGATCAGCGCAGCCGCCGCAACAACTCTGCCGAGGGCTGTCCGGTGACCGGCAGGCCCGCCCGTTGCTGATAGCCGCGGATCGCGGCTTCGGTGCGGGCGCCGATCACCCCGTCGGCGCCGCCGGTGTCAAGACCCGCCGCGGTCAGGCGGCGCTGCAACTCCTTGCGGTCGTCCAGCGTCAGGCCAGTGGCATCCGGCGGAAAGCGTCCCCGGATCGGCGGCCGCCCCAGCAGCCGGTCGGACAGGTGGCCCACCCCGATCGCGTAGTTCTGGGCGTTGTTGTAGCGCAGGATCACGTCGAAGTTGCGGAACAGCGCAAAGGCCGGGCCGCCCGGCCCCGCGGGCACCAGAATCGCCGTCGGCCCATGATCGGGCAGGGGGCGGCCGTTCATGTCCCGCACCCCCATCGCCGACCAGGCGCCCGCCTCGCGCCGGTTGCCCCGCCCCGCGCGCGCGGCGTCGAAACCGGGCGGCAGTTGCACCTCCATCCCCCAGGGCCGCCCCGCCTGCCAGCCCGACCGGCCCAGATAGGCCGCCGCCGAGGCCAGCGCGTCGGCGGGATCGTCCGACCAGATATCGGCCCGCCCGTCGCCGTCGAAATCCACCGCATAGGCCAGATACGAGGTCGGGATGAACTGGGTATGCCCCATCGCGCCCGCCCAGCTTCCGGTCATCCGTTCCGGGGTCACGTCGCCGCGTTGAAGGATCCGCAGCGCCGCGATCAGTTGCTGCTCGAAGAACGCCCCGCGCCGCCCGTCGAAGGCCAGCGTCGAGGTCGAGGCGACGACCGGGATATCCCCCCGCCTCTCGCCATACATGCTTTCCAGCCCCCAGATCGCGGTCACCACTTCGGGCGGCACGCCATGGCGCGCCTCGATGGCCCGCAGCACCGCCTGCCGCCGCGCAAGCTGGGCCCGGCCCTTGGCGATCCGCTCGTCCGAGGCGGCGATCGCCAGGTAGTCCTCCAGCGTGCGGGTGAACTCGGTCTGGCTGCGGTCGCGCTCGACCACATCGGGCAGGAACCCCGCGGTCCTCAGCGCGCGGTCCAGCGTGGCGGGCGCAATGCCCTGCATCGCGGCGCGCTGGCGGAACCCGGCCAGCCAGGCGTCATAGGCCGGATTCGCCACCGGCCGCGCCGTCGCGCGGCTGGCGGGCGGCGGGCTGCCGACCCCGCCCGAACAGGCCGCCAGCGCCGAGATCCCAAGCCATGCCGTCAGACTGCGTCGCGTGATCCTCATCGGTTCCTCCCTTGCCGGCCCGTGACCTGCATAAGCGATCCGCCCCGCCCCGGCAAAGCCCGACCGCCGCCCCGGCGGGCGGGTTTGCCCGCGTCAGTCCGGCATGCTAGCGTCGCGCGGTCTTGGACAGCGAGAAAGGGACCGGGACCGACATGCCCGAACGGATCGCCGCAGCGACGGCCCGCGGCAGGCACGCCGCGCAGGGGGCGCTTGCGCTTTTCGGGCTGCTGGTCGTGCTGCTGGCCGGGGTCTTCGTGCATGCCCAGGCCCAGCGCGTCTTTCTGGACGATACCGCGCGGCGGGGCGACACCACGCTGCGGCTGGCGGTCTCGACGCTCACCGCGCAGCTCGACCGGTTCCAGCGGCTGCCCCGGCTGGTCGCCGAACAGCCGGTGATCCGGGCGCTGGCCGCCCATCCCCATGATCCCGCCCGCATCGCCGCCGCGAACCTGACGCTGCGCCATATCGCGGTGACGCTGGGCGCGTCGGACATCTATTTCATGGACCCGGGCGGGATCACCCGCGCGGCGTCGAATTTCGACCAGCCGACCTCCTTCATCGGCGGCAATTTCGCCTTCCGCCCCTATTTCACGCAGGCGCTGGCGGGCGGCGAGGGGCGGTTCTTCGCGCTGGGCACGACCTCGGGCAAGCGCGGCTATTATTTCGGCGCACCGGTGCGGGTGGATGACCGGATCGCGGGGGTGATGGTCGTCAAGATCGACCTCGACGCGATCGAGGACACCTGGCGCGGCGGCGATGACGAGGTGTTGGTCACCGATCCCGAGAACATCATCTTCCTGTCCTCGCGGCCCGACTGGCTGTTCCGCCCCTATGTCCGGCCGGATGCCGATGCGGCGGCCCGCACCCGGGCGACCCGGCGCTATGCCGACCTCGCGATCACGGGCGCGCCGCTGCTCACCGGCCTGCCGGGCCCGGACGGGCTGGCCCGGCCCGGGACGGGCGGCGCGATGCTGGCGCTGTCCGAACGGATGGAGACGGCGGGCTGGAAGGTGACCGTCCTTCTGGACACCGCTCTGGCCAGGCGCCAGGCCATCGTCTTCACGCTGGCGGTCATGCTGGCGCTGGGGCTTCTGATGGCGCTTGCCGCCGCGCTCTGGCAGCGGCGGGCGCGGCTGCGCGACCGCCTCGCCATGCAGGCCGCCGCCCGGGCCGAGCTCGAGCGCCGCGTGGCCGCGCGCACCGCCGAACTGGCCGCCCTGAACGCCCGGCTGGGCGCCGAGGTGGCCGAACGCGCCGCCGCCGAGGCCAACCTGCGCCAGGCCCAGGCCGACCTGATCCAGGCGGCCAAGCTGGCGGCGCTGGGCCAGATGTCGGCGGCGCTCAGCCACGAGTTCAACCAGCCGCTGGCCGCCGTGCGCAACTATGCCGAGACCCTGCCGACGCTGGTGGAGCGCGGCCGCACCGACGAGGCGCGGCGCAATGCCGGGCGCATCCTCGCCCTGGTCGACCGGATGGCGGCGCTGGGCCGCGACCTGCGCAACTTCGCCCGCACGCCCGAACGCGGCGTGGGCCGGGCCTCGCTGCCCGAGGTGATCCGCGCGGCCTCCGAGATCGCGGGCCCGCGCCTGCGCGCGGCGGGCGCGGATCTGGCCGTGACGCTTGCCCCCGACCTGCCCGCGGTGGCCGGCGGCCCGCTCCGGCTGGAACAGGTGCTGGTCAATGTCATCACCAATGCCGCGGATGCGGTCGACGGGCGGGCCGACCGCCGCATCCTGCTGACCGCCGAACCGACGGCAACGGGCGCCCGCATCCGGGTCCGCGATTTCGGCCCCGGCGTGCCGGACGCGCTGCGCGAACGCATCTTCGATCCGTTCTTCACTACCAAGGGCGTCGGTCGCGGGCTGGGGCTGGGCTTGTCGATTTCCTACAACATCGTCCAGGATTTCGGCGGCGAACTGACGCTGGTCGATCCCGAGGGCGGCGGCGCCGAGTTCCGGATCGACCTGCGGCGCGCCGCGGACGAAGGGATACAGGCGGCGTGAGCGGGGCGCGCGTTCTTCTGGTCGATGACGAGCCCGACCTGCGCACCTCGACCGCGCAGGCGCTGGATCTCGAAGGCTTTGCCGTGCAGGAACTGGCCGAGGCGGGCCGGGTGCTGGATCTGGTCAGCTTCGGCTTTCCCGGCGTCGTCGTGACCGACATCCGCATGCCCGGCATGGACGGGCTGACGCTGATGAACCGCATCCACGAGATCGACCGCGACATTCCCGTGATCCTCGTGACCGGCCATGGCGATGTGCAGCTTGCCGTCCGGGCCATGCGCGACGGCGCCTACGATTTCGTGGAAAAGCCCTTTTCCGCCTCGCAACTGGCCGAGATCGTGGCCCGCGCCGCCGATTACCGGCGGCTGGTGGTCGAGAACCGCGTGCTGCGCGCCGCGGCCGGTCAGGCCGACGACCTCGAGGCCCGGCTGGTCGGCCGCTCGACCGCGATGATCGACCTGCGGCGGCGGATCCGGACCATCGGCCCGTCCGAGGCGGATGTGCTCGTCATCGGCGAGACCGGCACCGGCAAGGACCTGGTCGCCCGTGCGCTGCACGATCTGTCGCCGCGCGCGCAACGCCCCTTTGTCGCCATCGACTGCGCCGCGCTGCCGCCCGCCCTGATCGAAAGCGAACTGTTCGGCCATGAGGCGGGCGCCTTTGCCGGGGCGTTGCGGCCGCGGGTGGGCAAGCTGGAACATGCCCGCGGCGGCACGGTGCTGCTGGACGACATCGCCTCTATGCCGATAGAGACGCAGGGGACGCTGTTGCATGTGATCGAGCGGCGCGAGATCACACGGCTCGGCTCGAACGAGGCGGTGCCGCTCGATCTGCGCTTCATGGCGACCAGCCGGATGCCGCTGGAGGAGGAGGTGGCGGCGGGCCGGTTCCGGGCCGATCTGCTTTACCGGCTGAACGTGGTCACGCTGACCGTGCCGCCGCTGGCCGCGCGGCCCGAGGATGTGGCGCCGCTGTTCCTGCGGCTGGTGGCCGAGGCCGCGCAACGCCACCGGGTCGAGCCGCCCGCCCCGCCGCCCGCGCTGGTCGCGGCGGTGGCGGCGCGCGACTGGCCGGGCAATGTCCGCGAACTCAGGAACGCCGCCGACCGCTATGCGCTGGGGCTGGGCATCGCCGAGATGCCGGGCGAGACCGAGTCGCCCTCGCGCCTGGCCGCCCGCGTCGCGGCCTTCGAGAAGCGCGAGATCGAGGCCGCGCTGGCGGCCCACAAGGGCGCGATCCGGCCGGTCTACGAGGCGCTGGGCCTGTCGCGCAAGACGCTGTGGGAGAAGATGCAGAAGCACGGCATCGACAAGACCGCCTTCGGCGCCGCGGACGACGACGAGTAAACGGATGGGGGGAATTCCCCCCATGCCCCGGCGGCCGATGTTACGAAATCCACACATTTCGCGCAGCATGCGGCGGTTTTCTTCCCCCGATCGCATCTGCAAGGTTGCACAGCGGCGCCCGTCGCCCCCTGATATGCCGCGTGCTCCGGCGGGGCGGCTGCCTGCCGCGCCGGAATCGCCAACCAGGTTCATGGGAGGACCCCAATGTTGATGACCCGTATCGCGGCCCTTGCGGTCGCCGCCACGCTTGCCCTGCCCGCCGCCGCCGAGGATCGTGCGGACTGGCCCAACAGCCTGACCATCGGCACCGCCAGCCAGGGCGGCACCTATTTCGTCTATGGCAACGGCTTTGCCAGCTTCATCTCCGAGCAACTCGGCGTGAACGCCACGGGCGAGGTGACCGGCGGCCCGGTGCAGAACGTGACGCTGGTGGAAACCGGCGACCACCTCATGGGCCTTGTGACCATGGGCCCGGCCTATGACGCCTGGATGGGCAAGTCGGAACTGGCGCCGGGGCTGGAACACCGCTCGATCCGCGCGCTGTTCCCGATGTACCAGACGCCGTTCCAGGTCGTCGCGCTGCGCTCGTCGGGCATCACCTCGGTGTCCGATCTGGACGGCAAGCGCGTTTCGGTCGGCCCGGCGGGCGGCACGCCCGGCACCTACTGGCCGCTGTTCATGGAGGCGCTCGGCGTGAATGCCCGCGTCTCGAATGCCGGTGCCGCGGATGCCGCGGGCCAGCTTCAGGACGGTCTGATCGACGCCTTCGCCTTTGCCGCGGGCGTGCCGATCTCGGCCTTCGCGGAACTCGCGGCCAGCCAGGACGTGGTGATGTTCGGCTTCAACGAGGAAGAGATGCCGAAGGTCCTCGAGGCGTTCCCGGCGATGGCGCCCCTGACGATCCCGGCGGGCACCTATGCGGGCCATGACTACGACCAGCCCACCGTCGCGCTGTGGAACTTCGCCGTCGCGCATTCGGACATGCCCGATAGCCTGGCCTACGAGATCACCAAGCTGGCGATGGAAAACCATGACCGCATGCTGCAGATCCATGCCGCGGCCAGCGAGACGCTGATCGAGAACTGGGACAAGAACACCTTCATGCCGTTCCATCCCGGCGCCGTGCGCTTCTACGAGGAAGCGGGCATCGAGATTCCCGACGATCTGAAGTAAGCTGACCCGGTCCCGGGCCCGCCTTGCAAGGGCGGGCGCGGGCCTGGGAGCCGCGATCCGGTCCGCGCGCGATGCGGGCCGGACGTCTCGTGCAAAGAACACCAGAGGCGCGGACCACCTGACCCGGTCGGGTCGGCAACCGCTCCAGCCGACCGAGGGGGGAAGGCCATGCAATCCAATCCGACGGCCGCCGCGGCGGACGAGGCGGGGCCCGATATCGCAAGGGGCGTCGACGCCGAAACCTATGCGTCGAACCAGCGGCGCCCCGGATACCTGCTCGGTCGATTGCTGGCGCTGATCTGCGCGGGCTACACGATCTTCCATGTCGGCGTGCTCTACCTTTACCCGCTGGAGCCCTGGGTTTACCGGCTGATCCATGTCGGCGGCGGGCTGGCCATCGGCTTCCTGCTGTTCTCGACCGCCACCTTCGGCGAGGAGCCCGGGCCGCGCGGGCTGAACCGGCTGCGCCTTGCGCTGATCGCGCCCGGGGCCGCGGCCATCACGGCGGCCTTCCTTCAGGCGGTGGGCTTTCAGTTCGGCATCGGCGGGGTCGATCAGGCGGCGGCGCGCGATGCGATGGTGCTGTCCTTCGGCTGGCCGCTGCTGCTGGGCTCGATCTGGCTGGTGGGGCTGGGCTGGTTCATGCCCGACCGCAGCCGCGAGCGGCTGGACCTTGCGGATGTCTTCCTGGCCGTCGCCGCGATCACGGTCGCGCTCTACATCATCCACCACGCGCCCTTCCTGCGGCTGCGCGCGGGCACCGCGCTGGCCAAGCAGGCGGACATGTTCGCCGCCGCGGCGGGCGTTCTGCTGATCCTCGAACTGACGCGGCGGCTGGCCGGGCTGGCGCTGGTGGTGATCGCGGGGATCTTCGTGATCTATGCCTTTGTCGGGCCATGGCTGCCCGGCATCCTGGAACATCGCGGCTATTCGGCGACGCGCTTCTTCACCTATGTCTATACCGACCAGGGCATCCTCGGCCCGACCACGGCGATTTCCTCGACCTACATCATCCTGTTCGTGACCTTTGCCGCCTTCCTTCAGGCCAGCCGCGTGGGCGAGTATTTCGTCAATTTCGCCTTTGCCGCGGCCGGGCATCTGCGCGGCGGACCCGCCAAGGTGGCGGTGTTCGGCTCGGGCCTGATGGGCATGATCAACGGCACCTCGGCGGGCAACGTGGTGGCCACCGGGTCGTTGACCATCCCGCTGATGAAGAAGGTGGGCTACAAGCCCCAGACCGCCGGCGCGATCGAGGCCGCGGCCTCCTCGGGCGGGCAGATCCTGCCGCCGATCATGGGGGCGGGCGCCTTCATCATGTCCGAGATCACGGGCATCGCCTATACCGAGATCGTGATCGCGGCGATCATCCCCGCGCTGCTCTACTTTGCCTGCGTGCTGTTCAATGTCGATCTGGCCGCGCGCAAATACGGCATGAAGGGCCTGCCGCGCGAGGAATTGCCGCGCTTCGACGTGCTGGCGCGCAAGGCGTTCCTGTTCCTGCCGATCATCATCCTGATCGCCACGCTGTTCGCGGGCTATTCGGTCATCCGGGCGGGCGTCTGGGCGATGGCGGCGGCCACGGTGGTCAGCTGGCTGACGCCCTATCGCATGGGGCCGGTCGCGATCCTGCGCGCGTTCGAGCTGGCCGCCAAGATGAGCCTGCAACTGATCGCGGTCTGCGCCGCGGCGGGCATCATCGTGGGGGTGATCGCGCTGACCGGCATCGGCACGCGGTTCTCGGGGCTGTTGCTGGGGCTGGCCGGGCAAAGCCAGCTTGTCGCGCTGTTCTTCGCGATGATCGTGGCGATCATCCTCGGCATGGGGATGCCGACAACGGCGGCCTATGCGGTGGCGGCCTCGGTCATCGCGCCGGGGCTGGTGCAGATGGGCATCCAGCCGCTTCTGGCGCATTTCTTCATCTTCTACTTCGCGGTGATGTCGGCGATCACGCCGCCCGTGGCGCTGGCCGCCTATGCGGGGGCGGCAATCGCGCAATCCGATCCGATGAAGACCAGCGTCGAGGCGTTCAAGTTCGGGCTGGCGGCCTTTGTCGTGCCGTTCATGATCTTCGCTTCGCCCGCGCTCTTGATGCAGGGGCACTGGACCGAGGTCGTGCATGTCACCGCCTCGGCCGCCTTCGGGGTGTTCCTGCTGTCGGCGGCGGTGCAAGGCTGGTTCATGGGCACGCTGAACCCGGCATTGCGCCTGTTCGTTGGCGCCGCGGCGCTTGCGATGATCGACGGCGGCTGGCTGACCGATGGCATCGGGCTTGGCGCGGCGCTGATCGTCTGGCTGCTTCAGCGTCGGCAGGTCTCCGCCCGCGACATCGCCCGCGGCGCGGACTGAGCGGGCAGAGCGCGGGCTGCCGCTTGGCGCGGCCCGCGCCCTCCGCTAGGAAGGCCGTCCAACCGCAGACAAGGATCTTGCCGTGACGACCGCCCAGGACCGCATCACCCGTACCATCGCCACCGAGATCGCCGCCGCGCCCGCGCAGGTTCAGGCCGCGGTCCAGTTGCTGGACGGGGGCGCGACCGTGCCCTTCGTGGCGCGCTACCGCAAGGAGGTGACCGGCGGGCTGGACGATACCCAGTTGCGCCTGCTGGCCGACCGGCTGGCCTATCTGCGCGAGATGGAGGCGCGGCGCGAAACGATCCTGAACTCGATCCGCGAGCAGGGCAAGCTGACCGACGCGCTGGCCCGCGCCATCGCCGGGGCCGAGACCAAGGCCACGCTCGAAGACATCTACCTGCCCTTCAAGCCCAAGCGCCGCACCAAGGCGATGATCGCCCGCGAGAACGGGCTGGAGCCGCTGCTGCGCGCGATCATCGACGACCGCGGCGCGGCGCCCGAGACGCTGGCCGCGGGCTATCTGTCGGACGCCGTGCCCGACACCAAGGCCGCGCTGGCGGGCGCACGCGACATCCTGGCCGAGCAACTGGCCGAGAATGCGGATCTTCTGGGCCGACTGCGCGCCTTCATGCAGCACGAGGCGTTCATCGCCGCCCGCGTCGTGCCCGGCAAGGAGGTCGCGGGCGCCAAGTTCTCGGATTATTTCGACCATCGCGAGAAATGGGCCACGATCCCCGCGCACCGGGCGCTGGCGATCCTGCGCGCCTCCAAGGAAGAGGTCGTGACCATCGAGATCGCCCCCGACCCCGAGACCGGCGCCCCGCGTGCCATCGGCATGGTCGCCGCCGAGATCGGGATCGCGGGCGACGGCCCGGGCGATGCCTGGCTGCGTGAGGCGGCGGGCTGGACCTGGCGGGTCAAGCTGGGCCTGACGATGTATATGGACCTTCTGGCCGAGCTGCGCCGCCGCGCCCATGAAGAGGCCATCGCGGTCTTTTCCCGCAACCTGCGCGACCTGCTGCTGGCCGCGCCTGCGGGTGCGCGCCCGACGCTGGGGCTGGACCCGGGCATCCGCACCGGCGTCAAGGCCGCGGTGGTGGACGCCACCGGCAAGCTGGTCGAGACGGCGACGCTTTATCCCTTTCAGCCCAGGAACGACCTGCGCGGGGCGATGGCGACGGTGCTGGAACTGGTGCGCCGCCATGGCGTCGAACTGATCGCCATCGGCAACGGCACCGCCAGCCGCGAGACCGAGCGTTTCGTGGCCGAGGCGCTGCGCCTTCTGCCCGACGCCGGGCCGCGCCCGGTCAAGGTGGTGGTGTCCGAGGCGGGCGCGTCCGTCTATTCCGCCTCGGAACTGGCGGCGCGCGAATTCCCCGATCTGGACGTTTCCTTGCGCGGCGCCGTGTCCATCGCGCGGCGGCTCCAGGATCCACTGGCCGAACTGGTCAAGATCGAGCCGAAATCCATCGGCGTCGGCCAGTATCAGCATGACGTGGACCAGCGCCGCCTGGCCCAGACGCTGGAGGCGGTGGTCGAGGACGCGGTGAACGCCGTGGGGGTGGATCTGAACACCGCGTCGGCGCCGCTGCTGGCCCATGTCGCGGGGCTGGGTCCGTCGCTGGCGCAGGCCATCGTCGCCCATCGCGATGCGAATGGCGCCTTCCCCTCGCGCAAGGCGTTGCTCAAGGTCGGCGGGCTGGGGCCGAAGGCGTTCGAACAGGCGGCGGGCTTCCTGCGCATCCAGGGCGGCGCCGAGCCGCTGGATGCCTCCTCCGTCCACCCCGAGGCCTATGGTGTGGCCCGCCGGATCGTCGCCGCCTGCGGCCGCGACCTGCGCGAGATCATGGGCAACGGCGCGGCGCTGAAGGGGCTGAAACCCGAGCAATTCGTCGATGACCGTTTCGGCCTGCCCACGGTGCGCGACATCCTCGCCGAGCTGGAAAAACCCGGCCGCGACCCGCGCCCCGAATTCCGCACCGCCGCCTTTGCCGACGGGGTCGAGGACATCAAGGATCTGAAACCCGGCATGATGCTGGAAGGCACCGTGACCAACGTGGCCGCCTTCGGCGCCTTCGTCGATATCGGCGTGCATCAGGACGGGCTGGTGCATGTCAGCCAGCTGGCCGACCGCTTCGTGCGTGACCCGCACGAGGTCGTCAAGGCGGGCGATGTGGTCAAGGTGCGCGTGGTCGAGATCGACATTCCCCGCAAGCGCATCGGCCTGTCGATGCGCAAGGAAGCCGCCGCCGACCCGCGCCCCGCCAGCCCCGCGCGCCCCAGGGGCACGGGCAAGCCGCGCGCGGCGCGCGCGCCCGAAGGGTCCGGCCGGGGCGCGCTGGGCGATGCGCTCAGGGCGGCGATGACGCGCAAGGAGTGATCAGCGCAGCATCCCCACCAGCGTCAGCGACAATGCGGGCAGGGCGGCGATCGCCGCCAGCCCCAGAAGGCTTGCGATCAGGAAGGGCAGGGCGCCCCGCGCGATCCGCTCGATCGACAGGCGCGTGACATTCGCCGCGACGTAAAGGTTGATGCCCACCGGCGGCGTGAACAGCCCGATGGCCAGGTTCACCATCACCACCACCCCGAACCAGACCGGATCCCAGCCCATTTCCCGCATCACCGGCAGGAAGATCGGCAGCGAGATGAACATCACCGTCACCGGGTCCATGAACATCCCCGCGACCAGCAGCACGACCATGATGACCAGCAGGATCACCCATTCATTGCCGCTCAGACCCAGCAGCGCGCCGGAATAGCTGCCGATCAGATCCTCGACATTGACCACCCAGCCGAACAGCCCCGCATAGGCCACCACCAGCATCACCACCGCAGAGGATGCGGCCGCATTGGCCAGCGCCTCGTAAAGCCCGCGCAAGGTCAGCGTGCGATAGGCCAGCGCGCCGACGCCCAGCGCATAGACGGTCGCGACCAGCGCCGCCTCGGTGGGGGTGAAGATGCCCGAATAGATCCCGCCCAGGATCACCAGCGGCGTCAGAAGGCCCCAGAACGCCTCGCGGAAGGACAGCCACAGCCGCCGGCCATAGGGCAGCGCGGCATGCGGCATCGGGCTCAGCGCGTCCAGCGCGGGGCTTGCGGCAGGCCCTTCGCGCCGGGCGAAGGGCAGGGTGGCCAGCATCATCAGCCCCATGAACAGGCCGGGGATGATCGCCGCGATGAACAGCTGCGAGATCGAGGTTTCCGCGATCACGCCATAGATCACCAGCCCGATCGAGGGCGGGATCACGATGGACAGCGCCGCCCCGGTGCAGACCAGCCCCGCCGCATAGGCGCGGGAATAGCCGTCCTCCTCCATCCCCTTGACGATCATCGGCCCGATGGCCGCGACCGAGGCCGGACCGGATCCGCTGACCGCGCCCCAGAACAGGCAGACCACCGTCCCCACAACCCCCATGCCGCCGGGGGTGGACCCGATCAGCACGCGGAAGAAGCGGATCATGCGTTCCGCAATCCCCGTCGTGCCCATCAGCGTGCCCGCAAGGATGAAGAACGGGATCGCCAGAAGCGAGAACTTGGTGACGCCCGCCGCGATCAGGTCGCCCGCAAGCTCCAGCCCGAATCCGATCTGCCACATCGCATGGATCGCCGACAGGCCCAGCGCAAAGGCCACCGGCACGCGCAGCGCCATCAGCAGGAAGAACAGGATCACCATCCCGGTGCCCGCGCCGAGGCCGGGGAACAGATCAGGCATCGGATCCCCCGTCGCCCGTGCCGCGCAGCACATCCCGCGCGTGTTGCAGATAGCGGATCAGGATCAGCGCAAAGCCGAACGGAACCGCCGCCTGGTAATACCACGCGGGCAGGCCCAGCGCGTAGGACCGGATGCCGCTGGACAACTGGTTGGTCAGGGTCTGCCACGAGAACCAGGCCGACAGCGCCAGCAGCAGCACGGACAGCGCGGCGGCCAGCACGAAAAGCGGCTTGCGCAAGGCGCGCGGCAGCAGGTCATGGACCAGCGTCACCGACAGATGCTCGCCCCGCCGCGCGGCGATGGCGGCGCCGAACACGGTCAGCAGCAGGAAGCCGTTGGTCAGCAATTCCTCGGTGGCGGCCAGCGAGTAATTGGTGCCGTAGCGCACCACCACATTGGCAAAGCCGATTGCGGTCATGCCCAGGAACAGGACCGCGCAGACGATCTTTTCCGCCTCGTCGAGAAGGAAACGCATCGGGCTTTCCCGCTATGGCGAACGAAGGGCAGGCCCGCGTCGGGCGGACCTGCCGGGGGTTGAAACCTACTGCGCTTCCGCGATGGCAGAGCGGAACGCCTCGACGATCTCGGGGCCGACCTTGGCAGCCCAGGCGTCAAACGCAGGTTGCGTCGCCGTGCGGAAGGCATCCAGCTGCTCGGGGGTCAGTTCGGTGACCTCCATCCCCTTTTCGCGCAGGAAGTCGATGCCGCTGGCGGTGCCGTCGCGGGTGATCTGGCGCTGATATTCCATCGCCTCGATGGCGGCGGTCCGCAGCTTGTCCTGCATCCCGGCATCATAGCTGTCCCACTTGGCCTTCGAGATGCCAAGGAAGATCGGGTCATAGGAATAATGCCAGGTCGTCAGGTATTTCTGCATCTCGTAGACCTGCTGCGGGATGATGACCGCGCCGATCGGGTTTTCCTGCCCGTCGACCACGCCCTGTTGCAGCGCGGTCAGAGTTTCCGACCACTGCATCTGCTGCGGATTGGCGCCCAGCGCGTTCATCACGTCGATATACATCGGCCCCGCGACGCGCATGTTCAGCCCCTTCATGTCGTCGGGGCTGGTGATCGGGCGGGTGTTGTTGGTGATCTCGCGAAAGCCGTTCTCGCCCCAGGCCAGCACGACGATGCCCTTTTCCAGAAGGATGTCCGCCATCATCTGGCCGGGCGCGCCCTGCGTGGTCGCGTCGACCTCGTCATAGGAGGAATAGAGATAGGGCAGCGAGAACACCGCCATTTCGGGCACCAGCGGCGTGACGTTGATCGCCGAGGTCAGCACCAGGTCCAGCGCGCCGCGGCCGATCATCTCGGCCTGCTTCATCTGGTCGCCGCCCGAAAGCTGGGCATTGGGGAAGACCCGCACCGAGATGTCGCCGCCGGTCGCCTCGGAGATCAGTTCGCCGAACTTCTCGGCGCCCTTGTGCCAGGTGGTGGTGTCGCCGACATTGTGCGACAGCCGCAGCGTCTCGGCCGAGGCCGTGCCCAGCATCATCGCGCCCGCGACCAGGGCGGCGAACGCGCCCCTGCCCAGAGTGATCGCCTTCATGGAACTCCTCCGTCTTGTCCGTTCGCCCTTGCCGGGCGGATTCTGCGAGGCACGCCACGCCGCCCCGTGGCCGGTATCAAGACCAGATGCAAGGCCCGGGCACAAGACGCGATGCGCCTTGCATCCCGCCGATGTCAGAACGGAAAGGCAACGCCCAGTTGCAGGTATCGCGTCTCGAAATCGCCGTTACGTTCCAGATAGACCCCCAGATTGGCCATGCCGCCCCCCTGCATCTGGCGCGCAAGGCCCAGGCCCAAGACCGCGGTATTGGCCTCGGGATAGCGGTCGGGAATATTCGCCAGCTGGTCGGAAAACAGGGTGAACGCGTTCCCCGGCGCAAAGCCCGTCACCAGCGCCGAGGGCCGTTGCGGCGGGCGTTTCCCGAACTCGTGCACCAGCGCGACAAAGGCCCATGGGGTGATCGTCCGGCCCTGCCCGATCGCGACCTCGCCCGAAACGTCGATCCCGTAGAACAGGCTCCGGCTGACCCGGGTCTCCCGGTCGAGCATCGTGGCGAATTGCGTATGCGCCTCCTGCGTCAGGCCAAGGATCTGGCCGCCGCCGAAATGGCCCACGCTCAGCCCCGGCTGGCGGACCAGCGGGGCATGGATCCGCGCGTGGATCTCGACCATGTGGCCGTCCCATCGGTCGATATTGCCCAGAAAGCTGTTGCGGAACCGCTGGCCGCTGACGCTGAAGCCGACCTGCGCGACATAAGTCTCGCGGATCTGGAACAGATCGACACCGAACCCCAGGCTGTCGGCGCGAAGATCCTGAAAAATCTGCTGATACTCGACATCGGACCGCCCGGCCGCAAGGCGGAACACCAGGCGCCGGTCGTCCCGCGGGCGGGTCATCAGGGCAAGATCGACCCCCGTCAGCGTGACCTCGGCATCCGTGGCAAGCGCCGTGTTGCGCGGATCGGTTGCCGCGCCAAGGCCCCGGAATGTCAGCGCCCGCTCCTGCCCCGCGGCCAGATCCTGCACCCCCAGCGCCGGACCCGCCAGCCAGTCCGGCCCGGCGCGCGCAGGGGCCGCGCAGGCCATGCCGAAAGCGACAAGAACGGCCGGGAAAATGCGGATCATTGCGGCGGTCCTTTCCGGGCGCAAGGGAGCGGGCAACTCCCTTGACTTGTGCCAAGGGCTCCGTATCCTTTCCATAGATTGTTCCTCGCAGGCCGAATTCGCAAGATAATTGCGTCTTTGGGGGGATTGACGACACGCCCGCAAAGGGCGGGGCGCGTGCTTTTCCTGTTGCCCAGGTTTCCTGTCCGTCACACCTGCCCCGGATGCCGGTCCGCCGCGCCCCGGGCCTTCGAGGGAGGGCGAAGGTGAAGCTCGCGGTCGCCTTCTGGGAACAACGTGCCCCCAAATCCTATTTCTACCTGCTGACGCCGGACGGGGTCGTGCCGCGGACGGGGGGCTGGTTCGGGATCTTCATCCATACCCCCGCGCCGCAGGATACCACGCGGCTGGCCTATCTCTCGCATAACCTCAAGATGCTCCAGAACCCGATGCTCTACTTCGTGCAGAGCTTCGTCTTCTTCGAGACCGGGCTGGGCGAGGGCGAGATCAAGGATATCGTCGCGGGACTCGAAGCCTGTGACTGGTCCGCCATCGGCGCGGCATCGCTGGCCTGGGTGCCCGACACCGCGCCGGTCGCCGCCCTGCCGATGGTGCCGCTTGTCGACCGCCGGACCAAACGCTTCGCCGTTCTGCTGGACGCGCCCGAGACCCGCCCGCTGGTCCTGCTGGAGGACGGCGCGCAACCGGCCTCGCTGCGGCTGGCGGCCGGGGCGCGCGCGAAGATCGAGGTAGACGCCAACGCCGCCGATGACGGCCTCGTGCTGAGTTGCGACGCCGGTTTCGGCCTGCTGCGCGGCACGCCCAAGGGCAAGCCCGCGCCGCCCCTGTTCCGCGTGCCGCCCGGCACCGCGGTCCAGATCGACGCGCAGGGCGCCGCGGCGGGCTGCCTGCGGGCGGTGGGCGCGCTGGCCATGCCGGTTTCCGATCTTGTGGTCGGGTTCCGCTACGAGCTTGGCGCGCGCGGGCCGCTGGCCGCTCCGGCGCTGAACGCGCCCGACGGGCTGGACGGGCATGCGGCCACGCTCTGCCTCTCGCCCAACGCGGTGCTCGACCCCGCGCGCAGCGGGTTCGCGCTGGACCCGGCCGGGGCGGGGTTCGCGTCGGCCTTCCGCACCCGGGGCGGCGGCACCATCGCCCTTGCCCCCGATCCCGGGGGCGGCAGTCGGCTTGTCTTCAACCGCGGCAACGGGGCCATGCGCTACCTCACGCTTGACGGCCCGTTCGTCGCTTCGCCGCCCCCGGGGGCGGGCGACAGCGCGTTCCTGTGCGGGCTGTCGGGCGTCGAATACATCGCGCTGGAGGCGGGCGACCGCATGGCCTTTTCCGCCGGTCAGCCCGCCGCGATCACCGTCTCGCCCGGCAGCGCCGACCCGGTCTTTGCCGCGGATCCGGCCGGGGCCGCGACCACCGCGCAGATGACGATCCGCGCCGACACGGCCCCCCGCGCCTATGTCAGCGAACCCGACAATTCGCCCTTCTTCGCCCCCGGATCGGCGGGGTCCGATCCGCTTCAACTGGGCTATCTGCCGCTCAGCCGGATCGCGCTGGCCCCGGGCGCGGCCTCGGCCTTCTTTCCCGCCCTGCCCTACGCGGCGATGCCGGGGCTCGGCGCCGCGCAGGATCCCGCGCTGGTCCGCGCGTTCGAGCTGCACCACCTCAACCCCGCGCGCCGCGCCGCGATCGCCGCCGCGGCGACGGGACAGGCCGCCACGATGGCCGGGGCCACCACCTGCGCGGTGACGCCGCAGGGCCACAAGGCGACGTTCCGGAACGGGCAATGGACCGCGCTTGACGTGGCCGCGATGCAGGGCCCCGAGACCCAGGTCGCGATCCGGTTCGAGGCAGACCCGGGCAAGGCGCTGCCCGATGCCTTGCAGGACGCGTTCCTGACCAACCAGCAATTCGTGGTGATGACGCAGGACCGCGGCAATCTCGGCCGCTTCACCCCGAAAATCCGGATGAGCGGCTGGGAATTCGACCTGGATCTGTCGGTCAACACCACGATCGGCAGCTATCGCAACGTGCTGATCTTCAAGTCGGCCAGCGCCTCGCTCGCGCAACTGGCCGCCACGCCGGACCTCTGGACCGGAACCGCGGCCTTCAACAGCGAGGCCGATCCCGAGGGCGCCTATCTCTCGGCCTGGCTGACCGCCTATCTGGACGAGGCACGCCGGATCCATGACGGCGGGCGCGGCGTGGCAAGCCTTGGCGCCTTCTGCGCGTTGATCGACGATCCGGACTGGAACGGGGTGCTGGCGCTGAACGTGGGCGTCGATCCCGCCGCCCTCGCCCCCGAGATCGAGGCGCTGCTGGCCGGCATCGACGACAGCCTGTTCGCCGCGCATCATATCGGCAACCTCGTCAACCATGTGGCCCCCAAGGCAGGCGGCGACTTCGCGCTGAACAGTTCGGTCTTCGGGCTGATCCGCTATACCGACCCGGCCTATCGCGGGGCGCAGGACGACATCGCCTATCTGCCCACGCCGGACGATTTCGATTTCCGCGTGCTGACGCTGGAAGCGGTGTTCGAGGATGCGCGGCTGACGCATTTCTCGAACCGCTCGCTGATCGTCGCGAACCGGCTGTTCGGCGACCGGGTGCTGGCCGCCGCCCCGGACGGCCAGACCGCCCGCAACACGCTGATACTGATCGGCACCTACAGGACGACGAACGGCGTTCCCAGCTACACCTTCGCCACCGCGCCGGGCAGCGCGGGCCAGTTCTTCCTGTCCGGCAATGCGCTGGACCGCGTGACCGTGACAAAGGCCACGATGGCGGTCACATCGCAGCCCGGCGCGGGTTATGTCGCGCGGTTCGGGATGTGGGGCAGTCTCGGCCTGCTGGCGGACCCGGCTTTCGACCTTCTGTCCTTCGAACGGCTGGCCTTCCAGAACCTCGCCATCGAGATGCGCCTGACCCCCGCCCCCGCGCAGCCCCCGGGCGGCAAGACCGTGTTCGACCGCAGCTTTGCCTTCCGCACCGACGGGCTGGTATTCGAGGATCTGGGGCTCAGGCAGATCGACGCCGGGCAGGCCGCGGACACGGATGAAAACCTCGTGCGCACCGGCTCGCTGCTGGCGGCCTTTCCGCTCCGGATCAAGGGCTTCCGCTCGGGCGCGGCGACCGCCCCGCCCGAAAGCCTTGGCTACCGGGTGCTGCACACCACCGCCCCCGCGGGCGTGTCGGCGGCCGATCTGGATAGCGGGCCATGGCACGCGCTGGCCTTCGAGATGACGCTTGGCGCAAGCGGCGCGCTGGCGGGCAAGGCGGTGATCGCGGCCGAATTGCTGCTGGCCTGGCAACCCGATGGCGCAGGGCAGCCCGATATCGCGCCGCTTTTCCGGCTGTCGGGACCGGACGGCATCGCGCTGAGCTTCGACATCGAGGGCGTGGTGAAATTCGGCGCGCGGGACGTTCTGCTGAACCGGATCCGGCGCAGCGACGCCTCGCCCGAGTCCGACCTGTTCGTGATGATCTTCGAAAGCATCGGGCTGTCGGTGCTGATGCTGTCCTTCCCGCCCGCGGGCACCACCAATGTCTACCTGATGGGCGGGACCAGCACGGGCGAGGCGGTCAATCCGATCCTGGGCTGGGTCGGCGGCTACCAGGCGCGCGAGGCGGGCAAATGAGCACGGGGTTCGAGGACGACATCCGGGCCGCGATCCAGACCGGCCGCGCGCTCGCGCTGGATTTCGACAGGCTCATCAAGATCGCCAAGGATCCCAAGGCCGAGAAAACCGAGGTCGAGGTCACGCTGGGGCTGGAGCTGTCCTCGGTCTACCAGCTTGCCGGGATCGTGCAGGGCGCCGATCTGCTGGGCCTGCTGCCCCCCGGCCTGCTGCCACCCCCCGCCCCGCAACCGCACACGCCCTATGTCACGCTTGAAACGGTCACGATCACGCTGTTGACCAGGACCAGGACCATCGGCGCTGTGACCTGCGCGCTTGGCTTCGGGGCCAAGTCCGGCACGGCCTTCGACGGGTTGCACTGGACCATCGCCCGGATCGGGACCGAAAACTTTACGGTCGGGATCACCGGGCTGAATGTGGGCCTCGACAAGCCGACCGGCCCCGACCGCAGCCTGATCGCAAGCTCGGCGGGCGCGGTCGATATCGCGAAACTGGCCCTCGACGTGACCGGCAGCTATCCCGACGGCCGGATCGAGATCGCCCAGCCCGCAGGCAAGACGCTGGTGCTGGCCGATTTCCTGACGGATTTCGGGCTGCACGCGCAGGATTTCCTGAACAGCCTCACGCTGAAGGATCTGGATTTCGTAGTCGTGGTGCCGACGAAATCGGGCTCGATCAAGGCCAAGCTGGTCACCCAGACCGGCGCGGCGCTGGTGCTGGTGCAGGGCGACGGCGCCAGGGCGCTGCTGTCCCTGGCCGAGGCCAGCCTTGACTGCGCCTATTCCGCGACCCGGACCGATGTCGCGATCAAGGGCCAGTTCCTGGTGATGGAGGCGCTGAGCTTCGACATCGCCGCCAGCTACAAGGACGACCGCCAGAAACCCAAGGGCAAGGCGGCGGCCCCGGGCAGCACCTGGGTCTTTGCCGGTGCGATCAACGTGGCCGATACATGGCAACGCCTGCATCCCGGCCAGACGCCGCCGCCCCTGCCGCTGATCGGGATCGCCGATCTGGCCGAACTGTTCGTGCCCGGCAGCGCCGCCCGCCTCCCCGACGAGATCGGCCATCTGTCGGTCGCCGAGCTTTCTGCCCGCTACACCCGCGACGGTCAGGGCGCCACGGCCTACCGGCTCAAGGGCGCGTTCGACGGCACATGGCAACTGGCGGGCGGACTCCGCGCAACCCTGTCCATCGACCTGACCGAGAAGCACAAGCTGTTCACCGCCACGTTCGACATGGACGGCTTCCATTTCGACCTCTCGCTTGACCTGACCGAGGGCAAGGACGCGCAACAGGCCTATACCATCCGCGCCCGCATCGACGCGATCATCGACCGCCAACCGCTCAAGATCGCCGGCAGCTATGACAGCACCGGCAAGCTGGCGCTGACGCTGGAGGCCGAGGTGAACCTTGCGATGATGATCGCCTGGTTCGTCGGCTCGGCCACCGGACAACGCTACTACGTC
Organism: Rhodovulum tesquicola; assembly: GCF_024128855.1. Lineage (GTDB taxonomy): Bacteria > Pseudomonadota > Alphaproteobacteria > Rhodobacterales > Rhodobacteraceae > Rhodovulum > Rhodovulum tesquicola. The sequence goes on from NZ_JAMYDV010000001.1 coordinate 341,471, forward strand.
GTGCCCGAACCTTGGGACGACATCCTCAAACAGATCAGGCTGCCCAAGGACCTCGCGCTTGCGATGGATACCAAGACCGGCGCGGTCACGCTGACGCTGGGCCAGATCGGCCTCGATTTCCTCGCCTTCAGGATCGACGGCATCTCGCTGGTCTATACCCGCGCGGCGGCCACGGGCGGCAAGAGCGGGATCACCATCGAACTGACCGGCCGGCTGCCCGGCGGCAGCGCGCTCGCCTGGGATCCCGCGACCGAAACCCCGCCCGAGATCCCCGGAAAGGGCGGCGCGCTGGTCGAGATCCGCACCGCCGCCGCGGGCCAGCATTTCGCCTTCGACACCGTGCCCAGCGGTATCGCCGATGCCGTCGGGACGGTCGGCAAGTCGCTGGCCGCCTCGTCCTGGACCGGCCCGCCCGCGCTTATGCATTTCGACCCGAACGCGGGCTGGCTGTTCGCGGCGCATGCCCGGATCCTCGGCCAGGCCGACCTCGAATTCGTGTTCAACGACCCCGACATCTACGGCGTCCTGATCACTGTCACCAAGGGCAAGAACGACAAGCTGAACGTCCTCGACGGGCTTTATGCCGAGGTGCTCTATCGCAAGGTCACCGACGCGGTCGGCGTCTACGAGGGCACGCTGACCCTTCCGAAAAGCATCCAGAGCATCAATTTCGGCGCGTTCGAGATGACGCTGCCGTCCTTCTACCTCGCGATCTACACCAATGGCGATTTCAAGATCGACGTGGGCTTCCCCCATGACCTCGATTTCTCGAAATCCCTGTCGCTGACGGTCGAGATCTATTCGGGCGCGGCCGGGTTCTACTACGCGAAACTCGACGGGCTCGACCCCAAGGGCCTGCCGCAGGTGCCACAGGACAAGGGCATCTTCAGCCCGGTCACCGAGATCGGCATCGGGCTTCAGGTCGGCATCCAGAAGGGGTTCGAAAGCGGGCCGCTCAGCGCGCGGTTCGCGGTGATGGTGCAGGGCCTGTTCCAGGGCACCTTCGCCACCTATCACGACTTCGCCAGCGGCCAGACGGACGAGTTCTACGACGTGCGCGCGACGGTCGCGGTCTTCGGCCAGCTTGTCGGGGCGATCGACTTCGCCATCATCAAGGCCACGCTCGAAGTCCGGATCTTCGTGCGCGCCGACATGCGCATCATCGCGCATCGCGCGACCGAGGTTGCCTTTGCCGCGGGCGTCGATGTCCGGGTGACGGTGGTCATCAACCTGTTCCTGTTCCGGATCTCGATCCACCTGTCGTTCAGCATGGTGGTCCACGGCTCGGCGACATTCGGACAGGATACCCATGCCCTCTGGGACGATGCGTTGACGCTGGAAATGTTCGCCCTGTCCGGCACCGCCCCGCCCCCCGTCTGGCAGCCGGTCGCGCCGACCGGCGGGCCGGTGCCGCTGACCGTATATGTCCTTCCGGCCCTCAGCGCGGGGCTGGACTATACCGACGCCGCCCACGCCACGGATCGCTGGATCCAGGTCGCCCAGCTTGCGCTGTCGAACCCCATGGCAGCCCCCGGAACCGCCGATGCGGGGGACGGCTCCTACGCCGCCTTCCTGACCGGGCTCATGCGCTGGGGCCTGTTCGCGGCCTCGGGGCAGGCGCAGCCGGGCGGTGCCGCGGCCGACCAGTCGGTGGTGGACAAGACCACCGTCACGCGCGACGACATCGCCGCGCTGCTGGCCACGCTCGCCCGTGGCGACCGGCCCGGCCTGGCCGAGATCCAGGCCCTGTTCAAGGCCGGGTTCGAAACCCGCATCGGCAAGCCGACGACACCCGCCGACGGCCAGACGCTGGGCGTGGGCTTCTTCCCCGCCCTGCCCGGCATGAAAATCACCCTAACGCTCGGCACCGGGCCCGCGGTTCCCTTGGAACAGACCCCGCGCGGGACCGCCTCCCCGACCGGGCCGCTGCCGTCCCGAGCGCTGGCCCACCTGGGCGAACCGCTTCCGGCAACCCCGCCCTCCGCGCCGGTCGAGGAGGTGTTGGCCGACTACGTCACGGTTGCCCTGCGCGCCGGGCTGCAACAGGCCCATGACGCGACCGAGCTGTTCCCCGAAGCCGGGCCGTCCCCGCAGATCGCCGCGATCCTGTCCCGCCTGTCCCCCGCCCTTGCCGGGATCTCGGGCCTGACCTCGCGCTTCATGCTGCATGGCACGCGCCAGCCCGCGGCGGACGGTTCGCTACACCCGCTTTACGCGCTGACGGGCCAGCAGGCGGTTCTGGGCGCGGGCGACATGGCGGCCGATACGCTTGTCCTCGGCGTCGGCCTGCCCGCCGCCGACCAGGCGCTGTGGAATGTCCGGATCGAGGGCGGCGGCGAGAGCCTCGCCTTTTCCAGCGCCGATGCCGAACCGCTGGTCAAGGCACCCGCCGCGCTGCCCGCCGCGCCGGATCTGCCCGACCCGAAACCCGCGCTCACGCTCCAGCCCGCCTTCGATATCAGGCCGCTGCGCTTTGCCCTGCCCGCCGGGATCGCCGCGACCGGCGGCGGAACCGTCTGGCGCCTGCCGCCCGCCCTGACCGACCTGCTCTCGCGCGCCCCCACCGCGGCCTTCGGGCTGTTCACGCTGCCCGATGGCGACCCCGAGGCCGAGGGCACCCCGGTTCCCGCCGCCGATTTCGACTGGGCGCTCGCCCTCGATTTCGACGTCGCGCGGATCCCGCTGCCCGGCGCGGCCGATCCGAAATCGCCCGAATACCTTGGCAACACCTATGCGCTGGCCAGCGTGAACCAGAAGGGGCTGGCCCTGCTGCAACGGCTGATTGCCGATCTGTCGGCCCCGACGCCCACGGCCCGCGTCTCGGCGCTGCGGCTGGGCTATCGCACCGGCCCGGCGGGGCAGGCGGCAAGCCTGACGCTGGGGGATATCGACTTCACCGATACCTTCCTCGTGCAAAGCAATTTCTCGACCGAGACGCGCCCGCCGCAGGTCGTCATGGCGCTGGAAAGCGCGGGCGCCGCGCCCCCCGATCCAAAACAGGCCCTTGGCTTTCTCGGCAAGCTCTGGAGCGGGGGCGTGACCAATTCGGGCGGCTATTTCCTCTGCCATGCGGGCGACGGAAGCGGCCTGCCCGCGGCGCTGTTCGGATCCGGCGGGCGGGCCACGCTGACGCTGGTGATCGGGCTCGTACATCCGGGCACGGGGCCCGTGCCACTCGCCCCCTATGTCAACGCGGTGCTGGGCAGCGGCCTGACGCCCGGCGACGCCCTGTTCGTCGCGTCCGACAGCCTGAACGATGCGCATCCGCTGACCCTGCCCGGCCAACTGGCCATCCAGCTTACGCGCAGCAGGCCCGCCGAGCCCGGCGCCGCCGATCTGGGCGCGGCGCTGGACCAGCTTTACAACCTCTACGCGGGCCGGATCACGGCCATCGACGGCACGCCCCTGCCCGATGGCGAGGCAACGGTCTTCGGCCCCGACAAGGCCGCGCAGGATGGCGATGATCTGGTCTATCGCCACAGCTTCCCGCTGGTGCCCCATGCGGGCAACCTGCATGCCGTGGCCGATGGCGGCGCGCTGCCCGAGGCGGACAACCCCTATGCCGCGATGGGCAAGCGCGTCGATCTCGGCCTTGCCCGCGTCGATCTGTTCGGCAATCTCTGGGCGGGCTACGACGATGGCGGCACGCTGTCGCCTGCCTATGACGATCCGCTGATCGCCCCGACCCGGCTGCCCTATCTGTCCTTCAGCTATGCCTTCGAGGGCGGGAAGACGCCCCGTCTGGTGGTGACACCCGTCCTGACCCCGCCGGTCTACCCGGCAGGCGAACCCGCGCAGCAACGCAGATCGGCCGACCTCGCGGCCTATGCCGCCGCGTATTACCAGATCGCCGCGATCGAGGGCCGCGAACAGGTTTCGCTGACGCTCGCCACCAGCCTCGTGCCCGGCGCGGCGCTGCCGGTCGAGGCCGCGACGCTCGCCGCGAACCTGCTGACCGCCTACAAGGCGATCCTCGCCGCCCCCATCCTGACCGCGCCGCCCGCCGCGCCGCCGCCCGAACAGGTGCTGACCCCCCTTTCGGCGGCCATCGACGTAAAGGGGCTGGCCCCCGACCTCGCGCTGCCCCTGACCGCCAGCCTGACCATCGCGCGGTCCGGCCCCTTTGCCCCGGACGTGCCCGCCGACAGCGCGGTGCGCAGCGTCACCGTCCCGCTGCCGCCCCGCACCGATGCGGCGGGCGCACAGGGTCAACCCGCCGCGCCGCTCTCGCTCGATGCGTTCAAGGCGGGGTTCAACGCCGCCTTCGCCGCACAGGACCGGGTTCTGGCCGCCGGGGCCAACCGCACGGCCAGTTCCGCCGACAGCGGCCGCCAGCTCTGGGTGCTGCGCTACGGCAAGACCGGGATCGCGCCGCGTTTCGACACCGCCACGCCGCCCGCCTGTTTCGCCCCGCGCCCGCTGTCCAACCGGCTGATCTCGCGCAATGTGCAGGTCCCGACGCTTGCCGCCGACGGCACGCTGTCGCCGCCCCCGGGCACGCAGGTCGCCGCGCGCGACATCGACATCGACGCGGTGATGCGCCGCGTGCTTGCCGCGCTCGACGGCATGTTCGCGCCACAACTGGCGGTCCCGGTGGCGCTGGTGAACCGCGAGGCGCTGAACCGGCTTGCCGCGGCCAAGAAGGCCATCGTCGAAAAGCTGGTCGCCTTCGTGACCGAGATCCGCCTCGACGGAACCGACACCGCCCCGGCCGGTGACGCCGCGCTGGCCGCCGCGAAGGACCGCTACCGGCAGGAATGCCTGATCGAGATGGGCAATTTCTACGAGATGGCCTCGGTCGCGGTGCTGGACCTGAAGACCGCGCTTGGCGGGCTCGCCAGCCCCCAGCCGATGAACCTTTTCGGCCAGCCCTCGCCCGGCACCGGCCCGAAAAACGCGCCCCCGACAACGGACAATTATTCGCTCACCGGGGGCAAGGCCGCGATGACACCCTCGGGCGGCCCCATGGCCATCGGTCTTTTCGCCCGCAACAAGACGCTCAGTTCGACCTTCACCGCCGATCTGACCTTCACCATCGGCGCCATCGAGCATGACCTGAGCGAGGTCCGCATCGGCGAGACGGTCTATACCAGCGGCGGCTGGCTCAGCTTCCTCGACCCGCCCGCGCCGCTGGCCATCGGCGAGGTCGCGTTCCCGATCCCGCTGCGCGCCTTCCCCACGCCGCCCGACCTTGGCCAGCAACAGGCCCGCGGCCTGCTTGATCCGGGCGCGCTGCCCAAGACCGCGGCCGAAACGCTGGCGCTGGCCAAGTCCTGGGCGCTGGACGGCAGCTATCGCCACGGCTTCGTCGCCCAGGACCGGGTCGAGCTTGAGGTGACGGTCAACCAGGGCAACCGGCAGGGCCTGCTGTTCGCAACCGGCCTCGACGTGATCGACGCGCTGATCGCCTTCGACCGGCTGCTGCCCGAGCTTCAGGCGCTGTTCGTCGCCCAGGGCCTTGCCGCCATCCGCAGCCCCGACCGCGCGGACAACCCGGTGCTCAAGGCCGCGCTCGACAGCTTCGCGACACTGGCGCAGGACATCGCCGACAGCGGCTGGTCCCCGATCATGCCCGAGGCGTTTGCCGAGATCGAGGCCACGGGCCTTGTCCGCCGCAGCCGCCGCTTCGCCATCGAGGACGGGGTGCAGAAGCCGGGCGATCCATGGATGACCCGGATCAGCATCAGCGACAAGGGCGCCGCGGATCTCGACATCCTGCCGATGATCGGGATCGACGGCTACCGCACGCAGGTCGCGGCAAAGGACGCCAGTTCCGCCAGCTACACCTATCTCGACGCGCAGACCGGCAAGCCGCTGACCGAGGAGCAGGGCCGCGCGCTGGCCGAACGCCGCGTCATCGTCGCCCCGGCGGACAAGGGCGCTCCCTTCGGCAGCGCGCTGAACGTGATCGACCGGCAGGACGGCACGATGGCGATGCAGATCCTTCGCAATGCCCGCTTCCAGGAGGCGTTCCGCTACGCGACCGACTGGGTCCGCTATCCCACCCCGGTCGCCCCGCAACTCGACATCGCCACCCCGATCGACATCGCGGACCTTGCCGGGGCGCCGGGCAAGCCGCGCCCGCTGGCGGCCCATCTTGCCGCGCTGCACGCCGCGCTGGTCACGGGCAGCGGCACGGGCGAGACGCTGGAGGGCATGGTTCAGCTTGCCGTCGGCTTCGACCTGCCCCTGACCGCCAGCGGCCCCGCGACGCTTGCCCTGCCGCCGGTGCGGTTGCCGGTGCTCCTGCGCCTGCCCACCGCCGTCACGCTGGGCGCATCGGACCCGGCCCCGCCCGCCTTCCTCGACGAGGTGGCGCAGGACATCACCCGCTGGCTCGCCGCGATGGACATCACACCCACGACCCGCCCCGATCTCTGGGCCGAGGCGTCGCTTGGCCTTGATCTGTCGCTGTTCAGCGGCGCGGCGTCCGGCGGCCCGCCGATCCTGCGCCTGCGCAACCTGACCCTCGCCTGCACCGCCATCGCGGCGCCCTGACCATCCCGATCTCCCGGCCCCCCCTTGCCCGCTCTCGCCGGAACACGGTTTCGCGAGGGCTGTAACACCCGGGCTCCCCGAGGGTCGCATCGGCACGGGCCGCAACCGGCCCGGACTGGTCTGACAAGGAGAGAGAGATGGACATTATGAAACCGACCCTCGGGCTTGGCGCATCGCTGGCCTGTGCGCTGAGCGTGATGGCAACCGCCCCGGCCCATGCCCAGGAGATGGAGAAATGCTACGGCGTGTCACTGGCCGGGCAGAACGACTGCGCGGCCGGCCCCGGCACGACCTGCGCGGGCACGTCGAAGGTCGATTACCAGGGCAATGCCTGGACGCTGGTGCCCACCGGCACCTGCACCCAGATCGAATTGCCGGGTGATCGCATGGGCGCGCTGGAACCGCTGACCCGCGACATCCCGTCCTGATCCTGCGGGGCGGGTCGCAGGCCCGCCCCGTCCATCCCAGCCGCGAGGGTCCGAGATGACCGTTCTCCCCAATGCCGCCGGTGTCGGCTTCAAGCCGCAGCATTTCGCGGCGATCCGCGAAACCGCCGCCCGCATCGGCTTTTTCGAGGTCCATGCCGAGAACTACATGGGCGCGGGCGGCCTGCCCCATGCCCAGCTGGCCGCCCTGCGCGCGGATTTTCCGATCTCGCTGCACGGGGTCGGGCTGTCCATCGGCGGGGCCGGGCCGCTCGATGCCGATCACCTCGCACGCCTGCGGGCACTGATCGACCGCTACCAGCCCGAAAGCTTCTCCGAGCATCTCGCCTGGTCAAGCCACGGGACCGAGTATCTCAACGACCTGCTGCCGCTGCCCTATGCCTGGGAAACGCTGGCCATCGTCTGCGACCATGTCGACGCGGTCCAACAGGCGCTGGGGCGGCGCATGCTGCTGGAAAACCCCGCGACCTGTGTGCTCTTCGCGCAATCGACGATCCCCGAGGTCGACTTCCTGGCCGAGATCAGCCGCCGCACCGGCTGCGGGCTGTTGCTCGACATCAACAATGTCTTCGTCTCGGCCAGCAATCACCGCACCGATCCGCGGGCCTATCTTGCCGCCTTCCCGATGGATCGGGTGGGCGAGATCCATCTGGGCGGCCATGACAGCGAGGATCTGCCCACCGGCCCGCTGCTGATCGACGCCCATGGCAGCCCCGTCGCCGACCCGGTCTGGACGCTTTACGCCGAAGTGATCGCGCGCATCGGTCCTCGGCCCACGCTGGTCGAATGGGACAACGACCTGCCCGACTGGCCCGTGCTCGCCGCCGAGGCCGACCGGGCGCAGGCGATCCTGGATGGCGGGGGGCAGGGCCTTGCCCGCGCATCCTGACTTCACCGCCCGCTTCGCCGCCGGGCTGCGGGACGGCACGCTGCCACCGGGCCTGACCGCCACCCCGCCGGACGAGGCCGCGCGCCGCTTCGCGGTCTACCGCAACAACGTCGCCGTCGGCCTGATCGACGCGCTGGCCGCCCGCTTCCCGGTGATCCGGCGGCTGCTGGGCGAAGACTTCTTCCGCGCGATGGCCCGGGTCTTTGCCGAAACCCACCGGCCGCGCTCGCCCGTTCTGCTGGACTGGGGCGCGGAGCTGCCCGGGTTTCTGGAAACCTTCCCGCCGCTGGCGGCCCATCCCTACCTGGCCGACATCGCCCGGATCGAGCATGCCCGCGGCCGCGCCTTCCATGCCGCCGACCGGCCCCCCCTGCCGCCCGCGGCGCTGGCCGGGGCCGATCCGTCCCGCCTGCGGCTCTGCCTTCACCCCTCGGTGCAGGTGCTGCGGCTTGCGCATCCGGCGGTGTCGATCTGGGCCGCGAACCAGCCCGGCCGCGACCCAAGCGGCCCGTTCCCCCCCGCGGCCGAGACCGCCCTGATCCTGCGCGATACCCGCTTCGACGTGCCGGTCGCCGCCATCTGCCCGGGCGATGCCGCGCTGGTCGAGGCCCTGCGCACCGGCGCCCCGCTGACCGCCGCCGCGCGCCGTGCCGCCACGGCCCAGCAAGCGCATGACCCCCAGCCCATCCTCGTCCGCCTGATGCAGGCGGGCGCCCTCATCACCCCCGGGAGGACCGACGATGAAACCCCTGATCCGCAGCCTGAACCGGGCGCTTGCCCATGTTCCGAATGATCTCGTCGCCCTCGGGCTGCGCCTCTTCCCGGCGATGGTCTTCCTGCAATCGGGCCGCACCAAGGTCGACGGGCTGTTCTCGATCAGGGACTCCACCTGGTTCCTGTTCGAGCATGAATACGCGCTTCCGGTCATCCCGCACGAACTGGCCGCCGTTCTGGCCACCCTCGCCGAGCATGTGCTGCCGGTCCTGCTGATCCTCGGCCTTTTCACCCGGTTCTCGGCGCTGGGATTGCTGGCCATGACGGCGGTGATCCAGATCTTCGTCTATCCCGGCGCCTGGATCACCCACGGCCTCTGGGCCGCCGCGCTGCTGGCACTCGTCGCAGGCGGGCCGGGGCGGGCCTCGCTCGACCACCTGCTGGGGCTGGACCCCGGCAGGCCGCGGCCGCACCCCGCCGCCGCGCAGGCCGCGTGACGGCCCAACCCGACCGGCGCCGCGCGGAAAGCGGATTGTCCCGACCGCCGCCCTGCCTATCTTGGCAGGATGGCCCCAGGAGACAGCCCCAGCATCGCAGACCCGCGCCCGCGCGGCCGACCCCGCCAGTTCGACGAGCGCGCGGCGCTTGACGCGGCGATCCGCGTGTTCTGGGCCGCGGGCTATGACGGCGCCTCGATCGACAGGCTCTGCCGCGCGATGCGGATGCCGCGGGCAAGCCTCTACCATCTCTACGGCGACAAGCAGGGGCTGTTCCTGGCCGCCATCGGCCAATATGTCGAGACGCGGATCGTGCCGGTGGTGGCCGCTCTGGGGCCCTGTGGCACGCTGGCCGAGGATCTGGCCGCCTTCTTCGAGCAGGTGATCGCGCTGGCCACGGCCGACCCCGGGACACCCGGCTGCCTGATCTCCTGCGTGCTGGCCGATGCCGCCGGGGCGAACCCGGCCTTCCGCGCCGAACTGGCCCGGCGCTATGACGGGATGGAGGCCCGGCTGGCGGCCCGCTTCCGCGCCGCCGGATGGGACGAGGCGGGCGAGACCGGCGCCCCGGCGGCGGCGGGACTGGCCGCCGCCGTCGCCCGCGGCCTGATGCTGCGCGCCCGCTCGGGCGCCGGGGCCGGTGAACTTGCGCCCGTCGCCCGCGCCGCGCAGGCCGCCCTGCTTCGGCCGGGCGCGCGCTGAAACCGGCCGGGCCGCCGCGCATTCAGCCCCCCCGGCGCTGATCCGGAAGGCGCGCAAGGATCGCGGCCAGCCGCGCATCATCGCCCGCATGCGCCGTCCCCTCCCGCAGGGCCGCCTCGGTCAGATCGCGGGTCTGCCGGATCTGGCCGACAAAGGCGCTGCACCCCCGGCACATCGCCAGATGCAGGCGCATCTGCATGGCCTGCCAACCGCTCAACTCGCCGTCGATCAACGCGCTGGCGCGTGCGGCGACGTCCTTGCAGTTCAACATCGGGCCAGTCCCTGCCTTCCATCCGGTTGCCGGGAAGACTCCCGATCCCGCGTTCCGTTACACGCCATCCCCGACCCGCCCCCGCAACGGGATGCTACAGCAGATCGTCAAGTGCCGCCCGCACCGCCAGCCGCGCGCGATGCAGCAGGACCCGCATGTTCCCTTCGCTGATCCCCAGCGCCGCGCAGACCTCGGCCGCGTCCAGCCCCTGCTGGCCGCGCAGCACGATGACGGCGCGCTGGGCCGGGGGCAGGGCCTCGATGGCGGCGGTGACATGGTCCAGCACCCGGCGCCCGGCCAGTATCCGCTCGGGCGTGACCTCGTCCCAAAGCTCGGGCATGTCCTTCCACCGCCCGCGCCCGTCGAAGGCGGCGGCCAGGCTGTTCTCCTCGCCGCCCGCGTCGAAGGACACCGACCGTCCGTCCCGCCGCGCACGGCTTTTCGCCTTGTTGAGGACGATGGCGAACATCCATCCGGCCAGCGACGCGCGGCCCTCGAACCCGCCGATATTCTGCAGGATCGCGATCCAGCCATCCTGCACGACCTCTTCCGCCGCGGCCCGGTTGCCGACGATCGCGGTGCAGACCCGGATCATCGCGCCGTTATGCTGGCGATAAAGCCGCTCGAACGCGGCCCGGTCGCCCGCGGCAAGCAACGTCCGCAGGCGCGTTTCATCCCCGATCCCGTCCCGCATGGCATGGCGCTCCCGCATGGTCCCGGTCGGATTTAAAAGAACGATCGGTTCAGAAATCGACACGCAATTTCGTGATGCAAACATTCGTGAACCCGCGCAGGCATGGCCCCGCGGCCCGCCTGCCCGAGGCCCGTCCCGCGCCGCCGGCCTTCGGGACCGATCTCGCCTTTCCCGTCGCATCGCAGGATGGCGCCACCGCGTCATCGCCCGACGCGCTCCCAAGGGTCCGAATAAGACGCCGCCGGTCCTCTGCCGCGTCCTCCTCATCCCGCGGAACAGGCCCCCCGCCGGGCAGCCCGGTCCCGCGCGCGGCTCAGGGCCGATGCCCTGCCGTCGGCATCAGCCGGGGAGCGTCGGCCGTCGGGCGGACGCCCGCAAAAGGTCCGATGAAAGTCCGATGGAAGTCCGATGATTTTCCGATTTCCCGAAACCGGCCCCTCCGGCCGGTCCGGACGGTCACGCCGTTCCGGCCAGCGCGTCCATCCGGCGGGCCAGGTCCACGTCCCGCGCGGTCAACCCGCCCGCGTCATGAGTGGTCAGCACCACCTCGACGCGGCGGTAGACATTGCGCCATTCGGGGTGGTGATCCAGCTTCTCGGCCCAGAGCGCGACCCGCGCCATGAACCCGAACGCCTCGACGAAGTTCTTGAACTCGAACGTCTTTTCAAGGGCATCCCGGCCCTCGTCCAGCACCCAGCCCGCCGCCAGCAGCGGCGCCAATGCCTGTGTCCGCGCGTCCCCGGTCAGTGTGTCGGTCATGTCTCCTCCGTCGTGACCCTGCGAAACGGCCCGTACTCGGTCAGCACCTCGATCTCCTCCTCGACGGCCTCCCGTTCGGCCCGCAGATATTTGGCAACTGCCCCCCGCAATCCCGGATCCGCGATCCAGTGCAACGAGTTGGTCGCCACCGGCAAATACCCCCGCGCCAGCTTATGCGCCCCCTGCGCCCCCGCCTCGACGGTGGCAAGGCCCCGGGCGATGGCATGGTCGATGGCCTGATAATAGCACAGTTCGAAATGCAGGCAGGGGTGGTCCTCGATGCAGCCCCAGTAGCGCCCGTAAAGCCTTTTGCGGCCAATGAAATTCAGCGCCCCGGCCACGGGTCGGCCGTCGCGTTCGGCCAGCACCAGCAGCATGTCGTCGCGCAGCGTTTCCTGTGCGTGGTCAAAGAAGGCGCGCGTCAGGTAGGGGGTGCCCCATTTGCGCGCGCCGGTGTCCTGGTAGAAGCGCCAGAACGCGTCCCAATGCTCGGGCCGGATCGCGTCGCCCGCATAGTGGCGAATTTCTCCGCCAAAACCCTGCGCCGTCGCGCGTTCCTTGCGGATATTCTTGCGCTTGCGCGACGAGAGGTCGGCGAGGAAGGCATCGAAATCGGCATAACCGCGGTTTTCCCAGTGGAATTGCTGGGTGACGCGGTGCATCAGGCCCATTTCGGCCCCGGCCATCGCCTCGGCCTCGGTGCAGAAGGTGACATGGACCGAGGACAGCCGGTTGCGCGCCGCCAGTTCCACCGCGCCCTGCACCAGCGCCGCCATGCCCGTGTGTCCCGCCTCGGGACGCACCAGCAAGCGCCGCCCCGTCGCGGGGGTGAAGGGCACGGCGATCTGAAGCTTGGGATAATAGCGCCCGCCCGCCCGGTCATAGGCATGGGCCCAGTTGTGGTCGAAGATGTATTCGCCCTGGCTGTGGGTCTTGGCGTAAAGCGGCGCGACGGCAAGGATCGTGCCGCGCTGCCGGGCCACCAGATACTGGGGATGCCAGCCGGTGCCGGGGCCGACCGAGCCGCTGTCTTCCAGCGCCTTCAGGAAGCGATGGGTGGTGAACGGATCCTCTGGCCGCCCGCCATCCCCGGTTTCGGGGCAGGCGCAGGCATCCCATTCGGCCGGGGCGATCTGCGAGAGCGAGGACACGACCTCGATCTCGATCCGCGCCTCTTCGGTCTGCACGGTGTCAAGCTGCCCTTCGGCCATGCGCGCCCTCCTGTCCGCCCGATCAGATGGGCCGGGCCGGGCGCGGGTCAAGCGGCGGGGTGGGTCGCGGCGTAGCCCTCGAAGGTGACGTTCTGCGCAAGCGACCGGGCGATGGCCTCGTCCTGCGGGCTGCGGATCGTCCAGCACAGGATGGCGGCGCCCTGGGCGCGCAATTCGGCCACCCGCGGCCGGGCCAGATCCGACCAGCGATGCGAGATGAACGTGGCGCCGACGCGGTCGAAATCGGGGATTTCCCGCAGCAGCTTGCGCACCGGGCCGGGCAGGCCGGGCCAGCTCGGCCGCTTGTAGGCGCAGGTGGTGATCCCGCGGGGAATGTCGGGCGCGGCCTCGGCCAGCGCGGCGACCGAATGGGGATTGAAGGACATCACCGCCACCGGCCCGTCATAGCCTGCCAGCGCGCGGGCGACGGCGCGTTCCAGCGCGCCCACCTCGCGGCCCATGGCGCCGTCCTGATCCTTGATCTCGATCAGCACGGGCACCCGGCCTGCAACCTCGTCCAGAACCTCGTCCAGCGTGGGGATCGCGCTTGCGCCGCCCAGCAACGGGAACTCGCGCAGTTCGGCCCGGCTGCGCTGGCGGATCGGGCCGGTGCCGCCGGTCAGCCGCTTGAGGTCATAGTCGTGGAACACCATCGCCGCCCCGTCCGACGAAGGCTGGATGTCGATCTCGATGCCATAGCCCGCCGCCAAGGCGGCGCGCACGGCTTCCATCGAGTTCTCGGGACGGCCTGCGCAGCGGTCGTGGAAGGCGCGATGGGCGATGGGCGTGTCCAGGAACGCGCGCGGCAGGGCGGTCATCGGATCTGGAAGATCCCCTCGATCTCGACCGCGACGCCAAAGGGCAGCGAGGCCGCGCTGACCGCCGAACGGGAATGCCGCCCGGCCTCGCCCAGCGCCTCGACCAGGAAATCCGAGGCGCCGTTGATGACCTTGGGTTGGTCGCCGAAATCGGGCGTCGAGTTGACGAAGCCGGTCAGCTTGACCACCCGCACCAGCCGGTCGAGATCACCGCCGCAGGCCGCCTTGAGCTGCGACAGCAGGCTGATCGCACAGCTCCGCGCAGCCGCTGCGCCTGCGGGCACGTCCATGTCGGCGCCCAGCTTGCCGGTGATGAAGACGCCATCCGCCATCGAGATCTGGCCCGAGACGAAAACCAGATCGCCCGAGACCACATAAGGCACATAATTCGCCGCGGGCGCCGGGGCTTCGGGCAGGGTAACGCCAAGTTCGGCCAGCCGGGCCTCGTATCGTCCGCTCATGCGCTGTCTCCGGATCGTCTGTTTCCTGGGCGCGACGCTACAGCCGCGCCCGGGCGGGCGAAACCGAAAAATGAACGTATCGCGGGCGTGGCCTTGCCCCTTGTGATCCGCCGCGTGGCATGGTTCGGTAACGATATTCGTTCATGTGTTGCGGATGCTGCCCTTGTCCCCCTTCGCCAAGCCCCTGTCCCGACGGTTCGTGCCTGCGGTCGCGCTGGTCCTTCTGGCCGGGTGTGCCGCGCCCATCCCCAACGGGATTTCCGACCCGCACGAGGCGCAGAACCGCGCCGTGCATCGGGGCAATATCGCGCTGGACCGGACTGTCGTCCGCCCGGCTGCCATGGCCTATGGCCGAACCGTTCCGGGGCCGGTGCGCACAGGCATCGGCAATTTCGCCTCGAACCTGGCCTTGCCGGGGGCGGTCATCAACAGCCTGTTGCAGCTTCGTCCCGGCGACGCGGCGCAGAACACCACGCGCTTCCTCGTCAATTCCACCATCGGAATGGGCGGGCTTCTGGACCCCGCGACCCCGATGGGGGCGGCGCGGATCGACACCGGCTTTGGCGAGACGCTTCATGTCTGGGGCGTGGCAGAGGGCAGTTACATTGAACTGCCGCTGCTCGGGCCATCGACCGGACGGGATGCGCTGGGCAGCATCGTCGATATCGTCCTGAGCCCGACGACGACGCTGCCGCGTCCCGAACAGCGCGAGGGGGCGGCCGGTGTCGCGGTCCTTTCGCGGCTTGGAACGCGCTACGAGCGCTCGAACCTGATCGATTCGCTCCTATATGAAAGCGCAGACAGTTATGCGCAGACCCGCCAGACCTATCTGGAAAATCGCCGCTTCAATCTGCGCCGCGGTGCCGAGCCCGATTACTTCGACCCCTACGAGGACCCCTATGAAGACCCCGCTGCCCAATGATCCCGCCCGACGCGCCCTGCTGGCTTGCGCCCTTGCCACGGGCGCCACGCTTGCCTTGCCGGGTGCAGCGCGTGCGCTGACCGAGGCCGAGGCTTCGCAGTTGATCGACCAGGTGGTGGGCGACATCAACCGGGTGATCAATTCCGGCCGTTCGGAAGCGCAGATGCTGCCAGAGTTCGAGCGGATCTTCGCCCGCTATGCCGACGTGCCGATCATCGCGCGGTCTGCGCTGGGAGTGGCGGCGCGTTCGGCCTCTGCGGCGCAGATGCGCGCCTTTACCGAGGCGTTCCAGGGCTACATGTCGCGCAAGTATGGCCGCCGGTTCCGCGAGTTCATCGGCGGCGAACTTATCGTGCGCGAGGCAAGGCCGTTCCGCGATTTCTACGAGGTCCGGACGACGGCGGCGCTGCGCGGGCAGGCGCCGTTCGAGGTGGTTTTCCTGGTCTCGGGCCGCTCGGGGCGCAACCTGTTCTTCAACATCTTCATCGAGGGCGTGAACATGCTGGCCACCGAGCGCACCGAGATCGGCGCGCTGCTGGATCAGCGCCGCGGCAATCTGGATACGCTGATCGCCGATCTGCGGCGGATGGGCTGAGGCGCGGCGCGCCTCAGTTGCGGCCGCCGCCCAGGATCGTGCCCAGCACCTCCAGCAGGATGCGTTCGGCCACGTCGCCGGCGCTTTCGCGCGGCGGGTTCGGGCCACGCTGGCCATAGCCCTCGCCCGAGGAATAGGTCTCGCCCGGGTAGTTGTACTCGGGCGCGGGTGGCTCGGGCACCAGCATCGGCAGCGGCCGCGGCGTCAGCCCCTGATGCACCCGCACCATCGCCTCGCGCCAGATCTCGGCCGGCAGGCCGCCGCCCGTGACGCCGGTCATCGGCGTGTTGTCGTCATAGCCCATCCAGACGCCGGCTACATACTCGGCGGTGAAGCCGATGAACCAGGCATCGCGTACCGCCGAGGTGGTGCCGGTCTTGCCTGCCGCCTGCCAGCCCGGAATCCTGGCGCGCTGTCCGGTGCCCGACTCGATCACCTGGTGCATCATGTAGACGAGGCTTTGTGCGGCGTCCTGGGAGATCACGCGCTCGCCCATGCCGCCTGCCTTGTCCATGAGGACATCGCGCTCGCCCTTCAGGCGCAGATCAAGCAGACCATAGGGCGTCACGCTGGAGCCGCCGTTCAGGATGCCCGCATAGGCCCCCGTCATCTCGATCAGCGTCGATTCCGACGCGCCCAGCGCCAGCGCCGGGCCGAGCGCCAGATCGCTTTGCAGCCCGAAATCGGCGGCGATTTTGCGCACGTTCCCTCGGCCCATCTCCTCGGACACCTTGACCGCGGGGATGTTGTAGGAATGTTTCAACGCCTCGGTCAGGGTGACGCGGCCGTGAAAGCGGCGGTCGAAATTTTCGGGCGAATAGGCCCCGGAACCGGGCACCCGGATCGTGATCGGTTCGTCCACGACCGTCGCATTGGGCGTATAGCCAAGGTCCAGCGCCGCCGCATAGACGAAGGGCTTGAAGGCCGAACCGGTCTGACGCAGCGCCATTGTGGCCCGGTTGAAGCCCCCGATCGAGGTCTGCCGCCCGCCGACCATCGCCCGCACCGCGCCATCGGCCGACATCACCACGATCGCCGCCTCGGCCTTTGAACCGGGCTTGAGCTTGGTCTCGAAGATCGTGGTCAGCGCATCTTCGGCGGCCTTTTGCAGACGCGGGTCGAAGGTGGTGCGGATGATCACGTCTTCGGTCGTGTCGCGGGTCAGGAAATCCGGTCCAGCGCTCATCACCCAATCGGCGAAATAGCCGCCCGACCGCGATTCCGCCGCCTGGGACAGCCGGGCGGGGTTCGCGCGGGCCTCGGCGGCCTCGCGCGCGGTCAGAAAGCCCTGCTGCTCCATCAGCCCAAGGATCAGGTTCGCGCGATTGCGCGAGCGTTCCAGATTGTTGGTCGGGGCATAGGTCGTCGGCGCCTTCAGCAGCCCCGCCAGCATCGCCGCCTCGGACGGCGTGACCGTATTCGCCGACTTGCCGAAATAGCGCTGCGCCGCGGCCTCGAAGCCGCGGGCGCCCGCGCCCAGATAGGCGCGGTTGAGATAGATCGTAAGGATCTCGTCCTTGGTATAGCGCGCCTCCATCGCCATCGCATAGACCGCCTCCTTGGCCTTTCTGCTCAGGGTGGTGCGACGGCAGTCGGCCTCGTAGGCGGCTTCGGTTTTCCACTCCCGGGCGTCGTAGGGCACGCCCAGGCAGAGAAGTTTCGCGGTCTGCTGGGTGATGGTCGAGCCGCCATGACCCGAGAACGGCCCGCGCCCTTCGGACATGTTGATGCGGACCGCGCCCGCGATGCCCAGCGGGTCAAGGCCGAAATGTCGGTAGAACCGGCGGTCTTCGGTGGCGAGCACCGCGTTCTTCAGCGCGGGCGCGACCGTTGCCGCGGTGATCTGGCCGCCGAACTGCTCGCCCCGCCAGGCAAAGACCTGCCCGTCGCGGTCCAGCAGCGTGACCGAACCGCGGTTGCGCCCGTCGAGCAGCGCAGAGACCGGGGACAACTGGACGTAGAAATACAGCACAGCAAGCCCGACCGCGACCGTGCCCATCAACGCGATCCGCGACCCGATCTTCCAGAACAGCCCCACGATCCAGCCGATGATGCCCGTGAAGAACGCGACCACCGGGTTGCCGCGCCGCCGGGACGTGCGTCCTCGCCCGCCGCTTGACTTGCGCCGGGTCGCGGCGGTCTTTTTCGCTGTCGCCTTGCGCGGGGTGCGCCGTTCCGCCACCAGCGGGGGTTTTCTCCGGCCCGTGCTGCTCATGTCCGTTCCGAGTGTTCTGCCTGCCTCGCGGCACCATACCCCGGCGATGGTGGAATGTGGAGTTCCCAGGTGCTCACGTTTTCGGCTTTCTTGCCTGCACAAAAAAAAGGCGTCAACGCCTTTCTGTGCAAAAAATGTGCAAAAATCACTGTCTGGGGCGTGCCGGGCGGCTGCGATTCCTTGTCTGCCCGGCGGCTCCGGCCCCTCCTTGCCCCATTGCTCCCGCAGGGCCTCCTGCCAAACCGGAAGGGTCATGACGTGAAACTGATCATTGCTGCAATCAAGCCGTTCAAGCTGGAGGAGGTGAGGGAAGCGCTCACCACCATCGGCGTGCGCGGCATGATGGTGACCGAGATCAAGGGCTTCGGCTCTCAGTCCGGCCACACGGAAATCTACCGCGGCGCGGAATACGCCGTGAACTTCGTGCCCAAGGTCAAGCTCGAGATCGTCGTGCCGTCGGCGATGGCCGATCAGGTCGTCGAGACGATCGCGAAGACTGCGAAGACCGACAAGATCGGAGACGGGAAGATTTTCGTCCTCGACGTGAACCAGGCCGTCCGCGTGCGCACGGGCGAAACCAACGAAGACGCGATCTGAGCGCCACGACGATCCTCACGAAAGGACCAAGAGAAATGAAACCCTTGAAACTGATCCCCCTTGCGGTGGTCGCGCTGGCGCTGACGCCGGGCCTGGGCCTCGCCCAGGACGCCGTCGCCGAAGTCGCCGAGGCCGTCGAAACCGTTGCCGAGGCCGTATCGGGCGCGCCCGCCGAGCAGACAGCCTATATCCTCACCACGCTGCTGTTCCTGATCGGCGGCTTCCTCGTGTTCTGGATGGCCGCGGGCTTTGCCATGCTGGAGGCCGGTCTGGTCCGTTCCAAGAACGTCACCATGCAGCTGACCAAGAATATCGGCCTCTTCTCCATCGCGGCGATCATGTACTACCTGATCGGCTTTGGCCTGATGTATCCGGGCGAGTGGTGGATCGAGGGCTGGCTTGGCCCGCTTTTCGCGGTGACCTCGCTGGAACCCGTGGGCCTTGCCGTGGAAGACGCGGATCTGGGCTATGCCTCTGTCGGCTCCGACTTCTTCTTCCAGTTGATGTTCTGCGCCACCACCGCCTCGATCGTCTCGGGCGCGCTGGCGGAACGCATCAAGCTGTGGCCGTTCCTGCTGTTCGTCGTCATCCTGACCGGCTTCATCTACCCGATGGAGGCCTCCTGGGTCTGGGGCGGCGGCTGGCTGGACGAGATGGGCTTCTCCGACTTCGCCGGTTCGACGCTGGTGCATGCGGCGGGCGGCTTTGCCGCGCTGGCCGGGGCAATCGTGCTGGGCGCGCGCAAGGGCAAGTATGGCAAGGACGGTTCCGTGCATCCGATCCCGGGCTCGAACCTCGCTCTGGCCACGCTGGGGACGTTCATCCTGTGGCTGGGCTGGTTCGGCTTCAACGGCGGCTCGCAGCTGGCGATGGGCACCGTCTCTGACGTGACCGATGTCAGCCGAATCTTTGCCAACACCAACGCCGCGGCGGCAGGTGGTGCGGTGGCCGCGCTGATCCTGACGCAGCTTGTCTATGGCAAGGTCGACCTGACGCTGGTGCTGAACGGTGCGCTGGCGGGTCTGGTCTCGATCACCGCCGAACCGCTGGCGCCCTCGCTGACCGAGGCCACGCTGATCGGTGCCATCGGCGGGTTGATCGTGGTCTTCACCGTGCCGCTGCTGGACAAGCTCAAGATCGACGACGTGGTCGGCGCCATCCCGGTGCACCTGTTTGCCGGTCTGTGGGGCACCTTCATCGTGGCCTGGTCGAACGATGACGCAAGCTACATCACCCAGCTTATCGGCTTTGCGGCCATCGGCGCCTTCGTCTTCGTCGTCAGCTTCATCTGCTTCACGATCATCAAGGCGGTGATCGGCCTGCGGGTCAGCGAGGAAGCCGAATACAAGGGCCTCGACGTGGCCGAACTGGGCATGGAAGCCTATCCGGAATTCGGCAAGTCCTGATCGCCGGAGCCCTGAAAACCGAAGGCCCGGGCGATCCGCCCGGGCCTTTCCCGTTCCGCCGCCGCCCCGGTCAGAGCCCGGCCGCCAGCATCGCCCGGGCCACGCGCGGGATATTCGCCTCGGACAGGCCCGCGACGTTCATCCGCCCGTCGCCGATCACATAGACCCCATGGGCATCGCGCATCGCGGCCACCTGCTCGGGCGTTGCGCCGATCAGCGAGAACATGCCCTTCTGCGCCGCCAGATAGGCGAAGCGGTCCGAGCCGCTGATCTCGCGCAGCGTGTCGGCAAGACTTGCGCGCAAGCCTTCCATCCGGGCGCGCATCGCGTCGAGTTCGGCCAGCCAGTCCGCCCGCAACGCCGCGTCGGTCAGGATGTCGGTGACCACGCGCGCACCGTGATCGGGCGGGAAGGCATAGGTCTGGCGGTTCAGGTTCGACAGGTTCCCCCGCGCCAGCGTCGCGGTCGCCGCATCGCCCGCCAGGGCCAGGATTGCGCCCACCCGTTCGCGGTAAAGCCCGAAATTCTTGGACCCGCTGACCGCGATCAGCATCTCCGGCAACCGCCCGACCAGCATCCGCAGCCCCGCGGCATCCGCCTCGACGCCCGCGCCGAAGCCCAGATAGGCCAGATCGACCAGCGCCAGCGCGCCGGTCCGTTCCAGAACGACCGCCACATCCGCCCAATCGGCCAGGGTCAGGTCGGCGCCCGTGGGATTGTGGCAGCAGCCATGCAGGATCACCACATCGCCCGGCCCCGCACGTTCCAGATCGGCCAGCATCCCGGCCCGGTCGAGCCCCCGCGAGGCCGCGTCGTAATAGCGGTAGTCCACCTGTTCGAATCCCAGATGGCCCACGATGGCGGCATGGTTCGGCCAACTCGGATCGGGGATGAAGACCCGCGCGCCGGGATTGGCCAGCCGCACGAGATCCAGCGCGATCCGAACCGCGCCGGTTCCGCCCGGCGTCGCCACCGCGGCCACCCGCTCGGCGCCAACCGCCTCGCCCAGCACCAGCAGGCGCACCGCGTCCAGAAAACCGGGATCGCCCTCGATCCCGACATAGCCCTTGCTCTGCTGGCCCTGCCACAGCCGTTCCTCGGCCGCCTTGACCGCGGGCATCACCGGCGTCGCGCCCGCTGCATCGCGATAGACGCCCACGCCAAGGTCGATCTTCTCGGCGCGCGGATCGGCGCGGAAAGCCTGCATCAGGCCGATGATCTTGTCGGGAGCCTGGGGAGAAAGACGGTTCAGCATGATGCGGGCCCCGTCTGGACCGGCAGATCGCCATACATGCCCCATTCGGTCCAGGAGCCGTCGTAAAGCGCGTGGTCGCGATGGCCGATGCGCTCCAGCGCAAGGTTGACGATCGCGGCCGTCACGCCGGTGCCGCAGGAGGTGATTGCGGGCTTGCCCAGATCCACCCCCGCTGCAGCGAACACCGCGCGCAGGCTGTCGGGCGATTTCATCGTGCCGTCGGGATTCACAAGAGTCTCGTAATGGACATTGCGCGCGCCGGGGATATGCCCGCCTCGAACGCCCGGTCGCGGTTCGGGCTCGGTGCCGGCGAAACGGCCCGGGCTGCGGGCGTCCAGGATGGCGTGATCGCCGAGTTTCGAGGCTGCCGCGACCTCGGTGACATCCTTGACCAGTTGGGCCTGGCGCTGGACCGTCATGTGCCGGTCGCGCATCACGGGGGGCATGTTCTCGACCGGGCGCCCCTCGGACTGCCATTTCGGCAGGCCGCCATCCAGCACCGCCACATCGGTCTTGCCCATCAGCCGGAAGGTCCACCAGACCCGCGGCGCCGAATAGATGCCAGCGCCGTCATAGACCACGACATGATGCCCGTCGCCCACGCCCATCGCGCGCATGCGGGCGATGAACTTCTCGACCGGGGGCGCCATGTGCGGCAGGTCCGAGCGCAGATCCGCGATCTCGTCGATATCGAAGAACCGCGCGCCGGGGATATGGGCGGCGGCGTACTCGGCACGCGGGTTCCGCCCGGCGCCGAGCAGGTACCACGAGGCGTCCAGGACGCGCAGGTCCGGGTCCTTCAGATGCGCCGCCAGCCATTCGGTCGAGACCAACGTCGTCGGATCGTCACAGCCCATGAACCCCTCCGCCTCGCGCAGCACCGGATTCCCTTAGAACGGTGTTGTCCGGCTGGCAAGGCGCTCAGCCGTGATGCTTGAGCAGGCGCTGTTTCTGCCGCTGCCAGTCCCGCTTGGCCTCGGTCGCGCGCTTGTCCTCGGTCTTCTTGCCCTTTGCGATGCCGATCTTCAGCTTGGCCACGCCCTTGTGGTTGAAATAGAGCACCAGCGGGACCAGCGTGTAGCCCTTGCGCTGGGTGTCCGACCAGAGCCGGGCCAGTTCCTTGCGGCTGACCAGCAGCTTGCGGCGGCGCCGTTCCTCGTGGCCCCAGGTCTTGGCCTGTTCATAGGGCGGAATATAGCCGTTGATCAGCCACAGCTCGCCATTCTCGACGCTGGCATAGCTTTCGGCGATGTTGGCGCCGTTCTCGCGCAGGGACTTGACCTCGGATCCCTGTAGGATGATCCCGCATTCCAGATCGTCCTCGATCGCGTAATCGTAGCGCGCGCGCCGGTTCTCGGCGATCACCTTGTAGTTCGGGTCGGTTTTCGGTTTGGCCATGGTGCAGCGCATATAGGCGAAACCGGCCCCGGGGGGAAGCGGCCGGAGCCGCGGGTGAGTCGCGGCGCGGATCCGTGGGATTCGCCCCGAATTTTCGTCACAGGCCCCGAAAATTGGCCGGAAACGGTTTGTTCGCGGTTCGTGAACAGTAGAAAGGTGGCGGAATGGCCATGATCCATTGTTCTGGCAAAGGTGACGGATTCCGGGCTTTCCCAAAGCCAGCCCTGACTTTTCGACAGGTTGCGGCGTCGAATTGTTCCCTGACCGTGGACAGAGGAGAAAACGCCTTTCGCGCTTTGTGGACGCTGCGTCACCAAAGCTCCACAAAGCTGCGGGACTCCACCCGAGTGTTGACCTATTCCGGGAGCCTAGTCACCCGCGGATCGACGGTGTCGGTCCTGCGTAAGGGTCCCTCAGGGTCCGTAACCAGTGGTGTGGTTGCTTGGGGTGCACGGGCCCTCGGGTTGTTCAGGCCCGTGCACCCCAACGCAGTCCGCCGCGCGCCCGTCCCGGGCGGCGGTCGGGATGCAGCGGCCGCCCGTTTGAGGTCAGGCGATGTCCGACCAGTCTTCGCTTCGGGGCGCTTGCGACCCGGCCAACGCCCCGCAGGACATGCGGCGGGCCTGGAGCTTGCCGGGATTCGGGCCGATGACCCGCATCACCACCGAACTTGGCGATTTCCCGGCGCAGGCATTGCGCGTGGGCGACCGGGTGCGCACCCGTCGTGGTCCGTTCAAGCGGATCGTCTGGCTGGACCGGGTGGTGCTGGACGAGTCCTTCCTCGCCCACCATCCCGAGGCACAGCCGGTCCTGATCCGTCCCGGCGCCTTCGGCGCGGGCCTTCCTGCGCGCGAGGTCGTGGTCTCGCCCGCCCAGCGCATCCATCCGCCGCGGCCGCAGCCGGGAACGCGTGCGCAGCCCGCGGGTCGGCTGACCACGGGGCCGCGGATCATGCGCAAGCCAGAGACGATCTTCACCTACACGCTGTTCCATTGTGACGAACTGGTGGACGTGCATGCCGAGGGTCTTTGGCTGCCGATCCCGCCGCGCGCGCCGCTGCCGACGGCAGAGGATTGAACGCCCGGCGCGGCGGTCTACCCTTCCACAAGCGGGGAAAGCGTCAGAGGATTGCCGCAAACCGCCATTTCCAGAAAGGGAGGAGTCCGACCATGATCGCCGTTCCATCCATCCGTTTCGCCAGCCTTCTGCTTGCCGCTTCGCTGGCCCTGCCCGCCGCGGCCCAGGACCGCACGCCCGCGCCAGAGGGCGCGCGCGCCTACATCATCGCGCCGGCAGAGGGTGCAACCGTGTCGAACCCGGTGACGATCCGCTTCGGCCTCGATGGGATGGGGGTCGCTCCGGCCGGAATCGACCACATGGGCACCGGCCATCACCACCTGATCATCAATGTGCCCCAGGAGGGCTATGATTTCTCGGTCGCGGTGCCCGCAGACGACAACCATATCCATTTCGGCGGTGGCCAGACCGAGGTCACGCTGGACCTGCCCGCAGGCACGCATACGCTTTGGTTGCTGCTGGGCGATGCCGCGCACCTGCCGCATGATCCGCCGGTGATGTCCGAACCGGTCAGCGTGACGGTGGAGTGACCGGCTTCGCCCTGGCGGCGCATCGCGAAAGGCCGCTATCCGGCATCGCCGGGCGGGATGTCGACGGTGCCAAGCCGGGGCTTGATGTCGAGAAGCGGTGTGCCGTCGAAGCAGTCGAGGGCGTCGATCCCGAACGTGGCGCGTTCGGGCTCAGCGCGGTGATGCGAACTATCGCCTGGGATATCGTGTTCGGCCGGTTCGGCGAGCGCAGCGCGAATGTGCCGCGCGGCGCCTAGACATGGCGCGGCGCCTGAACAAGCAGATCCCGCCGCGCCCTGGCCATCCAGTAGAGCAGGATCACCGGCTGGCCGACCGACAGGCCCGACAGCGCGGGGGCATAGGCGGGGTCGAGTTCGACGGTCGCCCTGCGCCCCGTTTCGCGTGCCCGGGCGATATTCCTGGGGCAGTCATCCGGTCCCCAGGGCGACCGGATGCGTCCGATCAGGCGCAGGCGCGGGCCGTCGGGCTCGAGGGCGTCCGCGAGCGCCACCTCGCCCGGGCGAAGCCCGCCCGCCATGCCTAGTTCAACAGCCCAGCATGGCGCATCGCCGCGTCGATCTTCGCGGCGGTGGCCACGGTCACGCCGACAAGCGGAGAGCGGACCTCGTTCTCGCATTTGCCAAGCCGCGACAGCGCATATTTCGCGCCTGCAACGCCCGGTTCGAGAAAGATCGCGATATGCAGCGGCATCAGGCGGTCCTGGATCTCCAGCGCCTTGCCGTAATCGCCCGCAAGCGTTGCCTCCTGGAACTCGGCGCACAGGCGGGGCGCCACATTCGCCGTGACCGAGATGCAGCCCCGCCCGCCATGCGCGTTGAAGCCCAGCGCGGTCCCATCCTCGCCCGACAATTGCAGGAAATCCGGCCCGCAGGTGATCCGCTGCTTCGGCACGCGCGACAGATCGCCGGTGGCGTCCTTGACCCCGATGATGCGCGGCAGCTTCGCCAGTTCGCCCATCGTTTCGGGCATCATGTCGACGGCCGACCGGCCGGGAATGTTGTAGATGAGGATCGGCAGCGTGCAGCAGTCGTGCAGCGCGGTGAAATGCGCGACCATGCCCGCCTGGGTCGGCTTGTTGTAATAGGGCGTGACCACCAGCGCGGCGTTTGCGCCCACGCGCTCGGCATGTTGCAGGAAGCGGATCGCCTCGACGGTGTTGTTCGACCCGGCCCCGGCGATCACGGGCGCGCGGCCATCGACGGCCTGCACGACCGCCTCGATCACCTGTTCATGCTCGGAATGCGACAGCGTCGGGCTTTCGCCGGTGGTGCCGACCGGCACGAAGCCGTGGCTGCCCTCGTCGAGATGCCACTCGACCAGCCGTTTGAGCGTGTCGAGATCCAGCGCGCCGTCCTTGAACGGCGTCACCAGGGCGGGAAGGGACCCTTGAATCATGACACGCTCCTCTTGTTTCCGTGAATGTCCTTGGTTGGCCGTTGCGGGCGAGTCGTGCCCGGCATGGCGCGCCGGACCCTATAGCGCGACGGAGGGCTTGCCAAGTTTGTGAATTGCAGCTTGAGATCGCGCCGTGACACCTTTCCCCCGAACCCGAGAAGCCCGGCACCCCGATGCGCCTGACCGCCCTTAGCCTTCTGATCGCCCTTGCCGTCCCGACCGTGGCCAGCGCCGCCTCGCCGCTTGCGCGGGCCATGACCGAGGTCCGTGCCGACCGCTGGGAGGCCGCCTGGGCACAGGCCGCACCCGCCGGATCCGTCGCGCGCGACATCGTCACCTGGCGCTGGCTCAGGGCCGGGCAGGGGGAATTCGCCGATTACCTCGATTTCATCGCACGCAACCCCGACTGGCCGGGCCTGGCCCGCCTGCGCGCCGAGGGCGAGGCGAAGATCCCCGCCGATGCCCATCCCGATCGGGTGATCGCGTTTTTCCGCGGCTCCGCGCCAACGACCGGCGCAGGCGCGCTGCGGCTGGTGCAGGCCCATGCCGCGCGCGGCGAGATGGCCGAGGCCCGCGCGCTGGCGCTGCGCGCCTGGCGCATGCTGCCGCTGTCCGAAGGGGCGCAGGACGAACTGTTGTCGCGGTTCCGCGATCACCTGGCCGAGCACCATGTCGCGCGGTTGGACGAGATGCTGTGGCAGGGGCATTTCATCTCGGCCCGGCGCATGCTGCCGCTGGTGCCCGCGGGCTGGAAGGTGCTGGCCGAGGCGCGGATGGCGCTGCGCGAGGATGCGCCCGGGGTCGATACGCTGATCGCGCGGGTGCCCGCGGCGCTGAGCAACGATCCGGGTCTGGCGCATGAGCGGTTCGGCTGGCGCCAGCGCAAGGAACGCACGGCGGACGCGATTGCGCTGATCGAGGAACGCAGTGGCTCGGCCGCGGCATTGGGGAAGCCCGAGGAATGGGCAGGCGCGCGGCGTGCCTTTGTCCGGCAGTTGATGCGCGACGGCGATCCGGCGCGCGCCTACCGGATGGCCGCGCGCCACCATCTGGGCGGCGGTGCGGATTTCGCCGATCTGGAATGGCTGGCGGGCTTCATCGCGCTTCGCTACCTGAACAAGCCCGACGCAGCGCTTGGCCATTTCCGGACCCTTGAAACCGGGGTCGAGTCGCCGATCAGCTTGGCGCGCGCGGGCTACTGGCAGGGCCGGGCGCTTGAGGCGCTGGGCCGGCCGCAAGAGGCGAAGGCCGCCTATGCCAAGGCGGGGGCGCATCAGACCACCTATTACGGGCTGCTTGCCGCCGAGCGTGCGGGCCTGCCGATGGACCCGGCACTTGTCGGCAACGAGACCTATCCGGACTGGCGCGACGCGCCCTGGGCGAACGGTTCGGTCCTGCGCGCGGCGCTGATGTTCCACGAGGCGGGCGAGCGCGCGCTGACCGAGATGTTCCTGACCCATCTGGCCGAAACCGCCGGTCCCAGGGGCCAGCGCCAGTTGGCCGGGCTGGCGCTGCGGCTGGGCGATCATCACGTCGCGCTCAGGATCGCCAAGGTGGCGGCGGGGCAGGGCAACGTGATGGTGGCGGCCTATTTCCCGCTCACCGATCTGGCGCGGGCGAAACATCCCGTTCCGACCGAACTGGTCAAGGCGATCGCCCGGCGCGAAAGCGAGTTCAATCCGGCGGCCATCAGCCCGGCCGGGGCGCGCGGGCTGATGCAGGTCATGCCCGGCACCGCCGAGGCGATGGCCGGGCGGCTGGGCATGAGCTATTCCAGCAAGGCGCTGACCTCGGACCCGGCCTATAACGCGCGGCTGGGGGCGGCCTATCTGGCCCATCTGGTCGAGGCATTCGGCCCCAACCCGGTGCTGGTCGCGGCGTCCTATAATGCCGGGCCGAACCGCGCTCGCGCCTGGGTCACCGAACATGGCGACCCGCGTTCGGCTGGGGTCGATGTGGTGGACTGGATCGAGCTGATCCCCTTCCGCGAGACACGCAATTACGTCATGCGGGTGGCTGAATCGTTGCCCGTTTACCGCGCGCGGCTATCGGGCCGGACCGAACCGATCCGGCTGTCACAGGAGTTGAAGGCGCGGTGAGGGGCTGTCATGCCCGCTGCCGCTCGCGCCAGAGCGTGAACAGGCCCGCCGCAACCACGATCACGGCCCCCAGCGCGACATTGGGTGCCAGCGTCTCGCCGAAGACGGTGATCCCCAGCACGGTGACGAAGACGAGTTGCAGATAGGCAAAGGGCTGCACGGCGCTGGCCTCTGCCACCTCATAGGCCTTGATCAGCAGGTAATGTGCGGTTGCCCCGGTGACGCAAAGCGCCGCCATCCAGCCCCAGTCGCGCGGTGCCATCGGCTCCCAGAACCAAACCCCGACGGCGGTCATCGCCACCGCGCCGATGGTGCCCGTCCAGAAAAAGCTGGTCGCCGCGCTGTCGGTGCGCCCGACCAGCCGGGTCAGCAGCCCGTAAAGTGCGAACATGAAGGCGGCCGCCAGCGGGATCAGCGCGGCAGGCGAGAACACCCGGAAGCCCGGTTGCAGGATCACCAGAACGCCCACGAACCCCAATCCGATCGCGACCCAGCGCCGCCAGCCGACCCGCTCGCCCAGCACCGGCCCCGAGAGTGCCGCGACCAGCAGCGGGTAGCAGGTAAAGACCGCGTGGCTTTCGACCAGACCCAGAGCCACGAAACCTGCCACCATCACGCAGATCTCGGCGGCCAGCAGCAGCCCGCGGAATGCCTGAAGATAGGGTCGCCTTGTCGCCGCGGCGGCGCGGATGCCGCCGGCCTTGCGCGCGGCGATGGCGATCACGAAGGCGGCGAAGAACCAGTAGCGGATCATCACCACCATCAGCACGTTGTATTCCCCGGCCAGATGGCGCGAGAGCCCGTCCTGCATCGCAAAGACAAAGGTCGTGGCGACCATCAGCAGGATGCCGAGGCGGGTGTTCTGCTCGGTCACGCCGGGCGCCTTGCGACGGTCATGTGCCGCTTGCGGCCAAAGCCCGGGCGGCGGTCGACGGCAAACCCCGCCTCGGCCAACGCGCGCCGCACCGCACCTGCCGCGCTGTAGGTCGCGGCGGTGCCGCCCGGTGCGGTATGTGCGGCGACCTCGGCCAGCAGGTCGGGCGCCCAGAGTTCGGGGTTCTTCGCGGGGGCAAAGCCGTCCAGGAACCAGGCATCGGCCCGGCCCGTCCAGTGCGGCAGGGTTTCGCGGGCATCGCCGATCACGATCTCGGCTTCCAGATCGTCGGTGCGGATCGTCCGCGCCCCCCTCGCCCATGCCGCCAGCAGCGGCCCCGCGACTGCATGCGCCTCGGGGAAGGCCGACAGCGCGCGGTCCATCTGGTCCGCGTCCATGGGAAACGCCTCGAAACTGGTGAACCTCAATGGCCCAGCCACCCCGGCCGCACGCCATGCGATCAGCGCGGCCAGCAGGTTCAGCCCCGTCCCGAAGCCCAGTTCCGCGATGTGAAAGCCGGGCCGGAACCGCGCGGGCAGCTCGTTGCTCGCCAGAAAGACATGGCGCGTTTCGGCCAGCCCGTTGCCCAGCGAGAAATAGGGATCATCGAACCGCGCCGAGACCGGCACGCCTTCGGCCGTCCACGAGATGTCGGCGTGCTGGCCTTGCATCATGTCTTGCCCTAGACCCCCGGTGATCCGAAGCGCGAGAATGGGGAAGGGCGCGGGCAATGGCAACGGTCGACGTGACGGTGATGGGGGCGGGGGTGTTCGGGCTGGCCTGCGCCCATGCCTGCGCGCGGCGCGGCGCCCGCGTGCGCGTTGTGGAGTGGTCGCATCCCGGGGGGGGTGCCAGCGGTACGCCGGTGGGGGCCCTGTCGCCCCATGTGCCCGAGGCGTGGGACGAGAAGAAGGCGTTCCAGTTCGAAAGCCTCGTCATGGCGCCCGGGTTCTGGGCCGAGGTCGAGCAGCTCACGGGCCGGGCGACGGGCTATGCCCGGCTTGGCCGGTTC
This sequence comes from Rhodovulum tesquicola, assembly GCF_024128855.1. Lineage (GTDB taxonomy): Bacteria > Pseudomonadota > Alphaproteobacteria > Rhodobacterales > Rhodobacteraceae > Rhodovulum > Rhodovulum tesquicola. The sequence goes on from NZ_JAMYDV010000001.1 coordinate 370,806, forward strand.
CAGCCCATCGCGGATGAAAACGCGCTGGAACGCGCGCGGGCGCGCGAGGCGCAGGCGAGGCAGCTCTGGCGCGGCCTGGCCGAATGGCAGGTGGTGACGGCGGACGCCGCGGGCGCGTTCGCGCCGGTCTCGCCCACGGGGTTCCTGATCCACGACACGCTCTCGGCACGGATCGCCCCCCGGGCGGCCTGCTCGGCGCTGGCGGCGGCCATCCGGGCGCAGGGCGGCGAGGTCGCCTGTGGCGCCGAGGGGCCCATCGAGGGGCGCGTGATCTGGGCCACGGGTTATCCGGGCCTTGCGCAACTGTCGGCCGAACTAGGCCATGCCGTCGGCAGCGGGGTCAAGGGGCAGGCGGCGATCCTGGCCCATGACGCGGGCGCGGTGCCGCAGCTTTATGCCGGGGGGCTTATGATCGTGCCGCACCATGACGGGACAGTGGCGGTCGGCTCGACCACCGAACGCGAGTTCGCCGATCCGTGGTCGACCGATGTGCGGCTGGACGAGGTGATCGCGCGGGCGCGCACGGTATGTCCGGCGCTGGCACAGGCCGAGGTGATCGAGCGCTGGGCAGGCGTGCGCCCGCGCGCCCGCTTGATCGCGCCGATGCTGGGGCCATGGCCCGGACGGCCCGGTCATTTCGTGGCCAATGGCGGCTTCAAGATCGGCATCGGGCTGGCGCCCTTGGTCGGGGCGGTCATGGCCGATCTGGTGCTCGAGGGGCGGGCGGATGGCATCCCGCCGGGCTTCGGGGTCGAGGCGAACCTGCCGCCTCAGCGCCCCTGAACGTAAAGGCGATAGAGCCAGATCAGCAGCATCGCGCCCAGAACGGCCCCCACGAAGCCCGCGGCGAACCCGGTCAGCGCCATGACCATCCGAAGCACGAACCCGCCCAGGAGCGCGCCGAAGATGCCGATGGCGATGGTCGTCGGAATGTCGACCTCAAGCCGCATCAGCCGGGTCGCGATGAACCCAGCCGCCGCACCGATGATGATCAGGAAGACGATGGCCATGGCCCGATCATGCGCGATGACGGCGGATTTGCCTAGGCTCAAGGCTGCGGCAACGGAGATGTTTCGCTCGAGCTTCGGGGGCGCAAGGCATCCGCCGCACGGGCATTTATCGTTTGATTTGAATAATGCCCGTCGCGAAGCGGCGCTCGAGGCCGCCTTCCGGGGTCCAACCGGCCCGATTGCGCCGGGCATCACGCAAAGGGCAAATTCCGGCGCCGTCCGGTGTTAAGCATGCCTTCCGGTTTCGCCGAGATGCAGCAGCGCGCCGAACACGCCGGCATAGCTGCTGTCCATCGCTTCGAGCCGAACCGCTAGCAGCGCGAAGACCGGCGCCGCCTCGGCAAGCGCCTGTTGCACCTCGGCTTCCGGATGTTTGGCGAGGTTGGTCAGAAACCGGGGCAGGTGATCCGTTCGCTCGCCCTGCGGCGTGTCTGAAAGATCCTGGCGCTCTTGGCCCGGCAGGTGGTCGAACAGGTTCAGCGACAGCGATGGCGTGCGCTCGAACATTGCCACGAAGCGTTCCTGTTGGCGGCAGAGATCCATTTCGTGGAATTCGTCGAGCAGTGGCAGAAGTCGGCGGCGGACCTCGGGCGCCAGACGATCCTCGGCCAGCATGGCGTCGGCGACATCCCAGGTGGCAGCCTTGAACCCGGCGCAGGGCGGGAGCAGCATCGCGGCGAGAGCCTTGAGCGTCACGATCATCCGGCCACCACCTCGCGGGGGATCCGCCCCGCCTTCACGGCCTCGGGGAACGTCCCGCCGGCGCATGTCAAACCCATCACGTCTTCTTTCCCCTTCTCGTCAAGTAACCGGCGGCATTGCCGTCGCCGGCCGGCTTAGTGGGGATAAGCGGCCCCGATGCAAGTCGCTTGGGGGTTGATTCGAGACCAAAAGCCACGCCAGAGTGACGAAACAAGCGCATGCGGGAAAAAGGTCGGGCAGTGATTGAAAAATGGGGCTCTGTGTGCAAATGTATACCGAACGCACTGATGACATTTGCTGTGGACGAGCTTGATATAAATCAAGCGGTTCCGATGTGGGGACGATGCGCGAATCGGAAACAGGTGAAATCCGCGGACTGACGATCTTTGCCGACATGGACGATGCGGCCTTCGCGCGTCTTTGCCGCGCGGCCTATGTCCAGACCTTCCCGCCGCAGGTCGAACTGTTCGCCGAGGGCGAACCCAGCGACTTCCTGCATATCCTCGTGGCCGGTCAGGTCGAACTCTGCGCACATTGGAACGGGCGCGAGACGGTCATGGAGATCGTCAGGCCGGTTTCGAGTTTCATCCTTGCGGCCACGATCCGGGATGCGCCCTTTCTGATGTCCGCCCGCACGGTCGAGAAGTCCCGCCTGATCCTGTTGCCCTCGCAGGATGTGCGGAACGTGTTCGATACCGACGGGGCCTTTGCCCGTGCGCTGGTCCGGGAACTGGCCGGTTGCTATCGCGGGGTTGTGAAATCCAGCAAGAACCTCAAGCTGCGCAACGGGATCGAGCGGCTGGCCAATTACCTGATCCGGCAGCAGGATCTCGCGGGGGGCGCGCCAAGCTTCGTTCTGCCGGTGGAAAAGCGCAAGATCGCCGCCTTGCTTGGAATGACGCCCGAGAACTTCTCGCGTGCGCTGCGTTTGCTGGGCGAATATGGCGTCACGAATGACGGAATGACGATTACCATCGCGGATCGCAAGTCGCTCGTCCGGCTGGCCAAGCCGGTGCGGATGATCGACGATCCGGAGATCTGATCCTCTCAGCAATGTGTCGGAACCGGCGATACGCCGATCACCGGGGCGTGGCTGAGGACCAGCATCGCCCATAGCGCAACGGCGATGATGAGCCTTGCCGGGGCGGGGCCTCGGCGCGGTCGCCATCGGCCAGCCACAAGTGCGGCCAGCGGCAGGTTCGAGGTGCTGGCGGCCAGTCGCTGCCATTCGGCCACGCCCAGAAGCCGCCGGTTGCGCCGGTCGATGATCCGTGTGCCGAGAATCGCGAAACCCGCGAAGCCGCCGAACATCAGCAGATGCGCAAGGTCGGGATTGGCCAGCGCATGCGCGGCCGCCCAGAGCGCCAGCGCCCAGGGCAGCGGGTGGCGCGTCAGCCCGGCAATGCCGGGTCGGGCCGGATCGAACCGGTCGTTGCGCGCGCCCCCGAAGCTGAGCGGGTTGGGCGCAGCCGTGCCAAAGGCGATCAGCAGGCAGACCGCCGGCATCGCAAGGTTCGGCACCCAGGCCTGCCACGCCGCCCAGGGCAGCACCGGCACATGCGGCGTGCGCCCGGCGGCGACGATCAGCCAGGCCAGCACGGCGACCGACAACGCGCCATAGGCCACCAGATAGCCGCCCGGCCCCAGCGCCGCGATCAGTCGCCGCTTGACGGGGGGCTGCACCGGAACGCCGTGCGAGGCCAGGAAAACGCCGAAGGCAAGCGCCAGTTCACCCCAGCCGCCCATCATTCCGACCTCGGCGCCCAGGTGCAATCGGCCAGCGTCGTGCGGTCAAGCTCGGCCAGAAAGGCGGTCTCGGCCCGGGCCAGCCGTGCCTTCAGGCGGCAATCGGGCATCAGCGTGCAGGCCCCGCCATCGGCGGCGAAACATTCGACCAGCGCCTGATCGGCCTCCAGCAGGCGCACGACCTCGCCCAGCCGGATCTCGGCGGCGGGGCGCGCAAGGCGCAGCCCGCCACCCCCGCCGCGGCGGGCTTCTACCAGCCCGGCAGAGGCCAGCCGGGCGACGACCTTGGCCAGATGGTGACGCGAGACGCCGAATTCGTCCGCCAGTTCGGCGGTGGCAAAGCCGCGCTCGGGGCGGCCTGCCAGCCGCATCAGCGCGCGCAATCCGAAATCTGTGAACTGGGTCAGGCGCATAATGCCCCACCAATTGGAGTTTCAAATGCGTATTACATCGGCTAATCGGTATTTGAAATACCAAAAGCGAGTCGTCCCATGGCCACCACATCCCAGCTTCGCCGCGCCTTTGCCGGTCCCGCCCTTCTGGCGCAGGGCCACCGCCCGTTCTTCCTGTTCGGCAGTCTCTGGGCGGCCGCGGCGATGACACTGTGGATCGCAATGCTGGGCGGCGCCGTGGCGCTGCCCACGGTGTTCGATCCGGTCAGCTGGCACGCCCATGCCTTCCTGTTCGGCTATCTCGGTGCCGTCACCGCAGGGTTCCTGCTGACGGCGGTGCCGAACTGGACCGGGCGGCTGCCGCTGATGGGCTGGCCACTTCTGGCGCTGGTGCTGGTCTGGGCGGCAGGGCGGGTCGCGGTGGCGGTCTCGGCGCTTCTGCCCTTCGGGGTGGCGGTAGCGGTCGATCTGGCCTTTCCGCTGGCGCTGGTCGGGGTGACGCTGCGCGAGATCGTGGCGGGCCGGAACTGGCGCAACCTGTCGGTCTGGGCGCTGCTTGTGCTGATGACGCTGGGGCAGGGGCTGTTCCACCTCGACGCCCTGCGCGGCGATTACGCGGCAGGCGGGCTGGGGCTGCGGGTGGCGCTGGCGGCTGGGATCGGGATGATCCTGCTGATCGGCGGCCGCGTCGTGCCGAGTTTCACCCGCAACTGGCTTGCCCAGCGGCGCGAGACGCGGCTGCCCGCACCGCTGGGCCGGTTCGACAGGATCGCGCTGGCAATCGCCGGGCTGGCGCTAATGGTCTGGACCGTGGCGCCCGCGCATTGGCTTGCCGCGCTGCTCTGCCTGCTGGCGGGGGCGCTGCACCTGATCCGGCTGGGCCGCTGGGTCGGGCACCGCACGCTGGCCGAGCCGCTGGTCTGGGTGCTGCACCTTGCCTATGCGCTGGTGACGGTCGGGTTCCTGGCGGTGGGGCTTGCGTCGGTGATGCCGGGGCTGGGCTCTGTCACGGCGGCGCAGCATGTGTGGATGGCGGGCGCGGTCGGCATGATGACACTGGCGATAATGACCCGCGCGAGCCTTGGCCATTCGGGCCGCCCGCTGACCGCAAGCCCGGCCGTCGCCGCGCTTTATCTTGTCCTGCTGGTCGCGGTCATGGCGCGGTTTGCCGAAGGGCTTGGGGCCCCGGGCTGGCTGCTGCATCTGGCCGGGGCGGGCTGGATCGCTGCGTTCCTGGGCTTTGCGCTGCTCTACTGGCCGATCCTGACGCGCCCGCGCGCGATGGCTCCGGCCTGAGCCAGGGGCGGGCAAAAGGGGGCTTTCGTTTCCGCGCGGGACGTGGTTCCATGCCCGCCGTGACAGGGGCGTCCGGGGTCAACCCGGGCTGAGAAGCACCCTTTGAACCTGAACCAGATCATGCTGGCGGAGGAAGTCGCACCCGAAGCGCCCAAGGGGCTTTCGCGTTCGTTTCCTGCCCGGCCACGGAGGACGCGATGCCCGACTGGGGAGCCCATTTGAGCGAGATGCGCCAGTGCGCGCCGCTTGTGCAGAACATAACCAATTACGTCGCGATGAACGTCATGGCGAATGTGCTGCTGGCCGCAGGCGCCTCGCCCGCAATGGTTCATGCCGTCGAGGAAGCGGCCGAGTTCACGCCGCTGGCCGGGGCGCTGACGATCAATATCGGCACCCCCAGCGGCCCCTGGGTCGCAGCGATGGAGGCGTCGGCGCAGGCCGCGCAGGCGGCGGGACTGCCCTGGGTGCTGGATCCGGTCGCGGTCGGCGCCACGGCCTTCCGGCGCGAGATCGGCGCGCGGTTGCTGGCGCTTGGCCCGGCGGCGATCCGGGGCAATGCCTCCGAGATCCTTGCGCTGTCGGGGGCGGCGGCGCAGGGCAAGGGGGCGGACAGCGCCGATCCGGTGGCCGCGGCCGAGGAGGCGGCGCGTGCGCTGGCGTGCAGCACGGGCGCGGTTGTCGCCGTAACCGGGCCGGTCGATTTCGTCACCGACGGGGCGCGCGGCTGGCGTGTGACGAATGGCCATCCGCTGATGCCGCGGGTGACGGCGCTGGGCTGTTCGCTGACCGGGCTGGTCGGTGCGTTTCTGGCCGGGGCCGAGGACCGGGCGCAGGCGACGGTGACTGCGCTGGCCTTTTTCGGGCTTGCGGGGGAACGCGCAGGCGCCATCGCGGCGGGCCCGGGCAGCTTTCAGGTCGCATTGCTGGACGCGCTGGCCACGATCACGCCGGACGCGTTGACCGCCGGGGCGCGGGTGCAGGCGGCATGAGTTTTCGGGTCTATTTCGTCACGCCTGATGGCGTGTCCGACGAACTGGTGATGGCGGCGGTGCGGGGCGGTGCAACGGCGGTGCAGTTGCGCGACAAGCAAGCCGAGGATGCGGCGATGATCGCGCAGGCCCGCCGCCTGCGCGCCCTGCTGGCGCCGCTGGGCGTGCCGCTGATCGTCAATGACCGGCTGGCGGTGGCGCTGGCAGCGCGGGCGGACGGGCTGCATATCGGCCAGTCGGATGGCGACCCGCTGCGGATGCGCGCGGCGCTGGGGCCGGTGGCGATCCTGGGGCTGTCGATCGAGACCGCGGCGCAGCTTGCTGCCCTGCCGCCCGGCGCTGTCGATTATTTGGGCGTCGGCCCGGTGCGCGCCACCGCGACCAAGCCCGATCACGCTGCGCCGCTGGGCATGGACGGGCTGGCCCCGATCGTGCGCGCGGCGCCGGTGCCCGCGGTTGCCATCGGCGGTGTGGGTGCCCCGGATATTCCCGAACTCAAGCAGATGGGCTGCGCAGGCATCGCCGTCGTCTCGGCCATCGCGTCCGCCCCCGACCCCGAGGCCGCCGCCCGCGACCTTGCCCAGACATGGAGCCACGCATGATCCCCAACATCCTGTCCATTGCCGGGTCCGATCCTTCGGGCGGGGCGGGCATTCAGGCCGATCTTAAGTCGATCGGTGCCAATGGCGGCTATGGCATGGCCGCGATCACCGCGCTGACGGTGCAGAACACCCAAGGCGTGCGGGCCGCGGAACTGGTTGCGCCGGACCTTGTCGCGGCGCAGGTTCAGGCGGTGTTCGACGATATCCGCGTGGATGCGGTCAAGATCGGGATGCTGGGCTCGGCCGCCATAGTGCAGGCGGTGGCAGGCGTTCTGGACGGGCGCGACGTGCCGGTGGTGCTGGATCCTGTCATGGTGGCCAAGGGCGGTGACCGCCTCTTGGCGGCGGATGCGGTTGCGGCGCTGCGCGATGTGCTGCTGCCCATGGCCACGATCATCACGCCGAACCTGCCCGAGGCGGCCGATCTGCTGGGCCGGCCCGAGGCGCGCACGCGCAAGGAGATGGAGGCGCAGGCCGAGGCGCTGCTGGCGCTGGGCTGTGGCGCGGTGTTCCTGAAGGGGGGCCATCTGGGCGAGGACGAAAGCCCCGATCTGTTCCTTTCGGCGGGCCGGCGGGTCTGGCTGATCGCGCCGCGCGTTGTGACGCTCAACACCCATGGCACGGGCTGCACCCTGTCGGCGGCGCTGGCGACCCATCTTGCGGCGCTTGCCGATCCGCTGGCGGCGGTGCAGGCGGCCAAGGACTACACGCTGGCCGCGATTCGTGCGGCGGACGGGTTGTGGGTGGGGCGCGGGGTCGGCCCGACGGATCATTTCTTCGCGCTGCGCCGATGAAGGCCCCTGCGGCCGGGGCGGTCGTCCCGGCCGCAGGGCGGATCGCGGACCGTCATGCGGCACGGGATATGCGGCGGGGACTAATTTCCCGCTGAGGGCGTGAATGGCCTATATCGTGTCCCTTTCCGCGGGGAAGTATGGCTTTCTAAAGGAAAATTGTTCTATAACGGGCCTGTATCCAGAGGTGCCCCATGAACCATTTTCCGATCTTCCTGCGCGTCGCCGGTCTGCGTGTTGCCGTTTCGGGTGGGGGGGCGGCCGCGGTGGCGAAACTGCGGCTGCTGCTCAAGACCGAGGCGCGGATCGAGGTCTATGCCGAAACCGCCGATCCGCTGATCGCCGCATGGGATGCCGAGGGGCGCATTTTGCTGTTTCCCCGGCCGTTGGCGCAGGACGACCTTGCCGGGCTGCGGCTTGTCTATGCCGCGGAGGAGGACAAGGCCGCAGATGCCTGCGTTGCTGCTATGGCCGAAGCGGCCGGGGTGCCGTTCAACATCGTCGATAACCTTGAGGCCAGCGGCTTCCTGACGCCCGCGCTGGTCGACCGCGATCCGCTGGTGATCGCCATCGGAACCGAGGGCACGGGGCCGGTTTTGGCGCGCAAGGTCAAGGCGCTCTTGGAGGAACGGCTGCCCGCCGAGCTGGGCGCGGTGCTGCGCGGTGCAAAGGCGCTGCGCCCCGAGGCCGAGGCGCTGCCGCCGGGCCGGGCGCGGCGTGAGTTCTGGAGCGTGCTGTTCGACCGCGCGCTGGCGGGCGAAGCCGTGCCCGAGGCCGCGCCGCTTCTGTCCGACCATCTGGACCGCGCGCCCGCGCCGGGCCGGGTGCTGTTCGTGGGCGCGGGGCCGGGCGATCCCGACGATCTGACGCTGCGCGCGCGCCGGGCGCTGGATCAGGCCGATGTGGTGATCCATGACCGGCTGGTGCCGCAGACGATCCTTGAGATTGCCCGCCGCGAGGCCGAGATCGTCGAGGTCGGCAAGACCGGCTTCGGCCCGTCAACGCCGCAGGCCGAGATCAACAGCCTGATCGTCGAGCGCGCCCGCGCCGGGGCGCTGGTGGTGCGGCTCAAGGCCGGCGATCCGGGCGTGTTCGGCCGCCTTGACGAGGAGATCGACGCCTGCACGGCGGCGGGGCTCGACTGGGCGATCCTGCCCGGCATCACCGCAGCCTCGGCGGCGGCGGCGAGCCTTGGGCAAAGCCTGACGCGGCGGGGGCGGAATGGCGAGTTGCGGATCATCACCGGGCAGGATGTCGACGGTCTGGCCGATCATGACTGGGCTGCGCTGGCGCGGCCCGGGGCGGTGGCGGCGATCTACATGGGCAAGCGCGCGGCGCGGTTCGTGCAGGGGCGTCTTCTGATGCATGGCGCCGATCCCGCGACGCACGTCAGCGTGGTCGAGAATGCCTCGCGCCCGGATGAGCGGATCATTTGCTCGCGGCTGGGTGCGCTGGCCGCCGATCTGGCCGCGGCCGACCTGCGCGGCCCCGCGGTCATCATGCTGGGGCTCGCCCCGCGCGATGCGGCCGCGCTGGCCGCCGCGCCCTTGCGCGAGGTTGCGCAATGAGCCGGATCGCGATGCCCGTGGTGGTGGCCGCCAACGATCTGTTCGACGGCGATCCGGTCTGGATGACGCCGGGCGGAAACTGGTCGCGCTCGCTTGCCGATGCCGAGGTGATCGGCGACCCGGCCGGGGCCGAGGCCCGTCTTGCCGCGGCCATGGCGCAGGCCGATCGCGTGGTCGGAGCCTACATGGCCGAGGTGCGGCCGGGCCCGTTCGGTCCGGTGCCCGTCGATTTCCGCGAACGGGTCCGCGCGCGCGGTCCCGCCCCTTTCGCGCTGCCCGCCCAGGCCGCAGAATGACCCTCCGGGAGTAAGCCCATGTATGCCTATTCCGAGTTCGACGAGGATTTCGTCCGCGCCCGCGTGCGCCAGTTCCGCGATCAGGTGGAGCGCCGGATCGACGGCCGCCTGACCGAGGACGAGTTCCGCCCGCTGCGCCTGATGAACGGGCTTTACCTGCAACTGCATGCCTACATGCTGCGGGTGGCGATCCCCTATGGCACGCTGAACGCCCGCCAGATGCGCCAGCTTGCGATGATCGCCGAGCGTTGGGACCGCGGCTATGGCCATTTCACCACGCGCCAGAACATCCAGTTCAACTGGCCCCGGCTGCGCGACGTGCCCGACATCCTGGATGCGCTGGCCGATGTCGGGATGCACGCGATCCAGACCTCGGGCAATTGCGTGCGCAACGTCACGGCCGATCATTTCGCCGGAGCCGCCGCGGACGAGGTTGCCGATCCGCGCCCCTATGCGGAACTGATGCGGCAATGGTCGACCGACCATCCCGAATTCCAGTTCCTGCCGCGCAAGTTCAAGATCGCGATCAGCGGCGGGGCCGAGGATCGGGCGGTCACGCGCGCCCATGATATCGGGCTGCGCCTTGTGCGGAAGGGCGACGAGACGGGGTTCGAGGTCAGCGTGGGCGGCGGGCTGGGCCGGACGCCGATGCTGGGCCGGGTGATCCGCGACTTCCTGCCCGAAGCGGATCTGCTGCCATATCTCGAGGCGATCCTGGGCGTCTACAACCGGCTTGGTCGGCGGGACAACAAGTACAAGGCGCGCATCAAGATCGCCGTGCACGAGATCGGGCTTGAAACCCTGCGCGACGAGGTCGAGGTGCGCTTTGCGCAGACGCGGGCCGAGTTCGGCGGTGCCGACCGGGCGCTGCTGGCAGGAATCGCGGGCCATTTCGCCCCGCCCGCCCTGCCGGACGGCCCCGAGACGATCCCGCCGGGCAGCCCGGCCTTTCGCGCCTGGTGTGACACGAACCTTGCCGCGCACCGGCGGGCGGATCATGCCATCGTCACCGTCTCGCTCAAGACGCCGGGTCAGGTGCCGGGGGACGCGAGTGCCTGGCAGATGCGGCTGCTGGCCGATCTGGCCGAGCGGTATGGCCATGACGAGATCCGGATCAGCCACCGCCAGAACGTGGTGCTGCCGCATGTGCGCAAGGCCGACCTGCCGGCGGTGTTCGCGGCGCTGGCGGATGCGGGGCTGGCGGCGGCGAATGCCGGGCACATCTCTGACATCATCGCCTGCCCGGGGCTGGATTATTGCGCGCTGGCCACGGCCCGCTCGATCCCGGTTGCGCAACAGATCGCGCAGCACTTCGAGGCGCTGAAGATCGAGCATGAGGTGGGTCCGCTCAGGCTGAACATCTCGGGCTGCATCAATGCCTGCGCGCATCACCATGTTGCCGAGATCGGCATCCTCGGGCTCGAACGCGCCGGGGTCGAGACCTACCAGATCACGCTGGGCGGCGATCCGACCCAGAATGCCGCCATCGGCCAGCGCACCGGCCCCGGCTTTGCCGCGGACGAGATCGTGGGCGCGGTCGAGCGGATCGTTCTGGCCTATCTGGCGCTGCGGCGCGATGCCGACGAAACCTTTGGCGAGGCATTCCGCAGGGTCGGGCTGGGGCCGTTCCAGCAGGTGCTTTACGAGTGCAAGGAGACCGACGATGCGGCGTGAGGCGATATTCGATCCGGCCGAGGCGCAAGTGGCGGCGCTGAACGCCACGCTGTCCGGGGCGGCGCCCGAAACCGTTCTGGCCCATGTGCTGGAGGATTTCGCGGGGCGGATCGCGCTGGTGTCGTCCTTCGGCGCGGAATCGGTTGTGCTGTTGCACATGGTTTCGCGGATCGACAGTGCGCTGCCGGTGCTGTTTCTCGATACAGAACTGCTGTTCCCCGAGACGCTGGACTATCAGCGCGAGGTGGCGCAGCTGCTGGGGATGACCGGCGTGCGGATGGTTCGGCCCGACGCACAGGCACTGGCGGCGGCCGATCCGGCGGGCAACCTGCATCGCCACGATCCCGACGCCTGCTGCGCGATGCGCAAGACCCGCCCGCTGGAGGCGGCGCTGGGCGGATATTGCGCGTGGATCACCGGGCGCAAGCAGCACCAGACCGGCGCGCGCAGCGGCCTGTCGCTGTTCGAACTGGACGCGGGCGGCCGTGCCAAGGTCAACCCGCTGGTGCATTGGTCGGGCCAGGAGGTGCGCGATTACATCGACGCCCATGCCCTGCCGCGTCACCCGCTGGTCGGGCGCGGCTATCCCTCGATCGGCTGCGCGCCCTGCACCAGCCCCGTGGCCCCCGGCGAAAGTCCGCGGGCTGGCCGTTGGCGCGGCCAGGACAAGGAGGAATGCGGCATCCATTTTTCGGGCGGCCGCGCGGTCCGGCGGGCGGGTGCGGCATGAGCGGGGGCAATGTCGTGGTAACCGAAGCGGGGTTCGCGACGGTCGATCCGGGCGAGGTGTTCGTGCCGCTGACGTCGCTGGGCGTGGCTGCGCCGGGCGCTGTCGACCTGCTGCCTGCCGACGATCCGGCGGCGCTGGCGCCCCATCTCGGACAGATCGCCGCGATCCGCATTGCCTTTCCCGTGTTTTCCGACGGGCGCGGCTTCACGCTGGCGCGCGACCTGCGGCGGATGGGATTCAACGGGCGGCTCAGGGCGGCGGGGCATCTGATCGCCGACCAGTACCCGATGGCACTGGCCTGCGGCTTCGACGAGGTCGAGATCGCCGCCGATCTGGCCGCCCGGCAGACCGAGGCCGATTGGCAGCACGCGGCGCGGCGGAGTTCGGGATATCTGGACCGGCTGCGCGCCGCCCCGGCCTGAGACGGCGGCATCCCTGCCGGATGTGCGGCAAAGTTGCGCGGCGTCTTCGAGTTTTGCTATCCTCCCCGAGGGGAGGACTTTCAGATGGACCAAGACACCGTTGCGCCAGGCGCCAGTCGCATCCGCGCGATTCTGGTGATCGACGATCACCCGCTTTACAGCGACGCGCTGGCGATGGCGCTGCGTCACGTCTTCGACGACTGCAAGATCCGCAGCGCGACCTCGCTGGGCGAGGGGCTGGCGCAGCTTGGCCCCGATTTCAGCCCGGATCTGGTGATGCTGGACCTCAAGCTTCCGGATGTGACCGGGCTTAGCGGGTTCCTGCGGTTGCGCGAGCGGATTCCCGATGTGCCGGTGCTGGTGATCTCGGCCCTGACCTCGGTCGAGGTGGTGCAGGCACTGATGGAGGCGGGCGCGGCGGGCTTCATTCCCAAGGATGCCGCAACCAACGACCTGAAGACGGCGCTGATCGAGATCCGGTCTGGCCGCCGCTATCTTCCGCCGGGCTATCGAAATGCCGGCCAGGCGGCCAGGACAGGGGCGCGCATGCCCACGGTGCAGGAGGTCAGCCAGCGGATTGCGGAACTGACGCCGCAACAGGCGCGGATCATGAAGCTGATCTGCGCGGGCAAGCCGAACAAGCAGATCGCCCATGAAATGTCGTTGGCCGAAGCGACCGTCAAGGCGCATATCACGGCGCTGTTGCGGCGACTCGGGGTGCAGAACCGCACCCAGGCGGCGGTGCTGGTGGAAAGCGCCAATCTCGATCTGGGCACGGGGCTCGGCGATGCCGACGCCCGCGCCTTCCTGAACCAGTAAGCCGGGACAATGCGAGACATGCGCGACAGGCCGGGGGCGGGCGCGGTCGGCGTGGGACTGTCCCGCGCCGCAGATCCCGCCGAGGCCGTGCGCGAGGCCGCCGCGCAGATCGACCTGTCGCAAAGCTGTTTCGTGCTGGTCTTCGTGCCGGACCGGCTCGCGCTCGATCCGCTGGCCGAGGCGCTGAATGCCGCGCTGGCGGGGCTTCCGGTCTTCGGTTGCACCACGGCGGGGCAGATCACGCCCGAAGGCTACGAGGACGAGGCGCTGATGATGCTGGCCTTCCCGCGGGCACATTTCCGCTGCGCGTCTATGCTGATCCGGCCGCTCGGTCCCTGCCCGATCGAGCGGGTTTCGGTCGATGCCCGGCGACTGGCGGCGCAGTTCTCGCATTCGGCGCATTGGAACCGGCTGGCGCTGATCTTTGCCGACGGGCTGTCCAAGCAGGAGGACATGCTGGTGGCCGCGCTGGCAGCCGGCCTGGACGATCTGCCGGTCTTCGGCGGTTCGGCCGGGGATGGGCTGAGTTTTCGCCGGACGGCGGTTTTTCACGGTGGCGCCTTTCACAGCGACGCGGCACTGTTGATGCTGCTGGAAACCGACCTGGAATTCGCCGGGATCGGCTTCGACCATTTCCTGCCGACCGAGCATCTGATGGTGGTCACCGACGCGGTGCCCGAGGAACGCCTGGTGCTGGAACTGAACGGCGCGCCCGCGGCCGAGGAATATGCCCGTCTCGTTGGCCGCACGCTGGACGAGTTGTCGCCCGAAGTCTTTGCCGAGCATCCCGTTCTTGTCCGCAATCGTGGCCTTTACCATGTGCGCGCGATCCAGCGGGTAACGGATGCGGGCGCACTGGCTTTCCTGTCGGCGATCGACGACGGGCTTTTGCTGACGCTGGGCCAGGGGCAGGAGATCTTGCGCACCCTCGATCAGGGCCTTGATGTGACCGGCGCCGGGGGGCGCGCGCCGGATTTCATTCTCGGCTTCGACTGCGTTCTCAGGAAGCTGGAGATCGGGCAGAAGCAATTGACCGGCCGGGTCTCGGAGATCCTGCGTGCGCGCCGCGTGCTGGGCTTCAACACCTATGGCGAACAGCATTGCGGGGTGCATGTGAACCAGACCTTCGTGGGCGTCGCCTTTTTCGAACCGCGTTTCAGGACGTTGACATGATCGACCCGAACGCCCCACCCGAGGTGACGATCGAGCGCCAGGCCCGGATCATCGACGCGCTGGTCCGGCGTGCCAGCCGCCAGCACGAGGTGGGCGACTCGGCCTATGCGCTGTTCCAGTCGGCCGTGACGCTGCAAGGGCAGGTCTGGGCCAAGACCCGCGATCTTGAACGCACCTCGAGCGAACTGGAAATCGCGCGCTTCGACCGCGAGCAGACCCAGCGCCGCCTGACCGAGGCGCTGGACGCGATGGAGGGCGGGTTCGCGCTGTTCAACGAGGGGCGGCTTCAGGTCTGCAACGATCTGTTCAAGTCGATCCTGCCCGATATCTCGGCGCGCATCCTGCCCGGGCTGACGGTCGAGGACTATTTCCGCGCGTTGCAGACCAGCCGCCATCTGGCTGATCCCGACAGGGCCTGCCGCGATCTGGCCGAAGCGATCCGCGGGCCTGCGGGCGGCGCCAGCATGTCCTTCGTTCTGGAATTGCAGGCGGACCGCTGGTTCCAGATCAGCCAGCAGCGCACCCGATCCGGCAACATCATCCTGTTGCAGACCGAGATCACCGATATCGTGCGCAAGAACCGGATGGAAAAGGATCTGCTGATCGACATGCAGGCCCATTACCTGCAGGCGGCCTTCGACCACATGAGCCTTGGCATCTGCACCTTCTCGCGCGCGGGCGAGGTGACGATCCGCAACGGGCGTTTCCGCGAACTCCTGGGCGTGCCCTACACGCTGGTCCGCGACGGCACCGAGTTCACGACGATCCTGCGCCATATCCGCGACAACCGGTTGGTGGCCGAGGCGGACATCGCCGATATCGACCACTGGCCGACCGAGTTGCGTCACGAAGGGCGGCTGCGCAAGCGGCTGCATCATGCCGGTGGCCGGGTGCTGGATCTGCATGTGCACCTGTTGCCGGACCGTGGGTTCCTTGTCGATATTGCCGATGTGACGCTGGAATCGCGGGCAACGGAGCTTCTTGAAAAGCGGGTGCGCGAGCGGACCCACGAACTGACCGAGGCGAATCGCCGCCTGCGCGAGCAGCACGAGGAACAAAGGCGCGTCGAGGAGGAATTGCGGCTGGCCAAGGAAGAGGTCGAGGCCGCGATGTCGTCCAAGACCCGGTTCCTGGCCGCGGCCAGCCATGACCTTCTGCAACCCGTCAACGCCGCCAAGCTGCTGATCTCGACCCTGGCCGAGATGGCAGAGGGCACCGACATGGCCCGGCTGACCGATCGGCTTGCGGGGTCCTTCGCCTCGATGGAATCGCTTCTGCATGCACTGCTGGATATTTCACGCCTGGAAAGCACCGGCTCGGCGTTGACGCCGACGGAATTCTGCCTGGGGACCGTGATGCGCAGCGTGGTCGAGGACCAGGCGATGGTCGCGGCGCAAAAGGGGCTACGGCTCGACATGGAGCCCTGTTCTGCCTGGGTGCGCAGCGACCGGGAATACCTGACGCGGTCGCTGCGCAACCTCGTGGTCAATGCAATCCAGTATACCGAGCGGGGCCGCGTGCTGGTGGGGTGTCGGCGGCGCGGCGACAGGGTGGTGCTACAGGTCTGGGATACCGGCATCGGCATCCTGCCCGCCGACCACGCCCGCATCTTCGAGGAATTCGCCCGCGCCGATAATGTTCCCCCCGGCTCCGGCATGGGTCTGGGGCTGTCGATCGTGGAACGCACCTGTCGCCATCTGGGGCACCAGCTGTCGGTTCACTCGGAACCGGGGCGGGGTTCGGTCTTTTCGATCGAGATCGGGACCGTGCTCCCAAGGGACGATTGCCCCGGCGCGACCGGACCGGACCTGTCGAATGGCGAGGCGGACCTGAACCTTATCGTGCTGATTGTCGAGAATGATCCCGAGGTCCTGTTTGCCACCACGCAGAAGCTGGAAAGCTGGGGGGCGAGCGTGCTGGCCGCAGGCTCGACCGTCGAGGCGGTGCGGCTGGTGGACGAGATCGGGATGGCACCGGACGTGGTCCTGGCCGATTATCAACTGGATGGCGACGACACTGGGATCGCCGCGATCAAGGCCTTGAGGGCGGCGACGGGTAGCCACATCCCCGCGATCATGATCACCGCCGATCAGGGCGACGAGGTCCTGCGCGCTGGGCTGACAGAGGATTTCACGGTCCTGAGAAAGCCGGTGCAACTCTCGCGACTGCGGCCGCTGATCGACTGGAAGACCCGGGCGCCCGCGCCGCTGTCCGACGAAAGTATCGCGTGACACCGGCTGCGGGCGGGCTAGGCTCGGCGAAAGGGAGAGGACATATGCGAAAGACAATTGCGGGCCTTGCTGCGGCCGCCCTCGTGCTGGGCGGCACGGCCTCGGCCGACACCGAGGGCACCGAGACCTATGACATGCTGTTTCGAAGCGGCACGCTGGACGACGTGCCACGCTCGGCAATGCTGGTCTATGCGCGCGAGGTCGCCAATCGGGCGAACCCCGAGGCCGCGGCCGCCGCGACCGGGGAGGTGGAGTTGCGCTTCGCCGCGGACGATCCGACGCTGGCCGCGCTGCGCTTCACCCATGGCGACAGCTTCAGCGCAATCGGATCCTTCCCCGCCGAGGTCGGCAATCCGGTCATCATGTATTTCATGGAGACGGTCGTGCGCGACATGGCCGAGACCGCGGGCGGCAGCCCGTTCTACATCCGCAACCGGATGAAGGAAGCATTGCTGCGTCCGGCCAGTGTCGAGGCGGTCGAGGTGGAGTTCGGCGCGGACGAGGTGCAGGCGCAGGCCTTGACGCTGCACCCTTTCAAGGACGATCCGAACCGTGCGCGGATGCAGGGCTTTGCCGATCTGGAGGTCACGGTCACCATGTCGGACGAGGTGCCGGGATGGTATCATGCGTTGAGCGCGCGTGTGCCGGATCTGGAGGGCGGCGCGCCGATCTATGTTTCAACGCTGAAGCTGAAAGCGCCGGGCGGGGAGGCGGAACCATGAGGATGACAGCCCTTGCCATGGTGTCAGCGTGCCTGACCGTGCCGGCAGCAGCGCAGGATGTGGCGGCGCGGTGGAACGATTACCCCACGGCGGCCAGGGCCGATTACGTCTTTGCCTGCATGGCCACCAACGGGCAGGGGCGCGACGTGCTGGAGAAATGCGCCTGCTCGATCGACGTGATCGCCTCTATCCTGTCCTACGAACGATATGTCGAGGCCGAGACGGTGCTGTCGCTGCGGCAGATACCAGGGGAACGCGCATCGGTCTTCCGCGCTTCGGCCATGGCGAACGAACTGGTTGCCGATCTACGGCGGGCCCAGGCGGAGGCGGAGATCGTCTGCTTCTGACGCATGGCCGGGGGCAAGGGCATTCTCCCGCCCCCGGCGCGGCGCGGGGCATGCGCCCCGCTTGTCCGGCGTTGGGCGTGGCCGCGCGCGTGCCGCGCGCGGCGCCTCCGGCGGGGATGTATGCGGCCAGAAGAAGGGCGCGGCGCGTGGGCCGTCCGTCAGGACTGGCCGGCCTTGGGCAGGTCGTGTTCGAAGACATTGCCTTCGGTATCGCGGGCGATCACCCGCAGGGATGGGGCGCCGTTATCGGTGTAGGAGAACCGGAAGACCGGGTTCTCGCTGATCGAGATGCCACCCTCCATGGTGAAGAGCATCTCGTCGCCCTGCCAGAGTTCGAGCCGGTCGATGAAATGCGCGAGGATGAAAAGCTGGGTGAGCTGGTCCCGCTGCAGGCCCGAATAATTGGGGTGGCGGATCATGATCTGCGCTTCGCGACGTGCGGTCGACATCGTGGGCGCCTGGGAGAAATGCTTCAGTCGCATCTCGCCCATCCCGGCCAGCGCTTCTTCGGGGTTGCGCGTGGCCGGGGCCGAGCAACCGCCCGAGGCCTTGACATAGCGGCCGGTCATCAGGTGGCCCTGGTCGGTATCGGCGATCACGCGGATGTTGGAATACTGGTTCACGCGCACCCGGATCTCGAGATCGAGCGGCGCCATGGCGGGGCCGAAGGTGAAGCTTGCGGCCAGCGGTGCGGGGTTGTCGTCGATCACCACGGTCGCCCTCCGGATCGTCAGGCCCGGATCGGTCTGGCGGATCGTGACCGGCACCGTGGCGGCATCGTTGGCGCGGTAGGGGGCCTGGACCTCGAAGCGGCCTGCGGCGTCGGCGATGTCGATCTCGCCCACGAGGTCGGTCCTGAGTTCGTTCCAGATGTGGCTTTCGGCCAGCGGGCTGGCACGGTTATCCTCGGCCAGTGCCGGGCCGAAGGCCAGCGCGGCGATGGCGGCGGCGATGAGGGGTTTCATGGGGCGCGTCCTCCCTGATGCGCGGTCCTGACAGGGGAGTATGCCACGAAAACGGGCTGCGCGGTATTCCCCATAGGTCGGTATGGAATGCGGGGGGCGGCGGGCGCAGGCTTGGAGGGCGGAGCCGGGGAGGGGTGCCTTTGTTCGAAGTGATCGTGACGCTCTGTCTGGCCGCGGCACCCGGGACCTGCCGCGATGTGCTGTTGCCGGGCCATGAGGCGGCGACCGAGGCGGCCTGCCTTGCGTCCCTGGACCGGGCACCTGTCGCGGCGCTGCCCGAGGGGGTGATCGCAGCCGGGCCGGTCTGTGTGCCGGTGGGCGAGGCGCTGGGCCTTGACGAGGTTGCGCCGGGGATTCTGGTGCATCGGGGCGCGATTGCAGAGGCCGATGGCGAGAATGGTGGCGACATGGCGAATCTGGGGGTCGTGATCGGCGCCCGATCGGTCGCGGTGATCGACACCGGCAGCGCGCGCTGGATGGGCGAGGCAATCTGGCGGGCGGTGCGGGCGCGCACCGATCTGCCGGTCAGCCATGTGATCCTGACCCACATGCATCCCGATCATGTCTTCGGCGCCACGGTGCTGGCCGAAGCGGGGGCAGAGGTCGTGGGGCATGAGGGGCTGGCGCGCGCCTTGGCCGACCGGCAGCAGAACTATCTGGAAAGCCTCGCGGCGCGGATCGGGGCCGGGCCGTTCATCGGCACGGCTGTCGCGCCGGTGGATGTCGAGGTCGCGGATGCGGTCGAGATCGACCTTGGCGGGCGGGTTCTGGAGGTGCGCGCCTGGCCTACCGCCCATACCGGGACCGACCTGACCGTGCTGGACCGGGACAGCGGCGTGCTTTTCGTGGGTGATCTGGTCTTCGACAAGCATCTGCCGACCCTCGATGGATCGCTGCGTGGCTGGCAGGTCGTGCTGGCCGAACTTGTGACGATCCCGGCGCGTGCCGTCGTGCCTGGCCATGGCGGGCCGGTATTGTCATGGCCGGATGGGGTGCAGGACACCGCGCGCTATCTGGACTTACTGGCACGAGACACGCGCGCCGCGATCGACAGGGGCGAGCGGCTGAGCGGTGCGGTTGGCGACATCGCCGCCGGGGAACGCGACCGTTGGGAGTTGTTCGACGAGCATAATGCGCGCAACGCGACCGTTGCCTTCACCGAACTGGAATGGGAATGAGCGCCGCTTTTATCCCGTTCACTCCGCGACGGCGCGGGCCAGCATCTGCGCGATGGCGAAAAGTCGCTGTTCCAGGATAACCGGCGTCTCGCAGACATAGGTCAGCGACTGCGCGCGATCCGTATAGATTCGCTCGTCCCATGCGAGCTGCTCCTCGGCCGCATCGATCCGGTCGTGATCCAGCGGCTCTGCGTCCAGCAGCGTGTCGACCTCGATCCGGGTGGCCTCGATCCTTTCGGACAGCGCGATCTGCGAGAGCGAATAGTCTTCGATGCCCTTCATTACGGTCTGCCGCTGGCGCGACATGATTTCGAAGGCCGACATGAAGACATGGCCCAGAAGCGCGCTGTCATTGCCGTAGGCTCCGGTGAAGGCGGTCACCGTCGGTTCCAGATCCTCGACCGGGATGCGGCGCAGCACCAACCTGCCGACAAGCTCCTTCACCGCGGCCTCGGTCTCGGCGTCGAAACTTCGTGGCTCGATCGGATGGGGCCACATGATCCCGGGGGACAATTGTGCCACCTTGCGCTGGATGCAGGGCCAAGTGGGGTCCGAGAAATCGGCGGCCGGGGCAACGGTTGCGGCGCCTAGCGCCAAGAGCGCAGCCACGGTGAGAGCGCGTGCGGTCATGGATTCTCCTCCCTCGGCGCAAGTCTAACGCGGATCGGCTCGAAGTCCACGCAGGGACCGTTCCGGCCAATACCCACCAAGGTCGCAATTGCCGGTCACTGTGTGCCTTCGCATACTTGCTTCACTTAAGAAAAATAAGAACACTTGGGTTGGGAGGAGATAGCGAACATGCGCACGCGTGCGGCAGTGGCGTTTGAGGCGGGAAAGCCTCTGGTGGTGACCGAGGTCGAATTGGAAGGCCCCAAGGCGGGCGAGGTTCTGGTCGAGATCAAGGCGACGGGGCTGTGCCATACCGACGAGTTCACCCGCTCGGGCGCCGATCCCGAGGGCATGTTCCCGGCGATCCTGGGCCATGAGGGCGCGGGTGTTGTGGTCGAGGTGGGCCCGGGCGTGAAAAGCGTCAAGCCGGGCGATCATGTGATCCCGCTTTACACGCCCGAATGCCGCGAATGCGAATACTGCCTCAACCCCAAGACCAATCTCTGCCAGGCGATTCGCGCCACGCAAGGCCAGGGCCTGATGCCGGACGGCACCTCGCGCTTCAGGACGCTCGATGGCGATCCGATCCTGCACTACATGGGCTGTTCGACCTTCTCGAACTTCACCGTGCTGCCCGAGATCGCGGTCGCCAAGATCCGCGAGGACGCGCCCTTCGACAAGGTGTGCTATATCGGCTGCGGCGTGACCACCGGCGTGGGTGCGGTCATCAACACCGCCAAGGCGGAACCGGGCTGTCGCGCCGTCGTGTTCGGGCTGGGCGGCATCGGTCTGAATGTTCTTCAGGGCTTGAGGCTGATCGGGGCCGATCAGATCGTGGGCGTGGACCTGAATCCGGCCAAGCGCGAGATGGCCGAGCGCTTCGGCATGACCGATTTCGTGAACCCCGCCGAGGTCGAGGGCGATCTGGTGCCGTATCTGGTCAATCTGACCAAGGGTGGGGCGGATTACACGTTCGACTGCACCGGCAATGTCAACGTGATGCGCACCGCGCTGGAGTGCTGCCACAAGGGTTGGGGCGAGTCGATCATCATTGGCGTGGCGCCTGCCGGGGCCGAGATCTCGACCCGTCCGTTCCAGTTGGTCACCGGCCGGTCATGGCGGGGCACGGCGTTCGGTGGCGCGCGCGGACGGACCGATGTGCCGAAGATCGTTGACTGGTACATGGACGGCAAGATCGAGATCGACCCGATGATCACCCACCAGTTGACGCTGGACGAGATCAATCACGGGTTCGATCTGATGCATGAAGGCAAGTCGATCCGTTCCGTGGTCGTCTACTGAGCCGCGCCGATGGAGGTTGTTTCCCAGAATCGCTGCTTCGACGGGGTGCAGATGGTCTGCACCCACCCGTCGCAGGTCTGCGGCGTGGACATGACCTTCGGCGTCTACCTGCCGCCCCAGGCCGAGGACGGGCCGGTTCCGGTTCTGTGGTATCTCTCCGGGCTGACCTGCACGCATGAGAATGCGATGGTGAAGGGCGGGTTCCAGAGGCACGCGGCCGAGCATGGGATTGCCGTGATCTTTCCCGACACGTCGCCCCGCGGCGATGGGGTGGCCGATGACGACGCCTATGATCTGGGCCAGGGGGCAGGCTTCTACGTCAACGCCACGCGCGCGCCCTGGACGGCGCATTTCCGGATGTATGATTATGTGCTCGAGGAATTGCGCGGGCTGGTGCTGGACAACCTGCCGATTGCCGATGTCCATGGGGTGACCGGACATTCGATGGGCGGGCATGGGGCGCTGACCCTGGCGCTGCGAAACCCCGACCGGTTCGACTCCCTGTCAGCCTTTGCGCCGATCGCCAATCCCACCCGGTCGGACTGGGGGCGAAAGCAGTTGAGCGCCTATCTCGGCGACGACGAATCGGCATGGGCATGTTATGATTCAAGCCTTCTGCTGGAGGAGCATGGCTGGAAGGATGCGATCCTGATCGACCAGGGGGCCGGAGACCAGTTCCTCGACCTGCTGCGCCCCGAGGCTTTGGCCTCAGTCTTGGCGCGTCGGCGTCAGGCCGGGCTGGTCCGCATGCAGCCCGGTTATGACCACAGTTATTACTTCGTCGCTAGCTTTGCAGGGGACCATGTCGGCTGGCATGCCGAACGCCTGCACCGGCGGCGCAACTGACAGGTTCGGGAGCGGGGGCATGCGTGCAAAGGGTCGGGACACCTTCGCCACGGCAGGCCGGTTGCCCGCGCCGCGACAGATACCACGATCACGGCAATAGGGGAGGACTGACGCGACTTTACCGAAACGTTGCACCGGAGGGAGGACCAATGTCCCGGTGCTGCGCCGGTTCCGGCCAGGCGAAGGGTGGTCGACTGCCACCCCCTGCTGCCGCGGAGCCTTTCAAAAGACCAGAACCCAAGGGAGTGAAAAATGAAAAAACTGTTTGCTTTCACGTCTGTCGCGGCGCTGTGTGCCGGGTCGGCGGCGCTGGCCAACGACGAGTTGCTGGAGCTGATGAACGACCCGACTCAATGGGTCATCCAGACGGGCAACTACGCCAACCATCGCTATTCGGGGCTCGACCAGATCAACCGTGAGAACGTCGGCAACCTGCAGGTGGCCTGGACCTTCTCGACCGGCGTTCTGCGGGGCCACGAGGGCAGCCCGCTGGTGATCGGCGACACAATGTATGTGCACACGCCGTTCCCGAATATCGTCTACGCGCTGGATCTGAACGATCACGGCCGGATCAAGTGGAAATACGAGCCCCAGCAGGACAGCAGCGTCATACCGGTGATGTGCTGCGACACCGTGAACCGCGGTGTGGCCTATGCCAACAACACGATCTTCCTGCATCAGGCCGATACCACCATCGTGGCGCTGAACGCCGAGACGGGCGAAGTCAAGTGGACCGCGGTGAATGGCGATCCCTCGATTGGCGAGACGAACACCGCGACCGTGATGCCGGTCAAGGACAAGATCATCGTCGGCATCTCGGGTGGCGAGTTCGGAGTTCAGGGCCATATCACCGCCTATGACATGGAAACCGGCGAACTTGCCTGGCGCGGCTATTCGGTCGGCCCCGACGACCAGATCCTGTTCGACGAGAACACCATGTCGCTGGGCAAGCCGGTTCCGGCCAACTCCTCGATCGACAGCTGGGAAGGCGACCAGTGGAAGATCGGCGGCGGCACGACCTGGGGCTGGTACTCCTACGATCCCGATCTGAACCTCGTCTATTACGGCACCGGCAACCCCTCGACCTGGAACCCGTCCCAGCGTCCGGGCGACAACAAGTGGTCGATGACGATCATCGCGCGCGATGCGGATACCGGCATGGCCAAGTGGGTCTACCAGAAGACCCCGCATGACGAGTGGGACTATGACGGCGTGAACGAGAACATCCTCGTCGACAAGGAAATCGACGGCGAGATGCGCAAGCTGCTGGTCACCTTCGACCGCAACGGCTTTGCCTACACGCTGGATCGCGCGACCGGCGAACTTCTGGTGGCCGAGAAATACGACCCGGCCGTGAACTGGGCGACCCATGTCGACATGGACCCTGCGTCCGAGACCTATGGCCGCCCGATGGTGGTGGCGGATTACTCGACCGCGCAGAACGGCGAGGATGTCAACACCACCGGCATCTGCCCCGCCGCGCTGGGCACGAAGGACCAGCAGCCGGCCTCCTACTCGCCGCAGACGGGTCTGTTCTATGTGCCGACGAACCATGTCTGCATGGATTACGAACCCTTCCGCGTCAGCTACACCGCCGGCCAGCCCTATGTGGGCGCCACGCTGTCGATGTACCCGGCGCCGGACAGCCATGGCGGGATGGGCAACTTCATCGCCTGGGACGCGCTGGCGGGCGAGATCAAGTGGTCGATCCCCGAGCAGTTCTCGGTCTGGTCGGGCGCGCTTGCCACCGCGGGTGACGTCGTGTTCTACGGCACGCTCGAGGGTTTCCTCAAGGCCGTGGACGCCGAGACCGGCGAAGAGCTCTACCGCTTCAAGACCCCGTCGGGCGTCATCGGGAACGTGATGTCCTACGAGCATGACGGCAAGCAGTATGTCGGCATCCTGTCGGGTGTCGGCGGCTGGGCCGGCATCGGTCTGGCGGCGGGCCTTACCAACCCGAATGACGGTCTGGGTGCCGTGGGAGGCTATGCCGCGCTCAGCGACTATACCGCGCTCGGCGGTCAGCTGACCGTGTTCAAGCTGCCGGACTGATCGGCGGCGCGAGGGGAGGAGCCGGATTGGCACGGGGTGACCCGTGCCAGTCCACATCGCGACAGGGAGGAAAGATGAAGAGGTTGCGACTGGCGCTGGTTTTCGGCGCAGTGGCGGGGCTGGCCAGCGCCGGCGGCGCCACCGAGAACAGGGGGCTGCCGGGCAACGGTCCTGCCGCCTACAAGGAGGATGGGCGGTACTTCACCGAGGACGGGGTGCCCACCTATTTCATCGCCGAGGACGGCACGGTCGATTGGCTGACCTTTTCAGGCTTCCGCCGCTATCACGCGGAGTGCCATGTCTGCCACGGGCCTGACGGCATGGGCTCGACCTACGCGCCGCCGCTGAAGGACGCCGTCGAGAGGATGGATTACTACGACTTCGTCTATATCGTGTCGAACGGGATCCAGAATGTCGACGTATCGCATCAGAACGTGATGCCCACCTTCGGGCAGAACAAGAACGTGATGTGCTACATCGACGACATCTATGTCTATCTCAAGGCCCGAGGTGATGGAGCGTTGCAGCGGGGCCGTCCGGCCAAGAGAGAGGACAAGTCGGATGCGGTCGCCTCCTTCGAAGCCGAGTGTATGGCCGGTGGTTGAAGCGCGTCTGGCTGCAGCGATAGGCACACTCTTTCTGAGCTTTGCGCCGGTTCCGGGGCAGGCGCAAACCTCGGATCTGGTATCGAAGACCGCATTCCGGGTTTGCGCCGATCCTGCCAACTACCCGATGTCGGACGATCAGGGGCGCGGGTTCGAGAACCGGCTTGCGGAACTTTTCGCAGAGAAGCTTGGGCTGCCGGTCGAATACACCTGGTACCCGATGGCGACAGGTTTCGTGCGGAATACCCTGCGTGCCAACAAGTGCGATGTCATCATCGGCTTTGCCCAGGGGCATGAGCTGGTGCTGAACACCAACCACTATTTCACCTCGACCTATGTGCTGATCGTGGATGCGGATGGTCCGCTCGCGAATGTCGAGGCCCTGTCCGACCCGGCCTTGCAGGGGCGCGCGCTGGGCGTCGTCGCGGGCACGCCGCCTGCCTCGCACATGGCGCGGTACGGTCTGATGGGCAAGGCGCTGGCCTATGACCTGATGGTGGATCGCCGCTACGAGGCGCCGGGCCCCGACATGCTGACCGCGCTGAGAGCCGGAGAGATCGACGGCGCGGTCCTGTGGGGGCCGATCGGCGGACCGCTGGTCAAGAACGACTTCCCCGAACTCAAGGTCATCCCGCTGGTCCACGAGGAATTGCCGCCGCGGCTGTTCTATCGCATCACCATGGGGGTGCGGCTGAACGAGAAGGTCTGGCAGCGCCAGTTGAACTCGTTGATCCGCCGCCATCAGGACGAGATCAACGCGATCCTGCACGAGGCGGGCGTTCCGATCGTGGACGATTATGGCAAGGTGGTGCGGGACCTGGCGCAATGATCCGCGCTGCGGCCCTTGCACTCGTGCTGGGGCTTGGGGCGGGGCAGGGGCTGGCCGAGGTGCCGGAACCCCCGGACTACCGCATGGACGACTATCGCGGTCCGGTGCCCGCAACGCTGGCGGGCGCCACCGTGATTGGCCCCGAACAGGCGCATGCGCTCTGGCAAGCGGGCGGGGCGGTGTTCGTCGATGTGATGCCGCGCGCACCGAAGCCGCCGAACCTGCCCGAAGGCACGATCTGGCGCGATCCTCCGCGCCTGTCGATTCCCGGCGCGATCTGGCTGCCGAATGTGGGCTATGGCGAGATTGCCGAGGTAACGCACGGCTATTTCCGCGATGGCCTTGACCGCGCGACCGGCGGGGACGCGGCGCGGCCGCTTGTATTCTTCTGCCTCGATGAATGCTGGATGAGCTGGAACGCCGCGAAACGCGCGCTCGAATACGGCCATGCGCGCGTCTACTGGTTTCCCGAAGGCACCGATGGATGGACGTTCCTTGCCCTGCCGCTGGAGCGGGCAGCGCCAGAGCCCGGCGAGCCGGGCACTCAGTAACCCGGAAGCTGGCGGCTGGCGGTGGTGACGGTGCCGCTGGTGTCTTTCATCGTGACCTCGACCAGCCGGGTTGCGCCCGGGGCGGACAGGCCGATGCGGGGGTTCTCGCTCAGCGAGATGCTGCCGGTGATCGTGGCATAGGGCTGGCCATCCAGCGCCACCGCGACCGTCTCGACATAGCGTGGCGGGATGAACAGCAGCGAGACCTGGTCCTTTTGCAGGCCGGAATGGCTGGGGTGACGGATGTCGATGTCGATCCGGCCCTCTCTTGTCGTCAGCGCGGCCAGTCGCGCGGTTGGAGGGGCGGCATGGGCCAATGGCGCCATCTCGATCCGCATCTGGCCCAGATCGGCAAGTGCTGCCACCGGATCGCTGCCGGGCGGCGCGGCGCAGGCGCCCTGTCCGCTGGTCTTGACATGGGTTTCGGCCACGAAAAGCCCGCCATCGGTCGTCTCGGCGACGACGTGCAGCGCCGTCGCGCCATTGAAGCGCAGCGTCAGGTCCAGAAACAGCGCGGGCAGCGGACGCGCCAGCTCGACCACGGCAGAGACCGGCATCGGGTTCTCGTCGAGAACCACGGTGACCCTGTCGATCAGCCGCCCTTCGGGCCCCTCGACATGCACCCCGATCGGCGTCCTTGCATCGTCCTCGGTGCGATAGGGGCTGGTGATGGCGATATGCGGACCGGCGGGGATCAACTCATGGTCCGGAAACAGCATTGGCCGCAACTCGTCCCATGCCGTCTGGGCAAGGGCCGGACCGGCTGCCAGCGACAGGGCGAGGGCAAGGAAAAGGCGGCGCATGGGCTCAGTCTCCTCGTTTTGCGATGAAGCGGCCAAAGGCGCGCGGGCCGTCGCCGGTGGCGATCTCGGCGGTCACGGTCAGGGTTTCGGCGTCGATCAGGCTGACGCTGTTGGAAAACCAGTTGGCAACCACGATGGTCGCGCCATTGGCGGTGGCGTCGATCCCCTCGGGGTATTCGCCGACCGCGATCTCGGCCAGCGCTGCGAGGGTGGCAAGGTCGATCACGCTGACCGTATCCGCGTGCTGGTTGGTGACGAAGGCCCGGCCACGGGCAAAGGCGACGCCATAGGGCTGGTCGCCGTCCGGAACCGTCGCCAGCACAAGGCGTCGGTCCACATCCACCACGCTCACGTCGTTAGAGCCGACATTGCCGACGAACAACCGCCCGTCCGGCGCAAAGCCCAGCCCGAAGGGCCGGGTGCCGACCGGGACCGTGCCCATGCGCGCAAGGTTTTCAAGGTCGAAAACCGAAACCTGCCCCGCCTCTTTGTCGGCCGAGGCAAGCCAGCGGCCATCGGGGGATACCGCCAGCCCGGCAGGCGCGGCGCCCGTTTCCAGCGTGCCGGTCAGCGCCATTGCGGCGGCATCCACCACCCAGAGCCGCGCATTGTACCAGTCCGACACGAAGACGCGCCCGCGCAGCGGATCATGGGCGATGCCGATGGGGCCGCCGTCCAGCGCGACCTGCCCGGTCTGGTGCCCCGAGGCATCGAAGCGGCGCAGCGACTTGGTGTCGGGCGAGACGGCGAAGAAGCCGTCTGCCGCAACCGCAATCCCGGCAGGCTGGCCGGGCAGCGGGACCTGCGCCAGCTCGGTTCCGGCAGCCAGATCGAGGATCGAGACCGAACCGCCGTTCTGGTTCGTCACATAGGCAATATCGCCTGCCGCCGGAGGCGCGGCGAGCGTCCAGCCCAAGGCCAGCGCCAGAATGTCAGGGCGCGCCAAAGCGGTCGACCAGGGCGGACAGGCCCGCCTCATAGACCGCTGTCACGGCCTTGATCGCGGCCTCGTCGTTCAGTTCGGGGGGCGGATCGTTGTTGGGATAGCCGCGATAGAAGGCGCCGCGCCATTCCACGACCGACCCGCCGCCATCGCGCGGCTTGACGGTCAGATGGGCGGAATAGTTCGTCACCGGCAGCACCTCGACCGCGACCTCGGTGATCCGGTAGGAATAGGTCATCTTCTCGGTATCGAATTTGTAAAGCTGTTCGGAAATGGTCGGCCCGTCCGCCGCACCCAGCGTCAGCACCCGCGTCGCATCGACCGCGTTGCCGCCCTCGCCGGTCGTGGCGTGGACAGCCGGGTGCCAGCCCATGTCCTGAAAGTCGCCCACGACCGCCCAGACCTCGGCCGGTTCGGCGGCCAGTTCGGTGGTCACGTCGACCTTCTGGCGCGTCGGCCCATGCGCCAGCGCCAGCGCGGGAACCATCACCGCCACGGCCGTCAGCGCGGCCAGAGAGCCATGGAACTTCACGAAATCCTCCCTCATTCCTTGAAGAAATTGTTTTTCAGGATGTAGCGCATGCCCCGAAGCCAGGAATCGTCGGTGTTCGAGCGGATATCAACGGACATCCCCCGCACCATTGCGCCGGTTTCGACATCGCGCATCACCAGGTTCATCGACAGGATAAGGTTCGACACCTTCTGCACCTCGCCGACCAGGACGTAATCGGCGCCCAGCTTGTCGGCGATCCGCAACTCGCAGCCATAGCAGTTGGCGGGGTTCTTGATGCGGGCCAGATCCTCGGCAACCGGCGCGTTGTCCATCAGCGCAAGCCCCTCGGCGCCAAAGCGTGCGCGCACCTCGTCCTCCAGCAGAACGATGCGCGCCTGTTCGTCTGCGCGCGCGCCGAAATAGTCGCCCTCGGTCGAGGTATCCAGAAAGGTGATGCCGAAGAACGCCACCTGCCCGTCGCGGTCCAGTGGGGCCTGCGCCGCGAGCGGGGCTGCGGCCAGAGCGATCAGGGCGGCAAGAGCCGCAAGAAGGGGGCGCAGGTTCATCGTCCGAGCTTATCCCCGCCCGGACAGGTCGCAATGCGCCTTAAGTATCGGTTTCCCATTTGCTCTGCGCTCTGGCACGATCCTCGAAACTCTGCCTGCGCTGGCGGGGAGGCGGCTGGCGGCGATGCTGTCCGCCGGTCCGGGTGATAAAGGGCGGACAAGAACGACACCGGAAACGCGCGCCGAAACCGGGAGGAAGATCATGTTGAACCGACTGACGGGCGCGCTTGCGGCCGCGCTGGCGCTATGGAGCGCCGCCGCTGCGTGGGCCGAGGATTTGCCGCGGCTGCGCGCGGCGGTGTTGCAGTTGGGCACCGTGACCTGGGAACTGACGACGATCATGGAAAACGGGCTCGATACCGCGAACGGGTTCGAGCTGGTGCTGTCGCCCTTTGCCGATAACGGCGCCACGCGCGTCGCGGTCGAGGGGGGCGAGGCCGACATGATGGTGGTCGACTGGATCTGGGTCGCCCGCCAGCGCGCCGCGGGCCGGGACTATGTCGCGATCCCCTATTCGCGGGCGGTGGGCGGTCTGGTGGTGCCCGCGGACAGCCCGGCGCAAAGCCTGAAGGACATGGCGGGGGCGAAGATCGGCATCGCGGGCGGACCGCTGGACAAGAGCTGGCTGATCCTGCGCGCCTATGCCGCGCGCGAATACGGCATGGACCTGGCCGCCGAGACCGAACAGGTCTATGGCGCGCCGCCGCTGATCTTCAAGGCGGGGTTGTCGGGGGAAACCGGCGGGGCGATCAATTTCTGGCACTTCCTCGCCAAGATGAAGGCCGCGGGGATGCGCGAACTGATCTCGGTGGCGGATGCCTCGGCGGCGCTGGGGCTCGATCCGGATACCCCGCTTCTGAGCTATGCGCTCAAGGAAAGCTTTCTGGCCGAGAATCCCGGCATCGCCGAAGCCTTTTACGCCGCCTCGCGCGAGGCCAAGGCGATGCTTCTGGAAAGCGACGCGGCGTGGGAGGCGATCCGGCCCCTGATGAACGCCGCCAACGATGCCGAGTTCGAGCGGCTGCGCGACGATTATCGCGCGGGGATCCCGGCGCCGGGCAATGTCGATCCCGAGGCGGCGGACCGCTTTCTGGCGCTGATGGCGGAACTGGGCGGCGAGGAACTGGTGGGGCGGGCCACGACCCTGCCTGCGGGCCTGTTCCTGGAACTGGAGTGAGCGGCGGCGATGCTTGGCCGCCTCGCCGTCCCGGCGATCTCGCTTTCCGGTCTGCTGCTCTTGTGGATCATCGCCGCGGCGCTGACCGCCGATCCGCAGATCCTGCCCCAGCCCTTTGCGCTGGTCGGGCCATGGCTGGCCGAGATCCGCTCGGGCGCGCTGCCCCATCACCTGGGCCAGACGCTGGTCCGGGTGATCTGGGCGTTCTGCCTTGCGATGAGCCTGGGGTTGATCCTCGGCCTGCTGATGGGCCGGTTCGAGCGGCTGAACCGCTGGCTCGATCCGTGGCTGGTGGTGTTCCTGAACCTGCCCGCGCTGGTGCTGATTGTGCTTTGCTATCTGTGGATCGGGCTGAACGAGACAGCGGCCATCGTGGCGGTGACGCTGAACAAGGTGCCGAACGTCACCGTCACCATCCGCGAGGGCGCGCGGGCGCTGTCGGCCGATCTGGACGCCATGGCGCGGGTCTATCGCATGTCCGGCTGGGCGCGGCTGCGCCATGTGCTGTTGCCCCAGCTTGCTCCTTTCGTGGCGGCGGCGGCGCGGGGCGGTGTGGCGGTGATCTGGAAGATCGTCCTGGTGGTCGAGTTCCTGGGCCGGTCGAACGGGATCGGCTTCAAGATCCACCTTTACTTCCAGCTGTTCGACGTGGGCATGGTGCTGATCTACGCGCTATCCTTCATCGTGGTGATGCTGGCCGTCGAATGGCTGATCCTGCAACCGTGGGAGCGGCGCGCGCGGCGCTGGCGGACGGCATGATCCGCGTCGATATCCGCGCCAAGTCCTTTGGCGATACCCCCGTTCTGGGCCCGGTCGCCTTCGAGGTCGCCAAGGGCGAGACGGTGGCGATCCTTGGCCCCTCGGGTATCGGCAAGACGACGCTCTTGCGTATCGTTGCCGGGCTGGATGACAGGTTCGAAGGCACGGTCGAGCGGCCCGGCCGGATCGCGATGGTGTTCCAGGAACCGACCCTTCTGCCCTGGCGCAGCGTGCTGCAGAACCTGACGCTGGTGCATCCGGGCCTGACGCGCCGGGCGGCGCGCGACATGCTGGCCCGGGTCGGTATCGGCGACAAGGCGCATGCCTTTCCCGGCCAGCTTTCGCTGGGCCAGCAGCGGCGGCTTGCCCTGGCACGCGCCTTTGCCGGGCATCCCGAGCTTCTGATCATGGACGAGCCCTTTGTTTCGCTCGACCCTGCAACCGCCGAGACGATGCTGGCGCTGACCGAGCGGCTGATCGCCGAGGAGCGGCCAGCCACGCTGTTCGTGACCCACTCTCGCGCCGAGGCCGAGCGCCTCGGGACCCGGATTCTGGACCTTGCCGGCCGGCCCGCTATCCTCTCACCTGCCCAGGGACAGGACATATGACCCGCACCACCGCCCTTTGCGTTTCCAATGTCAGCCTGTCCTACGGGGCGAAAAGGGCGCTGGACGATGTGTCCTTCGCGCTGGACCGGGGGCGGTTCTGCGCGCTTCTGGGGCCGAACGGGGCGGGGAAATCGACGCTGTTCTCGTTGCTCACGCGGCTTCTGGTGACGCGCGAGGGCAGGATCGAGGTGGCGGGCTTCGACCTGGCCCGCAACCCGCGCGCAGCACTTGCCCGGATCGGGGTGGTGTTCCAGCAGCCGACGCTGGATCTGGATACGAGTGTCATGCGCAACATGCGCTATTTCGCGGCGCTGCACGGCATGGCGGGGCGCGATGCCACCGCCCGGATCGACGCCGCGCTGGAGCGGCTGAACATGCGCGAGCGCGCGGACGAGAAGGTGCGCGCGCTGAATGGCGGGCACCGCCGGCGGATGGAGATTGCCCGCGCGCTGATCCATGCGCCCGAGGTGCTGTTGCTGGACGAGCCGACCGTGGGGCTGGACACCGCCGCGCGCCGGTCGATCACCGCCCATGTCCACGATCTGGCGGCCGAGGGGCTGACGGTCCTGTGGGCCACCCATCTGGTCGACGAGATCGAGCCTTCGGACGATGTCGTGGTGCTGAATCGCGGCCGGGTGCTGAAACAGGCCAGTGCGGCCGAGATTGCGGGCGAGGGCGATCTGATCGACGCCTTCATCGAGATGACCGGCGGCAATGACGAGGCGGCGGCATGAACGCCTGGACGATCGCGCTTTACGCCATCGTGCTGCGCGAGGCGATGCGGTTTCTTCAGAACCGCGGCCGTTTCCTTTCGGCGCTGGTGCGCCCGCTGGTCTGGCTGGTGATCTTTGCCGCGGGGTTCCGCGCGGCGCTGGGCCTGTCGATCACGCCGCCCTACCAGACCTATATCACCTACGAGGTCTACATCGTCCCCGGCCTTTGCGCGATGATCCAGCTTTTCAACGGGATGCAGTCCTCGCTTTCGCTGGTCTACGATCAGGAAATGGGCTCCATGCGGCTGTTGCTGACCTCCCCCCGGCCGCGCTGGTGGCTTCTGTTCTGCAAGCTGATGGCGGGCGTGGCGGTGTCGCTGTTGCAAGTCTATGCCTTTCTCGGCATCGCCGCGCTGATGGGCATCAGGATGCCCGCGATGGGCTATGTCTACGTCCTGCCGGCGCTTGTCCTCAGCGGGTTGATGCTGGGGGCGCTGGGGCTGTTGATCTCGTCCACGATCAGGCAGCTCGAGAATTTCGCGGGCGTGATGAATTTCGTCATCTTCCCGATGTTCTTCCTGTCGACCGCGCTTTATCCGCTGTGGAAGATGGCCGAAGCCTCGCGGCTGCTGCGCGACATCTGCGCGGTGAACCCCTTTACCCATGCGGTCGAACTGATCCGCTTTGCGCTTTATGCGCAGTTCAACGGCTGGGCGTTGCTGTGGGTCGGGACCGGGGCGGTCGCGTTCTTCCTGCTGGCGCTATTGGGCTATGACCCGGCGCGGGGGCTGATGCGGCGCAAGGGATAGCCGCGTTCTGCCCGGGATTCAGGCAGCGCAGGGCGAAAACGTCGCCGATTTCTGCTTTGCATGTGCAGCATGGATTTTGCTGCGATGCAGCATTGCGGGAAGCGCGCGCCCGGTTAACCATCAATGCAGGATCGCCTGCCATCCTTTCGGCAGGAACCGGAAAGCGCGAGGTCGCCATGATCGAACTTGTCTTCGTCGCCTGCTTTGGACTGGCGCAGAATGAACAACGGGCCTGCGAGGAACGCAGCCTGATCTATACCGACATCTCACCCATGGCCTGCATGATGGGGGCCCAGCCGGAACTGGCAAAATGGGTCGAGACGCATCCGAACTGGACCGTCGCCAACTGGAAATGCCGGTATCTGAACACCGCCCAGCGCAAGGCCTGATCCCGCGGGCTGCGTTTGCGCTTGAAGCGGCTGCGGGGTAGGGGTTCAGTCCGGGCCATGGTTCCGGACGCACCCCTGACCCCCAAGGATATCGAGCCGCTTGAGCGGATCGCGCGGTTTTCCTGGGACTGGGCGCCCGCCCTTTGCGCGCCCGGCGATGGCTGCGCCGATTACCACCGGGCCTGGTCGATGCTGCGGCTGGTGCTGGCACAGGGCAAGCCGCCCGCGGGCTGGCGGTTCTTTCACGCCGAGATCGCCCGGGCCGCGGCGCAGGGTGCGCGGCGGGTGCTGATCTCGGGCGGGGCCGATACCGGGGTTTTGTCGATTGTCGCCTCGGGCTTTCGCAATGCGGGCGTTGCGCCGCAAATCACCTATGTCGACCGCTGCGCGACGCCGGTCATGCAGAACCGCCTGCTGGGCGCCGAGTTGGGCCTCGATCTGACCGCCCGCACCGCCGACATGCTGGACTTCCGCGCCGAGGGCATGGATCTGGTGATCGCCCATTCCTTCCTCGTCTTCTTTCCGCGCGACCAGCGCGGCCGGGTCGTTGCCAACTGGGCGGCAAGCCTTGTGCCCGGCGGCGCGGTGCTGATGTCCAGCGCGCTGGCCGAGGATGGCGAGGGCGAGCCCTGGCGGCCAGAGGGCGCGGACGACATCCCGGCCCGGCAGGCCAGGCTGACCGAACAGGCGCGAGCCGCGGGGCTTGCGCCCGTGGAGGTGGCCGAACTGGCCGAGGTCGCGGGCCGGTTCTGGGCATCCCGCCCGACACGGCGCACCGGCCCCCTGGGCGAGGCCGAGATGCGCGGGCTGTTCGCGGCGGCCGGGCTGACGGTCGAGCGGGTGGACCATACCGGCAAGTCAACGGACCTGGCCAACGGAACGGGCACGCTGCGCCGCCGCCGGGCCGCGATCATCGCGCGCAAGCCCGCCTGAGCTGCGCGGCCGGGCGGCGATGCAACAGGGCGGGGCCATTTCTTCTGCCGTCTTGTTCGGACCCGCCCCCCACTCTACATGCGAGTCCATGAAGCGCTGGCTCCCCTTCGTGAAATCCGATCCACTGGTGGCGGTGATCCGTCTTTCCGGCCCGATTGCGGCGGGCGGCCGGGGCGGGGCCAGCTTGTCGGATGCGGGGCTTGCGCCGGTGATCGAGCGCGCCTTTCGCAAGGGCCGCCCGGCCGCGGTGGCGCTGGCGCTGAACTCGCCCGGCGGATCGCCTGCGCAAAGCGCGCTGATCGGCGCGCGGATCCGCCGGCTTGCCGAGGAATGCGAGGTGCCGGTCTTCGCCTTCGTCGAGGATGTCGCCGCCTCGGGCGGCTACTGGCTGGCCTGCGCGGCCGACGAGATCTGGGCCGACCGCAGTTCCATCATCGGCTCGATCGGGGTGATCTATACGGGCTTCGGCTTTCCCGAGTTCATCGCGCGCTACGGCGTCGAACGCCGGGTGCATGCCGCGGGCGAAAGCAAGAGCTTCCTCGACCCGTTCCAGCCGGAAAAGCCCGAGGATGTCGCGCGGCTGATGCAGTTGCAGACCCCGATCCACGAAGCGTTCAAGGACCATGTCCGCGCGCGTCGCGGCACGCGGCTGAAGGAGGATCGCGACCTCTTTACCGGCGATGTCTGGGTCGGGGAGCAGGCGGTCGAACTGGGGCTGGCGGATGGCATCGGCCATATGGTGCCGGTGATGAAGGACCGTTTTGGCGACAAGGTGAAGTTCGCGCTGCATAGCCCGCGCAAGGGTCTTTGGTCGCGGCTCGGTGCGCCCGCGGTGGCGGGCGTGATGGACGAGATCGAGGCGCGCGCGCTGTGGGCGCGCTATGGGTTGTAGGATATGATACTCAAGATCGTGACGCTCTTCCTGATCGGCATGGCCGTGCTGGCCATGTTCGGCAGGCTGCGCCTGCCCGGGACGGGCGGTCGGCGCATTGCCTTCGGGCGGTCCAGAACCGGCAAATGCCCCGCCTGTGGGCGCCATCGGATCGGCAGCGGTCCCTGCCCCTGCGGAAAGGGCTAGGCACAATGGCGATCCAGTTCATGTACGCCGCCCTCGGGTTGGCGTTGCTGGTTCTGGCCGGGGACAGCCTGGTCAAGGGGGCGGTGAACCTGTCGCTGCGACTGGGTGTGCCCGCGCTGATCGTGGGGCTGACCATCGTGGCCTTCGGCACCTCGGCGCCCGAACTTCTGGTCTCGATCCAGGCGGTGCTGCGCGACTCGCCGGGCATTGCGCTGGGCAATGTCGTCGGATCGAACATTGCCAACGTGCTTATGGTGCTGGGCCTGCCGGCACTGATCGTGGCGATCCGGACCGATGAATGCGACACGCGGCGCACCTATGGGCTGATGCTGGGCGCCACGGTCTTCTTCTTGGCGATCTCGCTGACCGGAACGATCACATGGGTTCACGGCCTGGGCCTTTTGCTGGTGCTGGGTTTCGTTCTGGCCGACGCCTTCCTGACCGCCAGAAACCATAGGCGTGCGAATGGCGCGCGCGTGGCAGCAGGTGACGATCCCGAGGAGATAGAGGGTGCCGATCCCGGTCTTGGCTGGCAAAAAATCCTGGTCTACCTGGTGCTGGGTCTCATCGGTCTTCCATTGGGCGCAGACCTTCTGGTCGACAGTTCGATCGAGATTGCCCGGGCGCTGAACGTGTCGGATACGGTGATCGGCCTCACGCTGGTGGCCGTCGGCACATCGCTTCCCGAGCTTGCCACCACGGTCGTGGCCGCGCTGCGCCGACAGGCTGATGTCGCCTTGGGCAACGTGATCGGGTCGAACATGTTCAACCTGCTCGCCATCGTCGGCATTGCCAGCTTCTTCGGCAATATCCCGATCCCGGCCGAGATGCTGCGCTTCGATTTCTGGGTGATGCTGGGGGCCACGCTCCTTCTGGTGCCCTTCGTGTTCCGGGGCTGGCCGTTGACCCGGGTCTGGGGCGCGATCTTCACGGCCCTCTTCGTGCTCTACATTGCGCTTGTGGTGATGACATGACGGATCGTGCGCTGGTGACAGGCGGCGCGCGGCGGTTGGGCCGGGCGATGGCGCTGCACCTTGCGGCGCGCGGTTTCGACGTGGCGATCCATTATGCCGCCAGCGCCGATGCAGCCGAGGCGGTGGCAGGCGAGATCCGCGCCCGGGGCCAGCATGCGGTGGCGCTGCAGGCCGATCTGCTGGACGAGGATGCCGCCGCCGCGCTGGTCGGGCGGGCGGCCGAGGCGCTGGGCGGGCCGCTGACGGTGCTGGTCAACAACGCCTCGATCTTCGAATACGACAACATCCACACCGCCTCCCGCGAAAGCTGGGACCGGCATATCGGCTCGAACCTGCGCGCGCCCTTCCTGCTGACGCAGGCCTTTGCCCATCAGGCGCCCGATCACGGCATCTGCGAGGGTGGCGAGCCGCTGGCTTCGGGACTGGTGATCAACATGATCGACCAGCGCGTGCTCAAGCCGACGCCCGAATTCATGACCTATACCATCGCCAAGATGGGGCTCTGGGCCTTTACCCGCACCGCGGCGCAGGCGCTGGCCCCGGCGATCCGCGTGAACGCGATCGGGCCGGGGCCGACGCTGCGCGGCGGTCGGCAGTCCGAGGACCATTTCGCTCGCCAGCGCGCCGCGACGATCCTGCGCCGCGGCGCCGATCCCGACGAGATCTGCGCTGCGCTCGACTACTTCCTTGATGCGCGCTCGGTCACGGGGCAACTTCTGTGCGTCGATGGCGGCCAGCACCTGTCCTGGCAGACACCCGATGTTCTTGGGGTGGAGTGACGGTCTCGGGCAGAGTGGCGCGTTAACTTTTCCACCTCTGCCGGAGCCGGTCATAATTTCTTCACCATTTCTTCAGGAAATTCAACAATTTGCAACATTGTGAATTTTGTGATGAAATATCAATCACTTGCAGAACCGCACAAAAAATGAGCAAACCGTTGAACGGGTCGGAATCCAATGGAAAATCCCACGCGCCCCAAGCTTATACGCAGACTTGTCCACAGAAGTCGTGGACATGTTTGGACTTGATGGCCGGCCGGGTATCGTTGCAGCGATGGCGGGGAATCACGATCTCGACGAAATGACCATGAACCCGACCGAGGCTGAAGCCGCCCGCCGCCCGCAGGGCCATGCCTGTATCCAGTCCTACCTTGCGACGCTGGACAACTCGCCCGGTGTCTACCGCATGCTCGATGCCCAGGCCCGCGTTCTGTATGTCGGCAAGGCCCGCAGCCTGAGGAAACGGGTGGCGAATTATGCCAAGCCGTCCGGGCATTCCCCCCGGATCGCGCGGATGATCTCGGAAACCGCGTCGATGATGTTCCTGACCACGCGGACCGAGACCGAGGCGCTGCTGCTTGAGCAGAACCTCATCAAGCAGCTCAAGCCGCGCTACAACGTGCTGTTGCGCGACGACAAGAGCTTTCCCAACATCCTGATTACCACCGGCCACCTTTTCCCGCAGATCACCAAGCATCGCGGGGCCAAGTCCGAGAAGGGCGCCTATTTCGGCCCCTTCGCCAGTGCCGGCGCGGTGAACCGGACGCTGAACCAGTTGCAGAAGGTGTTCCTGCTGAGGAACTGTTCGGACTCGGTGTTCGACAGCCGCACGCGGCCCTGTCTTCTGTTCCAGATAAAGCGGTGCAGCGCGCCCTGCGTCGGCCGGATCAGCGCGGCCGAGTATGCCCGGGCGGTGCGCGATGCCGAACGCTTCCTTCAGGGCCGCACGACCGGCGTGCAGGAGGCGCTGGCGACCGAGATGGCGGCGGCCTCGGACGCGATGGAGTTCGAGCGCGCGGCGGCCCTGCGCGACCGCATCCGCGCCCTGACCCAGGTGCAGTCGGTTCAGGGCATCAACCCGCGCGGCGTGGCCGAGGCGGATGTGATCGCGCTGCACATGGAGGGCGGGCAGGCCTGCGTGCAGGTCTTCTTCATCCGGGCGAACCAGAACTGGGGCAACCGGGACTATTACCCGAAGACCGGTTCCGGCGCCGAGGCGGCCGAGGTGCTGCGCGGCTTCCTTGGCCAGTTCTACGAGAACAAGGACCCGCCCCGGCTGATCCTCTTGTCGGACGATATCGAGGATCGCGACCTGATGGCAGAGGCGCTGTCCGAACGCGCGGGCCGCAAGGTCGAGATCGCGGTGCCCCAGCGTGGCGAAAAGGCGGATCTGGTGGCCGGGGCCGCCCGCAATGCCCGCGAAAGCCTTGCCCGGCGCTTGTCGGAAAGCGTGGCGCAGGGCAAGCTGCTGGCAGGGCTGGCCGAGGCGTTCGGACTGGACTCCCCGCCCGCGCGGATCGAGATCTACGACAACAGCCATATCCAGGGCACGAACGCGGTGGGGGCGATGGTGGTTGCCGGACCCGAGGGGTTCGTGAAAAGCCAGTACCGCAAGTTCAACATCCGCGGCACCGACCTGACGCCGGGCGACGATTTCGGCATGATGCGCGAGGTGCTGACGCGCCGCTTCCAGCGGTTGCTCAGGGAAGACCCGGATCGCGAGGGGGAGACATGGCCCGACCTGTTGCTGATCGACGGCGGTGCGGGGCAGGTGGGGGCGGTCGCGCAGATCATGGCCGATCTGGGCGTCGAGGACATCCCGGTTCTTGGCGTGGCCAAGGGCATCGACCGCGATGCCGGGAAAGAGGAATTCCACCGCCCCGGCCAGCGCCCCTTTGCGCTGAAACACAATGACCCGGTGCTTTACTTCGTGCAGCGCCTGCGCGACGAGGCGCACCGCTTTGCCATCGGGGCGCATCGGCAAAAGCGCGCCAAGGCCGTGGGCGCCACGCCGCTTGACGACATCCCCGGCGTCGGCGCCACGCGCAAGCGCGCGCTGCTGGCGCATTTCGGCAGCGCAAAGGCGGTAGCGCGCGCGGGATTGGCCGATCTCAAGGCCGTGGACGGAGTTTCCGAATCGCTGGCACAAAGAATCCATGACTTCTTTCATGCCGGTGGCTGAGTTGTGCGACAGGTTGTGCTGGGCATTGACGCGGCCTGGACCGCGAGTGAGCCGAGCGGGCTTGCCTTGGGCGCTGACGGACACAGGAGGGCATTTGCCCCAAGGATGCAGCGTCCCCGGGCGGGAGTTTGTAGCGCGAGGCATGATGATGGCATCCAAGCACCCTTTCCCTTGGCGGGTTGAGCCGGTAAGCCTGACGCCATGAGGTGGACCCTGCCCAATATCCTGTCCGTGCTGCGCCTTTGCGCAGCGCCGCTGTTTCCGGCGGTCTATTTCCTGTGGGACAGCCCGCTGGCCGACTGGATCGCGCTTGTTCTTTTCGTCGGAGCCGCGGCGACCGACTGGGTGGACGGCTACCTGGCCCGGAAATGGAATGTCGTCAGCCGCTTCGGCGCGATGGTCGATCCGATCGCCGACAAGGCGATGGTGCTGATCGCGCTGATGGTCGTGGTGGCACAGGCGGGGATGCCGGCGGTGATGACGCTGGCCGCGGGCGTGATATTCTTCCGCGAGGTCTTCGTCTCGGGCCTGCGCGAGTTTCTGGGCGCGCGCGCTGGCCAGCTCAAGGTGACGCAGCTTGCCAAGTGGAAGACCACGGTCCAGATGGTCGCGATCTCGGTGCTGATCGGCCATGGGATCGTGGCCCTGCCCGCAGTCGAGTTCCTGGGAACCGCGCTGCTCGTCGTGGCGGCGGGGCTGACGCTGATAACCGGGGCGGATTATTTCGCCAAGGCCTGGCCCCATCTCGCCGAGGGAGAGCGGCGATGATCGAGGTTCTCTATTTCGCCTGGCTGCGCGAGCGCATCGGCCTGCCGAAGGAACGGATCGAGACATCCGCGGCGACCGTGGCCGATCTGGTCGAGGAACTGAAGGCGCGCGAGGACCGCTATGCCGCCGCCTTTGCCGATCTTGCGGCGGTGCGGGTTGCGCTGGACCAGGAACTTGCCGAGTTCGACGCCCCGCTGGCAGGCGTGCGCGAGGTCGCCTTTTTCCCGCCGATGACCGGGGGCTGAGGATGCGGGTTCGCGTTCAGGCCGAGCCCTTCGATTTCGGCGCGGAATGCGGGGCCTTCGCCACCGGGCGGACCGATGCGGGCGCAGTTGTGACCTTTGCGGGGATCGTGCGCGACGATGGCGGGCTCGCGCGGATGGAACTGGAGCATTACCCCGGCATGACCGAAAGGGCGCTGGGGCGGATCACGGCCGAAGCGATGCGGCGCTGGGCGCTGAGGGATTGCCTCGTCATCCACCGCTTCGGGACGATGCTGCCCGGCGAGACGATCATGATGGTCGGGACCGCCGCCCCCCACCGCGCCGATGCCTTTGCCGCGGCGGAATTCCTGATGGACTACCTGAAATCCCGCGCGCCTTTCTGGAAGAAGGAGTTCGGCGCAGACGGTTCAGCCTGGGTCGCGGCGAAGGACACCGACGAAAAGGCGCTCGGCCGCTGGTCCGAAGACTGACCATCCGCCTGCTTCTTGGAGCGCATACCCGTTCTGCCGCTCAGTCCGTGCGCATCCGGTCGATCTGGGCGCGAAGCTCGCCCGCCTCGAACCGCGCATCGCGCAGCCCGTCCATCGTCGCGCGCAATTCGGCCTCGGTCTGGCTGAGACGATTGGTCAGCTCCGCCTCGCGCTGGTGCAGATAGGCGATCGCCTGGTCGCGCTGTTCCTCGGCCTCGTGCAGCGCCTGGGCCATGTGATCCAGATCGTCCATGTTCTCGTCGGTGACCTGCGCCACCCGATGCACCAGCAACGAGGCGAACCAGCCCAGAAGGAAGGTCGCGAACAGAACCAGTGTCGTCACGATGATGAATTCAGTCCTGTCCATCGGTTTCTTCTTCTGCTTCTTCGTTCTCGTTCTCGTTCTCGTTCTCGTTCTCGTTCTCGTTCTCGTTCTCGTTCTCGTTCTCGTCCGTCTCGACGTCTTCGGGCTCCGCCGCCACCAACTGGAACTCGATCCGCCGGTTCGCCTCGCGCCCCTCTTCCGTGCCGTTGTCCGCGATCGGCTGGCTGGCGCCATAGCCGCGCGCGGTCAGGTTCGAGGTCAGCACCCGCCGCGCCATCAGCGCGGTCAACACCGCCTCGGCCCGCTCGCGGCTGAGCCTTTCGTTCAGCGCCGCCCGGCCCTGGCTGTCGGTATGGCCGCCGATCTCGATCTGGGCATCGGGACAGCTGCGCAGCACGTCGGCGATCTGGTCGACCACCCGGACCGCGGCGCCCTCGATCCTGGTCGCGCCGGGCGCAAAGGTGATCTTTTCTTTCGCCAGGATCTCGGCGATCCGGGCGACGCAGGCCTCCGGGGTCGGGCGGCCGTCCGGGGTTTCCTCGGGTTCGACATAGGTGATGTCGATCTGGAAGGCTTTACCTTCGCCCAACCTGTCCGAAAGCAGCCGCGCCACCCTTGCCTGGGCTGTGTCGTCCATCGTGACGCCGGTCAGCCGCACGAGATCGGCCCGCACGATCACGGTTCCGTTGCGCAGCTGCGAAAGCGCCTCCAGCCCGGCCAGAGCCCGGATCGGCCAGCCCTCGGGCAGGCTCGGGTCAAGCCGTGTCGCCGAGCGGACGCTCTGCAACCCGAACTGCGCCCGCGCATAGCTTTCGGCCGCAGATTGCACCAGCGCATCTGGCATCCGACCGCGCAACTGCACCTGGCCTTCGGGGCTAAGCGTGGCAACGAATTCCTTGGGGCCCTCGTCGGCGGCCGGTCCCTCGGACCCGGCCGGGTCGGTCAGGGTGGCCGTCAGCTCGAACGGGGCGGGCAACCGGGCCCGCAGCGCCGTCACCGCCTTGTCAAAACGCGCCCGTTCGGTTCCGGGGGCTGCCATCAGCGTTACGTCGGCATCGGAAAAGCTCAGAGTGCCGCCGCCGATTTCGGCCAGGGCGTCGATGCCCAGCGCGGCGGCCTCGCCCCAGCCGGGTGCGGGCACGCCCAGCCCCAGCGGGCAATCCAGCGCGCCGGTCAGCCCCGCGCGCCGGGCCGCCTGGGCGATCAATGTCGCGGCTTCGGCAGTGTCGGCAGCGCAGGCGTCGAACCTTGCTGTCCCATCCTCCAGCAGGAATCTCAGGGTGAAGGGCGCGATCATCGGGCGCGGCGCCGAGATGTCGAGCACGGGCGTCACCCCTACGGGGGCGGCGGCGCGCAGGTCCCGTGCGATCCTGTCCCGCTCGCGCAGACTGGTCGCGATGGCCGCTACCGAGACCTTCATGGGCGTGATCGAGACCTTGGCGCTATCGAAACGGCCCAATGCGTCGATGCCGAAGGCCAGCGCGGCATCCCAGCCCTCGGGTGCCGGGGCGTTGACGGTTTCCAGCATGTCGGTGACGGACCCGTCACGCGCGATTCGCGCCAGATCACGGCCAAGCCTGCCGCGATCGGTCGCCGTCGGCACCAGCCCGATCACCGAGATACCCGAGGCGTTGCGCAACAGCTCGACCGAGAATCTTGGCGCTGCCAGTGGGTTTGTGGTCTCGACCGTGATCTCGTCCAGCAAATGCGACGCATCGATCACCTCGCCCGCGACCGAGAGCGCGCGGAACCGCGCCGCCTCGTCCGGGGCCGTGCCCGTCAGCCGCATCAGCATCCCGTCTGGCGTGGCCTCGGCCCAGTCGATCCCTTTCTCGGACAACGCCGCGCGCGTGGCCTTTGCCGTCCGCGACTCGAGCTGTCCGACGGCCAGAAACGCGGCCAGCAGGCACAATCCGCCCACCAGCGCGATCACGGCACTCGTTATCAGTTTCGGGCTGAGGCGGGTCATCGGGGCTGTCCCACGGTTAGGATCATGGATCGTCCCCTTCCAAGGCCGCGTGCCGCT
Source organism: Rhodovulum tesquicola (assembly GCF_024128855.1). GTDB lineage: Bacteria > Pseudomonadota > Alphaproteobacteria > Rhodobacterales > Rhodobacteraceae > Rhodovulum > Rhodovulum tesquicola. The sequence goes on from NZ_JAMYDV010000001.1 coordinate 414,272, forward strand.
CAATCATGCCAGAATTGCAAGACCAAAGAACAGCACCGGGATCAGACCGGCTTCGCGGTTCGCCCGGAACAGTCGCAGGCAGGTCTCGGCATCGTCCGCGTCAAGATTGCGCAATTGCCAGTAAAGATGCGCGCCGAAGCCTGCGACCCCCATCAATCCAACGATCACGGCTGTCTGTCCGGCGCTATGGGTCAGCGCGACCAGAACCGCCAGTGCCATCAACCCGACGCTTGCGATTCCGAACTGTTGAAGCCGCAGCGCCGTCTGGTCTCCGAACAGCAACGCAGTGGACTTCACCCCGATCAGCGCGTCGTCCTCTTTGTCCTGATGGGCATAGATCGTGTCGTAGAAGATCGTCCAGGCGATCCCCGACAGGTAAAGGAACAGCGCAGGCCAACCTAGGCTGCCGGTATGCGCCGTCCAGGCCAGCAGCGCCCCCCAGTTGAAGGCGAGCCCAAGAAAGACCTGCGGCCAGTAGGTAAAGCGCTTGGCGAAGGGATAGACCGCCACCAGCACCAGCGAGGCGATTCCCAGAGAGATCGCCGCGTTGTTGAAGGTGATCAGGATCAGGAAGGCGGTCAGCGCCTGAAGCACCATCCACACCACCGCGTTCTGCACCGTCACCTGCCCCGAGGGGATCGGGCGCGAGCGGGTGCGCGCCACGCTGGCGTCGAATTCGCGGTCGGTGATGTCGTTCCATGTGCAGCCCGCACCGCGCATCAGCCACGCCCCGATGGCGCAGCCCAGCACGATCCAGAGGTCGATCCACAGGAATCCGGTCGAGGCCGCGGCCAGCGTCACCGCCCACCAGCAGGGAATCAGCAACAGCCACGTCCCCACCGGCCGGTCGGCGCGCGACAGCCGCAGATAGGGGCGCGTCCAGGCCGGCGCCTGGGCGTCGACCCAGTTGCCCCGGACCGCATCTGCGACTTGGCCTTCGGCCTCTGGCGTTTCGCCGGTCTGGGACATATCACTGGTGGCCATGAGCGAACCCCGGTCTGCGAAAATCCGGCTCTATGTAGAGCACCCGTTGGGGGAAGGGCAAACCGTTCCTCTGGCGGTGGAGCAGGCGCATTATCTCTTTTCCGTGATGCGGCTTGGCGTTGGCGATGCGGTTCTGGCGTTCGACGGGCGCGCGGGCGAATGGCTGGCTCGGGTGTCCACGGCGGGCAAGCGCGGTGGCGCGCTGCTGTGCGAGCGGCAGACAAGGCCGCTTCGGCTGCCGCCCGATCTGTGGCTGTTGTTCGCGCCGATCAAGAAGGCGCGCACCGATTTCATCGTCGAGAAGGCGGCCGAGATGGGCGCCGCGCGGATCTGCCCGGTCCAGACCGATTTCACCAATGCCGAGCGGATCCGGCAGGACCGTTTGCAGGCCCATGCCATCGAGGCGGCCGAGCAATGCGGCGGCACCTATGTCCCCGAAGTCTGCGACCTGCGGCGCTTGTCCGACCTGCTGGCCGACTGGCCCGAAGGGCGGCGGCTGATGTTCTGCGACGAGGCGCTGGTGGGGGCGGGGGCGGCGCTGGGCGATGCGCCGCGCGGGCCCTGGGCCATACTGATCGGCCCCGAGGGCGGCTTTTCGGATGCCGAGCGCACCCGCCTGCGCGGCCTGCCCTTTGCCCATCCGGTCAGCCTGGGCCCCCGGGTCCTGCGCGCGGACACGGCGGCGGTGGCCGCCATGACGCTGTGGCAGCAGGCGCTGGGGGATTGGGGGTGAGCTTCCTGCGCCCCGAGATTCGCGCGCTGCTCGATCGCTCGCGCGAGATGCTGGCCGCGGGCGGGATGGCGCTGGCGGGGGGCTGGGTCTTCACCTTCGGCGGCTGGTTCTTCCAGGGGCTCGGGCTGGCGCTGTTGCTGTTGTCGCTGGCATTGGCCTATGTCGCGATCCGGCGGCTGCGGTTTCTGGCGCACGGGGCGGCGCCGGGCATCGTGCAGGTGGACGAGGGGCAGATCACCTATCTGGCACCCGGCAATGGCGGCTTCGTGGCGCTGAGCGAACTGACCGAACTGGAACTGGTCTTCGACGCCGATGGCGCCCGGCTCTGGCGGCTTGCGCAATCCGGCTTTCCCACCGTGACGATCCCGGCCGCGGCGCAGGGGGCCGATGCGCTGTTCGATGCTTTCGTATCATTGCCGGGCGCCCGCCCCGGCCATATTGTCGCGGCACTCGACCGGACCCCGGACCAGGGACCGGTCACGGTCTGGCGGCGCGAGCGTCACCCGGCCTTGACTTGACCCGCCCCCCGTCGCAGGTGACAGGCCGAACGACGCGAACGAACCCGGAGGCCAGCGCCCATGTCCATCCCACAAACCGGCGGCGGCCCGATCGAGTCCGTGGCGCAACTGGCCGAGTATCTCGAAGCCGGCTGCAAGCCCAAGGATGCCTGGCGCATCGGCACCGAGCACGAGAAATTCGGCTATGACAAGGCGACGCTCAAGCCCATTCCCTATGCGGGCGAGCGGTCGGTGCTGGCCGTGCTTCAGGGCTTGCGCCAGCGCTATGGCTGGGCGCCGATCTTCGAGGGCGAGCATATCATCGGGCTGGAAAAGGACGGCGCCAACGTCAGCCTGGAGCCGGGCGGGCAACTGGAACTGTCCGGCGCGCCGCTCGAAACCATCCATCAGACCTGTGACGAGGTGAACGAGCACCTGCGCGAGGTCCGCTCGGTCGCCGACGAGATCGGCGTGGGCTTCATCGGGCTGGGCGCCGCGCCGGTCTGGGCGCATGATGAGATGCCGGTGATGCCCAAGGGCCGCTACCGGCTGATGACCGACTACATGGACCGGGTCGGGACCATGGGAAAGACGATGATGTACCGCACCTGCACGGTGCAGGTGAATCTCGATTTCTCGTCCGAGGCCGACATGGTGCAGAAACTGCGCGTGGCGCTGGCCCTGCAACCCGTCGCGACCGCGCTTTTCGCCAATTCGCCCTTCCTCGACGGCAAGCCCAATGGCCACAAGTCCTGGCGCGCCCGCGTCTGGCGCGATCTCGACCCGGCGCGGACGGGGATGCTGCCCTTTGCCTTCGAGGACGGTTTCGGCTTCGAGCGCTGGGTGGATTACGCGCTCGATGTGCCGATGTATTTCGTCTATCGCGACGGCAGGTACATCGACGCGCTGGGCCAGTCCTTCCGCGATTTCCTTGCCGGTCGCCTGCCCGCGCTGCCCGGAGAGGTGCCGACCCTGTCGGACTGGGCCGATCACCTGACCACCATCTTCCCCGAGGCCCGCGTCAAGAAGTTCATCGAGATGCGCGGCGCCGATGGCGGGCCGTGGCGGCGGCTATGCGCGCTGCCCGCGCTGTGGGTCGGGCTGACCTATGACCAGTCCGCGCTCGATGCTGCCTGGGATCTGGTCAAGGACTGGGATGCCCAAACGCGCGATGCCTGGCGGGTTGCGGCCTCGGTGCAGGGGCTTCAGGCCGAAGTGGGTGGCCGCAGCATGCAGGCGCTTGCCAGCGAGGTCGTCGCGATCGCGCGCTCGGGCCTCAAGGCCCGCGCCCGGCCGGGGCTGGGCGGCATGGTGCAGGACGAACGCCATTTCCTGCACGCGCTCGAAGACAGCGTCGACACCGGCAAGGCCCCGGCCGACGAGCTATTGGAGCATTACCATGGCGACTGGAACGGGGATCTCTCCCGCATCTACGCCGAGTTCAGCTACTGAGCCTGCCGTTCAGGCGCCCCTGTCCCCGCTGTGCATGACCAGCACGGCGGCCAGCGCCAGTCCGATGCCGACCGCATCGCGCCAGGAGGCGGCTTCTTTGAAGACGACGATGCCCAGCAACGCCAGCAGCACCAGCGTTGCCGAGGAATAGAGCACGCCGATCGTGGCCAGCGAATGCTGTTGCATAAGGAAGAACCAGGCCAGGGCGGGCAGCCCGTAGCACACCGCCCCGACAAGGAACATCGTCGAGGTCATCCCGTCATCGTGGTCGGATGCCAGCTTGATGAAATAGTCGCCCGCTACGGTCAGGCCCGTGGCCAGTATCAGCCAGAACAACGTGTCCATGATCCGACCTCCCGCGAAGGATCGGGACCAGCCGAACCCATGCGGTGCAGCCTGCCAAAAATGTCAAGGTTTCCTTAACTTATATTAGATCCAGCTGCGGCGTGGACAAAGCGAAAATGCCGCAGGGTAAGGGAAACCCGACCTTCGCGACTCAGCTCTTCCTGCCGATCTTCGGCTCGGTCCCGGCGATCAGGCGGCGGATATTTGCGGCGTGGCGGACAAGGATCAGGGCGGCCAGCAGGGCGGCCAGCACGGCCGTTTCGCCATGTCCCAGAACCATGGCCCAGACCGGCGACAGCGCCGCCGCGACCAGCGCGGACAACGACGAATAGCGCAGCGCGGCAGCCACCACGAGCCAGGTGCCGCAGGCCGCAAGTCCCACGGGCCATGCCAGCGCCAGCAAGGTGCCAAGGAAGGTCGCGACCCCCTTGCCGCCCTTGAACCCCAGATAGACCGGGAACAGATGGCCGAGGAAGGCTGCGAAGCCTGCAAGTTGCGCCGCATCCTCGCCGACCGCCACGCGCGCGATCAGCACCGCGATGCCCCCCTTGGCCGCGTCCAGCACCAATGTCAGGAAGGCGGCCGGCTTGTTGCCGGTGCGCAGCACGTTGGTTGCGCCGATATTCCCCGACCCGATCTTGCGCAGATCGCCAAGGCCGAACAGGCGCGCCATGACGATGCCGAAGGGCACCGCCCCCAGCAGATAGGCCAGCAGCGCCACAAGGCCGAGGGTCAGGGGCGCGGTTTCGATCATGGGCATGAGGGGTCAGCCTTTTCCAAAGACGCGCGCGCCCGCGACCCAGGTGCCCAGCACCCGGCCCTGCATCCGCGCCCCGTCGAAGGGGGTGTTCTTCGATTTCGAGCGCAGCGCGAAGCGGTCCAGCACGAAGGGCGCATCCGCGTCGAACCAGACCAGATCGGCCGGTGCGCCCGGGGCCAGACGCCCGGTGGCAAGCCCCAGCCGCCGTGACGGGTTCAGCGACAGCGCCCGCCAGAGCCGCGGCAGGTCGATCGCGCCCGCATGGTAAAGCCGCAGCGCTGCGGGCAGGAGCGTTTCCAGCCCGACCGCGCCGCTTGCCGCAGCTTCATAGGGCAGGCGCTTCGATTCCTCGTCCTGCGGCGTGTGCATCGAGGAAATCACGTCGATCAGGCCCGAGGCCACCGCCTCGACCAGCGCCACGCGGTCAGTCTCGGCCCGGAGCGGCGGCTTGACCTTGAAGAAGGTGCGATAGTCTCCGACATCCAGTTCGTTCAGCGTCAGGTGATGGATCGACACGCCCGCAGTCACGTCGCGGCCGTTCTGCTTGGCGCGGTCCAGCGCGGGCAGGGCGCGGGCGGTGGTGATCTGGTCGGCGTGGTATTTCACGCCCGTCATCTCGACCAGAGCCAGGTCGCGGTCCAGCGCCATGCGTTCCGCCATGGGCGAGACGGCCGGCAGACCGCGCAGCGAGGCGAACTTGCCCGAGGTCGCGCAGGCCCCGTCCGACAGGCCCGGATCCTGCGGGTGGGCGATCACCAGCGCGCCAAGGGAGCGCGCATAGGTCATCGCGCGGGACAGGACCTTGGTGTTCTCGACCACCCGGTCGCCATCGGTAAAGGCAACCGCGCCCGCATCCAGCAGGAACCCGATCTCGACCATCTCGCGCCCCTCGCGCCCCTTGGTCAGGGCGGCCATGGGCTTGATCCGGACGGGCGAGGCATCGCGGCCGCGGCGGGTGACGAATTCCAGCACCTCGGGCGTGTCGATGGCGGGGGTCGTGTCGGGGCGGGTGACGATGGTGGTCACGCCACCCGCGGCCGCAGCCGCCCCGGCCGAGCCAAAGCTTTCCTTGTGCCGCTCGCCCGGTTCGCAGACCTTGACGCCGATATCGACGATCCCGGGGGCAAGGCAGTTCCCGGCGCAGTCGATCACGGTGTCGGCCGGCGCCGCCTCGCCCGTGCCGGTGGCAAGGATCGTCTCGCCCTCGACCAGCAACCAGCCGGGCGCGTCTGTCCCGGCCTCGGGGTCGATCAGGCGGGCGTTGGTAAATAGCGTTCTCATCGCCGCGCGCCCTTCGCCGCCAGTATCCGCGCCACGACTGCATCCGGTTCTGCCAGGAACTTGATCAGGTGCTTGTCGCCCGAGCGGGTGACGACCTGCACCGCGGCGCCCAGCTTGCGGGCCTTGTCGATGTTTTCGAACAGGATCCGCCGTCCGCCCGGTCCCATCAGCGCGCGGTCGGTCAGCGTCCAGGTGGCCTTGAGTTCCTCGCCGATCAGATAGGCCCCGCGCACCCCGATCCCGAGAAGCGCGGCCACGATCCCGACCCAGGGATAAGGGTTGCCCAGCAGCAACAGCACCAGGCTCGCCCCCACACCGGCGATCGCCGCCAGCAACGCATGCGCCTTGATATAGGTGCCCCGGTCGGCGCGGAACTGCGCCTGCACGGTTTCGCCATCCTCCAGATCGGCCGACAAGGTGGGATCAAACATGGATACCCCCCGCCGCGCGTTCCGCCCGCAAGCTGCGCGCCAGAAGGTCCATCGCCGCCATGCGCACCGCCACCCCCATCTCGACCTGTTCCTGGATGACGCTGCGGTTGATGTCATCGGCCAGCGTGCCGTCGATCTCGACCCCGCGGTTCATCGGCCCCGGATGCATCACGATGGCGTCCTCCTTGGCATGCGCCAGCTTCTCGGCGTCCAGCCCGAAACGGTGGTAGTATTCGCGCTCGCTGGGGATGAATCCGCCATCCATCCGTTCCTTCTGTAGCCGCAGCATCATCACCACATCGGCCCCTGCCAGCCCTTCGCGCATGTCCTCGTAGACCTCGACGCCGAATTCGGCGGCCCGGGCGGGGATCAGCGTTGCGGGGCCGATCAGCCGCACCCGGTTCTCCATCCGGCCCAGAAGCAGGATGTTCGAGCGCGCCACGCGGGAATGAGCGATGTCGCCGCAGATCGCCACCGTCAGCCGGTGCAGCCGCCCCTTGGCGCGGCGGATCGTCAGCGCGTCCAGCAGCGCCTGGGTCGGGTGTTCGTGCCGCCCGTCGCCCGCGTTCAGCACCGCGCAATTGACCTTTTGCGCCAGCAGATCCACCGCGCCCGATTGCGGATGGCGCACCACCAGCAGGTCGGGATGCATCGCGTTCAGCGTCAGCGCGGTGTCGATCAGCGTCTCGCCCTTCTTCAGGCTGGACGCCTGCATCGACATGTTCATCACATCCGCGCCCAGCCGCTTGCCCGCGATCTCGAAACTGGCCTGGGTCCGGGTCGATGCCTCGAAGAACATGTTGATCTGGGTCAGCCCGGCCAGCACGTCGGAATGTTTCGACGCGCCCCGGCTGAGATCGACATATTGATCGGCAAGATCCAGGATGGTGCGGATATCGTCTGCCTTCAGCGGCTCGATGCCCAGAAGGTGGCGGAAACGGAACGTCATGGGGCCTCCGACCTGATCGCCCCGCTTATAGAAAGCGCGCCTGTCCCCGGCAAGGGACGCGATGGCCATTGCCGCCGCCCCGGTCGCGCCCTAGCCTTGCGCGATGGATTCCGGGATCGACCCCCACACCGCGCTGGCGCTGCTGGAATGGCAGATCGAACTGGGCGCGACCGAGGCGATCGGCGAGACGCCGGTCAACCGCTACGAGGCCGCGCCCGTGGCGCCCGTGGCCGTTGCGCTGCAGACCCCCAGGCCCGCCATGCCGGTTGCGCCCGCGCCCGAGGCCGATCCGGTCCTTGTCGCCCGCGCGGCGGCAGCCGGTGCCGCCGACCGTGACGGGCTGCGCGCCGCCCTTGCCGCCTATGAGCATTGCGAGTTGAAGAAGGGCGCGAAATCGCTGGTCTTTTCCGACGGCAACCCGGCCGCCCGCGTCATGGTCATCGGCGAGGCGCCGGGCCGGGACGAGGATATCCAGGGCAAGCCCTTTGTCGGCGCGGCCGGGAAATTTCTGGACCGGATGTTCGCCTGCATCGGCCTTGACCGCGCCGCTGCCGAGCCCGCCCGCGCGCTTTACATCACGAATGTCCTGCCCTGGCGTCCGCCGCAGAACCGCGACCCCGAGCCGCAGGAGGTGGCGATGATGCTGCCCTTCCTGGAACGCCATGTGGCGCTGATCGACCCGCAGGTTCTGGTGCTGATGGGCAACCATTCCTGCGGCGCTCTGCTGGGCCGCAAGGGCATCACCCGGTTGCGCGGGCATTGGGCGCAGGCGCTTGGCCGGCCGGTGCTGCCGATGTTCCACCCGGCCTATCTGCTGCGCAATCCGATTGCGAAACGCGAAGCCTGGCATGACCTTCTGATGCTTCAGGCCCGTCTGAGGGAGACCGCATGAAGATACTCGCCTTTTCCGACCTCCATATCTCGGAGGACGCAGCCGCCGCGCTGGTCGCCGCCTCGTCCGGGGCTGACCTGGTGATCGGCGCGGGCGATTTCTGCAACCGCCGCGACGGTCTGGATCAGGCCATGGTGATGATTGCGGGGATCGCCGCGCCCTTCGTCATGGTGCCCGGCAATTGCGAAAGTGCGGACGAACTGCGCGCGGCCGCGCCGGGCGGGGCGCATGTGCTGCATGGCGAGGGTCTGGAGATCGGCGGACTCAAGCTGTTCGGGCTGGGCTATGGCGTGCCGGTCACGCCCTTCGGCGACTGGTCCTGCGACCTGACCGAGGAGGCGGCGGCAGAGCTTCTGGCCCCGTGCGAGGCTGCCGATGTGATGGTGTTCCATTCGCCGCCCAAGGGCATCGCCGATGTCACGGGGGGATGGTTCTCGGTCGGCTCGACCGCGATCCGCGATGCCATCGCCCGGGTGCAGCCACAGCTTGCGGTCTGCGGGCATATCCACGATTGCTGGGGGCGCGAGGGCATGATCGGCGCGACGCGCGTGGTCAACCTGGGCCCCAGGGTCAACTGGTTCGAGATCGGAGCCCGGCCATGAGCCACGGCACAGAGACCAAGGACTTCATCCCCGTGCGCATTGCCGTGCTGACCGTGTCCGACACCCGCACCCTTGCCGAAGACCGCTCGGGCCAGACGCTGGTCGATCGGATCGAGGCCGCGGGCCATGTCATTGCCGCCCGCGCGATCCTGCCCGATGAACGCGACCAGATCGCCGCGCAACTGCGCGACTGGTGCGCCGATCCGGGCGTGGACGTCGTCATTTCCACCGGCGGCACCGGGCTGACCGGCCGTGATGTCACGGTCGAGGCGCATCGCGACGTCTATGAAAAGGAGATCGAGGCGTTTGCGACCGTCTTCACCATCGTTTCGATGCAGAAGATCGGCACATCGGCGGTGCAAAGCCGCGCGACCGGGGGTGTGGCGAACGGCACCTATCTGTTCGCGCTGCCCGGCAGCCCCGGCGCCTGCAAGGACGCCTGGGACGAGATCCTTGTTCACCAGTTCGACTATCGCCACCGGCCCTGCAATTTCGTCGAGATTTTTCCCCGGCTCGACGAACACCGGCGACGGAAATAGATACATCGCGCGTAACGCATATGTGTTGGGTGCCGGGCCCGGCAGGCGCTATTGCTGTGGCACGGGCGCGGGTTGACCGGCCGGGAAAGGACATTGGCAGATGAGATTTCTCCGCCGCAGCCTTGTGGGGCTGTTCCTTGTCGCCCTGACTTTCGGGCTGCTGGCCTGGGCCGGGCACATGGTCAGTTCGGCCATTCAGGCCCGCCTTGCCGATCAGCCCGGCCAGCGCCCCGCCCGCGAGCGTGTCTTCGCGGCGAATGTCGTGACCGTGACGCCCGAGACCATATCGCCGGTGCTGACCGCCTTTGGCGAGGTGCGCGCGCGCCGCACCCTTGATCTGCGCGCCGAGGCGGGCGGCCGGGTGGTGGAGCTTCATCCCGCGTTCGAGGAAGGCGGTCGCGTCAAGGCGGGCGAGCTGATACTGCGGGTCGACCCCTCGAATACCCAATGGGCGCGCGATGTGGCGCAGTCCGACCTGACCGCCGCCGAGGCCGATCTGCGCGATGCCGAGCGCAAGCTGATCCTGGCGCGCGAGGAACTGGCCGCGACCGAGGAGCAGGCCCGGCTGCGCGCGCAGGCGCTGGCCCGCCAGCAGGACCTGCGCACCCGTGGCGTGGGCACTGATGCCGCCGTCGAGGATACCGCGCTGGCCGCCTCTGCCGCCGCGCAGGCCGTGGTCGCGCGTCGGCAGGCCGAGGCGCAGGCCGAGGCCGCGGTGGAAACCGCGCATAACGCGCTGGCCCGGGCGCGCATCCGGCTGGCGGAGGCCGAGCGCGCGCTGGCCGATACCGAGCTTTACGCGGCCTTCTCGGGAACGCTGGCCGAGGTGTCGCTGGTCGAGGGCGGGCTGGTTGCGCCGAACGAACGGGTGGCGCAACTGATCGACCCCTCCGCGCTCGAGGTCGCGTTCCGTGTCTCGACCGCGCAATACACCCGACTGCTGGACGACAAGGGCGCGCTGCGCCCCGCCCCGGTGACCGCTGTGCTGGACGTGTTCGGCGCCGATCTGACCGCGGCGGGCCAACTGATCCGCGAAAGCGGCGCGGTTGCGCAGGGGCAGGCCGGGCGGCTGCTGTTTGCACGGCTCGACAACGCGCCGGGCTTGCGGCCGGGCGATTTCGTCACCGTGCGTCTTGAGGAACCGCCGCTTGACCGCGTCGCGCGCCTGCCTGCGACCGCGCTGGATGCGGCGTCGCAGGTGCTGGTTCTGGGCGAGGATGACCGGCTGGAGGCCGTTCAGGTCGAGTTGTTGCGCCGTCAGGGGGACGACGTGATCGTGCGCGCCGCGGGTCTTGCCGGGCGCGAGGTCGTGGCCGAGCGCACGCCGCTTCTGGGCGCGGGGATCCGGGTGCGCCCGCTGCGCCCCGGTGCCGAGGCTGCCGGGGACATCCCCGAATCGGTCGAGCTGTCGCCCGAACGCCGTGCCGCGCTGATCGCCTTTGTCGAGTCCAACCCGATGATGCCCGACGAGGCCAAGGCCCGGGTGCGCGCGCAGCTTGAACAGGACCTTGTGCCTGTCCGCGTGGTCGAGCGGCTTGAATCCCGGATGGGGGGCTAGGCCATGACGCGCCCGATCCCCAGTGCGGTCGGCGGGGTCCTATCCTATTTCACCCGCCACCGCACCGCCGCGAACCTGTTGCTTGTCATGCTGATCGTCGCGGGGCTGGCCGCCGCGCCGCGGATGCGGGCGCAGTTCTTCCCCGATGTGGTGATCGACAGCGTCACCGTGACCGTGCAATGGGAAGGCGCGGGCGCCGAGGATGTGGATACCGGCATCGTCCAGGTGCTGGAGCCCGTGCTGATCGCGCTTGACGGGATCGAGAAAAGCTCGTCGCGCGCGACCGAAGGCTCGGCCTTCATCACGCTGGATTTCGAACCGGGCTGGGACATGTCGCGCGCCGCCGACGATGTGCAGACGGCGGTCGATTCCGTGCGCACGCTTCCCGCCGAGGCCGAGGTGCCCGAGGTGCGCCGCGGGTCATGGCGCGATCAGGTGACCGATATCGTCCTGACCGGACCCGTGGCGGTGGACCAGTTGGGCCGGCTTGCGGACGAACTGGTGGCCCGGTTGTTCGCGGCCGGGGTCACGCGCACCACGCTGCGCGGGCTGGCCGCGCCCGAAACCGTGGTCGAGGTGCCTTCGGCGGAACTGATCCGGCATGACATCACGATGGCCCAGATCGCCCAGGTCATCGCCGCCGAGGCCGCGACTGCGCCTGCGGGCGATGTGTCGGGCGGCACCGCGCGGGTGCGCACCGGTGCCGAAAAGCGCAGCGCCGAGCAGATCGGGGCGCTGGTGCTGCGTTCGAACGCGGACGGCTCGACGCTGCGGATAAGCGATGTCGCCACCGTCCGGGTCGAGGGCGTCGACCGCCAGCGGGCCTATTTCGTGGGCGATCAACCCGCCATCACGATCCGGGTGGACCGTTCGGACCGGGGCGACGCGATCGAGTTGCAGCGCCGGGTCGAGGCCGTGGCGGCCGAGTTGCGCACCACCCTGCCCGAAGGCGTCTCGGTCGAACTGATCCGCACCCGCGCCGAATACATCTCGGGCCGACTCGACATCCTGCTGAACAACGGGCTGATGGGGCTTGGCCTTGTGCTGGTGCTGCTGTTCCTGTTCCTGAACGCGCGCACCGCCTTCTGGGTCGCGGCGGGCATTCCGGTGGCGATGCTGGCCACCGTGGCGCTGATGTATGCCTTCGGGCTGACGATCAACATGATCTCGCTGTTCGCGCTGATCATCACGCTGGGCATCGTCGTGGACGACGCCATCGTGGTGGGGGAACATGCCGACTTCCGTGCCCGCCGCCTGCGCGAAGGGCCCGTCGAGGCCGCCGAGAATGCCGCCCGGCGGATGGCCGCGCCGGTTTTCTCGGCCACGCTGACCACGATCATCGCCTTTCTTGCGCTGGTCGTGATCGGGGGACGCTTCGGCCACATGATCGCCGACATCCCCTTTACCGTGATTGCGGTGCTGGTCGCCTCGCTGGTGGAATGTTTCCTGATCCTGCCGCATCACATGGCGCATGCGCTGGCCCATACGGCAAAGGAACATTGGTATGACGCCCCCTCGCGCGCCTTCAACCGCGGGTTCCGCTGGGTGCGCGACCGGCTGTTCCGGCCCTTCATGGTCCTGGTGATCCGGGCACGTTACCCGGTGCTGGCGCTGACGGTGCTGCTGCTGGCCAGCCAGGTGGCGCTGCTGATCCGGGGCGATGTGTCCTGGCGGTTCTTCAACGCGCCCGAGCAAAGCTCGGTCACCGGTAATTTCGCGATGTTGCCCGGCGCCAGCCGCGAGGACACGCTGGAAATGATGCGCGAGATGCAGCGCGCCGCCCAGGCCGTCGCGGCCCGCTACGAGGCCGAGCATGGCCGCAACCCGGTCGATTACGCCATCGCCGAGATCGGCGGCAATGCCGGGCGCGGGATGGCAGGGGCCGATGTCAAGGATACCGACCTCTTGGGCTCGATCGCCATAGAACTGATCGACCCGGATCTGCGGTCCTATTCCTCGTTCCAGTTCGTCGCCGATCTTCAGGACGAGGTGCGCGAGCACCCGATGGCCGAGACGGTCAGCTTCCGCGGCTGGCGGTCGGGCCCCGGTGGCGATGCGTTGGACGTGCAGTTCTACGGCGCCGATGCCGCCACGCTCAAGTCCGCGGCCGAGGCGCTGAAATCGGCCCTTGCCCAGTATGGCGAGGTTTCGGCGGTCGAGGACAGCATGGCCTATGACAAGGAGGAATTGCTGCTCGACCTGACGGCGCAGGGCGCGGCGCTGGGCTTCACCATCGAGGAGCTGGGCCGGGTGCTGCGTCACCGGCTGAACGGGATCGAGGCCGCGACCTATCCCGACGGGCCGCGTTCGGCCGCGATCCGGGTGGAACTGCCCGCGGGCGAGCTGACGGCGGATTTCCTGGAGCGCACGCTTCTGCGCGCGCCCTCGGGCGACTACCTGCCGCTGGCCGATATCGTTTCGGTCAAGCGCAGCACCGGGTTCTCGACCGTGCGGCGCGAGAACGGGCTGCGCGTGGTCTCGGTCGCGGGCGATCTGTCCGAGGACGATCCGGCGCGGGCCGAGGAGATCATGCGCGAGCTGGAACAGGTGGTCCTGCCCCGGATCGAAAGCGATCTGGGCGTCGCCTGGCGCATGGCGGGCCTGTCCGAGCAGGAACAGGACTTCATGGCCGATGCCCGGCTGGGGCTGGGGCTGGGGCTGATCGGCATCTACCTGACGCTGGCCTGGATCTTCGCAAGCTGGTCGCGGCCGGTGGTGGTGATGGCGATCATCCCGTTCGGGCTGGTGGGCACGATCTATGGCCACATGGCCTGGGACGTGCCGATGTCGATGTTCACAGTGGTCGGGCTGATCGGGATGGTCGGCATCATCATCAACGATTCGATCGTGCTGGTCAGCACGGTGGACGATTACGCCCGCTCGCGCGGCCTGATCCCCGCGATCGTGGATGCGACCGCCGACCGGCTGCGCCCCGTGCTGCTGACCACCCTGACGACCGTGCTGGGGCTGATGCCGCTGTTGTTCGAGAAGTCGCAACAGGCGCAGTTCCTGAAGCCGACGGTCATAACGCTGGTCTACGGGCTGGGCTTCGGGATGCTCTTGGTCCTTCTGGTGGTGCCGGCGCTTCTGGCGGTGCAGCAGGATGTCAGCCGACAGATCCGCGCGTTGCGCCATGCACTTCGCGGGCATTCGCGTGGCGGTCGGGCGCGTGCCGTGGGGCGGACTACAGCGTCGGCCGCGCTGGGGCTTGCGGCCCTTTTCGCGGCAACGGCAGGGCCGGTGCTTGTGACGGGCGCACTACCCGGACCGCTGGCCGCGGCGTTGCCGATGCTGGCCGATCGGCCGATGGCGGCGGCGTTGCTGCTTTTCCTTGGCGGTGGAGCCATCGTCCTGGTGGTGGCTTACGCGCTTGCTGCTCGCGCAATGGTGCGAGCCGGAGGGCATAGCCCGGGCCAGACGCAGAATTCCTGAAGGATTCCTGCCCGCAAGATTGCAATGTCCTTGGCGGGGGTGGTCAGCGCACCGCGCAGCCGCGGATGTCGATTGCCCGCCCCTCACCAAGCAGCGTGATTCGCAGGTCGGAGCGGTCCAGCGCGAAGGGCGCGCCGGTCACCGGCACAAGGTCCGAGCGCGCCACAAGCCGCCCGCCTTGCCGCGCAATGAGCGCCTCGGAAACCCAGATCGAACTGTCCGACAGCTCGAAGACCGCCGTTTCGTTGCGCCCCAGGGGGGCGACCTCGATCTCGGCGGTCAGACGCAGACCGTCGGGAATCGCTTCCACCGTACAGGCCACGCTGCCGACCCGTGCCGCACGCGCACTCTCGGGCTGCGCAGCCAGCGCCGCGCGGATCGACTCGCCTCGGCCCTCGGCAGGCAACAGACCGGACAGGTGCAGTTCGATCGGCAGGCAGATGTCCTGACACACGCCCAGTTCCACCCGCGCGTCCAGTTGCAGCGGCTGCCCGTGCTCGCGCGGGGTCAGTTCCAGCGGCAGCACAACCTCGTGTTCGTAGCCTATGGTGCGCAGCCCGTTCGACGAAAACACCCGCGGAGTGGGCCAATGCACCTCAACCCCCGCCACGTTCTCCGACCCCGCCCAGTCGAAACGCGGTGGTATTCCGGAATCGCCCGGTGCACGCCAGTAGGTCTTCCACCCAGGCGCAAGCCGAAGCTTCAACCCGGCCATGTAGGTTCCGTCCGCGGTCTGCCAGCCCGGCAGGATCTCGGCGCTCAGCACATCATCGGGGGGGCCTGCCAGGACGGCCTGAGCCAACCCCAGCGCAAGAGCCGACGCCGCGGCAAGACGGAGTGATCTGTCAAATCCCATGCGGGCGAAGATAATGGGCGGTTCAGCGGCGGGAAATCACATTCGGGAGAGAGCGTCGCGAAAAAATTGTCTCGCGTCGGCCTTGCGCCGTTGCAGCTGGCGACACATTCTGTCGGTAAGGTCGGCCCGGACGGTTCGCATGCAACTCGGCGGCAAGCTTCTTATCGCGATGCCCGGCATGGGTGATCCCCGCTTCGAGAAAAGCGTGGTCTTTCTCTGCGCGCATTCCGAGGAGGGCGCCATGGGGCTGATCGTCAACAAGCCCATGGCGGAGCTGTCCTTTTCCGATCTGCTCAAGCAGCTTGGCATTGCGCGGGCGCCCGGCGCCCGCGACATCCGCGTGCATTTCGGCGGCCCGGTCGAACATGCCCGGGGCTTCGTTCTGCATTCGGGCGACTACAATTCCGGCAGCGACACGACGCTGCGGGTCGATGGCCGGTTCGGGATGACGGCGACGCTCGACATCCTCGAGGACATCGCGAAGGGGCATGGGCCGGCCGATTCCCTGCTGGCGCTTGGCTATGCGGGTTGGGGGCCGGGCCAGCTCGAGGGCGAGATACAGGACAATGGCTGGCTGACCTGCGAGGCCGTGCCCGAAATCGTGTTCGATCCTGCTAATACCGCCAAGTGGGAGCGCGCGCTTCGGACCCTCGGGATCGAACCGCTGATGCTGTCCTCGGCAGCGGGCCGGGCGTGATCAGCCCCGGGGGGCCGCCGCCCGGCGCAGCCGGTCGTTGATCGCCCGGCCAAGGCCGTGATCGGGAATCGGCGCGACGGCGATGCGCTGGCCCGGTTCGGCGCGGGCATCCAGTTCGCGCAGCGCGTGGAACAGGTTCGCTGCCGCTTCGACAAGATCGCCCGTGGACGACAGGTTCAGCGCCGCCCCGTCGCAGCCCGACCCGAATCCCAGCCATAGCGCGCCCGGGGGCGGCGTGGCGGCCTCGAGGGCGACGGGGGCATCCGGCGCGTAATGCGACGAAAGCTGCCCCGGCGCGGTGATCGCATCGTCCGCCCTGCGGGGCGCCACCCGCCTGCCCAGGCAGTCCTCGATCGCCTCCAGCGGCAGCCCGCCCGGGCGCAGCAGCACCGGCGCGGGATCGAAGCCGACGATCGTCGATTCCAACCCCACCGGGCACGCCCCGCCATCCACCACGGCCGCGATCCGGTCGCCAAGCCCCTCGATAACATGCGCGGCCCGCGTCGGGCTTATGCTGCCCGAACGGTTGGCCGAGGGTGCCGCGACCGGCCCGCCGAACGCCGTCAGCAGGGCATGGGCCACCGGATGATCGGGCACCCGCAGCGCCACGGTGGGCAAGCCCGCGCTGACCAGCGGCGACAGCCCGGCATCCGGGCGCAGCGGCAGCACCAGCGTCAGCGCACCGGGCCAGAAGGCCGATGCCAGCCGTTCGCCCGCCCCGTCCAGCACCGCGAACCGTGCCGCGGCCGCGGCATCGGCCAGATGAACGATCAGCGGGTTGAAATGCGGCCGCCCCTTGGCCTCGAAGATCCGCGCCACCGCATGGTCGTTCCGGGCATCCGCGCCCAGCCCGTAGACCGTCTCGGTCGGAAAGGCGACAAGCTGGCCCGCCCCCAGCAGCGCCGCCGCGCGGGCAAGCCCGCCTGCATCGGGCTTCAGGATCTCTGCGCTCATGGTCTGCGGTCCCGGTGACGTTGCGTTGGACTTGATGGGGCGGGGCGGTCGTTTACCTTGCATGCGACCTCTGCCACACCCTTGCCGGACTGCTACAGCCGCACCGGCCCGGGGACAAGGCAGGAGGAGAGGGAGGATCCCATGCCTTACCGTGCCCCCGTGGCCGATATCCGCTTCCTGCTCGACCATGTGGCGGGGTTCCCCGAGCTTGCCGCGACCGCGCGTTTCGCCGAGGCAACGCCGGATCTGACCGCCGCGATCCTCGACGGCGCGGGCAGGCTCTGCGAGGAGGTCATGGCGCCCCTGCAACGTGTGGGCGATCTGCACCCCGCGCGGCTGGAAAACGGCATCGTCCGCACGCCCCCCGGTTTTGCCGAGGGCTGGCGGGCCATTGCCGAAGGCGGCTGGATCGGTCTGGCCGCGCCCACCCGGCATGGCGGCATGGGCCTGCCCCAGACGCTGGCAATGGCCGTCACCGAGATGATGAGTGGCGCCTGCCTTGCCCTTCAGATCGCGCCCCTGCTGACCCAGGGCCAGATCGAGGCGCTGAGCCATCATGCCAGCGACGCGCTCAAGGCGCTGTATCTGCCGAAACTGATCTCGGGCGAATGGTCGGGCACGATGAACCTGACCGAACCGCAGGCGGGCAGCGATGTGGGGGCGGTGCGCACGGTCGCGGTGCCGAAGGGCGACGGAACCTACGCGATCACCGGGCAGAAGATCTTCATCAGCTGGGCCGATTCCGAGTTCATCGGCAATGTCGTCCATCTGGTGCTTGCCCGCCTGCCCGACGCCCCCCCCGGCACCCGCGGCATCAGCCTGTTCCTGGTGCCGCGCAACATCCCCGATGCAAGCGGCGATCCGGGTGCGCGCAACAGCCTGCGGGTGGTCAGCCTTGAACACAAGCTGGGGCTGCATGGCAGCCCGACGGCCATGATGGACTATGACGGCGCGACCGGCTGGCTGGTGGGTGAACCGCATCGCGGCATGGCGGCGATGTTCACCATGATGAACAATGCCCGCCTTGGCGTCGGGATGCAGGGCATCGGCGTGGCCGAGGCCGCGTTCCAGCAGGCGCTGGCCTATGCCCGCGAGCGGCGGCAGGGGGCGACGCCGCAGGGCGAGGCCATCATCGGCCATGCCGATATCCGCCGGATGCTGGCCGCCATGCGGGCCGAGATCTTCGCCGCCCGCGCCATCGCCCTGTCCTGCGCGGTGGCGATCGACATGGCCGATGCCACGGGACAGACCGACTGGGCCGCCCGCGCGGCTTTCCTGACCCCCATTGCCAAGGCCTACGGCACCGATACCGGGGTCGAGGTCGCCTCGGCCGCCATCCAGGTCCATGGCGGCATGGGCTTCGTCGAACAGACCGGTGCCGCGCAATACCTGCGCGACGTGCGCGTGACCCCGATCTATGAGGGCACCAACGGCATCCAGGCGCTGGACCTGGTCGGCCGCAAGCTGACGGATGGCGGCGAGGCCGCCTGGCGGCTGCTCGAGGAAATCGAACAGGGCGCCGAAGCCGCGCGCGCCCTTCTGCCCGATCTTGCCGGCGACGTCTGGGCCGCCGCCGAAACGCTGCGCGAGACGACCGAATGGATGCTGACCCAGGGCCAGACCGACCGATTCGCCGGTGCGGTGCCCTTCCTGCGCGCCTGGGCGCGGGTTCTGGGCGGCCATGTCCATCTTGCCGCCGCCCGCGCCGAGGGGGGCGCGGGGCCGCGCACCGCGCTTGCCCGCGTCTTCGTCGCGCGGCTTCTGCCCGAACATGCCGCCCTGCTGGCCCAGGCCCGGGCCGGGGGAGCGGGGCTTTACGCGCTGTCCGACGACGATCTGGCGGCATGATGGACGGCACGCGCGGCCCGATCCGCTATCCCTTCCCCGACCCGCCCGCTCCCGACAGCGCGGTTCGGATCGCCGAGGGCGTCCTTTGGATGCGCCTGCCGCTGCCGATGGCGCTGGATCACGTGAATGTCTACGCGCTGGACGATGGCGCGGGCTGGACCGTGGTCGATACCGGAATCGCCTCGAGCCGCTCCCGCGCGCTCTGGCGGGCGCTGATGGCGGGGCCGCTCGGCGGCAGGCCGGTGACCCGCGTGATCGTCACCCATCACCATCCCGACCATGTCGGTCTTGCGGGCTGGTTCCAGTCCGCGCACGGCGCCGAACTGTGGACCAGCCGCGTCGCCTGGTTGTTTGCGCGCATGCTGCAACTCGACGAACAGGACCGTCCCGCGCCCGAGACGCTGGTCCATTGGCGCGGCGCGGGCATGGACCCGGCCCTTTTCGCCGAACGCGCCAATCAGCGCCCGTTCAACTTCGCCGACACGGTGGCGCCGATGCCGCTCGGCTTTCGCGACATGGCCGAGGGCGACAGGATCCGCGCGGGCGGGCGCGACTGGGACGTGCGGCTGGGCGACGGGCATGCGCGCGACCATGTCACCCTCTGGAGCCGGGACTGCAACCTCGTGATCGGCGGCGACCAGCTCCTGCCCTCGAGCTCGCCCAATCTCGGGGTCTATGCCACCGAACCGCTGAACGACCCCGTCGCGGGCTGGCTGCAAAGCTGCACCCGGCTGGCCACCCATGCGCGCGAGGATCATCTGGTGCTGCCCGGGCACAAGCTGCCCTTCACCGGCCTGCCCACGCGGCTTTCGCAACTGATCGACAACCACCATGGCGCGCTCGACCGGCTGATCGCCCATCTCGACCGGCCGCGCACCGCCTGCGACTGCTTCCCCGTGCTCTACCGTCGCGAGATCGGCCCGGCCGAATATGTCCTCGCCCTGGTCGAGGCGGTGGGGCATCTGAACCACCTGTTCCTGACCGGCCGCGCCCGCCGCTGGCAGCGCGAGGATGGCGCCTGGCTGTTTCAGCGCATCGAGGGGCCGCAGGCGTGACAGCCCCGGGCCGATCCGCTAGCCTGCCGCGCGAAGCAGGGCCACGGGGATCGACGCGCAGATGATATCGACCACTCCGGCGCAATGGCGAACGGCACGGCGCCCCTTTGCCTTGCGGAAGCTTCACCTTCTCGCCGCTCTTTTCCTGCTCTTTCTTGCCGGCTGCGCCGAATCGGTCTGGGCGCCTGACGAGGATGTGGCGCGCGCCGCCTATCGCCATCCCGGCCCGCCCTCGATCACGCTTTTCACGGTGATCGCCAACCGGTCGGATGCCGGGGCACATTCGGCGCTGATGATCAATGCCAGCCAGCGGGTGATCTTCGACCCGGCAGGAACCTGGTGGCACCGCACCGTGCCCGAGCGCAACGATCTGCTCTACGGCATCACGCCCAAGATGCTGGATTTCTACACCGACTACCACGCGCGCGAAACCTTTCGCGTCGTCACCCAGACCGTGGAGGTTTCCCCCGAAACCGCCGAACGGGCGCTGCGCGTGGCCGAAGCCTTCGGCGCCGCGCCCAAGGCGATGTGCGGCCGCTCCGTCAGCCAGGTACTGCGCCAGGTGCCGGGCTTTCAGACCATCCCCGCCACGGTCCGCCCCAGGGCCATCATGGACGGTTTCGCCAAGCTGCCCGGGGTCCGCACCGAAACGATCCGCGACGACGACCCGGACGGGAACCGCGCCGTTCTGGCGGCTCAGCACCGCGACCGCGTGGCAGAACTTGCCGCGGCGGACTGAGCGCGGCATCCTGCCCAGGCGCACTAAACGCCCCGTGTTTCTTCTTGGTCCAAATACCCCGGGGGTCCGGGGGCAGCGCCCCCCCCGGGTCGGCTTGCGCAGCAAGCCGAAACCCGGCGCCTATCCCAGCACGAACAGCATCCCGTAAAGCGTGACCGCGCCCGCCCCGATCGCGGCCAGCACGTTCTTCGTGACATGCCCCACGCCCAGGGTGGCAAGCGCGGCCAACATCCGGGCCGGGTCGGGCTCGCCGCCCGTTGCCTGCGGCCAGACCACCATCGGCGCGACGAGCGCGGGCAGCACCGCGACGGGCGTATAGCGCAGATGCCGCAGCAGCCAGTCGGGTAGCGGCCGCTCGCCGATCATCCCGAGGAACGAGAACCGGATCAGGAAGGTGCCGATCCCCAGAAGAACGATGATCGTCCAGATCTCGACGCTCGACTGGCTCATTCCCGATTTCCCATCCGCAATTCCACCTGCGCCCCCACCATCATCGCCACCAGCCCCGCTATCAGCACGCCCGCCTGGTAGGGCAGGAAGGCCAGCGTCAGCGCCACCCCGACCGAGGTGGCCGCGGCGGCGACATGGGCCAGCGTCCGCAGCGCGGGCGCCACCATCGCGAGGAAGGTGATCGGCACCGCGAAATCCAGCGCGAATTCGGGCGGGATCGCCTGGCCTGCCAGCGCGCCCACCAGCGTCGCGACATACCACATCGGACAGACCGGCGTGATGCTGCCCGCGTAATAGGCCAGCCGCTCGCGCAGGCTCATCTCGGGGCGCGACTCGAACCGGGCCTGGGCCAGGGCAAAGGTCTGGTCGACCAGGAAATAGGCCGCCAGCGCCCGCTGCCAGAGCGGTGCCGCGCCCAGATGCGGGGTCAGGGCCGCGGAATACATCGCCATGCGCAGGTTCACCGCCAGCGCCGTCACCAGCACCAGTACCGTGGGCGCCTGGTCCACCATCAGTTGAACGGCCGTGAACTGCGCAGCACCGGCGATCACGAGGATCGAAAAGCCCAAAACCTCGGCGATGTTCAGCCCCGCCTCGGTGCCGACGACCCCGAACAGCAGGCCGAAGGGCATGATGACCAGCACGAACGGCGCGCCGTGGCGGACGCCGGTCCAATAGGCCGATCTGACAATTGAGGCGGACATTGACGCGCTCTGGTCTTGCGGTGCCCGGCGGGCGTAAGCTCTCCGGCGATGGGGTGCAACCGCAAAACGGGGATGCGATGCAGGTGGTCGGGGTCATCCTTGCGGGCGGGCAGGGGCGGCGGATGGGCGGGGTGGACAAGGCGCTGATCCGTCTGGGCGGCACGACGTTTCTGGCGCGCGTTGCCGCGCGGCTGGGGCCCCAGGTCGCGGCGATGGCGCTCAGTGCGAATGGCCCGGTGGAGGACTATGCCGAGGCCCGCCTGCCGGTGCTGGCCGATCCGCCGCCGGGCGATCTCGGGCCGCTGGCGGGCGTGTTGGCCGGGCTCGACTGGGCGGCAGAAGCGGGGGCAGACGCGGTCGCGACCGTGGCGGTCGACACGCCCTTTCTTCCCGTCGATCTGGTGGCGCGGCTGGGAACTGCGGCAGGTGGCGAATTGGCGGTTGCGGCAAGCGGCGGGCGAATGCACCCGACCGCGGCGCTCTGGCCGGTAGGGCTGCGCGCGGAAGTGTGCGCCGCGCTGGCCCGGGGTGAGCGTCGCCTTGGGGGCTTCGCCCATATTATGCGCGCGGTAACGGTCGGGTTCGAGGCGGAGGGGATTGACCCCTTCTTCAACATCAACACCCCCGACGACCTTGCCCTTGCCGAGGCGGCGTTGCATCCGACCGGTCCCTGATCGCCAGTCCTAGCCGAACATCCCCGCCACCCGACCCAGCAGCATGAAGGCGCGCGCGGTGCGGGTTTCGGCCAGGTCGTTCAGTTCCTGGTCGGTGGCGTCTGGCTCGAACTCGACCAGCATGCGGTCGAACTGTCGCAGGAAATGATGTGCGGCATCGCGGAAGATCGGGTCCTGCTTCATTCGCGCCGCGGTCAGCGCCAGACAGGAGCGGTCGCGCACCCCACCCAGCGCGGAGACGCCCGCGCCACGCTCGCCTTGGGCAAAGCGGCGCCAGATTTCGGGCCGGGCCCGGTCCGGTGTCAGGTCGTCCATGTAGATGCCGTCCTGGCTGAGCAGGGTCAGCACGTCCTGGGCCGAACGGACCAGCTTGGCGGCAATCCTGTCCTCGAGCGCGCGGCGCAGCGCGCGAAAGCCCTCGCGGTCGCCGGTGGTCTCGGGGAAGTTCAGCGCGCGGATGAACTCGCGCCGTTCCAGCGGCGGTTGCAATGTCTCGGCCGTTGCGCCCAGCGCCAGCGAGGGCTGCGCCTCGGTCTGGGGCTGGGGGGCAGGGGGCGGGGCGGGCGCAGGGGGCGGTTCTGCGGCCGCCTCGCGCGCGCGGGTCGAAACGAAGGTCGCGACGACGGTTTCGGTCTTGCGCTGCGCCTCGGCGATTTCCTCGATCCGTCTTTCCAGGGTCGGACGCGGATCGGTGCCCCCGGCGCGCTGCTGCTGGATCTGGCTCTGGCGCAGGGCATCCAGCGCCGCGCTCAACCGCGCCGACTCCTCGCGAAGGATGCGCGCGCTGCGCATCGTGGCCGCGCCCACCCAGATCAGCGCGAGCGGCGTCACCATCGCCAGAAGCAGCAGAACGAAGCCCAGGGCGCCGGCGCCCCCGTCCGCCCCGCGCCCGAAGGCGAGGAAACTTCCCGCCACGGCCAGCCAGAGCACGGACAGCACCGCCGCCACGACATCCGTCGTCGTGATCCCGTTATCGCGGACCGGGCGCGTGAAGCTTCCCGGGTCGAACGACTTGTCCTGCTTTTCCCAAGCCATGCAACGGCTCCCGCGTCCTCAGACGTAGCGGATCTTGAGCACCTCGTAGCCGCGTTCGCCACCCGGCGTGCGCACCTCGATGTTGTCGCCTGCCTCCTTGCCGATCAGCGCGCGGGCCAGCGGCGAATTGATGTTCAGCAGGCCCTTCTCGATATCTGCCTCGGCCTCGCCCACGATCTGGTAGGTCCGTTCCTCGTCCGTGTCCTCGTCGACCAGCGTCACGGTGGCGCCGAACTTGATCGGCCCCGACAGCTTCGCAGGGTCGATCACCTCGGCCCGGGACAAGAGCGACTCAAGTTCCTTGATGCGGCCTTCGATGAAGCTCTGCTTCTCGCGCGCGGCATGATACTCGGCATTTTCCGACAGGTCGCCATGCTCGCGCGCCTCTGCGATCGCCCGGATCACGGCCGGACGCTCGACGGATTTGAGCGTCTTCAGTTCTTCATCCAGCGCGGTGTGGCCCGCGCGGGTCATAGGTATCTTTTCCATGGCACTCTTCGGGACTTAAAGAGAACAAGGCGGGCGCAAACTGCAGCCCGCCAGCGGTTGGGTTCCGATTCACCTGAACCGAGAGCGGCGCGGATTGCAAGAGTGCATCACCAGCCGCAAGCGCCGTTCCGCCAAGCCTCCGGGGGCGTTCCGTTGCGCAATGCCGCTCTGCAGCGAAATCTTGTTGCGTTGCGATTGAACTGCCCCGCCGCCTGCGCTAACGGTTTGCGGTAGCATAACGTGGGGGCGGCGCCCGCGCCGTTCGAGAGGGGAAGTTCCATGGCCGAGATCGAACGGGAATCGATGGAATATGACGTCGTTATCGTGGGCGCGGGGCCTGCGGGCCTTTCTGCCGCGATCCGGCTCAAGGAGCTCGAGTCCGATCTGTCGGTCGTGGTGCTTGAAAAGGGCTCCGAGGTCGGCGCGCATATCCTGTCGGGCGCGGTTCTGGATCCCACTGGCCTGAACGCGCTTTTCCCCGACTGGAAGGAACGCGGTGCGCCGGTCAGCGTGCCGGTTCGCGAGGACAATTTCCTGTTTCTCGGCGAAAAGGGCCAGATCCGGTTTCCCAACTGGCTGATGCCGCCCCTGATGTCGAACCATGGCAACTACATCGTCTCGATGGGCAATGTCTGCCGCTGGCTGGCCGAACAGGCCGAGGGGCTGGGCGTCGAGATCTTCCCCGGCATGTCCTGTTCGGAAGTCGTCTGGGGCGAGGATGGCCGCCTTGCAGGCGTCGTCGCGGGCGAGTTCGGGCGGCAGGCCGATGGCACACCGGGGCCGAATTACGAACCGGGCATGGAACTGCGCGGCAAGTATGTCTTCCTTGCCGAAGGCGTGCGCGGATCGCTGTCCAAGCAGGTGATCGTGAAATTCGGCCTGTCGGAAGGCCGCGACCCGCAGAAATACGGCATCGGCATGAAGGAGATCTGGGAGATCGACCCCGCCAAGCACCGCGAGGGCACGGTCACCCATACGATGGGCTGGCCGCTTGACGGCAATGCCGGTGGCGGTTCGTTCATCTACCACGCCGAGAACAACCAGATCTTCATCGGTTTCGTGGTGCACCTGAACTACGAGAACCCGCATCTTTACCCCTACATGGAGTTCCAGCGCTTCAAGCATCACCCGGTCGTGGCCGAGTTGCTGAAGGGCGGCAAGCGCGTGGCCTATGGCGCGCGGGCGATTTCCGAGGGCGGTTACCAGTCGATCCCGAAGGCAGCGTTCCCCGGCGGCGTGCTGCTGGGCTGTTCCGCAGGGCTGGTGAACGTGCCGCGGATCAAGGGCAATCACAACGCGATGATGTCGGGGATCGAGGCGGCGACCGCCGCGGTCGCGGCGATCCGCGCAGGCCGCGCGGGCGATACGCTTGAGGATTACGACACCGCGCTGCATGCGGGCGCCATCGCCAAGGACCTGAAGCGGGTCCGGAACGTCAAGCCGCTCTGGTCGCATTACGGCAACCTGATGGCGACGGCGCTGGGCGGGTTCGACATGTGGATGGCCAACCTGACCGGCTGGAACCCGCTGGGCACGCTGCACCACGCCAAGACCGACGCCGCCCATACCGGAAAGGCCAAGGATTTTCCCAAGATCGACTACCCCAAGCCCGATGGCGTGCTCAGCTTCGACCGGCTGACCAACGTGGCGTTTTCCTTCACCAATCACGAGGAAAGCCAGCCCAGCCACCTGCGGCTTGCCGATCCGGCCCTGCCGATCCGGGTGAACCTGCCCGAATTCGCGGAACCCGCGCAGCGCTATTGTCCGGCGGGCGTCTACGAGGTGGTCGAGAAGGACGGCACCAAGGAATTCGTCGTCAACTTCCAGAACTGCGTCCATTGCAAGACCTGCGATATCAAGGATCCCAGCCAGAACATCACCTGGGTGACGCCGCAGGGTGGTGACGGGCCGAACTATCCGAACATGTAACATCCGCGCGACGGGGGCAGGGTTTCGGGGGGCGGTTCGGGGCGGCGGATTGCCTTGCCCGGCGCCGGGCTCTAGGTTTGTCCATATCAGTTGGAGTATCTCCTTGGCCGCCCGCCTTCCGCGTTTCGCCCTTCTTGCCGCTGTCGGGCTCTCTGCCCTGACATTGGCCGCCCCCGTCCGCGCGCAGGAGGGTCTTGCCGGGGCCTATCTGGCCGCGCGCCAGGCCAGCATGTACAGCGACTACGCCGAGGCGGCGCGCTATTTCGACGCCGCACTGGCGCGCGATCCGTCCAATCCGTTCCTCCTGGAAAACGCCCTGACCGCCCATGTCGGACTTGGCGAGCTTGACCGCGCGGTGCCGATCGCGCGGCGTCTGGAAAGCGGCGGCCATTCCAGTCAGATCGCGAACCTCGTCATTATTGCCGAGCAGATGAAGCGCGGCGCCTGGGACGAGGTGCTGGCCGACATGGAGGCCGGGCGCAGTGCCGCGCCGCTGGTCGATGCGCTGATCCGCGCCTGGGCACGGTTCGGGCAGGGCCGCATGTCCGAGGCGCTGGAGGCCTTCGACGCGGCCTCTGCGCAGTCCGGGCTCAGGGCATTCGGGCTGTACCACAAGGCGCTGGCGCTGGCCGCGGCGGGCGATTTCGAGGGGGCCGACCTGATCCTGTCCGGTGAGGCCGAGGGGCCGTTGCGCGCGACCCGGCGCGGCGTGATCGCCCACGCACAGGTTCTCAGCCAGCTCGAACGCAATTCGGATGCGCTGGAACTGGTCGAGATGGCCTTCGGCAGCGAAACCGATCCCGGGGTGACCCGGCTGAGTGCGCGGCTGGCTGCGGATGAGCCGCTGCCCTTCGATGTCGTGCGCGACGCGACCGAGGGGGCAGCCGAGGTCTTCTACACCGTTGCGGGCGCGCTGAACGGCGATGCGATGGACAGCTACACGCTGATCTACTCGCGGCTTGCCGAATACCTTGCCCCGGCCAATACCGATGCGGTTCTGCTGTCCGCCAACCTTCTGGAATCGCAGGAGCGGTACGAGCTTGCCATCGCGGCTTATGCCCGTGTCGGGGCGGAGGATCCGGCCTTCTACGCCGCCGAGCTCGGCCGCGCCGAAGCGATGCGCAGGGCGGGCGATATCGACGCTGCGATCGGGGTTCTTGAGGCGCTGGCCGCGGAATTTCCCGACATCGCCATCGTCCATGTGACGCTGGGCGACACGTTCCGCAGCCAGGAGCGGTACGAGGAAGCGCGGCAAGCCTATGACGCGGCCATCGCGCTGTTCGACGAGCCCGCCCGCGGCCAGTGGATCGTCTACTACGTCCGCGGCATCACGCATGAGCGGCTGGACATCTGGGACAGGGCCGAGGCCGATTTCCTTCAGGCCCTCGAACTGGAACCCGACCAGCCGCAGGTGCTGAACTATCTGGGCTATTCCTGGGTCGAGATGAAGACCAATCTCGATCAGGCGCTCGACATGATCGAACGCGCCGTCGCCGCCCGGCCCGATGACGGCTATATCACCGACAGCCTGGGCTGGGTGCTGTACCGGCTGGGCCGCTACGACGAGGCGGTGCCGCATATGGAACGTGCGGCCGAACTGATGCCGGTCGATCCGATCGTCAACGACCATCTGGGCGATGTCTACTGGGCCGTGGGGCGGCGCAACGAGGCGCGGTTCCAGTGGCACCGCGCGCTGTCCTTCGACCCCGAGGAGGACGAGGCCAACCGCATCCGCCGCAAGCTGGACGTGGGGCTCGACAAGGTGCTCAAGGAAGAAGGGGCGCCGCCCCTGCATCCGGCCAATGACGGTTGAGGCCTTCGCGCCTGCCAAGATCAACCTGACCCTGCATGTCACCGGACAGCGGGCAGATGGCTATCACCTGCTCGACAGCCTTGTGGTCTTTGCCGATTGCGGCGACCGGCTGACGCTGGCGCCCGCCGACGATCTGACGCTGACCGTCACCGGCCCCCGCGCCGAGGGCGTGCCCACGGACGGGCGCAACCTGGTGCTGAAGGCCGCGGCGCTGTTCGGGCCGGGGCGAGGCGCGGCGATCACGCTGGACAAGCACCTGCCCGCCGCGGCCGGGATCGGCGGGGGCTCGTCCGATGCCGCGGCGGCGCTGCGCGGTCTTGCGCAGCTTTGGGACATGGCCCTGCCCGAGCCGCAGGCGGTGCTGTCGCTGGGCGCCGATGTGCCAGTCTGCCTTGCGCCTCGGTCGCTGCGCATGCGCGGCGTCGGCGAGGAGATCACCGAGGGGCCGCGCCTGCCCGCGATGGGGTTGGTTCTGGTGAACCCGGGCGTCGAGGTGCCCACGCCCGCGGTGTTCAAGGCGCTGACCCGCAAGGACAACCCGGCCATGCCGCATCCGCCGGGATGGGCAAGCGCTGCGACCATGGCGCATTGGCTGAAGACCCAGCGTAACGACCTCGAGGCCCCCGCAATGGAACTGGCACCTGTGATCGGCGCGGTTCTGAAGGCAATTGGCGCCAGCCCGGGCTGCCACATGTCCCGGATGTCAGGCTCGGGAGCCACCTGCTTTGGCCTTTTCGACACCCGCGCCGAGGCCGAGGCCGCCGCCGCGGCCCTGCGTGCCGAGAACCTCGGATGGTGGGTCGCCGCCGGCGAACCCTTCACTCTCTGACGGAATCCGGGATCAACTGATCCGCGCCACCACGAAATCGGCCAGGTCGCTCAGCATGTCCCGGATCTCGTGATCGGGCAGGCAGTCCAGCGCCTCTTTCGCCCGTGCCGACCAGGCCAGCGCCTCAATCCGCGTCGCCTCGATTGCGCCGCGCCTGTGCATCAGGTCCAGCGCGTGTTCCAGATCACCCTCGCGCTGGTCGCCCTTGGCGATCGTGCGCTTCCAGAACGCGCGTTCCTCGTCATCGGCCGCAGCGACCGCCTTGATGATCGGCAGCGTCAGCTTGCGCTCGCGGAAATCGTCGCCGATATTCTTTCCGGTCGCCTTGGCATCGCCTGCCACGTCCAGCAGGTCGTCAACGATCTGGAAGCCCACGCCCAACGCATCGCCGTAAGTGTAGAGCGCGCGCACCTGATCCTCGGGCATGCCTGCGATCACGCCGCCGACCTCGGTCGCCGCTGCGAACAGCGCTGCGGTCTTGCCACGGATCACCTTGAAATAAACATCCTCGGTCGTCGCAAGATCGCGCGCCGCGGTCAGTTGCAGCACCTCTCCTTCCGCGATCACCGCGGCGGCGTTCGACAGGATGTCCAGCACCTGCAGATTGCCCGGCGCCACCATCAACTGGAAGGACCGCGCGAACAGGTAATCGCCGACCAGCACGCTCGACTTGTTGTCCCAGAGCAGGTTCGCGGTCGGCCGTCCGCGGCGCTGGCCGCTTTCGTCCACCACATCGTCATGCAACAGCGTCGCGGTATGGATGAACTCGACCGTCGCGGCCAGGTAGACGTGATAGGGCCCGTCATAGCCGCACATCCGCGCCGCCGCGATGGTCAGCATCGGGCGCAGGCGCTTGCCGCCCGCACTCACGATATGCGCGGCCACCTCTTCGATCCGCGGGGCATAATCCGACCGCATCCGTTCCCGGATCAGCCTGTCGACGGCGGCCATTTCCTCGCTCAGCAGAGCGGCCAGCCGTTCATGCGGTTTCGTGACTGCGTTGTCCAAGCCCATCACGGCCTCGTCAGGGTTGCTCGACAAGCGGGGCGCTCTGGCCTTAACTCGCTGTCATGAAGGAACTCATCCGCACCAACGACCCGACGATCATCGCCTTCGTCTCGGCACTTCTACAAGGCGAGGAGATAGTCTGCTTTCAGATGGATGTCCACATGAGCATACTTGAGGGCTCGATAGGCGTTTTGCCGCGCCGGATCATGGTGGCGGATCGCGACCTGTTCCGCGCACGCGCCGTCTTGCGTGACAACGGCATCGATCTGCCCGAAAGCGGATGAGGCCGGAGGAGGGGTTCACGCGCGATGCGTTCCTGGGTGGCAAGCTGTCGATCTGCCAGCCAGAGCAAGGCTATCGCGCCGGGATAGACCCGGTTCTGCTGGCCGCCGCGGTGCCTGCCGCGCCGGGGCAGTCGGTGCTGGAACTGGGCTGCGGCGTCGGGGTGGCCAGCCTTTGCCTCGGCGTTCGAGTGCCGGGGCTGACGCTGACCGGGGTGGAATTGCAACCCGTCTATGCCGAGCTGGCGCGCGGAAATGCCCGCGCGAACGGCATCGCTCTCGACATCGTGACCGCCGATCTGGCGGCGCTGCCCGCATCCTTGCGCGCGCGCGGTTTCGATCATGTCATCGCCAACCCGCCCTACCACCTGCGCGCGCGCGGCAGCGCCGCCCCCGATCCGGGCCGCGAGACAGCGCTGGGCGAGGCGACGCCGCTGGCACTTTGGGTCGAGACCGCCGCCCGCCGCCTTGCCCCCCGCGGCTGGCTCACGCTGATCCAGCGCGCCGAGCGGCTGCCCGAGCTGCTGGGGGCCCTGGATACACGTTTAGGTAGTGTGGAGATCCTGCCCCTGGCAGCCCGCCCCGGCCGCCCTGCCAAACTTGTCCTCCTGCGCGCGAGGAAGGGAGGCAAGAGCGCCTTCAGGTTGCATAGCCCATTGATTCTTCACGAAGGTTCCCGGCACGAACGGGATGGTGACAGCTATGTTCCGGCCATCTCCGATGTCCTGCGTCGGGGCGCCGCACTTCCATGGCCGGTCTGACGAAACCCGTTATGCGCGAATCCGTGATTTTCAAGGAGGTGACACGACTCGTTTTTCGTGCTGCACTGTAATGGTTCGATGACACAAGGAGAGGAGCACCGACCATGAACCTGAGTTCGCATCTTCAGGAACTCCGCCGCAAGCACCAGGCACTCTCGGACCAGGTCGAGGAGGCGCAGCGAACGCCGTCGGCGGATGACTTCCGTATCGCGGACCTCAAGAAGCAGAAACTCAGGCTCAAGGAACAGATCGAAAGGCTGTCTCAGGCCTGATCATGCCGTGCGCTGGCCCGGGCGGCCAGCGCGGCGCCGCCGGTGATCAGCACCGTGGCGGCAACAAGGACAGGCGTGGGGGCCGAGATCCCCGCGCCAACGAGGACCATCGTGGACAAAAGTGGCGCGGCGTAGCTGGCCACCCCCAGAAGCTGTATGTCGCCGCGCTTCACCCCGATGTCCCAGACATAAAAGGCCAGCCCCACTGGCCCCAGCCCCAGCGCCAGCACGCTGAACCAGCCAACACCCGACTCCGGCCAGACCGTTTCCTCCAGCACCAGGTGAAGCGGCAGCGACAATCCGGCGGTGGCAAGGCAGAACACCGCGACGCTTGCTGTGGGGATCTCGCCCAACCGACGCGACAGAACGGAATAGCTCGACCAGGTCAATGCGCAGAGCAGCGCCAGCCCGTAGCCGGGCAGCGCCGCGCCGTCGAACCCGGCTGCCCCCCGCGCCACGATCAGTGCCGCCCCTGCAAAACCGGCCAGCGCGCCGAACACATGGCCCGCCCGCAGTCGCTCGCCGGGCAAGAGCCCCGAGAACAGCACGATCAGAAGCGGCCAGAGATAGGCGATCAACCCCGCCTCGGCGGCGGGCGCCAGCCGCAGCGCCGAGAAGTAAAGCGCGTGATAGCCGAACAGCCCCGCCGTGCCGAAGGCATAGACCCTCAGCGGTACCCGGACCAACAGCCGCGCCTCGCCGGTCGCGGCCACCCAGACCAGCCCGACCGCGCCCCCGATGGCAAAACAGATCGCATTGAGCTGGAATGGCGGCACCGGCGCCGAACCCACGGTCAACAGCGCCAGAAGCGCCCAGAGCAGGACGGCAAGGAATCCGATGGCTGTGGCGCGGGACCGGGACATGGCGCGTCCTCTATACCGGTCGCGCCGCGCCGCCCAGAGCGGTTCGCGCCCTCCTGTCTTCTTCTTGGAAAAAATACCCATGCGCGCAGCGCGCCCGCGGCACGCGGGCATGAAGAAAGGGCGGCCCCGATGGGCCGCCCCCGTGATCGCAGAGGTCCGCGTTCAGACGAAGAACTGCGCGCCGTTGGCCGAGATGGTCGAGCCGTTGACGAAGGTCGACTCGTCCGAGGCCAGGAAGACCACGCAGCGCGCGATTTCCTCGGGCTCGCCAAGACGGCCGGCCGGGATCTGGGCGATGATCGCCTCGCGCACCTTCTCGGGCACCGCCATCACCATTTCGGTGGCGATGTAGCCCGGGCAGATCGCGTTCGCGGTGATGCCGAACCGCGCGCCTTCCTGGGCCAGCGACTTGACGATGCCCAGGTCGCCCGCCTTGGTCGCGGCATAGTTCACCTGGCCGAACTGGCCCTTCTGCCCGTTGATCGAGGAAATCACGATCACCCGGCCGAACTTGCGCTCGCGCATGCCGGGCCAGACCGGGTGGACGGTGTTGAAGACGCCCGTCAGGTTGGTGTCGATCACCTCTTTCCACTGTTCGGGCGTCATCTTGTGGAAGGGCGCGTCGCGGGTGATGCCCGCATTGGCGACCACCACGTCGATCGGGCCCAGATCGGCCTCGACCTTCTCGATCCCGGCCTTGGACGCCTCGTAATCGGCCGCGTTCCACTTGTAGGTGGGGATGCCGGTTTCCTCGGTGAACTTCTTCGCGGCGTCGTCATTGCCGGCATAGGTCGCCGCGACCGTATAGCCCGCCGCCTTCAGCGCCTTGCTGATCGCCGCGCCGATGCCGCGGCTGCCGCCGGTGACGAGTGCAACTCTTGCCATGATTCCTCCAGAATGGGTGTCGATTGTGCCGGTAACGGTGTTACGCAAGAAAGATTGGGCGCGCAACAATATTGCGCGCCCATCTTGTCCCCGGGCTTACGGCCGTTCCAGGCACATTGCGACGCCCATGCCGCCGCCGATGCAGAGGGTGGCAAGGCCCTTCTTCGCGTCGCGGCGCTTCATCTCGAACAAGAGCGTGTTCAGGATGCGCGCGCCCGAGGCGCCGATCGGGTGGCCGATGGCGATGGCGCCGCCGTTCACGTTCACGATCGCCGGATCCCAGCCCATGTCCTTGTTCACTGCGCAGGCCTGGGCGGCAAAGGCCTCGTTCGCCTCGACCAGATCCAGATCGCCGACCTTCCAACCCGCCTTTTCCAGCGCCTTGCGGCTGGCATGGATCGGGCCGACGCCCATGATCGAGGGATCAAGCCCCGCCGTCGCGTAGGAGGCGATGCGCGCAAGCGGTTCCAGCCCGCGGCGTTCGGCCTCGTCGGCCGACATCACCAGCACGCCCGCCGCGCCGTCATTGATGCCCGACGCGTTGGCCGCGGTCACGCTGCCGTCCTTGGTGAAGGCGGGGCGCAGTTTCTGCATGCTGTCGAGCGTGGCGCCGTGGCGGATGTACTCGTCCGCATCGACGATGGTGTCGCCCTTGCGGCCCTTGACCGTCACCGCCACGATCTCGTCGGCGAACTTGCCGGCCTTCTGCGCGGCCTCGGCCTTGTTCTGGCTGGCCAGCGCGAACTCGTCCTGCATGTCGCGGCTGATCTGCCACTGGTTCGCCACGTTCTCGGCGGTCTGGCCCATGTGGTAGCCGTTGAAGGCGTCCCACAGCCCGTCCCGGATCATTGAATCGATGAAGGACAGATCGCCCATCTTCTGGCCCGCGCGCAGGTGGGCGACATGGGGCGAAAGCGTCATGTTCTCCTGCCCGCCGGCGGCGACGATGGCTGCATCGCCAAGCTGGACATGCTGGGCCGCCAGCGCCACCGCGCGCAGGCCCGAGCCGCAGACCTGGTTGATCGACCAGGCCGCCGATTCGATGGGGAACCCGGCATTGATGTGGGCCTGCCGGGCGGGGTTCTGGCCCTGGCCCGCGGTCAGCACCTGGCCGAGGATGGTCTCGGACACCTCGGCCTTGTCGATGCCGGCGCGTTCAACCAGCGCTTCAAGCATGATGCGGCCAAGCTCGTGGGCGGGCACCGTTGCGAAAGAGCCGTTGAAACTGCCGACCGGCGTGCGCGCGGCCGAGACGATGACGACATTGGTCATGGTTGGGTCCTTCTCCCCTGGTCGATTTTCGTGCGCACTATAGGGGATGCGGATGCAGAAAGGCACCCCCTGTCAGTGACCGGGAATGCCCTGCCGAAGCGGGAAACTGCCGGGCGCCAGCACGATGGCGCAGCCGTCAGGCGCGGCGCTTTTCGCGGCCCTCGCGCCAGGGGGGCACGAGCGACGGCGCGCCGAAGGCAAAGCCCTGCATGCAGTCGATCCCGGCCGCAGCCAGCCAGGCGGCATCGCGCGCGGTTTCGACATTCTCGGCGACCGTGAACATGTCGAAATGCTGGCCGATGGCGATCAGCGCCTGGGCCAGCACCTGGTTGTCGGGACTGTCTGCGATGCCGCGGATGAACTGGCCGTCGATCTTGAGGATGTCGAAATAGAACTCGCGCAGATAACGGAAGGCCGTATAGCCCGCGCCGAAATCGTCCAGCGCGAAGGCGATGCCCTTGGTCTGCAATTCGCGCATGAAGACCGACACGAGGTCAGGCATGACCATCGCCGAGCTTTCGGTGATCTCCAGGATCAGCCGTTCGGCGACCGTGGCGTCGCGGGCGAGGCCGTCCTCCAGCGTCTTCTTCCAGCGTGGATAGCCGATCGAGCGGGCCGACATGTTGATCGCCAGGCGCAGGTCCGGCGCCTCGGTCAGCGCGATCAGTCCCATCTCCAGCGCGAGACAGTCGATCATCCGGCCCATCTCGTTCGTCTCGACCGTCTCGATGAAGTCGCGCGCGGGTATTACCCGGCCGGTATGGTCGAGGATACGGATCAGCCCCTCGTAGAACGCGACCTGCCCATGTTCGACCGACTGCACCACGGGCTGGAAGGCCAGCAGCACATCGCGCCGCTCGATCGCCTTGTGCACGGTCTGGAGGATGTCCCGATCCCGCTGGGTGATCGCGACGGAAAGCGGGCTTTCCTGTCCAGGCTCCACGACGATTTTGGGATCGGCTTTCTTGCTTGGCATGCTGTCTCTCCGCTTCCACGCGGACCAGTTGTGGGCAAAGCCGTTAAGGGCGAATGAATGTTCGCATTAGGTTCCAATTTTCGGTAATCTGGACGCGACCCGCCAACCAACTGGAAATAAAGAGGTCTTGCAATGGACGAGCGATGCTGGTGGTGCGGAGCGGACCCGCTTTACGTAGCGTATCATGACACCGAATGGGGCATTCCGGAGCGTGACGGGCGGGCACTTTTCGAGAAGCTGATTCTCGACGGCTTCCAGGCGGGGCTGGCCTGGATCACCATCCTGAGAAAGCGCGAAGCGTTCCGCGCAGCCTTTGCCGGGTTCGATCCCGCGGTGATCGCGGGTTGGGGCGAGGCCGAGGTCGCGCGCCTGCTGGCTGATCGCGGGATCGTGCGGCATCGCGGCAAGATCGAGGCCGCGATCGGGAATGCGCGGGCATGGCTTGACCTCGAGGCGCGCGACGGGTTCGCACCCTTCCTGTGGCGCTATGTCGATGGCCTGCCGATCCAGAACCGGTTCGCAGCGCCGGGCGACATACCTGCCGAGACGCCTTTGTCGCGTCAGGTATCGGCGGATCTGCGTGCCGCGGGATTCCGCTTCTGCGGGCCGACGATCACCTATGCCTTCATGCAGGCGGTGGGAATGGTCAACGACCATCTCGTGACCTGCCCGCGCCATGACGAGGTCGCGGCGCTGGCCGGACGGTAGCGGATCCGCTGCGGGTCTTGCGCCGGCCCGCGCGCGGCGACCGTCCGGGGGCCAGCCCCCGGACCCCCGGGATATTTCCGGCCAGAAGAAGAAGGGGAGGCGCGCGTCTCTTGCGGCATGGTCGTGGTGGGCTTTGTCCTTGCAAAGCTGGGCCGGGGGTCTTATTGGGGCGGCTCGAAGTTGCGCGGCCGGCCCCAGTGGCATGCCGAGTCGCGCCTGAACCGCCCGAAGAGGAGACGGAAATGCCCAAGATGAAGACCAAGTCGAGCGCCAAGAAGCGCTTCAAGGTGACGGCGACGGGCCGCGTGCTTGCCGCCCAGGCCGGCAAGCGGCACGGCATGATCAAGCGGACGAACAAGTTCATCCGCAGCGCCCGCGGGACCTCGACGCTGTCGGCCCCGGACGAGAAGATCGTCAAGACCTACATGCCCTACGACCGCTGAGGAGGCCGAACCATGTCCCGAGTCAAAGGTGGAACGACCACCCACGCCCGTCACAAGAAGGTCATCAAGGCGGCGAAAGGCTATTATGGCCGCCGCGGCAATGCCTATCGCACCGCGACCCAGGCCGTCGACAAGGCCAACCAGTACGCGACCCGTGACCGCAAGCAGCGCAAGCGCAATTTCCGCGCGCTGTGGATCCAGCGGATCAATGCGGCCGTCCGCGCCTGTGACGAGACGCTGACCTATTCGCGCTTCGTCAACGGCCTGGCCACCGCCGGGATCGAGGTTGACCGCAAGGTTCTGGCCGATCTCGCGGTGAACGAGCCCGAGGCGTTCGGCGCCATCGTTGCCCGGGCCAAGGCCGCGCTGGCCTGATCCATCGCGATCCTGCCTTTCTGCCCCCGTCCGGTCGACCCGGGCGGGGGTTTTGCGTTCCGCGTGCTGATCAGGCCAGGCTCGGGGCGGAGATGCCGTTGCGCAGCCGGGCCAGGCGGGCCTCGCCTGTTTCCTCGCCGAAGCAGGTCTCGAAATCGGTGCAGGCGGTGCAGACCGGCGCGGTGCAGAGCACGAAGCCCTCCTCCTCGCAGAGCTTGCGGTAGAAGAACCGCTTCCATTTCATGTTGGCGGTGTTCTGGCGGGCAAGCGGCGCGAAGTGGCGATCGAGCAGCGCCGTCAACTCGCCCCGGTCGCGCAGGCCCAGATCCTGCCAGAGATGGTCGGGTTCCATCGCGCGGCGGGCGATCATGGCGGCCAGCGGGTGTTCCAGCGGGCTTGCGCCGCTTGCATGGGCCAGCAGCAGATCGCGGACCGAGGTCTCTTCGATCTCTGCCGGGGGCGGGGGGGGGCGGGTCATTCGCTCGATCCCCGCGCCGCAACCCGGAAACACCATGTCTGACAGGGCGCGCAGCGCCTGCGCGTCCAGCCCGGAATGGGCGCACAGCCTGCCCGCCGCGCCGCCCTCGGCAATCGCCAGCGCCAGGATCGAGGCCAGAACATGGGCGTCGAACGGGTCGGCGTCCGGCGCTGTCCCCCCGATCAGCCAGCTATAGGCCTCGTCCGCTGTCATGCCCGGCTCCTTTCGTGCAAGAGGCGGAGGCGGTATCGACAGGCCCGGCCCGACATCCCGCGTCCACCGCTTGCCTTCCTATCTTCGCGGCTTCGAGCGCGCGCACAAACTGTCCATGCCGCCGGAGGCCCGCCCTTCTGGCCATCCGCCCGGTTTTTCGGCTCTGCCGGGCGTCTCTGCCGTGCAGACTGGCAGCGCGTGCCCGGCGGAGCCCTGCATTTGCAATCGCCGGACCCTGTGCTATCGACGCCACGAAATGCCAGCAAGGGGGCCCCGGAATGGACGATCTCAGGCGGAAATATCTCGACGCGATTGCCGGTGCGGGGGACGAGACGGCGATCGAGGAGGTGCGGGTTCAGGCCCTCGGTAAGAAGGGTGAGATCAGCCTGAAGATGCGCGAACTGGGCCAGATGTCGGCCGAAGAGCGTCAGTCGATGGGGCCGAAGCTGAACGCGCTGAAGGACGAGATCACCTCGGCGCTGGCCGGGCGCAAGGCATCGCTGGCCGATGCCGCGCTGGAAGAACGACTGGCCGCCGAATGGCTGGACGTGACCCTGCCCGGCCGTCCACGCCCGCGCGGCACGATCCATCCCGTCAGCCAAGTGACCGAGGAAATCACCGCGATCTTTGCCGATATGGGCTTTGCCGTCGCCGAGGGGCCGCAGATCGAAAGCGACTGGTTCAATTTCGACGCGCTGAACATCCCGCCTGAACACCCCGCCCGGCAGGAGCATGACACGTTCTTCATGGCGCGCGCCGCGGGCGACAACCGCGCGCCGCATGTGCTGCGCACGCATACCTCGCCGGTGCAGATCCGCGCGATGCAGGCCCAGGGCGCGCCGATCCGGGTGATCGCGCCGGGCCGGGTCTATCGCTGCGATTACGACCAGACGCATACACCGATGTTCCACCAGGTCGAGGGGCTGGCCATCGACCGCGACATTTCCATGGCCAACCTGAAATGGGTGCTGGAGGAATTCTGCCGCGCCTTTTTCGAGGTCGAAGGCGTGGAACTGCGCTTCCGCGCCTCGCATTTCCCCTTCACCGAACCGTCGGCCGAGGTCGATATCCGTTGTTCCTGGGAAGGCGGCACGCTGAAGATCGGCGAGGGCAATGACTGGATGGAAATCCTGGGGAGTGGCATGGTTCATCC
The DNA here is from genome assembly GCF_024128855.1 of Rhodovulum tesquicola. Taxonomy (GTDB): domain Bacteria; phylum Pseudomonadota; class Alphaproteobacteria; order Rhodobacterales; family Rhodobacteraceae; genus Rhodovulum; species Rhodovulum tesquicola. Next base: position 452,487 of record NZ_JAMYDV010000001.1, read on the forward strand.
CAAGGTGCTGGCCGCGGGCGGGATCGACCCCGACCAGTGGCAGGGCTTTGCCTTCGGCATGGGCATCGACCGGCTGGCGATGCTGAAATACGGGATTCCGGATCTGCGGGCGTTCTTCGATTCAGACCTGCGCTGGCTGAGACATTACGGATTCAGCGCGCTCGACATGCCGACGCTGCATGGGGGGTTGAGTGGGTGAGCGCGTGGGTTCCGATAACGACAGCATTGATCGCCATTTTTGGCGGCGCACTTGCATATTGGAATCAAAAACGGATCGACCGAACGGCCGAGCTAATTGCAAAGCGTCGCTTGGCCTACGAGCAATATCTGCTGGCATACCTTCGCGCCGCCGCTGCTGAGGGACTTCAGCCCCTGACTGAAGCAAGAATGGCCGTAGTTCTGGTCGCGTCCGACGATGTGCTGAAGGCTGTCGGCGACTTGGACGATTACGCGAAAAAGACCAGTGCTCCCAATTTTGGCCGCGATATGGCGTTATTCAACAGCCTCTTTGCAAAAGCGGTAGCAGCGATGCGTCGTGATGTCTTTGAGAAGACCAAACTTTCGATCGAAGATTTGAAGCGGGCGTTGCCGATCGGAGAGTGACAGCAACCGTAGGGTGGGTGAAACCCACCACCTGCCCGCACCCGCGTCCGCCCGCCGGTGGGTTGACACCCACCCTACGCAAATCCCGGCCGCGGCCCAAGACCCCTAGAACGTCACCTCGACGCCGGGCAGGCGCAGTTCGACCATCAGGTCGCGCAATTCCTGCCTTGCGGCGATGTTCGAGAAGTTCATGCCGGTGACGCCGGTATCGCGCAGGTCCAGAAGCGTCAGGCCGCTGGGGAACAGCTCGCGAAAGATCACCCGTTCCGAGAAACCCGGCGCCACGCGAAAGCCGATGCGGCGCGACAGGTTGACCAGCGCGTCGCCCATCTTGCGCTTGTTGTGCATCTGCTGTGCGCCCAGCCGGTTGCGCAGCACCACCCAGTCGATCGGCTTCAGCCCGGCCTGCGCGCGCATCTGGCGGGCGTTCCAGACCATCTCGGAATAGATCGACGGGCCGAGGATCTTGCCGCTTGCCCCGTCATGCCGGGCCAGCAGGTCGAAATCTATGAAACTGTCGTTCAGCGGCGTGATCAGCGTGTCGGCCAGCGTGTGGGCGATCTGGCTCAGCCGTGTATGCGAGCCGGGGCAGTCGATCAGGATGAACTCCTTGTCCTGCTCCATTCCGGCAACCGCCTCGGCGATGCGGCGGTCATGCGGGTTCTCGCCCTGCTCCAGTTGCTCGGGCGCGATCTCGGGCAATTCGCGGTAGTCCGGCGTCGGCAAATCGAGGCCCGAGCGGTCCATATAGGCGCGCCGGTTCTCCATGTAGCGGCCAAAGCTGCGCTGGCGCAGGTCCAGATCCAGCGCGCCGACCCGGTGGCCCAGCCGCGCCAGCGCGGTCGCCACATGCATCGACATGGTGGACTTGCCCGCCCCGCCCTTTTCATTGCCGACGACGATGATATGCGCCACGTCACCTTCCCCCTGCGATCTGCATGACTATGGGCGAGAGAGTCGCCGACAACCATATGTTGTGGCAAGCGGTAGTCAAAGCGGGAGTGGAGGACAAGGTGTCACGATTACGGCGCATGGTCCTGCCGCAGCCTCCGCCACATGAAAACGCCGCCCCGGGGGGCGGCGTCTCCGCAGTGTTGAAGCCGGGCGGGATCAGAAGCCCAGGCCCTCGTATTTCTTCTTGAACTTCGACACGCGGCCACCGGTGTCCATCAGGCGCTGGCCGCCGCCAGTCCAGGCGGGGTGCACCGACGGGTCGATATCGAGGGCAAGCATGTCGCCCTCCTTGCCATAGGTCGATTTCATCTGGATCACGGTGCCGTCGGTCATCTTGACGTCGATCACGTGGTAATCGGGGTGGATATCCTTGCGCATGGTCGCTCTCCTCACGCCTCGGTCTTCGGCTTGTAGGTGCTGTCCTCGGCGATCCGGGCCGATTTGCCACGGCGCGCGCGGAGGTAGTAGAGCTTGGCGCGGCGCACGCGGCCGCGGCGCACCACCTCGATCGAGTCGATATTCGTCGAGTAGAGGGGGAACACCCGTTCCACACCCTCGCCGAACGAGATCTTGCGAACGGTGAACGACCCGGCGATGCCCTTGCCGTTGTTGCGGGCAATGCACACGCCTTCGTAGTTTTGAACGCGCGAGCGGGTGCCCTCGGTCACCTTGTAGCCCACGCGGATCGTGTCGCCCGGCTTGAAGTCGGGAATCTTCTTATCGAGGGCGGCGATCTGTTCCGCCTCGAGCTGTGCGATCAGGTTCATCGCAGCGTCTCCATCTTTGCTCGCGGTTCGTTCCGCGAAGGTGATGCAGCCCTCAGAGCTCTCGGTCTCCGTCCGGGTCCCTACCGCGGCTTGCGCAGTAAGCCCGCCAGAGGTCAGGGCGGCGTTCCTTGGTCAGCCTTTCGGCCTCGGCCTTCCGCCAGGCGGCGATCTTCGCGTGATGGCCCGACAGGAGAATGTCGGGTATCGCGCGGCCTTTCCAGACGGCGGGCCGTGTATACTGCGGATGTTCAAGCAGGCCCTCGGAAAAGGATTCCTCCTCCGTGGATGCCTGATTCCCGAGTACGCGGGGTATAAGGCGGACAGTCCCGTCAATCAAGGCCTGTGCCGCGATCTCGCCACCTGTCAGGACGAAATCCCCCAGGCTGACTTCCTCGACGCCATATTCCTCGATCACCCGCTCGTCCAGCCCCTCGAACCGGCCGCAGATCAGGGTGATGCCCTCGGCCTGCGCGAAGCGTTGCGCCATCGCTTGCGTGAACGGTGCGCCCCGGGGGGAGAGGTAGACCAAAGGCCAGCGGTTGCGATCCGTGGGCGTGCCCAGCGCGGCCTGATCCAGCGCGGCGCCCATCACATCGGGGCGCAGCACCATTCCGGCGCCGCCACCTGCCGGGTTGTCGTCGACATTGCGGTGCCTGCCCTCGCCGAAGGGGCGCAGATCGACGGTTTCCAGCGCCCAGAGCCCCATTTCCAGCGCCCGTCCGGTCAGCGACAGGCCCAGAACGCCGGGAAACGCCTCGGGGAACAGGGTGATGATGCGCGCGGTCCAGGCGCCTTTCAGGCGGGGCCGCGTGTCCATCAGGTCGCGGGGCTGAAGGCTCGCCGAGATCGAGAGCCGCCCATGGGATTTCGGTGTGTCCGTCATGGGCGGTCTCTAGCCGGAAACGCGGCCGGGCGAAAGCCTCAGCCCTTGCGCGATACCGCGATCGCGCCGCCAAGCCCGACCGCCGAGACGAGGATCGGCAGCCAGAGCGGCAGCGCGACAACCGGGGCGTCAAGCGCCCAGAAGATGCCGAGGCCGATCAGGAAGACAAGGTTGACCCAGATGATCTGGTTGAAGACCATCAAGGGCAGCGCCCTGGCCAGCTTCTTGCCCTGCGCGGCGCGGGTGGCGGCGGCTGCGGGGTCGAGGGCGCGCGCGACGGTGGCCAGCGCGGCGATGACAAGGATGACCCAGACCGGGTTTTCCGATTGCCCGGCCAGGAAGGCCCCGGCCAGGATGATCGCGTAGAAGATGTTTGCAGGGGACATGGTGATCCTCGTTCCTTGTTGGTCGGCGATCAGGGGAACAGACCTTCGGGCGGATCCGCAATGAGGCGCCCCGCCGCAAGATCGACGGTGGGCACGCAGGCCGCGGTAAAGGGCAGCAGGACCGTCGATGTCAGCCCCGGCCCGTGGATCTCCAGAAGATCCCCGGCGCCATGGTCATGCACCGCCCGCACCCGGCCCAGAACCTTGCCGCCGGTATCCAGGACCTCAAGCCCGATCAGGTCGGCATGGTAGAACTCGTCATCGGGCAGGGCGGGCAGGGCGGCGCGGTCGGCGTGAAGCCGCACGCCTTTCAGCGCGTCGGCCTGTTCCTTGGTGGCGATGCCGGTCAGCCGGGCGGCAAACCCGCCCTTGACGGCGCGCGTCAGCGTCACCGCAAAGGACCGTTTGCCATCCTCGGTGAAAAGCGGGCCGTAGTCGGCGATGGATTCGGGTTCGGCGCAGAAGCTTTTCAGCCGCACCTCGCCCCGGACCCCGAAGGAACCGCCGATCACGCCCACACAGACACGGGTTTCGGCCATCTAGCGCCCCTCGACATGCAGCGCCTCGGCGCGCCGTTCCCAGCCGACCTCTTCCAGTTCGGGGTGGTCGCGTTCCACCTCGGGCCAGCCGATACAGAGATAGGCCACCAGCGACCAGTCGTCCGGCACTGCCAGATCGCGGCAAAGCCGGTCGGGATCGAGCACCGAGACCCAGCCCACGCCCAGCCCCTCGGCCCGGGCGGCCAGCCAGAACATCGAGATCGCGGCCACGACCGAATAGCGCCGCATCTCGGGCATGGTGGCCGCGCCCAGGCCCGCGCCCTGCGGCGTGGCCTCGTCGCAGAAGACGGCCAACTGCACCGGGGCGCGGTCCATGCCGGACAGCTTAAGCCGCGGATAAAGCGCGGCTTTCTCGCCGTCATAGCCCGCAAGGGCGGCGGCATTCGCGGCCTCGAAATTCGCGCGCGCGGCCTGGCGGGCGGTCTCGCTGTCCAGCCGCAGGATGCGCCAGGGCTCCGACAGGCCCACCGAGGGCGCCAGCCGGAACGCGTCAAGGCAGCGGTCCAGAAGCGCCTCGTCCACCGGGTCGGGGCGGAAGTGCCGGACGTCGCGCCGCCAGTGCATGAGCCGGAAAAGCTCGTCGCGGAAGGCGGGCGCGAACCGGTCGGGCTGGGGAGCCTGGGCGGGCATCGTTTACTCGGCGCTGGCCTCTGCGGCCTTGGCGGCCTTTTCCTCGGCGCGGGCCTTGGCCTTGGCGCCGGGCACGGCTTTCTTGGGGTTGCTGCGCTCGGTTTTCGCAACGATACCAGCGGTTTCCAGCATGCGGGCGATGCGGTCGGTCGGCTGGGCGCCCTGGCCGAGCCAATGCTTCACGCGGTCCAGATCCATGCGGACACGCTGTTCGTTGTCCTTGGCCAGAAGCGGGTTGTAGATGCCCAGCTTCTCGATGAAGCGGCCGTCGCGGGGGGCGCGGCTGTCGGCCACGACGATGCTGTAGAAGGGACGCTTTTTCGAGCCGCCGCGGGCGAGACGAAGTTTCAGTGCCATGTCAGTTTCTCCTGTATCTGGCGTTCGGCAGGGGTGCCTATTTCTGGTGTTCGATATGGTGTCGGATGACTTCCTGAATGACGAAGCTCAGGAATTTCTTGGCAAATTCCGGGTCGAGATCGGCCTCGCGGGCCAGTTGCTCAAGCCGGGCGATCTGGCTTTCCTCGCGCGCCGGGTCCGAGGGCGGAAGCCCGTGCTGCGCCTTGAGACGGCCCACGGCCTGGGTGTGCTTGAACCGCTCGCCCAGCGTGTAGACGAGGATCGCGTCCAGCCGGTCGATGCTGGCGCGGTGCTCGCGCAGAAGGTCTGCGGCGCGGGCGGTGGTGTCGGTCGCGGAGGTCACGCAGCGCTCCTTTCGTCGCGATTGGCAAATCGGAATTCCATCGGAATTCCATCGGACTTTCGTCGGACAAATTGCCCGATGTCAGGCCGCCCGGTGCCGGGCCGCCGCAGGGGATATGCCGGAGCGCGCCGCGTCATTTCTTCTTGCCGCCCAGCCCCGACAGACCCGGCGGAAGGTCCATGCCGCCCAGGCCGCCCATGCCACCGGGCAGCCCGCCGCCCATCCGGCGCGCGGCCTCTTCGAGCGCCTTGGGGTCCATGTCCGCGCCCATGCCGGGCAGTCCGCCCTTGCCCAGCATTCCGGACATGGCGCGTTTGAGCATGGCGCGGCCGCCTTTCTGGCCGAGCTTCTTCATCATGTCGGACATCTGGCGGTGCATCTTGAGCAGCTTGTTCAGCTCCGGCACCTCGAGACCCGCGCCCGCCGCGATGCGCCGCTTGCGGCTGGCCTGAAGGATCTGGGGATTGGCGCGTTCGACCTTGGTCATGGAATTTATCAGCGCGATCTGGCGGCGCAGGACCCCGTCGTCGAAACCCGCCTCGGCCATCTGGCCCTTCATCTTGCCCATGCCGGGCATCATGCCCATGATGCCCTCCATCCCGCCCATCTTGAGCATCTGGTCGAGCTGCATCTTCAGGTCGTTCATGTTGAACTGACCCTTCTGGAAGCGCTTCATCATCCGCTCGGCCTGTTCGGCCTCGATGGTGGCTTGCGCCTTTTCCACCAGCGACACGATATCGCCCATGCCGAGGATGCGGCCCGCGATGCGTTCGGGGTGGAATTCCTCCAGCGCGTCGAGCTTTTCGCCCAAGCCCACATACTTGATCGGCTTGCCGGTCACCGCGCGCATGGAAAGCGCCGCACCGCCCCGGCCGTCGCCATCCATCCGGGTCAGGATCACGCCCGAGATGCCGATGCGGCCGTCGAAATTCTCGGCCGTATGCACCGCGTCCTGACCGGTCAGGCCGTCCACGACCAGAAGCGTCTCGCGGGGCGTGGCGACGTCGCGCACGGCCTCGACCTCGGCCATCAGCGTCTCGTCGATCGACAGCCGCCCGGCGGTGTCCAGCATGTAGACGTCATAGCCGCCCATCGCGGCCTGCTGCTTGGCGCGTTTCGCGATGTCGACGGGTTTCTGTCCCGGCACGATGGGCAGGGTATCGACGCCGATCTGCGCGCCGAGGATGGCAAGCTGTTCCATCGCCGCCGGGCGGTTCACGTCGAGCGAGGCCATCAGCACCCGCTTGCCGTTCACCTCCTTCAGCCGTTTTGCCAGCTTGGCGGTGGTGGTGGTCTTGCCGCCGCCCTGAAGGCCGACCATCAGGATCGGCGCGGGCGGGTTGTCGATCTTGAGATATCCCGGTTCGCCCTCGCCGGTCAGCACGCGCACCAGCTCGTCATGGACGATCTTGACCACCTGCTGGCCGGGCGTGACCGAGCGCGTCACCTCCTGGCCGGTGGCTTTTTCCTGCACCGACTTGACGAAGCTGCGCGCGACGGGCAGCGAAACGTCGGCCTCCAGCAGCGCCACGCGGACCTCGCGCAGCGCGGTCTTGACGTCGTCCTCGCTCAGCGCGCCCTGCTTGGTCAGGCGGTCGAACACGCCGGACAGGCGGTCTGATAGACTTTCGAACATGGGCCGGGCCCTCCGTCGACCGTTGCACCTGCCCCCGATATGGGCGGGGACGCCTGAAATGTCAGCGCGACGAAGCGCCAAACGAGTGACGCCCCCGTGGGCGAAACCTCGCTGACGGGGGGCGATCCCGGTACATGACCGGGACCGGAAGGCGTGAACCGTTCCGGATATCGGGACGGCTTAAGCCATGGATGGGGGCGGGAGTCAAGTCCGGCCTGCCCGTGCGAGGGGGCAGGCCGGGGGCGCGTCAGGCGGCGCGGGGCAGTTGGTCGACCGCGGCATGGGCGGCGGCCAGGGCGGCCTCGGCATCCAGCGCGAGGCGGTCGGCGCCCAGCACGGTGATGTCGGTCAGCCCGAGGAAGCCCAGCACATGGGTGAGATACCGGGTGGCGAAGTCGAAATCCGAGCCGAAGGCGGTGCCGCCCGAAGCCGCGGCAACGATCACCCGCTTGGCCCCCAGCAGCCCTTCGGGCCCGGCCTCGGTATAGCGGAAGGTGACGCCCGCGCGGGCCACGAGGTCGATCCAGGCCTTCAGCGCGGCGGGCAGGCCGAAATTGTAGACCGGCAGGCCGATCACGATGGTATCGGCGGCCTTCAGTTCCGCGATCAGGCTGTCGGACAGCGCGAGTTCGGCGCGCTGCGCCTCGGTCCGGTCGGCTTCGGGGGTGAAATTGGCACCGATCCAGGCCTCGGTCAGCAGCGGCAGCCCCTCGGCCAGGTCGCGGGTCAGGATGCGGGTGTCGTCACCGGCAAGGCGGGCGGTGATGCGGTCGGTCAGCTCGCGCGAGACCGAGCCGTCGCGGCGGGCCGAACTGTCGATGCGCAGGATTGTGCGGGACATGGGAAACTCCGATGGGATGAGGATGTGAGGGGAAAATGGTCCTTGCGCTGGTGAACACAATTGCTCAAAATCAACAAGGTCTGTGAGTTGGCGCACATATGGATATCGACAACTGGGACGAAATCCGCACCGCCTATCACGTTGCCCGGCTGGGCACGGTCAGCGGCGCGGCCGAGGCGCTGGGGGTGCATCATGCGACCGTGATCCGCCATGTCGACGCGCTGGAGGCCCGGCTGGGGGTCAAGCTGTTCCAGCGCCATGCCCGCGGCTATACGCCGACCGAGGCGGGCGAGGAGCTGATGCAGGTGGCCCAGGTCACCGCCGAGCAGTTCGGCCAGCTTGCGGGACGGCTGCGCGGGCAGGGCGCGGCGATGACCGGCGATTTGGCGGTGACGACGGTGGATGCGCTGACGCCGCTGGTGGTGCCGGTGCTGGCGGGGTTCCAGGCCGATCATCCCGAGCTGTCGGTGCGGCTGATGGCCGATCCGCGGCTTTACCGGCTGGAATATGGCGAGGCGCATGTGGCGCTGCGGGCCGGCGCGCGGCCGGGCGAGCCCGACAATATCGTGCAGACGCTGTATGTGCAGAAAAGCGGGCTTTATGCCAGCCGTGACTATGTGGCGGCGCAGGGGGGGCTGGGCGAGGATGTCTCGGCCCACCGCTTCGTCGGACCCACCGACGAGGGGCATCCCGCGCCGTTCTACCGCTGGCTGCGGGCGCATGTCCCGGCCGAGCGGGTCACCTTTCGCGTGGGCGACATGCGCGGCGCGGTCGAGGCGGTCGAGGCGGGGGCGGGGATCGGGTTCGTGCCGCTCTGGCAGGCGCGCAACCTGCCCGATCTGGTCGAGATGCGCCCGCCGCGGCCCGAGTGGGAGGTGACGATCTGGCTGGTCACCCATGTCGATCTGCACCGCACGTCCAAGGTGCAGGCGCTGACCGCGCGGCTGAAGGAGGCGGCGCGGGAATGGCCCTGACCCGGGCCGAGGCGCTGCGCGGGCATCTGGCGATGCTGGCCTTTTCGGGGCTGGTGGCGGGCTCGTTCAGTTTCGGCAAGCTGATCGCCAACGATATCGACCCCGCCGCGCTGACCGCGCTGCGCTTTGCGCTGGCGGGCGGGCTGATCGGGGCGGCGGCGGCGCTGGGGCCGGGGCTGCGCGCGCACCGGTTCCGGGCGCCCTGGCGGTTCGTGATCCTGGGCGGGCTGTTCGGGGCCTATTTCGTGCTGATGTTCGAGGCGCTGAAGACCGCCGAGCCGGTGGCGACGGCGGCGATCTTTACCCTGACGCCGGTCATGGCGGCGGGGTTCGGCTGGCTGTTCCTGCGCCAACTGACAACGGGCCGGATGGCGCTGGCGCTGGCGGTGGGGGCGGCGGGGGCGCTTTGGGTGATCTTTCGCGGCGACCCGGCGGCGCTGATCGCGTTCGACCTGGGCCGGGGCGAGGCGGTGTTCTTCGTCGCCGCGCTGGCGCATGCCGCCTATACGCCGCTGGTGCGCAAGTTCAACCGGGGCGAGCCCGCGCTGGTCTTCACCTTCGGGATGATGATGGCGGCGCTGGTGCTGCTGCTGATCTACGGGCTGCCGTCCATCCGCGCGACCGACTGGGCCGCGCTGCCCGCGCGGGTCTGGTGGGTGGTGCTGTACCTGGCGGTCTTTACCAGCGCGGTGACCTTCGTGCTGTTGCAATATGCGGCGATGCGGCTGCCCTCGGCCAAGGTGATGGCCTATACCTACCTGACGCCGAGCTGGGTGATCGGCTGGGAGATCGCGCTGGGCAATGCCGCGCCCCGCGGGCTGGTGCTGGGGGGGATCGGGCTGACGGTTGTCGCGCTGGTCCTGCTGCTGAAAGAGGACGGGTAGGGCGGGTCTTTACAGGCCCTCCCGGCAGGCGTCGTCGGAGGCGTGCTGCGCCGCCGCCCCGTCGTCGAGTTCAATCCGCAGGAACCGCTCGAACGCGTCGAGATCCACGGGGTCGAACTGGCCGAAGCCCTGCATCCAGACCGAGGCATCGCGCAGCGCGTCGGGTTCGAGCTTGCACCATTTCACCCGGCCGCGCTTTTCCTGGCTGATGAGGCCCGCGCGGGTCAGGATGACCAGATGTTTCGAGATCGCGGCCAGCGACATCTCGAAGGGCGTGGCGACATCGGTCACGGCCATGTCGTCCTCGAGCAGCATGGCGAGGATCGCGCGCCGGGTGGGGTCGGCGAGGGCGGCGAAAACGATGTCGAGCCGGTCATCCATGGCCGGAGCATGGGCCGCCCGCCGCCCGATCGTCAACCGGAAGGTTGAATATGCAGCGCGCCCGAAAGCCGGGGATGCGGCGGCGCAGCGTTCCATGAAACCGTTTGCAAACAATGGCTTGGCGCGGAATATGGGCGCTTGACTCATGTCGGTGCCCTCTCTAGGTTCGCGGCGACTGTCCCAGGGGGCGCTCGGGGTGATTGATCCGGCGGAAAAGGAGCGGCTTGAGCGGCTCGAAGCGCGGATCGAGGCCTTGAAGAAGGCCGAGGCCGCCGAGCCCGGCAAGCGCCACCAGGACGAACACTATTCCCAGGCGCAACTGGCCTGGCGGATGGTGATCGAGCTTGTCGCCGGTCTGGGGATCGGCTTCGGCATCGGGTATGCGGTGGACCTGTGGCTGGGGACGCTGCCGATCTTCCTGGTGCTGTTCATATTGCTGGGCTTTGCCGCCGGGGTGCGCGTGATGATGCGCTCGGCGCAGGAGGTCCAGAGGCAACAGGTGGCCGAACAGGCCGCCAAGGACGACAAGAGGGATTGAACGTGGCAAGCGACCAAGCGACCGGCGGCCTGCAGATCCACCCGATGGACCAGTTCATCGTCAAGCCGCTGTTCGGCGGCGATGCGATCCACTGGTACACGCCCACCAACGTGACGCTGTGGATGGCGCTTGCGGTGGTCTGCGTGGTGCTGTTGCTGGTGATCGGCACGCGCGGGCGCGCGCTGGTGCCCAGCCGGGTGCAGTCGATCGCCGAGCTGGCCTATGGCTTCGTCTACAAGATGGTCGAGGATGTCTCGGGCAAGGACGGGGTGAAATACTTCCCCTACATCATGACGCTGTTCATCTTCATCGTCTTCGCGAACTTCCTGGGCCTGATCCCGATGGCGTTCACCACGACGTCGCATATCGCGGTGACGGCGACCATGGCGCTGGCGGTGTTCTTCTTCGTGACCATCCTGGGCGTGGTCAAGAACGGCATCGGCTTTCTCAGCCTGTTCTGGATCAGCGCCGCGCCGCTGGCGCTGCGGCCGATCCTGGCGCTGATCGAGGTGATTTCCTACTTCGTCCGGCCGGTCAGCCATTCCATCCGTCTTGCCGGCAACATGATGGCCGGGCACGCGGTCATCAAGGTGTTCGCGGGCTTTGCGGGCGTGCTGGGCGTGGGCGCCGTGTTCCCGCTGGCCGCCATCACCGCGGTCTATGCACTGGAGGTTCTGGTGTCCTTCATCCAGGCCTATGTCTTCGCGATCCTCACCTGCGTCTACCTGCGCGATGCGCTGCATCCGCATCACTGACGCATTCCGAAATCTGCCAATTCCAACGTAAGGAGAAATCGACATGGAAGGCGATATCGTTCAAATGGGTGCCTATATCGGTGCGGGCCTGGCATGCACCGGCATGGGCGGCGCCGCTGTCGGTGTGGGCCATGTTGTCGGCAACTACATCTCGGGTGCGCTGCGCAACCCGTCGGCGGCCGCCTCGCAGACCGCGACCATGTTCATCGGTATCGCGTTCGCCGAAGCGCTGGGGATCTTCTCGTTCCTCGTCGCGCTTCTGCTGATGTTCGCCGTCTGATCTCCCGAACCGATCCTTACGGCCGGGTGGGGGCTTTGACAGCGCCCTCCCGGTGTAATCCCGGGGTCCAGGGGGACGACAATGGCAACTGATACGAAAGCGGCCGAACCGGTCGGCATGCCGCAACTCGATTTCGCGACCTTCCCCAACCAGATCTTCTGGCTGGTGGTGACTCTGGTCGTGATCTATTTCGTGCTGTCGCGCATCGCGCTGCCGCGCATCGCGGCCGTTCTGGCCGAGCGTCAGGGCACGATCTCGAACGACATCACCGCCGCGGACGAGCTGAGGCTGAAGGCGCAGGAAGCCGAGCGGGCCTATGAGAAGGCGCTGTCCGATGCCCGTGCCGAGGCGCAGCGCATCGTCGCCGCGACGAAGGCCGAGATCAAGGCGGACCTCGCCGCGGCCACCGCCCGGGCGGATGCCGAGATATCGGCGCGTGCGGCCGAGGCCGAGAAGCAGATCGCCGAGATCCGCGAGAACGCGATGGAAAGCGTGACCATCGTCGCCCGCGCGACGGCTGGCGAGCTGGTCGCGGCGCTGGGCTTCCAGGCCGACGAGGCCGCGGTGACCGCGGCGGTCGACGCCAAGGTGAAGGGGTGAGGGGCATGAAGAAACTCGCAATCGCGGCCAGCCTTGTCGCCAGCCCGGCCTTCGCCGCGTCGGGGCCGTTCTTCTCGCTCTACAACACCGATTTCGTGGTGCTGCTGTCCTTTCTCGCCTTTGTCGGCGTGCTGGTCTACCTGAAGGTGCCCGGCAAGCTGGCGGGGATGCTAGACAAGCGCGCGGAAGGGATCCAGCGCGAGCTGGACGAGGCGCGCGCACTGCGCGAAGAGGCGCAGTCGGTCCTGGCCTCCTATGAGCGCAAGCAGAAGGAGGTCCAGGAGCAGGCCGAGCGCATCGTCGCGAGCGCCCGCACCGAGGCCGAGGCGGCCGCCGCGAAGGCCAAGGAAGACCTGAAATCCACGATCGAGCGCCGCCTTGCGGCCGCCGACGAGCAGATCGAGTCGGCCAAGACCAGCGCGGTGCGCGAGGTGCGCGACCGGGCGATCACAGTGGCGGTGGCGGCTGCGCGCGAGGTGGTGGCCCGGCAGATGACCGACGCGTCCAACGACCGCCTGGTCGAAGCGGCCATCGGCGATGTTCAGGCCAAGCTCAAGCTGCACTGAGCGGCGGAACGGGACAGCAAGACGGCCCGGCGGGGAACTGCCGGGCCTTTTGCGTTGCGCGGGCCGGGACGGTCAGCCGCGGGCGCTGACCTGCTCCAGGCGCTGGCGGGCGATTTCCTCGTTGCGTTCCGATTGCAGGTGGTCGGCCAGCGCGGTCTCGACATAGCTCAGATGCCGTTCCACCGCGGCGCGGGCGGCGGGGGCGTCGCGGGCCTGAAGCGCGTCGTTGATCGCGCGGTGCTGGTCCAGCAGCATCGCCCGCGTGGTGCGCTGGCGGAACATGATCTGGCGGTTGTAGAAGACGCCCGCGCGCAACAGGTCGAACATCGCGCGCATCACATGCAGCATCACCAGATTATGCCCCGCCTCGATGATCGCGAGGTGAAATTCGGCATCCAGACGGGCCTCGTCGGCGGGGTTGCGCTTGGCATGCGCGGTCTCCATCCGGCGGAAGATCGCGTCGATCACGGCAAGATCGGTGTCCGAGCCGCGGCGGGCGGCGCGTTCGGCGGCCATCGCCTCGACGTCGCGGCGAAAGGCGATGTAGTCGAACAGCGCCGCGTCATGGCGGGCGAAAAGCTGGACCAGCGCCTCGGGGAAGGCCGCGCCCAACACTTCGGCGACGAAGAGCCCCGCGCCGGGGCGGCTGACCAGCAGGCCGCGATCCTGCAATTCGGCGATGGCCTCGCGCAGCGAGGGGCGCGAGACGCCCAGCTTGTCCGACAGGTCGCGTTCCGAGGGCAGCCGTTCGCCCGGGCGCAGGATGCCGCGCAGGATCAGAAGCTCGATCTGGCGGACCACGGCGCCGGAAAGCTTTTCGGGGTGAACCTTCTGGAAGGGCATGGCCGAACTCCCTGAAACCGGTCAGAAGATATGACCACTTCGGGGCGGCGGCAACGGCCAATGCGCGGTCTCCCCGCCGGTCGGACCGGCGGGGACGCGCCCGGGTTCAGGTGGTCGGGCGGATGACGATTTCGACCCGGCGGTTCTGCGCCCGGCCTTCGGGCGTCAGGTTCGAGGCGACGGGCTGTTCCTCGCCCCGGCCATAGGCACGGATGCGCCGCGGATCGACGCCCGCGCCGGTGAGCACCGCCGCGACCGAGCCAGCCCGGCGGGAGGACAGATCCTGGTTGTAGCTGGCCGACCCGGTATTGTCGGTGTGCCCGATCACGTCGACGGTGCTGTTGGGATACTGGTTCAGGCTGCGCGACAGCACGCGCAGGTCGGCCTGAAGGTCGGAGCGCACCGCGGCACTGTCGGTGGCGAACAGGATGCCCTGGGGCATGGTCACCACCAGTTCCGAGCCGGTGTTGACGACGCGGATCTCGTCGCTGCTGAAATCGCGGCGCAGTTCGGCCGCCTGCCGGTCGAGCCCGCTGCCGATCGCCGCGCCTGCCGCCGCCCCGACCGCCGCACCGACCAGCGCATCGCGCTTGTCGCGCTTGCCGCCATCGGTGACGATCATGCCGGTGACCGCGCCGAGGCCAGCGCCGAGCAGCGCGCCTTCCTTGGTGCGCTGGCGGGGATCGCCGGTATCGGTGGTGGTGGGCGTGCAGGCCGCCAGCGCCAGCGCGCCGGCCGCGGCCAGGATGAGGGGGGTCTTCGCTTGCATCGGGTGTGCCTCTTGCTTCGGGTCCGGCTGATCCGGACGTCAATACAGAATATAGTGAATCCTGCGCGCTCATGCGAGGGGGTGCGCGCTCCGGCGGCAAGCTGGCGATCACGGGGTCGTGGCGGCGGGGGGCTCCGCGGCCTCGGCGCGGGCGGATTCCCAGGCGAGCATCGCGCGCTTGACCGGCAGGCCCCAGTGATAGCCGCCAAGCCCGCCGCCCGCGCGCAGGACGCGGTGGCAGGGGATCAGGAAGGCGACGGGGTTGCGGCCGACCGCGGTTCCGACGGCGCGGGCGGCGCGGGGGCTGCCGATGGCGCGGGCGATCTCGGCATAGGTGGTGACATGGCCCGAGGGGATCGCCAGCAGCGCCTCCCAGACCTTGATCTGGAAGGGGGCGCCGATCAGGTGCAGCCGGGTGGATCCCTGGCCGAAGGCGGCGGCGACGAGCGGTGCGACGGGGTCGGGATCCTCGGTGAAACTGGCCGCGGGCCAGCGGGCGGTCAGGTCGGCATGGGCGGCGGCGGGGCCGGTCTCGTCGGTGAAGGCCAGCCCGCACAGGCCGCGATCGGTGGCCATCGCCAGCGCCTGGCCGAAGGGGGTGGGGAACAGCCCGTGGCGGATCGTCAGCCCGGCCCCGGCGCGGGCATAGGTGCCGGGGCTCATCGCCTCCCATGTCAGGAACAGGTCATGCAGCCGTCCCGCGCCGCTCAGCCCCAGCGCGTCCGCCGTGGCCAGCGTGGTGAAATGCGCGCGCATCAGGGCGCGGGCATGGTCGAGCGCCAGGTATTGCTGGTAACGCTTGGGCGAGACGCCGGCCCAGCGCGAGAAGACGCGCTGGAAATGCGCGGGGCTCATCTCCATCTCGGCGGCGAGTCGGTCGAGCGGCAGGGGCTGGCCGCCCGCCGCGTCGATCCGTGCGATGGCGCGGCGGATGACCTGGTAATGATAGCTGTCGGTGCTGTCCTGCATCGGCGCAGGATAGGCGCCGCGCCGCAGGGGCGCGACCCGAAAGATGCGCGAAATCGCCGTTGCCTCCGGCCCGGGGGGCGGGCATAGGGATGGCATGGCGCAGCCGCTTGATTACAGAACGATCCGCGAGATCTTTGCCCGGTTTCACGCCGCCGAGCCCGAGCCGAAGGGCGAGCTGGAGCATGTGAACGCCTATACCCTGCTGGTCGCGGTGGCGCTGTCGGCGCAGGCGACCGATGTGGGGGTGAACCGCGCGACGCGGGGGCTGTTCGCGGTGGTGGACACGCCCGAGAAGATGCTGGCCCTGGGCGAGGAGGGGCTGATCGGGCATATCCGCACGATCGGTCTTTACCGCAACAAGGCGAAGAACGTGATGAAGATGTCGCGCATCCTGGTCGAGGAGTATGGCGGCGAGGTGCCGTCCTCGCGTGCGGCGTTGCAGGCGCTGCCCGGCGTGGGGCGCAAGACGGCGAATGTGGTCCTGAACATGTGGTGGGGGCTGCCTGCGCAGGCGGTGGACACGCATATCTTTCGCGTCGGCAACCGCACCCGGATCGCGCCGGGAAAGAGTGTCGAGGCGGTCGAGCGCGCCATCGAGGACAATGTTCCCGCCGAGTTCCAGCGCCACGCCCATCACTGGTTGATCCTGCACGGCCGCTATGTCTGCAAGGCGCGCAAGCCCGTCTGCGGCAATTGCCTGATCCGCGATCTCTGCCCCCATGAGGACAAGACACCATGACCAAACCCTATCACGTCGTCGGCATCGGCAATGCGCTGGTCGACATCCTGGCCCATGCCGAGGACGCCTTTCTGGAGGCGCATGGCATCGAGAAGGGCATCATGCAGCTGATCGACATGGAGCGCGCGGTCGAGCTTTACGGCCGGGTCGGTCCGGCGCAGGAGATCTCGGGCGGGTCGGCGGCGAACACGATCGCGGGGATTGCCCGGCTTGGCGGGCGGACGGCCTATGTCGGCAAGGTCAAGGACGACCAGCTGGGCGGGATCTTTGCCCATGATTTGCGCGCGCAGGGGGCGCATTACACGACCCGCCCCGCGCCGAAGGACACCGAGGGCGAGACCGGGCGCTGCATCGTGCTGGTCACGCCCGATGGCGAGCGGTCGATGAACACCTATCTGGGCGTCACCGAACATCTGACGCCCGCCGATATCGACGAACGCCAGATGGCCGGGGCGGAATGGATCTACCTTGAGGGCTACCGTTTCGACGGGCCGGAAAGCCACGAGGCCTTCGCCCGTGCCATCGGCTCGGCCAGGGCGGCGCGGGGGCGGGTGTCGCTGACGCTGTCCGACCCGTTCTGCGTGGAACGCCACCGCGAGGCGTTCCGGCGGATGATCCGCGAGGATGTGGACCTGCTGTTCGCGAACCGGGCCGAGATCCTGTCGATGTACGAGACCGAGGATTTCCACGAGGCGCTGAGCCGGGCCGCGGCCGAGATCGACATCGTCGCCTGCACCGACAGCGAGAACGGCGCGCATGTGCTGGCCGAGGGGCAGCATTGGCATGTGCCCGCGGTGCCGACGCAGGTGGTGGATGCGACCGGGGCGGGCGATCTGTTCGCCGCGGCCTTCCTGTGGGGGCTGACCCATGGTCACGACCTGGAAATCTGCGGGCGGATGGGCTGTGTCGCGGCGAGCGAGATCATCAGCCATATCGGCGCGCGCCCCGAGGCCGATCTGTCCGCGCTGTTCCGCCAGCACGGCCTGGTCTGAGCCGCTCTTTCCGCTTCGGAAATCCCGCGTCCGGGCGTAGACTGGCGCCCGGGCCGGTGAGGGGCCTTCCTGTGGTTTTCCAGTGCGTTCCGTTTCCTGCCCCGTGCCGGTGAGCGTTGAACCATAGGGGGAACATCCATGGGAGACCTATCGCGTTACGTGATCCTGCGCGACCGCAATGCCGATCTGCGCAAGCGCATCACGGGCGAAGCCTTCGGCGAGGCGCCGGGGATGGCCGGTGTGCTGGGCGAGGCGGCCGGGCCGCGGCTGGGGGCGGCCATCAGCACCATGCTGCCGCCCGGACCCGAGCTTGACAGTGCCGACCTGACCGCGAATGAGGCCAAGGACGCGATGCGTCAGGGCGATGTGGTGGGTGTGGTGCGCTCGATCCCGACGGCGCTGATCGTGCCGAAGGCGACGGCTGCCGACGCCGCGGCGACCGATACCTGGGGCATCGGGGCGGTGCGCGCCGATGCCTCGCCCTTTACCGGTGCAGGCGTCAGGGTAGCGGTGCTGGATACCGGCATCGACGCGGCCCACCCGGCCTTTGCGGGGATGACGCTGGTCCAGCAGGACTATACCGGCGAGGGCGATGGCGACGGCAACGGGCATGGCACCCATTGCGCGGGCACGATCTTTGGCCGGGACGTGAACGGCCAGCGGATCGGCGTGGCGCGCGGGGTGAGTGAGGCCTTCATCGGCAAGGTGCTGAACGCGGAAGGCTCGGGCAGTTCCGAGATGATGTTCAGCGCGCTCAAGCGGGCGTCGGAGGAACGGGTTCAGGTGATCTCGATGTCGCTGGGATTCGATTTTCCCGGTCTCGTCAAGTTGCTGATCGAAGAGGAGGATTTCCCCGCCGATCTGGCCACCTGGATCGCGCTGGAAGGGTTCCGCACCAATCTGGCGATGTTCAACGCGCTGATGAACATGATCCGGCAGCAGGCGGTGTTCGATGGCGGCACGGTGGTTATCGCGGCCAGCGGCAACGAGAGCCGCCGCGAGATCCATCCCAATTACGAGGTCGGCGCCTCGGTCCCGGCGGTGGCCGAGGGCTGCATCGCGGTGGGCGCGCTCCAGCAGGGCGCGGCGGGGCTGCGGATCGCCGATTTCTCGAACACCAATCCCGATATCGCCGCGCCGGGCGTGGGGGTTCTGTCGGCCAGGGCGGGCGGCGGGCTGGTCGCGCTGTCGGGCACCTCGATGGCCTGTCCGCATGTCGCGGGGCTGGCCGCCTTGTGGTGGGAGGCGACGCGCGCGGGGGCGCTGCCGGCCAATGCCGGGACGGTCAGCATGCGGTTGCTGTCCTCGGCCACGGTGGCGGGCATCGCGCCGGGCGTGCAGGTCGCCGATCGCGGGCAGGGGCTGGCGCAGGCGCCGCTGTCGCCGATCGGCTGAGGCGGGCGGGGCCGGGCGGCTGGGGGTCAGTCGCCCAGCTTGGCATGCACCTCGTCAAGGTCGACCTCGCCCAGCGGCATGCGGTTGGCGGGATCGTCGAAATCGTAGCGGAACAGCGCGAAGTCGCGGCGGTAGATCTCGTGCATCAGGTGCATGGCGAGGTCGTCGAAATACGCCTCGACAGGGTGGGCGCGTTTCGGGCCGTGGGAGGCGGATTCGTTGAAGCGGGGGATGGCGGCAAGGTCGATCCGGTGCGGCGTGTCGGCGGCGTCCAGCACGGCCTGCATCCCCTGGTCGAAACGTTCGGTGAAGAAGATGCGGTCATAGCGCCCGCCGCCCAGGATGAAGGTCGAGATATGGCCCGACATGGCCGACCAGTGGATGTCCGGATCCATCGGTTTGCGCCAGCGGATGGTGTCGCGGGCAAACAGCAGGAAGCGGCGGAAGCTGGCGATCTGGTCGAACTCGGCGCTGCCATCTGGGCCGCCGACATCTATCCCGTATTTCTGCACCAGCATGGGCACCAGCTTGCCGCGATAGCGGTTGCCGTTGCGCTGGATGCCGCAGATCTTGTCGAAAAACGACGACAGGATGCGGGAATAGGGGTTGCGCACGCAGGTAAAGGCGGGCGCGCTGCGGGCACGCACCACGCGGTCGATGGGCCCTTGGCTGTCGTCCTGTGCCCATTTGTGCAGCCCTTCGGTGGCGTCGTGGATGTCGCCGTCGAAGAACTGGCCGTGGTCGGAGAAATACATGATCTGGCCGATGGTCGAGCAGGCGCATTTCGGCACGACGCGGTAGACCATGCTTTCGCTGGTCGTCATCCAGGTGCCGGGAAAGCCCATCCTCGCCTCCGCTGTGCCGACGCGATTCTGCGCCGTCCCTGACGGTTCTAGGCGGGAAAATCATAACAAATTTTCAACGAAGACCGGCGCATGGTCGGGGCGTGCGCAAAACCGGAGGCGGGCCGCGAGAGATGGCGAGAATCGCCTATATCCTTCTGTGCCACAAGGCGCCCGACGAGGTCATCGCCCAGGCCCGGCGGCTGAGTGCGGCGGGGGATTTCGTCGCGATCCATCATGACGGGCGCGCGCCTGCGGGCGAGCATGCGGCGATCCGCGCGGCGCTGGCGGGCGATCCGGGGGTTGTGTTCGCGCGGCGGCGGGTGAAATGCGGCTGGGGCGGGTGGTCGCTGGTGGAGGCCACGCTGGAGGCGCTGCGCGCGGCGCTGGCGGCCTTCCCGCGGGCGAGCCATTTCTACATGCTGTCGGGCGATTGCATGCCGATCAAGACGGCCGAATATGCCCATGCCTTTCTCGATGCCCGCGACGCCGACCATATCGAGTGCTTTGATTTCTTCGAGTCGGACTGGATCCGCACCGGGATCAGGGAAGAACGGCTGATCTATCGCCACCCGTTCAACGAGCGCCGTCACAGGCGGCTGTTCTACGCCACGCTGGCGGTGCAGCGGCGGCTGGGGCTGAGGCGGGCGATCCCGGCCGATCTGCGGGTGATGATCGGCAGCCAGTGGTGGTGCCTGCGCCGCCGCACGGTCGAGGCGGTGCTGGATTTCATCCGCGCCCGGCCCGACGTGGTGCGGTTCTTTCGTGGCACATGGATCCCCGACGAGAGCTTTTTCCAGACGCTGGTGCGCCATCTGGTGCCCGCGGCCGAGATCAGCGCGCGCACGCCCACCTTCCTGATGTTCACCGATTAC
This sequence comes from Rhodovulum tesquicola, assembly GCF_024128855.1. Classification (GTDB taxonomy): domain Bacteria; phylum Pseudomonadota; class Alphaproteobacteria; order Rhodobacterales; family Rhodobacteraceae; genus Rhodovulum; species Rhodovulum tesquicola. Next base: position 472,849 of record NZ_JAMYDV010000001.1, read on the forward strand.
GGGATGCCGGTGACCTTCTACAACGATCATTACGACCTGCTGCTGGCGCAGGATTTCCTGTTCGCGCGCAAGATCTCGCCCGAGGCGCAGGACCTCAAGGCGCGGCTGGGAACGCTTTATGCCGCGCGGGGCGTGGATTTCCCGATCTCGGACGAGGGGCGGCGGCTGCATGCATTCCTGACCGGGCAGGGGCGGGTCGGGCGGCGGTTCGCGCCCCGCATCTGGGAGACCGAGGCAAGCCTGGGGCCGGGGCGCGAATTGCTGATCGTGACCTGCAAGAAATGGCATGTGGCCCGGCGGCTGGTCGCGCGGATGCGCGAGGTGACGGGGGTGCCGGGCGTCGGCTACCTGTTCGACGAAGAGGCGGCGGGCCTGCCCGATCTGGGCGGCATCGCGGCGAGCCTTGAGAAGCGCAACCGCCACCGCCGGGCGCTGGTGCGGATGCTGTTCGACCATTTCGGGACCGACCGGCTGGCGATCTGCCTCGATCCCGCGGGCATCGAGGCGATGCGCGATTTCGATGCCGACCGCGCCCGCGTGGGCGTGCTGGAGATCCGCTGCGATTTCAGCGATGCGGACCTGGCCGGGCATGCGCGGCGCGTCGGGCTGGCGGGCGAGCGCACCCCGGACGAGGCGCTGGCGAGGCTGTTGCCGACGATCCGGCGCGACATCGGGTTCGAAAGCGACCGGCTGGACGGGGCGGGGTTCGCCGGCCTGCTGCGGATCGACCAGCGTCGCGGGGCGGCCGAAAACGCGGCCCCTCTGGCGCAGTTCCTCTCGATCCCCTACGAAACGGCAGGCAAGATCGCCGCGACCGACCAGCTTTTCGCCGATTGAGGAGGCCCCATGCCCTATGTCTATGACGACCAGAACGTGTTCGCGAAGATCCTGCGCGGCGAGATCCCGAACGACACGGTGATGGAAACCACCTACACGCTGGCCTTCAACGATATCGCGCCGCAGGCGCCGGTGCATGTGCTGGTGATCCCCAAGGGGCCCTATGTATGCTACGATCATTTCGCACAGGACGCCTCGGCGGCCGAGATCGCGGATTTCACCCGTGTCGTCGGCGAGATCTGCCGCCAGAAGGGCTTGCGGCCGGGCGAGGGCGGCGCGGGCTACCGGCTGATCGCCAATTCCGGCCGCGACGCGATCCAGGAGGTGCCGCACATGCATGTGCATATCCTGGGCGGGCGCGATCTGGGCCGGATGCTGGCCCCGGCCTGAGGCGCAAGGCACCTGCCGCATTTTCGGGCGGGCGCCCGGTTTTTCGCCCGCCGACCCCTGCGCGGGGCTTGCACAGCGGCGCGTCCGTTCCCATGATCGCCACAAATCTGGAGGCGCACGCAACGGAATGAGCGACGGGAACAGGGGGCCGGGCTTCGGCCGGAGCGAGGCGGCACAGGGCTACCTGCTGGTGGCGACACCGCTGGCCTATGCGCTGCTGCTGCTGGCCGCGCCGCTGGGGGCGATCCTGCTGTTCAGCTTCTGGTCGCAGGATTACCTGACCATCGACACCGCGCTGACGCTGAAGAACTATCGCGAGGCGCTGTCCGACCCGCTCTATCGCCAGTTGCTGCTGCGCTCGCTGTTGATCTCGGCGGCGGTGACGACGGCGACGGTGCTGGCGGCGTTTCCGATCGCCTATTACGTCTCGTTCCATGTCGCGCCGGAACGCAAGGCGATGTGGATCTTCCTGATCACCATCCCGTTCTGGACCTCCTACCTGATCCGCGTGTTCCTGTGGAAGGTGATCCTGGGCTATAACGGGGTGTTCAACACCACGCTGCTGGGCCTCGGCATCATCGACGAGCCGCTGACCTTCATCCTCTACAACGCGAATGCGGTGGTCATCACGCTGGCCCATGCCTATGCGCCCTTCGCGATCCTGCCGATCTTCGTGGCGCTGGAAAAGATCGACCGAAGCCTGCACGAGGCCAGCCAGGATCTGGGCGAGGGCTATCTTTCGACCTTCTGGCGGGTGACGCTGCCGCTGGCGATGCCCGGCGTGGTGGCGGCGGTGCTGATCGTGTTCATCCCGACGATCGGGGATTACGTCACGCCGGTGCTGGTGGGCGGACCGGACGGGCGGATGATCGCCAACATGATCCAGACCCAGTTCCTGCGGCTGAACAATGCGCCGATGGGGGCTGCGCTGGCCGTGCTGACCATGGCGATGGTCACGGTCGTGGCGCTGGTCTTCGTGTTCCTCAACCGCCGTTACCTGCGAGGCCGGCAATGAAACGGCCGCTGCGCGTCTACGCGATCCTTTACCTCTGCTTTCTCTATGCGCCGATCGCGCTGCTGCCGGTCTTCGCCTTCAATGACGGCACGGTGATCGCCTTTCCGCTGAGGGGCTTTACCTGGGACTGGTTCCGCCAGCTTGCCGGGATCCCGGCGCTGCATGCGGCGGTGCTGAACAGCCTGAAGATCGCGGTGATCTCGGCGATCCTGGCGACCTGCCTGGGCGTGCTGGCGGCGCGGGCCGCGACGCGCTTCGCCTTTCCCGGCAAGAAGGGGATCATGGGGCTGATCATGCTGCCGCTGGTGCTGCCCGAGATCATCGTGGCGGTGTCGCTGCTGGTGGTGCTGCTGCAACTGGGGCTGAGCCTCGGGGCCTGGACGGTGATCCTGGGCCATGTGCTGATCGCGACGCCCTTTGCCATCGCGATCCTGAACTCGGCCTTCCAGGGGCTCGACCGCTCGCTCGAAGAGGCGGCGGTGGATCTGGGCGAGACGAAATGGTCCAGCTTTCGCCTTGTCACGCTGCCGCTGGTGATGCCGGGGATCATCTCGTCGCTGCTGATCGCCTTCACCATCTCGCTGGACGAGTTCATCATCGCCTTCTTCCTGACCGGGACCGAACCGACGCTGCCCGTCTATCTCTGGGGCCAGATGCGCTTTCCGCAGCGGCTGCCGGTGATCATGGCGCTGGGCACGATCCTCGTGCTGGCCTCGGTCCTGTTGCTGGCGATTGCCGAATATGCCCGCCGCCGGGGCGCCGCGCGCACCGGGCAGAAAGACGCCGGAGGATTCCTGTGAAAGACACGCGCACCGAGGCCCGGCCGATCATCACGCTGGAGGCGGTGGAGAAATATTACGGCGACTACCACGCGCTGCGCGGCATCAGCGCCGAGATCCGGCAGGGCGAGTTCTTCTCGCTGCTCGGCCCCTCGGGCTGCGGCAAGACCACGCTGCTGCGCACCATCGCCGGGTTCGAGGACCTGTCCGCAGGGCGGCTGTTCATCGACGGGCAGGACATGGCCGGGGTGCCTGCCAACAGGCGGCCCACCAACATGGTGTTCCAGTCCTACGCGATCTTTCCCCATCTCAGCGTCGCCGAGAATGTGGGCTTCGGGCTGCGCCGATCGGGCCTGTCCCGGGCCGAGCGCGCCGCGAAGGTCGAGCAGGCGCTTGCCATGGTGGGGCTTGCGGGCTTTGGCGGACGGGCGGCGCATGCGCTTTCGGGCGGACAACGCCAGCGGGTGGCGCTGGCGCGCGCGCTGATCCTGGAACCCAAGGTGCTGCTGCTCGACGAGCCGCTTTCGGCGCTCGACAAGAAGATGCGCGACCAGATGCAGGTCGAACTGCGCCGGTTGCAGCGGCAGGTGGGCATCACCTTCATCCTCGTCACCCATGACCAGGAAGAGGCGCTGATCATGTCCGACCGCATCGCGGTGATGTTCGAGGGGCAGATCGCGCAGCTCGACACGCCGCAGATGCTCTATCGCCGCCCGGTCACGCGGCAGGTGGGCGAGTTCATCGGGGTGATGAACTTCCTGCCCGCCCGCGCCACCGTCACCGACGAGACCCATATCGAGGTCGATGTCTCGGGGCTGGGGCGCGCGGTGATCGGCCCCGACCAGTTGCCCGGCGGCTGGCATCCCGGCCAGACCCAGAGCGTGGGCATCCGCCCCGAGACCATGTCGATCCTGTTCCCCGGGGAAACCACCGACCGGCGCGTGGCGACCGGCACCGTCGAGGATCTCGCCTATTACGGCGACATGACCTATTACGAGGTCCGCCTCGACGGGGGGGACCGGCCGATGACGATCTCGATGAAGAACCTCGTCGGCCGCCCGGTCCTGGAACGCGGCACCGAGGCCCGTGTTGCCTGGGATGCCCGCTCGCTGGTGCTGTTCGCCTGAAACCCCCGACCTGCCCTTCTTCTGGCCGGAAATATCCCGGGGGGAGTCCGCAAGGACGGGGGGCAGCGCCCCCCTTCCCGGCGCGATGTCCGCCCCGGCGCGCCGGGACCGGCAGCCCGCCTTCGGCCCCGCCCCGGCCGGACCCGATCCCTCAGCGCCGCCCCTCGCGCAGCCAGGCGCCGAGGCTGAGAGCGGCGGCGAGCAGCAGCATCGCCCAGGCCGGGGCCAGCGGCGTGATGCGCAGATCGGCGGTCAGGTAGGCGCCGCGCGGGGTGATCCCGATCCAGCCCCGGCCCGCCGCCAGCCGCCCCTCGCGCACGGTGCGGATGTCGGGCAGCCCGGCCTGCATCGCCACGATGCCGCCCCGCGTCGGCTCGACCACCGGGGCCAGCAGCGTGCCGGTGGCGATGGTCTGCTCGAATTCGCGCGGTGCCGCCGGGCCCAGCGCGATCACCGTTTCCAGGTCCTCATCGGTCAGCCGGTAAAGCCCGATCTCGGGCCCCTGATAGGTTGCCTGGAACCGGCCCGGCGCGGTTTCCTGCAGATCCAGCGTCTCGGTCTCGCCATCGGGGCGGGTGATCTCGACGCCGCGCGCGCCTTCGGACAGCGAGCGGCGGGTGATCGTCATGGTCTGGCCCTCGGCGGCGGCGCCCAGCGATTCCTCTTCGAGGTCGGGTTCCTTCATCATCCAGTGCGCGAGCCGGCGCAGCAGTTCCATCTGCGGCCCGCCGCCCTCGAAGCCGCGATTCCACAGCCAGGCGTGATCCGAGGCCATCAGCGCCACGCGCCCCTCGCCCACCCGGTCGAGCAGCAGAAGCGGCCGCGCGCCGGGGCCGGACATCACCGCCTGGCCGCCTCCGGCCTCCAGTTCGATCAGGCGGAACCAGCGGCCCCAGGGGCCGTCCGCCTCGGCCTCCAGCCCCTCGGTCACGGGGTGGCGCTGGCCCAGTTCGGTGATCTCGGGGCGGAAGCCCTCTTCGAGGACCCGCGCCGTGGGCGCGGCGGGCAGGATCTGGGCCAGGGGCGAGCGGTAGAGCGAATCCGCGCTGGCGAATTCGGGGCCGGCCGCGATCAGCACCGCGCCGCCCTTTTCGACATAGTCGCGCACATTCTCGAGATAGAGCCCGGGCAGGATGCCGCGCCGCCGGTAGCGGTCGAAGATGATGAGGTCGAACTCGTCGATCTTGTCGAGGAACAGCTCGCGCGTGGGAAAGGCGATCAGCGAGAGTTCCGACACCGGCACGCCGTCATGCTTGTCGGGCGGTCTGAGGATCGTGAAATGGACGAGGTCCACGGAACTGTCCGATTTCAGCAGATTGCGCCAGGTCCGTTCGCCCGCATGCGGCTCGCCCGAGACCAGCAGGACGCGCAGCCGGTCGCGCACGCCGTTGATCTGGACCACGGCGGCATTGTTGCGGTCGGTCAGTTCGCCCTCTTCGAGCGCCACCGAGAACTGGATCACGTTGCGCCCGGCATGGTCGAGCACCAGCGGCACCGCGATATCCTGGTTCAGCGGCACCGTGTAGCTTTGCGCGGGGCCGCCGTCGATGGCCACCCGGACCTGTGTCGTCTGGCCGAGCGTGGCGGGCACCGCGCCCTGATCCTCGATCCGCAGCGTCAGCGTCACCTCCTCGCCGAGGATCGCGAAGGCGGGGGCGTTGCGCACCACCAGCCGCCTGTCCCAGTCGTCGCGCTGCCCGGTCAGCAGCGCGTGCAGCGGCGCGGCCATGGGCGGCGCGCGGTCCAGATCGTGCACCTGCCCGTCGGTCAGCAGGATCGCGCCCGCCAGCCGGGCGCGCGGCACCTCGGCCAGCGCGGCGGCCAGCGCGGTCATCAGAAGCGTGCCCTCGTTGCCCTCGCCATCGCCGATGCGGAGGATGCGCAGCTCGGTATTCTCCAGCGCCGCGATCTCGGCCTCGATCCGGGCGATGGCGGCGGCGGTCTGTTCGGGGCGGTCGGCAAGGCGCTGGCTGGCGCTGTCATCGACCACCAGAACCACGATGTCCGACAGCGGGTTGCGTTCCTCGGTCTGGAGCGCGGGATTGACCAGCGCCGCCAGGATCGCCACTGCGGCCAGGCCCCGCAGCCACCAGCCCGCCAGCCCGCGCCACAGGGCAAGGCCGGTGATCGCGACGGCCAGGGCCGTCAGCATCCAGACCAGCGGCCAGGGGATCAGCGGATCGAGGATCACGTTGCCCGTCATTGTCCCAGCCTGTCCAGAAGTGCGGGCACATGGACCTGGTCGGATTTGTAGTTGCCGGTCAGCACATGCATGATCAGGTTGACGCCGAAGCGATAGGCGATTTCCCGTTGCCGTTCGCCCGCATAGCCGCGGCCCACCGGGAACATCGCGCCGCCCTGCGCATCCACCGCCCAGGCCGCGGCCCAGTCATTGCCGCCGATCACCACCGGCGTCACCCCGTCATTGAGGTCGCGGAACGGCATCCCCTCGGCCTGTTCGGCATCCGCGGGGGCGGCCTCGACCCAGACTTCGCGGCTGGTGTGGCGGCCGGGGAAATCCTGCAACAGGTAGAAGGTGCGCGTCAGCACATGATCGGCGGGCAGGGGTTCCAGCGGCGGCACGTCCAGCGGCCGCGCCAGTTGCTGGAGCCGCCGCCCCTCGGGCGAGGCGCCGCCGAAGCGGGCGACGTCGGCGTCGCGGGTGTCGAACAGGATCATGCCGCCGGTCCGCAGGTAGCGGTTCAGCCGGGCATAGGCTTCGGGCGAGGGGATCGGCTGGGCCGCCGTCACCGGCCAGTAGAGGAAGGGAAAGAACGACAGCTCGTCGGTTTCGAGGTTCACCGCGATCGGGTCCGCCGGTTCGATCGAGGTGCGCTGGATCAGCTTCTGCGACAGCCCCCAGAGCCCGGCGCGCGCCACCTCGTCCACCCGGGCATCGCCGGTCAGCACATGGGCCAGCACCACCTGGGTCGTGGCCCGAAGCGCCAGGTCGTCCACCTGCGCCTCGGCGCCCCGGGGCAGCATCAGCGCCAGCACGAGGACCGCAGCCGCGCCCGAGCGTTGCCCGCGCAGCCGCCCCGACAGCCACAGGGACGCCAGGATGTCGGCGGCCAGGATCGCCAGCGCGGCCGTCAGAACCCAGCCCTTGAGCAGGGTTTCGCGCGCGACGGCCAGCCCCTCGACCGGGATGCGCGCGGGCCATGTCGTGGGGGTCAGGGCGGTGTCGGGGCCGATCACGTTCAGCGCGAGCCACCGATCCTCGCCGGCATACAGCCCGGGCGGAAGGTCGGGGGCGGGGCGTGCCTCGGCCAGTCGTTCGCCGGGGATGCCGGGCAGATTGCCCGCCTCGCCCGCCTCGCCGAAGCCGTCGAGAACGGTTTCGGCAACCCAGGTCGTGCCGCGCAGCTCGTCCGCCTCGGGCCGGGCGGGGCGGGTCGAGACCGCCAGACGTTCCAGCATCTGCACGAACAGGCCCGAAAGCGGCAGTGTGGACCATTCCGCATTGGCGGTGACATGGAACAGAACCACCTGCCCGTCCTCCAGCCGCTTGCGCGTGACCAGCGGCGTGCCGTCGGCCAGCGCCGCGATCGCGCGTTCGGCCAGTTGCGGATCGGGCTGGGCCATGACCTGTGCGGTGACCTGCACATCGCCGGGGATCGTCAGCCCGAAGAAGGGCGAGGTTTCGGCGAAGGGGCGCAGCGCCTTGGGCTCGCCCCAGCTCATCGCGCCGCCCACGGTCCGCCCGCCTGCGCGCAGCCGCACCGGCATCAGCGGATCCTCGGCATCGCGGCTGATATACGAGGCGGCCAGCCGGGGCCCGGCAAAGCGCACCAGAAGCCCGCCGCGCTCGACCCAGTCCTGCAACGCCTCGGCCTCGGCGGCGGAGAGGGTCGCGACATCGGCCAGCACGATCACATCGGGGCTGGCGAGGATGATGTCGGCCAGCGCGCCGTCGATCAGGTCGGCGGTCGGGTCCAGCGCCTTTTGCAGGTAGAACAGCGGCGAGAGCAGTTGCAGCCCCTCGCGGTCGTCGCGCCCGGCGATCAGCGCCACGCGCCGCCGTTTCAGGCTGTCATCGGTCAGGCTGACCGCACCGGCGGAGCGCACGCCCTCGATGGCGAAGCGGCTGATCCGGTTGCGCAATTCGGGCGGCAGGACGAGGTCCGCCGTCACCTCGGCGGCGCCCGGTTCGAAACCGGCAGGCACCCGCGCCAGCACCCGTTCCACGCCCGCCGGATCGCGCCCCGTCGCGGCCAGCGTGATCTCGGAGGTCTCTCCCGGCCCGGCGCGCAGCGCGGTCAGCCTTATCGCGCCATCCTCGAAGATCGCGGGGCGCAGCGCCAGAACCGGGCGCGGGCTTTCGAAGACGCGCAGGGTTCCCGCCGCCTCGAAGCGCGCGATGAGGTCGCGCCGCCCCTCGTAGTCCAGCCCGCCCGACATCCAGAACGTGTCGAAGCCGCCCTCCAGCGCCCCGGCCCAGTCCGACAGCGCCGCCGGATCGGGCAGCCAGGCCGCGGGTTTCAGCCCGGCCAGACGGCTGGCCCATGCCTCGGCCGACTGGAGGGGAAGCCCCGCCTCGGGCAGGGCCGTCGCCTGCACCACCGCCACGGGCCGCCCGTCGCGCCCGGCCTCGTCCAGAAGCGCCGCGACCCGGTCGATCCGGCGCGGCCAGTCGCGCGCATCGGCCCATGTGCCGTCGATGAACACCAGGAGCGGCCCCTGTCCCGGCTGACGCTCCTGCGGGTTCAGGACGGGGCCTGCGAAGCCCAGGATCAGCGCCGCCACCGCCAGCATGCGCAGCAGCAACAGCCACCAGGGCGTCTTGTCGGTCTGGGTCTCGTCATCGGTCAGGCCGAGCAGCAGCGCGACGCCGGGAAACCGCCGCCGGATCGGCGCGGGCGGCACGGCGCGCAGCAAAAACCACAGCGCGGGCAGCGCCAGCAGCGCCCAAAGGAGCACGGGCGCGGTGAAGCCGATGCCGCCCAGCGTCCACATCAATGCACCCGTTCTAGCGCGCGAAAGAGCCAGAGCAGCGAGCCCTGCGCCGACTCGCCGGTGTGATGGGTCGAGAAATGCCAGCCCGTCGCGCGGGCCAGATCGGCCAGCCGCGCCTTGCGCATCGCCAGCCGGTCCAGGTAGCGGCCGCGCAGATCGCCCGCCTTGAGCGTTTCATGGCGCAGGCTGCCGCCCATGCTTTCGAAGATCGTGCGGCCGTCGAAGGGGAACGCCTCTTCCACGGGGTCGAGGATCTGCAACATCGCGCCCTTCACGCCCTTGTCGGCGGCCTCGGTCAGGGCGCGCTCGACCGGGGCGGGGTCGCCGAGGAAATCCGACAGGAACACGGCGCGGGAATGGGGCGGCATGCCGCGCGCGTCGGGGGCGCCGTAATCCTCGGCGGCGGGATCGCCGCTGAGTGCCTCGGCGATGTGCAGGAGTTGCAACGGACCGCGCCGCGCGGGCAGGCCGGTGCCCGAAAGCCCCACCCGCTCGCCGCCCCGGTTCAGCAGGACCGAAATGGCCAGCGCAAGGACGCGGGCGCGCTCGGCCTTGGCGGGGCGGGTCTTTGCCCCGGAAAACCCCATCGACGCCGAGCCGTCCACCCAGAGCAGCACGCTTTGCGCCGCCTGCCATTCGCGTTCGCGCACGAAATGGGCATCCGACCGCCCGGAGCGGCGCCAGTCGATCATCCGCGCCTCGTCGCCCGCATGGGCCGGGCGGTATTGCCAGAACTCGTCGCCCGTGCCTGCCCGCCTGCGCCCGTGCTCGCCCAGCAGCACCGCCTGCGCCAGATGCTCGGCATCGGCCAGAAGCGGCGGCAGCGCGGCCGCCAGCCCCTCGGCCCGGGCGCGGAGGGCGGCGGGATCGCTCACGCCGCGGCCTCGACCCGCAGGGTCTGGCGCGCGACGGCCTCGATCACGTCGGGCAGGCTTTCGCCGCGCGCCCGCGCCGCGAAGCTCAGCGCCATGCGATGGGTCAGCACCGGGGCGGCCATCTTGAGCACGTCATCGGCGGAGGGCACCAGCCGTCCCTCCAGCAGGGCCTGCGCGCGCACCGTCAGCATCAGCGCCTGCGCCGCCCGCGGACCCGGCCCCCAGGCCACGGCATCGCGCACGATCTGCGGCGCCTCGGGTTCGCCCGGACGGCAGGCGCGCACCAGATCGAGGATCAGTTCGACCACCGTTTCGCCCACCGGCATCCGGCGGACGAGTTTCTGCGCGGCGATCAGCTGGTCGGCGCTGAACACCTCATGCGCGGCTTCCTCCTCGACGCCGGTGGTGGCGATCAGGATGTCATGCTCGGTCCTGCGGTCGGGATAGGGCACGTCGATCTGGACAAGGAAGCGGTCAAGCTGCGCCTCGGGCAGCGGATAGGTGCCCTCCTGCTCGATCGGGTTCTGGGTGGCCAGAACGTGGAAGGGCGGTTTCAGCGGATGGGCGGCGCCCGCGATGGTGACCGATTTCTCCTGCATCGCCTGCAACAGCGCGGATTGCGTGCGGGGGCTGGCGCGGTTGATCTCGTCGGCCATCAGAAGCTGGCAGAAGATCGGCCCCTCGATGAAGCGGAAGGCGCGGGAGCCGTCCTCGCCGGTTTCCAGCACCTCGGAGCCGAGGATGTCGGCGGGCATCAGGTCGGGGGTGAACTGGATGCGCGCGCCATGCAGGCCCATGACCGTGGACAGCGTGTCCACCAGCCGCGTCTTGCCCAGCCCCGGCAGACCGATCAGCAACCCGTGGCCGCCGCACAGAAGCGCCGAAAGCGTCAGGTCCACGACCCGTTCCTGGCCGATGAACCGCTTGGTGATGCTGGTCTTGGCCTCGGCCAGCCGCACGCCCAGCGCCTCGATCTCGGCCACCAGTTGGGTCTCGTCGGACATGACATCTCTCCCTGCGATGCTATATGGGCCAGTATCGTCACATATCGCCCGCGTCACAAATGGCAAAAACCGAAGCGCCACAAATGATCGTGAAACCCGATGCCGACAGGCTGGCCGCCACGGCCAGCGCGGCGGCGCGCGAGGGGAAGCTGCCGCCGGTCGAGATGTGGAACCCGCCCTTCTGCGGGGATATCGACATGCGGATCGCGCGCGACGGGACCTGGTTCTACCTTGGCACGCCGATCGGACGGGCGCCGCTGGTGCGGCTGTTCTCGACCATCCTGAAACGCGAGGGCGCGCGGTACTTCCTGGTCACGCCGGTCGAGAAGGTGGGGATTACGGTCGAGGATGCCCCGTTTGTCGCCGTCGATTTCGAGCGGACGGGCGAGGGTGCCGGCCAGGTCCTGACCTTTGTCACCAATGTCGGCGACCGGGTTGCGGCCGGGCCGGATCATCCGATCCGCGTCACCCGCGATGCCGGGACCGGCGAGCCCGCGCCCTATGTTCATGTCCGCAGCGGGCTGGAGGCGCGGATCGACCGCAAGAGCTTTTACCGGCTGGTCGAGATCGGCACGACCGAAGCGCATGAGGGCGCGGACTGGTTCGGGCTGCGCTCGGGCGGGGCGTTCTTCCCCGTGATCCCTGCGGCCGAGCTGCCCTGAGCGCTGCCCGGGGCTTGCGCGGCGCCCGGCCCGCCGTCAATGCGCCGCCGCCCAGTTCGCCCCCTGCCCGGCATCGACCACCAGCGGCACATCCAGCTTGACCGCGGGCATCGCCGCCCCCTCCATCACATCGCGCACGCGGGCGATCACGTCCTCGGCGGCGTTCTCGTCCACCTCGAAGACCAGTTCGTCATGGACCTGCAACAGCATCCGCGCGGGCAGACCGTCCAGCGCGGCGGGCATCCGGATCATGGCGCGGCGGATGATGTCGGCCGCCGTGCCCTGGATCGGCGCGTTGATCGCGGCGCGCTGGGCAAAGCCCGCCTGCGGCCCCTTGGCGCCGATTTCTGGGGTGTGGATCCTGCGCCCGAACAGGGTCTGGACATGGCCCTTGGCCCTGGCGAAGGCGACGGTTTCGCTCATGTAGTCCTTGATGCCCGGGAAACGCTCGAAATAGCGGTCGATGAAGCCCTGCGCCTCGCTGCGCGGGATGCGCAACTGGCGGGCAAGGCCGAAGCCCGAGATGCCGTAGATCACCCCGAAATTGATCGCCTTGGCGCGGCGCCGGATCTCGGGCGTCATCTGGTCGAGCGGCACGTCGAACATTTCGGAGGCGGTCATGGCGTGGATGTCCTGGCCCTCGCGAAACGCCTGTTTCAGCGCGTCGATGCCGGCGACATGGGCAAGGATGCGCAGCTCGATCTGGCTGTAATCGAGGCTGACCAGAAGCTTGCCCGTATCGGCGACGAACGCCTCGCGGATGCGGCGGCCGTCTTCGGAGCGGACGGGGATGTTCTGAAGGTTCGGGTCGGTCGAGGCCAGCCGCCCCGTCACCGCGCCGGTGATGACGTAGGAGGTATGCACCCGGCCCGTTTCGGGGTGGATATGGTCCTGAAGCGCATCGGTATAGGTCGATTTCAGCTTGGCGATCTGGCGCCAGTCCAGCACGCGGGCGGGCAGGTCGTGGCCTTCGGCGGCAAGGTCTTCCAGCACGTCGGCGCCGGTGGCATAGGCGCCGGTCTTGCCCTTCTTGCCGCCCGCAAGGCTCATCTTGTCGAACAGGATCTCGCCCAGCTGCTTGGGCGAGCCGACATTGAATTTCTCGCCTGCCAGGTCATGGATCTCGGCCTCCAGCCCCGCCATCTTCTGGGCGAAGGCGTTGGACATGCGGCTGAGGGTGTCGCGGTCGACCTTGATGCCGGTCATCTCCATCTCGGCCAGCACGGGGACCAGCGGGCGTTCCAGCGTCTCGTAGACGGTCGTCACGCGCGCCCGGTGCAGTTGCGGCTTGAAAAGCTGCGCCAGCCGCAGGGTGATGTCGGCATCCTCGGCGGCGTATTTCACCGCCTCGTCGATCGGCACGCGGTCGAAGGTGATCTGGGATTTCCCCGTGCCCAGGAGCGACTTGATCGGGATCGGGCTGTGGTCGAGATAGCGTTCGGACAGAGCGTCCATCCCGTGGCCGTGCAGCCCGGCATTCATCGCGTAGGACATCAGCATCGTGTCGTCGATGGGTGCGACCGCGATGCCATGGCGGGCCAGCACCTTGGCGTCGTATTTCATGTTCTGGCCGATCTTCATCACGGCCGGGTCTTCGAGCAGCGGCTTGAGCAGCGCCAGCGCCTCGGAAAGCGGCATCTGCCCCTCGGCCAGCGCATCCGCGCCGAACAGGTCGCCCCCGCCGGTCTTGTGGCCCAGCGGGATGTAACAGGCCCGCCCCGGTGCGACCGCCAGCGAGATGCCGACCAGATCGCAGCGCATCTCGTCCAGGCCGGTGGTCTCGGTATCGACGGCCACCCAGCCCTGCGCATTCGCGGCCTCGATCCAGACCCGCAGCGCCGCGGCGTCGCGCACGCATTCATAGGTTTCGGGCGTGAAGGGCAGCCGTGCGGGGGCCGCGGCATCCGCGGCCGGGGCGGGTTCGGCGGCGGGCGGTTCCATCCCCAGCGCGTCGGCGATGCGCCGGGTCAGCGTGCGGAACTCCATCTGCGTGAGGAAGTCCATCAGGGTGGCGGGATCGGGCGCGCGCACCTCCAGATCGTCCAGCGTCACCTCCAGCGGCATCGCGGCGTCCAGCGTCACCAGCCGTTTCGACAGTTCGATCTGCGCGCGATGCTCGATCAGCGTCTGGCGGCGCTTGGGCTGGGGGATGTCCTCGGCGCGGTCCAGCAGCGTTTCCAGATCGCCATATTCCTGGATCAGGAGCGCGGCGGTCTTGATCCCGATACCCGGCGCGCCGGGGATGTTGTCGACCGAATCGCCCGCCAGCGCCTGCACGTCCACGACCCGGTCCGGGCCGACGCCGAACTTCTCCTCGACCTCCTCGACGCCGATGCGCTTGCCCTTCATCGCGTCCAGCATCTCGACGCCATTGCCGACAAGCTGCATCAGGTCCTTGTCGGAACTGATGATCGTCACCCGCCCCCCGGCCTCGACCGCCCTACGGGTCAGGGTGGCGATGATGTCGTCGGCCTCGAACCCCTCCTGTTCCAGGCAGGCGATGTTGAAGGCGCGCGTCGCCTCGCGGGTCAGCGGGATCTGCGGGCGCAGGTCGGCGGGCATCTCGTCCCGGTTGGCCTTGTAGAGGTCGTAAAGATCGTTGCGGAAGGTGTGGCTGCCCTTGTCGAAGACCACGGCCACATGGGTCGGCGCATCCGGCCCCGCGTTGTCCTGGACGTATTTGTGGATCATGTTGCAGAAGCCCGAGACCGCGCCGATCGGCAGCCCGTCGGATTTCCGCGTCAAGGGGGGCAGCGCGTGGAAGGCGCGGAAGATGAAGGCCGAGCCGTCGATCAGGTGCAGGTGGCAGCCCTTGCCGAATGTCGTGCCCATGTCCGTGTCCCCCTTGGCGGTGCGCTCCGGTCTTGCCATGACGGCGCGCGCTTCGCCAGCCTTCAGGCGCAGGGGGCGGTCGCGGCCTCGGCGGCCTCCAGCGCGATCAGGCGGTCCAGATCGGCGGCCTCGATCCGGCCCAGAACGGCGGTGCGGCCCACCACCAGCGCGGGCGTGCCGAAAAAGCCGAACAGATCCGCAAGGCCCCGGCTGGTCGCCAGTTGCCGGTCGATCCCGGGCGCGTCCATGTCGGTCCGCAGCCGCGCGCCATCGAGCCCCAGCGCATCGGCCAGCCGCGCCAGTGCCTCGGGCGTGGGCAAGATGCGACCGCCCGAGATCCGCGCGTGAAGCGCGGGCCCCGCGCCCTGTTCCGCCGCGGCCAGCACCGCGCGCGCGGCCATGACCGACGCCTCGCCCAGCAGGGGCAATTCGTGCCATGCGAGCCGGATCGAGGGAACAGCCCCCCCGGCGCGTTCGCGCAGCAAGGGGGTCATCACCCGGCACCAGGTGCAGCGGACATCGGTGAAATAGGCCACCGGCACGGCACCCGTGCCGACCGCGCCCCCGAACAGATGCCCGCACAGCCCGTCGCGCAGCGTCTCGGGCGCCGGGCGGGGCGGGGCGTCCCCCAGCCCGATCAGGATCGGCGAACCGGCCGAAACCGCGCCCGTGTCAAGCCGCCGGAAGCCCGGCAGGCCCGCGACCGGCGCGAATTCGAAACCGGGCGGAAAGGCCCGCCGCCACAGCCCCGGACCCGAGGCGATGGCCCCATAGGCCAGCGCGATGCCGCCCAGCCACAACAGGTTGCGCCGCAGCCGCCCGCGTGGGTCAGGCGCGCTCATCCCAGGCTGTCGGCAAAGCTCTCGTGAACGAACCGCTTGTCGCAATAGCCGCAATCGACAAAGCCCGTCTCGTGCGGGATCACCAGCCAGACGCGGGGATGGCCCAGCGCGGGGCCGCAGCCATCGCAGGCCACGCGCCACTGGCTGACGATCTCGGTCTCGGGGGCGTCGATCGCGCGCGGGTCGCGGGTGGCATGTGTGGTCATCTCTGGGCTCCGCTCGTTGCCGGGGCGACGGGGTCGCGTTAACTCGGGGGGCATGATAGCGAGGACCGGGGCACGGGCAAGCGGCAGAGGCGCACAGATGGGCGAAAACGCGATCGAGATCGAAGGGCTGACCAAGACCTATGCCGCCAGCGGCGGCCAGCCCCCGAAACCGGCGCTGAAGGGGGTGGATCTGGCGATCCCGGCAGGCTCGATCTTCGGGTTGCTGGGGCCGAACGGCGCGGGCAAGTCCACGCTGATCAACATCCTGGCCGGTCTGGTGTTGAAGACCGGCGGAAAGGTGCGGATCTGGGGGTTCGATCAGGACGTGAACCCGCGCCAGTCGCGCGCGGCCATCGGCGTCATGCCGCAGGAACTGAACATCGACCCGTTCTTTACCCCCCGCGCCGCGCTGGAAATGCAGGCGGGGCTGTATGGCGTGCCGAAATCGCAGCGCATCACCGACCGCATCCTTAAGGCCATCGGGCTGGAGGACAAGGCCGATGCCTATGCCCGCAACCTGTCGGGCGGGATGCGGCGGCGTCTGCTGCTGGGCAAGGCGCTGGTGCATCGTCCGCAGGTTCTGGTGCTGGACGAGCCGACCGCGGGCGTCGATATCGAGCTGCGCCAGATGCTGTGGACCAATATCCGCCGGTTGAACGAGGAACAGGGCACCACGATCATCCTGACCACGCATTACCTGGAAGAGGCCGAGCAGATGTGCGCGGAGATCGCGATCATCAACCATGGCGAGGTGATCGCGCGGGATTCCACCGCGGCGCTGATCGGACGGATGGATGCCAAGACGCTGGTGATCCATCCCGAAGCGCCGGTGAGCGCGCCCCCCGCGATGCCGCCCGGCGTCGAAGCCAGCCTGCGCCGCGACGGCGCGCTGTGCTTCACCTATCGCCGCCGCGAGATCCCCACGGGCGCCGTGATCGAGGCGGTGCGCGATGCGGGCATCACGATCCGCGACATCGCGACCGAGGAACCCAACCTCGAGGACGTCTTCGTGGAACTGACCTCGGCCAAGGGCGCGGCGTGAGCCGGGTGATCCTGTTCAACAAGCCCTGGGGGGTTCTGTCGCAATTCACCGACGCGGGCGGCGGCCACCGGACGCTGGCCGAGTTCATCGACATCCCCGGCATCTATCCCGCCGGGCGTCTGGACCGCGACAGCGAGGGATTGCTGGTGCTGACCGATGACGGGCGGTTGCAGGCCCGCATCGCCGATCCGCGCCACAAGTTGGCCAAGACCTATCTGGTGCAGGTCGAGGGGATTCCGTCCGACGCCGCACTTGAGGCGCTGGCCCGGGGGGTGACGCTGAAGGACGGGCCGACCCGGCCCGCCCGCGTGCGCCGGATCGAGGGCGATCCGCCCGGGCTGTGGCCGCGGACGCCGCCGGTGCGGTTTCGCAAGTCGGTGCCCGATTGCTGGATCGAACTGACGATCACCGAGGGCCGCAACCGCCAGGTGCGCCGGATGACCGCGTCGGTGGGCCACCCCACGCTGCGGCTGATCCGCTGGCAGGTCGGCGACTGGACGCTGGTGGGGCTGGAGAGCGGGGCGTGGCGCGCGGCCTGAAGACCGGCCCGTGCCGCGCTATTGCCGGTTGCTGGTCGAGGCGGTCTCGCTCAGGCCCGCGGTGGCGGCCTTTTCGGCCAGCACCTCGGCGCGGGGGCGCCAGGCATATTTCCGGTCCTCCGGCGTGCGCGCCCAGAACAGGTCGCCCCCCGTCCGCCACGGGTCGAGCACCACGCCCGCCTGCATCGGATCGCCCTTTCGGCTGAGGATCACCGTGGAATGGTCGATCCGGAACAGCCGCTCGCCGGGCGAGATGGCGCGGTGCAATTGCAGCGTGCGGAACCCTTCCTGGGCCAGGCGGGCCTCCATGTCCTCGGCCCAGTGATAGCACAGGCCCCGGTCGCGCAGGCCCATGTTGACCTTGGTGTTATGCACCAGCGGCGGGTCGGTCACGCGGTAGTCGCGCGCCAGCTGGCGGGCATGGGCATGCGCGATCTCGGCGGCGCGGGCGGCCTCGGCGGGGTCGATGCCGGGGCCCAGATCCTGGATCGTGCGCGCCAGCGCCGTGACCTCGGCGGGATCGGGCGGGGGCAGGCTGTCCCGTCCCGGGGGGGCGGCGGCGCAGCCGGCCAGCGCGAGGGCGGCCACAAGGATCGGCGCGGCGAGGGGGGAACGGGTTCTGGTCACGGGCGCTCCGTCGGGTCGATGGCGTTGGTCACTGGCTAGCCCGGCTCTGCCCGTCTGTCGAGCGGTCCTCATGGCGCGCCCTCGCCGAGCAGCGCCCGGCGCGAGTTCGAGGCGAATTCGCGCCGCCAGAGCACCCAGGTCGTCAGCGCGGTGGCCGCGATCATCGGCAGCGGCCCCAGCAGCCAGGCCAGCCCGCAAAGCGCGAAATAGAGCGAGCGCATGCCCCGGTTGAAGCTGCGCGCGGCGGTGATGTTGATCTCGGCGGCCTGGGCTGCGCGGGGCAGGGCGGCCGCGTCCTCGGGCTCGTTCGGGACCGCGGCCATGATGACCGCGCAATAGCCGAACAGCCGGTGCGACCAGACGAATTTCAGGAAGGCATTGGCGACGAAGAGCAGGATGGAGAGGATCTTCAGTTCCCACACGATGGCGGGGGCGGCGTCCAGCGTCAGATCCTCGGCCAGGCCAAGCAGCCGCTCGGTATTGCCGATCAGCGCGAGTCCCGCACCTATGATGATCATCGCGGCCGAGGCGAAGAAGGTGGTGCCCTGGCGCAGGGTGGACAGGATGGTGGCGTCGAAGATGCGCGGCTGGCGGGTCACGAGCTGGCGCATCCATTCCCGCCGGTAGCCCGACATCAGCACCGAGACCGAGGGGCGGGCCGCCGAGGAATGCTCGATTCGCCAGCCGATCCAGAGCCAGGCCGCGATCCACAGTCCGAGGGCCGCGGCATCCAGCGCCGTGAACATTGCGATCCGGTCGAGCAGTTCCATGGGCGCGAGCCTAGACGCAGGGGAAAGCGCTTGTCAGCGCGGAATATTGGTTATAATTTCTTACCAATAAGGGAGGAACGCCGATGGATATGCCCGTGCCGAATGCCGCGGTCATCGCGAAGAAGGAGCATGTGGTGGCCCGTCTGGCCGAGGTGCTGGGCGAGGGCGCGGTGATCCACGATCCGGCCGAAACGCGCGCCTATGAATGCGACGCGCTGGCCGCCTATCGCTGCCCGCCGATGGCGGCGGTCCTGCCCGGCTCGACCGCGGAGGTCGCGGCCGTGCTGCGCATCTGCCACGAGGAGGGCGTGCCGGTGGTCCCGCGCGGGTCGGGCACGTCGCTGGCGGGCGGCGCGATGCCGACGGCGGACTCCGTGATCCTGGGCGTGGCGCGGCTGAACAGGGTGCTGGAGGTCGATTACGACAACCGCGTCATCCGGGTCGAGGCCGGGCGCACCAATCTGAGCGTGACCGGCGCGGTCGAGGCGGATGGCTTCTTCTACGCGCCCGATCCCTCGTCGCAGCTGGCCTGCGCCATCGCGGGCAATATCGCGATGAATTCGGGGGGCGCGCATTGCCTGAAATACGGGGTGACCACCAACAACCTTCTGGGCGTGACGCTGGTGACGATGGACGGCACCGTGGTCGAGATCGGCGGGGCCTATATGGATGCGGGCGGCTATGATTGGCTGGGGGTGATCTGCGGATCCGAGGGGCAACTGGGCGTGGTGACCGAGGCGACGCTGCGCATCCTGCCCAGACCCGAGGGGGCGCGGCCCGTGCTGATGGGGTTCGACAGTTCCGAAGTGGCGGGGGCCTGTGTCGCGGACATCATCAAGGCGGGCGTGCTGCCCGTGGCGATCGAGTTCATGGACCGCCCCTGCATCCGCGCGACCGAGGCCTTTGCCGGCGCGGGCTATCCCGATTGCGAGGCGCTGCTGATCGTCGAGGTCGAGGGCAGCCCGGCCGAGATCGACGAGCAGCTGGGCCTGATCAAGCAGATCGCCCGCAGGCATGATCCGGTCGAACTGCGCGAAAGCGGGTCCGAGGCGGAAAGTGCGGCGATCTGGAAGGGGCGGAAATCGGCCTTTGGCGCGATGGGGCAACTGGGCGATTACATGTGCCTTGACGGGACGATCCCGGTCTCGGCGCTGCCCCATGTGCTGCGCCGGATCGGCGAGATGTCGGCCGAGTTCGGGCTGGGCGTGGCCAACGTGTTCCATGCGGGGGACGGCAACATGCACCCGCTGATCCTGTTCGACGCCAACACGCCGGGCGATCTGGAGCGTTGCGAGGCGTTCGGGGCGGCGATCCTGAAGCTCTGCGTCGAGGTGGGCGGCTGCCTGACTGGCGAGCATGGGGTGGGCATCGAGAAGCGCGACCTGATGGGGGTGCAGTTCGACCCCGTGGACCTGGAAGCCCAGATGCGGGTGAAGGACGTGTTCGATCCCGGCTGGCTGCTGAACCCGGCCAAGGTCTTTCCGCTGGAGGCGAGCGCGGGGCGGCGGGCGGGTTAGGGGGCTTTCCGCCCCCTCTTGCCCTGCGGGCAATTCACCCCCGAGGATATTTGGAGCCAGAAGAAGCATGATGAGACCGGGGACGGAAGCGGAGCTGGCCGAGGCGGTGGCGGCGGCGGCCGGGCCGTTGCGCATTCTGGGCGGGGGCACGCGGCCGGTGGGGCGGCCGGTCGAGGGCGAGGCGCTGTCGGTGGCGGGGCTGTCGGGGGTGGTGCTTTACGAGCCGGGCGCGTTGACGCTGGTGGTGCGCGCGGGCACGCCGCTGGAGGAGGTCGAGCGGGTGCTGGCCGGTGAGGGGCAGCGGCTGGCCTTCGAACCGATGGATCACCGGGTGCTCCTGGGCGGTTCGGGCGTGCCGACCATCGGGGGCGTGGTGGCGGGCAATGTCTCGGGGCCGCGGCGGGTGCAGGCGGGGGCCTGTCGCGACAGCCTGATAGGGGTGCGCTTCGTCGACGGGCGGGGCGCGGTGATCCGCAACGGGGGCCGCGTGATGAAGAATGTCACGGGCTATGACCTGGTCAAGCTGATGGCGGGCAGCCGGGGCACGCTGGGGGTGTTGAGCGAGGTGGCCTTCAAGCTGTTGCCGGTGCCCGAGAGTGTCGCGACCGTCACGCTGCACGGGGCGGATGGCGCGCGGGCCTTCGAGGCGATGACGCGGGCGATGAAGAGCCCCTTCGAGGTTTCGGGGGCGGCGTGGCTGCCGGGGAAGGGTGAGGTGCATCTGCGGCTGGAGGGCTTCGCGGGGTCGGTGGCCTATCGCGCGGGGCGGTTGCGGGCGCTGCTGGCCGGTCCGGGCGAGGTGACGGTCGAGACCGGGGCCGAGGCGAATGCGCGGCTGTGGCGGGCGATCCGGGATGTCGAGGCGCTGGCCGGGCACGCCTTTGTCTGGCGGGTGTCGATGGCGCCCGGCGCGATGCGGGCGGGGCTGCGGGCCGATCTGGACCGGACGGCGCGGTTCGACCGGGTGGTGGACTGGGCCGGGGGCCTGTGCTGGATCGGGATGACCGAGGCGCAGGCGGCGGATTATGCGCCGCGCTTCGGGGCGGCGGATGCGGTTGCGGGGGCGATCCGGTTCCATCGCGACCTGCAGGCGGAAATGGCCGATCCGGAACTGGGCGGCGGCCATGCGACGCTGGTCAAGGGGCCGGAGGCGTTGCGTGCCGCGGTGCCGGTGTTCCAGCCCGAGCTGGCGCCGCTGGCGGCGCTCGCGCGGGGGCTGAGGGCGCAGTTCGATCCGCGCGGCATTCTGAACCCCGGGCTGATGGGCTAGCGCGATGCAGACGCATTTCACCGAAGACCAGTTGCGCGATCCCGGCATCGCGCGGGCGAACGAGATCCTGCGCGCCTGTGTGCATTGCGGGTTCTGCACCGCGACCTGCCCGACCTATCAGGTTCTGGGCGACGAATTGGACAGCCCGCGGGGGCGGATTTACCTCATCAAGGACATGCTGGAGAATGACCGGCCGGCGGATGAGAAGACGGTCAGGCATATCGACCGCTGCCTGTCCTGCCTGGCCTGCATGACGACCTGCCCCTCGGGTGTGCATTACATGCATCTGGTCGATCACGCCCGCGCGCATATCGAGCGGACCTATCGACGCCCGCTGACTGACCGGGCGCTGCGCTGGATGGTGGCGAAGACGCTGCCCTATCCGGCGCGGTTCCGGATCGCGATGCGGCTGGCGAAGCTGGGGCGGCCGGTGGCGGCCTTGCTGCCCGATGCGCGGATCAAGGCCATGATGGCGATGGTGCCCGCGCGCCTGCCGAAGCGCAGCCCGAATGACCGGCCGCAGGTCTTTGCCGCAATCGGGGCGCGGCGGATGCGGGTGGCGCTGTTGACGGGCTGCGCGCAGCGGGTGCTGGATACCGATATCAACGACGCGACCATCAGGCTGCTCCGGCGGCTGGGTTGCGAGGTGGTGATCGCGCGGGGGATGGGCTGTTGCGGGGCGCTGACCCATCACATGGGGCGGGTGGGGGACAGCCACGCGATGGCGGCGCGCGCGATCCGGGCCTGGAGCGCCGAGATCGCGGGCGAGGGGCTGGATGCGATCGTGGTCAATACCAGCGGTTGCGGGACGACGATCAAGGATTACGGCCACATGTTCGCGGGCGATCCGCTGGAGGCCGAGGCGCGGGCCGTGGCGGCGCGCGCGCTGGACATTTCCGAACTGGTCGAGCGGCTGGGCCTGCCCGAGGGGCGCGGCGGGTTGCGGGTGGCCTATCACGCGGCCTGTTCATTGCAGCATGGCCAGCAGGTGAAGGCCGCGCCCAAGGCGCTGTTGCAGCGCGCGGGGTTCGAGGTGGTGGAGCCTGCGGATGCGCATCTGTGCTGTGGCTCGGCGGGCACCTACAACCTGTTGCAGCCCGCGATCTCGGCCGAGTTGAAGGCGCGCAAGGTCCGGACGCTGGAGGCGCGGGATCCGCAGGTGATCGCCACGGGCAATATCGGCTGCATGATGCAGATCGGCTCGGGCACCGGGGTTCCGGTGGTCCATACGGTCGAGTTGCTGGACTGGGCGACGGGCGGGCCGCGGCCGCGGGCGCTGGGCGCGGACCAGGGGGTGCGGCCATAATCCTGCCCCGGGCGGGTGCTATCGCGGTTCCATGGCGGGACCGTTCGGACATATCGCGGCGCTGGCCGGGCTTTTGCTGGCGCTGGGCGCGGGGATCGCGGCGGCGCAGGACGGGACATTGCGCGCGCTGGAAAGCTGCGACGCCTCGAAGGACTGGCGCGCGGTCGGGCGGATCGAGATCGGCGGGCGCGGCTTCTGCACCGGGGCGCTGATCGCGCCGGATCTGGTGCTGACCGCGGCGCATTGCCTGTTCGACAGGGCGAGCGGGCTGCCGGTGGAGCCGTCCGGGCTGGAATTCCGGGCGGGCTGGCGCAATGGCCGGGCCGAAGCCTATCGCAAGGTGCGCCGCGGCGTCGTTCATCCCGATTACCGCTATGACGCGCCGGACGACATCGCGCGCGTGTCCCATGATCTGGCGCTGTTGCAACTGGACCAGGCGATCCGGCTGCCGGGGCTGCATCCCTTCGAGACCGGGGATCGGCCGCGCATGGGGGCGGCGGTGGGCGTGGTGTCCTATGCCCAGGGCCGGTCCGAGGCCCCCTCGCTGCAGGAGGTCTGCCATGTGCTGGCCTTGCAGCCGGGCGTCCTGATGCTGTCCTGCGAGGTGGATTTCGGGGCCTCGGGCGCGCCGGTCTTCCGGATCGAGGATGGCGTGGCGCGGATCGTGTCCGTCGTGTCGGCCAAGGCCGAGCTGGCCGCGCGGCCGGTGGCGCTGGGCACGGCGCTGGGCGCGTCGCTGGAGCTGTTGCAGGGCCGGCTTGCGGCGGGCGAGGGCGTGATCGGCGCGGCCGGGGCGGCGCCGCGCTTCGGGCAGGGCGGCGCGCGCGCGAGTGGCGGCGCGCGGTTCGTAAGGCCCTGAGCGATGCGGTGCCCCCGGCTTTCCCTGGCTCTGATGCTGGCGCTGGTCGCGTTTCCGGCGCTGGGCGATACCGGGCTCAGGCGGCTGGGCCAGCGCGCCGAACTGCTGGGCTGGGAGGCGGTGGGCCGGCTTGACCATGCGGCGGGCGCGTTCTGCACCGGGGTTCTGGTCGCGCCCGACCTGGTGCTGACCGCGGCGCATTGCCTGTTCGACGGTCAGGGCCAGCGCGTGGATCCGCGCGGGCTGACCTTTCGTGCGGGGCTGAGCGAGGGGGCCGCCATCGCCGAGGTCGCCGGACGCCGGGCGGTGATCCATGAGGGCTATCGCCCGGACGAGGGCGACGCGCTGGCGCGGCTGGGGGCGGATGCGGCGCTGGTTCAACTGGCCGAGCCGATCCCGGCGGGCGTGGCCGCGCCCTTCGTGGCGGGGCGCGCGGTGGGGCGTGGCGGCGCGGTCAGCGTGGTCTCCTATGCCCGCGGGCGCGAGGAGGCGCTGTCCTGGCAGCCGGGCTGCACCGTGCTGGACCGCGGGGCGGGGGTCTATGCGTTTTCCTGCGATGTGTGGTTCGGCTCGTCCGGGGCGCCGGTCTTCGAGACCTCGTCGGGCCGGGCGCGGATCGTGTCCATCGTGTCGGGCGGCCTCCGCGAGGATGGGCGCAGCATCGCCTATGGCCCCGATGCGGGCGCGGCGCTGGACGCGCTGGCCGCGGCGCTGCGCGCGGGGCGGGGCGTCTTCCCCCGGGAGGGGGTCGATGCCCGCCGCCTGCCCGTGGCCGGGAGCGATGGCACGCGCGGCGAGATCGGGGCGCGCTTCGTCCGGCCCTGAGCGCGGCCCGGGGGTTCTTGACAGCCCCCGGCGGGCTTCCCAGATCCCGGTTCGCGGGTGCCGACAGGGCCCGCGTGATCGCCCGTCCCGACGAGGGGGAGGGCATTCCTTGCATCGCTCAGAAGAGGATGACAGACATGCGACACTATGATTTCGGACCGCTTTACCGCGCCACCGTGGGCTTTGACCGGGTGGCCGACATGATGGACCGGCTGCTGGCCAGCGAAATGGGCCAGCCGGGCTATCCGCCCTACAATATCGAGAAGACCGGCGAGCATGGCTATCGCATCTCGATCGCGGTGGCGGGCTTTGGCGCCGACGATCTGTCGGTCGAGGTCAAGGAAAACGCGCTGGTGATCGCGGGCCGCAAGGCGCCCGAACCCGACGGGCGCAGCTTCCTGCATCGCGGCATCGCGACCCGGGCCTTCGAGCGGCGCTTTGCGCTGGCCGATCATGTGCGGGTGACGGGGGCCAGCCATGTGGACGGGATGCTGCATGTGGACCTGGTGCGCGAGGTGCCCGAGGCGCTGAAGCCCCGCCGCATCGAGATCGCGGCGGCGGGCGCCCGTGCGATCCCGGCGCAGGCGCCGGCCGAGGAGGCGCAGACGGCCGGGTAGGTCCGGCCATCGCCGACCGATGAGAAGACCGGCGCGCGGGGCCTTCCGCGCGCCGTTGCCGTTTCGGCGGCCACGGTTCCCGCGCAGGACGCTGGCCGAATCCGGTGCGCGCGCGCTTAAATCGGCGGCATGGAGGATTTCGAGCTTTTCCGCCGTCTGGGTCTTGCGCTGGCCATCGGGCTTCTGTTCGGGCTGGAACGGGGCTGGCATGCCCGCGAGGAGCCCGAGGGCGAGCGGGTGGCCGGGCTGCGCACCTTCGGGTTGACCGGGCTGCTGGGCGGGGTCTGCGGCTGGCTGGGGATACTGGTCGGGCCGGTTTTCCCGGGGCTGGCCTTCGTGGCCATGGCGGCGCTTGTCGCGGTGACCTACTGGGCGCAGATCGAGGAGAACGAGGATCAGGGCCTGACCACCGAGGTCGCGCTGTTGCTGACCTTTGCGCTGGGGGCGGCGGCGTTGCTGGGCGACATGGCGGCGGCGGCGGCCGTGGCGGTGGTGGCGACGGCGCTGTTGTCGCTCAAGCGGGTGCTGCATGGCTGGGTCGCGCGGATCCGGCAGTTCGAGCTGGCCGCGCTGGTGCAACTGGCCGTCATCTCGGTGGTGATCCTGCCGCTGTTGCCGAACCGGGGATATGGCCCCGGGGCTGCGCTGAACCCGCATGAGCTGTGGCTGGCGGTGGTGATCGTGGCCGGGCTGTCCTTTCTTGGCTATGCGGCGATCCGGGTGGCGGGGGCGGGGCTGGGTGCGGTGATCACGGGGCTGTTCGGGGGGCTGGCCTCCTCGACCTCGACCACGCTGGCGCTGTCGCGGCTGGTGCGCAGCGATGCGCGGCTGGGGCCGGTGATGGCGATCGGCGTGGTGCTGGCGGGATCGGTGACCTTCCTGCGGGTGCTGGTGGTGGGCACGATCTTTGCGCGCGACCTGCTTGCGCCGCTGCTGGTGCCGCTGGGGGCGATGGCGGCGGCGGGCTTTGCCGGGGCGGGTGTTCTGGCGCTGGCGGCGGGGCGGGGGCAGAGGTCGGAGACCGATCTGGACGGGCTGTCGAACCCGCTGGCGCTGGGCACGGCGCTGTCCTTCGGGGCGGTGCTGGTGGGGGTGGTGCTGGCCACCCATTACCTGCAGCTCTGGTTCGGGGCGGGCGGCGTGCTGGCGGTGGCGGCGGCCTCGGGGGTGACGGATGTGGATGCGCTGACGATCACGGTCGCGCGGATGACCCGCGACGGGCTGGGCCTGGAGACCGCTGCGGCCGCCATCGTGCTGGCCGTGTCGGTCAATACGGCGGTCAAGGGCGGTATCGCGGCCGTGCTGGGCGGCGGGCGCTTCGGGCTGCGGGTGCTGGCGGTCTATGCGGTCGTGCTGGCCACCGGGGCGGCGGCGCTTGCGCTGGGCTGAGCGGGCGGGCGCAGCATCGCGGCGATGGCGGCGAATTGCGGGGCCAGCGGGCTGGTCCGGCGCCAGACCATGCCGACGGTGCGTTTCGGGCAGGGCGCGGGCAGGCGCGCGACCGAGACCGCGGCCGAGCGGGTTTCGGTGGGGATGGCCATTTCGGGGATCAGCGTGACGCCGATGCCCGCGCCGACCATCTGCACCAGTGTCGCAAGCGAACTGCCCTCCATCATGTCGCGCGCGGCGCGGGTCGTGGGGGCGCAGAAGGACAGCGCCTGATCGCGGAAGCAATGCCCCTCCTCCAGCAGCAGAAGCCGCATCTCGCGCAGCGTTTCGGGGCAGGGGACCGGCCTGTGGGCATCGGCAAGCGGGCGGACAAGGACGAAATCCTCGTCGAAGAGCGGTTCCTCGTGCAATGCGGGTTCCGAGACGGGCAGCGCGACGATGGCCAGATCCATCCGCCCCTCGACCAGATCGCGGATCAGGACCTGGGTGACGGCTTCGCGCGGGCGGATGTCGAGATCGGGATTGCGGGCCGCGAGATCCTTGATGAGGCCGGGCAGGAGATAGGGCGCGATGGTGGGGATCACCCCGATCCGCAACCGCCCGGTCAGCCCGCCACGCGCGGCGCGGGCCAGATCGTCCAGTTCCTCGACAGCGCGCAGGATGTCGCGGGCGCGTTCGGCCAGCGCCTCGCCCAGCCCGGACAGGCGGATCTGGCGGGTGCCGCGTTCGATCAGGGGGGCGCCCAGCAACGCCTCGAGCTCCTTGACCTGCACCGACAGGGCGGGTTGCGAGATGCCGCAATCCTCGGCGGCGCGGCCGAAATGGCGGTGCCGGGCGAGCGCCTCGAAATAGCGCAGATGCTTGAGGGTGAGGCTTATCATAGGCTGGGATTATCACTGTCATTAGAACTTCAAAATTCCAATAATGATAATAGGTGCTAGAAGCAATCTGTGATCCGGGGGCGGATTCGCGCGGGAGTGGCACGGCACGGAGGCTGGCCGCCCCTTCCCGACCCCCGGCCAATGACCATCAGAGGAGAACCCGAATGGACGGAAACGACATGGCGACCGGCAAATGCCCGGTGATGCATGGCGGGAACACCGCGATGAACACGAGTGTCATGGATTGGTGGCCGAACGCGCTGAACCTGGACATCCTGCATCAGCACGACACCAAGACCAACCCGCTGAAGGGGTTCGACTACCGCGAGGCGGTCAAGACGCTGGATTTCGACGCGATCAAGGCCGATCTGCGCGCGCTGATGACCGACAGCCAGGACTGGTGGCCGGCCGATTGGGGCCATTACGGCGGGTTGATGATCCGCATGGCCTGGCACGCGGCGGGCACCTACCGGATCGCCGATGGCCGCGGCGGCGGGGGCACCGGCAACCAGCGTTTCGCGCCGCTGAACTCCTGGCCCGACAACGTGAGCCTGGACAAGGCGCGGCGGCTGCTGTGGCCGGTCAAGAAGAAATACGGCAACCGGATCAGCTGGGCCGACCTCATCATCCTGGCGGGCAACGTGGCCTATGAATCCATGGGGCTGAAGACCTATGGCTTCGCCTTCGGCCGCGAGGATATCTGGCATCCCGAAAAGGACATCTACTGGGGCGCCGAGAAGGAATGGCTGGCGCCGTCGGATTCGCGCTACGAGGATCTCGACAATCCCGCGACCATGGAGAACCCGCTGGCAGCGGTGCAGATGGGCCTGATCTACGTCAACCCCGAGGGCGTGAACGGCCAGCCCGACCCGCTGAAGACCGCGCTTCAGGTGCGCGAGACCTTTGCCCGGATGGCGATGAACGACGAGGAGACCGTCGCGCTGACCGCGGGCGGGCACACTGTCGGCAAGTGCCACGGCAATGGCGATGCCAGCCTGCTGGGGCCGAATCCCGAGGCCGCGGATGTCTGCGAACAGGGCTTTGGCTGGTCGAACCCGAACCAGTCGGGCAAGGGCCGCTACACCGTGACCAGCGGCATCGAGGGCGCCTGGACGACCCATCCGACCAAGTGGGACAACGGCTATTTCTACCTGCTCTTCACCTATGAGTGGGAGCTGAAGAAATCCCCCGCCGGTGCATGGCAATGGGAGCCGGTCGGCATCAAGGAAGAAGACAAGCCGGTGGATGTCGAGGATCCCTCAATCCGCTACAACCCGATCATGACCGATGCCGACATGGCGATGAAGATGGACCCGGTCTATCGCGAGATCTCCGAGCGGTTCTACAAGGATCCGGACTATTTCACCGAGGTCTTCGCCCGGGCCTGGTTCAAGCTGACCCATCGCGACATGGGACCGAAGGCGCGCTATATCGGCCCCGAGGCGCCGACCGAGGATCTGATCTGGCAGGATCCGGTGCCTGCGGGCGCGACCTCCTATGACGTGGCGGCGCTGAAGGCGAAGATCGCGGGGTCCGGCCTGTCGATCGCCGAGATGGTCGCCACCGCCTGGGACAGCGCGCGGACCTTCCGCGGGTCGGACATGCGGGGCGGTGCCAATGGCGCGCGCATCCGCCTGGCGCCCCAGAAGGACTGGGAGGGCAACGAGCCCGCGCGGCTGCAAAAGGTGCTGGCGGTTCTGGAGCCGCTGGCCGCCGAGGCGGGCGCGTCGCTGGCCGATACCATCGTGCTGGCCGGCAATGTCGGGATCGAACAGGCCGCCAGGGCCGCGGGCCATGACATCGAGGTGCCCTTTGCGCCGGGCCGCGGGGACGCGACCGAGGCGATGACCGACGCGGCGTCCTTCGACGTGCTGGAACCGCTGGCCGATGGCTACCGGAACTGGATGAAGAAGGATTACGTCGTCAGCCCCGAGGAACTGCTGCTGGACCGCACGCAGCTGATGGGCCTGACCGCGCCCGAGATGACCGTTCTGGTCGGCGGGATGCGGGTGCTGGGGACCAACCATGGCGGCACCCGGCATGGCGTGTTCACCGACCGCGAAGGCGCGCTGACGAACGACTTCTTCGTCAACCTGACCGACATGGCCTATAAATGGGTTCCGGCGGGCAATGGCGTCTACGAGATCCGCGAGCGCAAGTCGGATGCGGTGAAGTGGACCGCGACGCGCACGGATCTGGTGTTCGGCTCGAACTCGATCCTGCGGTCCTATGCCGAGATCTATGCCCAGGACGACAATGCCGGGAAGTTCGTTCAGGACTTCGTGGCGGCCTGGACCAAGGTGATGAACGCCGACCGCTTCGACCTGGCGGCGTGAACGAAAAGGGCCACCCCCGCCTGCGCGCGGGGTGGCCCCTTGCCCCCTGGGGGGCGTCAGCGGGAGGCGGGGGCGTAGAGCCCTTCGTAGATCGGGGCCAGCGTCTCGTGCTCGAACAGCGACGAGACGGACGTGCCCTGCCAAATATTCATGATCGCCTGGGCAAACAGCGGCGCGGTGGGCACGATCCGGATGTTGTGGGCGGCCTGGACCTGCTCGGTCGGCTGGATCGAATCCGTCACCACCACCGTTTTCAGCCGCGAGCCGGTGATGCGTTCCACCGCGGGCCCGGAAAAAACGCCGTGGCTGATATAGGCGTGCACCTCTTCGGCGCCGGCCTCGATCAGCTTGTCGGCGGCCTTGACCAGCGTTCCGGCCGTGTCGCACAGGTCGTCGACGATGAAGCAGATCTGGCCCTCGACCTCGCCGATCACGGTCATCTCGGCCACCTCGCCGGGGCGCGAGCGGCGCTTGTCGACGATGGCCAGCCCCGCGCCGATCCGCTGCGCCAGTTCGCGGGCGCGCGCCACGCCGCCGACATCGGGCGAGACCACGGTGATCTTGTCGCCGATGCCGTTGAACTGATGCGCGATGTCCAGCGCGAAGATCGGCGAGGCATAGAGGTTGTCGACGGGGATGTCGAAGAAGCCCTGGATCTGGGCGGCGTGCAGATCCATCGTCAGGATCCGCTCGATCCCCGACTCGGTCAGCAGGTTGGCGACCAGCTTGGCGCTGATCGGGGTGCGGGCCTTGGTGCGGCGGTCCTGGCGGGCATAGCCGAAATAGGGGATGACGGCGGTGATCCGCGCGGCCGACGAGCGGCGCAGCGCATCGGAAATGATCATCAATTCCATCAGGTTGTCATTGGCCGGGTTCGAGGTCGGCTGGATGATGAACATGTCCTCGCCGCGGACATTCTCGTAGACCTCGACGAAGATTTCCTGGTCGTTGAACCGTTCGACCCGGGCATCGACGAGGTTGACGTTCACCCCCCGATGCATCGACATCCGCCGGGCGATGGCGGAGCCGAGCGGACGGTTGGCATTGCCCGAAATCAGTTTCGGTTCGTGGATGTTGTGCATCTGGAGGATCCTTGGGCGGCAGCGGATTCGTGACGGTCGCGTGACGTTGACAGCGCTTATCACCCGGTTACGGTCTTGAAAACCTAGTGAGGGGGACAGGCACAAGATGGCCCATATCGACTATTACTTCACGGCGGTTTCGCCCTTCTGCTATCTCGCGGGCCTGCGGCTGGAGGAGATCGCCGCGCGCCATGGGGCCACGATCACCTACAAGCCCGTGGACATGATCGCGCTGTTCGCGCGGACGGGGGGCGTGGCGTTGCCGGATCGGCCGGACTGCCGGAAGGCCTATCGGCTGCAGGAAATCCGGCGGCAGGCGGCGAAGCGGGGTTTGCCTATCGTTTTGAAACCGAAGCATTTCCCGACGAACCCGGCGCCTGCCGCCTATGCGATCATCGCGGCGCAGGCGGCGGGGGGCGGGGATCTGGGCGGGCTGGTGCATGGGGTGCTGCGCGCCTGCTGGGCCGAGGAGCGGGACGTGGCCGAGGATGCGGTGATCCGCGAGTGCCTGTCGGCGGCGGGGTTCGATTCCGCCTTGGCGGACAAGGGGTTGCTGGCCGGGGCCGAGACCTATGCGGCCAACCTGGAAGAAGCCACCGCGCGGGGCGTTTTCGGGGCGCCCTTCTACATCACGGATGGGGATGAACGGTTCTGGGGGCAGGACCGGCTGGAGGATCTGGACCTGCATCTGGCGGGCAGGCTGTAGCGGGACCGGGCCGGAATCGGCGATCTGAATTCGATCTGAATTCCATCGGAATTCCATCGGACTTCCGTATGGGGTCTTGCGGGCGGGGAATACGCGCGGGCCGGTCGATGGTTGCGCCTGCGGGGGCGGCCCTGCGGAACGGAAAACGCCCCGGACCGGGGTCCGGGGCGCGCGGGCGTTGCTTGTCGGGGGGCGGACGGGGCGGAGGGCTCAGCCCGGGACGTGGACCGGCGCGGGCGCGGGGCCGCCCTCGACCAGCCGGAGGAAGGCGTCGATCTCGTCATCCGTGGTGCACCAGGAACAGACGAGCCGCGCCGAAAGCGGCTGATCGCCGGGGCCGTCAAGCGACTGGTCCATCGGCCAGAGGTAATATTGCGCGCCCGCTTTCTGTGCCCGGCGATGGCCCTCGCGCGGCCAGGCGGCGAAGACGGAATTGGCCTGGGTCGGGTGCAGCAGCGTGGCGCCGGGCAGGGCCGTGATGCCGGTGGACAGGCGCTGGGCGGCGGCGTTCGCGCGGGTGGCCATCTTGCGCCACAGATCGTCCTTGAGATAGGCGCCCATCTGGGCCGAAAGGTAGCGGTGCTTGGAAAACAGATGCCCGCCGCGCTTGCGCCGCAGTTCGAATTCCCAGGCGCGGGCGGGGTCGAACAGCACGACCGCCTCGACCCCCATCAGCCCGTTCTTGGTGCCGCCGAAGGTCAGCACGTCGATGCCCGCCTTCCATGTCATCTCGGCCGGGCTGCATCCGGCCGAGACCAGCGCATTGGCAAAGCGTGCGCCGTCCATGTGGACCGGCAGGTCTGCCGCCCGGGCCACGGCGCAGAT
The DNA here is from genome assembly GCF_024128855.1 of Rhodovulum tesquicola. Classification (GTDB taxonomy): domain Bacteria; phylum Pseudomonadota; class Alphaproteobacteria; order Rhodobacterales; family Rhodobacteraceae; genus Rhodovulum; species Rhodovulum tesquicola. Next base: position 504,965 of record NZ_JAMYDV010000001.1, read on the forward strand.
CGCCGCCACCTCGGCGGGGGAATAGACCGCGCCCGCCTCGGTCGCGTTGGTGATCGTGACCGCGCCGCGCTGGACATTGTGCACGCCCGCCCGTGCGGTGAAGCCGATGGCGCGCGCCAGCGCGTCGGGGTCGACCTTTGCATGATCGCCGCCCACCAGCGTCAGCTTGGCGCCGCCGGTGAAGAATTCGGGGGCGCCGCATTCGTCCTCTTCGACATGGGCGTTCCGGTGGCAATAGACCGTGGCCCAGGGCGGGCAGAGGCAGGCCAGCGCCAGTGCATTCGCCGCGGTGCCGGTGGCGACCAGATAGACCTCGGCCTCGGGCGCCTCGAAGGCGATGCGGATCGCGTCGCGCACGTCGGTCGTGGTCACGTCATTGCCATAGGGCATGGCATGGCCGTGATTGGCCTCGATCATCGCCTCGAGGATCTGGGGCGGGACGGGCGCGGTGTTGTCCGAGGCGAAATGCACGATCAAAGCTCCTCTTCGATGATGTGGTCTTCCCACTCGTCGAGGGGAATATCGAATTCGGGCAGTGTCCAGCCCCTTACCGATGCGCCCGCCCGGTGAACGCTTTCGGCATCGCCCGAGACCAGCGGGTGCCAGTCGGCAAGCGGCTTGCCCTCCCAGACCCGACGATAGGCGCAGGAGGCGGGCATCCAATAGGCGATCTCGGCGATGTTTTTCGGCGTCAGCACCACGCATTCGGGCACGATGGCCTTGCGGCAGTCGTAATTGCCGCAGCGGCAGGTGTCGCCGTCCAGAAGGCGGCAGGCGATGCGGGTAAAGACCACCTCGCCGGTATCGGCATCTTCCAGCTTGTTCAGGCAGCACTTGCCGCAGCCGTCGCAGAGCGCCTCCCATTCGTGGGGGGTCAGCTTCTTCATCGGCACCTTTTCCCAGAAGCGGGGGCGCAGGCCGATGCGGTCGATGGGGTCGGACATGGCTCAGGGCCGCCAGGGCAGGGGCGGGTCCCGGGCGAGGATCTCGCGGGCGCGGGTGCAATCCCGCTCGATCTGGGCGACCAGGGCGTTGAGGCTGTCATATTTCGCCTCGTCGCGCAGGAACTCGACCAGCGCGACCGACAGATGCGTGCCGTAAAGATCGCCCTTGAAGTCGAACAGGTAGCTTTCGCAGTTCGGGACATTCTCGCCGAACATCGGGCGCACCCCGATCGAGGCGACGCCGTCATGGCTGCCGGCATGCGGGCCGGACAGCACATCGACGCGCACCGCGTAGACGCCGAAGCGCGGGCGGTGCAGGCCGTGGATCGACATGTTGGCGGTGGGATAGCCCAGCGCATGGCCGCGCGAATCGCCGTGCAGCACCTCGCCCTCGATCCGGTGCCAATGGCCCAGCATCGCGGCGGCATCGCGCGGGCGGCCATCGGTCAGCGCCTCGCGGATCGCGGTCGAGGAGACCTCGCCCGCGGCGTTTTCCAGCAGATCGGCGGCGGTCACGCGGAAGCCCAGCTCGTCGCCGAACTGGCGCAACGCGGCGACATCGCCCGCGCGTCCCTTGCCGAAGCGGAAATCCTGGCCGATGACGACATGGGCCAGCCCCAGCCCCTCATGCAGCACCTCGCGGGCGAAGGCTTCGGGGGTCAGGGCGGCCAGCCTGCCGTCGAAGGGCAGTTCGTAAAGGTGGTCGATGCCGAGTTTCGCCAGCCGGTTCGAGCGCGCCTCGGCATTCATCAGCCGGAAGGGGGCGGCGTCGGGGGCGAAATGCTGGCGCGGATGGGGTTCGAAGGTGACGACGCCCAGCGGCACGCCGCGCCGGGCGGCCTCGGCCCGGGCAAGCTCGATCACGCTGCGATGGCCCAGATGCACGCCATCGAAATTGCCGATGGCGGCCACCGCGCCGCGCTCGCCCAGGGGGGCGCCTGCCCATGTCGTGAAGGTCTTCATCGGCCCCGGATTGCACCCAAGGCCGGGCGGCGTCAATCGAATTTCTTGGTCGGCGCCAGCACCGTCGCCTCGCCCTTGAGGACGGGCTTGCCATTGACCAGGCAGCGGGTGTCCAGCGTCACGCGGCGCTTGCCGTAGTCGATGGCCATCACCTCGACCTCGGCCAGGACGACATCGCCGGGGCGCACGGGGGCGAGGAATTTCAGGGTCTGGCCCAGATAGATCGTGCCATGGCCCGGAAGCTGTTCGCCGATCACCGCCGAGATCAGCCCCGCGGTCAGCATGCCATGCGCGATGCGGCCCTCGAAGATCGTCGCCATCGCGTAATCGTCGTCCAGATGCACCGGGTTGCGGTCGGTCGAGACCTCGGCAAACATCTCGATATCGCGGTTCGTCACTTCCTTGCGGAGGTGGCGGATCATGCCGATCTCGAGATCCTCGATGCAGATGGTTCCGCGTGGCATGTTGTCGAGCATTCCCCCGGCTCCCCGGATTCTGATGTTGCAGCGCAGCATAGCGAAGCCGATCCGAGGCTGCAACGGCGAAGGGTAATATACCGTTACAGAAGATGCGAGTGTCGCAACTTTGTTGCGTGCGGGACCCGGCCTAGCGCAGGAAGCCCATGGCGTAGGTGGCGCTGGCCATTTCGCGGGAGAGAAAGGCGTTCAGCGCGGCGGGGTCGGGGTCGCGCGCGGTGTTCGTTTCCTGCGCGGCCAGCCCGCCGGTGATGAAGAGCGAATCGAGATCCTCGCCCAGCGCGCCGCGAATGTCGGTCGCGATGCCGTCGCCGATGCAGAGGATCTGGTAATCGGGCACCTCGGCGATCTGTGCCAGCCGCTGGCGGGCGAGGTCGTAGATCGGCGGGTGCGGCTTGCCGAAGTAAAGGCTTTCGCCGCCCATCTCGGTATAAAGCTGCGCGACCGCGCCGCCGCACCATTCCCGCGTCTCGCCCCGGTCCACTACGATATCGGGATTGGCGCAGAGCAGCTTCAGGCCCTTGTTCTTGGCGTAAAGCAGTTGCGGGCGCAACTCGGCGGGGTCGGCATGGGCGTCGAAGGGGCCGGTGCAGACGATGCCCTCGGCCTGATCCAGCGGGACACGCTCGATCGCGACGGGGTTCTCGACGATGCGGATCGGGTCGAAGAAGGACTCGTCCTCGTCGGTGCCCATGAAGAAGACCCGCTGCCCGACCGCGCCGCGGAACATCGCCATGCGGGCGGCATCGCCCGAGGTGGCGATGGTGTCCCAGCAATCGGTGGGCACGCCGATCCGGTCAAGCTGGCCTTCGACCGCCTTGCGATGGCGCGGCGCGTTGGTCAGCAGGACCACCACGCCGCCGGCCGCCTTGTAGTGCTGCAACGCGGCGACGGCCTCGGGGAACGGCTCGCGCCCATTGTGCACGCAGCCCCACAGATCGACGAAAAGCGCGCGGTAGCGGGCGGAGACCTCGTCGAGGCGGTCGATGATCTGCGTCATGGGCGGTCCTTGAAGCGGGGCGCCGCGATGGGCGCCCCCTTGGAGTCAGAGTTGCAGGGCGGGCAGGATCTGTTTCTTCCGGCTCATGATGCCGGGCAGAACCACGGTGTCGCCCTCGACCGTGGCGGCAAAGCTCTTCTCGGCCAGCGTCTTGACCAGATCGTTCGGCACCAGAAGCGTTGCCTCTTCGCGCAGGATGTCGACAACGAAGAGAAGCACCTGATCGGCGCCGTCTTCCTGCGCCACGGTGACCATCGACTCCATCAGGCTGGCCTTGCGGTCGAGCACGGTTTTCGGCGAGGTGGTTTCCAGAACCGACACGCGGAACTGCTTGCCCGCGATCTCGAACTCCTTGGAATCCATCCGCAGCAGTTCGGCATCCGAAAAGGCCGACACGTCGGATTTTGCCGCGAACATCTCGGCGGCGTAATCGGGGATCGAGACACCCAGATCGGCGGCCAGCGCCTCGGCCAGCGCGCGGTCCGCGGGCGTCGTGGTGGGCGAGCGGAATTCCAGCGTGTCGGACAGGATGCAGGACAGCATCGTGCCCTTGATCGCCGCGGGCATCTTCGCGGCGTCCGCGCCCATCAGGTCATGCATGATGGTGGCGGTGCAGGCGACGGGGCGCACGGTGATCTCGATCGGGCTGCGCGTCTTGAGCCCGCCGACCAGCATGTGATGGTCGATCAGCGCGATGACATTGGCCTCGTTGATCGAGGCGGGCAGTTCGGCGGGGTTGTTGGTGTCCACGACCACCACATCCTCGCCCGCCGCGACGTCGGCGATGATCTCGGGCTGGTCGAGGGCCCAGCGGCCGAGCACGAATTTCGCCTCGGTATTGGGCTCGCCCAGCAGCTTGGCCTCGGCCTGGCGGCCCTGGATTTCGGAAAGATACCAGGCCCAGATGATCGGCGAGCCGGTGGAATCGGTGTCGGGGGACTTGTGGCCAAGGACCTTGATCGTCATGGGGATGTCCGCTTGTCAGGAATGTCGGTCGGGCGCCCTTATAGGCAGGGGCGCGGGGCTTGTCACGGGGGCGGCGGGCAAAGCTTTCATGACGGTGAGCGCGCCGTGTTTTACAGGGGCAGGCGCAAGAATTTTTTCGCCCTGCGGCGTCTTGACAGGCATTCGGCTTGTGCCTAACTCAGCGGCGTTAGCACTCGATGGGTGCGAGTGACAACAGATCACACCCTGAACCAAGGAGCGTTCAAAGATGGCATTCAAACCGCTGCATGACCGGGTTCTGGTCCGCCGTGTCGAAAGCGACGAGAAGACCAAAGGCGGTCTGATCATTCCCGACAGCGCGAAGGAAAAACCGGCCGAGGGCGAAGTCATCGCCTGTGGCGACGGCGCCCGCAAGGATTCCGGCGAACTGATCGAAATGGCCGTGAAGGCCGGTGACCGCGTCCTCTTCGGCAAGTGGTCGGGCACCGAGGTGACGATCGACGGCGAAGACCTGCTGATCATGAAGGAAAGCGACATCCTCGGCGTCATCGCCTGAGCCGTCGCAGAAACGTAATTCGGACAACCAGGAGCAAGCGCAATGGCTGCCAAGGACGTCAAATTCTCTACCGATGCCCGCAACCGCATGCTGAAGGGTGTGAACACCCTCGCCGACGCGGTGAAGGTTACCCTGGGCCCCAAGGGCCGCAACGTCGTCATCGAGAAATCCTTCGGGGCGCCCCGGATCACCAAGGACGGCGTGACCGTCGCCAAGGAGATCGAACTGGAGGACAAGTTCGAGAACATGGGCGCGCAGATGGTCAAGGAAGTGGCCAGCCGCACCAATGACGAGGCCGGCGACGGCACCACCACCGCCACCGTTCTGGCCCAGGCCATCGTCCGCGAAGGCATGAAGTCGGTCGCCGCGGGCATGAACCCGATGGATCTGAAGCGCGGCATCGACCTGGCCACCAGTGCCGTGGTCGAGGCGATCAAATCCGCCTCGCGCCCGGTGAGCGACAGCGACGAGGTCGCGCAGGTCGGCACCATCTCCGCGAATGGCGAGGCCAATATCGGCCGCTTCATCGCCGACGCGATGCAGAAGGTCGGCAATGACGGCGTCATCACCGTCGAAGAGAACAAGGGCATGGAGACCGAGGTCGAGGTCGTCGAAGGCATGCAGTTCGACCGCGGCTACCTGTCGCCCTATTTCGTGACCAATGCCGACAAGATGGCCGCGGAACTGGAAGACTGCCTCATCCTGCTGCACGAGAAGAAGCTCTCTTCGCTGCAGCCGATGGTGCCGCTGCTCGAGGCCGTGATCCAGTCGCAGAAGCCGCTGCTGATCATCGCCGAGGACGTGGAAGGCGAGGCGCTGGCCACGCTGGTGGTCAACAAGCTGCGTGGCGGCCTGAAGATTGCCGCCGTCAAGGCGCCGGGCTTCGGCGATCGCCGCAAGGCCATGCTGCAGGACATCGCGATCCTCACGGGTGGCCAGGTGATCTCGGAAGACCTGGGCATGAAGCTGGAAAACGTGACCCTCGACATGCTGGGCCGCGCCAAGAAGGTCCTGATCAAGAAGGACGACACCACGATCATCGACGGTGCCGGCGACAAGGCCGAGATCGAGGCCCGCGTCGGCCAGATCCGCGCCCAGATCGAGGAAACCAGCTCGGACTACGACCGCGAGAAGCTGCAGGAGCGTGTCGCGAAACTGGCCGGTGGCGTTGCCGTCATCCGCGTCGGCGGCATGACCGAGATCGAGGTCAAGGAGCGCAAGGACCGCGTCGATGACGCGCTCAACGCGACCCGCGCGGCCGTGCAGGAAGGCATCGTGGTCGGCGGCGGCGTCGCGCTGGTGCAGGCGGGCAAGGTGCTCGAGGGCATGACCGGCGCCAACGAGGACCAGAACACCGGCATCGCGATCATCCGCAAGGCGCTGGAAGCGCCGCTGCGCCAGATCGCCGAGAACGCCGGTGTGGACGGCGCCGTGGTCGCGGGCAAGGTGCGTGAAAGCGCCGAAGCCAATTTCGGCTTCAACGCCCAGACCGAGGAATATGGCGACATGTTCAAGTTCGGCGTGATCGACCCGGCCAAGGTGACCCGCACCGCGCTGGAAGACGCGGCCTCCGTGGCGGGCCTGCTGATCACCACCGAGGCGATGGTGGCCGACAAGCCCGAGCCGAAAGGCGCCGGTGCCGGCGCCGGCATGCCCGACATGGGCGGCATGGGCGGCATGATGTAAGCCACCCCTCGGGATGGATCGGAATGGGGCCGCGTTTCGCGGCCCCTTCTTTTTTTGTCCTGACGCGCGTATCTGGAAACGGTCGGACTGTTGACGGAGTGGGGTCGATGACACGCAAGCCCGGCCTGCTGGCCGCTTCATGCCTCGCGTTCATCGCGGGAAGCGCCCGGGCAGAAATCTGCGACTACAAACCCTCGAAGCTCGTCGGAAATGCGGCGACGGCGGTGGGGGCGTCCGTCGCCGGTGGTGCCGACGCAGCGGGTATCGCGTTGAAGGCGGCGGGCTATTACACGCTGTTGCATTCAGGGTCCGGCCTGACCATGCTGGGATCGACGGCGGCCGGGGCGTCGGCAGCCGGAACCGTCGGAATAATCGCCGGGACGGCCGGTGCCATCGGCAGCATCGGAAGCGTCCTGATGGCCCCCGTCACGGTCGCTCTGGGTGCGGTCGCGTTCGTCGGCGCGGGGGCCTATGAGGGGTTCTGTTACTTCCGGGTGGATCGTGTCACCGACCCCTATGATGTCCGACGGATCATCGAGAGCATCGCCGCCAACGACGACGCGGTTGCAATCGTCCGGACGGCGGACGGGGATGCGATGGAACTTCGGGCCGATGGTGCTGTCGATACGTTCCTCTTGCGCAACCTGTATATCGCAGACGGCCAGTTGAAGCATCGGAAATGGGGGCCGGTTCCGAACCGGACACTCGGGCCGATCGTCTTCGCGGTGCCGCAAGAGGTGGAATAGGGCGCCCGCGCCATCCCTCCCCCGCGACGGAAAGCAAGGTGGCCGCGTTTCGCGGCCCCTTTTTCGTTGCCCGGGGATTGGGCAGCGGGTGGGCGGGGCGGGGCCCGGGTGCGGGGCGGATGTTGCCCCTGCGGCGGCTGCGCGTAGAGTGGCGGGGATGGAGGGACGCGCGATGGATCACCGCCGGGAAATCCGATTCCTGCTGAATGGCGAGGAGGTTCGCCTGGCCGAGGTTTGCGCCGAGGACATGGCGCTGGATTTCCTGCGCCTTCGGCGTCGCCTGACCGGCACCAAGGAGGGCTGCGCCGAGGGCGATTGCGGGGCCTGCACGGTTCTGGTGGGGCGGCTGACCGGGGGCGGGCTGGTCTATGAGCCGGTCAATGCCTGCATCCGCCCGCTGGCCACGCTGGACGGCTGTCATGTGGTGACGGTCGAGCATCTGGCGGGGCCGGGAGGGGGCTTGCATCCGGTGCAGGCGGCGATGGTCGCCCATCACGGCAGCCAGTGCGGATTCTGCACGCCGGGGATCGTGATGGCGCTGGTGGCGCTGTGGCTTTCGACGCCCGCGCCGGGGCGCGAGGCGGTCGAGGAGGCGCTTCAGGGCAATCTGTGCCGCTGCACGGGCTATGCGCCGATCCTGCGCGCGGCCGAGGCGATGGGCGGGTTCGGGGACCGTGCGGCCGATCCGCTGGTGACGGGCCGTGCCGAGGTGGCGGCGCGGCTGGCGGGGCTGCGCGACGGGCGGCGGGTCGAGGTGGCGCGCGGTGACAGCCGGGCGATCCTGCCTGCGGATGTGGAGGATTTCGCCGCCCTTCTGGCCGAGATGCCCGACGCGGTGGTGGTGGCGGGGGCGACCGATGTGGGGCTGTGGGTGACCAAGGGGCTGAGGCGCATATCGCCCGCGATCTTTGTCGGCCATCTCGATGCGCTGCGGCGGGTCGAGACGCGCGACGGCGCGCTGCATCTCGGCTCGGGCGCCAGCTATGCCGAGGCGCAAGGCCCGCTGGTCGCGGCCTTTCCGCATCTGGCGGGCTACTGGTCGCGGATCGGCGGGCCGCAGGTGCGCGCGGCGGGCACGATCGGGGGCAATATCGCGAACGGCTCGCCCATCGGGGATACGCCGCCCGCGCTGATTGCGCTGGGGGCCGAGGTGGTGCTGCGCCGGGGCGATGTGCGGCGGGTGCTGCCGCTGGAGGCGTTCTTTGTGGATTATGGCCGACAGGACCGCGCGCCGGGGGAGTTTGTTGAGAGCCTGCGCATTCCGCTTTCGGGGCCGGGGACGCGGCATGCCGCCTACAAGATATCGAAACGGCGGGACGAGGATATCTCGACCCTTGCCGCCGCCTTTGCCGTGACGGTCGAGGGCGGGATCGTCAGGGCGGCGCGGATCGCCCTTGGCGGCATGGCCGGGGTGCCGAAGCGGGCCGCCCATGCCGAGACGGCGCTGGTGGGGCGGCCATGGTGCGAGGCGTCGCTGGTCGCGGCCGCGGCGGATCTGCCGCGCGATTTCACGCCGCTGACCGACTGGCGCGGCACGGCCGCCTACCGGATGAAGGTCGCGCAGAACCTGTTCCGGCGGTTCTGGCTGGAGCAGGGCGAGGCCCGGACCGGAGGTGCTGCATGAAGGGGGATGCGGCCATCGGCGGCGCGGTCCATCGCGACCGGCCGCACGATTCGGCGGAAAAGCATGTCACCGGACGGGCGGACTATACCGACGACATCCCCGAACCGCTGGGCACGCTGCATGCCTGTCTGGGGCTGGCAGAGGTGGCGCATGGGCGGCTGACCGGACTTGACCTGTCGGCGGTTCTGGCCGCGCCGGGCGTTGTCGGGGTTCTGACGGCTGCCGACATTCCGGGGCGGAACGATATCAGCCCGAACGGCACCGGCGATGACCCGGTCTTTCCCGTCGGGACCGTCGCCTTTCACGGCCAGCCGCTGTTTGCCGTGATCGCCGAAACCCGCGAGGCGGCGCGGCGGGCGGCGGTTCTGGCGCGTGCCGGGATCGACCCGCTGCCCGCGGCCATCACCATCGAAGAGGCGCTGGCGGCGGGCTATCCGGATGTCACCGCGCCGCTGGTGCTGGAACGCGGCGCGGTCGGTCCGGCGCTGGCCGCCGCGCCGCACCGGATCACGGGCCGGATGACGGTCGGCGGGCAGGACCACATGTATCTGGAAGGCCAGATCGCCTTTGCGGTTCCGGGCGAGGATGACGAGGTCACGGTCCACGCCTCGACCCAGCACCCGACCGAGGTGCAGCAGATGGTGGCGCAGGTGCTGGGGGTGCCCGCGAATGCGGTCGTGGTGAACGTGCGGCGGATGGGCGGGGGCTTCGGCGGCAAGGAAACGCAGATGAACCTGTTCTGCGTGGTCGCGGCACTGGCGGCGAAACGCTGGAACCGGCCCGTGAAAATCCGCCCCGACCGCGATCAGGACATGATCGCGACGGGCAAGCGGCATGATGTGGTCGTGGACTATGAGGTGGGCTTTGACGCGGATGGCGTGATTCATGGCGTGGACGCGACGATTGCCGCGCGCTGCGGGTTCTCGGCGGATCTGTCCGGGCCGGTGACGGATCGCGCGCTGTTCCATGCCGACAATGCCTATTTCTATCCGGCGGTGCGGCTGCGCTCGCGCCCCCTGAAGACCGATACCGTCTCGAACACGGCCTTTCGCGGGTTCGGCGGGCCGCAAGGCATGATCGCGGCGGAGCGGATGATCGAGGAGATCGCCTATGCGCTGGGCCGCGATCCGCTGGCGATCCGCCGCGCGAATTTCTACCGCGAAGGCCGCGACCTGACCCCCTATCACCAGAGGGTGGAGGACATGATCCTGCCCCGGCTGGTCGCGGAGCTGGAGGACAGCGCCGAATACGCCGCCCGCAGGGCCGCGGTGCTGGCGCATAACGCGCAAGGGGGGATCCTCCGCAGGGGCATCGCGCTGACGCCGGTGAAGTTCGGCATCTCCTTCACGGCGACCTGGTACAACCAGGCGGGTGCCTTGATCCATGTCTACAAGGACGGCTCGATCCATCTGAACCATGGCGGCACCGAGATGGGGCAGGGGCTGAACACCAAGGTCGCGCAGGTGGTGGCGGACGCCTTTCAGGTGGATATCGAGCGGATCCGGATCACGCGGACGACGACCGAGAAGGTGCCGAATACCTCGGCCACCGCCGCCTCGTCCGGGTCGGATCTGAACGGGATGGCGGCGCTGGATGCGGCCGAGCAGATCAAGGCGCGGCTGGTGGGGTTTGCCGCCGAAAGCCGCGGCGTCGATCCGGCCGATGTGCGCTTTGCGCCGAACGAGGTGCGGATCGGGGGCGAGGCGGTGCCCTTCGACCGGCTGGTGCACGAGGCCTATATGGCGCGGGTGCATCTGTCGGCGGCAGGGTTCTACCGGACGCCCGACATCCATTGGGACCGGGCGGCGGGCAAGGGGCGGCCGTTCTATTACTTCGCCTATGGGGCCTCCTGTTCCGAAGTGTCGGTGGATACGCTGACCGGGGAATATCGGGTCGAGCGGGTGGATATCCTGCATGATGCGGGCCGCTCGCTGAACCCCGCGCTGGATCTGGGGCAGGTCGAGGGCGGGTTCGTGCAGGGGATGGGCTGGCTGACCACCGAGGAATTGTGGTGGGACGATCAGGGGCGTCTGCGCACGCATGCGCCGTCCACCTACAAGATCCCGCTGGCCTCGGACATTCCGCGGGTCTTCAACGTGCGGCTGGCCGACTGGTCCGAGAATCGCGAGATGACGATCAAGCGGTCAAAGGCGGTGGGCGAGCCGCCCTTCATGCTGGCGATCTCGGTGCTGGAAGCGATCTCGATGGCGGTGGCGAGCGTGGCGGAGTACCGCGAATGTCCGCGGCTGGACGCGCCCGCAACGCCCGAACGGGTGCTGATGGCCGTCGAGCGGTTGCGCGGTGGCTGAGGCGTCGGGCTTCCTGTCGGCCCACCCGGACGCGGTTCTGGTGCGGCTGGAGGGGGTGCAGGGCTCGGCCCCGCGCGAGGCGGGGGCCTGGATGCTGGTGGCGGCGGGGGCCTGTTTCGGCACGATTGGCGGCGGGCGGCTGGAATTCGACGCGATCGCGGCGGCGCGGGCGATGCTGGACGGGGGGGCGGCCGAAGCGCGGCTGCAGGTGGTCCTTGGCCCGGACGGCGGGCAATGCTGCGGCGGGCGGGTCGGTCTTGTGCTGCGGCGGCTGGACCCCGCGGCCCGGGCGGCCCTGCTGCGCGCGGAGGAGGCCGGGCAGGAAGCCCGCCCGCTTGTTCTGATCCTGGGGGCTGGGCATGTGGGCCGGGCGCTGGCCGGGTTGCTGGTGCAGATGCCGGTGCGGGCATTGCTGATCGACAGCCGCGCCGATCAGGTCGCGCAGGCGCCCCCGGGGGTCGAGGCGCGGATGACCCCGCTGCCCGAGGCCGAGATCCGCGCGGCCCCGCCCGGCGCGGCCCATGTGGTGCTGACCCACGATCACGGGCTGGATTTCCTGCTGGTGGCCGAGGCGCTGGCGCGGGGCGATGCGGCCTATGTCGGCATGATCGGCTCGGCCAGCAAGCGCGCGCGGCTCTTGCGGTTCCTGGCCGAGCGGGGCGTTGCGCATCGGGGGCTGACCTGCCCCATCGGCGCGGCCGGGGCGGGCGACAAGCGGCCTGCGGTGATCGCGGCCTTCGTTCTGGCCGAGATCATGGCGGCGCTGGGCGCGCGGGTGTCACAGGCCGCCAGCAGCGCGGCGGATGGCTGACGGTCGCGCGAACGGCCCGCGAGCCAGCGACGCCGCGACGGTTGCGTTTCCCGGCCAGCCCGGCAGCATGTCCGAGACAGTCGAAACGGAAAGGGAGCCTTCGATGGAAGCGGGCGAAAACGTGACTCCGGACAGGATCAGGGCCGTCCGGGCCGAGAAATCCACCATGCGCAGCCGCGATCTGGCCGACAGCCTGGGCGTGGCCGAGGCGCAGGTTCTGGCCGCGCAATGCGGCGCGGGCGTGACCCGGATCGCGGCGCATCCCGACGGGTTGATGCCGCGCATGCCCGGTTTCGGCGAGGCGATGGCGCTGACCCGGAACGACAGCGCGGTGATCGAGAAGACGGGCGTCTATGGCGATTACACGCCGGGCGAACATGCCGCGATGGTGCAGGGCCCGTCCATCGACCTGCGGATCTTTCCCCGCCATTGGGTGCATGGGTTCGCGGTCGAGGAGCCGAAGGGCGGCAGGATCCGCCGCTCGCTCCAGATCTTCGATGCGGCGGGGGATGCGGTCCACAAGATCTATCTGGGCGAGGACGGGATCGAGGCCGAATGGGCGGACCTGCTGGCCGCGCTGCGGCTGGAGGATCAGTCCGACAGCCTGGGCGTTGCGCCGCGCGAACCGGTGGAACCGGCGCAATCCGACCCCGCCATGGCCGGGCGGCTGCGCGAGGAATGGGACCGGCTGACCGACACGCATCCGTTCCCGGAAATGGTGCGCAAGCTCGGGATGAACCGGCTGGGCGCCTATCGCATCGCGGGGGCGCCGCGTGCGCGGGCGCTGGACCCGGCCGGGATGAGCGGGCTGCTGGACGGGCTGGCGGAACGCGCCCTGCCCTTCATGCTGTTTGTCGGCAATCAGGGCTGCATCGAGGTCCATGGCGGACCGGCGGCGAATATCAAGCCGACGGGGCCCTGGCTGAACATCCTCGATCCCGATTTCAACCTGCATCTGCGCGGCGACCATGTGGCCGAGCTTTGGGCCGTGACCAGGCCGACGAAACGCGGCCCCGCCGTTTCGGTCGAGGCGTTCGATGCGCGGGGGGAGTTGATCCTGCAAGCCCTTGGCATGCGGCAGGGGGAGGCTGACCATACCCCCGGCTGGGACGATCTGGTGGCCACGCTGCCCGGTCTGGGGGCCGCGGTGCCCGTATGATCCGCGCGCTGGCCCGTGTCGCGGGGAGGGCGGGCGCGCTGCCCGCCGCGGCGGCCGACCGGGCCTGTCGGTTGGCAGCGCAATCCGGGTCGATACCCCGCCCGACCGGGGCACCTGTCTTTTGTCGCACGCCCCTTTTCAAAGCCTAGGGTTTCAGTCAGGAATAGGGGGTGCAGGCCGTCCGAGGGCGGGCCGATCGGGACAGGAGCGCGTGGATGGAGAGAGCGACGGGACAGGTGGAATGCGTGCGGGCCGGAGAGGCCGGCAGGGAGGACGATGCCGGCGCTCGGGTGCCCGAGCATGATGCGCGGCGGCTGACGGGGGGCGGGTCCAGCGCGGTGATCCGGCTGAACGGGATGGACTACCAGTTGCGGATCACGCGGGCGGGCAAGCTGATCCTGACCAAATAGGCCCGGCCCCGGAAATGCGAAACGCCGCGCGGGGTGCCCTGCGCGGCGTTTGCCGTTTCTGCCTGCGATCCGCGATCACTCCTTGCGGCGCTCGGTGATCTGGAGATCGGCGTCGAGTTCGATGTCGTATTGCCCGTCGACGCAGAACACGTCGTCGAGTTCGTAGCCGCCATCGTCTTCGGCCTCGATATCCGAGGGGTCCATCTCGCATTGCATCTCGGCCAGCATGGCCATGATCTGCTCGACGACCTCGGCGGGCACCTCGTCATCGGCCATGGCAAGGCCGGGGGCGAGGATCAGCGCGGCAATGGCGATCAGTCTTCTCATCGGTTTGTCCCTTCTGTCAGCGGATGGCGATCTGGACGCGCTGGTTGTCACTGGTGGTGCCGGGGATGCGCAGCTCGTAGGTGCCGGGCTTGATCGCGATGAAGGACAGCCGGACCTGCCCCGCGGCGTCGAATTCGAGGCTGTCGAGCGCCATGGCGCGGACCTCGATATCGTTGATGACGACCTCGTTGATCCAGATCGCACGGAAGAATTCCGGTCCGACAAGGGCCAGTTCCGCGGATCCGTCCGCCGTCATGTCCAGAACGTAATAGGCGCCCGATTGCAGTTCCACGGGTTGTTCGCCGTCAAAGAGCGGCTGGCCCGAAGCCAGTGTCAGCACGACCGGCTCGCCGCGGTTGCAGCGCGCCAGAAGCCCGGCAAAGCCCAGATCGTCGCAGAGCGGCGCGGCCATCACGGGGCCGCCCGTCAGGCCCAGCGCCAGGGCAAAGGCTAGTTTCTTCATGGTATTCCTCCCTTTCATTCCGTTCCTGTCCCGTTTGCGTCAGTCCGGCGCGACGACCACGCCCCAGGGCTGCTGGCCGACCTGAACCGACTTGATGACCTCTTCGCGCTCGACGTCGATGATCGAGACATCGTTCGAGTTGCCGTTGGTGGTGATCAGGAATTTCTCGTCCGGCGTGAAGCCGAGTTGCCAGACCCGCTGGCCGACAAGCAGATACTTGATGACCTCGTCGGTTTCGCCGTCGATCACCGCGACGCGGTTCGACGGCCCCAGCGCGACGAAGACGCGGCTGCCATCGGCGGTCACCTTGACGCCCACGGGTTGCAGCCATTCGGGCTGGATGCCGGGCACCTCGAAGGTGATCTTCCTGGTGATCGGGGGTTCGTTGGCGGTCATGTCGATCACGCTGACGGTGCCGCCGATCTCGGCGCTGACATAGAGCTTGGTGCCGTCCGAGGTGAACTCGGCATAGCGGGGGCGCTGGTCCACCAGCACGTTATGGGTGATCTCGTAGCTTTCGGCGTCGATGAAATGCGCCATGTTGGTGGTTTCGGAGGTGTTGATGACCGTGCGGGCATCGGGGCTGATCGCCATGCCCTCGGGTTCGATGCCGACGGGGATTTCGGCCAGCACCTGCCGGGTCTTCACATCGACCACGGTCACCATGTTGTCGTCCTCGTTGGCGATGTAGAGCGGGTTGCCCGAGGGGTGCAGGACGAACAGTTCGGGGTCGGGGCCAGAGGGCAGGGTGTGCAGTTCCTCGAAGGTGTTGGGGTCGAACACCCGCACGAGGTTGTCATCCGAGGCGCAGACGTAAAGTTCGCTGCCATCGGGGGCGATGGTGATGCCGCGCGGGCGGTTTCCGGCGGGAAACTCGGCGATCACCTCCCAGGTGGTGCTGTCCAGCACGGTCACGGTGTTGCCGCGTTCGTTCGAGACGAAGACATTGTTTGCAAGCGCGGGCGTGGCGGCAATGGCAAGGGCGGCGGCGGTGGCCAGAAGCGTGGAGCGGATCATCGGATACCTCATTCGAAAGCGGTGCAGGCGGATTCGGGTTGGTCGAGCCCGAGGCTGTCGAGAAGCGTGCGCTGGTGCAGGAAGCCGTCCTGCGGCGAGACGCTGACCGTCATCCGGCCATTGGTCAGAAGGATCGGCTGGCGCATCTGGCCGTTCCATTTCCGGAAGGTCACAGGTTCCCCCTTGAAGGCGGCCAGCGTGAACGCGTCGCCCAGCGCATAGGCGCGCAACTCCGCCGGATCGGCGGAGCCGGTGCGGGTGACCGCCTCGCCGATCACGCGCAGGGCAAGCCAGGTCTGGTAATCCTCGTCGCGCATCGGGCGGTTCGCGAGTTTTTCGAAGCGGGTGTTGAGCTGCGTCGCGCCCCAGGATTCATGCGTCGGCGCCCAGGTCACGGGCACCAGCCCGGCCGAGCCTGCGACGGGCGCGGCCTCCCATGTGTTGTAGGGCAGGTATTCGGCGAAATAGTCGGTGGCGTCGGCGGCCAGCACGACGTCATGGCGCGGCGTGTTCTGCATGAAGACAGGCAATTGGCGCTGGACCAGCACATGGCCCGAATCCGACACCCGCGAGCCGCCGGTATCGGTGAATTCACGCTCGCCCACGATCCGCGCGCCGAATTTCCGGGCCGAGGCGCGGTAGGCGTCGGCCAGCGCCACGTCTTCGGGGTTCGAGCCGTGAACGAGGAACAGGTCGGTCCATTTCTTCCAGACCAGGAATTGCGTCACGGCATCGGCGCGCATCGCGTCGCTGGGTGCCACATGCAGCAGGTTCGCGCGGCAGTCCTCGGAGCGCAGGCTGCCTGCGCCCGAGCGGGAATTGAACAGCAGCGCATCCCCGGGCGCGGCATCGGCCATCGCCAGCAATTCGGCCTCGCGCGCGAGGATGACGAAGAGGCGGTAGCCGTCGCCTGCCAGCCGTTCGAACTCGGCCAGCGCGTTTTCGGGCGTGGTGGCCACGGTCACCGTCTCGTGGGTCTGGCCCATGAAGCGGCCGGTGGTGGCGTTGTCCTCGGTGCCGAGCGTGGCACCTGCAAAGGCGCGATCCTCGGCGGGCAGGTCAAGCCGCGACAGGGGAAGGAGAGAGGGGTAATCGACGCGGATGACGGCCGTCCGGACCTCTTGCGCCATGGCGGGGAGTGTCGCCAGCGACGCAAAGGCCGCGCCCAGAAGCGCGGCGCGCGCCCGCAGGCGCAATCCGGCCAGGTTGGACCAGAACCCGTTTTCGGCAACCATGGCCGATCTCCCCCCTCTGCTTCTCCCGTCTTCCGGGCTAGCATGCCTGCGCGCGCCGTTCCTCCCAAATCTGCCCGGGAAGAATCGGCAATCACCTTGCCGATCCCTCCCGCTGGCGCGGCGTCGCCAATCGACCTTGGCGCAGGAAACGCTAGAATGGGTCGCAAAGGGAGGAAACAGCGATGTTCGACCGGCTTCACCTTCGCTGGCAGGTGGTCCTGTGCGTGGCCGGGCTTCAGGCCGTGGCGCTGGGCCTTGCGGGCTGGGTGATGCTGGAGAATGCGCGCAAGGCGGTCGGGGTCGAGATGACGGCGGCCGAATCGGCGGCACGCGCCCAGGTGATCGCGGCGGTCGGCACGGCGATGCGCGACCACCCGCCCGAGCGGGTTCTGGACGTGCTGTCCGAGCAACTGGTCGAGCCGCGCCATGTGCGGCTGGTGCTTTACGATTCGCGCACCGGGCCGCTGCCGGTGCTGTCGGGCAGCCGCGAGGCCGAGATCGCGCCCGCGCCCGGCTGGTTCGCCGGTCTGGTGATGCCCCCCCGGCGCGAGACGCGGCTGTCGATCCTGGATAACGGGCGCGATTACGGCTTTGTCTCGCTGAGCACGGCGCCGCAGGACGAGATCGCCGAGATCTGGGAGGATGCGGTGGCGCTGTTCGGGACGCTGGGCGCGGCCTTGCTGGCCTCCGCGCTGGTGGTGATGGCGGTGATCGGGCGGGGCTTGCGACCGCTGGACACGATCAATCGCGGGCTGGCGGCGTTGCAGGCGGGCGATCTGACGACGCGGATCGCGGGCGTGCGCGGGGCGGATTTCGTGCCCATCGTGGGCGGGTTCAACGCGCTTTCGCAGGGGTTGGAGGCCAGCGAGGCGGCGCGCGCGGCGCTGGCGCGCAAGATCGTGGAACTGGGCGATGCGGAACGGCGCGCCATCGCGATGGAACTGCATGACGAGTTCGGCCCCTGCCTGTTCGGGCTGAAGGTCAAGGCGGGTGCCATCGCGCGCGTGGCCGAACGGTCGGGCGATGGCACGCTGAGGCGCGATGCCGAGACGGTCGCCTCGATCGTCGATCAGATCCGGGTGGCGAATACCCGGCTTCTGACCACGCTGCGGCCCATGACCATCGGCCAGTTGCCGCTGGTCGAGGCGCTGGAGGACATGATCGCGGGCTTTCGCAGCACCCATACGGGCCTCCACTGGGAGGTGATCCTGCCCCGGTCGGTGCCGGGCACCGAGGAAATCGTGGATCTGACCGTCTATCGCGTCGTGCAGGAGGGCGTGACGAATGCGCTGCGCCATGGACGCCCCGGCCGGGTGCGGATCGCGATGGCGGTGGTGACGGAAGGGCATGGGGCGGGCGAGATCGCGCTGGGAATCGAGGATAACGGCGTGGGGCTGGGGGCCGGGCTGGTCGAGGGGCGCGGGCTGACCGCGATGCGCGACCGGGTCTATGCGCTGGGCGGCAGGCTGGCGCTGGGCCCGCGGCCGGGCGGCGGCACGCGGCTGACCGTGCGCCTGCCGCTGGCCGGTGCCCGGGCCGCGCGCCCCGCGATGGAGGCCCTGGCATGAAGACCGCGCTGATCGTCGACGACCATCCGGTGACCCATATCGGCTGTGGCCAGCTTCTGCGCGATCTGGGCTATGACGAGGTGTTCGAGGCGCTGACCGACCGCGAGGCCTATCGCCTGGCCGAGGCGCACCGCCCCGACCTGATCGTGCTGGACCTGGGCATGCCCGGCGTGGGCGGGCTGAACATGATCGGCCCGCTGGCCGCCCGGGCGCCCGATGCGCGGATCCTGGTCTTCACGATGAACGAGCAGACCGTCTTCGCGGTCAAGGCGCTGGAGGGGGGCGCTGGCGGCTATCTGTCCAAGAACTCGGCGCCCGAGGATTTCCTTGAGGCCGTGCGCACGCTGGAGCGGGGCGAGATCTATCTCAGCCACAAGGTCGCGGTTTCCATCGCCTCGATGAAGATCGGCGGCAAGGCGGATCCGATCTCGGCGCTGAGCGAGCGCGAGCATCAGGTGCTGCGGCTGATCGGGCGGGGCGAGGATTTGCAGTCGATCGCGGATGCGCTGTGCATCAGCTACAAGACCGCGGCGAACACCAGTTCCACGCTGAAACGCAAGCTGGGCGCGCGCAACACCACGGAACTGGTGCGGCTGGCCATCGAAACCGGGCTGTCCTGATGCGTTTCTGGGCAATTCGTGGCAGTCTTCCCACCCGGCGATAACGTTTTTTCCATCTGCATTTCCCATCCGGCGGAAAGCGGTTAAGTCTGTGGCCGAACTAGCGAGTGGTGCACCGGATGAGCAGCGGCAGCAGCCTGTTACCCATCATTGCGATCCTTCCCTTCCTGGGCGCGTTGATCCCCGGAATCATGATCCGCGCAGGCCGGACGGCCTGCGCCAGTTTCACGGCGATCCCCACGCTTCTGGCGCTGGTGATGCTGGGGGTGCTGGCGCCCGCGGTGATGCGGGGCGAGGTGATCCGGGCGGAAATCGAATGGCTGCCGCAACTGGGGCTGTCGGCCAGTTTCTTCCTCGACGGGCTGGGGCTGCTGTTCGCGGGGATGATCCTGGGGATGGGGTTGCTGATCACGCTTTACGCGCGGTTCTACCTGTCGGGCGAGGATCCGATGGGGCAGTTCTATACCTATCTGCTGCTGTTCCAGGGCGCGATGCTGGGCATCGTGATTTCGGACAACATCCTGCTTCTGCTGATCTTCTGGGAACTGACCAGCCTGACCTCGTTCCTGCTGATCGGCTATTGGAAGCACCTGCCGGAGGGCCGGCAGGGCGCGCGGATGGCGCTGGCGGTGACCGGGGCGGGCGGGCTGGCGATGATCGGGGGGATGCTGATCCTTGGCAATATCGCGGGCAGCTACAACCTGACCGACATCCTGCAACAGGGCGACGCGATCCGGGCGTCGGACTGGTATCTGCCCGCGCTGATCCTGATCCTGATCGGGGCCTTCACCAAATCGGCGCAGTTCCCGTTCCATTTCTGGCTGCCGCATGCGATGGCCGCGCCCACGCCGGTCTCGGCCTATCTGCATTCGGCGACCATGGTGAAGGCCGGGGTGTTCCTGCTGGCGCGGATGTGGCCGGTGCTGTCGGGGACCGAGGCGTGGTTCTACATCGTCGCGACCACCGGGCTGGTGACCATGGTGTTGGGCGCGCTGATTGCGCTGTTCAAGGACGATCTGAAGGCGCTGCTGGCCTTTTCCACGGTCAGCCATCTGGGCCTGCTGACCATGCTGCTGGGCTTCGGGACGAAATACGCGGCGATTGCCGCCGTCTTTCACATCATCAACCACCTGACCTTCAAGGCCGCGCTGTTCATGTCGGCGGGCATCGTCGATCACGAGACCCATACCCGCGACATCAAGCGGCTGGGCGGGTTGCGGCACCTGATGCCAATCACGGCCAGCATTGCCGTCGTCACGGCGCTGTCGATGGCGGGCATGATCTTCTTCAACGGGTTCCTGTCGAAGGAGATGATGCTGGACGCGGCCGCCGAGACGGTCTGGGCGGGCAGCGCATGGGCGGTGCCGGTCGCGGCCACGCTGGGCGCGCTGTTGTCGGTGGCCTATTCCTTCCGCTTCATCGTCCATGTCTTCTTCGGGCCGGTGCGCGACGATTATCCGGCGAAACCGCATGATCCGCCCTTCGGCATGTGGGCCGCACCCGCGCTGCTGGCGGTGTTCGTGGTGCTGATCGGCATCCTGCCCGCCGCCATCGTGGGGCCGCTGGTGGCCGTGGCGGGGGGCGCGGTGATCGGGGGGGGAGAACTGCCCTATTATTCGCTGAAGATCTGGCACGGGGTGAATGCGGCGCTGATCATGTCGGTGATCGCGCTGGCGGGCGGTCTGGTGCTGCTGGCGCTGCATCGGCCGCTGGACCGGCTGTGGCAGGTTGCGCCGCGGCCAGAGGCCAAGGTCATCTTCGACGGGCTGGTCGCGGCGGCGGCGGGGTTGTCGCGGCGGATTACCGAGGGGCTGCATAACGGGGCGATCAGCCGCTATCTGGCGATCTTCGTCGCCGCCTCGGTGGCGCTGGGCTATGTCGCCTGGACCGGGGGCGGGCTGGCGCCGGCCGACCGGGCGATGCTGCCGATCCCGCCGGTTGTGGCAATCGGCTGGGTCCTGCTGGCGGTGGCGACGGCGCTGGTGGTGACGATGCACCGCCAGCGGTTTCAGGCGCTGGTGCTGATCGGGGTGATCGGGCTGATGATCTCGGTCGGGTTCGTCTATCTTTCCGCGCCCGACCTGGCGCTGACGCAGATCTCGGTCGAGACGGTCACGATCATGCTGTTGCTGCTGGCGCTGCATTTCCTGCCCAAGGACACGCCGCGCGAAAGCCCGCTGGCGCTGCGGGCGCGCGACGGGGTGCTTGCGGTTGCCGCGGGGGGCGCGGTGGGGGCGCTGACCTTTGCCTTCCTGCTGCGGGATTTCTCGCCGATCTCGGACTATCACCTGGCCAATTCCTACGAGGGCGGCGGCGGCACCAATGTCGTCAACGTGATCCTTGTCGATTTCCGCGGCTTCGACACCTATGGCGAGATCATCGTCCTGGGCATTGCGGGGCTGGCGATCTTTGCGCTGATGGAGACGCTGTTGCGCGGCCAGGCGGCGCGGCGGCTGAGAAACTCCGACCAGTCGCAGGACCGCTCGCGCGACCGGCATCCGCTGATGATGGTGGTGGCGACCCGCGCGATGCTGCCGATTGCGTTGATGGTGGGGGTCTATATCTTCCTGCGCGGGCACAACCAGCCGGGCGGCGGGTTCATCGCGGGGCTGGTGGTCTCGATCGCCTTCCTGATGCAATACATGGCCTCGGGCTTTGCCTGGGCGCAGGCCCGCCAGCGCATCGGCTATCACGACATGATCGGCTGGGGCGTGGTGATCGCGGGGCTGACCGGCGCGGGGGCGTGGCTGGCGGGCAAGCCGTTCCTGACCAGCGCCTACGGCTACATCAAGCTGCCTCTGATCGAGGAGTTCGGGCTTGGCTCGGCCTTCCTGTTCGACCTGGGCGTGTTCCTGACGGTACTGGGTGCGGTCATGCTGACGCTTTACAGCCTGTCGCGGATCGCGCGCTATGCCGGCGAGACGGTGAATGTCGAGCCGATGGATTACGATCCCTCGCAGCGCGCCGGGGCGGTCGGCAGGGGAGGCGAGTGATATGGAGTTGATCGTTGCGAGTTCGGTCGGCGTGCTGACCGCGGGTGGGGTCTATCTGGTGCTGCGGCTGCGCGCCTTTCCGGTGATCCTGGGGTTGGCGCTTCTGTCCTATGCCGCCAACATCTTCCTGTTCGCCTCGGGGCGGCTTAGGATCAACGCGCCGCCGGTGCTGCAGAAATATGGCGAGGCGGTTTATACCGACCCGCTGCCGCAGGCACTGACGCTGACGGCCATCGTGATCGCCTTCGGGATGACCGCGCTGCTGGTGATGGTGGCGCTGGGCGCCTTCATCGAGGCGGGCGACGACCGGATCGACATGACCGAGGCGGATGACGCGGGCAAGGCCGTGCGCAAGGACGGCGCGGCATGAGCCACTGGATCATCGCCCCGATCATCCTGCCCGCGCTGCTGGCACCGCTGATTGCCTTCGTGATGCGCTACGATATCGTTCTGGCGCGCGCGGCGTCCTTCGCGGGCGCGCTGGCGCTGGTCGCGATCGCGGTCGGGCTGGCCGTGATCTCGGCGGATGGCGCGGTTCATGTCTACGATCTGGGCAACTGGCCTGCGCCTTTCGGCATCGTCCTGGTGCTGGACCGGCTGTCGGCGGTTCTGGTGCTGCTGACGGCGGTGCTGGCGCTGATCGTGCTGACCCATGCGGCGGCGACGGGCTGGGACACAAGGGGTCGGCATTTCCATGCGCTGTTCCAGTTCCAGATCATGGGGATCTGCGGCGCCTTCCTGACCGGCGACGCGTTCAACCTGTTCGTGTTCTTCGAGATCCTGCTGATCGCGTCCTACGGGTTGATGATCCATGGCGGCGGCAAGGTGCGGTTGCAGGCGGGTCTGCAATATGTGGTGATGAACCTTGCGGGTTCGACCCTGTTCCTGATCGCGCTGGGCACGCTTTATGCCGCGACGGGCACGCTGAACCTGGCCGACCTGGCGGTGAAGGTGCGCGAGATACCCATCGAGGAGGCGGCGCTGATCCGGGTGGCGGCGATGCTGCTGATGGTGGTCTTCGCGATCAAGGCCGCGCTGTTCCCGATCCAGTTCTGGCTGCCCGCGACCTATGCCAATGCGCCCGCGCCCGTGGCCGCGCTGTTCGCGATCATGACCAAGGTGGGCGCCTATGCGATCATCCGGATCCATTCGATGATCTTCGGCCCCGAGATCGCGGCCACGGACGGGCTGACCGGCACCTGGCTGTTCCCGGCCGCGGCGGTGACGCTGGCCATCGGTGCCTTCGGCGTGCTGGGCGCGCGGCGGCTGATGCCGTTGCTGGCGTTCTCGGTGGTGGCCTCGATGGGGACGATGATGCTTGCGGTCGCGGCCTTCACGCCCTGGGCGACGACGGCGGCGCTGTATTACCTGATCCATTCGACCTTTGCGGCGGCGGCGCTGTTCCTGCTGGCCGATCTGGTTGTGTCGCGGCGCCCCGAGGGTGACCGGCTGGATCCGGCGCCCGCGACGGTGCAGAACGGGTTGTTCGCGGCGCTGTTCTTTGCGGGGGCGGTGGCGATGGCGGGCATGCCGCCGCTGAGCGGGTTCCTGGGCAAGCTGATGATCCTGGATGCGCTGCGCGATCCGCAGTTCATGGCGCTGGGCTGGACGGCGGTTCTGGCCGGGTCGCTGCTGGTGATCGTCGGTCTGGCGCGGGCGGGCAGCGTGCTGTTCTGGCGCTCGACCGCCGTGGCGGCGCATGTGCCGGCCGCGGATGACCCGGAACCGCGCCCGGCCAGCCCGATCCAGATCGCGCCGACCATGGCGGCGATCGGCATGACGGCGCTGCTGGCGGCCTTTGCCGGGCCGCTGACGGATTTCCTGGATGCGGGATCGCGCCAGGTCTTCCACGCGGAAGACTATATTGCCGCGGTGCTGGGTCCGCAGGAGGTGCCGGAGGTGCCGCAACCCGAACCGGACGCCGTCGAAGACCCGGTGCAGGAGGAGGGCTAGGCCATGCTTGGACGCATCTTCCCGCATCCGCTGTTGAGCCTGGTGCTGACCCTGGTCTGGCTGGGGCTGGTGAACAAGGTGACGCCGGGCAATCTGGTGCTGGGTGTCGCGCTGGGCATCATCGTGCCGCTGACCACGGCGGCCTATTGGCCGAACCGGCCGCGGCTGCGCAATCCGCTGATGGCGGCGGAATATGCGCTGGTGGTGCTGTGGGACATCGTGGTGGCGAATGTGCAGGTGGCGATGATCATCCTGTTCAAGCGCAACGCGGATCTGCGCTCGACGTGGATCACGGTGCCGCTGGACCTGACCTCGGCCGAGGCGATCACGGTCCTGGCGGGCACGATCACGATGACGCCGGGCACGGTCTCTGCAATGCTGGCAGCCGATGGCGGGGCGATCCTCGTGCATTGCCTGCATGCCGAAGATCCGGATGCCGTGCGCGACCAGATCAAGAGCCGCTACGAGCGGCGCCTGAAGGAGATCTTCGAATGATCGAGGCGGCCCTGATCTTCGCCTTCGGCTGCTACGGGCTGGGGCTTTTGCTGAATCTCTGGCGGATCACGCGCGGCCCTGACGTGGCCGACCGGATCCTTGCGCTGGATACGATCGTCATCAACGTGATCGCGTTGCTGATCCTTTACGGGATCAAGCATGGCACGGCGGTCTATTACGAGGCCTCGATGCTGGTGGCGATGGTCGGCTTCGTCTCGACGGTGGCCTATTGCCGCTTCGTGCTGCGCGGCGACATCATCGAATAGGGGGGCAGGGGATGGATTTCCTGGCGGAGCTTGTGATCGCGTTCTTCCTTGTCGTCAGCGGGGTCTTCGGCTTCGTCGGCTCGTTCGGGCTGATCAAGCTGCGCGGGACGATGCAGCGGCTGCACGCGCCGACCAAGGCGACGACGCTGGGGGTCGGGGGCGTGCTGATCGCCTCGATGCTGTATTTCCTGCTGATCGAGGGCAGTTTGTCGTTCCACGAATTGCTGATCACGCTGTTCCTGTTCCTGACCGCGCCGATCGTCGCGCATTTCATCGCCAAGACCTTCATCCAGGCCAATATCCGCCCCTCGGACGTGCCGCCGACCGGAGGCGAGCATGGCTGGTCGATGTATGACGATCCGCCCTCGGACCAGCGCGAGGAATAGGGCGGGCGCCCGGGCTCAGTAGGTCTGGGCCTTGCGGATGCGGTGCATCTGGTCGCTGCGGGCGATGGCCTCGCCGAGGGTGCCGATCCCGGCCCCTTCGAGAACGCCCAGCATGTGGCGGAACACCTCGGCCGTGGCCAGCGCGTCGCCCAGCGCGGTATGCCGGTGCTCGTTGGCGAGCGTGACCCCGAACCGGGTGGCCAGCGCGTCGAGCGTCAGGTCGTCGGCATCCGGGTAGAGCGCGGCGGCCAGCAGGACGGTGCAGAGCGCAGGCTGGTCGAAGCGCAGGCCGATGCGGTCCTCCTTGAGCTTGAGGAAGGCCATGTCGAAGGCGGCGTTATGGGCGACCAGCACCGCCCCCTCGCAATAGGCATGAAAGCGGCGCCCGGCCTCGACGATGTCGGGGGCAGCGGCGACGCGGGCATTGTCGATGCCATGCACGGCGGTCGAGGCGGCGGGGATGTGCCGGCCGGGATTGACCAGCATGTCGAAAGCCTCGCCGCGCAGGATGCGGCCATTGACGATCGGGACGCCGCCGATCTGCACGATCTCGTCGCCCGCGCGGGGTGAAAGACCCGTGGTTTCGGTGTCGAACACCACGAAGCGCAGTTCGGAGAGCGGCCGCTCGGCGATCTCGTCCGAGACCGGCGGGGGCAGGGTGAAATCGTAGAATTCGGGCCGCGGATCCGCGGGGGTCAGGACCGGCGCCTTGGCGGCCTGGAGCGGCAGCATCAGCCGGTTGCCCGTCGCGGTCGCCTCGGACCACATCTCGGTCCCGTGGCCCTCGAGCGCGTCACGCCCGGTATAGTGCCCGTAGCCCTCGGACAACGGCGCGGCCAGCCAGCGATCGAGCTGACCATCGGGCAGTTCGGGGCCTTTCCAGTCCAGCATCAGGCAGATCTCGCGGTCGCAGGCGCCCGCGCGCAGAACGAAATCGCAGCGCGCCGGGTCGGAGCGCAAGCCACCGATCACGCGCGCCAGAAGCTCGGTGATCGCGAAGCCGTCGCAGCGGATGAACTGGCGTGCGCCCTCGACGCGGAGATCCTCGGGCAGGCGGGCCTGAAGCGCGTCGAAGATGTCATCGGAGGCGACGGCGGGCATCGGCCAGCGGCGCGCGGTGGCGGTGCCGTGGCGCTCGGCGATCTCGTGGACCTTGACCACCAGCGCCCCCTGTTCGCGCCGCAACTGTCGGAAAAAGCTCGTCCGCGTGTCCGTGCAGAGGTCGGGATCGGCCTCGATCGCGTCGATCAGCGCGCCGATCGCGGCGGTCGGGCGGCGGATCGCCTCGAGCAGCGTGTTGAACAGGTGGTCACGCTCGGCATGGGCGTCGAGATCCTCGGTCGCGTCGTGGAAGATCAGGACATAGCCCACGCGGCTGCCATTCACCGCGATCGGGCTGACGCGGGCCATCAGGAAGCGTTCGCCGCAGGCGGTGGCGGCCAGGAATCGCTCGGCCTCGAGCTCGCCGCGCGCGGCGCGCGCGCCCATCCGGTCGAGCGCGTGGGCCAGAGGTTCGGGCCGCAGGAACGCGGTCAGCCGCCGGTCGAGCCCCAGATCGCCCAGAAGCCCCTGCGCCGCGCGGTTGTAGAGCATGATCCGGTGATCGGGCGTGGCCACCACGACGCCTTCGGCAAGATCGCGCAACAGCGCCTCGAACATCGCCTTGTCGCGGTTCAGGAGCGCGGTCTTCTCGGCCACGGCGCGATCCTGGGCTGCGCGGGTCTCGGCCAGCGCGTCGTTGATGGCGTTCGCCGCGGGCGCCAGCGCGCCCAGATAGCGGGCGGGTGCTTCGTCGATATCGACGTCGATATCCGCCCGGGCCCGTGTCGTGAGGTCGGCGGCCAGGGCCAGGATCGGGCGGGCGACGTTCTGGTCGAACAGCAGGCCGACCCAGGCCGCCAGCCCCGCGAGGCCAAAGCCCGCGACGGCGCCCGCGATCACGAAGCCGTCCGTCGGGCCGCCCGCCCTGGCATGGCCGAGCCACAGGCCCAGGATCAGGATCGCCAGCCCGCCCAGTGCCAGCGCCGCGAAGAACAGCGCGAATCGGGTTCTCAGCCCAAGCCGCTCATGCATCCAACTCTCCCCCCAGCAACGCGCGGATCTGGGCCGTCAGATCCGCGGTCGCGAAGGGTTTGGTCAGGAACGCGTCCGCCCCGAGTGCCAGACCCTTGCGCCGCTCGACCTCTCCACCGCGCGCGGTCATCATCAGGACCTTAACATCTTTCAGCCGCTCGGTACGCCGGATCATCTGGCAGATCTCGTAGCCCGAGCGATTGGGCAGCATCACGTCGAGAACCACAAGATCGGGGGGGGCCTCCTCCAGCGCCTTGAGCACCAGATCGCCATCGGCCACGCGGCGCGTGTCATATCCCTCGCGCGCGATCAGGTATTCCAGCGCAAGGGCGATTCCATCCTCGTCCTCGGCCAGCAGAACCGATTTTCGCCCCATGACGCATCCCCCCTCAGCTTGTGCTGCCGCAGACGGCGCGAACCAACGGATCGTCGCCGGACAGCGCGCGCCAGTCGGCCCCGCGCGGGTCGGTCAGCGCCGCCTCGGTCGCGTCGGCGCGCGCGGGACGCGCACAATCGACCAGCACCGGCGCAGAACGGGCGGGCTGCCAGCGCGCGAAGAAGTAGAGCGTGACCAGCCGCATCTCGGGCGCATCCTCCCGGCGGGCGGCGCGGGCGATATCGGCCGCCATCAGCCGCGTCGTCTGGGGCAGCAGATAGGTCCAGGGCTTCCACGGGACGGATTGTTCGACGCGCGAGATCTCGACAAGGCCCTCGGGCAGGCCGGCCATGGTCCGCGCGGCCCAGGACTGTTCCGACCAGAGCGCGTAGGCGAGCATTGCAAAGCCCGCCGCCACCGGCACCGACCAGCGCGGCAGCCGCTGACCACTGAGCCGGTTGAGCAGGAACATGAGCCCGCCCGCGCCGAACCCGGCGGCCACACTTGCGATCAGTTCCAGAAACATCGTCTATCCCATCACCCCGCGGCCCTGTCCGGCGGCCGATTGCATTGTCTTGATCACCATGAAGGCATCGCGCAGGTGGTTGCGCTCCAGTTCCGACAACTGGCCCGGTGCCATGAAATTGTCGGGCGTCGTGCCCGCCCGGATCTGGTCGGCCTGATGGGCGAGCCTTGTCTCGCAGATCAGGTCATAGGCGTCGATCAGGTCATGCGCGCCCGATTGCGAGACCGCGCCCGCCTCGCGCGCCGCGACCAGCCGTTCGCGCGTGTTGACCGCCAGCAACTCGCCCTTGAGCGCGTAGACCCGGCCCAGATCGACCACAGGCACCACGCCCGAGAGCTTGAGATCCAGCATGTCCTTGTGTTCGCCCGAGCGGATCAGCGCGAAGCCGCGGAACAGGCCCAGCGGCGGGGTGTGCTTGAGCGAGTTCGAGATCATGTGCGCGACGAAGATCGAGTTCTTGCGCGCCATGGCCAGCGTTTCGGCCTGCAGATCCTGGAACAGCGCCCGCTCGCCGCCGATCGGGCGCAGGTCGAACATCACCGAGGCCAGCATCTGCGCCTCGTTGTCGGGCTGGGCGATCCAGCCCGAGAAATAGCTGCGCCAGACCCGGCGGGGCTGACGCCAGCGCGGGTTGGTCGCCATCATGTCGCCGGGGCAGTAGAAAAAGCCGCAGGTATTCAGCCCGTCGGACACGAATTTCGCCAGTTCGGCGAAATAGCCGTCATGCTCGGGACGGAAGGCGTCGTCGAGGATCAGGCAATTGTCCTGATCGCTGATGCCGGTCTGTTCGCGCCGACCCTGGCTGCCGCAGGCCAGCCACAGATAGGGCACGGGCGGCGGGCCGAGACGGGCCTCGGCCAGGGTCAGCAGGCGGCGGGTGATCGAGTCGGTGATGTCGGTGATCCGCCGCGTGATCGCGTTGGCGCTGACGCCCGAGCGGACCAGTTGCGCCAGCAGCGCGGGCACCTCGGCCACGACGCGCGCCATGGCCTCGGGTCCGTCGGCATCCACGATCTCGACGATCATGTGGCTGGCGGTGGCGGCCTGTTGGCGAAAGAGGTCGGTGCGCCCGATCAGCCCGACGACCCGGCCCGCCTCGGCCACCGGCAGGTGGCTGATATTGTTGTCGGCCAGCGTCATCAGCGCATCGAGCCCCAGCGCGTCTGGCGGGATGGTGATCAGGTCGCGGGTCATCACCTGCGTGGCGGGGGTCGAGCCGTCCAGCCCCTCGGCCAGCACCTTGTTGGTCAGATCGCGCACGGTGACGATGCCGGCCAGCGTCTCGCCCTCCATCACCATCACCGACGAGATGTTCTTGTCCCGCATGATCCGCGCCACGTCGCTGACCCGCGAACCGACCGTGCAGGTGATCGGGGTCGGGGTCATCAGGTCGGCCACCCGCAGCGCGGTCAGCCCGGCGGCCTCCTCGCCCGCGGCTGCGACCCGGCCGGGCAGCGAGCGCTGGAACCACACGGCGAAGGCCGGCACGTCGTCCATCAGGTCGTGGAAGGCGGCCTTGGACAGCACCAGCAGCGTCACTTCGGATACGGCCCGCGCCGTCAGCGTCGCGCGGCCCAGCCGCAACAATCCGCGTTCGCCGACCACGTCGCCGGGCCCGCGATGGGCGATCAGGTCCGAGCCGCCGGTCTCGATATCGACGGTCCCGGTCTCGATGACGTAAAGCCCGTCCAGCCGTTCGCCCTCGGTGCAGATCGTCTGGCCGGGACCGACCGTGATGCGGCGGATGCTGGGACCAAGCGCGGCCAGCGCGTCCTCGGGGATCAGGTCGAAGGGCGGAGCCTGCCTGAGGCTTTCGAGGATCCCGGCCTCGGGGTCGGACATGCGCACCTCCTGCGCGGGTGGGCGGAACGGTTGTGCGAAGAACCTAAAAGGACGGCGCGATCCGGGAAATTCCGGGCGCGTGGGGACGGGGGCGGCAGCGCGCCGCCCCCGTCCTTGTCGTCAGTGGTCGGCCGCGGCCGAGCCCGCACCGCGCGGGACGCGCACGCTTTCGACCAGGTCCTTGATCTCCTGCGGGGTGTCGGCCGTCACCTTCGAGACGCCATAGGCCACCGCGAAGTTCAGGATCGCGCCCACCGCGCCGATGGCGGTCGACTGGATCCCGAACAGCGATCCCGCAATCGTGTCGGGGAAGCTGTTGGTGCCGGGGATGAAGAACCAGCCCTTGTGCAGGAAGATGTAGACGACCGTGAAGATCAGACCGGCCAGCATCCCCGCCACGGCGCCGTGGTTGTTGATGCGGGTCGAGAAGATCCCCATCATCAGCACCGGGAACAGCGAGGCCGCCGCGATCCCGAAGGCCAGGGCCACGGTCTGCGCGGCAAAGCCCGGCGGGTTGAGGCCCAGCCAGGTCGCCACGGCGATGGCGACCGCCATCGCGATCCGCGCCGCCAGCAATTCGCCCCGCTCGCTGATCTTGGGATTGATCGCACCCTTGATCAGGTCGTGGCTGACCGCGGACGAGATCGCCAGCAGCAGACCCGCCGCCGTGGACAGCGCCGCGGCCAGACCGCCAGCCGCCACCAGCGCGATCACCCAGCCCGGCAGGCCGGCGATCTCGGGGTTGGCCAGAACCAGGATGTCGTTGTTCACGGTGAGTTCCGACCCCTGCCAGCCACGCTCCGCGGCGGTCTCGCCAAAGGTGGCGTTGCCCTCGTTATACCACTGGATCAGGCCGTCGCCGTTCTTGTCCTCGAACTTCAGAAGACCCGTGATCTCCCAGTTCTTGATCCAGTCCGGCCGCTCGTCATAGGCGATGGGCTGCTCGGTCGCACCGTTCGGATAGATGGTGTCGACCAGGTTCAGACGGGCCATCGCACCCACCGCCGGGGCGGTCAGGTAGAGAAGCGCGATGAAGACCAGCGCCCAGCCCGCGGACCAGCGCGCATCGGCCACCCGCGGCACGGTGAAGAAGCGGATGATGACGTGCGGCAGACCCGCGGTGCCGATCATCAGCGACATCGTGAACAGGAACATGTTCAGCATCGGAAGGAAGCTGGTGTCCTGCAGCGTGTAGGCAGAAAAGCCGAGATCCTGGACCACGTCGTTCAGACGCGCCAGAAGCGGCTCGCCGGTGGCAGTGTATTCCGAGAACAGACCGATGGGCGGCAGCGCCACGCCGGTCAGTTGCAGCGAGATGAAGATCGCCGGGATCGTGTAGGCCGTGATCAGCACGACGTATTGCGCCACCTGAGTATAGGTGATGCCCTTCATGCCGCCAAGCACCGCGTAGGCGAACACGACTGCCGCGCCGATCAGCAGGCCCGTGGTGTTGGACACTTCGAGGAAGCGCGAGAACGCCACGCCGACGCCGGTCATCTGTCCGATCACATAGGTCACCGAGGCGATGATCAGACAGGCCACGGCCACAAGGCGCGCCGTCTGGCTGTAGAACCGGTCGCCGATGAATTCGGGCACGGTGAACTTGCCGAACTTGCGAAGGTAGGGCGCAAGCAGCAGCGCGAGCAGCACATAGCCGCCGGTCCAGCCCATCAGGAAGGATGACGCGGTGTAGCCGCCGAAGGCGATGAGGCCGGCCATCGAGATGAAGGACGCCGCCGACATCCAGTCGGCTGCGGTCGCCATGCCGTTGGTGACGGGGTGAACGCCCCGGCCGGCGGCATAGAATTCGGACGTGGACCCGGCCCGGGCCCAGATCGCGATGCCGATATAGAGCGCGAAGGTCGCGCCCACGAACACGAGGTTGAGCGTAAACTGATCCATGGTGACTTACTCCTCGTCCACGCCGTGTTTCCGGTCGAGGCTGTTCATGCGGAACGCGTAGAAGAAGATCAGGCCCAGGAAGACCAGGATCGACCCCTGCTGCGCGAACCAGAAGCCAAGATCGGTGCCGCCGATGGCGATGCCCGACAGAAGCGGCCGCAGCACGATGCCGAAGCCGAAGGATACGATCGCCCAGATGACCAGGCTGATCAGGATCAATCTGACATTGGCCTTCCAGTAGGCCATTGCTTTGTCCTTGTCGGACATGGGTTTCCTCCCGTTGAAGTTGGCAGAGGCCGGGGCCGGGCCCTTTCGGGTCCGCCCCCGGATTTCGTTTACCTGTTCATCCTGTTTTCGATGAGGGTATCGACGACGGATGGGTCGGCGAGGGTTGAGATGTCGCCCAGCGCGCCGAAGTCGTTTTCGGCGATCTTGCGCAGGATGC
>NZ_JAMYDV010000002.1 GCF_024128855.1 Rhodovulum tesquicola
CCTATATCGCGGCAACCCTCCGCAAGATCCTCGACCAGCACATGCAGAGCGATATCGCCGAGCTTATGCCCTGGAACTTCGCTGAATAGTCACGCGGCAAGCCGAAGGGTGGTCAGGCTGCGCTTACGGACATCTTCAAGAAACGACCGTATAATCACGCGGGATGTGACAGTTAGGTCTCCGTGACCGCAATGACGGTCACGTGTAGGGTGGGTGCCAACCCACCACCCGGCCAATGGTGGGTTGAAACCCACCCTACCCTCCCTCCATCCCCGCCCTACTTCCTGAGAAACCGACCCGACGGAGCCCCCATGCTGCGCCCGCTTGCCCTTGCCCTGACCCTCGCCGCCCCGGCGCTCGCCGTGCACCCGTAGGGTGGGTGCCAACCCACCACCCGGCCAACGGTGGGTTGGCACCCACCCTACCCCCCCCCGCGCTCCTGCGGGGCAGGGATCCGGCGGCGCCCCGGTCTAGCGGTAAAGCGAGGCCAGCAGGCGGTCGGGGGCTGCGATCGGGCCTTCGCCGGTCAGGATCGCGGCAAAGGCCGGATCGGCCAGCAGCGCGGCCAGCGCGACCGGCCGACCCTTCACGAAGGCGGTCTGGCTGACCAGCCGCACGCCGTGGCTGTAATCGGCATAGCGCGCGCCATGCACCGTGGACAGCGGCTGGATCGGCTGGCCGTCGGGGCGGTGCCAGCCATAGATCGCGACCCGGCCCGGCATCTCGCGCAGCCGGTTGGTCAGCACCAGGTCCTTTTTCTGCCCCGCCGTCAGCAGCCCCGCCCGGCCGCGGGTCTGGCCCTGCACCGTGCTGTTATGCTGGCGGAAATAGCGGGTCGAGGTCATCTCGGCCCCCGGTGTCATCGGTTGCGGCGCCAGCCGCAGCCCGGCCTGGGCATGCACCGCGTCCACCATCCGCGTCGTCGGCAGCAGGAAGCCGAAGCGGTCCGCCACCAGCGCCGCCGCGGGCAGGCCCATCGGCACGCGCAGGAAATCCGCGTCGCTGCCCAGCGCCAGGTAATCGGGCGTCACGCAGATCGTCACCTCGGCGCGACGGCCATCGGGCATGCGTCCGGCAAGCGTCACCGGCGTCAGGTCGCGCAGGAAGGCGGGGATGTTGCCCCGGAGCAGTTCCCGCGCGATCAGCCCGTCGCGCCCGCTGCCGGTCAGCCCGTCCATCGCCCGGGCCAGCGCGCTGCCCGCGGCCGCGCCGCCGGGCCGGGCGGGAATGGCGGCGGCAAGCTGCGCCCCGCAGGCCGTGCCGCGCGGCAGGGGCGCGTGCGGGGTCACGGACAGATCGGCCAGCGAGGCCATGGCCGAGGGCGCCCGCGCCACCAGCCCCGCCTCAGGCCGCGCGCGGGGCCGCAGCGGCGCGGCGGCCAGCGTCCGCGGCCCGGGGCGCGGCGGCGGCACCAGGGCGGGCGCGCCGGCATGCACCGGGACGGCGATGGCGGGCGGGGCGGGATCGGGCGCAGGGGGCAAGGCTGGCGCCGCCTGCGGCGCGGGGACCACTGGCGCGGCCGCGGGCGGCGGCACTTGCGACGGCACCGATGGCGCCGTCTCGGCCAACCGAAGCTCGGGCGGTCCGGGCGGGGCAAAGGGCCGCTCGCCGCTCGCGAGGAAGGCCAGTGCCGTCAGCGACAGGCCCACCGCCGCGGAGAGCGCGGCCGCGCCCTGCCATGACAGGCGGGCGGTCCGGGGAAAGAGGCGGGCATAGGACCGGGCGATATCGTCGGCCTGGCGGTCCCGGCCCGATCCTGGGGCGGCCTTCTGGCGCTCCTGCGTCATGGGTCTGACCCTTAGCGGCACGGGGCATTCCGGGCAAGCTGCGCCAGAATCCTTGCCAAAGGGTGAACGCATGTAGCGGCAGGTTTCCGCCCATCGCCCGCGCCGCGCTCAGCCCCTGGGCCGGTTGTCCAGCAGCCGCTGCGCCTTGCCCTGCGAGCGCGCCACCTCGCCCGGGCCCCTGACCTCGATCTCGGTGGACACCCCGATCACGTCCTTGATCCGCTTGTGCAGCATCCGCGCGGCGGCGGCGCGCGACAGCTCGTCCGCGCTGTCGGGGCGGCATTCGACATGCACGCGCATCGCGTCCATATGGCCCGCGCGGTAAAGCTCGATCTGGTAATGGTTGGTCAGCCCGCCGGTCGCCACCACCAGTTCCTCGATCTGCGAGGGAAAGAGGTTCACGCCGCGCAGGATGATCATGTCATCCGACCGCCCCGTGATCCGCGCCATCCGCCGCATGCTGCGCGCCGTGCCCGGCATCAGCCGGGTCAGGTCGCGCGTACGGTAGCGGATCATCGGCAGCCCCTCCTTGGTCAGCGTGGTGAAGACCAGCTCGCCCACCGCGCCATCGGGCAGGACCTCGCCGGTCTCGGGGTCGATGATCTCGGGGTAGAAATGATCCTCCCACAGATGCAGGCCGTCCTTGGTCTCGACGCATTCATTGGCGACGCCGGGGCCGAGGATTTCCGACAGCCCGTACAGATCGACCGCGTGCATGTCGAAGGCCGCCTCGATCTCGGCGCGCATGGCGTCGGTCCAGGGCTCGGCGCCGAACAGGCCGGTCTGCAAGGGGCTGTCCTTCGGGTCCAGCCCCCGGCGGTGATATTCCTCAAGGATGTTCAGCATGTAGGAGGGCGTGACCATGATCGCCGAGGCGCGGAAATCCTCGATCAGCGTCACCTGCCGCTCGGTCATCCCGCCCGAGACCGGCACCACCGTCGCGCCCAGCCGTTCCGCGCCGTAATGCGCGCCCAGCCCCCCGGTGAACAGGCCATAGCCATAGGCCACATGCACCACGTCGCCCGCCCGCACGCCGCCTGCGCGCAGCGAGCGCGCCATCAGGTCGGCCCAGTTGTCGATATCGCGCTGGGTATAGCCCACCACCGTCGGCTTGCCGGTCGTCCCCGACGAAGCATGCAGCCGCACGATCCGCTCGCGCGGGACGGCAAACAGGCCAAAGGGGTAATGGTCGCGCAGGTCGTTCTTGACCGTGAAGGGGAACAGCGCCAGATCGGCCAGCGTCTTCAGATCGTCGGGATGCACGCCCCTGGCGTCGAAGCGGTCGCGATACATCGGCACATTGTCATAGGCATGGCGCAGCGACCATTTCAGCCGGTCCAGTTGCAGCGCCTCGATCTCGTCGCGCGAGGCCAGCTCGATCGGGTCGAGACCGTCCCGGTCCATGCTCAGATCCTTCATTCCACCCTCCGTTCCGGCGCGGCGCCCTGCCCGGCCGTCTCATTCCTCGATCCACTGGCCGCGAACGCTGCGCGACATGCCGCGCATCTCGGCCACCACGGCCCCCGACGCGGTTTCCACCCGCACGTCGTAGATCCCGTTGCGCCCGGCGAGCGAGCGTTCGCAGGCGGTGGCGGTCAGCACCTCGCCCACCTGCGCGGGCGCGACGAAGCTGATCGTGCCGTGCTGCGCCAGCGTCGAGGCGTTGCGGCTGTTGCAGGCATAGGCAAAGGCGCTGTCGGCCAGCGCGAAGATCACCCCGCCATGGCAGACCCCCTGCCCGTTGGCATGATGGGATGCGACGCGCATCCGCATGACGGCATGGCCCGCGTCGATCTCGACCAGTTCGATCCCCAGCCAGTGCTCGGCCCGCGTCGCGGCCGAGATGGCGGCCGCGCAGGCCTCGGCGCGCGCCTTCGGGGTCATCGGGCCTCCTGCGGCGCTCGGTCGCCTAGGCGCATCCCGGCCTGCCCGTCACCTTGGGCGCCATGCCCGCCCCGAACCCTGCGCGGGGACGCAAGAAAATTGCCGATCATTGGCCCCGGCCTTTCCGATCGTTTCCTGCGGAATGATGCACAGGGCCGGAGACGGGTCAATCACGGCCGGGAGGGCCAAGTGACGCAACCTTGAACCACCCCGCAAAGGGCCGGAACCGCCGGGCAGTGGAGGCCCGGCAGGCAGGCCCACCCCCTATCCGACATCGCATTCCGGGAGGACATCATGGCGATACGGACGACATTCGGCACGCTTCTGGCCGGCGCGGCGCTGGCCATCGCGGGCAGCGCGGGCTGGGCCGCGGATCACACGCTGGTGATTTCCAGCTGGGCGCCGCCCACCCACAACATCAACGCGAAGATGTGGCCCAAATTCATCGAGATGATCGAGGAGGCCACCGACGGGCGCGTGACCGCCGAGGTCAAGCTGGGCCTGGCCGAGGCGCCCGCGCAGATGGACCTTGTCATGGATGGCGCGGCGGATGTCTCGATCATTTTTCACGGCTATCAGCCGGGCCGTTTCGTCACCACCAAGATGATCGAGCTGCCGGGCTATGTCGGCAGTTCCGAGGCCGCGGCGGTGGCCTATTGGCGCGCTTACGAGGCCCATCTGAAACAGGCCGACGAGCATCGCGGCGTCAAGGTGATCGCGCTGCACAGCCATGGCGGGGCGCAACTGCAATCGGCCGCGCCGGTGACCACGCTGGACCAGATGGCGGGGATGAAGGTGCGCATCCCCGGCGGCGTCGCGACCGATCTGGGCGCGGCGCTGGGCATGATCGGCATCCAGGTGCCCGCGCCCAAGGTCTACGAGACGCTGGCCTCGCGCGCCGCCGATGGCGTGGTGATCCCCATCGAGTCGCGCGTGGGCTTCAAGCTGACCGAGGTGGCGCAGAACATGTACATGCTGCCCGGCGGGCTTTACCGCGGCTCCTTCGCCTTCATCATGTCCGAGGACGCCTTTGCCGACCTGCCCGAGGACATCCGGACCGCGCTGGAGGAAAAGGTCTTCGGCGAACCGCTGAGCCGGGCCATCGGCGCGATCTGGGAAGAGGGCGACGCCGAGGGCATCGCGCTGACCGAGGCCACCCCGGGCAACGCGATCCATCAGGCCAGCCCCGAAGATGCCGCCCGTTTCGACGAGATCGCCGAAACCATCCGCGCCAGGGTGATCGAGGAGGTCGCCGCCACCGGCGTCGATGCCCAGGCCGCCCATGACATGATCCGGGCCGAGATGGCCGCCTGGTGAGAGGCGCGCGGGGCCGATACCTGCGGCCCCGCGCCACCTCGGGGGAGGGGATATGGAAACGCTGATCGCGCTTGCCCGGGGGGCCAGCCGCCTGCCCGTTGCGCTGGCCTGTCTGGCGCTGTTCGCGCTGATGACGATGACCTTTGCCGACGTGATCCTGCGCTCGGGGCTGAACGCGCCGATCCAGGCGGCGACCGAACTGACCCGCGTGCTGATGGCCGTGATGGTGTTTTCCTGCCTGCCGGTGATCTCGGCAAAGGGCGGGCATATCGCGGTCGATCTGTTCGACGGGATCTTCGACCGGCTGCACCTGAACCGGCTGCGCGAGGCGGCGATCAACATCGCCTGCGGGGTGATGCTGATCTGGCCCGCCGAGCGGCTGTGGATGCTTGCCGGGCGCGCGCGCGGCTATGGCGACGTGACCGAATACCTGTCGATCCCGGTCTATCTGGTCACCGGCTTCATCGCCATATCCGCCGCACTGACCGCCGCCGTGATGGTCGCGGTCGGGCTGTTCCACGTCTTCGCCCCGCATCTGCTGGACGGGGACCGCGCCCGATGACCGAGGCGCTGATCGGGTTCGCGCTGGTCCTTGCGCTGGTCTTGATGCGCATGCCCATCGTCTTTGCGATGGGGCTGGTCGGCACGCTGGGCTTTGCCCATGTCCGCGGCGGGTCGATCTTCGACGAACGCGGGCTGAATGCCGCGCTGTCGATGGTGGGCCGCCAGATCACCGACACCGCGCAGGATTACGGGCTTTCGGTAATCCCCCTGTTCATCCTGATGGGCCTGTTCGTGAACAAGGGCGGGCTGGCGCGCGAGCTTTATGCCGTCTCGCATGTCTTTCTCGGCCATCTGCGCGGCGGGCTGGCGATGGCGACGGTGGCGGCCTGCGGCGGGTTCTCGGCGATCTGCGGCTCGTCGCTGGCGACCGCCGCCACCATGTCCAAGGTCGCCATGCCCGAGATGCGCCGCTACGGCTATGCCGACCGGCTGTCGACGGCGTCGATCGCGGCGGGCGGCACGCTGGGCATCCTGATCCCGCCCTCGGTGATCCTGGTGATCTACGGTCTGCTGACCGAAACCTCGATCGGCAAGCTCTTCGTCGCCGGCATCGTCCCCGGCGGCCTCGGCATCCTGTTCTACCTGTTCGCGGTGCGCTGGGTGGTGTTCCGCGACCCCGCCGCCGGCCCCGCCGCCCCGCGCACGCCCTGGCCCGAACGGCTGCGCGCGCTGCGTTCGATCTGGGCGGTGCTGCTGCTGTTCATCCTGGTGATCGGCGGGCTTTACGGGCTGTTCGACGTGGCGCCGCTGAACCTGACCTTCTCGCCGACCGAGGCGGCGGGCATGGGCGCGATGGGGGCCTTCCTGATCGCGCTGGCGCGCGGCGGGCTGACGCTGCGCGGCACGTTCGGGGTGCTCAAGGAAACCGCGATGACCGCGACCAGCCTGTTCGCGGTGCTGATCGGGGCGCAGATCTTCTCCAATTTCGTCAATCTCGCCGGTCTGCCCGAGGCGCTGCTGGGGATCGTCACCGCCCATGACGTGGCACCCTTCACGGTGATGCTGATGATCCTTGCGATCTATCTGGCGCTTGGCTGCGTGTTCGAAAGCCTGTCGATGCTGCTGCTGACGGTGCCGATCTTTTTCCCTCTGGTGGTGTCGCTCGGCTACGATCCGGTCTGGTTCGGCATCGTCGTCGTAGTGGTGACCGAGATCAGCCTGATCACGCCGCCCGTTGGCCTGAACGTCTTCGTGCTGCGCGGCGTGGTGGGCGATGTCTCGACCGGCACGATCTTTCGCGGGGTCACGCCGTTCTGGATCGCCGACATCCTGCGGCTGGCGCTGATCGTGGCGCTGCCCTGGCTGGTGCTGGTGCTGCCCGGCCAGATGGGGCCGTGAGCGATGCGGCAATCCGCACCCTGTCATAAAATTGCCCGGAACATAGAACTGTCGTAACTTTGTTAGGCAGAACGCGCGATGCAGGACATAAAGCCATGACCGAAGCCTTGCGGCAGACCGCCGCCGAACCGTCCCCCGCGGGCGCCGCGCGCCCGCTGACCGGCAACGAGGCCATCGCCCGCGGCGTGTGGGAGGCCGGCGCAAGGGTCGCCGCCGCCTATCCCGGCACACCCTCGACCGAGATCCTGGAGAACGTCGCGACCTACCCCGCGTCGGATATCCACGCGCAATGGTCCACCAACGAGAAGACCGGGATGGATGTCGCCATCGGCGCCAGCTTCGCCGGGGTGCGCGCCTTCACCGCGATGAAGCATGTCGGCCTGAACGTCGCCGCCGACGCGCTGATGTCGTTCTCCTATATCGGGGTGAATGGCGGGCTGGTGATCGCGATCTGCGACGATCCCGGCATCCACTCCTCGCAGAACGAGCAGGACAGCCGGATCTATGCCCGCTTCGCGCAGGTGCCCGTGCTGGAACCCTCGGACGGGCAGGAGGCGCTGGATTTCACCCGTCAGGCCTTCGACCTCTCGGAACAGTTCGACACGCCGGTCTTCGTGCGGTCCACCACAAGGCTGTCGCATACCCGCAGCGCCGTGGTGATGGGCGCGCGCGAGACCCCCGCGCCGCGGGCCTTTGCCGAGAATCCCCGCAAGAACGTGATGATCCCGGCGCATGCCCGCATGCAGCACGGCGTCGTGCTGGAGCGCGAACGGCGGCTGAAGGACTGGCTGGCGGACAATCCCCTGAACCGGGTCGAGCCGGGCGACACAAGCGTCGGCATCATCACCTCGGGCATCCCCTATACCTATGTGAAGGAGGTCATGCCCGACGCCAGCGTCCTGAAACTCGGCGTCACATGGCCCCTGCCCGACCGGCTGATCCGCGACTTCTGCGCGGGCGTCGAGCGCGTGATCGTGGTCGAGGAACTGGAACCGCTGATCGAGGACGCGCTGAAGGCCATGGGCATCCCGGCCGAGGGCAAGGCGTTCTTCCCGCGCGAGGGCGAATTCTCGCCCGAGGTGGTGCATGACGCGCTGGCCCGCGCTGGCCTGCTGGTCCCGCGCGTCAACGCCGCCCCCTTCGAATTCGCGCCGATGGTCCGCCCGCCGGTGCTGTGTGCGGGCTGCCCGCATGCGGCCTGTTTCATGGCGCTGCGCGCGCTGGATGCCCGCGTCGCGGGCGATATCGGCTGCTACACGCTGGCGGTGGTGGAACCGCTGAAATCCATCGACACCTGCGTCTCGATGGGGTCGAGCATCGCCAACGCGGTCGGCATGGCCAAGGCGGGCACCGAGACGAAGCCGATCGTCGCCACGATCGGCGATTCGACCTTCCTGCATTCGGGCATCCCGCCGCTGATCGACGCGGTCTATAACGGCGCGGATATCACCGTCTTCCTGCTCGACAACCACATCACCGCGATGACCGGCGGGCAGGACCATCCCGGCACCGGCCGCACGCTGCGCGGCGATCCCGCCCCCCGGGTCGATTTCGTGGATCTGGTGAAATCGCTGGGCGTGAGCTGGGTGCAGAAGGTCGACAGCTATGACACCGCCACCCTGCAACGCACCCTGCGCGAGGCGATGGCGCACAAGGGCGTGTCGGTCGTGATCTCGGATCGGCCCTGCGTGCTGGACCCCGTGCGCATCAAGGGCCCCGCGATGGAGGTGGAACAGGACAGCTGCATCGCCTGCCAGGCCTGCATGAACCTGGGCTGCCCGGCGATCACCTGGTCCGAGGGCTGGCACGAGGGGCGGCACAAGGTGAAGATCGACCCCGAGGCCTGCATCGGCTGCAGCCTCTGCGCGCAGCTTTGCACCAGCCATTCGATCCGGCCGATCCATTAGGGGCAGATGATGGGCGAGAAGTTGAACCGCACCATGAACGTGCTGATCGTCGGCGTCGGCGGCCAGGGCGTCATCATGGTCTCCAAGGTGCTGGCGCAGCTTTGCCAGGCCGACGGGCATGACGTGAAGCAATCCGAGGTCCACGGCATGGCCAAGCGCGGCGGCGGCGTGTTCAGCCATGTCCGCTTTGGCCCCAAGGTCTGGTCGCCGACCATCCCCGAGGGCGAGGTGGATATCCTTGTCGCGCTGGAATGGGCCGAGGGGCTGCGCTGGCTCAAGCATCTGAAACCCGATACCGGCACCTTCATCGCCGATTGCCAGAAGATCGTGCCGCCCTTCGCCTGCCGCAACCGCAAGCGCGGCGCCGAACCGGCCTATGCCCCCCAGACGCCCGAGGAGATCATCGAGCAGGTCCATGCGGGCTATGTGATGGACGCCACCGGCATGGCCGCCAATCTGGGCAATGCGCGGGCCTCGAACACGGTGCTGCTGGGGGCGCTGTCCACCGTGCTCGACTTCCCCGAAGAGGCCTGGGTCGAGATCATCGCCGCCACCGTCCCCGCGAAATCGGTCGAGGTCAACCGCGCCGCCTTTGCCGAGGGCCGCGCCTGGGCGATGGGCGGCGAGAAACGCATCGACGTGACCGCCAGCGGGCTGCACAAGGCCCATTCCGAGGTCCATCACCCGCAGGTCGATACCATCCTCGAAATCACCGAGGAATGGTGCAAGGGCTGCGATATCTGCGTCAAGATGTGCCCCGAACGCTGCCTGCGCCTGAACGACCGGCTCAAGGCCGAACTCGCGCTGCCCGATCTGTGCACCGGCTGCCAGCTTTGCGCCTGGCTCTGCCCCGACCAGGCGATCAGCGTCACCAATATCCCCGTCACGGAGCCCGCCGAATGAGCGCGACGATCCGCAATCTCGAAGGCAACGAAGCCTGCGCGCTGGGCGCGATCCGCGCCGGGTGCCGCTTTTTCGCCGGTTACCCGATCACGCCGTCCTCGGAAGTGGCCGAGGTGATGGCGCGCGAACTGCCCAAGGTGGGCGGCACCTTCATCCAGATGGAGGACGAGATCGCCTCGATGGGCGCGGTGATCGGCGCGTCCATGGGCGGCGTCAAGGCGATGACCGCGACCTCTGGCCCCGGCTTCTCGCTGAAACAGGAAAACCTCGGCTATGCCTGCGGCGCGGAAATCCCCTGCGTGATCGTCAACGTGATGCGCGGCGGGCCATCGACCGGCATGCCCACGCGGCCCGCGCAGGGCGACATCATGCAGGCGCGCTGGGGCACGCATGGCGATCACGCGATCATCGTGCTGGCCCCGGCCTCGGTGGCCGAAGCCTATTCCGAGACGATCCGCGCGGTCGAACTGTCCGAAACCCTGCGCGTGCCGGTCGTGGTGCTGCTGGACGAGGTGATCGGGCATCTGACCGAAACCGTGGACCTCGCCGCCGTGCCCGAGACGCCGGAGGTCTGGCGCAAATTCGCCACCGGCCCGCGCGAGGGGTTCCAGCCCTATGCCGTGACCGAGGACCTGATCCCGCCCATGCCGCGGCCGGGCGACGGTTACCGCGCGCATTGCACCGGGCTGACCCATGCGCCCGGCGGCTTCCCGACGCAGGTGCCAGAGGTCGCCACCGCCGCCGTCACGCGGACCACCGACAA
Organism: Rhodovulum tesquicola; assembly: GCF_024128855.1. Lineage (GTDB taxonomy): Bacteria > Pseudomonadota > Alphaproteobacteria > Rhodobacterales > Rhodobacteraceae > Rhodovulum > Rhodovulum tesquicola. The sequence goes on from NZ_JAMYDV010000002.1 coordinate 10,464, forward strand.
GCTGGCGCTGCATCGCGCGCGGATCGAAAGCTGGCGGGTGCAGGACGCGGAGGACGCCGATCTGCTGATCGTGGCCATCGGCATTTCCGCCCGCGCCGCGCGGCAGGCGGTGCGCGACCTGCGCGCCGAGGGGCTGAAGGTGGGGCTGGTCCGCCCCGTCACCCTCTGGCCCTTCCCCGAGGACGCCCTGCGCGAGACCGTCGCCCGCTCGGGCGCCCGCGCCGTTCTGGTGCCCGAGATGAACCAGGGCCAGCTGGTCCTCGAAGTCGAGCGCGTGCTGGCAGGCCGCGCCCCCGCCCTGCGGCTGAACCGGATCGACGGCCAGCCCATCACCCCCGACGAGATCGCCGCAGCCGCGCGGGAGGCGCTGACATGAAGGACACGACCGCACCCGCCGCCTTCGACGTGAACGACTGGATCCGGCAGGAGCAGATGCCGCATTTCCTCTGCCCCGGCTGCGGGCACGGGATCGCGCTGCGCGCCCTTGCCTGGGCGCTGCACGAGCAGGGCATCGACAAGGACAGGCTGGCCGTGGTCTCGGGCATTGGCTGCTCGGGGCGGCTGTCGGCCTATATCGACGCGAACACCTTCCACACCACGCATGGCCGCCCGCTGACCTTCGCGACGGGGCTGAAGCTCGCCCGCCCCGACCTGCATGTGGTCGTCATCACCGGCGACGGCGATTGCCTTGCGATCGGCGGCAACCACCTGATCCACGCGGCGCGGCGCAACCTGGATATCACCTGTCTGATGCTGAACAACGAGATCTACGGCATGACCGGCGGCCAGGTCTCGCCCACCACCTCCGGGGGCCGCTACACCTCGACCACGCCCATGGGCAATACCGAACCCACCTTCGATGCCTGCGCGCTGGCCGCCGCGGCGGGCGCGGGTTTCGTCGGGCGCGAGGTCACGATGCAGGTGCTGGGCCTGCGCGACCTGATCGGCCAGGCCATTGCCCATAAGGGCTTTTCCTTTGTCGAGGTGCTGTCGGACTGCACCGAGATCTATGGCCGCAAGAACGATCTGGGCGCCTCGCCCGAGATGATGCTGGCCAAGAAAAGCGAAATGCGCCCCTTCGCCTATCGCAACACGGTCGATGTGCCCTTCCGCCCGAACCACCTGCGCACCGGCGTGATCGCGCGCAGCGACCGGCCGGAATATGGCGCGGCCTATCGGGCGATGGCGGCCGGGCTTCGCGGCGAGGGGGGGGGCGCGTGATGGCGACGACGGAAATCCGCTTTTCGGGCAGCGGCGGCCAGGGGCTGTTGCTGTCCGCGCGCATCCTTGCCGCGGCACTGGCCCGGCAGGGGCGCAACGTGGCGCAGTCGAACGCCTATGAACCCGTCTCGCGCGGCGGGCTCAGCCGGTCCGATCTGGTCATCAGCGAGGGCGAGGCCGATTTCCCGCTGGCCCGCCGCCTCGACTACCTGCTGATCCTCGACGCGGCGGGGCTGGGCGTGTCCGATCACCTGCTTTCGCCCCGCTCGCTGGTGCTGGCCGATGCCGAACTGGTGCCCGACCCGCCCCGCGGCGATTTCGCCACGCGCGCCCTGCCCTTCGTCGAAACCGCGCGCAGCCTCGGCAATCCACGGGTGACGAATATCGTGGCGCTGGGCACGCTGTGCGCGCTGTCCGGCCTCTGCCCGCCCGAGGTGCTGCTTGACCGCGTGCTGGCGATGACGCCCGCGAAATTCGACCGGCTGAACCGCGACGCCTTTGCCGCCGGTCTGGCCATGGCGGTGCCCGAGCCGGTCTGAGCCGACCTTACCCGCAAGCGACCTCGGCGCGCAGCGCCCCCGCCGCGCGCGCCAGCAGCGCCACGTCTATCCCGAGCGCGGTGAAGGCCGTGCCCAGCGCCATGCAGCGCCGGGCGAACGCGGCATCCGTGCTCAGGATGCCCGAGGGCACCCCCACCGCCGCAAGCCGCGCGATCGCGCCCTCGATCGCGGCGACCACTTCGGGATGGCCGGCCTGGCCCGGAAAGCCGAGGCTCGCGGCCAGATCGGCGGGACCGATGAACACGCCGTCCACCCCCTCGACCGTCGCGATCTCCTCCAGCCTCTCAAGCCCGGCGCGGGTTTCGACCTGCACGATCAGGCACAGTTCCTGTTCGGCGCAGGCGATGTAATCGGGGATCAGCCCGAAGCGGCTGGCCCGGGTGATCCCCGCAACGCCACGCACGCCACGCGGCGGATAGCGCATCGCGCGCACCGCCTGTTCGGCCTCCTGCCGCGACTGGACATAGGGCACCATCAGGCTTTGCGCACCCTGGTCGAGATGGCGCTTGATCAGCACCCAGTCATTGATCGCAACCCGCACCACCGCCGAGGCCGCCGGATGGGCGGCAATGGCCTGAAGCGCGGGCAGCACGTCGCGCACCTCCATCGGCGCATGCTCGGTATCGACCAGCACCCAGTCAAAGCCGCAGCCCGCCAGCAATTCGGCGATCATCGGCTGGGGGATCGCGTTCCAGATGCCGATCTGCGGATGACCCGCCCGCAGCGCCGCCTTGAACCGGTTGGGGGGATTGTCCATCGCGCGATCCTTTTTGCCTGCCGCCTGCCGCCTGCCGCCTGCCGCCTGCCGCCTGCCGCCTGCCGCCTGCCGCCTGCCGCCTGCCGCCTGCCGCCTGCCGCCTGCCGCCTGCCGCCTGCCGCGAACAGACCCCGTCCGACGGCCCCGGTCAAGCGGCCGATCGCGGCACGCGCCACAACGCCCGTCCGGCCCCGGCCGCAGGGCCCGGCCATCCCCGCAAGCCATGTCGCACAACCGAACCCGTCCCGTCACGCGCGGCCGCGCACAGCCCAGGTCGGGGCGCGCACAGCCCGCCTGCCGTGCCCGTCAGAACAGGGTGATCCCCGGATCGCGCTCGGCTGCCGGGCGCGGCGGCAGCCGCTCCGGCGGGGCCTCGGTCGGTGGCAGCATGACCAGCCGCGCCGCACCGGTCGCGGGACGGAAATGCAGCCGTCTTGCCTGCTGGCCGCCAAGGCTTTCCGAGACCACCTCGAATCCCTCGCGCCGCATGTAGGAGCGGGCGAAGATCACGTTCTTCTCGCCGATATCGGTGAAGGACGAACTGACCCGCGCGCCGCCGAACAGCTTGACCCTGAGCTGGCCGCGCAGCGCCCCGTTCTTGAGCAACTCGTTGATCAGCAGTTCCATCGCCATCGCGCCGTATTTCAGCTCGGTCTTGTTGGCCCCCTCGTCGCCCGGCAGCAGGAAGTGGTTCATCCCGCCGACCCGCGCGACGGGGTCGTAGATGCAGGCCGAGACGCACGAGCCCAGAACCGTGGACAACACCGCATCGGCATCGCGCGACACGCGGAATTCGCCCTGGATCACGGGCAGGATCCGGTGGCTTGGCCAATCCGCCTGGCCCGGCCTCGGCACCGGGGAATGGATGCTCATGCCGCGCTCCTTCGCGCGCAGCTTTTCAGCAGCGCCTGGCCGATCCGGCCGATGGGCAATTGTTCGCAAACCGCGCCCAGTTCATGGGCCGCGCGCGGCATGCCATAGACCAGCGCGCTGGCCTGGTCCTGGCCGATCGTATGCGCACCCGCGCGGCGCAGCGCCAGCATCCCCTCGGCCCCGTCCCGGCCCATCCCGGTCAGGATCGCCGCGCTGACCCGGGCGGCAACCGGCACCGCCGAATGGAACAGCGCATCGACCGAGGGCCGGTGCCCCGAGACCGGCGGCCCCTCGCGCAGGCGGCAATGCGACCCGTTTCCGCGCGCGATCTCCAGGTGATGGTCCTTGCCCGGCGCAAGCAGCACCGTGCCCGGGACCAGCGGCTGGCGGTCCTCGGCTTCGAGCACGCGGGCTGGGCTGGCCCGGTCCAGAAGCCTTGCAAGACCCGCGCTGAAGGTGCCGCTGGTATGCTGCACGACAAGCGTGGGCGGGCAATCGGCAGGAAAGCCCGACAGCACCCGGATCAGCGCGTCGACCCCGCCGGTCGAGGCGCCGATCAGGATCAGCCGGCCGGACTGAAAGGCCATCCGTTCGGCCACGGGCTCGCGGGGGGCGACGGCGGGCCGGTCCAGCAGCACCTCGAACAGGCATTGGCGCAATTCGTCCTGCGATGCACCCTGATGGGTCATCCGCAGCCCGCTGGTGCCCGCCCGCGCCGCCAGCCGTTCTGCACTGACCGGCGTGTCCGCGACCAGGATGCAGCGGATGTTGAGGGCGCGGAACAGCGTCTGCATCACCTCGAATTCCGGCAGCCGGGCCAGGTTCTCGGCGACGAGCACGGCCTGGGGCGGGCGGCTTTCGGCGGCGTGATAGGTCTCGCTCAGATCGGATGCACAGATGCCCAGCGAGACGCCGCGCATGGTGCCGACCGCGCTCGCGAGCCGGCGCCGCCCCTCCTCGTTTCCATCTGCAATCATCACCCGCATCGCGGTACTCTCTTCTTTCGGAATGGCCTGTTGCGATTATTCGGTCAGAAGTCCTGCCAGGTGGTCAAGTCGTTGGCGGCGGCCTTTTTCCTGGGGGCGGGTTCGGCGGCCGGGGTGGCGGGCGCGGCCTTGCCCGCCGCTTGCCGGGCCGGGTCGACCAGGCGGAGCGGGGTCATGGCGCCGGGCTGTGCGGGTCGGGCGGGCGCGCCGCCCTGCAGGCGGAACCGGGCCACGAGGCCCTGCAGCGTCTCGGCCTCGTGGCGCAGCGTCGCGCTGGCCGCGGTGGCCTCCTCGACCATGGCCGCGTTCTGCTGGGTCACCTGGTCGAGCTGGGTCACGCCCACATTGATCTCGCCCAGGCCCACGGATTGTTCCTGCGCGCCGGTCGCGATGCCCGCCATCAGCTCGGCGATGTTGGCCACCCGCCCGACGATGTCGCTCAGCGCCTCGCCCGCGCGGTTGACCAGCGCCACACCCTGCTCGACCTGCTCGGAACTGGTGCCGATCAGCGTCTTGATCTCCTTGGCCGCGTCCGAGCTGCGCTGCGCCAGCGCCCGCACCTCCGAGGCCACGACGGCAAAGCCGCGCCCGGCCTCGCCTGCCCGCGCCGCCTCGACGCCCGCGTTCAGCGCCAGAAGGTTGGTCTGGAAGGCGATGTCGTCGATCACACCGATGATCTGGCTGATCTCGTCGGACGAGCGCTTGATCTCGGACATCGCGCCGACCGCATCGGTCACCACCCGGCCCGAGGCCTCGGCATCGCCGCGCGCCGCGCGCACCACGCCCTCCACCTCGGCCGCGCTGTCGGCCGCCGAGCGCACGCTCGAGGTCAGCTCGTCCAGCGCCGCCGCCGTCTCCTCCAGCGTCGCCGCCTGGTTCTCGGTCCGGTGCGACAGATCCTCCGACGCCCCGCCGATCTCCTCGGCCCGGGCATGGATCTCGGTGGCGTTCTCGACGATCGAGGCCAGCATCTCGTTCAGCGTCACGACCGTCGCGTTGAAATCATGGCGCAATTGCTCGTATTCCGGCGCGAAAGCCTCGTCCAGACGATGCGTCAGATCGCCGGAGGACAGCCGTTGCAGACCATCGGCCAGCGTGCTGACGACGGTTTGCTGCTGCTCGGCACGCTCCCGACGTTCCTCCTCGATGGCGCGCTCCTGCTCCTGCATGCGGGCGCGTTCGATGAGGCCCTCGCGGAAGACACCCAGCGCCGTTGCCATGCGGCCAATCTCGCCGCCTGAGACGTGAAAGCCGGTGATCGGTGCGAGATCGCCCCGCGACAGGCGCTCCGTGACCCGGACGAGTCGCGACATCGGCCGCAGGATCAGAAGCCAGGTGAAGAGCGGAGCCGCCAGCAGCAGTGCCACGCTGGCCATCGCGACCGTATGGAGTTGGGCTTCCGCGCGATCTGCCTGTGCAAGCACGGTATCGCCCGCAGCCGCGGCCGCGGCAAGCGCCGCGTCGCTGTGGTTGACGGCCGCATCGCCGATCCGGCGCAGCAGAGAATAGGCCGCCCGGGACGTGGTTTCGGCCTGGTTCTGTGCCTCGATCATGGCCGCCCGAGTCGCGACGATGCCCGTTTCCCCACCGGAGAATGCAAGGATTTCCTCGATGATCGCCCGCAACTCGTCGTTCACGAAGACCTCTTCGAGCAGCGCCGCGAGCGCCTGGGCGACCGCGTCCAGGTCTCGCTGGGCGGCCTCGGCGGCATCCGGGTCGCTGGCCGTGGCCCCCAGGAAGGCCATCGCGACAACGTTTTCGACGGCGAGTTCCAGCCGCGCGGCATCGCGGATGAACTGCAACTCGTTGCCGATCAGCCGCTCGACCGCCTCTGCATTGAAGGTCGCTGTATCTTCGGCGCCTTCCAGCAGATTGCGGGTCAACGCATCAATGGCCTCGGCCAGCGCGGCCTCGGTCGGATCGCGCAGCGCCAGCAGCCGGCGAATCTGATCCGGTCGGGCGCGGGAACCCGGCGAGGTTGTTTCGGCAAGAAGGCCGCGCATCTCGGCGAGCATCGGGAGAAGCTCGGGGCCTGCCCCGTTCGCCTCGAGCCCTGCGAGAATCGCATCGAGTTCGCCAAGGCTCGACCGGGCGATACCGCGCAGGCCCGCGGCCAGAGCGTCATCGCCGGTTTCTGCAAGCGCGATGGCCGTGCCGCTGAGCAGGTTGATCTCGTTGCGGGCCTTGAGCACCAGCGAGGTCGCGGCGAAATCGTATTCGATCAGCGAATCAAGCGTGCTTGTCACCACCTCGACCGTCTGTGCGCCCGCGAGTTCCATGTCGTAGACCGCATCATCGGCCATCTTCATGAGTTGCGTGCGGGCCTCGTCGGACAGTTCACGATAGGCCGCGATTGTGGTTTCAACCTCGTCATGGCGCGCGAACCGCTCGGCGATTGCGGTCTCCATCCGCTGGGCCGCGGCGCCGAGCTCCGCCAGAAGCGGCCGCATCTCGGCGATCGCTGCGTCAGGAAGGTGGCGCATCCCGTCTTCGAGCGCGGCCATCTCGGCCTCAAGGTTGTCATGGCCGTTCCTGACCTGTTCGGGCGTTCCGGCCAGAAGGATTTCGGACAAAGCATCGCGGATGCCCGCGCTGTGTTCGATGACCGTCACGCTGTGACGCAGCGCGGGCAATTGCTGGCCGAGGAGCGTGTTGAGCGAGCCCGTCAGGCTGTTGAAGATGGCAAGGCCGATCAAGACAGCAGCCGCCGTCATCGCACCCATGGCGGCGATCGAGACCCCGATCTTGATGGCGATGCTTCCGAAAAGGAAAGAAAGGAATCGGCGCATGGCTGCCTCGCAACATGTATTCTGGTTGGTTCAAGGAGCGGCGTTTTGGTTCCGCCGCGCCATCGGTTCAGAGATCATCTTCCGCGATGTCGAGAGCGGTGGATGTGGTCGTGCCGTCCTCTGGCTGCGGACCGCCCCAGGCGCATCGGCGCAGGTGGCGTCACCGAGGCGCTGCGCCTGGGGGCAGCGGGCGGCGGATCGAAAAAAGACATATGGCAGACTCCGGAACTCCAGGTCATTCTGCCGGACCTTGGAGTCCAAGCGTTAAGAACCTGTTGTCCCGTCCGGACCGAAGGCCCGGGCAAAACGGCAAAGTTTACCGAATGTGCCGGGCCTGACGTTGCAATGCGCTGCATGTCCGGTCGCCCCCAGTCCGGATCCGCGATCCCCGATGCGGCCACTGACGGGCGGTTTTTACCCCGGGTGTCAGATCGCAGCAGTCGCCTGGGCCGGGGGATTGTGCGGCGAGGGTCAGATCGCGCCTGTGCGCCGACAGCCCGGCGGGGGGGGCGGGCTGTCGGGAACGCGGGGAAGGCCATGGGATCAGTGCAGGATGTCCTCTTCGCGCACGAACATGTTGGCCCATGCGCGGTCGATAAGACCGGGACTCATCTGGTAGGGGATGCCCTCGAACTCGCAGATCGCGATCATCTGGTCGATCAGGAAGACCGGCTGATAATTGGCGTATTCGTGGTTGATCGTGGGGTATTTCTCTTTGAGCAGGTAGATAAGCGTCGCCTCGTCGATCGGCATCTTCTTCTTGCGCGCGACAAGGGCGAAGATCTTCAGGAAATCCTCCTGGCAGGGGCCGTCGATCTTGATCTTGAAGAAGATCCGGCGCAGCGCGGCGCGGTCGAAGATCTCGTTCGGGTGGAAGTTGGTGGAAAAGATCACCAGCGTGTCGAAGGGCACCTCGAACTTCTCGCCTGATTGCAGGGCAAGGATGTCCTTGGCCTCTTCCAGCGGCACGATCCAGCGGTTGACCAGCGCCTGGGGCGGTTCCTCCTGGCGGCCGAGGTCGTCGACGATGAAGATGCCGCCGGTCGATTTCAATTGCAGCGGCGCCTGATAGGTGCGCGCCGTGGGGTTGTAGACCAGGTCGAGCATCGACAGCGACAATTCGCCGCCGGTGATCACGGTGGGCCGCTCGCACAGCACATATCGCGTGTCGAAGCGTCCCGAGGTGCGGCGCAGCGAATTCGGGTCGTCCACCAGCTCCTCGGCCGCCGAATGCACGATCGGATCGTAGACGGTGATGACCTGGCCGGAATACTCGATCGCCCGAGGGATGTAGATCTTGTCGCCCAGCGCGTCGCGGATGCCGTTCGAGATCGAGGATTTCCCGTTGCCCGGCGGGCCATACATCAGGATCGAGCGCCCCGCGCTGACAGCGGGGCCGAGATGATCCAGAAGCTCGTCGGGCAGGATCAGGTGGCCCATTGCGCCGGTCAACTGGTCGCGGGTGATCTGGATGTTGCGGATCGACTGGCGCCTGACCTGCTCGGAATAGACCTCGAGCGGAACGGGCATCGCGCCGAAGTATTCCGACTGGTTCAGCGCGTCCAGCGCGCGGGCCTTGCCGGCATCGGTCAGCTGGAAACCCATCTCGCTGCCGGCCCCGGCATGGAGCGTGCCGGTCGCCTCGAGCAGTTTCTGGCTGCGGGCAAGATCGACCAGTTCCTGCGTGACCGGGGCCGGCAGGCAGATCGCGCGGGCGATCTCTGTCACGGTGTCGACATTCTTGCGAAAGATCGTCTTCAGCAGGATGTCGCGCATCATCACCATCGGCAGGCGCATCTCGGCCAGCGACCGGGGGGCGGGGGGCGCCATGACGGAGGAAATCTGCATGTTCATGTGATTGCCCTGAAACTGCTGCGGTGCTTGCCCAAAACTGACCGCATTTTGGGGCAATTCTTGGGCGACGGCCCGGGCGTTTTGGGACAATCGCGGGAACCGCGCCTGTCCGTCGACATCGGGGCCGCAACAGGACGAGGGCAGGGGATGAGGCGATACGATCCGGTGGGGCTTGCTGCCGTGATGGCCGCGGTGCTGGCTGCGGCGACCTGGGCGGGGCTGGCCGCAGGCGGGCTCTACCCTGTCATGCACGAGGGCGACATGCTGCATATGGTGCAGATCGTGCTGCGCCAGGCCGCGGGCGAATGGCCGCATCTCGACTTCATGACGCCGCTGGGCGTGCTGGCCTATGCGCCGGTTGCGCTGTTCGTGCGGCTGGGCCATCCCTTCGCCGAGGCCTTCGTGCTGGGCCAGGCGCTGGTGGGTGCGGTGCTTCTGCCTGCGGCCTGGTGGGCGGCGCATGACCGGCTGCCGCGGCCCTGGGCCTATCTCTTCGGGACGGGGATCATGCTGCTGGCGGTTGCGCTGGTGCCCGCCACGCCCGATCCCGGTATTTCGCTGTCGATGAGCTACAACCGATGGGCCTGGGCGATCCTGTTCGTGCTTCTGCTGCTGGCGGTGCTGCCCGGCCGTCGGCAAGGGGCGGGCGCGCGGGTTGCGGATGGGCTGGCGATGGGGCTGGGGCTTGCGGCACTGGCGCTGATCAAGATGACCTATGCCCTTGCCGCGGTGCCGGTCGTGGCGCTTGCGTTGCTGCTGACGCGGGACCGGCTGGGCGCGGCGACGGCGCTGTCGGCCGGATTTGGCGTGATGCTGGCGGTGACGGCGGCGGCGGGGCCTGCGTTCTGGGGGGCCTATCTAGGCGATCTGCTGGACGTGGCCCGGGCCGAGATCAGGCCCTTCCCCGGCGGCACTGTCCTCGATGTCTTGACCGCCCCGGCGGCCCTTGCCGGCAGCCTGCTCTATCTTGCCGCCGTGACCCTGGCCCGCCGGTCGGGGCGGGCGCGTGAGGGGCTGTTGCTGCTGGTTGCCGCGCCGGGGCTGACCTATGTCACCTTCCAGAATTTCGGAAACGATCCTGTCTGGCTGTTCTTCCTCGGAATCGTCGCGCTGGCGCTATGTCCCAGGCCGGCGGAGGGCGGCGGCCGGGGGCTGGCGGTGACCGGGTGGGGGGCGCTGATCCTGGTCGCGCCGATCCTTGTGGCAATGGCCGAAAGCCAGGCGCGCAACCTGATGGCCCGCAGCGCGGGTCCGGTCGAGGTGCTGCCCGGCGACCATGGCATCCGGATGCAGCCCGACCGCGTGGACCATGTCCTGACCCGGGTCAGCCGTCCCATGTCCGTTGGCCATTCCTGGTGGCAAGGCTCGATGATGCCCGAACCGACCGTCGTGGCAGGCGTGCCGCTGGAGCCCTGCCGCCTGATCAGCGGGCTTGTCGGCTGGTTCCGCACCATATCCGAAGACATCGACGCGGCGGGCTTCGGGGGGCGCCAGGTTCTGGTGGCGGATATCCTGACCGCCTACTGGCTTTATGGCGGTGTCGCGCCGCTGCCGGGCGGTGCGCCGTGGTATTACGGCGGGTTGCCGGGGGTTGAGGCGGCGGAACTGGTGCTGGTCCCGCAATGCGCCGCGCGGCCGGATGTACGCGCGCATATCCTGCGTGAACTGGACGAGGCGGGGGTCGTTCTGACGGAACTGCGCCGCACTGATGATTACCTGCTGCTCGGCATCGCGCCCAGCGCCACGAGCGCGAGATAGCAGACCAGCGCGCCCGCAAGCGCGATTCCCATGGGGAAATCGCGTCTATCCCAGGACTCCCAGCCGGGAAGCGCGCGCCGCACCGCCGGACTCCGGCGGACCAGACGGTGGCCGAGGAAGGCGAACACGGTCACCGCGGCGAACAGGAACAGGAATCCGCCCAGATCGGCCAGCGCCACGAAGGGCGCCATGGCGGCGGCGAATTTCGCGTCGCCCGCGCCGATCATCCCGAATGTGCTCATAACAAAGCCCAGCACCAGAACGACGCCCAGATGCACCCAGCACCAGGCCCAGATATCCAGCGGCAATGCGACCGGCCCGACCAGCGCGAAGACGGAGACCAGTGCCAGAACGGCCTGATTCGGAATCTTCATCGTCTTCATGTCGCTGCGGGCCACCCAGAACGCGATCGGCAGCACGAAGGGCAGGAAGGTGCCCGCGCCCAGCGGCGTGCCAAGCGTGATGGCCCGCGCGGCGAGCCCGGCGAGAATGGCGGCGAAGGCAAGCCCGACGGCGAGGGTAAGATGCCGCCCACTTGCGCGGGCACCATCTGCGGAAGGATCGAGCGAGGTCATGCGGTCTCCCGGGACGAAATCCGACGCAGGCAGGGTCGGGTCGAATTCGGGCAGGGGCAAGGCCGACCGGTGGCCTCGGCGCGGCGTCGCGCCGGGCTAGCCGCGGGCCTCCAGTGCCTCGAGCGCGCGCACCGCCGGTTCGAAATACTGGGGATGGGCGTCGATCGCCTCCTGCAACAACCCCTTGCCGATGCCCACATCGCCCTGCTTGATCGCGGTCAGGGCCAGCGTGTGGTAGAGTTGCGCCCGCTCGGTCGGCGTCATCCTGACGACCGGCAGATCGTAATTGCGCTGCGCGCCGCGGGCGAGCACGAGGTTGTTCTTGGCGGTGAAGAGCGACGGGTCATAGGTGATCGCCTCGGTGAACAGCCGCTGTGCGCCCTTGAAATCGCCCCGCGTCAGCTTGGAATAGCCCCAGTTGTTCAGCACCCCCGAGGGCCGCGTCGTCAGCCCCGCGGCGGTTTCGTAGAAACTGTCGGCCTTTGCCCATTGCTTGTTGGCGTCGGCCACCATCGCCTCCAGCCGGTAGCGGCGATAGGTCTCGTGGGTCGGCGGGATCGCGTTCAGCACCGCCTCGGCCTTCTTCCATTCACCGGCGCGGATCAGTGCATCGGCATACGCGACCCGGTCTTCCGCGGTCACCTCGGGGTGGTTGGTCACCCGCGCCCATGCGCCCACCGCCTCGGTGTTGCGCCCCGCCCTGAGCAGCGATTGGGCATGACCGCGCTGCAGGGCGATATTGTCGGGCTGACCTTCCAGTCCCCGGCGGAAATAGCTGACCGCCTCGGCGGGATCGGCCACGGTCAGCATGATGTCGTTCATGCTGCTCTCGTCGCCCGAAAGCACCTCCTGGATTGCGCGGTCGACATCGGCCTCGCCGGGGCGCTGGCAGCCGGACAGGGCCAACGCGCTCGCAGCGCATATCGCGACAAGAAAGACATGGCGCATGGAATCCTGCGTCCTCTGCTGCTCTGGCCTCAGGGCGTGGCGATCAGCAGGTATTGGCCGCTGCCGCGCCGCACCAGTTTGAAGTCGTTATCGTTGACGGGATCATAGGATGGATTGGCGGTTTTTTCGATAGCCAGAAGCAGATTCTGCCGGATGTCGTCCGATTGGCCACTATCGAGGGCGAAGGCCGTCTCGAACACGCGCCGGGCCTCGCCGGTCTCGCCCTTCTCCATCAGGACGACGCCCAGATTGTTCCAGGCGGGAACGAAGCGCTCGTCCTTCTTCAGCGCGCGGCGCAGCTGGGTCTCGGCCTGGCCAAGCCGACCGAGGCGCAGATTGGCCGATCCGACCGCCGAGAGAACGTCGACGCTCAGCCCCTGCTCGGCTGCAGCGCGGTAATAGGCGTCGAGGGCCAGTTCGTATTCGCCTGCCGCCATCAGCCGGTGGCCGACGGTCAGCCCGTCGACGGCCTCGGTGACCCTGGGCGTGCCCGGGGGCGGGGGCAGGCCCTGAAAGCCGGGGACCAGTCGGCCGGTCTGCTGGCAGGCCGCCAGCGCAAGCAGCGCGGCAAGGATCGGGCCGCGCCGGACGAGGTCAGAAGCTCGAATTCGACAGGGTGTCGTAGATCGCATAGACCGAGGGGCCGATCAGGATGATGAGCAACGGGGGAACCGTGAACATCATCGTGCCCAGTGTCAATTTGGTCGGCAGGACGTTCGCCTTTTCCTCGGCGCGCATCACACGCTTGTCGCGCATCTCGGCAGAGAACACGCGCAGCGCTTCGGCGATCGAGGTCCCGAAGGTGGCGGACTGGATCAGCACGGTGACGAAGGACGAGATGTCGGTCACGCCGCAGCGTTCGGCCATGTCCTTGAGAACCTGCACCTTGTCCTTGCCGGCCTTCATCTCCTGGGCGACGATCTCGTATTCCTCGGCGAGATCCGGAAAGCCCGAGCGCATCTCGCGGGCCACGCGGACGATCGACTGGTCCAGCGACTGGCCGGCCTCGACGCAGACCAGCATCATGTCGAGCGAATCCGGGAAGCCGTTGGTGATCTCCTGCTGGCGGGTCTGCAGCCGCCGTTCGACCCAGTAGCGCGGCAGGTAATAGCCGATCGCACCCGGAATGATCACCGAAAGGATCAGTTTCGTGGTATCGACCTCGCCACTGGCGCTGTTCACGATGGTGAAGAGGACGCCGAGGACGAGCAGACCGAGCCCCAGCGCAAGCTGGGCGAAGTGAAAGATCCGGATCGCGTTCTTGGTGCGATAGCCCGCCCGCATCATCTTGAGGCGGATGGCCGAGAACTCTTCCTCGTTCTGGGGTTCGAGGAAATGGGAAAACCGTTCCAGCTTGTCCGCGCGCGAGGTGGGCCGGAGCGATGTCGCCGGGTCACGGGTGGACGCCGCCTTCATCTCGCGGGTCTCGCGCCTGAACTTGTCGAGCGGATCGACACGTTTCTTCAGAAACGCAGGCAACGTCAGCGCGATCATCAGGAAGCCCAGCACACCCACGGCGTAAAGCGGGCCGAGCGCGCCGAAACGGTCGATGAGCAGGCTGTTCAGCGAGGCGATGATATCCATGGACCGGCTCCTCAGACCTTGATGTTGACCATGATCCGCATGAAGACCACGTTCACGACCAGAAACACGCCGACGGCGATGGCGGCGGGGATGAAGGCGGCGGTCTGCTTGACCTCGTCATAGTAGTCGGGCTTGATCATCGAGATCATCAGGATGGCGGCGATCGGAAAGCCCGACAGGAACATGCCGGACCATTTCGCCTCGGCCGTTATCGCCTTGACCCGGCGGAACAGCTTGAAGCGCGAGCGGATCACCTTGGCCAGCCCGTCCAGCACCTCGGCCAGGTTGCCGCCAGATTGCTGCTGGATGGTCACCGCCACCGCGAGAAAGCGCAGATCCTGCATGTCCACGCGTTCGGCCAGATCCTTCAGCGCCTCGCCCACATCGCGGCCATAGGCGGCCTCGTCCGCGATGATGCCGAACTCGGTGCCCAGCGGGTCGGGCACCTCCTTGGCAACGATGTTGATCGCCGAGGCGAAGGGATGGCCGACGCGCAGGCTGCGCACCATCAGTTCGACCGCGTCGGGCAATTGCTCCTCGATCAGTCCTAGGCGTTTCTTGGCCTTGCCGTTGACCCAGACATAGACCCCGCCCACGCCCATCGCGACCGCGACCAGCGCCCGCACCGGCAGCGCGGCATCCGTCCCCACGGTCAGCCCGAGAAAGGCCATCCCGGAAAGGAGCGCCATGATCATGATCAGCTGGTTCGGCGTGAAGGCGATATTGGCCTTCTGCGCCCGCTCCGCGAGCAGCGAATAAAGCGGGATGCCGCGGGCGTTCATGTGCTGGCTCATCTCCTTGCGGAGCTGTTCCAGAACCTTTTCCCGGTCGGTGCCCTTTTCCAGCATTTCCAGCCGGCGGTTCACCTTGGCGTTCAGGCTGATCGACTTGCCGAAGACGGTGAGATACAGCCCCTCGACGAGGGCCAGCACCGCGACGAAGATCAGGCCGTAGATGATCGCGTCCGCGCCGATCTGCATGGCTTACATCCCCCTGTTGGGTTCGAAGAGGCTGGCGGGAAGGTCATAGCCCCACTGCCGGAAGCGCTCGGAATAATGGCTGCGCACGCCGGTCGCGGTGAAGCGGCCGATGATCTTTCCGTCCGGGGCCAGGCCGAGGCGCTCGTAGCGGAACACTTCCTGCATCGAGATCACCTCGCCCTCCATTCCCGTGATCTCGGTGATCGACACCATCCGGCGCGAGCCGTCCTGCAGGCGGGAGGCCTGCACGATCAGGTTCACGGCCGAGGCGATCTGGCTGCGCACCGCCTTGAGCGGCATCTCGATCCCGGCCATGGCCACCATGTTTTCAAGCCGCGAAACAGCGTCGCGCGCGTTGTTGGCGTGGATCGTGGTCATCGAACCGTCATGACCGGTATTCATGGCCTGCAGCATGTCGATCACTTCCTCGCCGCGCGTCTCGCCGACGATGATGCGGTCGGGCCGCATCCTGAGCGCGTTCTTCAGACAATCGCGCTGGGTCACCGCGCCCTTGCCCTCGACATTGGGCGGGCGGCTTTCCATCCGGCCGACATGGGTCTGCTGCAATTGCAGTTCCGCGGTATCCTCGATGGTCAGGATGCGTTCGGAATTGTCGATGAAGGAGGACAGCGCGTTCAGCGTCGTGGTCTTGCCCGAGCCGGTCCCGCCCGAGACGATGATGTTCAGGCGGGTTGCAACGGCGGCGTTCAGATAGGCGGCCATTTCCTCGGTGAAGGCGCCGAACTTCACCAGATCCTCGATCCCGAGCTTGTCCTTCTTGAATTTCCGGATCGAGACCAGGCTGCCATCCACCGCGATCGGCGGCACCATCGCGTTGAAGCGCGAGCCGTCGGCCAGGCGCGCGTCGACATAGGGGTTCGACTCGTCGACGCGGCGGCCCACCGCGGACACGATCTTGTCGATGATCCGAAGCAGGTGGCGTTCGTCCTTGAAGGTGATGTCGGTCAGCGTCAGCTTGCCCGAGCGTTCGACGAAGATCTGCTTTGGGCCGTTCACCAGAATGTCGTTGACACTCTCGTCCTTGAGCAACGGTTCCAGCGGACCGAGTCCGACCACCTCGTCGTAAAGCTCCTGGTTGAGCTGCTGGCGGTCCTCCTTGTTGAGAACGATGCCCAACTCTTCCAGCGCCTCGGCGGCGATGGCCTGGATCTCTCCGCGGAGCTCCTTTTCCTCGGCATGTTCCAGCGCAGCGAGGTTGAGGTTTTCCAGAAGGCGCTTGTGCAGCTCGACCTTCAGTTCGCCCAGTCGCTCCTTGCGCTTGCGCTCCTTGTCGACGGGCGCCGGCTTGGCAGGGGCTGCCTTCGGCACCGGAGCAGGGGTGGCCATGTCCTGGCCCTGGGGCGCGCTCGCCGGTTGTGCGGCTCCGGCATCGGCTTTCTTGTATCTGGAAAACATCGCTCTTGCGTCCTGTCTGTCACGCCTCGGCCGTGGCCGACATCTGGCCAAGCTCGAAAAGCGAGGTGGCGAGTTTCTGGATTTCCTTGCGCAGCGGCGCCTTGGCGGCTGTCTCGGCCAGCGGCAGGCCGTGATCCCCGGCCTCGGTGACGACCTTGCCGCCATCGGGCAGATGGATCTCGATGTCGATATCCAGGCTCTCGGCCATCCGCTTGACCCGGCTCTTGCCGGAGAGATCGGCGAATTTCGGCGCCCGGTTCATCGCGTAGCGCAGCCGCTCATGCGGCAGATCCTCGGATTTCAGCGCCCGGATCAGGCGCAGCGCGTTCTGGGCCGAGCGCATGTCAAGCTCGAGCAGGCCGAAATAGACATGCGACTGGCTCAGCACCGTTTCGGTCCATTGCACCAGCGTCGTCGGCATGTCGATCACGACGAATTCGAACTGCGATCGCGCCATCTCGATCAGCCGCTTCATGTCGTCCGGTGTGACCAGGTCCAGAGGCAGGATGTCTGCGGGCGCGGTCAGCACATGCAGACCGTCCTTGTAGGTCTGAAGCGCCTGCATGAAGCTCTCGCTGTCCATCGAGGGGATGTCCGAGAGCATCTCGAACACGGCTTCCCTGCGCGGCAGGTCGAGATAGGTCGAGACCGAACCGAATTGCAGGTCGAGATCGAGCAGGCAGACACGGCCATGCGTCGCCCTGGCTGCAAGGGACAATTCCCATGCGAGGTTGACCGCGAAGGTCGAGGCGCCGACCCCGCCCGCCAGCCCGTGCACCGGCAGCACCACGCCATCGCGGTTCGATCGCGACACCGCGGGAACCGAGGCGCCATTGCCCGGGACCGGCGCAACCGGGGCCGGCCGACGCACCCGGTCGATCGCGTCGTGCAGCGCGCCCTCCGGCAGCGGGTAGGGCACGAAATCGTCGGCGCCGACGCGCATCAGTTGGTGCAGCGCGATCGGGCTCAGTTCCTCGGCGATGACAATGACCTTGACATTGCGGCGCTTGGCGTTGCGGACGATCTCGCCGATGAAGGCGATGTTGTCCTCGTCCTGGTCGTCGACGGCGACCGCGATGAATTCCAGCGACCTTGCGTCGGGCTGGTCGAAGAAGCTGTTGGCGTCCTGAAAGGCAAGATCGCCCCAACATTCGCCCAGTTCGGCCTCCATGTCCTCGATCAGCAGGTCGAAGTTCTGGATGTCCCTGGACACCGTGCAGGCGATCACCGGGGCCGGGTCGGAATGCAATGCCGCCGTACTCGTCATGTCGTCCAAATCCCTCCTTGCGGACGGCTCCGCCAGCCTTCTGGCCGCGTCGGACACCGCCCGCGCGCGACTCGCCGCCGCGCGCACCGCTCTCAGGAAGGGAATGTGAAGTCCAAACTGGGCAACATTACGGCCCAAAAGCCGAAATTGTTGGAAGTCCGGCCGCGCCGCGCCGGGGGACGAACCCGACGCGGTGGCGGGGTATCGGCCCTATTCGACCGTGTGCTCTTCTCTCGCGCTGTCGAGATAGATGCCGTAGGTGCGCTGCATGTACTTGCCGTCATGCAGCATGCGCTTGGGTTCAAGGAAGCCCCAGACCTCGGTGACCGTGCGGCGGTTGCGCCGCTCGCGGCCCTCGGTCACCACCAGCGGCTGTGTCTCGCCATAGGAAACGGCGGCTTCGAGCCGTGCGCGGGCAACACCGCGCGAGACCAGGTAATCCACCGTTGCCCGCGCCCGCCGCATCCCCAGCGCCTTGTTGTAGGCTCCCGGGCCGACCAGGTCGGTATGGCCGTAGACGCGGAACTTGACATGGGGATAGCGCGCGATCCACGCCGCCTGGCGGTCCAGCGTGGCCCGCGCCTCGGCGTCCAGAACGGCGCTGTCGAAGGCGAAGGTGATCGTCGTGTCGACCTCGGAGGCGAAACGGTGGTTCAGGTCGATCGCCATCGCCCTTTCGCCGCTGTGAACCATCGTGTTGTTCATGGTCGCATTGCCGAAGGCCCCATCGTCAAGGCTTGCGCCGGCTTCTTGGGTAAAGTCGCGGTAACTGTCCGTCGAACAGCCGGACAGCGCGACCGCGGCGCCCAGCGTCAGGAATACAAGCTTGGCGCGCATGATCTCACTCCATCACATAGCCGTAGGAACCGCTGAAATCCTGGCGGGCGACCTCGCCGGCCGCGCCCGATTTCGGTGTCCTCGGCGAGGACAGCTTGCCCGACAGGAACAGGTCGCGCTCGCTGGGTGGCTGAACGCGGTCGGTCGGAAGCGCCAGCGCCTCGCCGCGGGTGGGGCTGACCAGATGGGCGGTAATGATGATCACCAGTTCGCTGTTGCGGCGTTCATATTCGGAACTGCGGAACAGCGCACCAAGAACCGGCACGTCGCTGATCCAGGGTACCTGGGCGTTGTTCGCGAAGAAATCATCCTGCAGCAGGCCCGCGATGGCAAAGCTCTCGCCATCGTGCAGTTCGACCGTGGTCGAAGTGCGGCGGGTGCGGAAGCCGGGATAGGTGACGTCGCCGACATTGTAGCTTGCGCTATCGTCCAGGCCGCTGACCTCGGCGTCGAGACGCAGGTTGATGTTCTCGCCCACGACGCGCGGGGTGAAGTTGAGGCCGATGCCGAAGGGTTTGTAGTCGATCGAGATCGTTCCGCCCTCCTGCGGGACGGGGATCGGAAACTCGCCCCCCGCGAGGAATCTTGCCTCCTGGCCCGAGAGCGCCGTCAGGTTGGGCTCGGCCAGCGTGCGCACGAAGCCCTTGCCCTCGAGCGCCTGCAGCGCAAGGTTGAGCTGAAATGCGCCCAGATCGCCGCTGATCGTCAGGTTCCCGGTACTGCTCGTCAGTCCTGCGCCGAGGCCGCCGATGATGGTTCCGTCGCCGCCATCGAAGGAACCATTGATCCCCAGCCGCGAGCCGAGCGCCTTGGAGACGTTCCGCGACATCTCTGCAAAGCGCACCTTCAGCATGACCTGCTGGCTGCCCGCGACCATCATCAGGTTGGAAATCCGCTCGGGCGCATAGCGCGAGGCGAGGTCGAGCGCCCGGTCAAGCGCCTGCGCGGAGCTGACCGTGCCCGACAGCACGAGCCCGTCATTGGCCGAGCGCACCTCGATAGGCTCGCCCGGCAGAACCTCGCGCAGGCGTTCCTTGAGTTCGCTCATGTCCGGGGTGACGCGGACCTCGACATTCGTGATCAGCCGGCCATTGGGACCAAGAAGCGTCAGGGTCGTGCGCCCCGGCGATTTTCCCAGCACATAGATCGTGCGGTCCGACAGGGTCGAGATGTCGGCGATCTGCGGGTTCGAGATCGACAGTTCCGCGAACACCTCGTCGCTTTCGACCACGACGGCACGGTTCATGGGGACGGTCAACTGGCCGGTCGCCTGGCCGCTCAGCGTGCGCAGGCTCTGGGCCTGCGTTTCCGTGACGGGGCCGGTCGCGGCGGCCAGGCCCACCAGCCCCGCCACCAGAACACTCTTGGTTTTCATGTGATCCTGCCTTTCCGATCACGCCTCAGGATGGGTCTTTTCGCCCAAATTCCCGCAGAGGATGCGTCAACCGAAGATTTAAATCAATCTTCAGTTAATTAACGAATTTCCTTTATGTGGATATCCCGCAACAACCACGAGATCAGGCAGGCGGGCGCACCGCGACCGCAAGATGCAGTCCGATGCGCCAGATAATGTGTAGGCAGGTCAGTTGGTGCAGGGGATCGGAATCTCGACCACCTCGGCGCCGCGGCGGGTGCGGATGGTGCAGACCGGCGCCTTGTCCTCGACGACGATCGGTGCATCCTCTATCCCCAGCAGCAATTTCTGATCGACCTCGATCACCTCGGCCACCGTGTCATCGCCCGAACCGACCAGCGACAGCGACAGACGTCCCGTCGATTGCGCCTGGGCCAGCGCGGCGACCTGCTGGGGCGTGGCCTCGACGGTGACGGTGCGCGCAATCACCGGGCGCGAGCTGTCCTCGTCGGCCATCTGGTCGATTGCGATCAGCTGGATTCCGGGCAGGATCAGCCGGGTCACCTGCTTGTTCTGCGCCTGGCCGGTCCAGTAGACATCGGCCTGATCGCCCGGCCGCAGAAAGCCCGAAACGCCCGAGGCGACGTCGACGCGGATCGCGAAGGCACGCATGCCACGGCCAAGGCGCGACGTCAGGCCCGCATCGGTGCCGGGTTCGGTGACCTTGACTGCCAGCAGCGGTTCGCCCGCCTCCATCGCGCGCAGCACGGTGCGGAACTTGGGCTTGCCCTCGGGGAACACCTCTGCGCCCGACTGGAAGACGCCCGTGGGCAGCGAGGATTTGGGCCATTCCACAAGCTGGAGATTTTCCACTGTCACCTGCTGTCCGTAGCGCAGGGCCTCCTTTGCCACGACAACGGGCACCAGTTCCACCTGGTTGGCGCGGGCGGCACGCTCCTCGGCAAGCTGGCGCTCGTAGCTGTGGATATAGTCCTGAGCCATGTAGACGGCAAAGCCTGCAAGGCCGAGGCCCACCAGAAGCACCAGTCCGAAGATCAAACGCATGGCGTGTCCTTTCCAGCTCACCCCCGCGCCCAGACGCGCAGGCATGTCCAATCCAGTCTTGCGATTGCAGGCTGACAGGCGAATGCGGCGAAATCGGGGTGATTGCCTGGCGAGCGCAAGGATTTCGAAGGATGGCGAAACAATGTCCGGTTCGCTTCCGGGGCCGTTTGAACTCGGAAGGCCGCATCCGGGGACGCGGCCTTGCCAGCTATTCGGTCGGTGCGCTGAGGATCAGTTCAGCGTGCCGAGCTGATTGACCTTGGCCGAGGTCAGGGCGGATTCGATTTCGCCGGCCACATGGTCCACGCCGGTCCGCACCGAGGCGAGAACGGCGATGCCCAGGCCCACGATCGCGGCGGTCAGAACGACCCAGTCCACGGTCACGGCGCCCGATTCGTCATTGTGGAAACGCTTGATCAGATCGAACAGTTTCATTTTGGTCCCTCCAATAGGATGTCCGGTCACTTCACCTGCCATGTCGGGGATCGCGGGGTCTGCCATCATCCTCGCCCGAAACCACCTCGGCATGGGCGGATAAGGCCATCCGAATCGGGCAGGAGTTGGGCTGAGGCTTGTCATTTTCCGCCAAAGGGCAAAGTTTGCGGAATTTGCCTACAACTCCATGAAAAAAGGGACGAAAAGTCGTAAAATTTTAGGTATTCCGACGCTGGCTCGCCCTCCGGACGTGTCGGGTTCTGATCCTGGCGGTGGACGATCGGCCATTGGTGGTGGCTTTTGGCGACGGATTCTGCAAGATTCCGGCAAGACCTTATGATCGAGCAGGGCAGAAAAAGGTCATGGCGACGAAATACATCGTGGCGACGATTGCCGCGCTCTTCGTGGCGACACCGGCAGCGGCCGATCCGCCGCCATGGCCGGATTTCACCTTCAAGCGGGTCAAGCCGCCCGAACCGGGCGCGGTCAAGCGGATCACGGTGCAGGTGCCGCCCGTCCAGCCGCGGCTCGCTCCCCCCCCGAAACCGCCCGCGATGCGCGAGGCGGCGCCGGAGCGTGACCACAAGCCGGGCCCCGGGCCGGACTGGTTCTGGGCGCGGGTTTCGCCTGCGCTGGCCGATGGCGGGCCCGGACGGCTTGGCCTGGCGCTCGCGGCGATCTCCAGCCCGCCGGTGGACGGCGCCGCGATTCCGGAGCCGCGATTGCAGCATCTTCAGGACATCGCCGCCTCCTACGGCACCGACATCCTGAGCGCGACGGTCGGCACGCGGGTCTCGCCTGCTCTGGCGCTGGCGGTGATCGGCGTGGAAAGCGGTGGGCGCCGGGCCGCGGTCAGCCCCAAGGGCGCGACCGGGCTTATGCAGCTGATGCCCGCCACCGCCGCACGGTTCGGTGTGTCCGACAGCCTTGATCCGGTGGCCAATATCCGCGGCGGGGTGGCCTATCTCGATTGGCTGATGCGGGAATTCGGCAATGATCCGGTGCTGGTGCTGGCGGCCTACAACGCTGGAGAGGGGGCAGTTCGCACCCATGCGGGCGTGCCGCCCTATGCCGAGACGCGGCATTATGTGCCCCGCGTGCTGGCCGCCTGGTCGGTCGCCCGGGGCCTGTGTCTGACGCCGCCCGAACTGATCACCGATGGATGCGTTTTCCGCGCGCGGGGGGCCAGCTAGGCATGGGCGCGGAGAAGCCGCTGGTGCTGGATGTCGACGGCACCTTCCTGCGCACCGACCTGATGCTGGAATCGCTCTGGGCCGGGCTTGGTCGCGCGCCGCGGGAAACCCTTGCCGCCGTCCGGGCCACGCTGGGCCGTCCCGCTGCGTTCCGACGCGAGGTGACGCGCCTGGTCCCGCCGCGGGTCGATCTGCTGCCGATCCGGGTCGAGATCGCCGAGCGGGCGCTGGCCGCAAGCGAGGCGGGGCGCGAGGTGGTGCTGGTTTCGGGGGGCGATGACGGGCTGATCGACAGGCTGGCCGGGCATTACGGGTTCACCGCCGGGATGGGCGCCGACGGGCGACGCGACGTGGCGGGCGAGGGGCGGGCGGCGGTGCTGAAATCGGCCTTCGGGTTGCGCGGCTACGATTATGCCGGGGACAGCGCGGGTGACCGGGCGGCGTGGTTGGCGGCCGACAGGGCGGTGGTGGTGGGCGGGCAACCGCGCCTGCTGGCCGAGTTGCAGGCCGCCGGACGCCGGGTCGAGGTGGTGCCGGGCGGCTGGCGCTGGCGCGATCTGGTGCAGGCCTTGCGGCCGCATCAATGGGTCAAGAACATCCTTCTGTTCCTGCCCGTGCTGGCCGCGCATGATTTCACGCTGCCCACGCTGCTGCTGGTGCTTCTGGGCATGGTCGCCTTCTCGGCGGCGGCGTCCTGCATCTATGTCGTCAACGATCTTCTGGATCTCGAGGCCGACCGGCTGCATCCGACCAAGCGCAACCGGCCCTTCGCGGCGGGGGCGGTTCCGATCGGGGTGGGCATGGTGGCAAGCCTGCTCCTGGGGCTTCTGGCGCTGGGTATCGGCGCCGCGCTGGGCTGGGCGTTCCTTGGCGTGCTGGTGCTCTACATGGGGCTGTCGCTGGCCTATTCGCTGAGGCTCAAGCGGCTGCGCTGGGTGGATATTGCAACGCTGGCAGCCCTTTACACGATCCGGGTGCTGGCCGGGGCGGTGGCGACGGGGATGGGGGCCTCGATCCTGATGCTGGTCTTCGTCTTCCCGGTCTTCCTGTCGCTGGGCTGTGTCAAGCGGATGACGGAACTGGCGCTGGCGGAAAGTGACGATCGCCTGCCGGGGCGGGGATATGGGCGCGGGGATCGGGGGGATCTGCTGAATGTGGCCTGGATCGGGGTGGTGGGGGCGCTGGTGGTGTTCTTCGCCTACAGTTTCTCCGAGCAGGCGCATGCGCTTTATCCGACGCGCTGGCTGCTGTGGCTGACGCTGGTGCCGCTGGCCATCTGGTTGATCCGAATGGTCATTCTGGGCCATCGCGGCAAGCAGGATTACGATCCGATCGTGTTCGCGCTGCGCGATCGGGTGGGCTTGGGACTGATCTTCTTCGCGCTGTCCTTCATGTTCTACGGTGCCGGTCTGTGGCAGCGCTGGTTCGGGTTCTGAGGGCCGTTTCCGAAATCGGACTTCCATCGGACTTTCATCGGAATTCCATCGGACTTCGATATGGCAGGTCGCGACTGAGGCGCGCCCGGCCCGCGCCTGCGGGCGGGGCGTTCATCAGATCGACAGCTTCTTGAAGATCGGTTCGGGGATCGCGCGGATCACGCCCATGATCGCCAGCCAGAAGATCGGCGTGTAGATCACGTTGCGCTTCCTCTCGACCGCTTTCAGGATGTCGGCGGCCACCTTGTCGGGGGGCGCGACAAGGAACATCCCCTCGACCCCCCAGGTCATCGCGGTATCGGTGAAGCCGGGCTTGACCGTGACCACATGCCCGCCCGCCCGCGTCAGCCGGTTCCTGAGCCCCGAGAGACAGGTGGCAAAGCCCGCCTTGGCCGCGCCGTAGACATAATTGCCGATCCGCCCCCGGTCGCCCGCGACCGAGCCGACGCCGACGATCGTGCCCGCGCCGCGCGCCTCGATCAGCGGCGCGAGCATCAGCAAGAGCCGCGCGGGTCCGGTGAAATTGTCGATCACCACGCCCTCGATCAGCGCGGGGTCGGCGTCGATTTCGGATTGCGGCGGCATCGAGCCGGTGAAGACGGCCACCGAAACCGTGCCCTCGCATTCGGTCATGCGGGCGAGGATTGCGTCGAAACCGGCCGGGTCGCGCAGGTCGACGCGGATCGTTTCGGCCAGCGCCGCGCCGCGCAAGCGGGCGTCGGCCGCGTCGCGGTCCAGATCGGCGGTGTCGCGGCCCGCAAGGATCAGCCCGTCGCCGCGTTCGGCCAGCTTGCGGGCGAAGGCGCGCGCCATCGCGGAGGAGGCGCCGAGGATCAGCCAGGTCTCGCTCATGCCGCACTCCTGAGTTTCAACCGGCGCATGAGGTCGGTTGTCATATGCCCCTCGGGGTCGGCGCGGGCGATTTCGGCCCGCCAGTCGTCAAGCTCGGGATACATCGCCGCGATCGTGGCGGGCCGGGCCAGCGCGTCCTTGGCCAGGTAAAGCCGCCCGCCCGCGGCCTGCACCATGTCTTCGAGCCGTGCGTATAGGGGGGCGGCGCGGGTCTTGCGCGCGGGCAGGTCGACGGCCAGCGTATAGCCCGCCATCGGGAAGGACAGATGCCCCGCGCGGCCCGGTCCCATCCGTTTCAGCACCGCCAGCGGCGAGGCGATGCCGGATTTCGCGATTGCCGCGAGGATCTCGCGCAGCGCGGGGGCGGCGTCCTGCGGGACGACGCATTGGAACTGGTGGAAGCCGCGCTTGCCGTAAAGCCGGTTCCAGTCCTGAAGGGCGTCGAGCGGGAAGAAGAATTCGTCCAGCGCGCGGATGCGCTTGCGTCCCGAGTCGGGGATGCGCGACAGCCGCCAGCGGTTGAACAGCCGGATGACGGGCCAGGACAGCAGCAGGCCGGGCGCGTCCAGCGGCACGGATTTCGCCCGGCGGATGGGGCCGGGGCGGCTGCCGTCGAGCAATTCGCCCTCTTCGAGGATGCCGCGACCCAGCCGCTTGCGCCGGGCGGTGGCATCGACCCAGCCCACGGCGAATTCGGCGGTCGAGGCGTCGAGCGCGGCGATGAAGGCGTCGAAATCGGGGATGCGGGTTTCCACCACGCGCATCCGCTGGCCTGGGATGGGGCGCAATTGCAGCCGGGCCGACAGGATCGCGCCGGTCTGGCCCAGCCCGCCCATGGTCGCGCGGAACAGGCCCGGATCGGTCCCGGGCGTCACCGCGCGCGGGCCGGTATCGGTCATCAGCGTGACGGCCAGCACATGCTGGCCGAAGCTGCCCGCGCCATGGTGGTTCTTGCCATGCACGTCACAGGCGATGCAGCCGCCCAGCGTGGCGAACCCGGTGCCGGGCATCACCGGCGGCATCCAGCCGCGGGGCGCGAAAAGGCGCAGCAACTCGGCGATGGGGATGCCCGCCTCGGCCTCGATCACGCCGGTCTCGGCGTCGAAGGACAGCAGCCGGTCGAGCCGCGTCATCTGGATCGCGGCGCCGCCCGCGTTCAGCGCCGCATCGCCATAGGAGCGGCGATTGCCGATGGCAGGCCCCCGCGCGGTCAGCGCCGCGGCAAGGGCGGGCAGCCGTTCGGGCCGCGCCAGCGTGCCGCGCGCCCGGACCGCCCGGCCCCAGCCCGCGTAATCAGCGGTTTTCCACTGCATGCCTGTTCCTTTTCGACAGCCGTTCAGCGATGGGGAAGACCATGGCCCCGATCCCGACGGCGAACCACAGGGTTGTCACCCGGATCACCGCCGTCGCCGCCACCGAGGTTTCGGGCGGCACCCCTTCGAGTGTCAGGAGTGCGATCATCGCGGCCTCGGCCCCGCCCAGGCCCCCCGGCGCCCCGGTCAGCCCGCCCGCAAGCGTGGCGAAGGTGAAGATCGCCATCGCGGTCCAGAGCCCGGTTTCGGCGCCCATCCAGTCCAGCAGCAGGTGGAAGGCATAGCCCTCGGCCGCCCAGCCGATCAGGCCCAGCCCGACCGCGCCCGCCAGCACGCCCGAATGGGAGAATTGCGCCAGCATCCGCGCCATCGCCCGCAGCCGCCCGAACAGCCGCGGCCAGAGGCCGAGCACGCGGTAGAGGCGGGTGACCAATGCGGTCAGCAGCCGCGCGCGGGTCAACGCCAGCGCCGCAAGAACCGCGATCAGCGCCAGCGGGGCCGCGCCCGCGATGCCGCTGGTCGAGAGCGCCAGCGCCCCGGCCAGCAACAGCCCCATCGCCACCAGATCGCCCGCCCGGTCCATCAGGACAAGCGGCGCGCTGCGTTCCAGCGTCAGGCCCGTCTCGCGCCGGATCCAGCGGATGCGCACCAGTTCGCCGACGCGGCCGGGCGTCACGCTCATCAGGAAGCCGCCGAGATAATGGCGCAGGTCGCGGACCAGCCCGGGCGGCAGGCCCGCGCAGCGGCCGAAGACATGCCAGCGCAGCGCGCGCATCAGGTAGTTGAGGACCGACAGCGCCAGAAGGGCCGCGACCTGAAGCGCGCCGAGGCGCAGGATCTGGTCGCGCGTCGCCTGCCAGCCGGTCGCGGCGGCCAGTCCCGCCAGCCCGGCGATGACCAGCAGCAGCAGACCCGCCATCAGCAGCGGGTCGCGCCACGGGTGCGGGGGGGCAGGGGGGGCAAGGCGGTTCATCGTCATGTCACCGCGCGCATAGCAACAGATTGGGGCGATTTTTTGAAGCCGTTGCGGTTTCGGCAACAGCCGCGGCCCCCGGCCCGGCAGGCGGGGGCGCGCGGCCCCCGCCCGGGCTGTCAGTTCACGATCGCGGCCTCGGTCGCGGCGCGCAGCTCGTCCTCGGTCACGCCATCGGCGCATTCGACGATTTTCAGCCCGCCCTCGACCACGTCGAGCACGCCCAGATTGGTGATGATGCGGTTCACCACGCCCTTGCCGGTGAGCGGCAGGGTGCAGGCTTTCAGCACCTTCGATTCGCCGGCCTTGTTGGTGTGGTCCATCACGACGACCACGCGGCCGACGCCGGCCACCAGATCCATCGCGCCGCCCATGCCCTTGACCAGCTTGCCGGGGATCATCCAGTTCGCCAGGTCGCCATTCTCGGCCACCTCCATCGCGCCCAGGATCGCCATGGCGATCTTGCCGCCGCGGATCATGCCGAAGCTTTGCGCGCTGTCGAAATAGGCCGAATGGGGCAGTTCGGTGATGGTCTGCTTGCCCGCGTTGATGAGGTCGGCATCGACCTCGTCCTCGGTCGGGAAGGGGCCGATGCCCAGCATCCCGTTTTCCGATTGCAGCGTCACATGGACGCCCTCGGGGATGTAATTGGCCACCAGCGTCGGGATGCCGATGCCGAGATTGACATACATCCCGTCCTTGAGTTCCTGCGCGGCACGCGCCGCCATCTGGTTGCGGTCCCAGGGCATGATGTCCTCCTTACGCCGCGCGGGTGGTGCGTTGTTCGATGCGCTTTTCGTGGCTGCCCTGGATCAGGCGGTGCACATAGATGCCGGGCAGGTGGATCTTGTCGGGGTCGAGCGTGCCGGGTTCGACGATTTCCTCGACCTCCATCACGCAGATCTTGCCGCACATCGCCGCGGGCGGGTTGAAGTTGCGCGCGGTCTTGCGGAAGACGGCGTTGCCGGTGGTGTCGGCCTTCCATGCCTTGACGATGGACAGATCGGCCACGATGCCGCGTTCCAGGATATAGGTCTGGCCGTCGAACTCCTTGTGTTCCTTGCCCTCGGCGATCACGGTGCCGACGCCGGTCTTGGTGTAGAAACCGGGGATGCCGCAGCCGCCCGCGCGCATGCGTTCGGCGAGCGTGCCCTGCGGGTTGAATTCAAGTTCCAGTTCGCCCGAGAGATACTGGCGCATGAACTCGGCATTCTCGCCCACATAGGAGGAGATCATCTTTTTCACCTGCCGGGTCTGGAGCAAGATGCCGATGCCGAAATCGTCCACGCCCGCATTGTTCGAGGCGAAGGTCAGATCCTTCGTGCCCGCCGCCCTGATCGCGTCGATCAGCAGTTCCGGAATGCCGCACAGCCCGAAGCCGCCTGCCGCGATGAACATGCCGTCGAACAGAAGCCCGTCCAGGGCCTCTGCGGCGCTGCCATATACCTTGCTCATGGATCGCTCCCCTCTGAACCGTCGGTCCGAGTAGTGGCGAAGCCACCCCGCCCTGTCAACTTGGCGCCGCGGCGCGGCGGGGGGCGGTCAGCCGCTGGCCTTTTTCGCGGGGGGCTTTTTCGCCGCCGTCTTCTTGGTGGCGGCGGGTTTCTTGGCGGCGGTCTTCTTCGGCGCGGCGGCCTTCGGCTTGGCCGCGGGCTTTTTTGCCGCGGGTTTCTTGCCGCCGGGTTTCGCGGCCTTTTCGGCGATGATCTGCACGGCAAGGTCCAGCGTCACATCCTCGGGTTCCATGCCCTTGGGCAGGGTGGCGTTGACCTTGGCCCATTTGACATAAGGCCCGTAGCGGCCCGCCATCACGTTGACCGGCCCGCCCTGTTCGGGGTGTTCGCCCAGTTCGCGCAGGGGGGCGGCGGTCGTGGCGCCCCGGCCGCGGGATTTCTTCTGGGCCAGCACCTCGACCGCGCGGTTCATGCCGATGGTGAAGACCTCGTCCACCTCGGGCAGGTTGGCATAGGTCTTGCCGTGCCGGACATAGGGGCCATAGCGGCCGATGCTGGCCTCGACCGGTTCGCCATCCTCGGGATGCGGGCCGATGGGGCGGGGCAGGGAGAGCAGCATCAGCGCCTTGTCCAGATCCATCGCCTCGGGCGCCCAGCCCTTGGGCAGGCTGGCGCGGGGCGGCTTTGGCTGGTCCTCGGTCGGTTCGCCCTTCTGCACATAGGGGCCGAAGCGGCCATTGCGCAGGGTGATCGGCTCGCCCTCGTCGATGCCCAGCACCTTGCCGTCCAGTTCGGCCGCGCCGTCATCGCCATTGGGGGCGGAGATCGGGCGGGTATAGCGGCAGTCGGGATAGTTGCCGCAGCCGATGAAGGCCCCGCCCGAGCGCGCGGTCTTGAGGTTCAGCCGTCCCACCCCGCATCTGGGGCAGATGCGCGGGTCGCTGCCATCCTCGCGCGGGGGGTAGAGATGGGGGGCCAGAACCTCGTCGATCTTTTCCAGCACCTCGGAAATGCGCAGATCCGCCGTTTCGGCAAGTGCGGCCGAGAAATCGCGCCAGAAGCGGGACAGAACATCAAGATATTCGCGGCTGCCCGCGGACACGTCGTCGAGTTCGTCCTCGAGATTGGCAGTGAATTCATAGCCGACATAGCGGCTGAAATAGTTGGACAGGAAGGCCGTCACCAGCCGCCCCTTGTCCTCGGGGATCAGGCGGTTCTTGTCCTTGAGCACATAGCCGCGATCCTGGATGGTCGTGACGATCGAGGCATAGGTGGAGGGCCGCCCGATGCCCAGTTCCTCCATCCGCTTGACCA
This sequence comes from Rhodovulum tesquicola, assembly GCF_024128855.1. Taxonomy (GTDB): domain Bacteria; phylum Pseudomonadota; class Alphaproteobacteria; order Rhodobacterales; family Rhodobacteraceae; genus Rhodovulum; species Rhodovulum tesquicola. The sequence continues at coordinate 40,258 of NZ_JAMYDV010000002.1, forward strand.
GCGTCGCCTCGGTATAGCGCGGCGGCGGCTGGGTGAAATGCTGTTCGGGCGTCACCTGTTCCTTGCGGGCGGGTTCGCCTTGGGTGATCTGGGGCAGGCGGTTGCCGTCCTCGTCGTCGATGACATCGTCGCGGCCTTCCTCGTAGATGCGCAGGAAACCGTCGAACAGGACCACCTGGCCGGTGGCGCGCAGGGCCACCTGGGCGTCGGCGCTGGTCACGTCGACGGTGGTGCGTTCCAGCCGCGCGGCCTCCATCTGGGAGGCCAGCGTGCGTTTCCAGATCAGGTCGTAGAGCCTGCGCTGATCCTCATCGGTGAGTTTCAGTTTCGAGGGATCGCGGGCCATCTCGGTGGGGCGGATGCATTCATGCGCTTCCTGCGCATTCTTGGCCTTGTTCTTGTACATCCGCGGGGATTTCGGGACGTAATCGGCACCAAAGCGGTCCCTGATCGCATCGCGCGCGGCCATCACCGCCTCGGGCGCCATGTCGATGCCGTCGGTCCGCATATAGGTGATGTGCCCCGCCTCGTAGAGCCGCTGCGCCGCCTGCATGGTCTGGCGCGCGCCGAAGCCGAACTTGCGGCTGGCCTCCTGTTGCAGGGTCGAGGTCATGAAGGGCGGCGCGGGGTTGCGTTGGGCGGGCTTGGCCTCGACCGAGGAAACGGTGAAGTCGCGAGAATGGATCGCCTGCACGGCCAGTTCGGCGGCGGTTTCGGTGGCGATGTCGAACTTGTCGAGCTTGCGGCCGCCCAGCGTGACCAGGCGCGCCTCGTAGCTCTGGCCGCGGGGGGTCGCGAGGATCGCCTTGACGGTCCAGTATTCGCGGGCGCGGAACGCCTCGATCTCCATCTCGCGCTCGACGATCAGGCGCAGGCAGACCGATTGCACGCGGCCCGCCGATTTCGCGCCGGGCAGCTTGCGCCAGAGCACCGGGCTGAGGTTGAAGCCCACGAGGTAATCCAGCGCGCGGCGGGCGAGATAGGCGTGCACCAGCGGCTCGTCCACCTGGCGGGGGTTCTTCATCGCCTCGGTCACGGCGGATTTGGTGATGGCGTTGAAGACCACGCGGCTGACCTGGGTATCCTTGCCGATGGCCTTGCGGGCGCGCAGGGCCTCTTCCAGATGCCAGGAAATCGCCTCGCCCTCGCGGTCGGGGTCGGTGGCGAGGATCAGCGCATTGTCGCCTTTCAGGGCGTCGGCGATGGCCTTGATGTGCTTTTTCGACTCTGCGGCGACCTCCCACTTCATCTCGAAGCCGTGGTCGGGATCGACCGAACCATCCTTGGGCGGCAGGTCGCGGACATGCCCGTAGGAGGCCAGAACGGTGTAGTCGTCGCCAAGATACTTGTTGATTGTCTTGGCCTTGGCCGGGGATTCGACGACGACGACGGGCATGGACTTCCTTTCGACTCGGGCCGCTGGCGGGGGCGGGCGGCCTAGGCGGGCGAAAATGTGGGGGGGAGCGGGGGATTGTCAATGAGAAGGGCGCGCCGGGTCGGGCGCGCGCCCTGGTCGTGTGCGGTGCTGGCGGATCAATCCAGGCGGGACAGCAGACCGCCCGGCGCGCGCGCGATCCGGCCTTCCATTTCGAGGGTCAGCAACTCGGGCGCGATGTGGCCCGCGGGCAGGGCGAGGTCGCGGATCAGCTGGTCCTCGGCCAGCGGCGAGGGGCCGAGGCGCGAGAGGATCCGGGCATGCAGCGCGGCCGGATCCGCGGGGGCGGGGCGGCTGGCATGGGCGGGGGTGGCGGGCACCTCGGTGATGCGGGGGGGGGCCTTGGGGGGCGGCACGCGGGTTGGCGTGCTGTCCAGCGCCTCGATCACGTCCTCGGGGCCGCGCACCAGCGTCGCGCCGTCGCGGATCAGCAGGTTGCAGCCCGAGGCGCGGGCGTCGAAGGGATGGCCCGGCACCGCCAGCACCTCGCGCCCCTGGTCGAGCGCGGAGCGCGCGGTGATGAGACTGCCCGAGCGCGCCGCGGCCTCGACCACGACGACGGCGCGGGCGAGGCCCGAGATGATGCGGTTGCGTTGCGGGAAATGGCGGGCCTGCGGGTGCAGCCCGGCGGGATGTTCGGACAGGCGCAGGCCGCGGGCGCCGATGTCGTGAAACAGCGCCTCGTTCTCGGTCGGATAGACCACGTCCACGCCGCCCGCCAGAACGGCGATGGTGCCGGTTTCCAGCGCGGCCAGATGCGCGGCGCGGTCGATGCCGCGCGCCAGCCCCGAGACGACGACATGGCCGGCACCCGCCAGCCCCTCGGCCAGCTTGCGCGCCATGCGCGTGCCCAGCGAGGAGGCGTTGCGCGCGCCGACCAGCGCCACCATGGGCCGGTCCAGCAGATCGGTCCGGCCCAGCGCCCAGAGGATCGCGGGCGCGTCGGGCAGGTCGGCCAGCGCCGCCGGATAGCCCGGCCCGCCATGGATCAGCGGCACGGCCCCCAGCGCGCGGCCCTTGGCGAGTTCGGCCCGGGCGACGCCTTCGGGGCAGGGTTCATAGCTGTCGATGCAGGCGGCGCGGGCGATGTCGGGCAGGGCGTCCAGCGCGGCGCGGGCGGTGCCATGCTCGGCCATCAGCCGGTGATAGGTGGTCGCGCCGACGCGGCGCGAGCGGATCAGCCGCAGGCGGTCGACAAGGTCATCCTCGGGGAGGGGGGCGGCGATGAGGGGCAGGGCGGCTTGGGCGGGCACGGCGCGGGACTCCGGTCGGGGACCGGCGGAGAGTGCCGCAGCCAGGGTTAACGGAAGGTGAATCCGCGCGCTTCGGGGGGCGGAACGGATGCCGAGGGGGGTGGCTGTGGTTGGGGGGAGGAAATGGTCGGGGGGGAGGGAATGGAGGCCATGTGGCGGGGCCTGAAAGTCGTGTCGCGCCCGAGGGGGCGCGACCGGATGAGACGAAGCTGCTAGACCAGGGAGCCTTCCCGGGTGGGTGGTGCGAGGGGGTGGTAGGAAGAAAAATTCTCCACGTTTTCGCAGCTTCGCTCATCCGTGAGACAAGTTTTCGCTGCAAATGGTTAACACAAGGTGAACAGATTCAAAAAATTCTCCTTAAAGGAGAGTTTTTTCAGCCGCCTTCGGGCAAAGATCGGCGGATTTTTGCCAATCCCCGGGCGCCCCGATCAGGACGCGGCCCCGCCCACGGTCAGCCCGCCGATCATCAGGGTCGGCTGTCCCACGCCCACCGGCACCCATTGCCCCTGCTTGCCGCAATTGCCGATGCCGGGGTCGAGCGCCATGTCGTTGCCGATGGCGCGGATCTGCTGCATCGCGGTCGGCCCGTCGCCGATCAGCGTGGCGCCCTTGACCGGCGCGCCGACCTTTCCGTTCCTGACGCGATAGGCCTCGGTGCAGGAGAAGACGAACTTGCCGTTCGTGATGTCGACCTGTCCGCCCCCGAATCCAACGGCATAGAGGCCGTCCTTGAGATCCGCGACGATATCGGCAGGAGCCGCGTTTCCGGACAGCATGCAGGTATTCGTCATGCGCGGCATCGGCGGGTGGGCGAAACTCTGGCGCCGTCCGTTGCCGGTTGGGGTGACGCCCATCAGCCGCGCGTTCTGGCGGTCCTGCATGTAGCCGACCAGGATTCCGTCCTCGATCAGCACCGTGCGGCCCGATGGCGTGCCCTCGTCATCGACGCTGATCGAGCCGCGGCGGTCGGGAATCGTGCCGTCGTCAAGCACCGTGACGCCCGGTGCGGCGATTCGCTGGCCCATCAGCCCGGCGAAGGCCGAACTCCCCTTGCGGTTGAAATCGCCCTCCAGCCCGTGGCCCACGGCCTCGTGCAGCAACACGCCCGGCCAGCCGGGGCCGAGGACCACATCCATCACGCCCGCGGGTGCGGCTTCGGCGTCGAGATTGACCAGCGCGATGCGCAGCGCCTCGCGGGTTGCGGCCTCCCAGTTCGTGCGCGCGATCAGCCCGGCAAGGCCGTGCCGCCCGCCGCCGCCATGGCTGCCCGATTCGCGGCGGCCGCCCTGTTCGACGATCACGCCGACATTCAGCCGGGTCATCGGGCGGATATCGGTGAACAGCAGCCCGTCGGGGCGCAGGATCACCACCTCCTGCAAGGACGCCGCCAGCGTCGCGGTCACCTGCACCACGCGCGGGTCCAGCGCGCGGGCGAAGGCGTCGATCTCGCGCAGCGTGTCGAGCTTGACCCCGAATGTGGCGTCGGCCATCGGGTCGTCATCCGAATAGAGCCGCCGGTTGGTCGGCTGCGGCGGATCGGCCAGCGTGCCGCCGCCCTCGGCCACGGCAAGCCGCGCGGTCTGTGTGGCGCGTTTCAGCGCGGCTTCGGAGATTTCGGTCGAATGGGCATAGCCCGCGGCCTCGCCCCGCACGGCGCGCAGACCGAAGCCTTCGGTGGCGTCATAGCTGGCGGTGCGCACACGGCCGTCATCGAAGCTGAGCACCTCGGAGCGGGTGCGTTCGAGGAACAATTCGCCGTCATCGGCCCCGGCGGTCGCCTGTTGCAGAAGCGCCAGCGCGCGGTCGCGGTCGAGCAGCGTCTCGAAGGGGCGGAAGGGGCCTTGGGTCATGCGCGTCCTCGGGGTGAAGAAAGGCGGCAGAATGTCGCAGCTTTCGCTTGTATCCTGCCGCTCAATATGTTTCTTTGGCGGGGCGATACAACTGTCTCCGCAGAGATCGCGACCAAGGGCGGACAACGCCCACAAGGGAACCGGGGAATAGCGCCCAGCGCGAGGCCCGGACTTCGACTGCCGGGTTTTCCCTGATCTTGTCCGGTGCCGCGCGCTCCCGCGGCCCGGACGCCCCTCCCCCCGCACACCCTCCTGAAAATCTCGTTTCCGTCCGGGGTGACAGCGCCCCGCGTCTGGCGTATCAGGCCGCAGAGCGAGAGAAGGCAGGCAGATGCGCTATGTATCCACGCGGGGAACGGCCCCGATCCTGACATTCGAAGAGGCGATGCTGACGGGGCTGGCGCGCGATGGCGGGCTGTATGTCCCCGAGACCGTGCCCGCGATGGCGCCCGGCGAGATCGCGGGGCTGGCGGGGCTGTCCTATGAGGAGGCCGCCTTCCGGGTGATGCGGCCCTTCATCGGCGATGCCTTCACCGATGCCGAGTTCGAGGCGATCATCGGCCGCGCCTATGCAGGCTTTGGCCACGCCGCGCGCGCGCCGCTGGTGCAGCTTGGGGCCAATCATTTCCTGCTGGAGCTGTTCCACGGGCCGACGCTGGCCTTCAAGGATTTCGCGATGCAGCTGATCGGCCAGCTCTTTCAGGCCGCGCTGGCGCGGTCGGGGAGCCGCGTGACCATCGTGGGGGCGACCAGCGGGGATACCGGGTCGGCGGCGATCGAGGCGTTCCGGGGGCTGGACAATGTGGATGTGTTCATCCTGTTCCCCGAGGGCCGCGTCAGCGAGGTGCAGCGCCGCCAGATGACCACGCCGTCCGAGGCGAATGTGCATGCGCTGGCCGTGCGGGGCGATTTCGACGATTGCCAGGCGCGCGTGAAGGACATGTTCAACGATTTCGCCTTTCGCGATGCCGTCGGGCTGGCGGGGGTGAACTCGATCAACTGGGCGCGGGTGCTGGCGCAGGTGGTCTATTACTTCACCTCGGCCGTGGCGCTGGGGGCACCGCACCGGGCCGTCAGCTTTACCGTGCCCACGGGCAATTTCGGCGACATCTTTGCCGGATACATCGCCCGGCGGATGGGGCTGCCGATCGAACGCCTCGTGATCGCGACGAACCAGAACGACATCCTGCACCGGGCGCTGTCGACGGGGGCCTATGAAACCCATGGGGTTGCGCCCTCGATCAGCCCGTCGATGGATATCCAGGTCTCCTCGAATTTCGAGCGTGCGCTGTTCGAGGCCTATGGCCGCGACGGGGCGGCGGTGGCCCAGCAGATGCAGGCGCTGAAGGACCAGGGCGGGTTCACCATCAGCCAGGGCGCGCTGGAAGCCTTGCGCGAGGTCTTCGCCTCGGGCCGGGCCTCCGAGGAGGAGACCGGCGCCACGATCCGCGCCACCCATGAAGCGACGGGCGAGATCCTGTGCCCGCATTCGGCGGTGGGCGTGAAGGTGGCGCAGGACCAGCCCGCCAGCGCCACGCCGATGATCACGCTGGCGACCGCGCATCCGGCGAAATTCCCCGATGCGGTCGCGGCGGCCACCGGGATCAGGCCGCCCCTTCCCAAGCGCATGGCGGATCTGTATGAGCGCCCCGAGCGCGTGACGGTCGTCGATAACGACCTTGGCGCGATCGAGTCCCTGATCGAGGAAAGGCGCGCGGGTTGAGCGTAGAGCTGCACAGGATGCCCAACGGACTCCGCGTTGTGACCGAGCGGATGCCGGGGCTGAAATCGGCCTCCATCGGGATCTGGATCATGGCGGGCGGCCGCGACGAGCGGGCCGAGGAAAACGGCATCGCCCATTTCCTGGAGCACATGGCCTTCAAGGGCACCGACAAGCGCAGCACCTTGCAGATCGCCGAGGCGATCGAGGATGTGGGCGGCTATATCAACGCCTACACGGGCCGCGAGATGACCGCCTATTACGCCCGCGTGCTGGAGGCGGACGTGCCGCTGGCCCTCGACGTGCTGGCCGATATCCTGCTGAACCCGCTGTTCGAGCAAGCCGAGATCGAGGTCGAGCGCGGCGTGATCCTGCAGGAGATCGGGCAGGTGCTGGACACGCCCGACGACGTGATCTTCGACTGGTTGCAGGAGGTCGCCTATCCCGGCCAGTCCATCGGGCGCACGTTGCTGGGGCCGGCGGAACGGGTGCGCGGCTTCACGCGCGACGATCTGTTTTCCTTCATCGGGCGGCATTACACGCCCGATCGGATGATCCTGTCGGCGGCCGGTGCGGTGGACCATGACGAGATCGTGCGGCTGGCCGAGGGGCTGTTCGGCCATCTGGCGCCCGGCACGCATGGGGTGCATGAGCCCGCCCGCTTTACCGGCGGCGAGCGGCGCGAGGTCAAGACGCTGGAACAGGCGCATATGGCGCTGGCCTTCGAATGCCCCAGCTATCGCGACCCCGCGATCTATACCGCGCAGATCTTTGCCACAGCGCTGGGCGGGGGCATGTCCTCGCGGCTGTTCCAGGAACTCAGGGAAAAGCGGGGGCTTTGCTATACCGTCTTTGCCCAGGCGGGGGCCTATGCCGATACCGGGCTGATCACGCTATATGCGGGCACCAGCGCGGCGCAGATCGGCGAACTGGCGGAACTGACCATGGCCGAGATCGCGCGTTCGGCGCAGGACATGACGCCCGCCGAGGTGGCCCGGGCGCGCGCGCAGATGAAGGCGGGGTTGCTGATGGGGCTGGAAAGCCCGTCGAACCGGACCGAGCGGCTGGCGCGGCTGGTGTCGATCTGGGACCGGGTGCCCGGCATCGAGGAGACCATCGCCCATATCGACGCGGTGACCACGGGCGATGTGCGCGACTTCGCCGGGCGGATGGCCGGGGCGGGGCAGGCCGCGCTTGCGCTATATGGCCCTGTCTCGAAGGCGCCGGGGCTGGACGCGTTGCAGGGCAGGCTTGCGGCCTGATGCTGGGCCTCAGGCGCAAGGTCCGGATCGAGACGGACCGGATGTTCCTGCGCCCGCCGGTCCATGCCGATTTCCGCGACTGGGCCGCGCTGCGGGCGGCGAGTGCCGCCTTCCTGACGCCGTGGGAACCGGCCTGGGCGCCCGATCACCTGACACGCAAGGCGTTCACCAACCGGGTCTACTGGGCGCAGCGGGCGATGGGCACGGGCTCGGCGATCCCGCTGTTCCTGTTCCGGCGGGCCGATGACGTGCTGCTGGGCGCGATCACGCTGGACAATATCCGGCGGGGGCCGTCGCAATCGGGGACGCTGGGCTACTGGATCGGCGAGCCCTTTGCCCGGCAGGGCTATATGCGCGAGGCGATCGAGGCGGTGGTTCACCATGCCTTTGCCATGCGGGATCTGAGCCGGATCGAGGCGGCCTGCCTGCCCGAGAACGTCGCCTCGCGGGGCGTGCTGGAGAAATCCGGCTTCAAGTATGAGGGCGTGGCGCAGAGCTATCTGCAGATCAACAATCGCTGGCGCAACCACGTCCTCTACGCGAACCTGCGCAGCGACCGGCGCGGGCGGACCGAGACCGGGCTGGCCTGACGCCGCGCCGTTCTGGTGCGGCGGGGTCACGTTCTCGCGCGCAAGGGGTGGAAATATCGGGCTTTAACCGAATTTCTGTTGCACCGACTCACGCAAGTCCATATGTGCCCGCGTTACGGACGCCAACGCACGCGCCTCTGTCCCCTCACGGGTTACGTAGCGACGGTAACGTCTCCCTTGGAACTGAGCGGCCATGTCATGGCCGGGTCTATTGGAGATGACCATGTACGCTACGCAAACCGACTTCGTCGGTCGATCCTCTGTCCTGTCCTCCTCCCGCGCCGAAGACTTCATCCGCGCGCATCGCTTCGAGCGGCCGACTCTGGTGCTGGACATCGAGGCGGTGGCCGAGCGCTATGCCGCGCTGAAGGCCGGGCTGGGCCGGGCGGCGATCCATTATGCCGTCAAGGCCAACCCCGCGCCCGAGATCGTGGCGCGTCTGGCGGCGCTGGGCTCGGGCTTCGACGCCGCCTCGCGCGCCGAGATCGAGCTGTGCCTTGCGCAAGGGGCGGCACCGTCCGCGATTTCCTTCGGCAACACGGTCAAGCGGGCCTCGGACATCGCCTTTGCCCATCAGGCGGGGATCACGCTGTTTGCGGCCGATGCCGAGGAGGAGATCGACAAGATCGCCGAACATGCCCCCGGCGCGCAGGTCTATATCCGCGTTCTGGTCACCGCGAGCGAGGCCGACTGGCCGCTGTCGCGCAAGTTCGGCTGTGCGCCGGGCAAGGTGCAGCCGCTGCTGGCGCGCGCCCTTGCGGCGGGGCTGCGGCCGGTGGGCCTGTCGTTCCATGTCGGCAGCCAGACGCGCGTGGCGCGGATGTGGCTGTCGGTGCTGGACGAGGTGGCGGGCGTCTGGCATGCCGCGCGCGGCGCCGGGTTCGATCTGGAGCTGCTGAATATCGGCGGCGGGTTCCCGGCCTTTTACGGCGAAGAGGTCGAGCAGCCCGAGATCTATGCCGCCCAGGTGATGCGGCTGGTCACCGACCTGTTCGGGGCGGTGCCGCGCGTGATGGCGGAACCCGGGCGCGGCATGGTGGCCGAGGCGGGCGCGATCGCAGCCGAGGTGATGCTGGTCTCGCGCAAATGCGACACCGATGCCTATCGCTGGGTCTATCTGGACATCGGCAAGTTCTCGGGGCTGGCCGAAACGATGGACGAGGCGATCCGCTACCAGTTCCTGACCGGGCGCGAGCATGAGCCGGTCGGCCCCTGCATCCTGGCCGGGCCGTCCTGCGACAGCGCGGATGTGCTGTATGAAAAGCGCCCCGTCCTGCTGCCGCTGGGGCTGAGCGCGGGCGACCGGGTCATCATCCGCAATTCGGGGGCCTATACGTCGAGCTATGCCTCGGTCGGCTTCAACGGCTTTCCGCCGCTTGATGTCGTGGTGATCTGACACGGCCTGCGCGCCGCGCTGCTGCATTGCGGCGCGGCGCGGGTCGGGCTATCGCTGGGGCGCATCATCAGGATCCGCGCCCATGACCCGACCCACCGACCCCGTTGCCCTGACCGCCGATCTGATCCGCTGCGCGTCGGTCACGCCGAGCGAGGCGGGCGCGCTGCGCCTGCTGGAAACCCGGCTGGCCGCGGCGGGGTTCCAATGTCGGCGGGTCGACCGCGGCGGCGTGCCGAACCTGTTCGCGCGCTGGGGGGCGAAGGGGCATCCGCGGACCTTCGGCTTCAACGGGCATACCGATGTCGTGCCCGCGGGCGATACCGCGGCCTGGACCCATGACCCGTTCGGGGCAGAGATCAGCGACGGCTATCTGTGGGGGCGCGGTGCGACCGACATGAAGTCGGGGGTTGCGGCCTTTGTCGCGGCGGCCATCGACCTTGTGACCGACACGCCGCCCGAGGGGGCCATCGTGCTGACGATCACCGGCGACGAGGAGGGCGACGCGACGGACGGGACCGTGGCGCTGCTGGACTGGATGGCGACAGAGGGCGAGCGGATGGATGTCTGTCTGGTGGGCGAGCCGACCTCGCGCGAACGCCTTGGCGACATGATGAAGATCGGGCGGCGCGGGTCGATGACGGCCTGGTTCACCGCCCATGGCGTGCAGGGCCATTCGGCCTATCCGCAGCGCGCGCAGAACCCGATTCCGGCGCTGGCGCGGCTGGTCGAGCGGCTGTCGGCCTATCCGCTGGACGAGGGCACGCGCCATTTCGATCCCTCGACGCTGGTGGTCACCAGTTTCGACACCGGCAATCCCGCGACCAACGTGATCCCTGGGCTGTGCCGGGCGACCGTCAATATCCGCTTCAACGAGGCGCACGGGTCCGACAGCCTGACCGAGTGGCTGCGCGCCGAGGCGGATCGCGTGACCGGCGAGACCGGCATCCGTTTCGATCTGGAGGTGAAGGTTTCGGGCGAAAGCTTCCTGACGCCGCCGGGCGCGCTGTCCGACCTGGTGGCGGGCGCGGTCGAGGCGGAAACCGGGCTGCGGCCCGAGCCGTCGACCTCGGGCGGGACGTCGGATGCGCGCTTCGTCAAGGATTTCTGCCCGGTGGTCGAGTTCGGGCTGGTGGGCAAGACGATGCACCAGGTGGACGAGCGGGTGGAACCGGCCCAGATCGAGGCGCTGAAACGGGTCTATGGCCGCATCCTTGCCACCTATTTCGCCTGATCCGGCCCCGCTTTCCGGCTGACGGGGGCGGGCGCGCGTGCTAGCTCTGCGTGCATGAGCCAGATACCGTCCAAGACCGAAATCCTCGACTGGATCGCCGCGCATCCCGGCGAAAGCTCGAAGCGCGACATCGCCCGGGCCTTCGGCATCAAGGGGGCCGACCGGATCGACCTCAAGCGCGTGCTCAAGGAGCTGGAGGACGAGGGCCATCTGGAGAAACGGCGCCGGAGCTATCGCGACCCCGACCGGCTGCCGCCGGTGAGCGTGTTGCAGATCCTGGCGCCGAACCGCGATGGCGATCTGTTCGCGAAACCGCTGGAATGGCATGGCGAGGGGGCGGAGCCGCGCGTTCTGTTCGTCGCGCGCAAGGAAGAACCCGCGCTGGCCGAGGGCGACCGGATCCTCGCCCGCCTGCAGGAGGTGCGCGGCGAGGATCACCAATACGAGGCGCGGCTGATCCGCAAGATCGGCGTCAACCCGAAACGGGTGCTGGGCATCTTTCGCACCGGCGCCGAGGGCGGGCGGATCGTGCCGATCGACAAGGGCGCCGATCTGGAATGGATGGTGGGGCGCGATGCGACCCATGGCGCGAAGGATGGCGAACTGGTCGAGGCCGAGCAGATCGGCCCGCGCACCCGCATGGGCCTGCCGCGGGCGCGTGTCGTGGACCGGCTGGGCGATCCGTCGGCTCCCAAGGCCGTCAGCCTGATCGCGATCCACCAGCATGGCATCCCCGATGTCTTTTCCGACGACGCCATCGCCGAGGCCGACCGGGCGAAACCCGCGGGGCTGGGGGATCGCGAGGATCTGCGCCATCTGCCGCTGGTGACCATCGACCCGGCCGATGCGCGCGACCGCGACGACGCGGTGCTGGCGATGCCCGATGACGACCCGAAGAACGAGGGCGGGCATGTGCTGTGGGTCGCGATCGCCGATGTGGCCCATTACGTCCGGCCCGGCTCGGCGCTGGATCGCGAGGCGCGCGAGCGCGGCAATTCCACCTATTTCCCCGACCGCGTGGTGCCGATGCTGCCCGACCGGCTGTCGGGCGATCTGTGTTCGCTGCATGAGGGCGTGCCGCGGGCCTGTATCGCGGTGCGCATGGTGATCGACGCGCATGGCAACAAGCTGTCGCATCGCTTCACCCGGGGGCTGATGGCCTCGGCCGCGGCGCTGACCTATGCCCAGGTGCAGGCGGCGCAGGATGGCCAGCCGGACGAACGCAGCGCGGAGCTGCTCGACGACGTGATCCGCCCGCTTTATGCCGCCTACAGGGCGCTGGCCCGGGCGCGGGAGGCCCGCCAGCCGCTGGATCTGGACCTGCCGGAGCGGCGGATCGTGCTGTCCGAAGATGGCCATGTGACCTCGGTCAGTTTCCGCGACCGGCTGGAGGCGCACCGGCTGATCGAGGAGTTCATGGTGCTGGCCAATGTCTCGGCCGCCGAGGAACTGACCCGGCTGCGCCGCCCGCTGATCTTTCGCGTGCATGAGGAACCCAGCCCCGAGAAGCTGGACGCGCTGCGCGAGGTGGCCGCCGCCTCGGGCTTCACGCTGGCGAAGGGGCAGGTGTTGCAGACCCGGCACCTGAACAACCTGCTGGACCAGGCGATGGGGACCGAGTTTTCCGAACTCATCAACCTGTCGACGCTGCGCTCGATGACGCAAGCCTATTACACGCCGGAACATTTCGGCCATTTCGGGCTGGCGCTGCGATCCTATGCGCATTTCACCTCGCCGATCCGGCGCTATGCCGACCTGGTCGTGCATCGCGCGCTGATCACGGCGCATGGCTGGGGCAAGGACGGGCTGTCGGCGCAAGAGATCGAGGAACTGGAGGCGACCGCGCAGCATATTTCGGAAACCGAGCGCCGCTCGATGGAAGCCGAGCGCGACACGACCGACCGCTATCTCGCGGCCTATCTGTCCGAACGGGTGGGCAACGAGTTCGCGGGGCGGGTGTCGGGCATCGCGCGGTTCGGGGTGTTCGTGAAGCTGGACGAGACCGGCGCCGACGGGCTGATCCCGATCCGCGAACTGGGGCAGGAATATTTCCACCATGACCGCGAGGCGCAGACGCTGATGGGCGCCGATACCGGGCTGACCATCGGCATCGGCCAGCGGGTCACCGTGCGGCTGTCCGAGGCGGTGCCGGTCACCGGCGGGCTGGTGCTGGAACTGCTGTCGATCGAGGACAAGGCGATGCGCCCCGGCCCGCGCAAGACCCGTGGCAAGGCCCCGAAACGCAACCTCGGCCGGTCGAAGGCGAGGGCCGACAAGGCGAAGCGCAAGCTGACGCGCAAACGCTAGGCGAAATCCGGCGGGCGGCGGGAATGGCGCTTTGCGTTCGGCCGGAGAGCGGGTACATTTGCGGCAAAACCGGAAAGGTCCGAGCAGATGTCATTCTCCCCCGCCCGGGCTGCGGCCCTTGTCCCGTTGCTGTGCGCCATGAGCATGACCGCCCCGGCCCAGGCGCTGGAAACCTCGCCGCGCCCGACGCCGCGCCCCGCGCTGGCCGACCTGGCCGAAAGCGCGCGCCCCGCGCTCCGCGCCACCGTCACGAGGGAGGCCGCAATGGACCAGGCGCAGCATTCGACGGCGCATATCGGGTTCCAGCGCTGGATCGAGGGCTTTCGCGGCCGCGCGCTGTCCCAGGGCATCGCGCCGGCGGTCTTCGACCGGGCCTTCCGGGGGGTGGGCTACAATGCCGATGTGATCGGGCGCGACCGCAACCAGTCGGAATTCACCAAGACGATCTGGGACTATCTCGACAGCGCGGCCTCGGAAACGCGGGTGGCCAACGGGCGCGAGGCGCTTTCGCGTCACCGCGCCCTGCTGGACCGGATCGAGGCGCGCTTTGGCGTCGACAAGGAGGTGGTGGTCGCGATCTGGGGGCTGGAAAGCGCCTATGGCACGTTCCGCGGCACCACGCCGATCATCGAGGCGCTGGCAACATTGGCCTATGACGGGCGGCGCGGCGCATTCTTCGAGGAGCAGCTGGTCGCGGCGCTGAAGATCGTGCAATCGGGCGACACGGATGCGCGGAGCATGACCGGAAGCTGGGCCGGGGCGATGGGGCACACCCAGTTCATCCCGACCTCGTATCTGGCCTATGCGGTGGATTTCACCGGCGACGGGCGGCGCGACATCTGGTCGGAGGATCCCTCCGATGCGCTGGCCTCGACCGCGGCCTATCTGGCGCGGTTCGGCTGGAAGGCGGGCCAGCCCTGGGGCGTCGAGGTGCGGCTGCCCGGCGGGTTCGACTACCAGCTTGCCGCGCGCAGCGAGATGCGGATGCCCTCGGACTGGGCGGCGCTGGGCGTGCGCGACATGGCCGGGCGGGCGGTGCCCGATCACGGGCGCGCCTCGATCCTGCTGCCCGCGGGGGCGCGCGGTGCGGCCTTCATGATCTTCGACAATTTCGCGGTGATCGAGCGCTACAACACGGCGGATGCCTATGTGATCGGGGTGGGGCATCTGGCCGACCGGATCGCGGGCGGCGGGCCGTTCCAGTCCGAATGGCCGCGCGAGGACCGGGCGCTGGTCTTTGCCGAGCGGCAGGAATTGCAGGAGCGGCTGACGCGGGCGGGCTTTGACACCAGAGGGATCGACGGCCGGATCGGGCCGAACACCATCGCGGCGGTGCGCGCCTTCCAGCGGTCCGCGGGCCTGATCCCGGACGGCTATGCAAGCCTCGATCTGCTGAACCGGCTGCGCTGAGCCCGCCCGGGAAGCCGACTGCGTCGGCTGCCTTCGGCGAGGATATTTACAGCCGGAAGAAGGACAGGGTGGACCCCCTGTCCGGGCCTTCCACGGGGGGGAACGGGAAGGGGGGACAGGGGGTCTTCTCCTGGCGCGGTCATCGGCGTCCCCGCCTGTACCGCCCTGTCAGACTGGCGCATCAAGGTTAATGTTTCGTTGCTTCTTCTGGCCTTAAATATCCCCGCCGGAGGCAGGGTGCGTCACGGCGCGACGCCGGGGGTCAGGCGGTCGCGGATCAGGGCCACCGGATGGCGGCGCAGGGTGAAGCGCAGCGCGAGGTAATCCTCGACCACCTCTTCGGCTTCGCTCATGGCGGGCAGGGTGACGGGCGGTTCGGCGATGCCCTCGCCGTCGAGATCGCCTGGAAAGAGCGGCAGCGGTTTCGGGCCGGACAGCGCGCGCGCGGCCCAGAGCGCGGCGCGGCGGTCGATCCCCAGCCCGGCGAAGGCGTCGGCCTCGGCCAGGGCGGCGACCAGCGCGGGGGGCAGGCCGGCGCGGCGCCAGACATCCTCGACGCATGCATAGCCGTTGCCGCGGGCCGCGACGATCCAGGCGGCCTCTTCCTCGGGGATCGCCTTGATCTGGCGGAAGCCCAGCCGCAGGCAGAGCCCGCCCCGGTCGTCGGATTCCACGCCGTTGTCCCATTGGCTGGCATTGATGCAGACCGGGCGGATCTCGACCCCGTGTTCGCGGGCGTCGCGCAGGATCTGGGCGGGGGCGTAGAAGCCCATGGGCTGGGCGTTCAGCAGCGCGCAGGCGAAGATCGCGGGGTGGTGGCGCTTGAGCCAGGCCGAGGCGTAGACCAGCAGCGCGAAGCTGGCGGCGTGGCTTTCGGGGAAGCCGTAGGAGCCGAAGCCCTCGATCTGGGAAAAGCAGCGTTCGGCGAAGGCGCGGTCATGGCCGTTGCGCGCCATGCCCCTGAGGAAGCGGTCGCGGAATTCGGAGACATTGCCGTGCTTGTTGAAGGTGGCGAGCGACCGGCGCAGGCGGTCGGCCTCGTCGGGTGAAAAGCCCGCGCCGGTGATGGCGATCTGCATCGCCTGTTCCTGGAAGAGCGGCACGCCCAGCGTCTTGGCCAGCACCGCGCCCAGCGCGTCGGAGGGGAAGCGCACCTGCTCCTCGCCATTGCGGCGCCTGAGATAGGGGTGGACCATGTCGCCCTGGATCGGTCCCGGGCGGATGATCGCGACCTGGATCACGAGGTCGTAGAAGCAGCGCGGCCGCATCCGGGGCAGGAAATTCATCTGCGCCCGGCTTTCGACCTGGAAGACGCCCAGCGAATCGGCGCGGCAGAGCATGTCGTAGGTCGCCGGATCCTCGGGCGGGAGGGTGGCGAGGTCGAGCCGGTGGCCATGCTGGCGCTCGATCAGCTCGAACGCCTTGCGGATGCAGGTCAGCATGCCCAGCGCGAGGATGTCGACCTTGAGGATGCCCAGCGCGTCGATATCGTCCTTGTCCCAGCAGATCAGGGTGCGCCCCTCCATCGCGGCATTCTCGACCGGCACCAGTTCGTCGAGCCGGCCTTCGGTGATGACGAAGCCGCCGACATGCTGGCTGAGATGGCGGGGGAAGCCCTGGATTTCCGCGATCAGGTCGAGCGTGCGGCGCAGGCGCGGGTCGGCGGGGTCGAGGCCGATCTCGCGCAGGCGGTGGTCCTCGATGGCGCCCGAGCCCCAGCCCCAGACCTGGCTGGACATGGCGGCCAGCGTGTCTTCGGACAGGCCCATGGCGCGGCCCACCTCGCGCACGGCGCGCTTGCCGCGGTAGTGGATGACGGTGGCGCAGAGCCCGGCGCGGTGGCGGCCGTAGCGGTCATAGATGTGCTGGATCACCTCCTCGCGGCGCTCATGTTCGAAATCGACGTCGATATCGGGGGGCTCGCCCCGGGCCTCGGAGACGAAACGCTCGAAGACCATGGTGCCGATCTCGGGGGAGACGGAGGTGATGCCCAGGGCATAGCAGACCACCGAATTGGCGGCCGAGCCGCGGCCCTGGCAGAGGATGCCGCGGGACCGGGCGAAATCGACGATGTCGTGGACGGTGAGGAAATAGGGTTCGTAGCGCAGTTTCGCGATCAGCGCGAGTTCATGGGCGAGCATGGCCTGCACCCGGTCGGAGGCGCCGTCCGGGTAGCGGCGGGCCAGGCCTTCGCGGGCGAGGCGGGCGAGCCGCGCGGCGGCGGTTTCGCCCTGCGCGCCTTCGGACGGGTATTCGTAGCGCAGCTCGTCCAGCGAGAAGGTGCAGCGCGCGGCGATCTCGGCGGTGCGGTGCACGGCGGCTTCGTGACCGGCGAAGAGGCGCAGCATCTCGGGCCCGCTGCGCAGGCGCTGTTCGGCATTGGCAAGCGCTGCATGGCCGAGCGCGTCGACGCGGGTGCTGGTGCGGATCGCGGTCAGCACATCGGCCAGCCGACGGCGGCGGCCGTGATGCATCAGCGGGGCGGCCGAGGCGATGGCGGGCAGGCCGGTCGCGCGCGCGAGGGAGGCGAGCCGGTCGAAGCGAGCGGCGTCCTGCCCGTCATAGGCGGGCGCCATCAGGAGCGACACCTGTCCGGGGAAGCGGCGCGTCAGCCGCTGCGCCTGTGGCCGCCATTCGCCCGCGCCGCGCCGGGAGGTCGGGGCCTGTGGCGGGTGGAGCAGGATTTCGAGGCCGTCGCCCCAGTCCAGCAGGTCGTCAAGCGTCAGCGTGCAGCCGCCCTTTGCCGCCCGCAGCCTGCCGATGGAGAGCATCCGGCAGAGCCGTCCCCAGGCGGCACGGTCGCGCGGCAGGACGGTCGCGGCCAGCCCGTCGGTCAGCACCAGCCGCGCGGCGGGCAGCAGGCGCGGCACGGTATGGATCGGGGCCGAGGGCGGGCGGGGCAGATGGGCGGGGCAGGGCGGGCCGATCGGCGCGGCCGCCTGCACCAGCGCCACCTCGCGCGCGATCTCGCGCGCCGCGACATGCGCCCGCACCAGCCCCGCGACCGAGTTCTCGTCGGCGATGGCCAGCGCCGCGATGCCCAGAATCGCGGCACGCTGCATATGCTCCTCGGGATGCGAGGCGCCGGTCAGGAAGGTGAAGTTGGAGCTGGCGGAAAGTTCGGCGAACATGGCGAGTCGGGAGTATATTCACGTTTTGTTCCCGATTGGAGTCCCGATTGCCCGGATCCGGGGCGGTCGCGGGCCGGTAACCTTTGCAGACTGGCGTCAGGCCCGTTTTGGCGCTACACTCGCTCCCAGACCCGGAAAACGGGCAAGAACAGAGGCAGTCGAGGCAGCACGCCCATGACGGAAATGGTCTACGGGACCGCGCCCATTCGCGCGGGCGAACCGGTCTTGCCGCGTTGGTGGCGAACGGTCGACAGATGGGCGATCTCCTGCATCCTGGTGCTGTTCGGGGTCGGGCTGTTGCTGGGGCTGGCCGCCTCGCCGCCGCTGGCGGCCAAGCACGGGCTGGACGCCTTCCACTATGTCGAGCGGCAGATGCTGTTCGGAGTGCTGGCGCTGGGCGCGATGATGCTTGTCTCGATGATGTCGCCGGACATGGTGCGCAGGCTGGGCGTGATCGGCTTTCTGGGCGCGTTCCTGGCGCTGGCCTTGCTGCCGGTCCTGGGCACGGATTTCGGCAAGGGGGCGGTGCGGTGGTATTCGCTGGGCTTTGCCAGCGTGCAGCCCTCGGAATTCCTGAAGCCCGGTTTCATCGTTCTGGCCGCCTGGATGCTGGCCGCGGCGCAGGAACTGAACGGCCCGCCGGGACGCATGATGTCGCTGGGCGTGACGCTGGTGGTGGTGCTGTTCCTGGCCTTCCAGCCCGATTTCGGGCAGGCGGCGCTGATCCTGTTTTCCTGGGGGGTGATGTATTTCGTGGCGGGCGCGCCGTTCCTGCTGCTGGTCGCCGTGGCGGGTGCGGTGGTCGCGGGCGGCACGCTGGCCTATCAGGGGTCCGAGCATTTCGCCCGCCGCATCGACGGCTTCCTGTCGCC
Source organism: Rhodovulum tesquicola (assembly GCF_024128855.1). Taxonomy (GTDB): domain Bacteria; phylum Pseudomonadota; class Alphaproteobacteria; order Rhodobacterales; family Rhodobacteraceae; genus Rhodovulum; species Rhodovulum tesquicola. The sequence continues at coordinate 58,715 of NZ_JAMYDV010000002.1, forward strand.
CGAGATCGACCCGCGCACCCAGCTTGGCTATGCGGTGAACGCGATCCAGGAGGGCGGGTTCTTCGGCGTGGGCGTGGGCGAGGGGCAGGTGAAATGGTCGCTGCCCGATGCGCATACCGATTTCATCATTGCGGTGGCGGCCGAGGAATACGGGCTGGTTCTGGTGGCCGCGATCATCGCGCTTTACGCGGTGATCGTCGTGCGCTCGCTGTTCCGGCTGATGCGCGAGCGTGACAGTTTCATCCGGATCGCGGGCACGGGGCTGGCCTGCACCTTCGGCGTGCAGGCGCTGATCAACATGGGCGTGGCGGTGAAGCTCCTGCCCGCCAAGGGCATGACGCTGCCCTTTGTCAGCTATGGCGGCTCGTCGCTGATCGCCATGGGGATCATGGTGGGCATGCTGCTGGCGCTGACGCGCAGCCGGCCGCAGGGCGAGATCGGCGACATCCTGCGCCGCCGGGGGCTGGCATGAGCGCGCCGCTTCTGGTCATCGCCGCGGGCGGCACCGGCGGGCACATGTTCCCGGCGCAGGCGCTGGCCGAGGCGATGCTGGCCCGCGGCTGGCGGGTGAAGCTGTCGACCGATGCGCGCGGCGCGCGCTATGCGGGCGGCTTCCCGCGGCAGGTCGAGATCCTGCGCGTGGCCGCCGACAGCCTGGCGCGCGGCGGGCTGGTCGAGCGGATCGCGGCGCCCTTCCGGCTGGGCGTGGGCGTGCTGGCGGCGCTGGTGAGCATGCTGCGCGACCGTCCGGCGGTGGTGGCGGGCTTTGGCGGCTATCCGTCCTTCCCGGCGCTGACGGCCGCAATCGTGCTGAAACTGCCGCGGATGATCCACGAGCAGAACGGCGTGCTGGGGCAGGTGAACCAGCTTTACGCGAAGCGCGTGCATGCCATCGGCTGCGGCATCTGGCCCACCGACCTGCCCGAGGGCGTCGAGGGCTGGCATGTCGGCAACCCGGTGCGCGCCGCGGTGATGGAACGCGCGGGTGCGCCCTATATCCCGCCGGGCGATTACCCGATGAGCATCGTCGCCATCGGTGGCAGTCAGGGCGCGCGGGCGCTGTCGGACAACGTGCCCGCCGCCGTCGCGGCCCTGCCCGAGCGGATGCGCCGCCATGTCCGCGTGTCCCACCAGGCCCGCGAGGAGGATCTTGCGCGGGTCGAACTGGCCTATGCCGAGGCCGGGATCGAGGCTGACGTGCGGCCCTTCTTCGAGGACATCCCCGCGCGTCTGGCCGAGGCGCAGCTTGTCATCAGCCGGGCGGGTGCCTCGTCGATTGCCGACATTTCCGTGATCGGGCGGCCGTCGATCCTGATCCCTTACCCTTACGCGACGGGCGATCACCAGACCGCGAATGCCCGCGGGCTGGTCGAGGCGGGGGCGGCGATCCTGATCCCCGAATCCGCCCTTGACCCTGCCGCATTGTCGACGCAAATCGCCACGGTTCTCGACCAACCCGAAGGGGCCATGCGCATGGCCCATGCCGCGCTGTCCTGCGGACGGCCCGATGCGGCCGATCGGCTGGTCGAGATCGTCGAGGCGCTGGGCGGAGAAGGGCGATAGCATGAACCTTGTGACGGGACAGGACTGGATGAACGCGGCGACCAAGCTTCCGACCGATGTGGGGCCGATCCATTTCGTGGGCATCGGCGGGATCGGCATGTCGGGCATTGCCGAGGTGCTGCTGAACCTGGGCTACCGGGTGCAGGGCTCGGATCTGAAGGGCTCGAAGATCACCGACCGGCTGAGGGCGATGGGTGCCACCATCTTCGAGGGCCAGCGCGCCGAGAATCTGGGCGGTGCGGCGGTCGTGGTGGTGTCCTCGGCGATCAAGCCGGGCAATCCGGAGTTGGACGCCGCCCGCCTGAAGGGTCTGCCGGTGGTGCGCCGGGCCGACATGCTGGCCGAACTGATGCGGCTGAAATCGAATGTCGCGGTGGCGGGCACGCATGGCAAGACCACCACCACCACCATGGTCGCCACGCTGCTGGATGCGGGCGGGCTGGATCCGACCGTCATCAATGGCGGCATCATCCATGCCTATGGCTCGAACGCGCGGCTGGGGGCGGGCGAATGGATGGTCGTGGAGGCCGACGAAAGCGACGGCACCTTTACCCGGCTGCCCGCCACCATCGCGATCGTCACCAATATCGACCCCGAGCATATGGAGCATTGGGGCGATTTCGACCGGCTGCGGCAGGGCTTTCACGATTTCGTCTCGAACATCCCGTTCTACGGGCTGGCGGTCTGCTGCACCGATCACCCGGAGGTGCAGGCGCTGGTCGGCCGCGTCACCGACCGCCGGGTGGTGACCTTCGGCTTCAACGCGCAGGCCGATGTGCGCGCGGTGAACCTGAGCTACAAGGCGGGCGTGGCGCAGTTCGACATCGCGTTGCAGGCCGAGGATGTCCTGATCGAGGGCTGCACCCTGCCGATGCCGGGGGATCACAACGTGTCCAACGCCCTGGCGGCCGTTGCCGTGGCCCGCCACCTCGGCATGAAGGGCGACGAGATCCGCTCGGCGCTGGCGGGCTTCCGCGGCGTGAACCGCCGGTTTACCAAGGTCGGAGAGGTCGGCGGCGTCACCATCATCGACGATTACGGCCACCATCCGGTGGAGATCGCCGCCGTGCTGAAGGCCGCGCGGCAGGCCACCACGGGGCGCGTGATCGCGGTGCACCAGCCGCACCGCTACTCGCGGCTGCATTCGCTGTTCGAGGAGTTCTGCACCTGTTTCAACGATGCCGATGTGGTGGGCATCGCCGAAGTCTATGCCGCGGGCGAGGACCCGATCCCCGGCATCAGCCGCGACGACCTGGTGGCGGGCCTGATCCGCCACGGCCACCGCCACGCCCACGCGATCCTGTGCGAGGACGATCTGGAACGCATGGTCCGCGCCGAGGCCGGTCCGGGCGACATGGTGGTGTGCCTGGGCGCCGGCACGATCAGCGCCTGGGCGAACGGGCTGCCGAAACGGTTGGGGGGCTAGGAGGCGATGGCCGAGGCTCTCAAGCGGCGCATCGGCCTTGGCCTTCTGACGGCTTACGGGGTGGGGGTGATCGTGGGGGCGGGCATTTATGTGCTTGTCGGCGCGATTGCGGGTGTGGTGGGGGTGTGGACGCCGCTGGCCTTCCTGCTGGCGGCGCTGGTCGCAGCCCCTGCGGCGCTGTCCTATGCGGAACTCTCGGCGCGCATTCCCGAAGCCGCGGGCGAGGCGTCCTATGTCGAGCAGGCGCTGGGGCTGCACGGGCTGGCGGTGGCGGTGGGGCTGGCCATCGTGCTGGCGGGCACGATCTCGGCCGCGGCGGTGCTGCGCGGCGGCACGGGCTATCTGGTGGCGGTGCTTGGCCTGCCTTTCGCGCCGCTTATGCTGGCGCTGGGGGGCGGGCTGGTGCTGGTGGCGGTGCTGGGGGTTCTGGAAAGCCTGGTGCTGGCCGCGGTGCTGACGGTGGTGGAACTGATCGGGCTGGGGCTGGTGGTCTATGCCGGGGTCCTGGCCGCGCCGGTGGAGGACTGGATCCGGCCGGGCCCCTTGCCGCTGGCGGGGCTGGGGCTGGCCACGGTGCTGGCCTTCTTCGCCTTCATCGGGTTCGAGGACATGGTGAACATGGCCGAGGAGGTCGCCGACCCCGCCCGCACATTGCCGCGCGCGATCCTGCTGGCGCTGGCGATCACGACGCTGGTCTATGCGGTCGTGTCCATCGTGACCCTGCGCGCCGTGCCCGTGGCCGACCTGGCCGCGAGCGAGCGCCCGCTGGCGCTGGTGTGGGAGCGGGGCACGGGCGGGTCGGCGGCGTTCCTGTCGCTGATCGCGGGGGCGGCGGCGCTGAACGGGGTGCTGGCGCAGGTGGTGATGGCCGCCCGCGTGCTGTTCGGGCTGGGTCGGCGCGAGGCGCGGCTGGCGGCCTTTCACCATGCCCATCCGCGGTTCGGCACGCCGGTTCTGGCGACGCTTGTCGTGGGTGGCGCGGTGCTGGTCGCGGCGCTAGTGCTGCCGGTCGCGGCCCTTGCGGGGGCGACTTCGGTCGTGCTGCTGCTGGTGTTCGCGGTGGTGAACCTGTCGCTGATCGTGCTCAAGCGCCGCGCGCCCGAGGCGCCGTTCCGGGTGCCCGCCTGGGTGCCCTGGGCGGGTCTGGGCGGGGCGCTTGCGGCGCTGGTGCTGTCGCTTGGGGGGCTGGCATGAGCGGGGCGGGGGACATCCGTCGCGCGGAGAAGGAGGCCACGCCATGACCGTTTCGCTGATCCTGGCCTGTCTGTGGGTCGTTGTCGCGGCCGGGCTGGGGATGCTGCCCCAGCGGTATCACTGGCCCGCGGCCTATGGGCTGATCGCGCTGGGCATCCCGCTGCTGGGTTATGTCACCTATCAGAACGGCCCGATGCTGGGCATGGTGGCGATGGCGGCGGGGGTGTCGGTGCTGCGCTGGCCCACGCTTTACCTGCTGCGCTGGCTCGCGCGGCCCTTGCGCCGCGGCCAGCGCGAGGAATGACCCTATTGCTGGTCTTTGCCGGTTGGGCGGCGGGTCCGATCGTGGTCTATGCCGCGCTGTCGCACGGGCTGCGCCGGGCCCTGCCCGAATTCCTGGCGCTGATCGGGGGCTATTCGGTCTTCGTCTGGCTGACCTGGGCGGCGCTGGCCCGCGGCGCGGGCGGTCCGGTTGCGCCGATGTCGGTGATCGGCCCCTGGGCAGGCGTTGCGGTGCTTTCGGGGCTGCTTTATGCCGTCGGCGCATGGATCGGACGCGACAGATGACCCCGATGCCCGCCGCGCGCGGCACCCTGACACCGGACCGGCCGCTGGCCGATCTGACCTGGCTGCGCGTGGGCGGGCCGGCGGACTGGCTGTTCCAGCCTGCGGATGCCGAGGATCTGGCCGCCTTCCTCGCCGCCTTGCCTGCCGATGTGCCGGTGTTTCCGATGGGGGTGGGCTCGAACCTGATCGTGCGTGATGGCGGGATCCGCGGCGTGGTGATCCGGCTGGGTCGCGCGTTCAACGCGATCACGGTTCAGGGGGCGCGCGTCACTGCCGGGGCGGCGGCGCTGGATGCCCATGTGGCGCGGCGTGCGGCGGAGGCAGGCGTGGACCTGACGTTCCTGCGCACCATTCCTGGCGCCGTGGGGGGCGCGGTGCGGATGAATGCGGGCTGCTACGGGCGCTATGTGGCCGATGTCTTCGTCTCGGCCCGGGCGGTGACGCGGGATGGCCGGATCGTGACGCTGGGCGCGGCCGATCTGGGCTTTCGCTATCGCCAGACCGACCTGCCCGAAGGCTGGGTGCTGATCGAGGCCACATTCGAGGGACCGCCGGGCGATCCTGACGCGCTGGAGGCGGCGATGGCCGGTCAGATCGCGAAACGCGACGCGAGCCAGCCCACGAAGGAGCGCAGCGCGGGGTCCACCTTTCGCAACCCGGCGGGGTTCAGTTCCACGGGGCGGGCGGATGACAGCCACGAGCTGAAGGCCTGGACGCTGATCGACGCGGCGGGGATGCGCGGTGCGCGGCGCGGCGGTGCGCAGATGTCGGAGAAGCATTCGAACTTCCTGCTCAATGCCGGGGGGGCAAGTGCGGCGGACCTGGAAGGGCTGGGCGAGGAGGTCCGAAAAAGGGTTTTTCAAAATGCCGGAATACAGTTAGAGTGGGAAATCATGAGGGTCGGTGAACCGGCCCCTGACAACGAATAGGCGAACGGGGCCGACAGACGCCCCGGAATTGAGGCAAAGGTGGCGGGCAGGTCGAGCAGGACAGCCCTCCGCGTGGCGGTAGTGATGGGTGGCCCCTCGGCCGAGCGCGAGGTGTCGCTGTCCTCGGGGCATGAATGTGCCGTGGCGCTGCGTGGGGAAGGCTTCGACGTCGTCGAGATCGACGCAGGGCAGGATCTGCCCGCGCGTCTGGCCGAGTGTGCCCCCGATGTCGTGTTCAACGCGCTGCATGGCCGCTGGGGCGAGGATGGCTGCGTGCAGGGCCTGCTGGAATGGCTGGGCCTGCCCTATACCCATTCGGGCGTTCTGGCCTCGGCGCTGGCGATGGACAAGCAGCGGACCAAGGAGGTCTATCGCGCCGCGGGCCTGCCGGTGGTGGACAGCGTGATCGCGCAGAAGGCCGAGGTCGCCGCGCGCCACATCCTGCCGCCGCCCTATGTCGTCAAGCCCAACAACGAGGGATCCTCGGTCGGCATCCATATCGTGCAGGCCGATGCGAACACGCCGCTGCGGATGGGCGAGGACATGCCCGATCTGGTCATGGTCGAAGCCTATGCGCCGGGCCGGGAACTGACCGTGACCGTCATGGGCGACCGGGCGCTGAGCGTGACCGATATCCTGACCGACGGCTGGTATGATTATCACGCGAAATACGTGACGGGCGGCTCGCGCCATGTCGTCCCGGCCGAATTGCCCGGCGAGGTGTTCGACGCCTGTCTGGATTACGCGCTGCGCGCCCATCGCGCGCTGGGCTGCCGGGGCCTGAGCCGCACGGATTTCCGCTGGGACGAGGCGCGCGGGCTGGACGGGCTGATCCTGCTGGAGACCAACACGCAACCCGGCATGACGCCCACCTCGCTGAGCCCCGAACAGGCGCGTCATTGCGGGATACCGTTCGGCGCGCTCTGCCGCTGGATCGTGGAGGATGCCTCATGTGCGCGGTGATCCTGCCGCCGCGCGATCCGGCGCCCTCGCGGTTGACCTACCGGATGCAGCGGCTGTGGCTGACGCCGCTGTTCCGGCTTGCGGTGCTGCGCGGGCTGCCGCTGGCCGCGGTGCTGGCGATCCCGGCGCTGTGGTTTGGCGATGCCGACCGGCGGGCGGAGGTCGCGGGGCAGATCGCCGACATTCGCCGCCAGGTCGAGACGCGGCCCGAATTCATGGTCAAGCTGATGGCGGTCGAGGGCGCCTCTGCCCTGATCGACGCCGAGATACGCGAGACATTGCCGCTCGACTTCCCGGTATCCTCCTTCGATCTGGACTTGCAGCAGATGCGCCGGACGGTCGAGGCGCTGGATGCCGTCGAGACCGCCGAGTTGCGGGTGCGCCCGGGTGGCGTGCTGGATCTGAAGGTGGTCGAGCGGGTTCCGGCGGTTGTCTGGCGCGGCGCCGCGGGGCTGGAATTGCTGGACGCGCAGGGCAACCGGGTCGCGCCGATCGAGACGCGCAGCCTGCGTGCCGATCTGCCGCTGATCGCGGGCGAGGGCGCGCAGCGTGCGGTGCCCGAGGCGCTGGCGCTGGTCGCGGCCGCCGCGCCGATCGAGGAACGGCTGCGCGGGCTGGTGCGGGTGGGCGAACGGCGCTGGGACGTTGTGCTGGACCGCAACCAGCGCATCCTCTTGCCCGGGCAGGACGCGGTGGCGGCGCTGGAGCGGGTGATCGCGCTGGACGGCGTGACCGACATGCTGGGGCGCGACATCGCGGTGGTCGATCTGCGCAATCCGGGGCGGCCGACGGTGCGGCTGGCGCCGGACGCGGTCGAGGAATTCAGGAAGATCAGAAGATCAGGGGCAGGAGCGACCAACGGATGACCGATCTCTACCAGGCGCAGCGGGCGATGCGGCGGATGCGCAAGCAGGCGATGGACCGGGGCGTGATCGCGATCCTGGATGTGGGCAGTTCCAAGATCGCCTGCCTCGTGCTGCGCTTTGACGGCATCCGGCCGGTGGGCGGCGTCGAGCAGATCGGCGCGCTGGCCGGCCAGTCGCGGTTCCGGGTGATCGGCGCGGCGACGACACGTTCGCGCGGGGTGCGTTTCGGCGAGATCCACGGCATGCACGAGGCCGAGCGCGCGATCCGCACCGCCGTTCAGGCCGCGCAGAAGATGGCGCAGGTGCGGGTGGATCATGTGATCGCCAGCTTCTCGGGGGCCGAGCCGCGCTCCTACGGGCTGGACGGGCAGGTGGAGCTTGCCGACAGCATGGCGACCGAGGCCGATATCGCGCGCGTGCTGTCGGCCTGCGAGATGCCCGATATCGGCCCGGGGCGCGAGGTGCTGCATGCCCAGCCGGTGAATTTCGCGCTGGACCATCGGTCGGGGCTGGTCGATCCGCGCGGGCAGACCGGCAACCGGCTGGCCTGCGACATGCATCTTCTCAGCGTGGATGCGGGCGCGATCCAGAACCTTGTGCAATGCGTCAAGCGCTGCGACCTGGAACTGGCGGGGCTGGCCAGTTCGGCCTATGCCGCGGGCCTGTCGGCGCTGGTCGAGGACGAACAGGAACTGGGGGCTGCCTGCATCGACATGGGCGGCGGGGCCACGGGGCTGTCGATCTTCATCAAGAAGCACATGATCTATGCCGACAGCGTGCGCATGGGCGGCGAGCATGTGACCTCGGACATTTCCAAGGGCCTGCATGTGCCGGTCGCCACGGCCGAGCGGATCAAGACGCTGCATGGCGGCGTGGTCGCGACCGGGGTGGACGATCGCGAGATGATCGACCTGGGCGGCGACAGCGGCGATTACGAGCGCGACACGCGGCGGATCAGCCGGACGGAACTGATCGGCATCATGCGCCCGCGGGTCGAGGAGATCCTGGAAGAGGTGCGCGTCCGGCTGGATGTGGCGGGGTTCGATCATCTGCCCTCGCGCCAGATCGTGCTGACGGGGGCAGGCAGCCAGATCCCGGGCCTCGACGGGCTGGCGGCGCGCATCCTGGGCCAGCAGGTGCGTTTCGGCCGGCCGCTGCGCATCCAGGGCCTGCCGCAATCGGCCACGGGGCCGGGATTCGCGGCCTCGGTGGGCTTGTGCCTGTTCGCGGCGCATCCTCAGGACGAATGGTGGGATTTCGACATTCCCGCAGAACGCTACCCGGCGCGCTCGTTGAAGCGGGCGGTCAGGTGGTTCAAGGAGAACTGGTAACCGCAACATGTGGCACGATAGGCGAAATCCCGCGTATCAACCGCAAGACGGTTGCACATTTTGTGTGGGAACCGTGTTTTTTTGGTGACGATCTGTGAGCCCTTGCGTAGGATAACGCAAGATTTAGGGGAAAACGCCCGGCGGGGCACTAGAAAAGACAGCAGGCGGAAAAACCAATGGCTTTGAACCTATCCATGCCCGAGCAAGACGAGCTGAAGCCCCGGATCACGGTCTTCGGTGTCGGTGGCGCAGGCGGAAACGCCGTCAACAACATGATCGAGAAATGCCTTGAGGGCGTCGAGTTCGTGGTGGCGAATACCGACGCGCAGGCCCTCAAGCAGTCGAACGCGCCGCAGCGCATCCAGATGGGGGTCCGGGTGACCGAGGGTCTGGGCGCAGGCGCGCGGCCCCAGGTCGGCGCGGCCGCGGCCGAGGAATCCATCGAGCAGATCGTCGATCACCTGGCCGGGGCGCATATGTGCTTCATCACCGCCGGAATGGGCGGCGGCACCGGCACCGGGGCGGCCCCGATCATCGCGCAGGCGGCGCGCGAACTGGGCGTCCTGACGGTGGGCGTGGTGACCAAGCCGTTCCAGTTCGAGGGCGCCAAGCGGATGCGCCAGGCCGAGGAAGGCGTGGAGGCGCTTCAGAAGGTGGTCGATACACTGATCATCATCCCGAACCAGAACCTGTTCCGCCTGGCCAACGAGAAGACCACCTTTACCGAGGCGTTCTCGATGGCCGATGACGTTCTCTACCAGGGCGTCAAGGGCGTGACCGACCTGATGGTGCGGCCGGGTCTGATCAATCTCGATTTCGCCGATGTGCGCTCGGTGATGGACGAGATGGGCAAGGCGATGATGGGCACCGGCGAGGCCAGCGGCGAGGAACGCGCGATCCAGGCCGCGGAGAAGGCGATCGCCAACCCGCTGCTGGACGAGGTCAGCCTGAACGGCGCCAAGGGCGTGCTGATCAACATCACCGGCGGGTATGACCTGACGCTGTTCGAACTGGACGAGGCCGCGAACCGCATCCGCGACGTGGTGGACCCGGACGCCAACATCATCGTCGGCTCGACGCTGGATCCGGCGATGGAGGGCATGATGCGGGTGTCGGTGGTCGCCACGGGCATCGACGCGGCCGAGAAACCTGCCGAAATGCCGGTTCCGCGCCGCCCGATGAGCGAGCCTCTGCACCGGCCCGCGGCGGCGGCGGCACCCGCTGCGGCACCCGCGCCGAAAGCTGCGGAACCGGCGGTGACCCGCCCCGTCGCGGCGCAGGCCCCCGCGCAGGAGCCCTCGCTGTTCGAGGGGTTCGACCCGGCCGCCGCGGCGGCTGCGGCCCAGGCGCCCGTGGATGCCGCGCCGGACGATGTTCCGCCGCCGGCCTACCAGCCTGCCGAAGAGATCGAGCCCGAGGCCGAGGCCGCCTTTGTCGCGCCGCGTCCGCGCGCGCCCGGTCAGCCGACGCCCGAGGCGATGGCGCGTCTCGAACGGTTGCGCGATGCCGTCGGCAAGGCGGCGCCCCGTCAGGGCGGCGCCCCGGTGACCGCCCAGCGCGCCGCGCCCCAGCCGCAGGCCGAGGAAGGCCGGGGCCGGTTCGGCATCGGCGATCTGATCAACCGCATGTCCGGCCATGGTCCCGGCGCGTCCGAGCGCGGGCATGCCCCGAGCGTGCGCCATCAGCCCCCGGTCTATGGCCGCGGGCCTGCGCTGAACCATCGCGACGAGGAAGAGCTGGATCCCGAACAGGAACGCATCGAGATCCCCGCCTTCCTGCGCCGTCAGGCGAACTGAGCGGGCGTCATCGCCGCAAGCATGGCGCGAGGGGCCGGGAAACCGGCCCCTTTCGCATGTCCGGCCCGTCACGAAATGGCGTCCCGCGCGGTCGATGCGTGATCCCGCGCGGTCGATGCGTGATCCCGTGCGGGGCGCGGGCCGTGTCGGCGCCGCTGCGATTCCCCGAAAGAAGCGGAAAATCCTGAGGTTGCAGCCCGATCCTGCGGCGCCGATCGGTGCGGGCGGGATGTTTCACACGGTTGCAAAGTTTGAATTGTGTCGAAAACGTCGCGGGCCTAACTCTGATGACATGGACCGGTCGAAGTCCGCAAAGAACATGAGCAGGTGGCACCGTGCAGACGACGCTGAAATCCCCGATCACCTTTTCTGGCATTGGCCTGCATACGGGCCGCGCCGTTCGCATGAGCGTGCATCCGGCCTCGGCCGAATACGGCATCTGGTTCCGCCGCACCGATCTGGACGGCCCCGACGCGCTGATCCCCGCGCGCTGGGACGCGGTCGTGCCCTCGCGGCTGTGCACCAAGCTGGCCAATGGCCGGGCCGAGGTGTCGACGGTCGAACATCTGATGGCCGCGCTGGCGGGCTGCGGCATCCATAACGCGCTGATCGAGATCGACGGCCCCGAAGTGCCGGTGATGGACGGATCGGCCCAGCCCTTTGTCGAGGGTTTCCTGTCGCGCGGGTTGCGCCGCCTGTCCGCGCCGGTGCGCGCGCTGCGCATCCTCGAACCGGTCGAGGTGAGCGAGGGCGATGCGCGGGCCAGCCTGTCGCCCGCCGACACGCTGGAGATCGATTTCGAGATCGACTTTGCCGACCGCGCCATCGGCCATCAGGCCAAGCGGCTGAGCATGGCCAACGGCGCCTTCCTGCGCGAGTTGAGCGACAGCCGCACCTTCTGCCGCAATGCCGATGTCGAGGCGATGCGCGCGGCGGGTCTGGCGCTGGGCGGTTCGCTGAAGAATGCCGTCGTGGTCGAGGGCGACCGGGTGCTCAGCCCCGGCGGTTTCCGCCATGCCGACGAGGCGGTGCGCCACAAGATGCTGGACGCGCTGGGCGACCTGGCGCTGGCGGCTGCGCCGATCCTTGGCCGCTATCGCGGCGAACGGGCCGGGCACGCGCTGACCAACCGGCTGCTTCGCGCGCTCTTTGCCCGTCCCGGTGCGTTCCGGCTGGTGACCTGTTCGCCGGCCGAGGCCGCCCGGCTGCCGGGGGCCTGCCTTGAGGCGGCCGACCTGCGCGCGGTCGCCTGAGGCGCGCTTTTTTCCGCCCCAAAGGCGTTTTGCCTCCCGATTATCTGTGCTAGGACAGCCGCATAATCGCGCGCGGCGAACGCGCATGAACGGTGGTCGGACGATCCGAGGACGGGGTAGCGGGCAGATGGCGAAGCGCAGCATACGCATCCGGGCAGTGGGGGCGGTCGTTCTCCTTGCGCTGACGGCCTCCTGCGGGGCGATCGGGTCGCGGCGCGAGCAGCCGCTGGAGACCTTCACCGCCGAACAGATCTACCAGAAGGCGGAGGTCGAGTTGGAGACCAACCGCAAGCCCCAGGAAGCGGCCCGCCTTTATGGCGAGGTCGAGCGGCTTTACCCCTATTCCGAATGGGCCAAGCGCGCGCTGATCATGCAGGCCTATGCCCATCACCGCGCGCGCGACTACGAGGACGCCCGCACCGCCGCGCAGCGCTATATCGACTTCTACCCGGCCGATGACGACGCCGCCTATGCGCAATACCTGCTGGCGCTGTCCTATTACGACCAGATCGACCTTGTCGGGCGCGACCAGGGCCTGACCTTCCAGGCGTTGCAGGCGCTGCGCACGGTGATCGAGCGCTATCCCGACACCGAATATGCCCGCTCGTCGATCCTGAAATTCGACCTGGCCTTCGACCATCTGGCGGGCAAGGAGATGGAGGTCGGGCGCTACTATCTGAAACGCGGCCACCACACCGCCGCGATCAACCGGTTCCGCGTCGTGGTCGAGGATTTCCAGACCACCACCCACACGCCCGAGGCGCTGCTGCGGCTGGTCGAGGCCTATCTTGCGCTGGGCCTCGATGCCGAGGCGCAGACCGCAGGCGCGATCCTCGGCCACAATTTCCAGGGCACCGATTGGTATGCCGATGCCTACAAGCTGCTCAAGGGCAGGGGGCTGGAGCCCGATCCGATCGGCACCGGCTTCCTGCGGACGGTTTATCGCCAGATGATCAAGGGCGAATGGCTCTGATCTGACCGGTCGAGGGGGGTGGCGATGCTGCGCAGTCTCGACATCCGGGATGTGCTGATCATCGACCGGCTGGAGCTTGCGTTCCGGCCCGGTCTGAACGTGCTGACCGGGGAAACTGGGGCGGGCAAGTCGATCCTGCTGGATGCGCTGGGCTTCGTGCTGGGCTGGCGCGGCCGGGCCGATCTGGTGCGCGCAGGCGCCAGCCAGGGCGAGGTGGTGGCGGTGTTCGACCTGCCGCCCGGCCATGCCGCGCGCGCGGTGCTGGACGAGGCCGGGCTGCCCGGCGGGGACGAGTTGATCCTGCGCCGCGTCAACAGCGTGGACGGGCGCAAGACCGCCTGGGTCAATGACCGCCGCGCCGGGGGCGAGGTGCTGCGCGCGCTGTCCGACGCGCTGGTGGAACTGCATGGCCAGCAGGATGACCGCGGCCTTCTGAACCCGCGCGGCCATCGCGCGCTGCTGGATGCCTTTGGCGGGCTGGAGCCCGAGGTCGAGGCGCTGCGCGCCGCCTGGTCGGCGAAGGCCCGCGCCGAGCGCGCGCTGGCCGAGGCCGAGGCGGGGCTGGCCGCGTTGCGCGCCGAGGAGGAGTACCTGCGCCATGCCGTCGCCGAGCTTGACGCGCTTTCCCCCCTGCCCGGCGAAGAGGCAGATCTTGACGCGCGCCGCCGCGCCATGCAGGCGGCGGACCGCATCCGCGAGGATATCGCCCGCGCCCTGGCCGCGCTGGGGCCGGGCGAGGGCGCCGAGGGGCGGATGGGCGACGCGCTGCGCTGGCTCGACGGCGTGGCCGACCGCGCCGAGGGGCGGCTGGACGGGGCGATCGCGGCGCTGTCGCGCGCGCTGATCGAACTGGGCGAGGCCGGGCAGGGGGTGGAAACCTGCCTCGAGGCGCTCGAGTTCGACCCCGGCGCGCTGGACGCCACCGAGGAACGGCTGTTCGCGATCCGTGCGGCGGCGCGCAAGCATTCGGTGCTGCCCGACGATCTGGGCGGTTTCGCCGACGGGCTGCGCGCCCGGCTCGCCGCGCTGGATGCGGGCGCGCATGACCTTGCGGCGCTGGAAAAGGCGCGCGATGCGGCCGGAGCCGCCTATGATGCCGCCGCCGCCGCGCTGAGCGCGGCCCGCCATGCCGCGTCCCGCAGGCTCGATGCCGCCATGGCCGCCGAATTGCCGCCGCTGAAACTCGACCGCGCCAGCTTCGCCACCGCCATCACCCGCGCCGAGCCCGGCCCCGAAGGCATCGACCTGGTCAGCTTCACGGTCGCCACCAATCCCGGCGCGCCGGCCGGTCCGCTGGACAAGATCGCCTCGGGCGGCGAGCTGTCGCGCTTCCTGCTCGCGCTCAAGGTCTGCCTCGCGCAGGGCTCCAGCCCGCTCACGCTGATCTTCGACGAGATCGACCGCGGCGTGGGCGGCGCCACGGCGGATGCGGTGGGCCGCCGCCTCGCCGAGCTCAGCCGCAGCGCGCAGGTGCTGGTCGTCACCCATTCGCCCCAGGTCGCGGCACGCGCCGGCCATCACTGGCGCGTGGAAAAGCGCGTTGCGCATGGCAGCACGCTGTCCTCGGTCACCCCGCTCGACGCCCCGGCCCGGGTGGACGAGATCGCGCGCATGCTCTCGGGCGACACGATCACCGACGAGGCCCGCGCCGCCGCCCGTGCCTTGCTGGCCGGGTAGGGGCACGCGGCCCGGGCTTCTTTTTGGTTCAAATACCCCCGCGCGGAGCGCGCGCGCGCCCGCCCTGGCGGGTGCGCCCGGCCCAACGCCGGACAAGCGGGGCGCAAGCCCCGCGCAGGCCGGGGGCGGGAGGGGTCGCCGGTGCGGGTCCGGCTCGGAACGGCCTCAGCCCTGGCGCAGCATCTTGCCCGGGTTCATCAGCCCCGCGGGGTCGAGCGCGCGCTTGATCTCGCCCATCACCTCCCAGGCCTCGCCATGCGCGGCGGCCATGTGGCCGAGCTTGCCCATGCCGATCCCGTGCTCGCCCGAGATCGTGCCGCCCAGCCGCAGCGCGCGCTCGACCATCTGGTGCGCAAGCCGCCTGGCCTCGGCCAGTTCGACCGCGTTGCGCGGATCGACCAGCAGGATCGCGTGGAAATTGCCGTCGCCCACATGGCCCAGGATCGGCCCCGGCACATGCGAGGCGGCGATGTCGGCGCGGGTCTCCTCGACCGCCTCGGCCAGCCGCGAGATCGGCACGCAGATGTCGGTCACCAGCGCCGTCGCGCCGGGACGCGAGGCGAGGCAGGCGTAATAGGCGTTGTGCCGCATGGTCCAGAGCGCGTTGCGTTCCTCGGGCAGCGACGACCAGGCGAAGCCCGAGCCGCCATTGTCGGCCACGATCTCGCCGAAACCTTGCGCCTGTTCGGCGACGCCCGCGGTCGAGCCGTGGAACTCCACCATCAGATGCGGCTTTTCGGGGAAGCTGGCGCCCGCATAGGCGTTGACGGCCGCCGCCGTCGCGGCATCGACGAATTCGATCCGGGCCATCGGGATGCCCGACTGGATGGTCTGGATCACCGTCTCGACCGCGGGCCCGATCGCGTCGAAGGCGCAGACCGCGGCCGAGATCGCCTCGGGCTGGCCGTAGAGCTTCACCGTCAGCTCGGTCATCAGGCCCAGCGTGCCCTCGGCCCCCACGAACAGCCCCGTGAGGTCATAGCCCGCCGCCGATTTGCGCGCCCGCGTGCCGGTGCGGATGACCCGCCCGTCGGCCAGCACCACCTGCAGCCCCAGCACGTTCTCGCGCATCGTGCCATAGCGCACGGCGGTCGTGCCCGAGGCGCGCGTCGAGGCCATGCCGCCCAGCGTCGCGTTCGCGCCCGGATCGACCGGGAAGAACAGCCCCGTGGCGCGCAGCTCGACATTCAGCGCCTCGCGCGTGACCCCGGGCTGGACCACCGCGTCCATGTCCCCGGGGTTCACCTTCAGCACCCGGTTCATCCGGGTGAAATCGACGCTGATGCCGCCCTTGACCGCCAGCGCGTGGCCCTCCAGCGAGCTGCCCGCGCCCCAGGCGGTCAGCGGGCAGCCATGCGCGGCGCAGGCCCGCACGATCGCGGCGACTTCCTCGGTCGTTTCGGGATAGACCACCGCCTCGGGCGGGGTTGGCGGAAACCACGCTTCGCTGCGGCCGTGCAGGTCCAGATCGGATCGCGAAAGGCTGATCCGGTTGCCCAGGATGTTTCCCAACACGGTCACGGCTTCGGCGGGAAGGGGCATCCGGCAACTCCTTGCTCTGCGGGCGACGGCGGGCACCCTAGGCGAGACCGGCGGCAGGCGAAAGCAGAACGCGCGCCGCGTTGCCGAAAGGGGCGGAAAAGCGGGATCCACCCTGCGCCAATGCGGATAATCTCAACCCGGAACGGAATCCGTGTCGCCGGGCACAACGATCGGTAGGCGCCCTGCCGGGCGGGACCGGGGTGGACCCCCGGGACCGGTCCCGGCCGGTGCCGGGGCGGAGGTGACGGATTCGTCGCCGCGGCCGCCTGCCATCGGTCCGTCATCGGCCCGCACGGGCCGGGGCGGCGGGGGAAAAGCGTCCCGCGCGGAGGATGCCGGGTGGGGCCGCGGCGAGGGCGCATGGGGCGCGCGGGGTCCGGGCAGGGCGGGTCCATGGGGCGTTGCGGCTCGGGCGAAGAAGCCCCGCCCGCCACCGCAGCGGCGGGCGGGGTCCGCAAGTGCGTCCCGGCCTCGGGCGCACATGCGGCGATCGCCGATGGAACTGACAACCACGACACTCGCGTATCGGCGATACGTTCCCTGGAACCGTCGGAGCGGCGCGCCCGACCGTGACCCATATTCGCTGGGGCGTCACCCGGACAGTTCGTCTCGGCCACAAGATGCCTTGAAAAGATTGACAAACGGTTGCATCGCATGCGCCCCGGTCGCGTGGGATCCCGCCCTTCCCCTTGCGCGCCCGGGCGATATGTTCCACTACGTCGCGAGGAAAGCGAGCTGGACGGATCGAGCATCATGAGCCTAGTCAAACCGACCGAGGAGATCTCGGTGCGCGAGGTCTTCGGGATCGACACCGACATGGTGGTGAAGGGGTTCGAGGAGCGCACGGATCGCGTGCCCGACATCGACCCGACCTACAAGTTCGACCCGGACACGACGCTGGCGATCCTGGCGGGCTTTGCCCATAACCGCCGCGTGATGATCCAGGGCTATCACGGCACCGGCAAGTCCACCCATATCGAACAGGTCGCCGCGCGGCTGAACTGGCCCTGCGTGCGGGTCAATCTCGACAGCCATATCAGCCGGATCGACCTGATCGGCAAGGACGCGATCAAGCTGCGCGACGGCAAGCAGGTGACCGAGTTCCAGGAAGGCATCCTGCCCTGGGCGCTGCGCAATGCCTGCGCGATCGTCTTCGACGAATACGATGCCGGCCGCGCCGACGTGATGTTCGTGATCCAGCGGGTGCTGGAGGCGGACGGCAAGCTGACGCTGCTGGACCAGAACGAGGTGATCACGCCGCATCCCTTTTTCCGGCTGTTCGCGACCGCGAACACGGTGGGCCTGGGCGACACCACGGGGCTTTATCACGGCACCCAGCAGATCAACCAGGGCCAGATGGACCGCTGGTCGCTGGTCGCCACGCTGAACTACCTTTCCCATGACGCCGAATGCGCGATCGTGCTGGGCAAGTGCCCGCATTACAACACCGACAAGGGCCGCAAGACCATCGGCCATATGGTGACGGTGGCCGACCTGACGCGCACGGCCTTCATGAATGGCGATCTGTCCACGGTGATGAGTCCGCGCACGGTGATCGCCTGGGCGCAGAATGCCGAGATCTTCCGCAATGTGGGCTATGCGTTCCGGCTGACCTTCCTGAACAAGTGCGACGAGCTGGAACGCGCCACGGTGGCCGAGTTCTACCAGCGGCTGTTCGACGAGGAACTGCCCGAAAGTGCGGCGAGCGTCGCCGTCGGGTAGGGGGACGCGCCCTTGCGGGCGCGTGCCTCCGGCGGGGATATTTGAGGCCAGAAGAAGGGTGAGGGCGCGCGCGGCGCCGCGACGGGATGAGCAAGCCATCTGACAACCCCGCCGATCCGTTCAAGAAGGCGCTGGCCGAGGCCACGCGCGTGCTGGCCGACGATGCCGATCTGGGCGTGTCCTATTCGGTCGATCCGCCGGGGCTGATGGCGGATGCGGTGCGCCTGCCGCAGGTCAGCCGGCGGATGACGCGCGACGAGGTGCTGATCGCGCGCGGCACGGCTGACGGCTTTGCGCTGCGCCACAGGTTTCACGATGCGGGGCTGCATGCGCGCTATCGCCCCCAGGGCCAGATGGCGCGCGATCTTTACGAGGCGCTGGAGTCCGCCCGCTGCGAGGCGGTGGGCGCGCGCGCGATGCCCGGCACGGCGGGGAATATCGACGCGGTGATCGCCGCCGAGGCCGCCAAGCGCGGCTATGCCCAGGCGCGCGAGGCGGGCGAGGTGCCCTTGTCGGTGGCGGCGGGCTACATGCTGCGGCATCTGGCGACCGGGCGGCCGCTGCCCCGGGGGGCGGACAATGCGATGGCGCTGTGGCGCGGCTTCATCGAGGAGCAGGCGGGCGGCACGCTGGAGCGGCTGGAGGAGGTGCTGTCCGATCAGGCGGGTTTTGCCCGCTTGGCCCGGCAGGTGATCTCGGATCTGGGCTATGGCGACCAGCTGGGCGACGATCCGGATGCCGAGCAGGACGAGTCCGAGGACGAGGGCGCCGAGACCGACGAGGACGCGCCCGAGGAGTATGGCGAGGAGCAGGGCGAGGAGAGCGACGAGGCCGACGCCAGTTCCGAACGCTCGCAGGACGAGTTGCAGGATGCCGCCCAGGCCCATGTCAGCCCGGACGACCTGGCCGACATGGACATGGGCGAGGAGGCCGAGCTGCCCGAGGGCGAGGCCCCGCACGAGCCGCCGCCGCCTGCGCCCCATTCCGAGGCCGATCCGGATTACAAGGTCTTCACGTCCGTCTTCGACGAGGAGGTGAAGGCCGAGGACCTGGCCGAACCCGCCGAGCTGGAGCGGCTGCGCGCCTATCTGGACCAGCAGCTCGACCCGCTGAAGGGGGCGGTGGGGCGGCTGGCCAACAAGCTGCAACGCCGCTTGCAGGCACAGCAGAGCCGGTCCTGGGAATTCGATTGCGAGGAAGGGATCCTGGATGCTGGGCGGCTGGCCCGCGTGGTGGCGAACCCGACCACGCCGCTGAGCTTCAAGGTCGAGAAGGATACCGAGTTCCGCGACACGGTGGTGACCCTGCTTCTGGACAATTCGGGGTCGATGCGCGGGCGGCCGATTTCCATTGCCGCGATCTGTGCCGATGTTCTGGCGCGGACGCTGGAACGCTGCGACGTGAAGGTCGAGATCCTGGGTTTCACCACGCGGGCGTGGAAGGGCGGGCAGTGCCGCGAGAAATGGCTGGCCGAGGGGCGGCCGATGGCGCCGGGGCGGCTGAACGATCTGCGCCACATCATCTACAAGGGGGCGGATGCGCCCTGGCGGCGGGCACGCCAGAACCTTGGGCTGATGATGAAGGAAGGCCTGCTGAAGGAGAATATCGACGGCGAGGCGCTGGAATGGGCGCATCGGCGGATGATGGCCCGGCCCGAGGCGCGGCGGATCCTGATGGTGATCTCGGACGGGGCGCCGGTGGACGATTCCACGCTGTCGGTGAATTCCGCGAACTACCTGGAAAAGCACCTGCGCGACGTGATCGCGATGGTCGAGCGGCGCAAGGCGGTCGAACTGATCGCCATCGGCATCGGCCATGACGTCACCCGCTATTACCAGCGCGCGGTGACGATTACCGATGTCGAGCAACTGGCCGGCGCGATGACCGAGCAACTGGCCGCGCTGTTCGACAAGGACCCGCGCGGGCGGGCACGGATGATCGGGATCCGCAAGGCGGTCTAGCCCGGATCACGCGGTTTCCGAGATCTCCAGCCCGTTCTGTCGATTCGCATGGACCGCGAAGGCCCGGATCAGCGGCAGCGGGTCGATATCCGGGTCTGGGCGCAGCCAGGTGCGTTCGGCGAGGAGCCCGTCGGTCGGGAGGTTCTCGCTGGCGATCTGGCCCATGTCCCAGTCGGGAAAGAACCGGTCGTCGATCGTGCCTTCGGCCAGAAGCAGGAAATCCTTGTGGCGGCGGTCCTTGCGGATGCGCGCGGCGGTTCGCAGCAACGGCTCGCGCGGGCCTTCGATATATTGCAGGAAGCAGTCCCGTTCGACATGCAGGAAGCCGGTCAGCCCGTTTCGGGGATTGTTGCGCAGGCTCGCGAGCAGGATATCGGCGACGGTATCGCCGTCGAGCGGTCGGCGGGCGGTGCTGCGATAGAGCAGGAAGAACAGGTCCGGGGCCATGCGCGACCTCATGCTTCGGGGCTGGATCTGGATAGCCTTTCAGGTTTAAGCGACGGTTAAGGGCGGCCCTGGTGGACGGGGCGGATGCGCATGGCTTGCCGTCGATGCGCGGGCTGCTAGTCTGGCGCTGACGGCGCCCTGCGGGGCGCCTTTCCGCGCAAGGCCCGCCATGTTCCAGAGCTTCGAAAGCCCCACATCGCCGCAGGATGGCCCCCCGCGCCTTGCCGCCTTGCGCGCCGAGATGGCCCGGGCGGGGCTGGCCGGGTTCCTTGTGCCGCGGGCGGATGCCCATCAGGGCGAATATGTCGCCCCGCGCGACGAGCGGCTGGCCTGGCTGACGGGCTTCACCGGGTCCGCGGGCTTTGCCTGCGTGCTGATGGACCGCGCGGGGGTGTTCGTCGATGGCCGCTACCGGGTGCAGGTCAGGAGCCAGGTGGATCCGGACCATTTCACGCCGGTCGACTGGCCCGAGACGCAGCTTGCCGACTGGTTGCGCGCGGCGCTGCCGCAGGGCGGCGTGGTGGGGCTCGACCCCTGGCTGCACACGCCCGAACAGGTGGAAAAGCTGAGCGAGGCATTGCGGGATGCCGGGATTTCGCTGCGCGAGGTCGAGAACCCGATCGACCGCCTCTGGTCCGACCAGCCCGCCGCCCCGCAGGGCGCGATCTCGGCCTATCCCGAGGCGCTGGCGGGGGCGAGCCATGCCGAGAAGCGCGCGCGCCTGGCCGAGACCCTGCGCAAGGCCGGGCAGGCGGCGGCGGTGCTGAGCCTGCCCGATTCCATTGCCTGGCTGTTGAACGTGCGGGGGGCGGATGTGCCGCGCAACCCGGTGCCGCACGCCTTTGCGGTGCTGCATGACGATGCGCGCGTGACGCTGTTTGCCGACGCGGCCAAGGTTTCGGACGAGCTGCGCCGCCATCTTGGCCCCGATGTCACCCTGCGCCCCGTTGCCGCCTTTGGCCCGGGGCTGCGCAGCCTTGTCGGCCCGGTGCGGATCGACCCCGCCAGTGCGCCGCTCTGGGTGCTGCGCCAGTTGCAGGAGGCGGGGATCGAGGTCGCGCGGTGGGAGGATCCTTGCATCCTGCCCAAGGCGCGCAAGAGCGCGGCGGAACTGGCGGGCGCGCGGGCCGCGCATCTGCGCGATGCGGCGGCCATGGTCGAGTTCCTGGCCTGGCTCGATGCCGAGGCGCCGGGGGGCGAGCTGACCGAGATCGACGTGGTCAAGCGGCTGGAGGGGTTCCGGCGGGCGACCGGCAAGCTTTGCGATATCAGCTTCGACACCATCGCGGGGGCGGGGCCGAACGGGGCCATCGTGCATTACCGGGTCAGCGAGGCGACAAACCGGCGCGTGGTTCCGGGCGAGGTGCTGCTGGTGGATTCGGGTGGGCAATATCTGGACGGCACCACCGACATCACCCGCACGGTGGCGGTCGGCACGGCGCCCGAGGCGGCGCGCGCGCCCTTTACCCGGGTGCTGAAAGGCATGATCGCGATTTCCCGCGCGCGGTTTCCCAAGGGGGTCGCGGGGCGCGATCTGGATGCGCTGGCGCGCTATCCGCTGTGGCTGGCGGGACAGGATTACGACCATGGCACGGGCCACGGCGTCGGTGCCTATCTGTCGGTCCATGAGGGGCCGCAGCGGATTTCGCGGCTGTCGCATGTGGCGCTGGAACCGGGGATGATCCTGTCGAACGAGCCGGGCTATTACCGCGAGGGCGCGTTCGGCATCCGGATCGAGAACCTGATCGTGGTTCAGCCCGCGCCGGTGCCGGAGGGCGGCGACGACCGCGAGATGCTGGGCTTCGAGACGCTGAGTTTCGTGCCCATCGACCGCCGCCTGATCGTCGCGGGGATGCTGAATGCCGAGGAGCGCGACTGGCTGAATGCCTATCACGCGCGCGTTGCCGATCTGGTCGGCCCCGAGGTCTCGCAGCCCGCGCGCGACTGGTTGGCGGCGGCCACCCTGCCGATCTGACCTTTCCGCTGTCTGGACATTCCCGCCGCGATCGTGTGACTGAACGGCGGCGCGTCAGACGCCGAAACCAGCGAGGGGAGTGTAGCCATGGCCGAACATGTCGCGATTCATCGGGCCGAGGGGGCCTGGGTGGTCCGGGCGGGCGGCGCGGTGATTGCCGAAAGCCGCAATGCGCTGGAACTGGTCGAGGGCGACCGCGCCCCGGTGATCTATTTCCCGCGCGAGGATGTGGCGATGGCCTTCCTCGAACGCTCGGACAGCCGGACGACCTGTCCGGTCAAGGGCGAGGCGAGCTATTACACCCTGCATGCCAAGAGCTATGACATCCCCGATGCGGGCTGGTGCTACGAAAACCCGGGTCCGGGGGTCGAGCGGATCGCGGGCCATCTGGCCTTTCACGCCGACAAGGTGACGGTCGAGCAGTTGTGATCGTGGCCCGCCCCGGTGGCGTGGCACCATGACAGCGGGCGGCGGCGCGCTATCCAGTCGCTCAGGAGGTGCCTGACGATGATCCGATCCTGCCTGACCGCGCTTGCCGCCCTGCTGGCGCTGCCCGCCGCCGCCCAGGACCGCCGCCCCAGCCATTGCATCGCCATCGCCGAGGCCGATCCCGCGCTGGAATATGTCCAGCTTGCCGGTTTCGGCATGCCGCTGCCCGATCCGCATAGTGTGCGCATCAGTTTCGTCGATCACGCGACCTTCGTGATCGAGACGGCGGGCGGGCTGCGTGTCGCGACCGATTTCACGGGCTTTCTGGGCTCGACCCGGCTGATCCCCGATGTGGTCACGATGAACAACGCGCATCAGACCCATTTCACCGCCTTCCCCGATCCCGCGATCCCCCATGTGCTGGAAGGCTGGGCCAGGGATGGCGTGGCGGCGGATCATCACCTCGATCTGGGCGAGATGCTGGTGCGCAACGTGCCGACCGATGTGCGCGGCTTCGACCGCTCGGTGGTGCGCGAGAACGGCAATTCGATCTTCGTTTTCGAGGTTGCGGGGCTGTGCATCGGGCATCTGGGGCACCTGCATCACGAGCCCGACGAGATGCAATATGCCTCGCTCGGCCGGCTGGACGTTGTGATGGCGCCGGTCGATGGCGGGCTGACGCTGGATCTGCCGACGATGATCCGCGTGCTGGAACGGCTGCGCAGTTCGGTCGTGATCCCGATGCACTGGTTCGGGGCGCAGTCGCTGGAGCGGTTCCTGGCGGGCATGTCCGGCGAGTTCGTGATCCGGCGCGAAGGGGCGGGACATCTGGAGATCTCGCTGCGCACGCTGCCCGACCGGCCCACGGTGATCGTGCTGGACCCGCAGCCGCTGCGCGATCCCGAGTGACTGGCCCGAGTGACTTGCCAGCCGCGCGGGCTCTGTGCTTTGAGCTTGGGCGAAAGGACCGCCCATGCTGAACCCCGTAACCGATGCCTTTGCCGCCGATCTGCGCGCCCGCCTGCCCGCGGCGTGTTTCCGTGACCTGACACCCGCCTATCTGGAGGAACCGCGGGGGCGCTATCGCGGGCAGGGCGGGCTGTTGCTGGCGCCGGGCCGGGTCGAGGAGGTGGCCGAGATCGTGCGCACCTGCGCCGCGGCGCGGGTGGGGGTGGTGCCCTATGGGGGCGGCACCGGGCTGGTCGGCGGGCAGGTGATGGAGAGCGGTCCCGCGCCGGTGATCGTGACGCTGGAACGGATGCGGGCGATCCGCGCGGTCTATCCGGCCGAGAATGTGCTGGTGGCCGAGGCGGGCGCGATCCTGGCCGAGGTGCAGGCGGCGGCCGAGGCGGCGGGGCGGCTGTTCCCGCTCTCGCTGGCCTCCGAGGGGTCGGCGCGGATCGGGGGCGTGCTGGCGACCAATGCGGGCGGGGTGAACGTGCTGCGCTACGGCAATGCGCGCGAGCTGTGCCTCGGCGTCGAGGCGGTGCTGCCCGACGGGTCGGTCCTGCACGGGCTGAAACGGCTGCGCAAGGACAACACGGGCTACGATCTGCGCCACCTGCTGATCGGGGCCGAGGGGACGCTGGGCATCATCACCGCCGCCGCGTTGAAACTGGCGCCGCGGCCTGCGCGCAGCGGCGCGGCGCTGCTGGCGGTGACGGATCCGCAGGCGGCGCTCGACCTGCTGGCGCTGGCGCAGGGGCGGATCGGCGAGGGGGTCTCGGCCTTCGAACTGATCCATCGGCAGGGGTTCGATTTCCTGGCCGAGACCCTGCCCGAGATCCGCCTGCCCTGGCCCGATCCGCCCGAATGGTGCGTGCTGATCGACCTTGGCCTGGGCGCGGGACAGGATCCGGGCGCGGCGCTGGAGGGGCTGTTCGCCGAGGCGGCCGGGGCGGGGCTGGTCAGCGACGGGCTGATCGCGCAATCCGAGGCGCAGCGGGCCGCGTTCTGGGCGCTGCGCGAAAGCCTGCCGCTGGCCAACCGGAAGATCGGCGCGATCTCGTCCCACGACATCTCGGTGCCGCTGTCGGCGATCCCCGAATTCATCGCGCGGGCAGGCCCCGCGCTGGCCGGGCTGGGGTGGTTCCGGATCAACTGCTTCGGCCATGTGGGCGATGGCAATTTGCATTATAACGTCTTCCCCCGGAAGGGCGAGACGCGCGCCGATCACGAGGACAAGCGCGCCGCGATCAAGCGTTGCGTGCATGACCTTGTGCATGCGCTCGGCGGATCGGTCAGCGCCGAGCATGGGGTCGGGCGGCTCAAGGTCGAGGACCTGGAACGCTATGGCGATCCGGCCCGGCTGGCGGCGATGCGGGCGATCAAGGCCGCGCTGGACCCGGCGGGGATCATGAATCCCGGCGTCCTGCTGCGCGCCCCTGCCTGACGGGCGCGCCCGGCGGTGGCGTCGGGACATGGATATTTATGGCCAGAAGAAGCAGGGCGCGCGCCGGGAAACCGCCGGGCCGCCTTGTGTTTCTTCTTGGCAAAAATACCCGGATCCCGCGCTTGCGACCGGGCGCGCCCTGTGGTCGGGGCGCGGGGCTCAGTGGCCTGCGAAGTCGCAGAGCGCGTGAACCTCGATCCCCATCGACTCGAGCCGACGGCGGCCGCCGAGATCGGGCAGGTCCACCACGAAGGCGCAGCCGACGATCCGGGCGCCCAGCCGTTCGCAGAGCTTGATCCCGGCCTCGGCGGTGCCGCCGGTGGCCAGCAGGTCGTCCACGATCAGCACCTTGTCGCCCGCGACAAGCGCGTCGTCATGGATCTCGACCACGGCCGAGCCGTATTCGAGCTGGTATTCCTCGGCGATGGTGGCGGCCGGAAGCTTGCCCTTCTTGCGGATCGGCACGAAGCCCTTGGACAACTGGTGCGCGATGGCGCCGCCCAGGATGAAGCCGCGCGCCTCGAGCCCGACCACCTTGTCGATCTGCTGGCCCGCATAGGGGTGCAGCATCTGGTCGATCGCCATGCGGAAGCCGCGCGGATCGGCGAAGAGCGTGGTCACGTCGCGGAACATGATCCCTTCATGCGGGAAATCGACGATGGTGCGGATGTAATCCTTGACGGAATTGTTCGACGGCATGGCGGGGGCCCTTTCGGTCTGTGCCTGGTCCGGGTGTCGCCCAGGCGGGGCGGGTGGTGCAAGATTGCGGTTTGCCGCAAGGACGGGGGCGGGGCCAGACCCCGTCCCCGCGCCGGGATGCGCCTAGCGGTTCAGCACGCGCCCGGCGACCGCGTCGAGCTTCGCGACCAGCGCGGGGTCGCGCTTTTCCGGCGCGGTGATCAGAGCGTATTCCAGCGCCGTGTCGCAGCCCTTGTCGCAGGGCTTGTGCGCGCCCAGAAGGCCGGGCAGGCGGGTGACCATGGCGCGGGCCTTTTCGGCATTGCCGATCAGGGTCTTCACGATGTCGGCGACTTCGACCGCGTCGTGATCGGGGTGCCAGCAATCGTAGTCGGTGACCATGGCGATCGAGGCATAGCAAAGCTCGGCCTCGCGGGCGAGTTTCGCCTCGGGCATGTTGGTCATGCCGATCACGTCGCAGCCCCAGTTCTCGCGGTAGAGCTTCGATTCCGCCAGCGTCGAGAATTGCGGCCCTTCCATTGCCAGATAGGTGCCGCCCTGGTGGATGGTGATCCCCTCGTCGCGGGCGGCCTGAAGGCAGGCGGCCGACAGCCGCCCGCAGGTCGGGTGCGCCACGCTGACATGGGCGACGCAGCCCTGGCCGAAGAAGCTTTTCTCGCGGGCGAAGGTGCGGTCGATGAACTGGTTCACCACCACGAAATCGCCCGGCGCCAGTTCCTCGCGGAACGAGCCGCAGGCCGAAACCGAGACCACATCGGTCGCGCCCAGCCGTTTCAGCGCGTCGATATTGGCGCGGTAGGGCACGGTCGAGGGCGAATGGACATGGCCCCGGCCGTGGCGCGGCAGGAAGGCCATCTTCACGCCGCCCAGCGTGCCGGTCAGGATCTCGTCGGAGGGTTGGCCCCAGGGGCTGTCCACCGCCTGCCAGCGCGCATCCTCCAGCCCCTCGATGTCATAGACGCCCGAGCCGCCGATCACCGCGATCATCCGTTCCATGGTCCGTCCCTCTTTCCGGTTTCACGAGTCGGCCCCTTTTAGGGGGCGGGGCGCGCGACGGAAAGCCTGTGCGTGGCCGCAGGTCCGGCGGGCTATTCGCCGGGGCGGCGGAGTTCGAACACCTCGCGGATCACGGCATAATCGCGATAGCCCATGCGTGCGAGCGGCTGGAAGCGGGTCACGTCGAAGCGGCCATCCACCACGCAATCGTCGCGCAGGTGGATGCCGGTCACCTCGCCGAAGACGGCGAAATTGGCCTCGCCCGGCAAGTGCACGATCCGGGTGAGCCGGCATTCCAGGCTGGCGGGGGCGGCGGCGACGCGGGCGCAGGCGATGGTGTCGCAGGCGGCTTTCGCGATGTCGGCGTGGGCGAATTCGTCCACATCGCGCGGCCATGGACCGGAGGTCAGGTTCATCGCGTCCTTCATCGTGACCTCGACGATGTTGACGCAGAAGACGCCGGTCTCGCGGATATTGGCCACGCTGTCCTTGGTGCCGTCGCGGTCGGGCTTGGCCGAGGTCGAGGCGAACATCACCTGCGGCGGCACATAGGCGACCGCGTTGAAGAAGGAATAGGGCGCGAGGTTGTCGGCCCCGTCCGCGGCGCGGGTCGAGATCCAGCCGATCGGGCGCGGCGTGACGATCGCGTTGAACGGGTTGTGGGGGAACGGGTGGCCGTCGGCGGGGCGGTAGAACATGGGGCTCCTTTCGCGCGTTTGCCCCCGTCATAGCCCCGTGCTAGGGCCGTTTCCAGAAGCAGGGAGGGGCGGGTGATCCGGCTGGCCGAGGAAACGGCGGAGGATTGGTGGGAGGTCGAGGCGCTTTACGACCTCTGCTTTGCCCCGGGGCGCTCGGCGCTGTCGTCCTACCGGCTGCGCGAGGGGGTCGATCCGGTCCCGGGCCTGTGCATGACCGCGCGGGATGGGGACGGGATCCTCGCTGCCGCGATCCGCTACTGGCCGGTTCTGGTGGGCGGGGCGCCCGCGCTGCTGCTGGGGCCGGTGGCGGTGCACCCGACGCGGCAGGGCGAGGGGCTGGGGGCGCTCTTGATCCGCGAGTCGCTGGAGCGCGCGCGGCTGCTGGGGTTCGGCCGGGTGATGCTGGTGGGCGATGCGCCCTATTACGGGCGGTTCGGGTTCGTGCGGCTGGACGGCGTCGAGATGCCGCCGCCCACCAACCCCGACCGCGTGCTGGGGATTGCGCTGGTGCCGGGTGCCTGGGACGGGGTCGCGGGGCCGGTGATGCGGGCGGCCGAAGGCTGACGCGGCGATCTGGGCGGCGCGGCGCGGCGTCCTATATCGAGCCACGACCCAAGAGGGAGTTCGCCGCATGTTTTCCTTTCTCAGCCGCAAGACCGACATGGTCGCCGAGGCCGATGCCTGGCCCGGCCGCCCCGATCCGATCCCGACCGCCGAGACGCATTTCGTCTTTGGCCGCCCGCTGAAGGCGCCGATCCCCGAGGGGATGGAGGAAGCCGTCTTCGGCATGGGCTGTTTCTGGGGCGTCGAGCGCAAGTTCTGGCAGTTGCCGGGGGTGTGGATGACGGCCGCCGGATATGCGGGCGGCTTCACGCCCAACCCGACCTATGAGGAGGTCTGCACCGGCAAGACCGGCCATACCGAGGTGGTGCGCGTGGTCCATGACCCGGCAGAGATCAGCTATGAAACGCTGCTGCGCCATTTCTGGGAGGGGCATGATCCGACGCAGGGGATGCGGCAGGGCAACGACCGGGGCACGCAGTATCGCTCGGCGGTCTATACCTTTACCGCGGCACAGGAGGCCGCCGCCGAGGCCAGCCGCGCCGCCTATCAGGAGCGTCTGCGCAAGGCGGGCTTTGGCGCCATCACCACCGAGATCCGGGCGGCGCCGCCCTTCTACTATGCCGAAGGCTATCACCAGCAATATCTTGCCAAGAACCCGGGCGGCTATTGCGGGTTGGGAGGCACGGGGGTCAGTTGCCCGGTGGGCATCGGCGCCTGATCCCCTGCGGCCATGGGTCGGCGCATCCTGATCCTGGGCGCTGCGGGGGCGGGCAGTTCCACGCTGGCCCGCGCGCTGGCGGACCGGCTCTCCTCGCAGGTTTTCGACGCGGACGATTTCCTGTGGCAGCCGACCGAGCCGCCCTTTCGCAAGACCCGCCCGCCGGACGAGCGGGTGGCGCTGATGCAGGCGATGTTCGCGCCGCGCTCGGACTGGGTGCTGGCGGGCGCGATATGCGGCTGGGGGGATGCGCTGATCCCGCGGCTGACGCAGGTGCTGTTCCTGACCGCACCCAAGGAAACCCGGATCATCCGTCTGCGCCGCCGCGAGCGCCAGCGCCACGGCGCGGCGGTGGCCCCGGGTGGCGCGCGGGCGCAGGAGTTCCGGGCGTTTCTCGACTATGCCTCGGGCTATGACGATCCCGCCTTTGCCGGGCGCAGCCGGGTGCAGCACGAGGCGTGGCTGTCGGCGCTGGCCTGCCCGGTGATCCGGCTTGACGGCAGCGAACTGCACGGCGTTCTGGCCGAGCGGGCGCTTGCCGCGCTTGACCAGGCGGCGCAGGGGGCCTAGGCGCTGGGGCGACCCACCGCAGGAGACCCGCCCATGCCCACCTTCACAGCGCTGACCACCCTTTCCGGCAAGGACCAGGCCGAGGCGCTGGGCGAGGCGATGGAGGATCTCGACCCCGAGCCTACCGGCGTCGGCGTGTTCGAGATCGAGGACGGCTCGGGCCTGTGGGAGGTGGGCGGCTATTTCACCGAAGCCCCCGATGCGGCGGGGCTGGCGCTGCTGGCCAGCATGTATGGTGCACGCGATTTCGCCGTTTCGGAACTGCCAGAGACCGATTGGGTGGCCAAGGTGAAGCGCGAACTGGCGCCGGTCGAGGCCGGGCGCTTCTTCGTCTATGGCAGCCATGATGCCGACCGCGTGCCCGAGGACCGGATCGCGCTGCTGATCGAGGCGTCGATGGCGTTCGGCACGGGCCATCACGGCACCACGCAGGGCTGTCTGCGCGCGCTGGACCGGCTGGCGGCGCAGGGCGCCACGCCGCGCGCGGTGGCCGATATCGGCTGCGGAACGGCGGTGCTGGCGATGGCGGCGGCGCGGTTGTGGGATGTGCCGGTGCTGGCCTCGGATATCGACCCGGTCGCGGTCGAGGTGGCGGCCGAGAATGTCGCGGCCAATGGGCTGACGGGCCGGGTGCAATGCCTGGAGGCTGCGGGGCTCGATCATCCCGATCTGGAGGCGGCGGCGCCCTTTGGCCTTGTTTTCGCCAATATCCTCAAGGCGCCGCTGCTGGAGCTGGCGCCCGGGATTGCGCAGCGAATCGCGCCCGGGGGGCATGCGATCCTGTCGGGGCTGTTGATCGAACAAGGCCCCGAAGTGGCGACGCGCTATGCTGAAAACGGGCTGATCGTCCACGAAACCGAGGAAATCGGCGACTGGATCACCCTTTGTCTGCGGAAACCGTCGCTCTAGGCCGTAATTTCGCCCCGTTTTCGTCGCAGTATCGCCTTGGGTGAGGCGAATGGGGCAATGGGGCAAGGTCATGCACGATCCGCAATATGAGGAATTCCGCGACCGCCTTGCGCGGCTGGATCGCATGCGCCGGCAGGGCTACGGGTTCGAGGCGCCGGGGACGCTTGGCCGGTCGTTCTACCGTCGCCGCGCCCATGACGGGGTTCCGGTCTGGCGCGTGATCGGCATGATCGCGCTGTGCATGCTGATGGTGAAGGCGTTGATCCTGATGCAGATCGGGCCGGAAGCCTATTCTGCGCATCTGGACCGCGCCGCGGGCGATGGGGTCGTGCAGAAGGTCACGGTCTTCGTGATGCAGATCGACCCGATCACCGACTGGCTGGCGGGCGAGATGCGCCGGGTGCTGGGTCTGTTCGGCTGACCCCCGGCGGTCGGGCGGCGCGCCGGGCCGCGTTGGAGGGCCTGAATGCGAACGCCCCGGCAGGAGAACCTGCCGGGGCGTCTTCCCGTCCGTGAGTTGGCGGGAGGGCCGACCCGCCCGGCTGCCGCGAAATGGCGGTCCGGAACGAGCCGGTCGAGACCGGAGCAAGGCGCGACCCCGGGGGGGTTAAGGCCGCGTGCTCCGGATCCGGGTGTGTGGTTCGGGTCCTACATCGCAAGCGGCCGGTCGGACGGCGCCCGGCGCGCGATAAGGTCGATCTCGGCCCGATTCAGCCCGATATCGTCCAGTTCCCTGTCGGTCAGCTGCGAGAGCAGCTTTCGGGTGAGGCGGGCGTCGTTCCACGCCGCCAGTTGCCCGGCAAGCCCTGCGATGAGCGCATGCAGCCCGCCTTGGGGATGGCGGGTGGCGGGAGGTCGGCGGTTCAGGGGGATAACGGTCATCTTGCGCTGTCCTTGCGAGGCCCGGGCGGCAACCTTGCCGCACGACTTCGATGGGCGAGGTAAGCGCGCGCACCGCCATTCGCAATCCACAAAAAACGCAAGGGACACATGCAGTCGCTGCATGGCGACAAAGATCCGTAACACATTGGTGATAAATGGAAAAAACGGGTTCAAAAATGTCGCTTTCGGATGCTGAAACGGCGATTTCGGCCCGTCCCGATGCCCTTTGACTGGCGTGGCCGGACCCGGCCCGATCCGATTGCCGCTGGCCGATGTTCGCTTTTCGTGCTAGTTCGTGGCAAAAGACACAACAAAGCGGGGTGCGCATGCGTGTTCTGGGCATTGATCCCGGCCTTCGCAGCACCGGATGGGGCGTGATCGAGCAGGCGAACGGGCGGCTGGCCCATGTGGCGAACGGCATCTGCCGTTCGGGAGAGGGGGTGCTGGCCGCGCGCCTGCTGTCGCTGCACGACCAGCTTTGCGAGATCGTGGCTCGCCACGCCCCAGACGCGGCGGCGGTGGAACAGACCTTTGTCAACCGCGATGGGGCGGGCACGCTGAAGCTGGGCCAGGCCCGCGGCATCGCGGTGCTGGTGCCCGCGCGGGCGGGGCTTGCGGTGGGGGAATACGCCCCGAACGCGGTCAAGAAGGCGGTGGTGGGCGTGGGGCACGCCGACAAGCGGCAGATCGACCACATGGTGCGCCTGCAATTCCCCGGCATCGAGATCGCGGGCCCGGATGCGGCCGACGCACTGGCGATCGCGCTGTGCCATGCGTTTCACCTGACGGCGGGCGGGCGGCTGGCCGCGGCATTGGCGAGGGCGGGCGCTTGATCGGGCGCATCGCCGGGCGGCTGATCCATCGCGGTCCCGACCACGTGATGATCGACGTGGGCGGCGTGGGTTACATCGTGCAGGTCTCGGACCGCACGCTGACGGGGCTGCCGCCGGTGGGCGAGGCGGTCGCGCTCTATACCGATCTGCTGGTGCGCGAGGATCTGCTGCAGCTTTACGGCTTTCCCACGATGCTGGAACGCGAATGGCACCGGCTGTTGATGGGCGTGCAGGGGATCGGGGCCAAGGCGTCGATGGCGATCCTGGGTACGCTGGGGGCCGAGGGCGTGGGCCGCGCCATCGCGCTGGGCGACTGGAACACAATCAAGGCCGCGCCGGGCGTCGGACCCAAGATCGCGCAACGCGTGGTCAACGAGTTGAAGGGCAAGGCGCCGGGCGTCATGGCGCTGGGCGGGACAATGGTCGAGGCTGCGGGTGCCGCTCCCGCGCAGGCCGGGCCGGTCGGCACGGCACCGCCGCGCCCCGCGCCCTCGGCCGCGGCGCAGGCCGAGGCGCTGTCGGCTCTGGGCAATCTGGGCTACGCCCCGGCCGATGCGGTGCAGGCCGTTGCCCGGGCTGCGAACGAGGCGCCCGAGGTCGACACGCCCGAGTTGATCCGCGCCGCGCTGAAGCTGCTGGCGCCCAAGGGGTAGGACATGACCGAACCCGACCCCAGCCTGCGCCCCGACAAGCGCCCCGAGGATGCCGACCGCGCGATGCGGCCCGAGACGCTGGACGAATTCGTCGGCCAGGCCGAGGCGCGGGCGAATCTGCGTGTCTTCCTGCAAAGCGCGCGCCAGCGTGGCGAGGCGATGGATCATGCGCTGTTCCATGGCCCCCCCGGTCTGGGCAAGACCACGCTGGCCCAGATCGTGGCGCGGGAGTTGGGCGTGAGCTTTCGCATGACCTCGGGGCCGGTGCTGGCCAAGGCGGGCGATCTGGCGGCGATCCTGACCAATCTGGAGGCGCGCGACGTCCTGTTCATCGACGAGATTCACCGGCTGAATCCGGCGGTCGAGGAAGTGCTGTATCCGGCGCTCGAGGATTTCGCGCTGGATCTGGTGATCGGCGAGGGACCGGCCGCGCGCACCGTGCGGATCGAGTTGCAGCCCTTTACGCTGGTCGGCGCCACGACGCGGCTGGGGCTGTTGACGACGCCTCTGCGCGACCGCTTCGGCATCCCGGTCCGGCTGCAATTCTACACTGTCGAGGAGCTGGAGCTGATCGTTGCCCGCGGCGCGCGGATGATGGGGGTGCCGGCGGATGCGGACGGGCTGAAGGAAATCGCCCGGCGCGCGCGCGGCACGCCGCGGATCGCAGGGCGGCTGTTGCGCCGGGTGGTGGATTTCGCGCTGGTCGAGGGCGACGGGCGGATTACCCGCGCCGTGGCCGATCATGCGCTGACGCGGATGGAGGTGGATGGACTCGGGCTCGATGGCGCAGACCGGCGCTATCTGCGGCTGATCGCGGAAAGCTATGCGGGCGGGCCGGTCGGGATCGAGACGCTGTCGGCCGCGCTGTCGGAATCGCGCGATGCGCTTGAGGAGGTGATCGAGCCCTATCTGTTGCAGCAGGGCCTGATCCAGCGCACCCCGCGCGGCCGGATGCTGGCCTCGAAGGCCTGGGCGCATCTGGGCCTGCCCGCCCCGCGCCCGCCCGGGCAGGGCAGCCTTTTCGACGGCTGAGGCCCTTGCCCGGCGGCGGGCGGGCGGATAGGGCAGGGCCATGGGTATTTTCGCCAAGAAGAAGGGGCGGGCATGACGCCGGGCGAGTTGCGCGCGCTGTTCACGGGGCAGGACGGCGGCTATCGGTTCGCCCGTTGGGGCCGTCCGATCGCGCCCGTGGTCTTTGGCGTCAGCGACGAGACGCTGGCCACGCTCAAGGGCGCCTGCGAGGCGGTCGTGGCGCTGGCCGGGCATCAGATGGCCGAGACCGACCCCGAACTGGGCGCGAACCTGATGGTGTTCTTCTTTCGCGACTGGTCCGAATTGCCGCTTGTGCCGAACCTTGACCGGCTGGTGCCCGATCTTGGCCCGCTGGTCGAACGACTGGCCGCGGCGGGGGCGACGCAATACCGGCTGTTCCGCTTCGATGCGGATGGGGCGATCCGCGCGGCCTTTGTCTTTCAGCGGGTCGATGACGCGATTGCCGCGCTGCCCGCCGAGGCGATCGCGCTGAACCAGATTGTGCAGGTGATCCTGCTGTGGTCCGAGAGCGCCTTTGCCGAACGAAGCCCGCTGGCCCGGCTGCCCGATGGCAGGCTGGTCCTGCGCCCCGAGATCGCCGGGGTGATCCGGGCGGGCTATGATCCCGTGATGCCGCCGGTGGCCAGCGACCCGGCGCATGCGCTACGGCTGGCGGCGCGGTTGGAGGGCGGGCAATGACCCATCGTTTTCCGGTCCGCGTCTATTACGAGGACACCGATCTTGCGGGCATCGTCTATTACGCGAACTACCTGAAATTCATCGAACGCGCGCGCAGCGAATGGGTGCGCGGCCTGGGCGTGGACCAGGTCCGTCTGAAGGCGGAGAGGGGCATCGTCTTTGCCGTCCGCCGCGTCGAGGCGGATTACCTGTCGCCCGCCCGCTTCGACGATCTGCTGGAGGTCGAAACCCGGTTGGCCCAGGTCACGCCCGCCCGGTTGATCCTGGACCAGCGGGTTCTGCGCGGGGACGCGGTGCTGTTTTCCGCGCGCGTGACCCTTGTCGCGCTGGGCGAGTCCGGCCGGCCGGTGCGCTTGCCGGCGGAGCTTTGCCAGGGGGCAGCGGCCCCATCGGCGGCGGGGTGACCGGATCGCGGCGCGGTGATGCGGTTGTGTTGGCATTCCCCATGAAAAACGGGTAGAATCACGTTAAGGAGGCCGGGAGAACACGGCCCTCAGCAACGAGCAGGCAGAATGGAAACCGAAACCCTTGCGTTGGCGCAGGAGATTGACTTCTCCCTGCTTGCCCTTTTCGCGCGCGCGACCTTTACGGTGCAGGTCGTGATGCTGTTGTTGGTCCTGGCCTCGTTCTGGTCATGGGCGATCATCATCCAGAAGACGATCAATTTCCGCAAGGCGCGGGTTCAGGCGCTGGGCTTTGACGAGGCGTTCTGGTCGGGCGAGCCGCTGGACGAGCTGTTCGACAAGATCGGCCCCGAGCCGCAGGCTGCGCCCGAGCGGATATTCGCCGCGGGCATGATGGAATGGCGGCGCAGCCACCGGCAGGATGGCGGGTTGATCGCGGGGGCTGCGGCGCGGATCGACCGGTCGATGGATGTGGCCATCGCCAAGGAGGCCGAGGAGCTGAATGGCGGGCTGTCCTTCCTGGCCACGGTCGGGTCCACCGCGCCCTTCGTCGGGCTGTTCGGCACGGTCTGGGGGATCAAGCACGCCTTCGAGCAGATCGCCTTGCAGCAGAACACCAACCTTGCCGTCGTGGCGCCCGGTATCGCCGAGGCGCTGCTGGCGACCGGGCTGGGGCTTCTGGCGGCGATCCCGGCGGTGATCTTCTACAACAAGCTGTCGTCGGACAGCGACCGGATCGTGGGCGGCTACGAATCCTTCGCCGACGAATTCTCGACCATCCTTTCGCGCCAGCTGGATACCTGAGATGGGCGCGACGCTCACCCCTCGGCAGAACTCGGGCGGCAAGCGCGTGCGGCGC
This sequence comes from Rhodovulum tesquicola, assembly GCF_024128855.1. Taxonomy (GTDB): domain Bacteria; phylum Pseudomonadota; class Alphaproteobacteria; order Rhodobacterales; family Rhodobacteraceae; genus Rhodovulum; species Rhodovulum tesquicola. The sequence goes on from NZ_JAMYDV010000002.1 coordinate 94,237, forward strand.
CATCGGCGGCATCCGCCCGCGATGTCCGAGATCAACGTCACGCCCTTTGTCGACGTGATGCTGGTGCTGCTGATCATCTTCATGGTGGCCGCGCCGCTGCTGACGGTGGGCGTGCCGGTCGAGTTGCCGCGCACCGCCGCCGAGGCGCTGCCTGCCGCGCAGGAGGAACCGCTGGCGGTGACGCTGACGGCGGATGGCCGCATCCTGTTGCAGGAGACAGAAGTCGAGGCGGCCGGGCTGATCCCCAAGCTGCGCGCCGTGGCGGCCGAGCGGCGGGACAACAAGGTCTATCTGCGCGCGGATGGCGCGATTTCCTATGAGCGCGTGGTGCAGGTGATGGGTGCGCTCAATGCCGCGGGATTCCGCGATATCGGGCTTGTGACCGACAGCGGCGGGCCGCGGCTCGACGAGTCGGACGGCTAGGTGAGGGCATGGACCGGGGCACCCAGATTTCGGGGGCGGTGCACCTCCTGTTGGTGGCATGGGTGCTGTTCGGCGGGCTGTTCACCACGCCGAAGCCCCGGCCGATGCAGGTGACGGATGTCACCATCCTGTCGGGCGAGGAATTCGCCGCGCTGACCGCCCCCGCGGCCGCGCCGCAAGCCCCCGCCCAGCAGGTCGAGACGCCGCGCAGCCCCGTGGTGACAACGTCGCCCCGGCCCGCGCCTGCGCCCGAACGCAGGCCCACGCCGCCCGCGCCGCCGCCCCCGCAGGACCGCCCCGCGCCCGATCCGGCGCCCGATACCAGTGCGTTGCAGCCCCCGCCCGAGGCCGAGGTGACCGATACGCTGCCGCCGCTGGCCGCCCCGCCCCCGGTCAGCACCACCGGCCCGGAGGCCCCCGTGGCCGATACCGCACCGCCGCGCCCCGCGCCGCGGGTGGCGCCCGAACCGGCCGCGCCGCGGCCCGAGGATGTGGCGGTCGCGCCCCAGCCGCGCGAGGCGGTGCGCCCCTATGCCGCCGCGCCGAGCCCCGCGCCCGAGGTCGAGGCCGCCGCCCCCGAAGAGGCCGCGCCGCAGATCGTGACCGAGGCCGAGGAGCGGGTCGAGACGGGACAGATCCTGGCCAGTTCGCCCCGCCCGCGCGTGCGCCCCGAGCGACCGCCCGAACCGGCGCGCGAGACCCAGACCGCCGCCACGCCGCCGCCGACGCCCCAACCGACGCCCGCGCCGGAGCCGCAGCGCGCACCTGAGCCACCCCAGCCGCCCGCCCAGGACAACCTGGCCGATGCGGTGGCCGGTGCCGTGGCCGATGCGCTGGCCTCGGGCGCGGACGAGACGCCGCGGGCGGGCACCGGCACCGCCGCCTCCGGGCCGCCGATGACCGCCGGAGAGCGCGACGCGCTGCGCGTTGCGATCTCGCGCTGCTGGAATGTGGGCGCGCTGTCGACCGATGCGCTGATGACCAGCGTGGTGGTGGCGCTGGACATGCGCGAGGATGGACGCCCGGTGATCGAGTCGATCCGGCTTGTGTCCTCGTCGGGCGGGTCCGACATGGCGGCGCGGCAGGTCTTCGATTCGGCGCGCCGCGCGATCGTGATGTGCGGTTCGTCGGGCTTTCCGCTACCCGTTGAAAAATATGACCAGTGGCGGCAGATCGAGATGACATTCAATCCCGAGAACATGAGGATCCGGTAGATGTTGCGCGTTTTGACCCCGCTTTTTGCCCTTGCGCTTGGCGCCATGCTGGTCCCCGCCGCGGGGCTGGCCCAGGGCGGTCCGCTGCGCATCGAGATCGACGAGGGCGTGATCGAGCCCTTGCCCTTCGCCGTGCCGGATTTCGTGGCCGAGAACGCGGCCGCGGCGGAATTCGCGCGCAATATCGCGCGGGTCGTGGCCGCCGATCTGGCGGGGACGGGGCTGTTCCGCGAGATCCCGGCCGAGGCGCATCTGGCGCGGGTGACGAATTTCGCCAGCCCCGTGCAATATTCCGACTGGAAGGCGATCAATGCGCAGGCGCTGATCACCGGGGCGGTGTCGGTCGATGGCAACGGGCGGCTGAACGTCAAGTTCCGCCTGTTCGACATCTATTCCGAGGCGCCGCTGGGCGACGGGCTGCAATTCGGGGGCTCGGCCGCGAACTGGCGCCGCGTGGCGCACAAGGTCGCCGATCAGGTCTATTCGCGGATCACCGGAGAGGGCGGCTATTTCGACAGCCGCGTGGTCTTCGTCGCCGAGACCGGACCCAAGAACGCCCGCCAGAAGCGGCTGGCGATCATGGATTACGACGGCGCGAATGTGCAATACCTGACCGATGCCGCGTCGATCGTGCTGGCGCCGCGCTTCTCGCCGACGGGCGACCGGGTGCTTTATACCAGCTACGAATCCGGGTTCCCGCGGATCTATGTGCTGGATCTTGCGACCGGGGGACGGCGGGGGCTGGACGATCAGCCCGGCTCGATGACCTTTGCGCCGCGCTTTGCGCCGGACGGGCGGCGGGTCGTGTTCTCGCTGGCGCAGGGCGGCAATACCGACCTTTACGAGCTTGACCTGTCGAACGGGCGGCGCACGCGGCTGACCTCGGCCCCGTCGATCGAGACCGCGCCCAGCTATTCGCCCGATGGCCGCCAGATCGTGTTCGAGAGCGACCGTTCGGGCGTGCCGCAGATATACGTCATGGCCGCCTCGGGCGGCGAGGCGCGGCGCATCTCTTTCGGGCAGGGGCGCTATGGCACGCCGGTCTGGTCGCCGCGCGGCGACTACATCGCGTTTACCAAGCAGCATCAGGGCCGTTTCCATATCGGCGTGATGCGCACCGATGGATCCGAGGAACGGCTGCTGACCGCGTCCTTCCTGGACGAGGGGCCGAGCTGGGCGCCGAACGGGCGGGTCATCATGTTCACCCGCGAAAGTGCCGGGGCCGAGGGGGCACCGGCGCTGTTCTCGGTCGATATCACCGGCCGCAACCTGCGCCGCGTGCCGGTGCAGGGATCGGCCTCGGACCCGTCCTGGTCACCGCTTCTGCCCTAGGGGGCCACATTTTCAAACCGCGATCCGGCTGATAGGATGTCTCCATCGGTCCGGCACGGACAATCAGGCAAGACACAAGGAAGATCCGCATGACCCCGATTTCCAAGACCCTGATGGTGGTGGCCGCGCTGGCCGTTGCCGGTTGTTCCAATCCCGACCGTTTCGGTTCCGGCAGCGGTGCCGGCATGGGCGCGGGCGGCAGCGGCTTCGGCATGGACGGCGTTGCGTCCGATCCGCGCTCGGTCGCCTATTTCAACCAGACGGTGGGTGACCGCGTGCTGTTCGCCGTGGACCAGAGCACGCTGAGCGATACCGCGCGCGCCACGCTGGACGGTCAGGCGCGCTGGCTGATGGACAATCCCGAATATTCCGCCACCATCGAGGGGCATGCCGACGAACAGGGCACCCGCGAATACAACCTCGCGCTGGGGGCCCGGCGTGCCAATGCGGCGCAGGAATACCTGATCTCGCGCGGCGTTTCTCCCGCCCGGCTGCGCACCGTCAGCTATGGCAAGGAGCGGCCCATCGAGATCTGTTCGAACGAGGCCTGCTATTCGCAGAACCGCCGCGCCGTGACCGTGATCGCCGCGGGCGCGGGCGTCTGAGGGTCGCCCGATGCGCCGTTTCGCCATTCTGCTGACCGTTTCCGTCGCGCTGGGCGCGGCCTTGCCCGCCGCCGCCCAGTCGCGTCAGGAAACGCTGGCCGATATCCGGCAGGAAATGTCGATCCTTCATGTCGAGATCCAGCGCCTGAAGCGCGAGCTGTCCACCACCGGGGCGCCGGGCGGCGCGGCCGGGGGCGGTTCGGCGCTGCAGCGGCTCGACCTGATCGAGCAGGAATTGCAGCGGCTGACCTCGAAGACCGAGGAACTGGAGTTCCGCATCCAGCGGATCGTCGAGGATGGCACGCGGCGGATCGGGGATCTGGAATTCCGGCTGGTCGAGCTTGAGGGCGGCGATGTCAGCAAGCTGGGCCAGACCAGCACGCTGGGTGGCGCGGACCTCGCCCGTCCCGCGCCCGCCCCTTCGCCGGCGCCTGCGATCTCGAACGGGGCGCAGCTTGCCGTTGGGGAACGGGCCGATTTCGACGCGGCGAAGGCGGCGCTGGACGGGGGCGACGCCGAAACGGCCGCTGCGGGATTCGCCGCCTTTACCGAGGCCTATCCCGGCAGCCCCCTGTCGGGCGAGGCGCATTTCCTGCGTGGCGAGGCGCTGACCGCGCAGGGCGACACCTCGGGCGCGGCGCGGGCCTATCTCGACAGTTTCTCGGGCAGCCCGGACGGGCCGCGCGCGGCCACCGCCCTTTACCGGCTGGGGCTGGCGCTGGACGGGCTGGGCCAGCGGCGCGAGGCCTGCGTCACGCTGGTCGAAGTGGGCACGCGCTTTCCGGGCAGCGCCGAGGCGCAGCAGGCCGAGTCCGCGCTGGACGCCATCGGGTGCAACTGAGCCCCATCGCCCGCGCGCTGGAGGCGGCCCTGTCCGCCTCCTGCCCGGGCGATGCGCCGCTTGGGGTCGCGGTCTCGGGCGGGGGGGATTCCGTGGCGCTGTTGCTGGCGCTGGCCGGGCGGCGCGTTCACGCGGTCACCGTCGATCACGGGCTGAGGCCCGAGGCCTCTGCCGAGGCGCGCTTCGTGGCCGAAACCTGCGCTCGGCTGGGCCTGCTGCATGAAACGCTGCGCTGGCGGGGCTGGGACGGGCAGGGCAATCTTCAGGATGCGGCGCGCCGGGCGCGCTATCGGCTGATCGCCGATTGGGCGGCGGGGCAGGGGATCGGCCGGGTCGCACTGGGCCATACGCGCGACGATCAGGCCGAAACGGTGCTGATGCGGCTGGCGCGCGGGGCGGGGGTGGACGGGCTGTCGGCGATGGCGCCTGCGCGCGATGCGCTGGGGGTGACCTGGCTGCGGCCCTTTCTGGGCCTGTCGCGGGCCGATCTGCGCGCCTTCCTGACCGAGCGGGGGCAGGGCTGGATCGAGGATCCCTCGAACGAGGATGCGCGTTTCGACCGGGTGCAGGCCCGCCGCGCGCTGGCCACGCTGGCGCCGCTGGGGATCACCGCCGAAGGGCTTGCGGCGACCGCTGCGCGCATGGGCTCGGCCCGCGCGGCGCTGGAGGCGGCGACGCTGGCGGCCGCGCGGCATGTGGCGTGCGAGGAGCGGGGCGATGTGGTTCTGGCCCGGGCGGGGCTGGACGCGCTGCAAGACGAGATCGCCCGCCGCCTGCTGGTCGCGGCCTTGTGCTGGGTTGCCTCGTCCGACTATCCGCCGCGGGCCGAGGCGCTGGCCGAAACGCTGGCCGCGCTGGACAGCGCGCCGCGGGCCACGCTGCATGGCTGCTTGATCGCGCGAGAGGGCGAGTGTCTGCGCATCGCGCGGGAGCCTGCCGCGGTGGCCGGAACGGTCGCGCAAGCGGATGCGCTCTGGGACGGGCGCTGGCGGCTGGACGGACCCTCGGGGCCGGGGCTGGAGATCCGCGCGCTGGGCGAGGCCGGGCTGGGCGATTGCCCCGACTGGCGTGCGACCGGCCTGCCGCGTGCCTCCCTGCTGGCATCGCCGGGCATCTGGCAGGGCAAGCAGCTGGTCGCGGCGCCGCTTGCGGGGCTGTCCAACGGCTGGCAGGCCCGGCTCACGACAACGTTAAGCCAGCGGATCATCTCGCATTGAACATGATCGCCTGATCGCTATCTTAGGCCAACGGGCATGCCCCCGGCCTGTCCGTGCCGTCATTTCAAGGAGAACGCCGTGGGCAACGCGCGACAAATCGCATTCTGGGTGGTCCTGTTCCTGCTGATCCTCGCCCTGTTCAACCTGTTCAGCGGCGGCCAGGGGACCATGTCCTCGCGCTCGATCAGCTATACCGAGTTCCTGAGCAGCGTGGAAAACGGCGAGGTGGCGAGCGTCACGCTGGACGGCGAACGCGCCGTGATCCGCGCAAATGACGGCAGCACGGTCACGACCATCATCCCGCGCGGGGCGGACATCACCGACCGCCTGCTGGCCCGCAATGTCGATGTGCGCGCCGAGCCGCAGGAGCAAAGCGGGCTGCTGGCCTATATCGGCACGCTGCTGCCCTTCATCATCCTGATCGGGATCTGGCTGTTCCTGATGAACCGGATGCAGGGCGGCGGGCGCGGCGGCGCGATGGGCTTCGGCAAGTCCAAGGCGAAACTGCTGACCGAAAAGCATGGCCGCGTGACCTTCGACGACGTGGCGGGCATCGACGAGGCCAAGGAGGAACTTGAGGAGATCGTCGAGTTCCTGCGCAACCCGCAGAAATTCAGCCGCCTGGGCGGCAAGATCCCGAAAGGCGCGCTGCTGGTCGGCCCGCCCGGCACCGGCAAGACGCTGCTGGCGCGCGCGATCGCGGGCGAGGCGGGCGTGCCCTTCTTCACCATCAGCGGTTCCGATTTCGTCGAGATGTTCGTGGGCGTCGGCGCGTCCCGCGTGCGCGACATGTTCGAGCAGGCCAAGAAGAACGCCCCCTGCATCGTCTTCATCGACGAGATCGACGCGGTCGGCCGGTCGCGTGGTGTGGGCTATGGCGGCGGCAATGACGAGCGCGAGCAGACGCTGAACCAGCTTCTGGTCGAGATGGACGGGTTCGAGGCCAACGAGGGCATCATCATCGTGGCCGCGACCAACCGCCCCGACGTTCTGGACCCCGCGCTGCTGCGCCCCGGCCGGTTCGACCGGCAGGTGCAGGTGCCCAATCCCGACATCAAGGGCCGCGAGAAAATCCTGGGCGTGCATGCCCGCAAGGTGCCGCTGGGCCCCGATGTGGACCTGCGCATCATCGCGCGCGGCACGCCGGGTTTTTCGGGCGCGGATCTGGCGAACCTCGTGAACGAGGCGGCGCTGATGGCCGCCCGCGTCGGCCGGCGCTTCGTCACGATGGAGGATTTCGAGAACGCCAAGGACAAGGTGATGATGGGCGCCGAGCGGCGGTCCATGGTCATGTCCGAGGACGAGAAGAAGCTGACCGCCTATCACGAGGCCGGCCATGCCATCGTCGGGCTGAACGTGCCGCAGCACGATCCGATCCACAAGGCGACGATCATCCCGCGCGGCCGCGCGCTGGGTCTGGTGCTGTCGCTGCCCGAACGTGACCAGCTTTCGGTCAGCTATACCAAATACACCTCCAAGATCGCGATGGCGATGGGCGGACGGGTGGCCGAGGAACTGGTCTTCGGCAAGGAGAACGTGACCTCCGGCGCGGCCTCCGACATCCAGCAGGTCAGCCGGATCGCCCGGGCGATGGTCACCCAGTTCGGCTTTGCCGAGGAACTGGGCTATATCGACTACGCGAACGAGCGGGAAAGCTATCTGGGCACCTATGGCGGCGGCGCGCAGCATTCGGCGGCCACGCAGAAGCTGATCGACGACAAGGTCAAGGAACTGGTGGACCAAGGCTATGAGACCGCCAAGCGTATCCTGACCGAGAAGCGCGACGACCTCGAAAGGCTCGCGCAGGGTCTGCTGGAATACGAGACGCTGACCGGCTCCGAGATCACGAGGGTCATCGCGGGCGAGCCGCTGAACCGCGGCGACGATGGCGATGTGCCGCCCAAGGGGGGCGACACGCCCTCGGTCACGGCGATCCCGAAGACCAAGCCGCGGCCCAAATCGGGGCTGGAACCCGAACCGCTGGCCTGATCCGTTTCGCAGTGACGGACAGAAACCCCGGAACCCGGACAAGGTTCCGGGGTTTTCGTTTGTGACCTGTGTCGGCTGGCGTGCGCTCGGTCGCTTCGGCGCCTAATCCTTATGTATGCTGGTCCTGCCTTCCTGCTGCCGCTATCTCTGGCACAAACCGGCCTTGAGGGAGGAAACGAACATGGCCCCGAAATCCGATATCGAGATCGCCCGCGCGGCGCAGAAACGCCCGATCCAAGAGATCGGCGCCAGGCTGGGCATCCCCGAGGCGGATTTGCTGCCATTTGGCCATGACAAGGCCAAGGTCGGGGCGGAGTTCATCGCGGGGCTGCAGGACCGGCCCAATGGCAAGCTGGTCCTCGTGACCGCGATCAACCCGACGCCCGCGGGCGAGGGCAAGACCACGACCACCGTGGGCCTTGGCGACGGGCTGGCGCGGATCGGCAAGAAGGCCGCGATCTGCATCCGCGAAGCCTCGCTCGGGCCGTGCTTCGGGATGAAGGGCGGCGCTGCGGGCGGCGGCTATGCGCAGGTCGTGCCGATGGAGGACATGAACCTTCACTTCACCGGCGATTTCCACGCGATCACGTCCGCCCATAACCTGCTGGCGGCGATGATCGACAACCATATCTACTGGGGCAACGAACTGGGCATCGACCAGCGCCGCGTAAGCTGGCGGCGCGTGATGGACATGAACGACCGGGCCTTGCGCGACATGGTCTGTTCGCTGGGCGGGGTGGCGAACGGCTATCCGCGCGAGACCGGCTTCGACATCACCGTGGCCTCGGAAGTCATGGCGATCCTGTGTCTTGCGACCGACATCCATGACCTGCAAAAGCGGCTGGGCGACATCATCGTGGGCTATACCCGCGACCGCGCGCCCGTGCATGCGCGCGATCTGAAGGCGGACGGTGCGATGACCGTGCTGCTGAAGGATGCGCTCCAGCCGAACCTCGTGCAGACGCTGGAGAACACGCCCGCCTTCGTGCATGGCGGGCCGTTTGCCAATATCGCGCATGGCTGCAATTCGGTCATGGCGACCACCACCGCGCTGAAACTGGCCGATTACGTCGTGACCGAGGCCGGTTTCGGGGCCGATCTGGGCGCCGAGAAGTTCATGAACATCAAGTGCCGCAAGGCCGGGCTGGCGCCGTCCGCGGTGGTGATCGTGGCGACCGTGCGCGCGCTCAAGATGAATGGCGGCGTGGCCAAGGCCGATCTGGGGGCCGAGAACGTGGATGCCGTCCGGGCGGGCTGCGCGAATCTGGGCCGCCATATCGAGAACGTGAAATCCTTCGGCGTGCCGGCGGTTGTCGCGATCAACCATTTCGCGGGCGATACCGAGGCCGAGATCGCCGCCGTGCAGGAGTTCGTCTCGCATCAGGGGTCCGAGGCGATCCTGTGCAGGCATTGGGCCGATGGCAGCGCGGGGATCGAGGCGCTGGCACAGCGCGTCGTCGCGCTGGCCGAGGCCGACCATCACGGGTTCGCGCCGCTCTATCCCGACGAGATGGGCCTGTTCCACAAGATCGAGACCATCGCCAAACGCATCTATCGCGCGGGCGAGGTGATCGCCGACAAGAAGATCCGCGACCAGCTGCATGCCTGGGAACAGGCGGGCTATGGCCATTTGCCGATCTGCATGGCCAAGACGCAATATTCCTTTACCACCGATCCGAATGTCCGCGGCGCGCCCGAGGATCATTCCGTGCCGGTGCGCGAGGTGCGGCTGGCGGCAGGGGCTGGGTTCGTCGTGGCGATCTGCGGCGAGATCATGACCATGCCCGGCCTGCCCAGCAAACCGGCGGCCGAGACCATCGGGCTGAACCCCGAGGGCCAGATCGAGGGGCTGTTCTGAGGGTCGGATTGCAGGCCAGCGGAGGGCAGGCTAACAGGGGCGGGACTTAGGACCGACGCAAGGAAAGATGCCGATGATCCCGCCCCAGGACTGCCGGAGCATGGCCGAACTGCGCGCCCAGATCGACGCGCTGGACGGCGATCTGGTGGCGCTGCTGGCCGAACGCGCGCGCTATATCGACCGGGCGGCGGAACTGAAACCCGCCGAGGCCCTGCCCGCGCGGATCGGCGCGCGGATCGACGAGGTGATCGCCAGGGTCCGGGCGCGGGCCGAGGCGGAGGGGCTTGACCCCGAACTGGTGGAACGGCTCTGGCGCGAACTGATCGAATGGTCGATCGCGCGCGAAGAGGTGGCGATGGGACAGGGGGAGAACAAGGCATGAGTGCGGAAATCATCGACGGCAAGGCATTCGCCGCCACGATCCGCGGCAAGGTGGCCGAGCATGTGGCGCGGCTGCATTCCGAACACGGGCTGACGCCGGGGCTGGCGGTGGTGCTGGTGGGCGAGGATCCGGCCAGCCAGGTCTATGTGCGCAACAAGGGCCAGCAGACCGAAGAGTCCGGCATGGCCTCGTTCGAGCATCGACTTCCGGCCGAGACCTCCGAGGCCGATTTGCTGGCGCTGATCGCGCGGCTGAACGCGGCGCCTGCGGTTCATGGGATCCTCGTGCAACTGCCGCTGCCCGATCATATCGACTCGGCCAAGGTTCTCGACGCGATCGATCCGGCCAAGGATGTGGACGGCTTTCACATCTCGAATGTCGGGCTTCTGGCGACGGGGCAGAAGGCGCTGGTGCCCTGCACGCCGCTGGGCTGTCTGATGCTTCTGCGTGACCGGCATGGGTCGTTGGCGGGGATGGATGCGGTGGTCGTGGGCCGGTCGAACATCGTGGGCAAGCCGATGGCCCAGCTTCTGCTGCGCGACAGTGCAACCGTGACCATCGCCCATTCCCGCACCCGTGACCTGGCCGGGGTGTGCCGCCGCGCCGATATCCTGGTGGCCGCCGTGGGTCGGCCCGAGATGATCCCCGGCGACTGGATCAAGCCGGGCGCCACGGTGATCGACGTCGGCATCAACCGCATCCCCGCGCCCGAGAAGGGCGATGGCAAGTCGCGGCTGGTGGGGGATGTGCATTTCGACAGCGCCGTGCAGGTCGCAGGCGCGATCACGCCGGTACCGGGGGGCGTGGGGCCGATGACCATCGCCTGCCTGCTGGCCAACACGCTGACCGCGTTTTGCCGGGCGCATGGCCTGGCCGAGCCCGAGGGGCTGACCGCCTGAGCGCGGTCAGGGGCTGACCGGCACCATCGTCCCCAGCAGCGTCGCCACATGGCGGCGCGCGCCGTCCGCCTCGGCATGGACATCGGCGCGCACCACGATCAGCCGCCGCCCCGCGCGCACCACTTCGCCCCGGGCGATCAGCCGCGCGCCCATCGCGGGGGCAAGCAGGTGGATCGTCATTTCGCTGGTCACGACTTCCTGCCCCGGCGCCATCAGGCTCAGCGCCGCATAGCCCGCCGCGCTGTCGCCCAGCGAAAAGGTCAGCCCGGCATGGGCCATGCCCTGCTGCTGGCCGAATTCGGGCCGGATCGGGGCAGCGATCTCGACCAGACCGGGGGCGAGCGAGACGATATCCGCGCCGATTGTCCGCATCATGGCCTGCCGGGAAAAGCTGTCTCTGACGGTCGGATCATAGTCGGGATTGCGGGGGCTGTGGGTCATGCGCAGGGCCTCGTTGACGGGGTCGGAGTGAGGCTAGCCCGGTCCCCCGGCTCTGTGCAACTGCGGGCCGTGGCAGGGCTTGCGCGTGCAGCCCTTACGCGGCATTCTGGAGCCCGTCTAACGAATTGGCGTCTTTGCGTTTACCGCAATTCATTGGTCTGGTTAAGGTTATCCGGTTTCTGATGTCGCAAGAATTTGGTCGTGTCCTGTTTCATCCCTCGACCCTGTTGCTCTGGATCGGGCTGTCGCTCCTGCTGGCGCTGGGCGGCCCGTTCGGCACCTATGCGGCGTCCCTGTCGCAGCGCCTGGCCTTCTGGCCGCTTGTGGTCGGGGCTGGGCTGGCCGGGGGGGCGGCGCTGCGTGTCGTGCTGCGGCACCATCTGTGCTGGCTGGGGTTCTGGCAGCGTGCCCTGGTCAAGGCGGGCGTGCTGACAGCGGTTCTTGCAGTGCCGGTGTTCCGGATGGCCGAGGGTCTGGGTCCCGAGGTGATCGAGCGGGACGCGACGAAAGGTATTGCCGAGGCCGCGCTGGGCGTTTTCGGGCTGTCGATGGGGCTGAGCGCGCTGCATATCGCGCTGGCGCGACGCAGGGAGGCGGCGACGGCGGGCGCGGACTGCCCCTTGCTGAGGCGTCTGCCTGCGGAGCGGCGCGGGGCGGTGATCCGGCTGAGTTCGTCGGACCATTACGTTCAGGTCGTGACCGAGCGTGGCACGACACCGATCCTGATCCGTTTCGCCGACGCCATCGCGGAACTTGGCGGGGTCGAGGGGCTGCGCGTGCATCGTTCGCACTGGGTCGCGCTGGATGCGGTGACCGGGGCGCGGCGGTCGGGCGGGCGGCTGTTCCTGACGCTGTCGGATGGGACCGAATTGCCTGTCAGCCGCCGTCACCGCGCAGAGGTCGAGGCGCTGGGCCTTGCGCCGGGCGCATCGGAAGCGGAACCGCCCGCGTCCCGGTAAGGATGGCGATGGCCTCCTGTCCCATCAGCGCGTCCAGCACCGGGGCATCTGTCGCAAGCCCCCCGGTATAGGCACCGAAGGCGGGCAGGATCACCCGCGCCGCATCGGCCAGGAAACAGGGCCGCGCGATGCGCCGCCCGCCGAGGGAAAGCCGTGCCTTGGGGTGGTAATGGCCCGAGATCTCGGCGGTTTCGCCGGGCTGCGCGATGTGGCGGAAGGTCAGCGGGCCTTCGCGCCATTCGGCCAGATGGGTGCCGGGCAGAGTGACCGGGCCGGGATCGTGATTGCCCGCGATCCAGATCCAGCGCCGCCCCGCCATCAGACGCAGCAGCCGGTCCTCGGCCCCCGGCGGCAGGGCGCGGGCGGCCGCGTCGTCGTCGAAACTGTCGCCGAGGCAGACGACCATTCGCGGCGCGGTGCGGGCGATCTCGGCCTCCAGCCGGGTCAGTGTCTCGGCGGTGTCATAGGGCGGCAGCAGCGCGCCGCCGCGCCGCGCCAGCCGCTCGGCCTTGCCCAGATGCAGGTCGGAAACCACCAGCAGCCCGGCGTCGGCCCAGTAAAGCGCGCCGGAGGGCAGGGCGGAGAGCGGGGCGCCGGACAGGGTGAAGGCATGGGCGGTCATGGCTCGTCTTCACCCGATCCGCGACCGCCCGCAAGGGGTCAGGCCAGCCTCGCCTCGGCCATCAGCAGCTCTGCCGCGGCGTCGATCAGGCGCTGTTCCGCCGCGCCCCGAACCGGGATGCGCCCGGCCTCAAGGAACAGCGGCGCGGCCAGCGGGGTGACGCGGGGGCGGCGGATGTGGTCGATCCGGCCCTTGACGCGGGCCAGCATCGCCTCGATCCGGCCGAAATCGACCAGGCCCTTCATCGCCTCCTCGCGGGTGATCTCGAGCATCAGGTGGTGGGGGTCGTATTTCATCAGCGTGTCATACAGGATGTCCGAGGAAAACGTCGCCTGCCGCCCGGTCTTGCGCGTGCCGGGCAGGTTGCGCGCGATCAGCCCGGCGATCACGGCGGATGTGCGGAAGGTGCGCTTCATCACCGCGTTTCCCGCAAGCCAGGTCTCGAACGCGGCGCGCAGTCCGGTGGCGTCCAGCAGATCGGCCGGGGCCGTCACCTCGTCCAGCCCCCAGATCAGCGTGGCGTAATCGGTCGAGACGAAGCCCAGCGGCGCCAGCCCCGCCGCTTCCATCCGCTGCATGACCAGAAGGCCCAGCGTCTGCTGCGCGTTCCGGCCCGCGAAACCGTAGATGCACAGGTGCTGGCGGCCATCCTGCGGGAAGGTCTCGACCAGCAGCCGGTCGCGTTCGGGCAGGCGCGAGACATCGCGTTGCAGCGCCAGCCATTCGGCGGTGTGGGTGGGCAATTCGGGCCAGTCGGGCGCGCGGAACATGGTCAGGATGCGGTCCGACAGGCGGGTGGAGGTGGCGAACTTGGTGCCTGCGAAGACCGCGATCTTCGGCTCGCGGCCGGGGCTGCGGCTGACCTCGACCACCATTTCGCGCAGGCCCTCGTAGCGCACGACCTGCCCGCCGATCAGGAAGGTGTCACCCGGGGTCAGGGTCGCGGCAAAGGCCTCCTCGATCTCGCCCAGCGCCGCGCCGCCGCGCGCGGGTTTCATCCGCACCTTGAGCTTTTCCTCCTCGACGATGGTGCCAAGGTTCATCCGGATCGCCTGTGCGGCGCGCGGATCGCGCAGCGCCCAGCGCCCGTCGGGCTGGCGTTTCAGCCGCTGCCAGCGGTCATAGGCGCGCAGCGCATAGCCCCCCGTTGCCGCGAAATCGAGGCAGGCATCGAAGCGCGCGCGCGTCAGCCCGGCATAGGGACCGGCGGTGGTGATCTCGGCGAACAGGGCATCGGCCTCGAACGGCCCGGCGGCGGCGGTGGCCAGGATATGCTGGCAGAGCACGTCGCCGGGGCCGGGGCCGCGCGGTTCGCCATCCAGATCGTTCTCGCGCACCGCCTGAAGGGCTGCGACACATTCCACCACCTCGAAGCGGTTCGCGGGCACCAGCAGCGCCTTGGATGGTGCGTTGTAGCGGTGGTTCGCCCGCCCGATCCGCTGGACCAGCCGCTTGACGTTCTTTGGCGCGCCGACCTGGATCACCAGATCGACATCGCCCCAGTCGATGCCCAGATCCAGCGAGCCGGTGCAGACCACCGCGCGCAATTGGCCCGCCGCCATCGCCTGTTCCACCTTTTCGCGCGCCTCGCGCGACAGGCTGCCATGGTGGATCGCGACGGGCAGGGCGTCCTCGTTCGCCAGCCAGAGGTCGCGAAAGAACAGTTCCGCCTGCGCGCGGGTGTTGTGAAAGATCAGCGTCGTGCGGTGCCGCGCGATCTGGTCCAGCACCGCCGGGATCGCATAGCGCCCGCCGCCACCCGCCCAGGGCGGGGCCGCGCCGGTGTCGAGCATCGCGATATCGGGGGCCGGGCCGGGATCGGCTGTCAGGATCTCGCAAGGGTCCGGGTGCCGCGCGAGGAAGCGGGCGAGGGCGGGCGGATCCTCGACGGTGGCCGACAGCCCCACCCGGCGCAGGCCGGGGCACAGCGTCGAGAGCCGGGCAAGACCCAGCATCAACTGGTCGCCGCGCTTCGATTCGGCCAGCGCGTGGATCTCGTCCACGATCACCCGTTTCAGCCCCGCGAAAATGCGCGGCGCGTCCTCGTAGGACAGAAGCAGCGCCAGGCTTTCGGGCGTGGTCAGCAGGATATGCGGCGGGTCGGCGCGCTGGCGGCGGCGCTGGGTCCGGGTGGTGTCGCCGGTGCGGTCCTCGATGCGGATGGGCAGGCCCATTTCCTCGACGGGCGCGCGCAGGTTGCGCCTGATATCGGCGGTCAGCGCCTTGAGGGGCGAGATATAGAGCGTATGCAGCCCCGGGGCCGGACCTTTGGCAATCTCGGCCAGCGACGGCAGGAACCCCGCCAGCGTCTTGCCCCCGCCCGTGGGGGCGATCAGCAACAGCGCGGGCGCCCCGGAGCGGTCCAGCATCGCGCGCTGGTGGGGGTGGATGGTCCAGCCGCGCGCGGCAAACCAGCTTTCAAAGGTCTCGGGCATGAGCATCAGCCGGATCTAGCGCAAGGCGGGGCCGATTTCATGCCGTATTCGCGGGGTGCTAGGACTCGATCCAGATCGTCACCGGCCCGTCATTGACCAGCGCCACCTTCATGTCGGCCCCGAACCACCCCTTTGCCACCGGCACGCCCTGCGCGGCCAGCGCGCGGGCGAAATGCTCGTAAAGCCCTTCGCCCCGGTCGGGCGGGGCGGCGGCGGAAAAGCCCGGGCGGTTCCCGCGCGAGGTGTCGGCGGCCAGCGTGAACTGGCTGATGACCAGCGCCGCGCCGCCGGTATCCAGAACCGACAGGTTCATCTTGCCATCCGCGTCGCGGAAGATGCGCATGCGGGCGATCCGTGCGGCCAGACGGTCGGCCTCGGCCTCGGTATCGGCGGCCATGGCGCAGACGAGGATCATCAGCCCCGGACCGATATGGCCCAGCACCTCGCCATCGACGCGCACAGCCGCTTCGCTGACGCGCTGGACAAGCGCCCTCATGCCAGTTCCTCGCGCCAGGGCGGGTTCGCGCCCGCGCGGCTGACCGTGACCGCCGCGGCCCGGCTGGCCAGATCCAGCGCGCCGACAAGGGCGGCATGCGACAGGCAGCCAAGCCCCGCCTTCGACAGATGCCCCCCGGCCCTGAGTGCCGCCAGAAGCCCGGCGTTGAACGTGTCGCCCGCGCCGAGGGTATCGACCGGCTCGACCGGGCGGGCGGGAATCTCGGCCTCCGCCGTGCGGGCAAAGGCGCGGGCGCCATCGGCCCCCAGCGTCAGGACCACCAGTTTCGGGCCGCGTTCCAATAGACCGCGGGCCAGTTCCGCCGCATCGCCCGGCCCGAGAAGCCAGCGCAGATCGTCGAGCGACAGCTTGACGATATCGGCCGCCGCGATCATCGCCGCAAGACGGGTGCGCAGGGCGGCTTCGTCGGCGGCGAAACCGGGGCGGATATTGGGGTCGAGCATCGTCACCCGCGCCCCCGCCTCGCGCAGCATCAGCGCCTGATAGGCCGCGCCGCACGGCTCGACCGCCAGCGAGATGCCGCCGAGGAACAGCGCCTCGATCCGGTCGGGCAGGGTGGGCAGATCGGCGGCGGTCAGCATCCGCCCGGCGCTGTTCTCGTCGTAGAAGGCATAGCTGGCCTGGCCATCACTCAGCGCCACGAAGGCCAGCGTCGTCGGCCGGGCCGAACGGATCGCGAAGCCCGCATCGACCCCCGATGCAATCAGCGCCCGGTCCAGCATCTGGCCGAACAGATCCCCCGACAGCCCCGAGAAGAACCCGGTCGGTGCGCCCAACCGGCCCAGCGCGATCGCGGTGTTGAAGACCGACCCGCCCGGATGCGGCACGAAGGCCGGTTCGCCCGCCCCGGTCCGGCCGGGCAGCATGTCGATCAGGGCCTCGCCCGCACAAAGGATCATGGCGCATCTCCTTGCCGTGTCCCAGCCATACCCGGCCCCTTGGCCCGGCGCAAACCCGCCGCGCGGCGTCGCGCCTTGACGGCCGTCAACGACAGGCGGGCAGGGGCGGGGAATCCTGCGGCCATTGCAGCATTCCACTAGACAGGAGGTCGAGATGGTCGAGAAATCGCACAGCGCGGGCTTCTGGCCCTCGCTTTACGAACCCTTCCGCGGGCTTGGCGCGCGGATGGCCGACTGGTTCGCGCCCGCATCCGAGGCGTCGGTCGGCGAGGACGGCTACAGCATCCGGATGGAACTGCCGGGGGTCGAGGAAAAGGACGTCAAGGTGTCGCTGGCCGATGGCGTCGTCACCGTGCGCGGCGAAAAGCAGTCGAGCCGCGAGGAAAAGGGCGAGACCTGGTATTTCAGCGAACGCGAATATGGCGCGTTCTCGCGCAGCTTCCGGTTGCCGCCCGATGCCGATGCGGGCGCGGTCAAGGCCGACCTGAAGGACGGCGTGCTGACGGTCAGCATCGGCAAGAAGGCGTCCGACGAGACGGCAGGCAGCACCGAGATCCCGATCGGCCGGGGCTGAGGATGCGTGGCGTTCCGGGGCAAGGGGGGGTGCCCCGGACGCCCTATTGCCAGTCGACCATGCCCACGGCGCCCTGATCGAGCGCCACCAGATAGCCCACCGCCCCCGCAAGGATCAGCCCCAGCAGGACGGCAAGGGCGATCTTCCAGACCGACCAGGGCCGTTCACCCTGCACCCGCCCCGTGCGCCCGTTCACCACGAAGCGATAGCTCTTGCCGCGATAACGATAGGCGGCCAGCCAGACCGGCAGCAGGATATGCTTGAAGGTGACGTCCGAAACCTCGGTATCCAGCCGGTCGATGCGTTGCTGGTCGCCGCCGATGTCGCGCATCACGTCGCGCCGGATCTGGCCGTCCATGACCGCGCGCGCCGTGGCAAGGCCCTGCTCCAGACCGACGGTATAGCCCTCGGCGCCGAACCCCGCGAGATAGTCGGGCCGGTAGGGTTCCAGTTGCGCAAGGTCCCAGGGTTGCAGCCCGTCGGTATGCCGCCGCGGCAGGCTGGTCGAGCCCAGCACCAGCACATCGTCGAAATCCCGCGCCACCCGGCCCGAAACCGGGCTCCAGCGGATCGTCTGCACCCGCTCGGCCTGGCGCTGGCCGTTGCGTGTGACCATCCGCGTCTCGTAATGGATCGTGCCGCGCGCGCCGGAATAGCGTGACCTCGTCCGGGCGTCATAGGTCCAGAAGGGGACATAGATGCCCTGCATCGGGCGGCCCCGGCGGGCGAATTCGGTCAGTCCCGAGGGTGCGAACCATAGCCGGCCCAGCCAGTCGGTCATCGCCTTGTGCGCCTCGCGTTCGCTGAGCGCGAAGGGCAGCACGGCCTGCGGCTTGATCCGGCGCTGGCGGCCGGTATCGGTGACGACGGGGGTCGCGCAGAACGGACAGGAAGCGGCATGGGTCTGGTCGTCCAGTTCGACCTCGGCGCCGCAATTGGGGCATTTCAGCCGCCGCACCTCCTCCATGTCGTCGGGGGGCAGGGCGGCGGCCAGCGCGGCGCGATAGTCCAGCTCGTGCAGGTGCCGCGCGTCCGGTCCCGCCCCGGCGATCGGTTCGGCATGGCCACAATGGGCGCACACCAGTTGCCGCGCGCCCGGATCGTAGCGCAGGTTCGCGCCGCACTGGTCGCAGGGGAAGCGGTGGTCATGCGGCGCGGGCGGGGGCGCGGTGTCGGGCATCGGGCGCAGGCGGCGCGATCAGGCGTCAGGCGGGGGCGGAGGGGGCGCGACGGTGAAAAGCTGGGCAAGCTCCGTCACCTCCTCGGCGCGTTTCCAGCCGTCCTGGCCCGGGGTCCAGACGAGACTCTCGCGCCGGAGCGTTCCGGCCATCGCCATCCGTCCCAGATCGGCCTTGGAGAATGGCCCCGTCGTCGCGCCCTTCTCGGCGATGTGCCAGACATGTTCGACCGGCGGGGGCGGCGGGGCGGCGCCGGGCATCGGCCCCCATGGCCCCTGCTGCGCGATCTGTGCGCCCATCGCCATGCCCATCCCGGCGCCGAGCCCCGCGGCCATGCCGCCGCCCTCCTGGCCTTGCGCCGATGTCATCGCCTCGGCCGCCGAATACTGGGTGAACCGGCCCAGATCGCCCGCGATCCCCATAGAGGTGCGCTTGTCCAGCGCCTTTTCCACCTCGGGCGGCAGGCTGATATTCTCGATGTAGAATTCGGGCATGCTCAGCCCGTAAGCCTCCAGCGTCTTCGAGACTTCGGTCGCGATCAGCCGGCCCAGGTCGTCGGTATTCGCCGCCATGTCCAGCACCGGGATGCCGGACCGCGCGATCACCCGGGAAAATTCCTGCACGATGATGTTGCGGATCTGGAAGGCGATCTCGTCGCGGGTGAACTCGCCATCGGTGCCCACGATCTCGACCATGAAGCGGGCGGGGTCGGTGATGCGGATCGCGCAGGTCCCGAAGGCGCGCAGCCTGAGCGGCCCGAATTCCGGATCGCGCAGGATCACCGGGTTCTTGGTGCCCCATTTCAGGCCGGGAAAGCGGGTGGTGGCGACGAAATAGATCTCGGACTTGAAGGGCGAGCGGAAGCCGTGATCCCAGTGCTGCAGGGTCGTCAGCACCGGCATGTTGTTGGTCTCCAGCATGTAGAGCCCGGGCGTGAACACATCGGCCAGTTGCCCCTCATGGACGAAGACGGCGGCCTGCCCCTCGCGCACGGTCAGCTTGGCGCCATACTTGATCGCGTGGCCCTGCCGCTCGAACCGCCAGACCATGGTATCGCGGGTATCGTCCACCCAGTGGATGACGTCGATGAACTCGCCGGACAGGAAGTCGAAGATGCGCATGGGTCTGGTCCTTCGGGTCGGGTTGCTCCGAGTATACGCGCGACGCCCCGCTCAGGTCACGCACAAGCGCGACCCCGCCGGTCAGCTTTCGCCCCCCATCAGTTCCGTCGCGATGGTCTCGATGATGGGGCGGGCCTCGGGCTCGCGCATGCCGGGGCGCAGGCGGCGGTCGTAGAGGATGCGAAGCAGCAATTCGTCATGCGGTGTGAGCAGCGCGAATTCCTCGTCATCGTTGAAGATCGAGGGGCGGGCGGTCGGGCTGTCATTGGCCAGCCCCAGCCCCTGGGCCAGTTCCTCGTGGATGCAGGACCGGCGCAGACGGTCGGGATGTTCGCCCCGGATCACCGCGACCGCGTGGGAATAGACGCTCGACTCGCCGCTGGAAAACGCCAGCACCAGGCAGAAGGTCGAGCGCGGCATGCCCTCGATCGTGCGGATGGCGGTGGCGTCGATGCCGGGCACCATCGCACGCAGGCGCGGCCCGATGGTGCGGCGTTCGTCCTCGTTCAGGATCAGGATGTGGAAATTCGCCTTTTCCGGTTCGACCTGCCGCATCGCCAGCCCGGTCAGCCCGGACAGCCGCCGGGCATAGGCGTCGATCTCGGCCCGGTCCTTCGCGCGCCGCGTTTCGGTCACGGTGTCGCCGAAGACCAGCCCCAGCCCGATCGGCTGTTGCCAGCGGCGCAGTCGGCTGGGCGTTTCGCGCGGCACAAGCGCGCCCGCGCGCGTGACATATTCATCGTAAAGCGCGATGCGGATGAAGTTCTCGACCACGGCCCGGCGCGCGAAGGGCGCGTCGGGGGCAGCGCCCTCGGTCCGGAGCAGCCCGCGCGACAGAAGGTCGGCCTCCACCCGTGCAAAATGCCGGGCGATCGCCTCGCTTTCAGGCGAGGGCGCTGGGCGCACCAGATCGGGGCGCGGCACCGGGCGCGGGCTGGTCGCAGGGGGCGCGACCTGACAGCCGGCCAGCGCCCCCAGGACGAAACCGCATATCAGAAGGGGGCGGAGGCGCAGCTTCACCGAAGTATCAGGCCCCCGGAACCGCGCCCGCGGCCTGCGCGCGGGACTTGGCAGAGGCCAGCGTGTCGCGCAGTTCGGACTCCATCTTCTTGAGGTCTTCCTCGGCCCGGGCGCGGTGCGCCTTGCCCGCGTCGGCGATCTGCAGGCTTTCCTCGATGGTGGCGACCAGCGTGGCATTGGCCGTCTTGACCGCCTCGATGTCGAACACGCCACGCTCCATCTCTTCGCGAACGATCTTGTTGGCCTCGCGCAGGTTCTCTGCATTGGCGGTCAGCAGCTCGTTGGTCAGGTCGGACGCTGCGCGCACCGCCTCGGCCGCTTCGCGCGAGCGCTGGATCGTCACCGCCTGCGCAAGCTGGGTTTCCCAGAGCGGCACGGTATTGACCAGCGTCGAGTTGATCTTGGTGACCAGCGACTTGTCGTTTTCCTGCACCAGCCGGATCGAAGGCAGCGACTGCATCGTGACCTGGCGGGTCAGCTTGAGATCGTACACGCGCCGTTCCAGATCGTCCCGCGCGGCGCGCAGGTCGCGCAGCTCCTGCGCCCTGATGACCTGGTCGCCCTCGGGCGCGGCGCTGACCGCGGCCTCGCGCGCGGGGATGTCGCGGCTGTCCAGATCGGCCAGCTTCGCCTCGCCTGCCGCGATGTAAAGCGCCAGTTCGTCGTAGAAGCCCAGCGTCTTTTCATAAAGCTTGTCCAGCGACTTGATGTCCTTGAGCAGCCGGTGCTCATGGGTCAGCAGATCGTCGGTGATCTTGTCGATCTGGCCCTGCACGGTCTCGAACTGCGCCATGAAATTCGCGATGGGCGCGGCACGGCGGGTCAGTTTCTCCCACCAGCTGCGCTTGCGCCCGGCATCCAGTTCGCTGACCGAAAAGCCGCGGATCGTGGTCACGATCTCGCGCAAGGAGTCGCCCGCGGGCCCAGCATCCTTGTTGCGCACATCGGCCAGCATCGCCTGGCTGATCTGTTGCAACTCGGCCTGGGCCGAGGCGCCGAAGGAGATGATCGAGCCGCTGTCGGCCATGTCGATCTCGGCCATGCGGGTGCGGATGCCCAGCGCCTGCTTGTCGTCGGCGGCGGCCAGCGGCACCACCTCGGCGGCGGGGGCGGGCAGAATCACGGCGCTCAGTTGCTCGACCTCGGAAAGGGCGGCCTGGGCCTTCTGTCTGACGTTCTCGGACATGGTTTTCACTCTCCAGAATTTGGCATGGCGGACGCAGTGCGCACGCCTTCACGCTGCAGCCTGTCGCGCAGCACTTCGATTTCGACGTCCAGATCGGCCCGGTCGTCCAGCAACAGGGCGCGCGTTCGGGCCGCGAAATTTTCCTCAAGATCGTTCAGCAGCGCCTCGTAATCCGCCCGCACGCCCGCGTCGCGGGTGCGGGCGTAAAGCTCGGCGAACTTCACGGTCGCATCACGCGCGCCCAGCAGGTAGACCACCAGATAGCGCCGCGCGGACGTCAGGTCGCGGGGATCTTCCTCGACCGAGCGGAACATCTCGCGCACGGTGGCCTGGAACCGCTCGAGTCGCGCCTCCAGCCGCCGGTCGCCCGCGCGAAGGATCGCCTCGGACATGGTGCGCAGGTGCTTCTCGGCCTCGTCGATCACGCGCGCCACCCGCTCGCGCTGCAGGCTGTCGGCGCCCTCGATCCCCTTGTCGCGCATCGGGTCCACACCAAAGGCGGCGGAGTGCAGGACGATCCCGAGGACGGCAAAGATCGCGGGGGCCAGGAACCCCGCACCGGGCGCCATGCCCGCCAGGAACAGTCCCGCCCCGGTGAGTGCCGAGCCGAACATCTTGCGCGGGATCGCCGGGCGGCGGGCGACCTTGCGCGCGGCCCAGGCATCCTCGGCCTTCAGCCCCTCGCGCGTCAGCCAGGCCGCCAGCAGAAGCACGCCCAGCGCGATCAGCGTGAGCGCCATCCCGGTCGGATCGGACAGGAAGGCGCGCGGCACAAGGGCCAGCGGCACCACGAACATCAGGTTGGCCCGGCCGCGGGACCGGGCGGCACGCTGGCCCTGGAACGGGTGACGCGGCGGCGGCGCGCTCCCGTCGCCGGGCCGCGGATCGGGGCTGTATTTCCCGCCATAGCGCTGTGCCATCAGCCGCCCCCCACGATCGCGACATAGAGGATCAGCGCGACCAGCAGGAAGAACGCCAGTTTCTGTAGCCCGGATTCGGACATCGACCCATCCCGTTTCGCTCTCCCCATCATATGGGATGCGAGCGCGTTCCGAAAAGCAAGCCCGACGCGGGCCTCAGCGCCGCTTCGGCGGCCCGGCCTTGCGTACCGTGCGCTTCGGTCGCGGGGGTGTCGCCGGCTGGAAATCGTGGTCGAGCCCCAACTGGTCGCGCAGCACGCGCGAGCGCACCTCCTCGACCTCGCCGGGTTTCAGATCGGCCAGCCGGAACGGGCCATAGCCCACGCGGATCAGCCGGTTCACGACCAGCCCCACCGCCTCCATCGCGCGGCGGATCTCGCGGTTCCGGCCTTCGCGGATACCCACGGTGAGCCAGGCATTCGCGCCCTGCTGGCGGTCAAGGCTCACTTCCATCGGCTGGAACCGCTCGCCCTCGACGGTGATGCCCGCGCGCAGGGGGGCCAGCGTCTCGTCCGACGGTGTGCCCTTGATGCGGACGCGGTACTTGCGCAGCCAGCCGGTCGAGGGCAGTTCCAGCCGTCGCTTGATCGCGCCGTCATTGGTCAGCAGCAGCAGCCCTTCGGAATTGAGGTCGAGCCGGCCCACCGACATCACCCGCGGCATGTCCTCGGGCAGGGCGTCGAACACGGTGGGGCGGCCCTTCTCGTCCTTCTCGGTGGTCACCAACCCGCTGGGCTTGTGATAAAGCCACAGCCGCGGGGGTTCGGCCTCGGCGATGGGCTGGCCGTCGACCTCGATCCGGTCCTTGGCGGTCACGTTCAGCGCGGGGCTGTCGATCCGCTTGCCGTTGACCGCGACGCGGCCGGCCTCGATCATGCGCTCGGCCTCGCGGCGCGAGGCGATGCCGACGCGGGCCAGCACCTTGGCGATGCGATCGCCCTCTGGGGTATCCTGTTCCATGGGCATCGTTTACGCGGGTTTCGGGGCGTGGGAAAGCGGCTTGCGCGGGGGCGGGGCTGGGGCGATGAAGGGGGATGAGCCCGTTTCGCAGCCATATGGAAACCGCCCTTGCCGAGGCCCGCGCCGCCGCCGCACGCGGCGAGGTGCCGGTGGGCGCGGTTGTCGTTTCACCCCAAGGCGTTGTGGTTTCCGCCGCGGGAAACCGCACGATCGAGTTGCGCGATCCCACGGCGCATGCCGAGATCCTGGCGATCCGGGCGGCCTGTCAGACGTTGGGATCCGAGCGGTTGGGGGGGTGTGATCTTTATGTCACCCTGGAGCCTTGCCCGATGTGTGCCTCGGCGATCAGCCAGGCGCGGATCGGGCGGCTGTATTACGGGGCGGCGGATCCGAAATCGGGCGGCGTGGCGCAGGGGCCGCGCGTGTTCGAGCATCCGCAATGCCACCATGTTCCTGAAATCTATGACGGAATCAACGCGGCCGAGGCCGAGCGGCTGTTGCGCGAGTTCTTTGCCGCGCGGCGCTGAACCGGCGCGGGGGGCGGTTTCGCCGGGCTGCGACGAGGTGCTGGCCGTTATCGGAATTCCATCGGACTTTCATCGGAATTCCATCGGACTTTCATATGGCAGATCGTCGGGCTGTCCGCGGTCAGGCGCGGGGATGGGCGGCCTCGTAGACCTCCATCAGGCGGGCGGTGTCGACGGCCGTATAGGCCTGGGTGGTCGAGAGCGAGGCGTGGCCCAGAAGTTCCTGGATCGCGCGCAGGTCGCCGCCTGCGGCGAGCAGATGCGTGGCGAAGCTGTGGCGCAGGGCGTGCGGCGTGGCGGTGGCGGGCAGGCCGAGCCGACCCCGCGTCTGTTCCATCGCGCGGGCGACGAGACGGGCATTGAGCGGGCCGCCGCGGGCACCGCGAAAGAGCGGCGCGTCGGGGGCCAGTTCGAACGGGCAGAGCCGCAGATAGGTGGCGACCGCCTCGCGCGCGGCGGGCAGGACGGGCACGATGCGTTCCTTGCCGCCCTTGCCGACGATCCGCAGGCTGTCGGGCAGGGGCGCGTCGCGGCGCAGAAGGCCCAGCGCCTCGGAGATGCGCAGCCCGCAGCCATAGAGCAGCGTCACCACCGCCCCGTCGCGCGCCGCGATCCAGGGGTCGCGCGCGCTGTCGCCGACCGTGTCGAGCACCGCGCGGGCGGCATCCTCGGCCAGCGGGCGGGGCAGCTTGCGCCGGATTTTTGGCGCGCGCACCGACAGCACGGCGGTCGGCTCGAACCCCTCGCGCCGCCCATACCAGCGGAAGAAGCCCTTGACCGCCGACAGCGCCCGGGCGAGCGAACGTGCGCCCAGCCCCCGGCCGCGTTCATGCGCCATCCAGGCGCGCAGGTCGCGCAGCTCGATCGCGGCCAGCCGCGCAGGCCCCGCGGGCGCCCCGTCATATTCCGCAAGGAAGGCCAGAAAGCCGGTCACGTCCGCGCCATAGGCGCGGATCGTGTTCGCGGCCGCGCCGTTCAGGGCGCGTTCCTCGGCCAGCCAGTCCGACAGCGCCGCCCGCGCGGCGGGGCTCAGCGCAAGGCTCATCCCAGGAAGCGGCGCATCGTCCGTTCGACGAGGCCCGCGAAGAAGGTCAAGAGGTCCGTGCCCTGGTTCGGCGCGAATTGCTGCGCATCCTCGGAGCCCATGGCGAGCATGCCCGGCAGCCGGTCGGGGCCGAAATCCAGCCTGAGCAGCGCCTCGGAGCGGATCGGGCTGCGCCTGTCGCCGTAAAGCGCGCCGTTTTCCGGCAGCTTCTGGCGCAGGGTCACGACGCGCGCGCCGCGCCCATGCAGACCGCCCGCATAAGCCTCGACAAAGCCTTCGGGGGCGAGTTGCACCACCGCGCCCAGCCGGGACAGCGCCTCGGCCGCGTCGCCCTGATGGCTTTCCAGCACCAGCCGCAGGCCGTCGAGCCGCAGGATCGCGGCCACCTCGCCCGAGAGCGTGGCGATGAAGTCCGGAAAATCCCCGGGCTCCAGCAGGGCCAGCGCGGCGCGGTGGATCTGGTTGGTGCCCGACAGGTTCTCGTAGGCGGCGGCGATGACGGAGCGGTGGGTTTCCTCCAGCCGGTCGAGCCGGGCCTCGAGCCGTTCCATCGCGATGCCGCGCAGATCGACGATATTGGCGCCCATCATCCGTTCGTTCGCGGCGACAAGCGCGCGCATCACGTCCGGGTCGTCGAGGATCACGTCGGGATCGGCCAGAATCTGCGCGCGAAGATCGTCCGCGACGGCGGGGGAACTGCTCATGTCTGCCTCGTTGTTATGGTCGTTTTGTGCGATCTTACACCAAGGCTACAGGATTTTCTGCCCCGTTTTTTCCCAATCCGCCAGGAACGTGGCCAGACCCTTGTCGGTCAGCGGATGGGCGGCCATCTGTTTCAGCACGCCGGGCGGCGCGGTGACCACATCGGCGCCGATCTTCGCGGCGTCGGTCACATGGTTGACCGTGCGGATCGAGGCGGCCAGTATCTGCGTCCCGAAGCCGTAATTGTCGAAGATCGTCCTTATGTCGGCGATCAGGTCCATGCCGTCGAGATTGATGTCATCGAGCCGCCCGATGAAGGGCGAGACGAAGGTTGCGCCCGCCTTGGCGGCCAGAATCGCCTGCGCGGCGGAAAAGCAGAGCGTGACATTGACCATGTGCCCCTCGCCGCTGAGCGCCTTGCACGCCTTGAGCCCGTCCCAGGTCAAGGGCACCTTGACCGCGATATTGGGGGCGATCCGGGCAAGCTTGCGGCCCTCCTCGATCATCGCGGGTGCCTCGGTCGCGATCACCTCGGCCGAGACGGGGCCGGAGACGATGCCGCAGATCTCGCGCGTGACCTCGAGGATGTCGCGGCCCGATTTCAGGATCAGCGAGGGGTTGGTGGTCACGCCATCGGCCATGCCGAGATCGTTCAGTTCGCGGATCGCGTCCACATCGGCGGTATCGACGAAGAATTTCATGGGGCTGCCTCGGGGCTGGATGCGTCTTGTCGCGCCCGTGATAGCCGAGGCGGGGATCGGGCGGAACCCCGTCTTTGGGCGGCCCGCGCATGGCTGATCGGTTCGCCGAAGGGGCGCGGGTGGGCGTGCTGACGGCCGAGCGGCTGGACCGGGTGCTGGATTACCTGGCGCCCGAGGGCGGCTGCGGGACGGGCGATTTCGTCGAGGTGCCGCTGGGCCCGCGCCGGGTGCTGGGCGTGGTCTGGGGGGCGGGCGAGGGCGGCTTTGACGCCGCAAGGCTGCGCAGCGTCGCCCGGGTGCTGGATGCCGCGCCGATGCGGGACGAATTGCGCGCCTTCCTGGAGCGGGCGGCGGATTACACGCTGACGCCGCTATCGGCGATGCTGCGGCTGGCGACGCGGGCGCCGGGGCTGGGGGACGCGCCCTCGATGCAGAAGATCTATCGCCGGGGCGCGGGTCTGCCGGGGCGGATGACCGAGCCGCGGGCGCGGGTGATCGAGCTGCTGGAGGGCTATGGCGGGCTGGCCTTCACGCTGGGGGAACTGGCGGGCGAGGCGGGCGTGTCGCCGACGGTCGTCAAGGGGCTGGTGGCCAGCGGTGCGGTGCTGGAGGAGGACACGCCGCGCGACCGGCCCTATCCGCGTCTCGATCCGGCCCGGCCGGGGCTGGCGCTGGAAGGGGATCAGGCGGCGGCGGCGGCGCGGCTTTGTGCGGGCGTGGCGGGCGGGGGCTATGGCACGACGCTGCTGAAGGGGGTGACCGGGTCGGGCAAGACCGAGGTCTATCTGGAGGCGGTCGCGGAATGCCTGAGGAAAGGACGGCAAGCCCTTGTCCTGCTGCCGGAAATCGCGCTGACCGCCGAGTTCCTCGCGCGGGTCGAGCGCCGCTTCGGCGCGCGGCCGGCGGAGTGGCATTCGGGGGTCACCATGGTCGAACGCCGGCGGTTGTGGCGGATGGTCGGGCGGGGCGAGGCGCAGTTGGTGGTGGGGGCGCGCTCGGCGCTGTTCCTGCCGTTCCGCGATCTGGGGCTGATCGTGGTCGATGAGGAACATGACAGCTCCTACAAGCAGGAGGAGGGCGCGCTTTACAATGCTCGCGACATGGCCGTTCTGCGCGCCACGCTGGCCTCGGCGCAGGTGGTGCTGGCCTCGGCCACGCCGTCGCTGGAAAGCTGGGCCAATGCCGAGGCGGGGAAATATGCCCGCCTCGATCTGAGCGCGCGGTTCGGTCCGGCGGAACTGCCCGAGATGGCGACGATCGACATGCGGGCCGAGGATGTGCCCGCGGGGCGCTGGATCTCGCCCAGGCTTCAACGGGCGGTGGCGGCGCGGCTGGCGGCGGGGCGGCAGTCGCTGTTGTTCCTGAACCGCCGGGGCTATGCGCCGGTCACCGTCTGCCGGGCTTGCGGGCACATGATCGGCTGCGATCACTGCGATGCGCGGATGGTGGAGCATCGCTTTCTGAAACGCCTCGTCTGCCACCAATGCGGCGAGACGAAACCGATCCCCGAGACTTGCCCCTCCTGCGGTGCGGCGGACAAGCTGGCCCCGGTCGGCCCCGGCGTCGAGCGGCTGGCCGAGGAAACCGCGGCGCTGTTCCCCGGGGCGCGGGTGGCGGTGCTGTCCTCGGACCTGTTCACCACCGCGCGGGCGTTGAAAGCGCAGATCGAGGCCATCGCGGGCGGCGAGGCCGACATCATCATCGGCACGCAACTTGTTGCGAAGGGGCATAATTTCCCGCTTTTGACCCTGGTGGGCGTGATCGACGCGGATCTGGGGCTGCAAGGGTCCGACCTGCGCGCGGCGGAGCGAACCTTCCAGTTGATGCGGCAGGTGGCGGGGCGCGCGGGGCGGGGGGCCGAGCAGGGCGTGGCGCTGTTGCAGACCTTTCAGCCCGAGCATCCGGTGATCCGCGCGATCCTGACCGGCGACGAGGAAGGGTTCTGGCGGGCCGAGGCGGCCGAGCGGCGCGCGGCGGGGATGCCGCCCTATGGGCGGCTGGCGGGGATCATCCTTTCGGCGCCCGAGGCGCGGGCGGCCTTCGATCTGGGCACCCATCTGGCGCGCAACGACGCGGCGCTGCGCCGGATCGGCGCGCAGCTTTACGGCCCCGCGCCCGCACCGATCGCGCGGATCCGCGGCCGCCATCGGGTGCGGCTGCTGGTCAAGGCGGCCAAGGGCGCGCCCCTTCAGGCGGCGATCCGCGACTGGCTGGCCCCCGTGAAGCTGCCCGCGCAGGTGCGGCTGGCGGTCGATATCGACCCGCAGAGCTTTTTCTGAGGCCGCGCCCCGGGCGTGCGGTTGATGCGGGCGGGTGCAAGGCGCTAGACAGCGCCTGAGCCTGCCCGGCCAGCGGCGCGGGACGGGCAGGCGGGGGCGGCGATGACGGGCGAACTGGTGATGATCCTGGGGCTGCTGGGGGTGGCCCTGGTGCTGTTCGCGCTGGGAAGGCCGCGGATGGATGCGGTCGCGCTGATGCTGGTGGCGGTGCTGCCCTTTACCGGCGTCGTGTCGGTGCCCGAGGCGCTGTCGGGCTTTTCCGATCCTTCCGTGATCCTGATCGCCGCGCTGTTCGTGATCGGCGATGCGCTGGTGCGCACGGGGGTCGCGCAATGGATCGGCGACCGGATGGTGCGGGCCGCGGGCGGGCGCGAGACGCGGCTGATCGCCTTCCTGATGCTGGCCGCGGCCGGGCTGAGCGCGGTGATGAGTTCCACCGGCGTCGTCGCGATCTTCGTGCCCATCGTGCTGCGCATCGCGCGCGCGGCGCGGGTGGCGGTGGGGCGGCTGATGATGCCGCTGTCGATGGCGGCGCTGATCAGCGGGATGCTGACGCTGGTCGCCACGCCGCCCAACATGGTCGTCAACGCCGCGCTGGTGCGCGAGGGGCATGAGGGGTTCGGGTTCTTCGCCTTTACCCCGTTCGGATTGCCGATCCTGGTTCTGGCGATCCTTTACATGCTGGCGGTGCGGGGCTGGCTGACAAGGGGGGAGGATGCGCCGCCGCCGCGCCGTCTGCGGATGCGGGATCTGGCGGCGAGCTATGCCCCGGACGGGCGGCTGGCGCGGTTGCAGGTCGGCGCGGGATCGGCGCTGGCGGGGCAGAGCCTGGATGCGCTGGACCTGCCCGCGCGGGCCGGGATCACGGTGGTCGCGATCGAGCGGCGCGGGCGGCTGGGCGCCGAACTGGTCGAGCCGGTGGCGGCAACCCGGCTGCAAACGCAGGACATCCTGTGGCTGGGCGTGGTCGGCGAAGGGTTCGACGCGGCGGCGTTTGCCGCGGGCAACGGGCTGACCCTGCTGCCGCTGAGGGGGCGGGACCTGGCGCGGCCGGGGCGGGAATACGGGCTGGTCGAGGCGATGGTGCCGCCCGGGTCGGCCTTTGCCGGTCGTTCGCCTGCCGCGGCACGGATGCGCGACGTTCTGGGGCTTTCGGTGATCGCGGTCCGGCGCGGGCAGGCGGTGCTGCCCGGTCCCGCCTCGGACAATGCGCTGCGCGAGGGGGACACGCTGCTGCTGGCCGGGCCGTGGCGGGTGATCCGTCCGCTGGCGGGGCAGCGGCGCGATCTGGTGCTGCTGGACCTGCCCGAGGAGGCCGAGGAATTCGTGCCCGAGCGGCGCCGCGCGCCGATTGCGGTGGCCGTTCTGCTGGGCGTGGTGGCGGCGATGGCGACGGGGGTGGTGCCGAATGCGCAGGCCGCGTTGCTGGGCTGTCTGGCGCTGGGGCTGTTCGGGGTGATGGACACGCGGTCGGGCTATCGGGCGATAAGCTGGCAGACGCTGGTGCTGATTGCCGGGATGATGCCCTTTGCGCTGGCCCTGCAGCGCACGGGGGGCGTCGATCTGGCGGCCAATGCGGCGCTTGAGCTGATCGGGCCGGGCGAGCCGCGGCTGTTGCTGGCGGCGCTGTTCATCGCGACGACGACATTGAGCCTGTTCATCTCGAACACGGCGACGGCGGTGTTGATGGCGCCCGTCGCGCTGGCGATTGCGCAGGGGCTGGGCGCCTCGCCCTATCCGTTCGCGATGTGCGTGGCGCTGGCGGCCTCGACCGCGTTCATGACGCCGGTCTCCTCGCCGGTGAACCTGCTGGTGCTGGCGCCGGGGGGGTATCGGTTCATGGATTTCGTGCGGATCGGCACGCCGTTCACCGTGGTCACGCTGGTCGTGTCGGTGACGCTGTTGCCGATCCTGCTGCCGTTGGGGATTGCGCCCTGAGGCTTACAGGCTTTGCGCCAGCGCGCTGTCCAGCTTGGTCACGATCTCGTCGATATGGGTGTCTTCCAGGATGAAGGGCGGCGCCAGGAGCACATGGTCGCCCTGCCGCCCGTCGATCGTGCCGCCCATCGGGTAGCAGATCAGGCCGGCCTCGAAGGCGGCGGCCTTGAGGCGGGCATGCAGCTTGCGGGCGGGGTCGAAGGGCTGTTTCGTCTCGCGATCCGCGACGAGTTCGAGCCCGAGGAACAGGCCCCGGCCGCGGATGTCGCCGATATGGGGGTGCTGGCCGAAGGCGTCCTGCAGCGCGGTGCGCAGGCGGGTGCCCATGGTCCGGGCGCGGGCAACCAGACCGTCATCGGTCAGCCGTCCCAGCACCGCCAGCGCGGCGGCGGCGGCGACCGGGTGGCCCATATAGGTGTGGCCGTGCTGGAAGAAGCCGGAGCCTTCGGCGATGGCGTCGTGGATCGCGGCGGTGCACAGCATCGCGCCGACCGGCTGATAGCCCGCGCCCAGCCCCTTGGCGATGGTCAGGATGTCGGGGGCGATGCCGTCCTGGGTGCAGGCGAAGAGCGTGCCGGTGCGGCCCATGCCGCACATCACCTCGTCCAGGATCAACAACACGCCGTAAGTATCGCAAATCTCGCGAATTCGGCGGAAATAGCCGTCGACGGCGGGCACCGCGCCCAGCGTGGCGCCGACGACGGGTTCGGCGACGAAGGCCAGCACGGTTTCGGGGCCGAGGCGGAGGATCTCGGCCTCCAGCTCGTTGGCGACGCGCTGGCCGTAGTCGAATGCGCCTTCGCCTTCGGCCTGGCCGCGATAGGCGTAGCAGGGCGCGATATGGGTGGTCTCGATCATCAGGGGCGCAAAGGGTTCGCGCCGCCACATGTTGCCGCCGGTGGCCAGCGCGCCCAGCGTGTTGCCGTGATAGCTTTGCCGTCTTGCGATGACCCGGTGGCGGGCGGGCTGGCCGGTTTCCAGCGCGTATTGGCGGGCGAGTTTCAGCGCGGCCTCGACCGCCTCGGACCCGCCGGAGACGAGATAGACCCGATCGAGCCCCTCGGGCGCGTGCGCGATCAGCGTGTCGGCCAGCCGCTCGGCGGGGTCGGAGGTGAAGAAGCCGGTATGGGCAAAGGCCACGCGGTCGAGTTGCGCCCTGATCGCCGCGGTCACCGCCGCATCGGAATGGCCAAGGCAGGACACCGCCGCCCCGCCGGATCCGTCGAGATAGCGTTTGCCAGTCTTATCAACGAGATAGACGCCGTCGCCGTGGTCGATGACGGGCAGGCGGGCGCGGGAGTTGCGGGGGAAGATGTGGGACATGGGAGCTTTCGGACGCGAGTCGCGGGGAATGGTTCAACGTAAAAGTGAAACAGACGTTTCAGGAATTGACAACGCGCAAAACGGTTGAAACGCTATGTTTCAGCGAATCTGACAGGGGTGCGGATGCCGGAGGGGCCATCCATCGAGGACAAGATCGCCGCGGAATACGGCACGTTGAGCGCCAAGCTGCGCGCGGCTGCCGATTACGTCGCGGCCAATCCGGTGGATGTGGCGACGCGCTCGCTGCGCGCGATCTCGGCCTCGTCGGGGCTGGCGCCGGCGACATTCTCGCGGCTGGCACGCGCGCTGGGCTTTGCCAGCTACGAGGAAATGCGCGAACTGTCCCGCAACGCGGTCGGGCGGCGCTATGTCAGTTTTTCCGAGCGGGTGCGCCGCTTGCAGGCCGAGGCGGAGGCGGGCGAACGGCCGCCCTTCCTGATGCGGCAGGCCAGTGCCTGTGCGTCGAATATCGAGGCGATGACCCGGCTGATCGACCCCGAACGGCTGGAGGCGACGGTCGAGCGGCTGCATGGCGCGCGCCAAGTGGTGCTGTTCGGCGCGCTTGGCTCGACCGGGATCGTCGAATACATGGCCTATATGGGCAATTACCTTGCCGCGAACTGGCGGCTGGCGGGGCGGATGGGGGCGTCGCTGGGCAGCGCGATGGCCGACCTGACGGCGGCGGATGCGCTGGTCGTGCTGACCAAGCCGCCCTATGCGCGGCGGTCGATCCTGGCCGCCGGGATGGGGCGCGAGCGCGGGGCCTATCTGGTGGTGATCACCGATACCCATGCCTGCCCGGCGCTGAAATGGGCCGATCAGGGCTTCATCCTGCCCTCGGAAAGCCCGCATTTCTTTTCGTCCTATGCCGCAAGCCTGGTGCTGGCCGAGACCATCATCGGGATGATGGCGGCCCGGGCAGGGCCGGAGGCCAAGGCCCGGATCGAAGAGGTGGAAGCGCGCAGTCACAACCTGGACGAACTCTGGAGCGCGTGAGCGAAGACCAAGAAGCAAACCAAATCCATCGAAGGGAGTATCCTTGATGCTTGCGAAACTGAAACTGACCGCGGCTGCCGCCGCCCTGGGCGCGATGGCCGCCCCCGTGGCCGCCGAGGAATTCATCACCATCGGCACCGGCGGCGTGACCGGCGTCTATTACCCCGCGGGCGGCGCGATCTGCCGTCTGGTCAACAAGGACCGGCGCGAGCACGGCATCCGCTGTTCGGTCGAATCCACGGGCGGGTCGGTCTACAACCTCAAGACCCTGCGCGCGGGCGAGCTGGAATTCGGCGTGGTGCAGTCGGACTGGCAGTTCCATGCCTACAATGGCAGTTCCGAGAATTTCGAGGCTGACGGCCCGTTCGAGGGGCTGCGCGCGGTCTTTGCGCTGCATCCCGAACCGTTCACCGTGGTCGCCCGCGCCGATGCCGGGATCGCGAATTTCGAGGATCTCAAGGGCAAGCGGGTGAATGTCGGCAATCCCGGCTCCGGCCAGCGCGGCACGATGGAAGTGGTGATGGAGGCGCTGGGCTGGACCAGTGCCGATTTCGCCCTGGCCGCCGAGCTGCGCCCCGCGGAACAGAGCCAGGCGCTGTGCGACAACCAGATCGACGCGATGGTCTACACGGTCGGCCACCCCTCGGGCTCGATCCAGGAGGCGACGACGGCCTGCGATTCGGTGCTGGTCAATGTCGCGGGCGGGGCGATCGAGACGCTGATCGCGGAGCGGCCCTATTACCGGCATGCCACGATCCCGGGCGGGATGTATCGCGGCACCGACGCGGATGTGGAGACTTTCGGGGTGGGCGCGACCTTCGTTTCCTCGGCCGATGTGTCCGAGGAGGCGGTCTATGTGCTGGTCAAGGCGGTGTTCGAGAATTTCGACGAGTTCAAGGGCCTGCACCCGGCCTTTGCCGATCTGAAGCCCGAGGAGATGATCGCCGACGGCCTGAGCGCACCGCTGCATGACGGGGCGGCGCGCTATTACCGCGAAAAGGGCTGGATCGAGTAAACGGTTCTGCCATGATCGACGGGCCGGGGCGCGGATGTGCCCCGGCCCCCAAGGCGCGGCAACAGCGCCGGTGAACGACATGCCGCGGCCCGCCCGCGGCCCAGCCGGGAGACGGAATGCCATGGCGAGAACCGGTGGCGGCGGCCGCGCGCTCAGCGAAGAGGAACTGCAACAGCTTGTCGCGGCCTCGGATTCGGGGGCGCGAAACCCGGCGGGCGTGGTGGGGCTGTTCCTGGCGGCGGTGGCGCTGTGCTGGTCGCTGTTCCAGGTGGTGCTGGCCTCGCCGATGGCGAATGTCCTGCTGCCCAGCGACATCATCAACAATTCGCGCCAGATCCACCTGGCCTTCGCGATCTTCCTGGCGTTCTGCGCCTATCCCGCGCTGAAATCGAGCCCGCGGCGCAGCATTCCCGTCCAGGACTGGATCCTTGCGGGCGCGGGGGCGTTCATCGCGCTTTACGGAGTGTTCTTCTACGACAAGATCGTGCGCTCGGGCGGGTTGGCGGACAATACCGACAAATGGGTCGCGCTGGCGGGCCTCGTGCTGCTGTTCGAGGCGGCGCGCCGGGCGCTGGGCCCCGCGATGGCGGCGATCGCGACGATCTTCCTGCTCTACGTCTTCTTCGGCTCGGGCAGTTGGGTGCCCGACGTGATCCAGTGGAAGGGGGCGAGCCTGCAGAAGGCGATGAGCCATATGTGGATCACCGCCGAGGGGGTGTTCGGCATCGCGCTGGGGGTGTCGACGCGCTTTGTCTTCCTGTTCGTGCTGTTCGGGGCCCTTCTGGACAAGGCGGGGGCGGGCAATTACTTCATCAAGATGGCGTTTGGCGCGCTGGGGCATCTGCGCGGCGGCCCGGCCAAGGCGGCGGTGGTGGGCTCGGCGGCGACGGGGCTGATCTCGGGCTCGTCGATCGCCAATGTGGTGACCACCGGCACCTTCACGATCCCCTTGATGAAGCGGGTGGGCTTCACCCCCGAGCGCGCGGGCGCGGTCGAGGTGGCCAGTTCGGTCAATGGCCAGATCATGCCCCCCGTGATGGGGGCGGCGGCCTTCCTGATGGTGGAATATGTGGGGATCTCTTACGTCGAGGTCATCACCCATGCGTTCCTGCCCGCGATGATCTCCTATATCGCGCTGGTCTATATCGTCCATCTGGAGGCGGTGAAGCGGAACATGCCCGCGCTGGGCGACCGGGTGGTGTCGCTGGGGCGCACGGTGGGCGGGATGTTCGCCTTCTTCGCGGGCTTCGCGGCGCTGTGCTACCTGGTGCAATATCCCGTGGGCTGGGTCGTGGCGCTGGTGCCCGAGGGCGCGGGCTTGGTGCTGGCGGGGCTGGTATTCGTCGCCTATGTCGGACTGCTGGCGCTGGCCGCGACCGTGCCCGACCTGGAGCCCGACGATCCCAATTCCGGCGATCTGCGGCTGCCGGTGGTGTCCGAGATCTACAAGAGCGGGCTGTATTTCCTGCTGCCGATCGTCGTGCTGGTCTATTTCCTGATGATCGAGCAGAAATCGCCCGGCCTGTCGGCCTTCTGGGCGACGATGCTGCTGTTCGCGATCCTGGTCACGCAGCGCCCGCTGAAGGCGCTGTTCCGCGGCGGGCGCGAGATGGCGCCGGCCTTTGCGCAGGGCTTTCGCGACCTGATCGGCGGGCTGATCGCGGGGGCGCGCAACATGATCGGCATCGCGCTGGCCACCGCCACGGCGGGGGTCATCGTGGGCACCGTCACGCTGACCGGGATCGGGCAGGTGATGGCCGACCTGGTCGAGTTCGTCTCGGGCGGGAACCTGATCCTGATGCTGGTCTTCGTGGCGATCCTGTCGCTGATCCTGGGGATGGGGCTGCCGACCACGGCCAATTACATCGTCGTCTCCTCGCTGATGGCGGGGGTGGTGGTGCAGCTTGGCGCGCAATCGGGGCTGATCGTGCCGCTGATCGCGGTGCATCTGTTCGTGTTCTATTTCGGGATCATGGCCGATGTGACCCCGCCCGTGGGGCTGGCCAGCTTTGCCGCCGCCGCGGTGTCGGGGGGGGATGCGATCCGCACCGGGTTCACCGCCTTCTTCTATTCGCTGCGCACGGTGGCGCTGCCCTTCGTCTTCATCTTCAACACGGATCTGTTGCTGATCGACGTGACATGGACACAGGGGATACTGGTGTTCATCGTGGCGACCGTGGCGATCCTGATCTTCACGGCCGGGACGATGGGCTGGTTCATCACTCGCAACCGTCTGTATGAAAGCGCGGCGCTGATCCTGATCGCCTTTGCCCTGTTCCGGCCGGATTTCTTCATGAACAAGCTGCAACCGCCCTTTGCCGACCTGCCGCCTGCGCAGCTGGAACAGGTGCTGGGCGAGGCCGCGCCGGGCGACGAGATCCGGTTGCGCGTGCTGGGGCCGGATTTCAACACCTTCGCCCCGCGCGAGACCAGCCTTGTCGTGACGGTCGGCGACGCGGCGGGGGGGGCTGCGCGGCTGGCGGCGACGGGGCTGATGCCCGAGGAGCGTGACGGGCTTGTGGTTCTTGACGAGCCGATGTTCGGCACGCCCTATGCCGAGGCGCTGCGCGCCTTCGACTTCTACGGCGACGAGCCGGTGGAGATCACAGCGCTGCGCGTCCCGCAGGAGCAAGCGCCCAAGGAAATGATGTTCCTGCCCGCCTTGCTGCTGCTTGGCCTCGTGGCCTGGGCGCAGCTGGGCCGGGCCCGCCGCGAGGAGGTTTCCGCATGACTGCCTCTGTCCTGTGTGCGATCGATATCAGCCAGCCCGAAATCGATCTGTGCGTGCTGCGCGTGGCCGAGCGGCTGGCCCGGCTGGACGATGCCCGGCTGGATGTCATCACCGTCGTTCCCGATTTCGGGATGAGCGTGGTGGGCCAGTATTTCGACAAGGAGTTCCACGACCGCGCGGTGGCCAAGGCGCGCAAGCTGCTGGACGAGTTCGTGATCGGGGCGATCGGGGCCGAGGCCAACAAGGCCGTCCGCCATATCGTCGCGACCGGCAAGGCCTATGAGGAGATCCTGCATGCCGCGCGCGAGGCGGGATCGGACCTGATCGTGATCGGCGCCCACAAGCCCGACCTGCGCGACTATCTGCTGGGTCCGAATGCGGCCCGCGTCGTGCGGCATTCCGATTGCTCGGTCTATGTGGTGCGCCAGCCCTGTTGAGCTGCGGCTCAGGCGTAGAGCGTGGCCCAGCGGTCCAGCATGTCGGTCTGAAGCCGTCTTGCGCGGGAAAGCCAGCCGCGCCCGCCCTCGGGGTTTTCGAGTTCCTGTGGGGACAGCCGCGCACGCCGGTCGGTATCGGCGGTGAAGATCGCGAAGGCCAGTTCCCGCCCGCCGGGGCTGGTGACATAGCCTGCCAGCGAGGACACGAAGTTCAGCGTGCCGGTCTTGGCCTGGATCGAGACGGGTGCGTCCTTGCGCGGGCGGCCCTGGGCGTCGCGCAGGTCGACCGGTTTCATCAGCGCCCGGAGCTGCGCCTCGGGCGCCACCGCGCTCAGCACGCGTACCATCTCGGCCGCGGACAGGCGCGAGGCATCGCCCAGGCCCGAATGATCGACGAAGCGCGGGCCGGTCGCGCCGGTGCGCGCCGCGAGCCATGCTGCCATCGCCTGTCCCGACGCGGCCAGCGTGGCGGGCTGTCCGCCGCGGGCCAGCGTCGAGGCCAGGCCCAGCGCCTCGGCGGTGACATTGGTGGAGTGGGTCATCATGCCCCGCAGGATGTCCGACAGCGGCGCGCTGAGATGTTCGGCCAGCAGGCTGGCCCCGGCCGGGGGGGCGCCCGGTTCGGGGCGGGGCAGCGCGATGCCTGCGCCGCGGGCCAGCGTGTGGAACACCTCGGCGCAGTAGAGCGCGGGCTGGCGCACCGGCAGCCAGCGCGCGCCGCCATTGCCCAGCGCGCCGCGCGCCACCGACCATTCGTCCACGCCGCCCTTGGAGGAATAGGTGTAGACGGGGGCCGCGCGGTCCACGATCTGCATGCGCGCGACGCCGACCGCGGGGGCGTAGCGGCGCGCGCGGGCGTCGAGCTTGACGCCATAGCCGCCGCCCTGGCGGGTCCATTCGAAATGGACGCGGTTGAAGTTGAGGTTCAGCCCCGAGATCGCCGGGTTGTAGCCGACATGGGGCGGCTGGGCCGGGTCGATCGCGGGGAATTGCGGCAGCGCGCCCTCGTGATAGAGGAAGCGGCCCGCGACCTCGGTCAGCCCGCGCGCGCGCAGGTCCTGGACCAGATCGCCCAGCATGTCGGTGTCGAGCACCGGATCGCCGCTGCCCGAAAGGATCAGGTCGCCCGCGAGCCGCCCGTTCGCAAGCGGGCCGGTGGCGAAGATGCGGGTGGCGAAGCGGTGCGACGGTCCCAGCGTGTCGAGCGCGTAGATCGCGGTCACCGCCTTGGCGACCGAGGCGGGGGGCAGCGCGAGATCGGGGCTGATCGCCTCGAGCAGCTCGCCCGTCGCGGTGTCGGCCAGCGCGATGCCCACCTGCGCCTCGCCCAGACCGGCGCGGGCGACGATCTGCTCGGCCTCGGCGGCGCGGCGCGCGGCTTCGGGCCGGGCCAGCGGGCGCGGGCTGCGCTCGAGCGGGGTGGCAAGCGCGGGGCCGGCTGCGCCGGCCATCAGCCCGGCCAGCACCCAGCGCCGCGACAGGGGCGTGCGGGCGAATGTCATGGCGGGGAGTGAACCAAATCCGCCGCATCCCGGCAAGTCCGCAGATCGGGGGAGGTCAGGGGCTGCGCTGCCACTGGCCGCGGGCGCGGATCTGCGAGGACGAGATGTCGATCTTGGGCAGGCTGAGATAGCACCAGGCAGGCGGGTGGCGCGTGGCGAGGCTGTGGGCCAGTTCCGCGGGCAGGCGGTGGCGGGCATAGATCAGCGCGGCCCTCGACTGGCGGTGCGCCAGCCCCTGGCCGGGCCGGGCCAGAACGCCGACCGGCACGCTGTCGAGGATGGAGCGCCAGTTTTCCCAGCGGTGAAAGCCGAGCAGGTTGTCCGCCCCCATCAGCCAGACGAAGCGCGTGCCGGGATAGAGCGCCATGAGGCGGGCCAGCGTCTGGGCGGTGTAGCGGGTGCCGATCCGGGCCTCGATATCGGTGATCGTCACGCGCGGGTGGTCCATCACCCGGCGCGCGGCGGCGATGCGGCGGTCCATCGGTGCGGGGCCTTCGGGTTTCAGCGGGTTGCCGGGGCTGACAAGCCACCAGACCGCGTCCAGCCCGAAGCGTTTCAGCGCCTGCCGGGTGATATGGGCATGACCCTCATGGGCGGGGTCGAACGACCCGCCCAGAAGCCCGATGCGCTGGCCGGGGATGGCATGGGGCAGGCCCGCCCTCATCGCCGGTCACCGACGCGCGGCCAAGGGGCAGGCGCGGCCTGCGGCCGGTCCCGGGAGATGGGCATGGGCAAGGCGGTGTCCTGCGCGCGGCGGGGCCGTCAGCGGCCCGCTTCCAGCGCCTCGATCCGGGCCTTCAGCGCCTCGTTCTCCTCGCGGGCCTTCTGGGCCATGGCGCGGACGGCGTCGAATTCCTCGCGCGTGACGAAATCGCGATCCGCGAGCCAGCGGTCGATCATGCTGCGGAACGCGGTTTCTGCCTCGTCCTTGGCGCCCTGGGCCACGCCCATGGCGTTGGTCATCAGCTTCGACATGTCGTCGAGAAACTTGTTGCTGGTCTGCATCTGCGCCCCCTGGCGTTTACGTTTGCCCCCTATATGACCCGGGGGCGGGGCAAGCTCAAGGTTGACTTCGCCCGCGCGAGGGCCAATGAGGCGGGGCATGCTGGGTGTTCTGAATTTTCCCGATATCGGCAACGAGATCTTCTCGGTCTCGCTGTTCGGACTGGAATTCGCGCTGCGCTGGTATGCGCTGGCCTATATCGCCGGGCTGCTGATCGGCTGGCGGATCGTGGTCGCGGCCATGCGCCGCCCGGCGCTGTGGCCCGAGGACCGGGCACCGATGCGCCCCGAGCAGGTGGACGAGTTGCTGACCTGGATCATCCTGGGCGTGATCCTGGGCGGGCGGCTGGGCTTCGTGCTGTTCTACCAGCCGGGCCATTACCTGGCCAATCCGCTGGAGATCCCGATGGTCTGGCAGGGTGGCATGGCGTTCCATGGCGGGCTGGCCGGGGTCTGCATCGCGCTGGTGCTGTTCGCGCGGCGCCATGGCGTGCCGCTTCTGTCGGCGGCCGATGCGCTGGCGCTGGCGACGCCGGTGGGGCTGTTCTTCGGGCGGATCGCGAATTTCATCAATGCCGAGCTGTGGGGGCGGCCCTCAGACCTGCCCTGGGCGGTGGTGTTTCCGGGCTATCTTGCGCAGGACTGCCCGGGCTGGGACATGATGCCCTGTGCGCGCCATCCCTCGCAGCTTTACGAGGCGGGGCTGGAGGGGCTGGTGCTGGGGCTGCTGCTGGTCTGGCTGGTCCGTGCGCGCGGGGCGCTGCGGCGGCCGGGCGCGGTGGCGGGGGTGTTCTTCCTGGGCTACGGGCTGGCGCGCATCTTCGTCGAGCTGTTCCGCGAGGCCGATCCGCAATTCATCACGCCCGACAACCCGCTGGGCCATGTCGTGCATCTGGGCGGGGCGGGGTTGAGCATGGGCCAGCTTCTGTCGCTGCCGATGGTGGCGCTGGGGCTTGTCTTCCTGCTGCTCTCGCGCAGGCGCGCGTGACGGCGCTGGCCGAGCTTCTGGCCCGCAGGATCGCGTCTGCCGGTCCGATCAGCGTCGCCGAGTTCATGGCGGAATGCCTGATGCATCCCGAGCATGGCTATTATGCGACGCGCGATCCGTTCGGGGCGGCGGGCGATTTCACCACCGCGCCCGAGATCAGCCAGATGTTCGGCGAGTTGCTGGGCCTGTGGCTGGCGCAGGCCTGGCTGGACCGCGGGTCGCCCGCGCCCTTCACGCTGGCCGAGCTTGGGCCGGGGCGCGGCACGCTGATGGCGGACGCGCTGCGCGCTGCGCGCGGGGTGCCGGGGTTCCTGGCCGCGGCGCGGGTGCATCTGGTCGAGGCCTCCCCGGTGTTGCGCGCCCGCCAGCGCGAGGTGCTGGCAGGCCATGCGGTGACCTGGGCCGAAAGCGTGGACGCGCTGCCCGAGGCGCCGCTGTTCCTGGTCGCCAACGAGTTCTTCGACGCGCTGCCGATCCGCCAGTTCCGGCGCGACGCGGAGGGCTGGTGCGAGCGGCAGGTGGGGCTGGTGGGGGGCGCGCTGGGATTCGGGCTGACGGTGCCCATGCCCGTGGCCGCGCTGGCGCATCGGCTGGCCGACACGCGGCCGGGCGATATCGTCGAGACCTGCGCGCCGGGCGAGGCGATCGTCGCGGCGGTGGCGGACCGCATCGCGGCCCATGGCGGCGCGGCGCTGATCGTGGATTATGGCGGCTGGCGCTCGCTGGACGACACGTTGCAGGCGGTGCGCGCCCATCGCCCCGAGCCGGTGCTGGCCCATCCGGGCGACGCCGATCTGACC
Organism: Rhodovulum tesquicola; assembly: GCF_024128855.1. Classification (GTDB taxonomy): domain Bacteria; phylum Pseudomonadota; class Alphaproteobacteria; order Rhodobacterales; family Rhodobacteraceae; genus Rhodovulum; species Rhodovulum tesquicola. The sequence continues at coordinate 135,815 of NZ_JAMYDV010000002.1, forward strand.
GCCCATGTCGATTTCGAGGCGCTGTCGCGGGCCGCCCTTGCCGCGGGGGTGGCGGTGGCGCCGCCGACCGCGCAGGGGGTGTTGCTCGACCGGCTGGGGATCGCGGCGCGGGCCGGGATTCTGGCGCGCAAGCTGACGGGGGTGGCGCGCGATGCGCATATTGTCGCATATCGCCGCTTGACCCATCCGCAGGAAATGGGAACGCTCTTCCAGGCAATCGCGCTGACAGGACGGGGCAGTCCGGCCCCACCGGGATTCGATCCATGACGCTGGAGATACTCACCTCCGACGTGCTTTCCCCCTTGCGGCACGGGTTCTTCACCCGGCGGGGCGGGGCGTCGTCGGGCGTGTTTCAGGGGCTGAATTGCGGCGGGGGCTCGTCCGACCTGTCGGAAGTGGTGGCGATCAACCGCGCCCGGGTGGCGGGGGCGCTGGGCGTGGCGGCCGATCACCTGGTCACGGTGCATCAGGTCCATTCGGCCGATGTGGCGGTGATCGAGGGGCCGCTGGCCGAGCGCGCGCAGGCCGATGCCATCGTGACCGCGACCCCGGGTCTGGCGCTGGCGGTGCTGACGGCCGATTGCCAGCCGGTGCTGTTCGCCGACCGCGAGGCCGGGGTGATCGGTGCCGCCCATGCGGGCTGGCGCGGGGCGCTGGACGGGGTGCTGGAGGCCACGCTGATCGCGATGGAGCGGCTGGGCGCGCGCCGGGCCGACACGGTGGCGGTGATTGGGCCGACGATCAGCCAGCGCGCCTATGAGGTGGGGCCCGAGTTCCTGGACGCGTTCAGGGCCGACGATCCGGGCAATACGCGGTTCTTCGCGCAGGGTGCGGGCGACCGGATGCTGTTCGACCTGCCGGCCTTCGGCCTGGCGCGGTTGCGCCGGGCGGGGATCGGCCAGGCGATCTGGACGCGGCATTGCACCTATTCCGATGCCGAGCGGTTCTTTTCCTATCGCCGCTCGGTCCATTCGGGCGAGGCCGATTACGGGCGGCTGATCTCGGCGATCCGGCTTTAGACCCGGCACCGGCGCGCGGGTGGCACGCGCGGCATGGGTATTTTCGCCAAGAAGAAACAGGGCTCGGCGCTAGCGGGCGGCGATCCGGTCGAGCAGCGCGGGCAGGTGGCCGATATCGGGCAGCACGGCATCGGCGAGGTCGGCCAGCTCCGCGGCGGCGGCGGTGCCGGTCAGGACGCCGACCGTGGCCATGCCGGCGGCGCGGCCCGCGATCAGGTCGTGGCGGCTGTCGCCGACCATCAGCACCTCGGCCGGGCGGCGGCCGGTGGCGGCGGCGAAGGCGAGCAGCTGGCCCGGTCCGGGCTTGGCGCCATGGCCGCTGTCATAGCCTGCGACGAAGCACAGCCGGTCGGCGATTCCGGCCGCTTCGAGGTGGCAGCGGGCCGGGGTTTCGGCGTCGTTGGTGGCCACGCCCAGCGCGAGGCCGCGCCCGGCGAGCCGGTCGAGAAGGGGGGCGAGCGGCACCGCGGGGCGCATCCGGGCGCGGGCGGCCAGGCTGTTCAGCAGGTCGACGAGATGCGCCGGGTCGGTGGCGGGCAGGTGCGGCAGGAGGCGCAGGGCGACCTCTTCGACGGTGGCGGCGATGGCGATGCTGTCGGCGCGGAAGCGCCGCGCGCCCGGGTCGAATCCCACCGCGCCGGCGAGGGCGGCGTGGCGGGCGCCGTCGCCCGCGGCCAGCCGGTCGAGCATGTCCGCCGCCCAATCGCCCCAGGAGGCATGGAAATCGAACAGCGTCCCGTCCTTGTCGAAGAGAATCGCGGTGATCGGGCCCATGGTCCTGCGCTGTCCTGTGCCGTGGCTTGCCGTGGTGATGCCGCGTCACCGGCGTTGATGCAACAGGCCCGCTCAGGTCCAGTGCGGGTCGGCGCCGCCGGGCAGGGCGGCGCGCGCCTGCATCAGCGCGGCACCGGGCAGGTCATGGGCCTGGCAGAAGGCCAGCACCCAGGCATCGTCCATCAGCAGGAAATCCAGCACCGAGGCGAGGAATTCGGGGTCGTCGGCGCGGTTTCGCAGGTCGTTTTCGGTCGCGCCGGTGGCGCCGAGGAAGACCGCCAGAAGCGAGTCCTGTCCGGCGAGCCATGCCAGCGCGGTCAGCGCCAGTGTTTCGGCGGATTTCCGCATCGTGAAACGTTGCCCCAGGGTCTCGTTAAAGGGTTTGTTAACACTTCCTGCCCAAGACTGAACCTCGAAAATGTCGGTAAAAAGTTTCGGATATTTCAGGCAGAGGAGCGGCGCCGATGTCCCGGCGAATCCTGATAGTCGACGACGTGGCCACCAACCGCATCGTGATGAAGGTGCGGTTGAGCGAGGCGCATTACGATGTGCTTCAGGCCCGCGACGGCGCCTCGGCCCTGTCGGCGGCGCGGCGCGACCGGCCCGACCTGATCCTGATGGACATGGCATTGCCCGACATGGAGGCGACGGAGCTGTGCCGCACGCTGAAGGCGCATCCCGAGACCGCCTCGATCCCGTTGATCGTGGTGACGGCGGCGCGCTCGGCCGAGGTCAAGATGCGCGCGCTGGAAGCGGGCGCGGACGAGTTCCTGTCGAAGCCGCTGGACGAGATGATCCTGCTGGCGCGCGTGCGCAACCTGTTGCGCGCCCGCGAGACCGCCGAGGAACTGGCGCTGCGCAACGGCACCCATCGCGCGCTGGGCTTTGCCGAGGCGCCCGAGATCTTTGCCCCGCCGGGCCGGGTGGCGCTGATCGCGGCCGATCCGCGCAGCGGGCTGACCTGGCGCGCGGGGCTGGCGCCGCTGCTGTCGGAACCGCTGGCCATGATCACCCGGGCCGAGGCGCTGGATTCGCAGGCGGATCATCCGGTGGCCGATGTCTTCGTGGTCGATTCGCGGCTTGCCCCCGAGGGGGCGGGGCTGCGGCTGGTGTCCGAACTGCGCGCGCATGCCGCGACGCGCCATGCCGCGGTGATGGTCGTGGTGCCCGAGGCGGCGCGCGAGACCGCGGCGATGGCGCTGGATCTGGGCGCGAACGACCTGATCCTGGCGCCGGTCGATGCCCAGGAACTGGCGATCCGGATCCGCAGCCAGCTGCGCCGCAAGCAGCAGGCCGACCGGCTGCGGGCGACGGTCGAGGACGGGTTGCGGCTGGCGGTGACCGATCCGCTGACCGGGCTGTTCAACCGCCGCTATGCGCTGCCGCATCTGGGCCGGATCGTCGAGCGCTCGTCCGAGACCGGGCGCGGTTACGCGGTGATGCTGCTCGATCTGGACCGGTTCAAGCTGGTCAATGACCAGCATGGCCATGCCGCGGGCGATGCGGTGCTGGTCGAGGTGGCGCGCCGGTTGAAGGACAACCTGCGCCCGGTCGACCTGGTGGCTCGGATCGGCGGCGAGGAATTCATGGTGGCGCTGCCCGAGACCGGGTTCGAGCAAGCCTGCGCCACCGCCGAGCGGCTGCGCACCGCGGTGCAGGCGCGGCCGGTGGACCTGGCCGGCGAGCCGGGTGCCATCGGCGTGACGATCAGCATCGGCGTGGCCTTTGGCGGCGAGCGTCCGCCCAAGGAAGACGGCAGCCCCGAGGGCGAGGTCAATGCCCTGATGGCGCAGGCCGACCGCGCGCTTTATGCCGCCAAGGCGTCGGGCCGCAACACCGTCGAGATCTGCCGCTCTGCCGCCTGAGGGCGCTGTCCCGGCCTGATGGCCCCGGCCTGACTGCGCCGCCGCCACTGGCCGGCGCGGCGGGCGGGCGCTATGGTCCGCCGGGGCAGTCATGGCGGGTCGGAGGCGGCGATGGACGGGGTGCGGGCGGCGCTTGTGTCGGGGCGGGTCAGGCTGGGCCTGCTGGGCCTGCTGGCCGGGATGTCGGCCTGGCTGCTGGTGGATGTGCTGCCCGACCGGATGGCCGGGCTGCCGCGGCTGCATCTGTTCGTCACCAGCCTGGGGGCCGCCTTCTTTCCCGCCGCGCTGGCGCTGAGCGGCCCCTTGCCGCCGCGCCGCGCGCTGGCGGCGGCGGGGCTGGTGGCGCTGCCGCTGGCGGGGCTGATGGCCTGGGCCAGCCTGCGTTTCGACGATGTGGCGGGGTTTCTGGCCACGGGCCATCCCTGGATCGGTCTTGCGCTGCTGCTGGGGCTGGCGCTGCCCTTCCTGATCGCGGGGCTGGGGCCGGGACGGCGGCCGACCGACTACGCGGTGCTGTTCACCCAGTCCTGGATGATCGTCGTCCGGTTCGCGGCGGCCTGGCTGTTCGTGGGCCTGGTCTGGGGCGTGCTGTTCCTGTCGAACGCGCTGCTGGGGCTGGTGGGGATCGACGTGATCGAGCGGCTGATGAACCGCGCCGAGATGCCCTATCTGCTGAGCGGGCTGATGCTGGGGCTGGCGCTGGCGGTGGTGGACGAGCTGTCGGATTACGTCTCGCCCGAGCTGGTGCTGCAATTGCTGCGGCTGCTCTTGCCGGTGGTGCTGGTGGTGGTGGCGGTGTTCCTGGCGGCGCTGCCGTTCCGGGGCTTGTCGAACCTGTTCGGCGATTTCTCGGCGGCGGCGATCCTGCTGGCGATGGCCTTCGGGTCGGCGACGCTGGTGTCCTCGGGGCTGGATGCCAGCGACGAGCGGCGGGCGCCGGGGGGGCTGACCTGGTGGTGCTGCCGGTTCCTGGCGCTGCTGCTGCCCGCGCTGGCGGCGCTGGCGGGAGTGGCGGTCTGGCTGCGGGTCGCGCAATACGGCCTGACGCCGGACCGGGTCGTGGCCGGGGCGATGGCGGCGCTGGCGCTGGGCTATGGGCTGGCCTATGCCGGGTCGGTTCTGGCCGGTCCGGGCTGGGGCGCGCGGATCCGGCGGGCCAATGTCGGCATGGCGCTGGTGGCGATGGCGATGGTCGCGGGGTTCTTCACGCCCGCGCTCGATCCGCAGCGGTTGGCGGTGGCCCATCAGATCGCCCGGTTCGAGAGCGGCCGGGTCGGGGCCGAGGGGCTGGACCTGTGGGCGATCGGGCGGGAATGGGGCCGGGCGGGGCAGGCGGGGCTGGCGCGGCTGGCCGGGATGGAGGACCATCCCGAGGCCGCGCGTCTGGCCGAGCGTCTGGCCGCGCTCGAGAATGCCGAGACGCCCTATGCCTTTGAGCGCCAGGGCGAAAGCGGCGATGTCGCCCAGTTGGTCGCCGATCTGGCCGGGATGCTGCCGGTGCGTCCCGAGGGCCGCGCGCTGCCCGAGGGGCTGCTGTCGAGCCTGCGCCTGTGGGAGTTGCAGCAGATCGGGCGGGCCTGCACCTACCGCACTGCGGGCGGCAATCCGGGCTGCGTGGCGGTGCTGGCCGATCTGTCCGGGGCGCGCGCGGGCGAGGAGGTGCTGATCGTGGCGCATAACCCGGCGGGGGCGTTGCTGGTGCGGGCCTATTTCCGCGAGGCCGAGGGGGTGGGGTTCACCATGCGCAGCCCCGAATTCCTGACCGGCGCCGATTTCTACCGCGCCGCGGACGCTGCCATCGACGCGCTGGTCGCGGGCGAGTTCCGGCTGGTGCCGCAGCGGCTGAACGCGCTGGAGGTCGAGGGCCGCACGCTGTTCTTCGGGCGCTGAGGTCGGTTGCGGGCGGCGGGCGGTCGCATCCCGGCCGGGCTTTGCCAATTCTTAATACCTTCGCCGCAGATTCGCATTCAATTGCCTTGTTCTGTTTGGCGGAGTGAATGATGCACGGTCTGCTCAACCGCGCGATTCAGCGTTTCCTGTGTGATACCCATGGCGGGGAATGCTGGACGCATGTGGCGCGTGTCGCAGGGGTCGATCCCGGCGGCTTCGAAGCGATGCTGACTTACGAGGACGAGCTGACCGAGGCGGTGCTGGAGGCCGCGGTCGCCCGGCTGGACCTGCCGCGCGAGATGATCCTGGAGGATCTGGGCACCTATCTCGTCTCGCATCCCGATCTGGAGGCGCTGCGCCGGTTGCTGCGATTCGGGGGCGAGACCTTCGTGGATTTCCTGTTCTCGCTGGACGACCTGCCCGAACGTGCCCGCCTGGCGGTGCCGGACCTGGAACTGCCCGAGCTGGAACTGGCCGAGGATACCGAAGGCGGGGTCGCGATCCGCTGTCGCGGCGGCTGGCCGGGGGTGGAATATGTGCTGCAGGGCATGCTGCGGGCGCTGGCCGACGATTACGGCGCGCTGGCGGTGCTGGACGTGATCGAGCGCGGGCCGGGGCAGGCGACGGTCAGTATCAGCCTGCTGGACACCGCGTTTCACAAGGGGCGCAGCTTTTCGCTGGTGGCGGACCGATGACCGGGGCGGCGCGGCAGGGCGGGGCGATCATGCTGGACGGGGCGGTTCTGGGCCGGCTGCTGCCGATGCATCTGTGCCTGGACGCGGAGGGGCGCGTGCGCCAGGCCGGCCCGACGCTGGAACGGATCGCGGGAACGGAACTTGCCGGGCGCCCCTTTGCCGAGGTGGTCAGCCTGCGCCGACCGGCGGCGGCCACGGATATCGCGGGGCTTCTGGCGCTGGCGGGGCGGCCGCTGAAGCTGACGCTGGCGGTTGCGCCCGCGCTGCCGCTCAAGGGGCTGGTGGCGGGACTGCCGGATGGCGGCGCGCTGATCGACATCTCGATGGGGATCTCGCTGATCGAGGCGGTCAGCCGGTTCGACCTGACGCTGGGGGATTTCTCGCCGAGCGACCTGGCGGTGGAACTGCTCTACCTGCATGAGGCCAAGTCCGTCGTCAGCGCCGAATTGAGCCGCCTGGCGGAGCGGCTGAACGGGGCGCGCGTCTCGGCCGAGAAGGAGGCGGCGACCGACACGCTGACCGGGCTGGCCAACCGGCGCCGCCTGGATGCCACGCTGGCGCGGCTGCTGGGGCAGGGGCGGGCCTTTGCGCTGATGCAGATCGACCTGGATTACTTCAAGCTGGTCAATGACACCCATGGCCATGACGTGGGCGACGCGGTGCTGCGCGAGGTGGCGCATCTGCTGCGCGCGCAATGCCGGACGCAGGACCTGGTGGCGCGGGTCGGCGGCGACGAGTTCGTGATGATCCTGGTCGATATCGTCGAGCCGTTCCGCATTGCGCGGATCGCGGAGCGGCTGATCCGCCAGATCGAGGAGCCGATCCCGGTCGGCATGCGGGAGTGCCGGATCTCGGCCAGCATCGGCGTGTCGGTCTTCTCGCGGCAGGATTCGCCGGATCCCAAGCGGCTGATGCGCGAGGCCGATTGCGCGCTGTACCAGTCCAAGGGCGCAGGCCGCGCGCGGGTCACGGTGTTCACCCGCCCCGAGGGGGCGGCCGACAATACGGACGCGGCCTGAGCGGCGGCCCGGATGGGCGCGGGGTCGGGCGGGTCGCCCGCGCGCATCCATGCGGCTGCCTGCGCGGGCGGGGGGCGTCAGCGGCCCATCGGTCCGCGCGCGATGCGGCGGATCGCGACATAGAACAGCGGCACCAGCAGAACGCCCAGGATCGTGGCCGTCAGCGTGCCGCCCAGCACGCCCGAGCCGATGGCGTTGCGCCCGCCAGAGCCTGCGCCCGAGCTTAGCACCAGCGGCAGCACGCCCAGCGAGAAGGCCATCGAGGTCATGATGATGGGGCGGAAGCGCTGGCGGGCGGCCTCGCGGATGGCGGTGAAGAGATCCTCGCCCGCCACCTGCCGGTCGCGCGCGAATTCGACGATCAGGATCGCGTTCTTGCCGGTCAGCCCGATCACCGTCAGGATCGCGACCTGGAAGAACACCCCGTTCTCGAACCCGCCCAGCCAGGCGCCGATCAGCGCGCCCAGGACGCCGATGGGCATGGCCAGCATGACCGCGAAGGGGATCGCCCAGCTTTCGTAAAGCGCCGCGAGGCAGAGGAAGACGACCGCCAGCGACAGCGCGTAGAGCAGGGGCGCCTGGCTGCCGGATTCGCGTTCTTCCAGCGAGAGGCCGGTCCAGGCGACGGCGAAGCCGGGGGGAAGCTGGCCTGCCAGCCGCTCGATCTCGGCCATGGCCTCGCCGGTTGTGACGCCGGGGGCGGGTCCGCCCTGCAACTGCATCGCGGGCACGCCGTTATAGCGCGTCAGGCCCTGCGGGCCGAATTCCCAGCCCGCATCGGTGAAGTTCGAGAACGGCACCAGCCCGCCGCTTGCATTGCGCACGCGCCAGAGCTCGATATCCTCGGGGGTCGCGCGCGCCTCGGGTTCGCCCTGGACATAGACCCGCTTGATCCGGCCGCGGTCGATGAAGTCGTTGACGTAGCGCCCGGCCCAGGCGATCGAGAGCAACTGCCCGACCTCGGTGGCCGACAGCCCCATCGCACCGGCCGCGCGCCAGTCGATGTCCAGCCTGAACTGCGTCGCGTCCTCCAGCCCGTTGGGCCGGATCGAGCCGATCAGCGGGCTTTGCGCGCTCATCCCCAGAAGCTGGTTGCGGGCGGCCAGGAGTTCCTCGTGGGTCTGTCCGCCGCGGGCCTGAAGGTAGAAATCGAAGCCCGAGACGTTGCCCAGTTCGATCACCGAGGGCGGCACGATGGGAAAGACCATGGCATCCTGGATCTGGCTGAAGGCGCCGAAGGCGCGACCGGCGATGGCCTGCACGCCCTGGTCGGGGCGGGTGCGCTCGTCCCAGTCCTTGAGCTGGACGAAGCCCAGCCCCATGTTCTGGCCGCGCCCGGCAAAGCTGAAGCCGACCACCGTGAAGACCGAGTTCACGTTCTCGGCCTCGGCATTCAGGTAGAAATCCTTGACCTGGTCGGCCACGGCCTGGGTGCGCTCGGCGGTGGCGCCGGTGGGTGCCTGGATCAGGGTGAACAAGAGGCCCTGGTCCTCGTTCGGCAGGAAGCCGGTGGGCGTCTTGACGAACATCCAGCCCATCGTGACGGCGAGCAGCACATAGATCATCCCGATGCGCAGCGGGCGGCGGATGATCCAGCCGACCGACCCCGCATAGCCCCCCGTCAGCTTGTCGAAGAAGCGGTTGAACCAGCCGAACGGCCCGCGCCGGGTGTGAACCGCGTCCTTCGAGCGCAGGATCGAGGCGCAGAGCGCGGGCGTCAGCGTCAGCGCCACCAGCACCGACAGCGCCATGGCCGAGACGATGGTGATCGAGAATTGCTGATAGATCACGCCGGTCGAGCCGCCGAAGAAGGCCATCGGCACGAACACCGCGGACAGCACCAGCGCGATGCCGATCAGCGCGCCGGTGATCTGACCCATCGACTTGCGCGTGGCCTCGCGCGGGGAAAGCCCCTCTTCCTCGATGATGCGCTCGACGTTTTCCACCACCACGATGGCGTCGTCGACCAGCAGACCGATCGCCAGCACCATCGCCAGCATGGTCAGCGTGTTGATCGAGAAGCCGAAGGCCGCCAGCACGCCGAAGGTGCCCAGCAGCACGACCGGCACCGCCAGCGTGGGGATCAGCGTGGCGCGCAGGTTCTGAAGGAACAGCAGCATCACGAAGAAGACGAGGATGATCGCCTCGACCAGCGTCTTGGCCACTTCCTTGATCGAGATCTCGATGAAGGGGGTGGTGTCGTAGGGGATGACGTAGGAGACGTTCTCGGGGAAGAACTGGGCGTATTCCTCGATCTGCGCCTTGACGCGGCGCGCGGTGTCCAGCGCGTTCGCGCCGGGCGCAAGCCGGATCGCCATGCCCGCCGCGGGCTGGCCGTTGCGCCGGGCGATGGTGTCGTAGCTTTCCGCGCCGATCTCGACCTTGGCGACGTCCTTCAGCAGCACGAGCCCGCCATCGGTTTCCGCGCGCAGCACGATCTGTTCGAAATCTCCGGGGCTGGTCAGCAGCGATTGCGCGGTGATCGTGGCGTTCAGCTGCTGGCCCGCAGGCGCGGGCAGCGAGCCGAAGGAGCCTGCCGAGATCTGGGCGTTCTCGGCCGAGACGGCGGCGACGACATCGGCGGGCGTCAGTTCGAAGGCGGCGAGTTTCGCGGGGTCGAGCCAGATCCGCATCGCGTATTGCGAGCCGAAGACCTGCACCTCGCCCACGCCCTCGATCCGGGCGAAGGCATCGACGAGGTTGGAGACCATGTAATCCGACAGGTCCACCTGCTCCAGCGCGCCGTCATCCGAGATCAGCGCGATCACCATCAGGAAACCGGCCGAGGATTTGCGCACGCTTACCCCCTGGCGCTGCACGGTTTCGGGCAGAAGGGGGGTGGCCTGCGCCAGCTTGTTCTGGACCTGGACCTGCGCGATGTCGGGATCGGTGCCGGTCTCGAAGGTCAGGGTGATCTGCGCCTGTCCCGCCGAGGTCGAGGAGGACGAGATGTAGCGCAGCCCGTCGAGCCCGGTCATCTGCTGTTCGATGATCTGGGTCACGGTATTGGCCACCGTCTCGGCCGAGGCGCCGGGATAGGCGGCCTGCACGCTGACCGACGGGGGCGCGATCTGCGGGTATTGCGCGATCGGCAGGGTCAGGATCGACAGAAGGCCGATCCCCATGATGAGGATCGAGATGACCCAGGCGAAGACCGGGCGGTCGATGAAGAAGCGGGCCATGGCGCGGTCTCTCCGGGGTTCGGGGTGTCGGGATCAGTTTGCTTGCGCGGGCTCGGCGCGCTCTTCGGGGGCGACCGCCGCGCCGGGGGCGACCTTCTGCAGCCCGGCCACGATGATCCGGTCGCCATCCGCCAGCCCCTCGGTCACGATCCAGTCGGTGCCGCGGTCGCGCAAGACGGTCAGCGCGCGTTCCTCGACGATGTTCTCGGGCGTGACCACCATCGCGGTGGGACGGCCGCGCCGGTCGCGGCCGATGGCCGATTGCGGGGCGAGGATCGCGTTCTCGATCACGCCCTGGGGCATCTCGACCTGCACATACATTCCGGGCAGCAACATCTTGTCGGGGTTCGGAAATTCCATCCGCAGCACGACAACGCCGGTGCGTTCGTCGACATAGGGTTCGGCGGCGCGCAGCGTGCCGGTATGGTCGTATCCGCCACCATCGGCAAGCGTCAGCCGGACGGTGCGGTCGGCCTCGCCCAGCGCCTCCTCCATGTGGCCGCGCCGCCAGGCGACGAGTTCGGCGGCCGACATGGTGACGTCGACCAGCACCGGGTCGAGGGCGCGGATCACCGCCAGCGGTTGCGCCTGCCCGGCGGTGACCAGCGCGCCGCGGGTGGTCAGCGCGCGGCCGACCGTGCCCGACAGGGGCGCGGTGACGGTGGTGCGGTCGAGGTCGATCTCGGCCGCGACAAGCTGTGCCTCGGCGACCTGAAGCCCGGCCTCGGCCGAATCGCGCGCGGCCAGCGCGTCGTCGACGGCCTGCTGGCTGGTGACGTTGCGTTCGAGCAATGTCTGGAACCGCGTCGCCTCGCGCCTTGCGGAGTCGCGGGTCGCCTCGGCCTGGGCGACCGCGGCAAGGGCGGCGGCGACGCGGGCCTCGTAGCTGGCCGAGTCGATGCGGTAGAGCGCCTCGCCCTCGGTGACCTCGGCGCCCTCGTCGAACAGCCGCTCGGTGATGATGCCCGCGACCTGGGGGCGCACCTCGGCAATGCCCGAGGCCACGATCCGGCCCGGCAACCGCGTGGTCAGCGTGATGTCCTGCGCGGACAGGGTGACGACGGTGACCGGCGTGGGCGGGCGCTGGCCTTGCGCCTGCTGGGCCGGGGCGGCGGTTGCCACGGCCAGCGACAGCGTCAGGATTGCGGCGAGAACCCGGGGAAGGCGGGGCATGGGGAACCTCGTGGGATAGGCGATTTCTCTGGCGGAGAGGGGCGCGCACGTTTATAAAACGATATCGTTTTGTTATTCGCTTCCGCCGGTTCGTGCAAGCGGGAATCCGCCCGGCCCGGCCCGCGGGGGCGATCTGGTCGAGGAAAGTGCCGCAAGGATGGGCAAACCCATGCCGCGCCGGGGGCGTCCGCCCCGGATGGACCCCGAGGAACGCGCGCGGGTGATTCTGGACGCGGCCGAGCGGGTGCTGTTGTCGCGCGGGTTGCAGGGCACCTCGATGGATGCGGTGGCGGCCGAGGCGGGGATGTCCAAGCGCACGCTTTACGAGCTGTTCGACGGGCGGGCGGGACTGGTCGAGGCGCTGGTGCGCCGGTTGCGCGAAGGGATCGTGAGGCCGCTTGGCGACGTGCAGCAGGCGCTGCCGCTGGCGCAGCGGCTGCGGCTGTTGCTGACGCCCGAGCGGTTGCCGGGCACGGGGTCGGCCGCGCTGGAGGTGATGCGCGCGGCGATCGCCGAGGCGCCGCACCAGCCGGACCTGGCCGCGCGCATGCTGGAGGAGGGGCCGCTGGCCGTGCGCCGGCTGATCCGCGAGGAACTGGAGCGCGGGATGAGCCGGGGCGAGATCGCGCTGGACGATCCCGGGGCGGCGGCGGCGCTGCTGCACCGGATGGCGCTGCCCTGTCCGCTGGAGCGGCTGCTGCGGACCGACGGCGTCGACGAGCCGCTGGAGGCCGCGCGTGCCCGGGTCGACCGGGCGGTCGCGGTGTTCCTGGCGGGCATGGCGGCGGGCGGCTGAGGCGGTCGTCCGGGGCGGCTGCGGCGTCGGGTGCCGGTTGCCGGGGCGGGCGGGCGCGACTATCAGGGCGCGGTCACAAGAAACCGGAGCGACCATGACCGAGACCCTTGCCGCCGAATTGCAACGCCGGATCGACCTCAAGACCAAGCCGCCCGGCTCGCTGGGTCGGATCGAGGCGCTGGCGCGTCGGATCGGGCTGGTGCAGGGCAGTCTGACGCCGCGGATGGAGCGCTGCCAGCTGACGATCTTCGCCGCCGATCACGGCATCGCGGCCGAGGGCGTGTCGCTGTTCCCGCAGGAGGTGACGCGGCAGATGGTGCTGAACTTCCTTTCGGGCGGGGCGGCGGCGAATGTCTTTGCCCGCAGCGTCGGGGCCGATCTGCGCGTGGTCGATGCGGGCGTGGCGGGGGAACCCTTCGGGGTCGCGGGGCTGATCGAGCGGCGGATAGGCGCGGGCACGGCCAGTTTCCTGACCGGCCCGGCGATGAGCGCCGGGCAATGCGCCGCCGCACTTGAGGCGGGCCGCGCGCTGGGGGCCGATGGCGACTGGGACGCGGTCGCCTATGGCGAGATGGGGATCGCCAACACCGCCACGGCCGCCGCGCTGGGGCACAAGCTGACCGGCGTGGGTCTGGACGTGCTGACCGGGCGCGGCACCGGGCTGGACGATCCGGGCCTTGCGCAGAAACGCGCGGTGCTGGAACGGGCCGCGGCGCGCACCGGCGACCTGGCCCCGCAGGAGGCGCTGGCCGAATATGGCGGCTTCGAGATCGCGATGATGGCGGGCGCGATGATCGGCGCGGCAGAGGCGGGCCGGGTGGTGATCGTGGACGGGTTCATCGCCACGTCGGCGGCGCTGGCGGCGGTGCGGCTGGCGCCCGGAACGCGCGATGCGATGGTCTTTGCCCACCGCTCCGAGGAACAGGGCCATGGCGCGCTGCTGGACGCGCTGGGGGCCGAGCCGCTGTTGTCGCTGGGCATGCGGCTGGGCGAGGGGACGGGCGCGCTGCTGGCCTGGCCGCTGCTGAAGGCCGCGGCGGCGATGCTGACCGAGATGGCCAGTTTCGCCGATGCCGGGGTGACGGGGCCGGCATGACCGGGCGTCTGGTCCAGGAGGGGCGGCTGATCCTGCTGGCGGCGGGGTTCCTGACCCGGCTGCCGGTGCCCCCCGATCCGGGTTTCACGCCGCAGCGGATGGCCTGGGCCACGCGCTGGTTCCCGCTGGTGGGGCTGGGGATCGGTGCGGTCGTGGCGCTGGTGTTCTGGGGTGCGGCATTGGTGCTGCCCGAATGGGTGGCGGCGGGGCTGGCGCTGGCGGCGGGCGTGCGGCTGACCGGCGCGCTGCACGAGGACGGGCTGGCCGATGTCGCCGACGGGCTGGGCGGCGGGCAGAGCCGCGAACATGCGCTGGAGATCATGCGCGACAGCCGGATCGGCAGTTATGGCACGGTCGCGCTGGTGCTGGTGCTGCTGCTCAAGGCCGGGGCGCTGGCGCATCTGGGCGGGGCGGCGGTCGCGGCGCTGATCGCGGCGCATGGGCTGAGCCGGGTCTTCGTGGTGCTGACCATGTTGCGGCTGCCTTATGCACGCCCCGAGGGCAAGGCGGGCTTTGCCAGCCTGGCCGAGATCGGGCCGGGCGGTCTTTGGATCGTGCTGGGCACCGGGGCGGTGGCGGCGCTGGGGCTGGCGGTTGCGGCGGGGCCGGGGGCGGCGCTGAGCGCGCTGGCGGCGGCGGCGGGGGTGACGCTGTGGATCGGCGCGATGCTGCGTCGGCGGCTGGGCGGCTATACCGGCGACGGGCTGGGCGCGGTGCAGCAACTGACCGAGTTGGCGATCCTGCTGGGCGTGCTGGCATGGGTCTGATCCTGCTGCGCCACACCGCCCCCGATGTGGCGCCGGGCACCTGTTACGGCCGTCTCGACCTGCCGCCCGGCCCGCGATTCGCCGACGAGGCCGCGGGGGTCCTGGCCAATCTGCCGCCCGTGACAAGGGTGCTGACCAGCCCCCTGATCCGCTGCCGGGCGCTGGCCGAGCATGTGGGTGCGGCGCGCGGGCTGCCGGTCGAGGTCGCGCCGGACCTGATCGAGATCGATTTCGGCGCCTGGGAAGGGCTGGCCTGGGACGCGGTGCCGCGCGCGGAACTCGATGCCTGGGCGGCGGATTTCTGGCATGCGCGGCCGCATGGCGGCGAAAGCGTGGCGATGTTCACCGCGCGGGTGGCCGAGGCGCTGGCCGGGCTGGGTGCCGCGCAGGACTGGCTGGCGGTGACCCATGCCGGGCTGATGCGCGCCGCCCAGCACCTTCTGGGCCGGGACGAGACCTGGGCCAGCCGCTTTGCCCATGGCGCGGTGCTGCGGCTTTCGCCGGAGGACCTTGCGGCGCTGGCGGCGGGGCGTCACGGAAAAAACGCCTGAATGCCGCGGAAAGGCTGTGGTCAAACCCCTGAATTGGAATAGATTCCCGAGCAGACCGGGGCGCGCGCGCCCCCAAGGAACGGATCGAAGGATGCCCAGAACGCTTTTCAAGGTGATGATCCCCGAACGGCGCGGAACGCTGCCGGTTTTCCTGTGCCTGCGGCTTGCGGATGACTGGGCCGAGCCGCGCCCCTGGAAGGCCGACAACCAGACGCTGCCCTATATCGGCTGGCATATCACCCGGCGCGAGAATGGCCGGTTGCTGACCGTGCTGCTGGGGCCGCTGGCGCTGCTGGCCGCAACCCCGCCCGCGCCGAAGGAGGCCGCAGGACCGGGCGCGGTGCATCCCCAGGTCTGAGCGGATCGCAACCGGGGCCGTGGGGCCGCCCCGGTGCTGGACAGGGCGTCGAAACCGCGCTATCGGGGCGGCCATGACGCCGCTGTGCCGCCCCCTTTCGCGCCGACGCCGCCGCCGGGCCTGACCCGGCCGCCTGCGCGTGCGCCAACGCGTCTTCCTCTCCCACGTTGACACGATCCCGGCCGTGGGGCACCCCTTTGGCCTCTGATCCCAAGGATTTTCCGCATGATCCCGTCCATCCTGCCGACCTATAACCGTGCGCCGCTGGAATTCGAGCGGGGCGAAGGCCCCTGGCTGACCGCCACGGATGGCCGCCGCTTTCTCGATTTCGGCGCCGGGATCGGGGTGAACGCGCTGGGCCATGCCCATCCCGCGCTGGTCGCGGCGCTGACGGCACAGGCGGGCCGGTTGTGGCATCTGTCGAACCTTTACCGCATTCCCGAACAGCAGGCGCTGGCCGATGCGCTGGTGGAGAAGACCTTTGCCGACACGGTGTTCTTTACCAATTCGGGCACCGAAAGCTGCGAACTCGCGGTCAAGATGGCGCGCAAATACTGGTATGACAAAGGCCAGAGCGAGCGGGTGAACATCGTCACCTTCGCGGGCGCGTTCCATGGCCGGTCCTCGGCCGCGATCGCGGCGGCGGGGTCGGAGAAGATGACCAGGGGCTTCGGCCCGCTGCTGCCGGGCTTTGTCCATCTGCCCTTTCCGGCCCATGGCGCAGAGCTTGAGGCCGCCGTCGACGGCAATGTGGCGGCGATCATGGTGGAGCCGGTGCAGGGCGAGGGGGGCATAAGGCCGCTGCCCGAACCCTGCCTGAAGGGGCTGCGCGATCTGTGCGACCGGACCGGGGCGCTGCTGATCTTCGACGAGGTGCAATGCGGGATGGGCCGGACGGGCAGGCTGTTCGCCCATGAATGGGCCGGGGTTGCGCCCGACATCATGATGATCGCCAAGGGCATCGGCGGCGGCTTTCCGCTGGGCGCGGTGCTGGCGAGCGCGGAGGCCGCCAGCGGCATGACGGTCGGCACGCATGGCTCGACCTATGGCGGCAACCCGCTGGCCTGCGCGGTGGGCAAGGCGGTGCTGGAGATCGTGGCCGAGCCCGCCTTCCTGACCGAGGTGAACCGCAAGGCGGGGCTTCTGCGCCAGCGGCTGGAGGGGCTGGTGGCCGCGCACCCGGAGGTGTTCGAACTGGTGCGCGGGGCGGGGCTGATGCTGGGGCTGAAATGCCGGGTGCCGAACACCGAGGTCGTGCAGGCCGGCTATGCCCAGCGGCTTCTGACGGTGGGTGCGGCCGACAACGTGGTGCGGCTGCTGCCGCCGCTGAACATCACCGACGATGAGATCGCCGAGGGGGTGGCGCGGCTGGAGGCCGCCGCGGCGGCGCTGGAGGGGGCGGGCGCATGACCCATTTCCTCGACATCAACCGGACCGAGGCCGGGGCGCTGCGGGCGATGATCGACCAGGCCCGCGCGATGAAGGCGGCCCGCGCCGGCCGGCCGAAGGGCGCGCCCGACGACGACCAGCCGCTCGCGGGGCGGATGGTGGCGCTGATCTTCGAGAAACCCTCGACCCGGACCCGGATCAGCTTCGACGTGGGCGTGCGCCAGATGGGCGGGCAGACCATGGTCCTGTCGGGGGCGGACATGCAGCTGGGCCACGGCGAGACCATCGCCGACACCGCGCGCGTGCTGTCGCGTTATGTCGATCTCATCATGATCCGCACCTTCGAGGAGGCGACGCTGCACGAGATGGCCGAGCACGCGACGGTGCCGGTGATCAACGGGCTGACGAACCGCACCCATCCCTGCCAGATCATGGCCGACATCCTGACCTACGAGGAGCACCGCGGCCCGATCGCGGGCCGCAAGGTGGTCTGGTCGGGCGACGGCAACAACGTCTGCGCGTCCTTCCTCCAGGCCGCGGGGCAGTTCGGGTTCGATTTCACCTTCACCGGCCCGCCGACGCTCGACCCCGAGGCGGTCTTCGTCGAGGAGGCGCGGGGCAGCGGCGTGCGGGTCGAGATCGAGCGCGACCCGGTGAAGGCGGTCGAGGGCGCGGACCTCGTGGTGACCGATACCTGGGTGAGCATGCATGACCCGCAATCGGCGCGCGAACGGCGGCACAACCAGTTGCGCCCCTACCAGGTGACCGAGGCGCTGATGGCGGCGGCGAAGCCCGATGCGCTGTTCATGCATTGCCTGCCCGCCCATCGCGACGAGGAGGCGACGAGCGCGGTGATGGACGGGCCGCATTCGGTGATCTTCGACGAGGCCGAGAACCGGCTGCACGCGCAGAAGGCGATCCTGCGCTGGTGCCTGGGCGTCTGACGGGGCGCTCCCGCCCCCGGCCCGCGCGGGGCTTGCACCCCGCTTGTCCGGGGTTGGGCGTGGCCGCGCGCGGGCGCGCGCGGCGCCTCCGGCGGGGGTATTTGGGCCAAGAAGAAAAAGCGGTCAGGAGTGGGGCGCCACCCGAGGGACCGGCCGGAGGGCCGGGCCCGAGATAAATGGCGTGCGCCGCAGGCGCTCGGTCTGACAGACGCTCAGGGCCGGGGTTTCCGGCGCAATGTGGGCGTGGCGGCGGTGGGGTCTTCGGGCCAGGGATGTTTGGGGTAGCGCCCGCGCATGTCCTTGCGGACATCCGAATAGCTGGTCGCCCAGAAGCCCGGCAGGTCGGTCGTGACCTGCACCGGGCGCTGTGCAGGCGACAGCAGCGTGATCCGGAGCGGCAGGCGGTTCGGGCCGATGCAGGGATGGGTCGTGGTGCCGAAGAGTTCCTGAAGCCGCAATTCGATGGCCGGGCTGTCGCCGGAATAGTCGATGGGCACTTGCCGGCCGAGCGGGGTTTCGAAATGCGCCGGTGCGAGGCGGTCGAGGCCTTGCTGTTGGTCCCAGCTCAGGCAGGCGCGGAGCGCGGGCAGGAGGTCGAGGCGTCGGAGATCCTCGGCGCTGCGCGCGCCGGAGAGATGGGGCAGGAGCCAGTCGTCGAGACGGTCCAGAAGCGTGGTGTCCGAGAGGTCGGGCAGGTCCGCGCCCTGCCGGCGGATCAACTCGACCCGGGCCTGGAAGCGGCGGGCGGAATCGGTCCAGGGCAGCCCCAGCGCCCGGATACCGTCGAGCGCGGCGCGGGCCATGGCCTCGGGCGGCGCGTCGGGCCAGGGGCGGTCGTCGAGGACAAGCGCGCCGAAACGTTCCTGTCGGCGCGCGACCACCCGGGTTTCGCGGCCTGACCAGTGGCAGATCTCGTGCCAGGCGATGGCGGGGCCATGGGTGGCGCGCAGCTCGGCCTCGGTCAGCGGGGCGGCGAGGCGGATGCGGGCCTCGCGCGTGTCGCCGTCGAGATCGAGCGCGACGATCAGGCGCTGGCCCGCCAGCGGGTCGGCCGCGTCCATCACGGCACCCTTGCCGCCCGACAGGATGAAGCGCGGCGCCTCGCCCTTGCGGCGCAGGCCGATGCGGTCGGGATAGGCAAGCGACGCCATCTCGCCCGCTGACATTGGCCGGGGGCTGTCGGGGGCGCGGGCGGCCAGCCGCTTCGTTTCGGTGCGGATGCGGGCGAGCGTTGCGCGGTCGGGCGGGATGGGCGTCTCGGCGCGGGGGTCGGCCAGCGCGCGCAGGCGTAGCGTCAGGTCGGTGCCTGCGCCGCGCAGCGGGTCGCGGTCTTCGAGCAGGGCGGCGAGCGGGGCGGCCTGTTTGCCTGCGATGGCCAGCATGTGGCCGAGCCGGGGATGCAGCGGCAGCGCGGCCAGCGCGCAGCCGTGATCGGTGACGCGGCCCTTGCCGTCGAGCGCGCCGAGGGCGGTGAGCAGCGCGCGCGCCTCGGCCAGAGCGCCGGGATTGGGGGGCGTCAGCAGGGCCAGCGCGCCGGGATCGGCCGTGCCCCAGAGCGCGAGGTCGAGCGCGAGCCCGGTCAGGTCGCCGGCGACGATCTCGGGCGGGGGGAAGGCGGCGAGCGCGCCCTCCTCGCCGCGGGTCCAGAGCCGGTAGCAGCGCCCCGGCGCAACCCGCCCGGCGCGGCCGCGGCGCTGGTCGGCCTCGGCGCGGGTGACGCGTTCGGTCACCAGCCGGGCCATGCCCGAATTCGGGTCGAAGCGCGCGCGCCTTGCGCGGCCGGCATCGACGACGACGCGGATATCCTCGATCGTCAGCGAGGTTTCGGCGATGGCGGTGGCAAGGACGATCTTGCGCCCTTCGGGCTCGGGGCGGATCGCGGCGCGTTGCTCGGCGAAGGGCAGGGCGCCGTAGAGCGGGCGGATATGGCAATCGGGCGGCAGGCGGGGTGCAAGGGCTGCGGCGCAGCGGCGGATTTCCCCCTCGCCGGGCAGGAAGACGAGGAGGCCGCCTTGGGTCTCGGCCAGCGCCTGGGCGACCAGATCGGCCGTGGCCTCGGGCAGGCGGGCGCCTTTGGGCAGGGGGCGGTCGAGCCAGAATGTCTCGACCGGGAAGGCGCGGCCTCCGGAACTGACCAGCGGGGCGTCGTCGAGAAGGGCGGCCACCGGGGCGGCGTCCAGCGTGGCCGACATCACCAGCAGGATCAGGTCCTCGCGCAGCGCGCCGCGCACCTCCCAGGCCAGCGCAAGGCCCAGATCGGCGGCCAGGGATCGTTCGTGGAACTCGTCGAAGATGACCGCGCCGATGCCGTCGAGCCCCGGATCGGACTGGATCATCCGGGTCAGGATGCCTTCGGTCACGACCTCGATGCGGGTTCTGCGTCCGACCTTGGCCTCGCCCCGGATGCGGTAGCCGATCGTTTCGCCGACATCCTCGCCCAGCGTCTCGGCCATGCGTTCGGCGGCGGCGCGGGCGGCCAGTCGCCTTGGTTCCAGCATCACGATGCGGCCCCCCGTCAGGCCCGCCTGCAACAGCGCCAGCGGCACCCGCGTCGTCTTGCCCGCACCCGGGGGGGCTTGGAGCACGCCGCGGCGTGCGCGGGCAAGGGCCGCGATCAGGTCGGGCAGGGCGGCGTCTATGGGCAGGGGCGTCATGGCCGTGGGTTATGGGCGAAACCGCCCCGCTTCGCCAGAGGGCTGGCCAGCGGGGTCGCCAGAGGGGTGGACAGCCCCCCGCACACGCGGCAAGAGAAGGACCGCGCAGCAGCGGAGCCGCCCATGGATATCGAGGATCTTGCCACCCGCATCCGCGCCGGCGAACGCCGGGCGCTGGCGCGTGCGATCACCCTGATCGAAAGCGGGCGGGCCGATCACCGGGCCGCCGCGCGGGCCTTGCTGGACCTGTTGGCCGATGCGCCGGGGCAGGCGCTGCGCATCGGGCTGTCAGGCACGCCGGGGGTGGGCAAGTCCACCTTTGTCGAGAGCTTCGGCATGATGCTGACCGGGCAGGGGCACAAGGTCGCGGTTCTGGCGGTGGACCCGTCTTCCGCGCGGTCGGGCGGCTCGATCCTGGGCGACAAGACCCGGATGGAGCGGCTGAGCCGCGACCCGGATGCCTTCATCCGCCCCTCGCCCAGCCAGTCGGCGCTGGGCGGCGTGGCGCGGCGCACGCGCGAGGCGGTGAGCCTGTGCGAGGCGGCGGGCTTCGACATCGTGCTGATCGAGACGGTGGGTGTGGGCCAGTCCGAAACCATGGTCGCCGAGATGACGGATCTGTTCATCCTGCTGATGGCGCCCGCGGGCGGCGATGAATTGCAGGGCGTCAAGCGCGGCATCATGGAGATGGCCGACCTGATCCTGGTGAACAAGGCCGATGGCGACCTGAAACCGGCGGCCGAACGCACCCGGTCCGATTACGCGGGCGCATTGCGGCTGTTGCGCCGCCGCCCGCAGGATCCGCCCGATTTCCCCAAGGCGATCTGCGTCTCGGCATTGCAGGAGGCGGGGCTGTCGGATGCCTGGGCCGAGATGCAGGCGCTGGCCCAATGGCGGCGCGAAACCGGGCATTTCGAGGCGCGGCGGGCCGAACAGGCGCGCTACTGGTTCGCCGAGGAGGTCCGGCGCGGGCTTCTGGCCCGGCTTGACCACGATCCCGCGATGCGGGCGCGGATGGCGGCGCTGGGCGCGCAGGTGGCGGCGGGCGAGACCAGCGTGGAACGGGCCACCGCCGAGATGCTGACCGCGCTGGGGGCGGCGCCGTGAAGCCCTTTCTGGTGCTGCAACTGCGCCCCGAGACCGAGGCCGCCGATGACGAGTTCGCCGCCATCCTGGCCAAGGGCGGGCTGTCCCCCGATCAGGTGCGGCGCATCCGGCTGGATGCCGAACCGCTGCCCGCGGGGCTGGATCTGGACGCCTGTTCGGGCGTGATCGTGGGCGGAGGTCCGGGCTGCGTCTCGGACCCGGAGGCCGCGAAATCCCCGGTCGAGCGGCGGATCGAGGCGGCGGTGATGGGGCTGATGCCCCAGATCACCGCGCGCGACATCCCCTTTCTGGGCTGCTGCTACGGTATCGGCATCCTTGCCCATCACCTGGGCGCCGAGGTGTCGAAGCGCCGCTATTCCGAACCCGTCGGCGCCACCACCTGCCATCTGACCGAAGAGGGGCGCCTTGATCCGCTGCTGGCGGGCCTGCCTGACACCTTCCGCGCCTTTGTCGGCCACAAGGAGGCGGTGCAGGCGCTGCCGCCGGGCTGCGTGCATCTGCTGTCCTCGGACCCGTGCCCGTTCCAGATGATCCGCTACGGGGCGAACGTCTATGCCACGCAGTTCCACCCCGAGGCCGACAGCGCGGGGTTCGAGCTGCGCATCCGCATCTACCGCGACCGCGGCTATTTCCCGCCCGAAACCGCCGATGACCTGGTGGCGATGTGCCGGGCCGAGGATGTGCGCCTGCCCGAAACGATCCTCAGGCGCTTCGTGGCGCGCTATGCATGCCATTGACCCGCTTTCCCCATGAATCGCTTGACGCCCCCCGGGATTGCCCGTAATGCACCGCGACGGAATTCGCGGCGCTGCCCCTGCGGCGCCCCCTGCTATTCGAGACGAGGAAGAACCCCATGTCGCGCGTCTGCGAACTGACCGGTAAAGGGCCGATGGTCGGCAACAATGTCAGCCACGCCAACAACAAGACCAAGCGGCGCTTCCTGCCGAACCTGAACGAGGTCACGCTGCTGTCCGACGTTCTGGGCCGCTCGTTCAAGCTGCGCATCTCGGCGGCTGCGCTGCGTTCGGTCGATCACCGCGGCGGGCTGGACGCCTTCCTCGCCAAGGCGCGCGAGGACGAACTGTCCAGCAAGGTGCTGAAGATCAAGAAGGATATCGAGAAGGCCCAGGCCACCGCCTGACCCGCCCCCCGATCCTGCCTGCCGGCCCCGCGCAACCCGCGGGGCCGTTTGCATTGGCGCGGCACCCTCGACAAGCGCCGCCCGCCCGGTATAGCTGACGCAACCCGCCGGCGCGGCGGCACATGACAGGGGAGGGACGCATGAAACTGTTGAGGGTGGGCCCCGCGGGCCAGGAGAAACCGGCGATCCTGGATGCCGGGGGCGGGATGCGCGACCTCTCGGGCCGCGTCCCCGATTTCGCCGGGCCGGGCGTGTCGCTCGAGGCGCTCGAGGCGATCCGCGCGCTCGATCCGGCCACGCTGCCGCTGATCGAACCGGGCGCCCGGATCGGCCCCTGCCTCGCCGCGGTGCCGAATTTCCACGCGATCGGGCTGAACTACGCCAGACACGCCGCAGAAACCGGCTCGAAACCGCCGGCCGAGCCGATCCTGTTCACCAAGGCCAGCTCCTGCCTGTCCGGCCCCCATGATCCGGTCGTGATCCCGAAAGGGTCCGAAAAGACCGACTGGGAGGTGGAACTGGGCGTGGTGATCGGGCGTGCGGCTGAGAATGTCTCCGAAGCCGACGCGCTGGCCCATGTGGCGGGCTATTGCGTGGTCAATGACGTGTCGGAACGCGCCTTTCAGCTTGAACGCGGCGGCCAGTGGATCAAGGGCAAGTCGGCCCCCGGCTTCGGCCCCATAGGCCCCTGGCTGGTGAGCGCCGACGAGGTGCCCGATCCCCAGGCGCTGGCGCTCTCGCTCGATCTGAACGGGGAACGGGTGCAGGACAGCGACACCTCGGACATGATCTTTTCGGTGCGCCAGATCATCAGCTACATGAGCCGCTTCATGCGGCTGTTGCCGGGTGACCTGATCGCCACCGGCACGCCTGCGGGCGTGGGCATGGGAATGAAGCCGCCGCGCTTCCTGCGCCCCGGCGACGTGATGGAACTGCGCGTCGAGGGGCTGGGCCAGCAGCGCCAGCAGGCGGTCGCCGCCCCCTGATCCGTCCTTCTTCTGGCCGGAAATATCCCGGGGGGAGTCCGCAAGGACGGGGGGCAGCGCCCCCCTTCCCGCTCAGACGAAGCGCACCGACCGGGCCAGCGGCAGGCTGCGCAGGCGCTGGCCCGTCGCTGCGAAGATCGCGTTCGCCAGGGCCGGGGCCGCGGGCGGCACGGGGGGCTCGCCGATCCCGCGCACCGGCCCGCCGCTGCCCAGCGCCTGCACGACGATCTCGGGGCATTCGCCGATCCGCATCGCGCGGTAGCTGTCGAAATTCGCCTGCTCGACGCGGCCCTCGGCATGGGTCAGCTCGCCCCAGATCGCGTGGCCAAGCCCCCAGATCACGCCGCCCTGGATCTGGTTCTCGATATTCACCGGGTCCAGCACCCGGCCGACCTCGGCCACGGCAAGGACCCGGTCGATGCGGATGCCCTCCGCGGTCGCGGTCACCTCGACCACCTCGGCGCAGGGCACCCCGAAGGACAGGCAGAAGGCCAGCCCCCGTCCGCGCCCCGGCCCCGGATCTGTGCCCCATCCCGATAGCTGGCCCACCGCCTCCAGCACCCGGGCGGAGGGCGCGTGGGTGCAAAGCCGCAGCCGTTCGGCCAGCGGATCGGCGCCCGCCGCGTGGATCAGCTCGTCCATCAGGCTTTCATGGAAGAAGGCATTGGCCGAGGCCCCGACCGAGCGCCAGGAACTGACCGGCACCGTTTCGGGCGCGCGATGGCCCGTCACGCGACAGGACGGGATCGCGAAGGGCTGGTCCCAGGCGCCCGCGACGATGGCGGTGTCGGGGCCCATCGTGGGCACGCCCAGCCGCCCCATCTGCGAGGCCGAGACCGAGGGCGCGGCGATCGCCAGATCGAGCGCCGCGACCTGCCCGCCCTCGACCCGGCCGCGACCGCGCGCGATGGCGGCCGGGCGGGGGAAATCGCGGGCCATGTCCTCTTCGCGCGACCATGTCAGCCTTACGGGCCGTCCCTCGGCCGCCCAGGCCAGGCGCACCGCCTGGTCGATGAAATCATCCTCCAGCCGGCGGCCGAAACTGCCGCCCATCGGCAGAGCGTAAAGCCCGACCAGATCCTCGTGCAGCCCCGAAAGCCGCTGTGCGGTGTCGATCACGAAGCGCGGGATCTGGGTGCCCGCCCGCAATTCCAGCATGCCGTTGCGGAACCAGGCGAAGGCGGTCATCGGTTCCAGCGGCGCATGGGCGAGGAAGGGCACGCGGTATTCGGCCTCGACATCCGCGCCGCCCGCCAGCGCGGCCTCGACGTCGCCCTCGTTCTTCAGGCGACTGTCGCGCCGCGTCTCGAACGCGCCCGCGATGCTGTCGAACAGCGCCTCGGTATTCGCGGGCGAGGGTGCGGGACCCCATTCGATCTCGACCGCCTTCGCGGCCTGAAAGGCGCGCCAGGTGTTGTCGGCCAGCACGCCGATGCCGTCGGGGAGGCGCATGACCTTGACCACCCCGCGCATCGCCTCGGCCCGGCTTGCATCGAAACTCAGCACGCCGCCGCCGCGTGCGGGATTGGTGCGCACCGTGGCAAACAGCATCCCCGGCGCGGTCTGGTCGATGCCGTAGCGCGCGGTGCCGGTCGATTTGGCCACGATGTCGAGCCGCTGCATCGGCTTGCCCAGGATCCGCCAGTCGGAGGGGTCCTTGAGCGCGACCTTGCGCGGTTCCAGCAGCCTGCCCGCGGCGGGCGCAAGCTCGACATAGGACAGCCGCGTGCCGTCGGGCGCGATCACGGCGCCCGCCTCGGTGCGCAGCGCGGCCTCGTCCAGGCCCAGCCGCCGGGCGGCGGCGGTGACCAGCATCGCGCGCGCCGTGGCGCCGGCCATGCGCAGCCGGTCATAGGCGTCGGGCACGGTGGTCGAGCCGCCGGTGATCTGAAGCGACATCAGCTTGCCGACCATCGCGCCGGTCTCGCGCGCGGTCTCGGCCAGCCAGCCGGTATCGGTTGCGGCGAAAGGCAGCCCCTCGGCCACGATGCGGGCATTGTAATAGGCCGGGGCGGGGATGCCGGGATCGGTGCGCACCGCATCGAGCGGGTAATCCAGTTCCTCGGCGAGCAGCGCGGCCTGGATCGAGGTCGCGCCCTGGCCCATCTCGGCGCGCGGGGTGATCAGCGTGACCCCGGTCCGGTCGATCACCACATAGGGCGTCAGCGCCGCCATGCCCGGGGGCAGGTCCTTGGACAGCGGGCTCGAATAGGGCTGGCGCAGCGAATAGACGCCCAGCGCAAGGCCCCCCGCCACCGTCGCCGCCCCGATCAGGAAGCCCCGCCGCGCGATCTTGCCCATGCCTGCCATGGCTCAGCCCTCCCGCAGCTTGTCGGCGGCCAGCCGCACCGCCGCGCGGATCCGCGGATAGGTGCCGCAGCGGCAGAGATTGGCGTCGAGCGCGGCGTCGATCTGCGCCGCGTCGGGCTGGGGCGTCTCGGCCAGAAGGGCGGCCGCGGCCATGATCTGGCCCGACTGGCAATAGCCGCATTGCGCGACCTGGGTCTCGATCCAGGCGGCCTGAACGGGATGCGGCGCCTCGGGCGTGCCCAGCCCCTCGATGGTGGTCACGGGGCCATCGACATCGCCCGCCGCGATCTGGCAGGACTGCACCGCGCGCCCGCCCAGATGCACGGTGCAGGCGCCGCACTGGCCGATGCCGCAGCCGTATTTCGTGCCCGTCAGGCCCAGCACATCGCGCAGCACCCACAGAAGCGGCATCTCGGGTTCGATATCGAGATCGTGCTCGGTTCCGTTCACGGTCAGCCTCATGGCGGCCCGGCCTCCTTCACGGCGAATCCCCTGGCACCCAAGCTAGGGCGCCGGGCGCATCAATCACCCGTTTCGGCCCGGTTTGGCAACGCCATGCGGCCGGGCGGGGCCGTCACGGCTGCGTGGGTTGTGGTCCGGGGCGGCGGCGCTATGCTCGCGCCTGCCCGTGCGGGTGGCCGGGCAGGAGGGGACCGACAGGCATGCAGAAACGGACGATCCAGACCCGGCCGATCGAGGGGCAGAAACCCGGCACATCGGGGCTGCGCAAGAAGACCCGCATCTTCATGGGGCCGCATTACCTGGAGAATTTCGTCCAGGCGGTCTGGAACGCGATCGGCGGGGTGCAGGGCAAGACCCTCGTGCTGGGCGGCGACGGCCGCTATTTCAACGACCGCGCGGCGCAGGTGATCCTGCGCATGGCGGCGGCGGGCGGTGCGGCGCGGGTGATCGTGGGGCAGAACGCGCTGCTGTCCACCCCCGCGGCCTCGAACCTGATCCGCCAGCGCGGGACGGATGGCGGCATCATCCTGTCGGCCAGCCACAATCCCGGCGGTCCGGAGGAGGATTTCGGCGTCAAGTTCAACGGCCCCAATGGCGGCCCCGCGCCCGAAGAGCTGGGCGCGCGCATTTTCGAGGCGACCGGGCGGCTGGAGAGCTATGCCATCCTCGAGGCGCAGGATGTGGACCTGTCGCAGCTTGGCGCCACGCGGCTGGGCGACATGGTGGTGGAAATCGTCGACCCGGTTGCCGATTACGCGGCGCTGATGGCGCGGCTGTTCGATTTCGGCGCCATCGCGCGGCTGATCGCTTGCGGCTTCACGATCCGGTTCGACGCGATGCATGCGGTCACGGGGCCTTATGCCAGGGCGATCCTGCAGGACATGCTGGGCGCGCCCGAAGGCAGCGTCGTCAACGCAGTCCCCAGCCCCGATTTCGGCGGCGGCCACCCGGACCCGAACCCGATCTGGGCGAAGGCGCTGGTCGACCTGGTGATGGGGCCGGATGCGCCCGATTTCGCCGCGGCCTCGGACGGGGATGGCGACCGGAACATGATCCTGGGCCGCGGCATCGTGGTCACACCCTCCGACAGCCTGGCGGTGCTGGCCGCGAATGCGCATCTGGCGCCGGGCTATGCGCGGGGGCTGGCAGGCGTGGCGCGCTCGATGCCGACCTCGGCCGCGGTCGACCGGGTCGCGGCGGCGCGCGGCCTAGCCCTTTACGAGACGCCGACGGGGTGGAAATTCTTCGGCAGCCTGCTGGATGCCGGCCGGGTGACGCTGTGCGGCGAGGAAAGTGCCGGGACCGGATCGGACCATGTGCGCGAGAAGGACGGGCTTTGGGCGGTGCTTCTGTGGCTGAACATCCTGGCCGAGACGGGGGCTTCGGTGGCGGACATGCTGCGCGCGCATTGGCGGGAGTTCGGCCGCAACTACTATGCCCGCCACGATTACGAGGCGCTGGATGCGGGGCTTGCCGGGGCGATGCTGGACGATCTGCGCGCCCGCCTGCCCGGGCTTGTCGGGACGCTGGCCGCTGGGCGGCGGATCGTGGCGGCGGACGAGTTCGCCTATGACGATCCCGTCGATGGCAGCCGGTCCGAGGGGCAGGGGCTGCGGATCGGGCTCGAGGGCGGCGCGCGGATCGTCTTTCGGCTGTCGGGCACCGGGACCGAGGGCGCGACGCTGAGGGTCTATCTGGAGGAGTATGTCGACGCGCCCGGGCGGCTGGACCTGCCGGTATCCGAGGTGCTGGCGCCGGTCATCGCCGCCGCCGACGAGATCGCGGGAATCACCGCGCGCACCGGCCGCAGCGGACCCGACGTGGTGAGCTAGCCCTCCCGCCCCCGGCCCGCGCGGGGCGCGCTGCGCGCCCCGCTTGTCCGCGGTTGGGCGTGGCCGCGCGCTGGCGCGCGCGGTGCCTCCGGCGGGGATATTTGTGGCCAGAAGAAGGGCCAGAAGACGGGTGGGCCGGATCCTGTCCTTCTTCTGGCGTCAAATATCCGATGTCGGTCGCGTCGGGTTGGCGAAGGGGGCGGGGTCGTAGGCCACCGCGGCGAGGTAGAGCCCCGAGGGCGGGCAGACCGGGCCGCAGGCGGCGCGGTCGCGGGCCTCGAGGGCGGCGCGGACGCGCCCGGGCGGCCAGGCGCCCGCGCCGACGCGTTCCAGCGTGCCCACGATGCTGCGCACCTGGTTGTGCAGGAAGCTGCGGGCGCGCAGGTGGAAGCGGAATTCCTGACCGTCCGGGTTCGCCAGTTCCTCGATCTCGAGCGCATCGAGCGTCTTGACCGGGGATTTCGCCTGGCAGAGCGCGGCGCGGAAGGTGGTGAAGTCGTGCCGCCCGATCAGGTGCTGCGCGGCCTGCTGCATCGGGGCGAGTGCGAGCGGGTGGGGCACCTGCCAGACCCGTCCGCGCTCGAGCGTCATCGGGGCGCGGCGGGCGACGAGGCGAAAGAGGTAGCGCCGTTCGAGCGCCGAGAAGCGGGCGTGGAACGCGTCGCCCACCCGTGCGCAATCCAGCACGGCAACGGGCGCGGGGCGCAGGTGGTGGTTCAGCGCCTGCGCCAGTCGGAACGGGTCCCAGTCCTTGCGCATCTCGCAATGGGCGACCTGACCCAGCGCGTGCACGCCGGCATCGGTGCGCCCGGCGGCGGCGATGGCGGGCAGGCCGGGTTCGAGCCGGGCGAGCGCCGCCTCGATGGCGCCTTGCACCGAGGGGCGGTCGGCCTGGCGTTGCCAGCCGGAAAACGGCGTGCCGTCATATTCGATCTTCAGCGCGTAGCGGGGCATGGGCCGGTCGTTACCGCGACAATCCTTCCCTGGCAATCGCCTATCCCGGGGCTGGCGCGGGCGCGGCGCCGGGCTTACCTTGGCCAGAGCCGTGAAAGGAGCGATCTTGCGCATAGGCGATATTGCCGACGGGGTGACGCGCGGGGTGGAGGGGATTGCCGCCGCGGTGTCCGAGACCTTCATGGAGCCGGTGATCCGGCTGGGCGTGACGGGGTTGTCGCGGGCGGGAAAGACCGTGTTCATCACCTCGCTGGTCGCCAATCTGATGGAGCGGGGGCGGATGCCGCAGCTGCGCGCTGCCGCCTCGGGCGCGATCTCGGCCGCCTATCTGCAGCCCCAGCCCGACAACACCGTGCCGCGATTCGATTACGAAACGCATCTGGCCGCGCTGACCGGGAGCGAACCGCACTGGCCCGAGTCGACCCGCGCGGTCTCCGAGTTGCGGCTGTCGATGAAGGTGCGGCCGGGCGGGATCGGCGGGCTTCTGGGCGCGGTGACGGGACCGCGGACGGTGCATCTGGACATCGTGGATTATCCCGGCGAGTGGCTGCTGGATCTGGCGCTGATGGAGCGCGGCTATGCCGAGTGGTCGGGCGACACGCTGGCGCGGATGCGCGAGCGCCCGGGGGGCGAGGCGTTTGCCGCGGTGCTGGCGCAGGCCGATCCGGCCGCGAAGTTCGAGGAGGTCCGGGCCCAGGGGCTGGCCGCGGCCTTTACCGACGCGTTGCAGGCGGCGCGGGTGGCGGGGTTTTCCGATTGCACGCCGGGCCGCTTCCTCCTGCCTGGCGAGTTGGCGGGTTCGCCCGTGCTGACCTTTGCGCCCTTGCCCGAACCCGGCGCCGCGACGCCGCGCGGCAGTCTGTGGCGCGAGATGGAGCGCCGCTACGACGCCTACAAGGCCGAGGTGGTCAAGCCGTTCTTCCGCGAGCATTTCTCGCGGATCGACCGGCAGGTGGTGCTGGTCGACGCGCTGGGCGCGATCCATGCAGGTCCGCGCGCGGTCGAGGATCTGCGCCGCGCGATGACCGAGATCCTGGGCGCGTTCCGGCCGGGGCGCAATGCCTGGTTGAGCCAGTTGCTGCTGGGGCGGCGGGTCGAGAGGATCCTGTTCGCCGCGACCAAGGCCGATCATCTGCACCACACCCAGCATCCCCGGCTGACCGCGATCATGCAGGCCCTGATGCGCGACGCCCGCCGCCGCGCCGATTTCGCGGGTGCCGAGACCGCCGCCATGGCGATCGCCGCGCTGCGCGCCACGGTGGAGGAGACCCGCACCCGTGGCGGCGAAAGCTATGACTGCGTGCGCGGGACCTTGCTGGACACCGGCCGCGAGGCGGCGCTTTATCCCGGCGAGTTGCCCGAGGATCCCGGTATCCTGCTGGAGGCGGCGCGGGACGGGGCCGAGGCGTGGCTGGACGCCGAATACGAGGTTATGCGCTTTGCGCCCGCGCGGCTGACCTTGCGCCCGGGCGAGGGGCCGCCCCATATCCGGCTGGACAAGGCGGCCGAGTTCCTGCTGGGGGATCGGCTGAGATGACCCGCCGCCCGGTGCTTTTCGACCTCGATGGCGAGGGGGACAAGCCCGGCGCGGGGTCGGAGGGGCGGCGCGATCAGGCCGCGGCAGCGGAGCGGGCCGAGCGGGAACGGGCGGAACGGGAGGCGCTGGCCGAGGCAAGGGCGGAACAGGCCCGGATCGAGCGGGAGCGCGCGGAGGCGGAAAGGCTGGAGCGGGAGGACGCCGAGCGGGACCGGCTGGAGCGTGCGCGGTTGGATCGGGAGCGGATCGAGCAGGAACGGGCCGAAGCCGCGCGGCTGGAACGCGCCCGGGTGCAGGCCGAGCAGGCCGAACGCGAGCGTGTCGAGCGCGAGAAGGCCGAGCGGGCGCGTGCGGAGGCCGAGCGGTTGGAACGTGAGCGCGTCGAGCGCGAACGGGCCGACGCCGAAAGGGCCGAGCGAGAGCGTGTCGAGCGCGAGAAGGCCGAGCGGGCGCGTGCGGAAGCAGAACGGTTGGAACGTGAACGCGTCGAACGCGAACAGGCCGAGCGGGCGCGCCGGGAGCGCGCGCTAGCCGAGGCCGAGAGGGCCGAACGCGAGCGGGCCGAGCGGGAACGGGCAGAGGCCGAGCGGCTGGAACGCGCGCGGGATGAACAGGAACGGCAGGAGCGGGAACGGTTGGAACAGGAGCGGGAGCGGGACGCAAGGGTGGGCGCGGCGGGCCGCGAGGTCCGCAGGGCCAGGGCGCCGCTTCTGTTCGAGGCGGACGAGGCCGAGGCGCGGCTGTCGCCTGCCTCCGCGCCGCCGGTGCCGGAGCCCGATGCGTTGCCCGAGGGGCGTGCGATGCAGGCGGTGGTGGCGCTGGCCGCGCGGCCGCCCTCGCGGCTGGGGCGGTTCTTCTGGGCCTCGCTCTCGGCGCTGATCGGCTTTGCCGTCTCGCTGGCGGCATGGGATTTCGTGACCGGGCTGGTCGCACGCAACCCGGTTCTGGGGGGCATCGCGGTCGTGCTGGCGGGCAGCGTTCTGCTGGCGCTTCTGCTGATCGGGCTGCGCGAGCTGGCGGCGTTCTCGCGGCTGGCACGGCTTGACCGGCTGCATGCCGAGACCGAGGCGGCGCTGGCGGCGCATGACCTTGGGGCCGCGCGGGCGGTGCTGGACAGGCTGATGGCGCTTTATGCCCGCCGCGAGGATACGAGTTGGGGCCGCGAGCGGCTGAAGGAGCGGCGGGACGATATCCTGGATGCCGACGGGCTGCTGGGACTGGCCGAGCGCGAATTGCTGGCCCCGCTCGACGCCGCCGCCACGCGCGAGATCGAGGCGGCCGCCCGGACCGTGGCCGCGGTGACCGCCATCGTGCCGCTGGCGTTGGCCGATGTCGCGACGGCGATGGTGGCCAATCTGCGCATGATCCGGCGGATTGCCGAGATCTATGGCGGGCGCGGCGGGGTTCTGGGCTCGATCCGGCTGGGTCGCGCGGTGATGACGCATCTGGTGGCCACGGGGGCGGTGGCGGTGGGCGATGACATGCTGGGCTCGATTGCGGGCGGCGGCATGCTGTCGCGCGTCTCGCGCCGCTTCGGCGAGGGCGTGGTGAACGGCGCGCTGACCGCGCGGGTCGGTGTCGCCGCGATGGAGGTCTGCCGCCCGCTGCCCTTCCGCGCGCTCAAGCGCCCCTCGGTCGGGGCATTGGTGAAACGCGCGTTGACCGGGCTGTTCTCGAAATCCGACGCTTGAGCCGCCCTTTACGGCCCCGCGCGCCCGGCCTATAAGCCCG
Organism: Rhodovulum tesquicola; assembly: GCF_024128855.1. GTDB lineage: Bacteria > Pseudomonadota > Alphaproteobacteria > Rhodobacterales > Rhodobacteraceae > Rhodovulum > Rhodovulum tesquicola. The sequence continues at coordinate 168,047 of NZ_JAMYDV010000002.1, forward strand.
CCCATGTCGTCCGGCCCCATGCGCATCATTCGAATTAGCCGCCCGGCGCTCTGATCCAGAGCGGCCGGGACAAGGCGCTTGACCCGTCGCGCCGAAGCTTCAACAGATCGCATGACCCGTTTTCCGAGGACCGCCCCCATGTGCGCCGACACGCCCGACTATCGCGATACCGTCTTCCTGCCCGAAACCGATTTCCCGATGCGCGCGGGCCTGCCCGAACGCGAACCCGCCTGGCTGGACCGCTGGGCGCGGCTCGGGGTCTATGACCGGCTGCGGGAACGGACGGGGCGGGCGCCCTTCATCCTGCATGACGGCCCGCCCTATGCGAACGGGCATCTGCATATCGGCCACGCGCTGAACAAGATCCTCAAGGATTTCATCGTGCGGTCGCAGCAGATGATGGGCAAGGATGCGCGCTATGTGCCGGGCTGGGACTGCCACGGCCTGCCGATCGAATGGAAGATCGAGGAACAGTACCGCGCCAGGGGGCTGGACAAGGACGCGGTTGACGTTGTCGCCTTTCGCCAGGAATGCCGCAAATTCGCCGAAGGCTGGATCGAGATCCAGCGCGAGGAATTCAAGCGCCTCGGCATCACCGGCAACTGGGCCGATCCCTACCTGACCATGGATTTCCACGCCGAGGCGGTGATCGCGCAGGAATTCATGACATTCCTGATGAACGGGTCGCTTTACCAGGGCTCGAAGCCGGTGATGTGGTCGCCGGTGGAAAAGACCGCGCTGGCCGAGGCCGAGGTCGAATATCACGACCACCAGAGCCACACGATCTGGGTGCAGTTTCCGGTCGTTTCGGCCTCTGCCTTCCCCGGGAAGGACGCCTGCATCGACACCGAGCTTCTCTCGGCCAGGGTGGTGATCTGGACCACCACCCCCTGGACGATCCCGCAGAACCGTGCCGTCTGCTTCGGCCCGGGCATCGCCTATGGCCTCTACCGTGTCACCGAGGCGCCCGAGGGCAGCACCGCCAAGACCGGTGAAACCGTGATCCTCGCCGACGCGCTGGCTGCCAGCGTCGCCACCGCCGCCAAGGGCGCCACGCTGGAACGGGTCCGCGACGTGGCCGCCGATGAACTCGGCGCGTTGACGCTGGCCCACCCCTTCCGCGGCATCGAGGGCGGCAATGGCGAGTGGGATTTCGACGTGCCCACGCTGCCCGGCGATCATGTCACCGATGACGCCGGCACGGGCTTTGTCCACACCGCGCCCAGCCATGGTGACGACGACTACCAGATCGGCCTGAAACACGGCCTGCCGATGACCTATAACGTGCTGGAAGACGGCTCGTTCCGGCCTGACCTGCCGATCTTCGGCGGGCAGGCGATCCTGACGCCCGAGGGCAAGGAAGGTCCGGCGAATGTCTCGGTCATCAAGCAACTGGCCTATGCCGGGGCGCTGCTGGCCAAGGGCAAGCTCAAGCACAGCTACCCCCATAGCTGGCGTTCCAAGGCGCCGCTGATCTACCGCAACACGCCGCAATGGTTCGCCGCCATCGACCACAGGCTGGATGACGGCATGGGCCAATATGGCGAGACGATCCGCCAACGCGCGCTGACCTCGATCGACCAGCTGGTGAAATGGACCCCGCAAACGGGCCGCAACCGGCTTTACTCGATGATCGAGGCGCGGCCCGACTGGGTGCTGTCGCGCCAGCGCGCCTGGGGGGTGCCGCTGACCTGTTTCGTCAAGCGCGGCGCGAAACCCACCGATCCCGATTTCCTGCTGCGCGATCCGGGCGTCAATGCGCGCATCGTGGCGGCCTTCGAGGCCGAAGGGGCGGATGCCTGGTATGCAGAGGGGGCGAAGGCGCGGTTCCTTGGACCGGACCATGACCCCGACGCCTATGATCAGGTCATGGACGTGCTGGATGTGTGGTTCGACAGCGGCTCGACCCATGCCTTCGTGCTGCGCGACCGGGCGGACGGGGCGGCGGACGGGATTGCGGATCTGTATCTGGAGGGCACCGACCAGCATCGCGGCTGGTTCCATTCCTCGATGCTTCAGGCCTGCGGCACCATCGGCCGGGCGCCCTATCGCGGCGTGCTGACCCATGGCTTCACGCTGGACGAGAAGGGCAACAAGATGTCCAAATCGCTCGGCAATACCGTCGCGCCCGAGGATGTCATCAAGCAATATGGCGCGGATATCCTGCGGCTCTGGGTGGCGCAGTCGGATTATTCGGTGGACCTGCGCATCGGGCCCGAGATCCTGAAGGGCGTGGCCGACAGCTACCGGCGGCTGCGCAACACGCTGCGCTTCATGCTGGGCAATCTGGCCGGGTTCTCGGAGGCCGAACGGGTCGCGCCAGAGGACATGCCCGAGCTGGAACGCTGGGTGCTGCACCGTCTGGCCGAGCTCGACCAGCGGGTGCGGCAGGGCTATGACAGCTATGATTTCCAGGGCGTGTTCCAGGCGCTGTTCAACTTCTGCACCGTGGATCTGTCGGCCTTCTATTTCGACATCCGCAAGGACGCGCTGTATTGCGATGCGCCCGACAGCATGCGCCGCCGCGCCGCGCGCAGTGTGCTGGATCTGCTGTTCCACCGGCTGACCACCTGGCTGGCGCCGATCCTCGTCTTCACGATGGAGGATGTGTGGCTTGCGCGCTTTCCGGACGAGGACGGGTCGGTGCATCTGGAGGACATCCCGGAAACGCCCGCCGCCTGGCGCGATGAGGCGCTGGCGGGGAAATGGGCGGGGGTCCGGCAGGTGCGGCGCGTGGTGACGGCGGCGCTGGAGATCCAGCGCCGGGACAAGGTGATCGGCGCGAGCCTGGAGGCCGCGCCGGTGGTGCATGTCGAGGACGCCGCCGTTCTGGCGGCGCTGAAGACGGTCGATTTCGCCGATCTCTGCATCACCTCGGACATCCTGCTGACCGCCGATCCCAGCCCGAACGAGGCCTTCCGCCTGCCCGAAGTGCCGGGCGTGGGCGTGGTCTTCGAGAAGGCCGAGGGCGAGAAATGCCAGCGCTGCTGGAAGATCCTGCCCGATGTGGGGGGGCATGCCCATCCGGGGACCTGCGCGCGCTGCAACGCGGCGTTGGGCGGTTAGGGGGCACTTCCGCCCCCGGGCCGCGCGGCGCTTGCGCGCCGACCGCCCGGGGTTGGGCCGGGCCGCGCGCGTGCCGCGCGCGGCGCCTCCGGCGGGGATATTTGCGGCCAGAAGAAGGGACTGACCCGGGGTCTTGCGGGGCCTATCGGGGCGGCGCGTGCCCGAGTGTGGCGATCCGGCCGTCGGTGACGGGGTGGTAGGGGGCGTTGGCGGCGAGGAATTCGGCGGTCACATCGGCCAGGTCGGGGCCGAAATCGTAGACATCCCGGGCATCGAGGAACATCCGGTAGCCGTCGCCGCCATTGCGGAGGTAATTGTTCGAGACCAGTCCATAGACCTGCTCGGGCACGATGGGCGCCCAGGCGCCGTTTTCCATCACCTCGACGGATCGGACCCGCGCGCCGGGTTCGGCGGCTGGCGCCCAGGTGAATCGCAGCCCCGCGACCTGCGGGAAGCGGCCGGCGCCGTCCTCGACCTGGGACAGGCCGTTTTCCAGCGCCTCGACCACCTTGCGGCCGGGCACGAAGAAGGTGGAAAGCGTGTTCTGGAAGGGCAGCACGGTCAGCACGTCGCCCATCGTCACGGGGCCTGCCTCGAGCGAGGCGCGCAGGCCGCCGCCATTCTGGAGCGCGATGCTGATGCCTTGTGCGCGCACCCGGTCGAGCATCGCCTCGGCCACCAGATTGCCCATGGCGCATTCCGTCACCCGGCAGATGCTGCGGTCACCCTCGATGGGTTCGGCGGCCTCGGCGACCACCTTCTGGCGGATTTCCTCGAGCGGTTGGGCCAGTTCGGCGATGCGCGCCCTGGTGTCCGCATCCTCGGCGATGGTGGCGTCGAGCAGGATCGGTTCGCCCACCGCCTCGGCCACGCGGCCCGCGGCGTCGAAGGTCACGCTGAGTTCGCCCAGGTACTTGCCATAGCCATAGGCCTGCACGATGGCGGTCTGGCCCACGATGGTCGGGTAGGGGCCTGCCGCGCCCTCGACGCTGTTGGACAGGAGCGTGTGGGAATGGCCGCCCACGATCACGTCGATCCCGGTGGTTTCCGCCGCGATCCGCTGGTCGTGGTCATGGCCCGAATGGCTGAGCAGGATGATCTTGTCGATGCCGTCCGCGGTCAGCCGGTCGATTTCGGCCTGCACCGCGGCAACCGGGTCGGTGAAGACGATATTGGGGCCGGGGCTGGCCAGATCGGGGTTGTCCACCGGCGTCAGGCCGATCAGCCCCAGCCTTGTGCCGCCGCGTTCGATCACCGCCGATTTCGCGATGCCGTCGCGCAGCAGCGGTTCGGCCGAGAGATCGGCATTGGCCATCAGCACCGGGAAATCGACCGAGGCGACGAAGCGGGCCAGCACCTCGGGGCCGTCGTCGAATTCGTGATTGCCCACTGCCATCGCGTCATAGCCGAGCCGGGTCATCATCTCGGCCGTGGCCGCCCCCTTGTAGCGGGTGTAGAACAGCGTGCCCTGGAACTTGTCGCCCGCATCGACAAGGATCGTGTTGGCGTTGCGCGCACGGGCCTCGGCGATGGCAGTGGCCAGCCGGGCCGAGCCGCCGAAACATTCGCCCGCCGCGTTCTCGGCCTCGGAACAGACCGAATCATGCTTCGAGATCGGCTCGAACCGGGCGTGGAAATCGTTGGTGTGCAGGATTGTCAGACTGAACTCGGCCCGGGCCGGGGTTGCTGCCAGTGCCAGGAACAGCGCAGCGGACAGGGCGCGCGTTGCCATGATGAATCCCCCTTCGGTTGAACGCGGAAAGTCTGACGCGCCGTGGCCGGGCTGTCAAAGCCTCTGGCGCTTGACCGGGGCTGCATCTGCGGGCATGGGAGCGGGATGCTGATCTACAAGATTTTCCGCCGGGCCGAGTGGGACGCCTTTCGCGCGGCGGGCCTGACTGCGGGCGCGCCGGTCGATCTGGCCGACGGGTTCATCCACCTGTCCACGGCCGAGCAGGTGACCGGCACCGCCGAGAAGCATTTCGCGGGGGAAAGCGATCTGGTGCTGGTGGCGGTGGCGGCCGACCGTCTGGGTGAGGCGCTGCGCTGGGAGCCGTCGCGGGGCGGCGCGCTGTTTCCCCATCTCTATCGCGAGTTGAGCGTGGCGGATGTGGTCTGGGACAAGTCCCTGCCGCTGGGTGCGACCGGGCATATCTTTCCCGAGGGCGTGGTATGACCCCGCTGGAGCGCGCGGGGCTGGCCCTGTTGCACCGGATGGCCCCAGAGCGGGCGCATGGGCTGTCGCTGACGGCGCTGCGCGCGGGGCTGGTGCCGCTGCCGGGGGCGATCACCTCGGACAGGCTGGCGACCGATCTGGCGGGGCTGGCCTTGCCGAACCCGGTCGGGCTTGCGGCGGGCTATGACAAGAATGCCGTGGCGCTGGGGCCGCTTGCCCGCGCGGGTTTCGGCTTTGTCGAGGTGGGGGCGGCGACGCCGCGCCCGCAGCCCGGCAACCCGCGCCCGCGGCTGTTCCGGCTGAGCGAGGACCGCGCGGCGATCAACCGCTTCGGCTTCAACAACGAGGGCATGGTGGCGATCGGCGCGCGGCTGGCGGCGCGGCCCGAGGGGGCGGTGGTCGGGCTGAACCTGGGTGCGAACAAGGACAGCGCCGACCGGGCGGCGGATTTCGCCGCCGTGCTGGCCCATTGCGGGGCGCATGTGGATTTCGCCACGGTCAATGTCTCGTCGCCCAATACCGAACGGCTGCGCGACTTGCAGGGCCGCGCGGCGCTGTCCGCCCTTCTGGCCGGCGTGATGGCGGCGCGGGCGGGGCTGGCGCGGCCGATCCCGGTCTTTCTCAAGATCGCGCCGGATCTGTCGGATGCCGAGATCGACGAGATCGCCGGGGTCGCGCTGGAGGCGGGGATTTCGGGGATCGTCGCGACCAACACCACGCTGGCGCGCGGCGAGCTGACAAGCCGCCATGCGGGCGAGGCGGGGGGGCTGTCGGGCGCGCCGCTTTTCGCACGCTCGACCCGGGTGCTGGCGCGGCTGTCGGTGGCGACGGGCGGGCGGCTGCCGCTGATCGGGGTGGGGGGCGTCGGCTCGGCCGAGGACGCCTATGCCAAGATCCGCGCGGGCGCGCGTGCCGTGCAGCTATATACCGCGCTGGTCTATGGCGGACTGGGGCTGGTGGCCCAGATCGTGCAGGGGCTGGAGGGGCTGCTGGCGCGCGACGGGTTCGCCAATGTGGCCGAGGCAGTCGGCACGGGGCGGGACGAGTGGGTCTGAACGGGCCTGTGGGCGCGGGCGCGGCACCCGGTTGAAGGATTCTGCAAAGGCTTTTGAAAACTCCGGGTCACGGCCCTAACCTTTGCGCCCATGTGCGGACGGTTCGCGATCACCCTGCCGGTCGAGGCCATGGCGAAGCTTTTCGAGGCCATGCCCGCGAACGATCTGCCCGAGGGGCCGAATTACAATGTCTGCCCGACCAATCCGGTTGCCGCGGTGACCGGCGAGGGGGGCATGCGGCGGCTGCGGGCGCTGCGCTGGGGGTTCGTGCCGCATTGGTACAAGACCCTGACCGATGGACCGCTGCTGATCAATGCGCGCGCCGACACGATCGCGACGAAGCCCGCCTTTGCCGAGGCCGCGCGGCGCCGCCGCTGCCTGATTCCGGCGAGCGGGTTCTACGAATGGAGTAAGGCGGCGGATGGCGCCAGGCTGCCCTGGTATGTCCGCCGCGCCGATGGCGCGCCGATGGCGATGGCCGGTATCTGGCAGGATTGGGAGCGCGAGGGCCAGCGGCTGAGTACCTGCGCCATCGTCACCACCGAGGCCAATCCCGCGATGGCCACGATCCACCACCGGATGCCGGTGATCGTCGAGCGGGCCGACTGGCCGCTCTGGCTGGGGGAGGCGGGGCATGGGGCGGCGGTGCTGATGCGGCCGGCCGCCGAGGGCGTGCTGGCGGTGAACTCGAACCGCGCCGCGGGGCCGGGGCTGATCGCGCCTGTCGCGACCTGATCGGACCAGTTGCGGCTTGACCGCCGCCCGGTCGTGGCCTAGTCACGGGGGCGTGCGGGTATAGCTTAATGGTAAAGCCCCTGCCTTCCAAGCAGGCTATGTCGGTTCGATTCCGTCTACCCGCTCCACGCCCCCGTCCTGTGCCGTGAAATCGACCGCTGCGACTTGTTGTCCCCGCCGCCCGGCCCTACAACAGCCACGGACAAGCAGGAGCATGCCATGCCCCCCAGGGCCAGGGTCGAGGAAGACCGCGAGAAATCGAAGCGGATCGGGGCGCTGCGCGCGCTTTGGCCCTATGTGCTGCCCTACAAGGCGCTGCTGGGCGCGGCGCTTGCCGTTCTGGTGCTGACCGCGGCGGTCTCGCTGATCCTGCCGATGGCGGTGCGGCGCGTGGTCGATGCGTTCGAGACCGAGGCGGCCGCACTTCTGGACAGCTATTTCGCGGCGGCGCTGGGTATCGCGGCGCTGTTCGCGCTGGGCACCGCGCTGCGCTATTACCTTGTGACCCTGCTGGGCGAGCGGGTGGTGGCCGATATCCGCACCGCCGTCTTCGACCGGATGATCGGGATGAGCCCGGCCTTCTACGAAAAGACGATGACCGGCGAGGTTCTGAGCCGGATCACCACCGATACCACGCTGATCCTGTCGGTGATCGGCTCGTCGGTGTCGGTCGCGCTGCGCAACGTGCTGATCTTCTTCGGCGGGCTGGTGCTGATGCTGGCGACCTCGGCCAAGCTGACCTCTGCCGTTCTGGTGCTGGTTCCGGCGGTGATCGTGCCGATCGTGCTGCTGGGGCGTCGGTTGCGCCGCCTGAGCCGCGAGAACCAGGACTGGATCGCGGCCTCGTCGGGCAATGCCTCCGAGGCGCTGCTGGCGGTGCAGACGGTGCAGGCCTTCACCCATGAGGCGGCAAGCCGGGGCACCTTCCATGACGTGACCGAGAAAAGCTATGTCGCCGCGCGCCAGCGGGTCGGCACGCGGGCGGTGATGACGGTGATCGTGATCTTCCTGGTCTTTGCGGGGATCGTGGGCGTGTTGTGGGTCGGCGCCCGCGACGTGCGCGCCGACGCGATGAGCGTGGGCGAGCTGGTCCAGTTCGTGATCTATTCGGTGATGGTGGCCGCTGCCGTGGGCGCGATGACCGAGATCTGGGGCGAGTTGCAGCGCGCCGCGGGCGCGACCGAACGGCTGGTGGAGCTTCTGACCGCCGAGGACAGCGTGACGGACCCCGCGCGTCCCCTGCCGCTGCCCGCCCGGGCGCGCGGGGATATCCGCTTCGAGGATGTGCGCTTTTCCTATCCCTCGCGGCCCGGCGTTTCGGCGCTGGACGGGGTGAACCTGCATGTGCGGCCGGGCGAGACCGTGGCGCTGGTCGGTCCCTCGGGGGCGGGCAAGACGACGATCATCCAGCTTCTGCTGCGCTTCTACGACCCTCAGGAGGGGCGCATCCTGATGGACGGGGTGGATCTGCGGGCGACCACGCGCGCCACCTTCCGCCACCATATCGCGCTGGTGCCGCAGGATCCGGTGATCTTTGCCGCTTCGGCGCGCGAGAATATCCGTTTCGGCCGGCCCGAGGCGACCGATGCCGAGGTCGAACAGGCCGCCCGCGCGGCGGCCGCGCATGACTTCCTGGCCGCGCTGCCGCAGGGCTATGATACCCAGGTGGGCGAACGGGGCATGATGCTGTCGGGCGGGCAGAAACAGCGGGTCGCGATTGCCCGCGCGATCCTGCGCGATGCGCCCGTGCTGCTGCTGGACGAGGCGACATCGGCGCTGGATGCGGAATCGGAACGCGCGGTGCAGCACGCGGTGGACGAGATGGCCGCCACCCGCACCACGCTGATCGTGGCGCACCGGCTGGCCACCGTGAAGAAGGCCGACCGCATCCTGGTCTTCGATGGCGGGCGGATCGTCGCCGAGGGCAGCCACGAGGCGCTGGTAGCGCAGGGCGGGCTGTATGCGCGCCTGGCCCGGCTGCAATTCACCGACGGGATCGAAAGCGCCGCCTGAGCCGCGGCGATTTCGTTTGCTTGTCGCAAATCCCTGTCTACTCTGGCGCATCGTTCACGATTTTTGCCGAGGAGGACGGAAAATGGGATTGTGGTCATTCGTCAAGAATGCGGGGAAGAAGCTGGGCGGCCGGGCCGAGGCGGCCGAGGCGCCCAGCGTCGAGGAGTTGCACAAGGAAATCGCCGATCTGGGGCTTGATGCCGGGGGGCTGGAGATCTCGGTCGAGGGCGACAAGGTCAAGGTGACCGGCACCGCGGCCAGCCAGGAAGCCAAGGAGAAGGTGATGCTGGCGGTCGGAAATATCGAAGGCGTGGCCGCTGTCGAGGATGCGGCGGGCGGCGCGGATCCGGTGTTCCACACCGTCGTCAAGGGCGACAGCCTGTGGAAGATCGCGGAAAAGACGCTGGGCAATGGCGCGCGCTATACCGAGATCTTCGAGGCCAACAAGCCGATGCTGAGCGATCCCGACAAGATCTATCCCGGCCAGGTGCTGCGCATTCCGCAGGGCTGATCCCGTCCTGCCCGCCGCAGCGCCCGGCCTGACGTGGCGTTGCGGCCATGGCAGGGGATCTTGCGGCGGGCGGGAAATCCGGCCATCCTGATCCTCCATAAGGGAGAGCGGCGCCGCAGAGAACGGCCCCGGGGAGGAAAGACGATGGCAGCCTATGCCTCACGCGCCGATCGCGACGCGATCGAGGCGGAATCCGACTGGCATGCGCGTCCCGTGGCGCGCAGCATCCATGAGTTCCTGAGCACGACGGCCCGCGCGCATCCAGACCGCCCGGCGCTGAGCTTCCAGATGTTCTCGGACCCCGGGGCGCCGGCCGAGACGCTGAGCTGGGCCGAGCTGCACGGCCGCGTGACCCAGGCCGCGAACCTGTTCCGCCGGCTCGGCATCGGCGAGAAGGACGTCATCGCCTATGTCCTGCCGAACTGCACCGAAACCGCGGTGACGTTGCTGGGCGGGGCCGTGGCGGGGATCGTGAACCCGATCAATCCGCTGCTGGAGGCCGAGACCATCGGTGCGATCCTGCGCGAGACCAATGCCAGGGTGGTGGTCACGCTGCGCACCTTCCCCAAGACCGATGTCGGCCAGAAGGTCGCCGAGGCCGTGCGCCACGCGCCGAATGTGCGCACGGTGCTGGAGGTGGACCTCTTGCGCTACCTGACCGGTGCCAAGAAGCTGATCGTGCCGCTGATCCGGCCGAAGAACCCCGACAACCACCATGCCGACCTGCTGGATTTCCACAAGGAAATGGCAAGGGAACGCGCCGACCGGCTGGATTTTCCCGACCATTCCGAGGACCGGATCGCGGCGCTGTTCCATACCGGCGGCACGACCGGTCTGCCCAAGGTCGCGCAGCACCGGGTTTCGGGGATGATCTACAATGGCTGGCTGGGCCATCGGCTCTTGTTCAGCGAGCAGGACACGCTGATCTGTCCCTTGCCTCTGTTCCATGTCTTTGCCGCCTATCCGGTGCTGATGTCGGTGATCTCGGCCGGGGCGCATGTGGTGCTGCCGACGCCTGCGGGCTATCGCGGCGATGGGGTGTTCGACAATTTCTGGAAGCTGATCGAACGCTGGGGCGTGACCTTCGTCATCACCGTGCCCACCGCCATCGCCGCGCTGATGCAGCGCAAGGTCGATGCCGATGTCTCGACGCTGCGCTATGCGTTTTCCGGCTCGGCGCCGCTGCCGGTCGAGCTTTACCGCCGCTTCGAGGAGGCCACGGGCGTCACCATCTGCGAGGGCTACGGGCTGACCGAGGCGACCTGCCTGGTCTCGATCAACCCGCCGGACGGCGCCAAGAAGATCGGCTCGGTCGGCATTCCGTTTCCCTATACGCAGGTGCATATCCTGAAATGCGATGCCGAGGGCAATGTGCTGGGCGAATGCGAGGTGGATGAGGTGGGCGAGATCTGCGTCGCCAATCCCGGCGTGGTCGAGGGGTCGACCTATACCGATGTCGCCAAGAACCACGGGCTTTTCGCGGGCGGGCGGTTCCTGCGGACGGGCGATCTGGGCCGGATCGACGCGGATGGCTATCTTTACATCACCGGCCGGGCCAAGGACATCATCATCCGCGGCGGCCACAATATCGACCCCGCCGAGATCGAGGAGGCGCTGGCGGGGCATCGCGCCGTGGCCCTTGTCGGCGCGATCGGCCAGCCCGATGCCTTCGCGGGCGAATTGCCCTGCGCCTATGTGGAACTCGTCAAGGACGCCACCGTGACGCCCGAGGAATTGCTGGCCCATGCCAGGATCCATATCCACGAACGCGCCGCGATCCCGAAGCATGTCGAGATCATCGGGGAATTGCCCAAGACCGCGGTCGGCAAGGTGTTCAAGCCCGAACTGCGCAAGCGCGCGATCCGGCGGGTCTATGACGCCGCGCTGGCCGAGGCGGGGCTGTCGGCGCGGGTGGGCGAGGTGGTCGAGGACCGCAAGCGTGGGCTGGTGGCCCGGCTGACGCGCCACGGCGCCGACGACGAGAACGCCCCGCGCGCGGTGCTGGGCAGCTTTACCGTGCCCTGGGAATGGATCGACTGAGCGCGGTGGTTCCTGCGCGCGGGGCGTTGTGCACAGGCTCGATATCGGGCCTTGGGCGGCTGCGTCCCGCTTTGGCGACGTCCCCGATCCGCGGGGGGAGGCCGCGCGCAGCGCAGCCCGACATAGTGGACGGCGCAGGCGGGCGCCCCTTCGAGGAAGGGCGATGGGGACAGGCGTAGGGAGAACAGGTCCGACTGCCGCGTGGCCCTGAAAAAGGCGGCGGGCCGGATTGCCCTAGAGGGCGCCCGCCTCGTCCAGGGGCCTGTCGGACGGTCCGGGCCGGGTGGCAGTTGCACGAAGCTGGCGCTGGACCGTCGCCGTCAGGTCGGCCAGCGAGAAGGGTTTCGGCAGGTAGACCGAATTCGGGATGCGCGCGCGGATCTCTCCGAAACTGTCCTCGGCATAGCCCGAGACGAAGACGACCTTGGTTCCGGGCCGTTCCTGAAGCGCCTGCGCGACCCAGCCCGGCCCGTCGAGACCCGGCATCACCACATCCGTCACGAAGACATCGATCCTGAGCCCGGGATCGGCGAGGATCTCCAGTGCTTCCTCGCCGCTCTCGGCCTCGAGCACGGTATGGCCGCGCATCGCCAGCGCGCGCGATGCGAAGGAGCGCACCGGCGCCTCGTCCTCGACCAGCAGCACCACGCCGCTGTCGGGCAGTTCCTCTTCGGTCTCGGCGGCGGGGATGGCCTCTGCCTCCGCCTCGCCGTGATAGGCCGGCAGGTAGAGCGTGAAGGTCGAGCCCTTGCCCAGTTCGCTGTCGACGAAGATGAAGCCGCCGGTCTGCTTGACGATGCCATAGACGGTCGAAAGGCCGAGCCCGGTGCCTTCGCCCGGACGCTTGGTCGTGAAGAAGGGTTCGAAGATCTTGGTCAACCGGTCGGGCGGGATGCCCTCGCCCTTGTCGATCACCCGGACCACGGCATAGGGGCCCGCGGGCACCACCGCGCGATCGCGCCGGAGCTCGGTCTCCAGTTCGACCGCCTCGGTTTCAAGCCGGATCTCTCCCCCCCCTCGGCATCGCGTCGCGGGCGTTGACCACGAGGTTCATCACCACCTGTTCCAGCTTGCGCTTGTCCGCGCGGATCGGCGGCAACCCCTCGCCATTGCGGATGCGCAGCCGCACGCGTTCGCCCACCAGCCGGTCGAGCAGATGCGCAAGCTCGCCCATCGTGTCGCGCAGTTCCAGCACCTCGGGGCTGAGCGTCTGCTTGCGCGAGAAGGCAAGCAACTGGCCGACAAGGCTGGCCGCGCGGTTGGCGTTCTGGTGGATCTGCACGAGATCGCCGTAATCGGGATCGCCCGCGTCATGGCGCAGCATCAGCAGGTCGCAATGGCCCGAGATTGCGGTCAGAAGGTTGTTGAAATCATGCGCGATCCCGCCGGCAAGCTGGCCGACCGCCTGCATCTTCTGGCTTTGGGTGAACTGCGCCTCGAGCGTCTTCATCTCGGTCACGTCATGCAGCACCGCGACAAGCCCGCTGCCCGCCATCCGCGCCAGTGCGACCTGGACGAACAATTCGCGGTCGTCACGCGCCACGCGCAGCACTTCGGCCATGTTGCTGGCCCGGCCCGCGGCGGCCTCGGCCAGCCAGTCGCTGACGGGCCTGCCCAGCCCCTCCAGCCGCTCGCACAGGTTGAGGCCCGTGCCGGGTTCACCGGCCAGCAACTCGCGCGCGCGGGTATTGGCCAGGCGCACGGTGCCATCGGTATCGAGTTGAAGGATCGCCACCGGCAGCGCGTCGAGCAGCCCCTCCGGCGGCTGGGCCACGCCCCCGCCGCTTCCGGCCGGAAGCAGGTAGAGTTCGCGCAGCCCGTCCCGACCCGGCAACGCCATCAGGCGCCGCCGCAACGGCCCGTCCGCGGTCTCGATCTCGATCTCCTCGCCATCGGGATGGGCGGCGGGCGGCTGGCCGCGGCGCAGGGCCTGCAACGTGGCCGGGACATGGCCCAGAAGGTCCCGCGCGGCCGCATTCGAGGACAGGACCTTGCCCTCGGGATCGAGCCGCAGCATCGGCAATGCGCTGTCGGGCGCGGGCGGTTCACCGCCGTCCAGATGCCAGATGAAGATGCCGGGTGCCGCGCGTTCGACCCGCATGCGCAGCGACGCATCCCCGCCGGGACGGACATGCGTGGCGCCGTCGCCGCGCGCGGCGGCCGAGATCAGGGTCGCAACCGCGCGGTCGGGATCGGCGAAGACCGCCGGAAGGGCGGCGGCCAATGGCTTGCCACGGTTCGCCGCGACCCGTCTGAGCGCGGCGGGATTGGCCAGCAGCACCCGGCCGTGCCCGTCGGTCAGCACGCAGGCCCCCGGCGCCCCGGCACAGAGCCGCCGAAGCCGCCCGGGGGGCAGGCGGCGGCCCCACATGTCGGCGATCCGGAGGAAGGTCGCGAGCGCGGCAAGGGTCATGGCCGCGGAGAGCAGCAGCACCGCGAGCCAGGGAATGGGCACGGCCCGCGCGATCAGCGCCAGCGCGATACCGCCGAGAAAAATGGCCCAGGCCCGCTCCGCATAGGCGGCGGCCGTCTGTCCGAGGCTGGAAAAAGCGGGGGCTAGGCGCGGCAAAGGGCAGACTCCGTTGGGATTCGGATCGGCGTCCCAGTTTGGGCCGCGCCGGTTAACCAGGTGTTAATGATGCGCGCCCGCCCGCGCGCAAGGCTCAATTCCGGCGCAGCACCGCCGCATGGAACCCGTCGCCGCCGTCCAGCGGCGTCAGGCGGCGCTCGGCGACGCGCGTCCAGCCCGGCTGACGCGAAAGGAAGGCCGCGACTTGGCCGCCATTCTCGGCCTCGATCAGCGAACAGGTGGCATAGCCCAGCGCCCCGCCCGGCGCGACCAGCGGCGCGGCGCGGTCAAGAATGCCGGCCTGAACCGCAAGGAGCCGGGCAAGATCGTCGGGACCGGTCCGCCACTTGGCCTCGGGGCTGCGCCGCCACGCCCCGCTGCCCGTGCAGGGCACATCGCAGAGCACGAGGTCGAAGGGCGCAGCGGCCGCGAGGTCATCGGCCGCAACAAGCGTCACCTCGACGCCCGCCCGCGCGGCCCGCGCGGGCAGGTCGCGCATCCGCCCGGGCGCGGCATCATGGGCGAAGAACCGCGCCGACACCCGCCCCGCCAGCGCCAGCGTCTTGCCCCCGCCCCCGGCGCAGAAATCCAGCACGCGCCCGCCCTCGGGCAGCGGCATCAGATCGGCCACCGTCTGCGACGCGGCGTCCTGCAACTCGACCAGCCCCTCGCGCCAGGTACGCGACTGCTGGACGCGGCGGGCATTCGCGGTCACCTCCAGCGCGGTGGGCGAGAGCGGATGCGGCCGGGTCTCGATCCCCTCGGCGGCCAGCGCCGCGGCGGCCTTGTCCCGCGTAGAGCGGCGCAGATTGGCGCGCAGGAAGACCGGCGCGCGGTGGCGCAGCGCCTGCATGATGGGGAGGAAATCGGCCCCGAGGCTGTCGTGCAGCACCGCGGCCAATGCGTCGGGGCAGTCGCAGGCGATCTCTTCGGGCAGGTCGGCAGGGGGGACGGCCTGTTCCGCCGCGGTCAGGGGCGGGGGCGCATGACCCTCGCCGGTGAAGATCGTCCCGGGCGCGATCCCGTCCGCGCGCAGCAGCCCCAGCATCAGCCCGCGTCCGGTAGCGCTGCCCCCGAGCGCGGCAAAGGACCGGCGGCAGCGCAGCGCGTCGAAGACCAGATCGCGGATCGCCGCGCGGTCCTTTGCGCCGGCATACCGGTTCTGCCGTCCCCAGGTGGTCAGGAGCCGCTCGACCGGCGCGCCGGCCAGCCAGGCATCGAGCAGGCCGATCGCCGCGGCGGTCCGCGCTGCGGGCGTCATGGTCGCGATCTCGGGTTCAGCATGAAGATCGGCCCGCAAATTCCTGATATAATTGTTTCAGGATCGCCCTACATTACCCGGTAATTCGGGCTTTCGCGGGTGATCTGCACGTCATGGACATGGGATTCCTTGAGCCCTGCGCCGGTGATCCGCACGAAGCGGCACTTGCTTCGCATCTCTGCGACGGTCGCGCAGCCGGTATAGCCCATCGCCGCGCGCAGGCCGCCCACAAGCTGGTGAATCACGGCCCCTGCGGCCCCCTTGTAGGGCACCTGACCTTCGATCCCCTCGGGCACGAGCTTGTCGCTGGCCGCGTCCTTCTGGAAATAGCGGTCGGCCGAGCCGCGCGCCATGGCGCCAAGGCTGCCCATGCCGCGATAGGACTTGAAGGACCGGCCCTGGTAGAGGATCACCTCGCCCGGGGATTCATCGGTGCCCGCGATCATCGAGCCGACCATCGCGCAGGAGGCGCCCGCCGCGATCGCCTTGGCGAAATCGCCGGAATACTTGATGCCGCCATCGGCGATCACCGGCACATCGCCCGCCGCCCGGGCGCAATCCATGATCGCGGTCAGTTGCGGCACGCCGACGCCCGCCACCATCCGCGTGGTGCAGATCGAGCCCGGCCCGATGCCGACCTTGACCGCGTCCGCGCCCGCGTCGATCAGCGCGCGCGTCGCCTCGGCGGTGGCGACATTGCCCGCCATCACCTGCACGGAACTGCTGGCCTTGATCCGCTCGACGGCGCGCGCCACCCCCTCGGAATGGCCATGGGCGGTGTCGATCACGATCAGGTCCACGCCCGCGTCGATCAGCGCCTGCGACCGCTCGAAACCCGCATCGCCCACGGTCGAGGCGGCCGCGACCCGCAGCCGGCCCAGCTCGTCCTTGACCGCCTGCGGGTTCAGGACCGATTTCTCGGTGTCCTTCAGCGTCAGCAGGCCCGTCAGCCTGCCCGCCTCGTCGGTAATGAGCAGCTTCTCGATCCGCCGCGCCTTCATCAGGTTCAGCGCCTCGGCGCGGTCGACCGGTTCCTTGAGCACGGCGAGGTTCTCGGCGGTCATCATCGCATGGACCGGGGTCGCGTCGCTGGCGGCGAAGCGCATGTCGCGGTTGGTGACGATGCCCACCACATGGCCCTTGCCGTCGATCACCGGGAAGCCCGTGAAATTGTAACGCTCGATCAGCGCCTTGGCGTCGGCCAGCGTCTGGTCGGGGGTCAGCGTGATCGGGTTGTAGACCACGCCGCTCTCGGAGCGCTTGACGCGGCGCACTTCGCGCGCCTGTTCCTCGATGGTGAGGTTGCGATGGATCACGCCGATCCCGCCCGCCTGCGCCATCGCGATCGCCATGCGATGTTCGGTGACCGTGTCCATCGCCGAGGACAGAAGCGGGATGTTCAGCCGGATCGCGCGGGTGACGAAGGTGGCCGTGTCGGCCTGGTTGGGCAGCACCGAGCTTGCGCCCGGAACCAGAAGCACGTCGTCGAAGGTGAGCGCCTCGCGAATCTCCATGGGGATCTCCTGGGGAGTCTTCGTTTGGCGCTTCCCTATTTCACGGGGGGGCGGAAAAGGAAAGGGTCAATCGCGGGGCGTGGACGGGGCGCTCCCGCCCCCGTCCGGCGCAGGGCGCAGGCGCCCGGCTTGTCCGGGGTTGGGCGTGGCCGCGCGCGTGCCGCGCGCGGCGCCTCCGGCGGGGATATTTCGGGCCAGAAGAAGGAAGGGGCTCAGCAGCGGGTCTGTTCGAGGTCGAACAGCAGGTCGAGCGCGGCCCTGTCGTCGCATTCCTCGAAGAAGGCCTGGAGCGCGTTGACCTGACTGCCGACGAAATGCAGGTTGTCCGCCCCCATGCGCGTCTTCTCGGCCAGTTTGCGGTCGAAATAGACGCCCCAGCGCGACTCCGTACCGGCCAGGCGGGCGGCGAGCATCTCGATCAGCCGGTCGGCCTTGCCGGTGCAGTCGAGTCCGAGAAAGCTGACATAACGGTCGGGATTCTGGTCGGTCATGGTGTCATTGTCCCAGGTCTGGTGCCCGGTCCCTTTGCCGGGCGTCGTGGATCGTTCTGCCGCTCAGACGCGGGCGGCGTTGGTCTTGTCTCCGAGCCCGCCACGCGCCCAGGATCGCAGGATCGCGATCAGGATGGGCGGGATCGCGAGCGTTGCAGCGACGAGCACCAGCCCGCCTGCGATGCGCATGGCCCCGACCGGTTCGGCGGCGGCCATGGCGAGGACAAGATTGGCGAGGGCTGCAAGCGGGAAGGTGAATGCGCCCCAGAGCGGCGAGAAACCAGCCGCGAGCAGCCAGGGCAGGCGCAGGAGCAGCATCCCGGCCAGCAGCGCGGCCAGCCCCAGGCAGCCCCAGGCGAGGCCGGGCCGGTCCAGCGACAGGGCCACGGAGCCGAACAGGCAGGCGGGCGCGAGGTGGATCGCAAGCAGCGGGCGCAGCGGCGCGGGCACCTTCTCGCGCAGGGCCTGGGCGAGGCTGGCGCCCCAGATCGCCAGCGCGGCCATGCCCGTCGCGCCCAGCAGAACGGTTGCAAGCAGGGTGAATCCCAGGGCCTGTGCCGGAAGCGCGGCGATGATGACGCCCACGAATTGCAGATGCCAGACCGGGTTCACGCGGCGCTGTCCGGCCGGGCCGCGGATCAGCGTGAGCACAAGCAGCAGGACCAGACCGGCATGCAGCGCGAGACCTGCGCCCAGCAGGGCCAGCGCGACGCCGGGCGCGAGCGGGACCAGCGCCGCCGCGACAAGGTATGTCGCCAGCACCATCGCCGAGAGCCCCGCCTGGCCCGGCAGCACGCGCAGGTCCTCGGTCAGGACGCCCGGCCGCCGCGCGAGTTTCAGCGCGTAGGCCGCAATGCAGAACAGGCAGAGCAGAGTGACAGCCCCCAGGATCATCTCGCCCATCGCGGCGGGGACGGGGAAGACCTCGGCCGCCTGCCGCCAGGCAAGGCCCAGCGAAAGCGCGCCGAGCACTGGAGGAAAGATCGCGGGCGGCGTCTGGTCGCCGAAGTGCGGGCGGGGCGAAAGGGGAGGCGGCAGCGTGCGGGACATGCGGGTGATCTGCCATGCCGCCGAGGCCGGGGCAAGCGGCCGGGGCAGGGGGCGGCGGTCGCGCATGCCGGATGCCCCGCATTGCCCAAATGGCCAGCGCCACGCCCAAGCAAGAGGCCAGCGCAGTGAAGCCCGTGTGATCGGTTCGCAATCGCGAGGGCCATCGCATTGTCGCAATTGCCGGGAGGCGCAGCGGGATACCCTGAAAGGCCACGTTACCCGGACGGGACCGGTTTGCGCTCTGGGGTCGGAAATTTTTATGCGAGCAGAATGGCTTGAGGGGCGCGCAGGTTCAGGGCGGCATCGCCATGTGTCCGTGAACCATTCGTTAACCGATTCCGTCAATGCTCGGGATGCTCGAATTTGACTTGAAATGTTCTCTGTTTGATCCGATACCTGTGAGAACAAGAGGCGAACAAGAGTGGTCATTGCCGCCCGCTTTGGGGTGTGGAATAAGGATGGGACATATGGGCACAGCGAACCTTCTCGACATGGTGGACAAGCGCAATTCCGACAAGCAGAAGGCGCTCGACTCGGCGCTGGCGCAGATCGAACGGCAGTTCGGCAAGGGCTCGATCATGAAGCTCGGCGCCGACAACCCCGTGGCCGAGATCGAGTCGACCTCGACCGGGTCGCTGGGGCTTGATATCGCGCTGGGGATCGGCGGGCTGCCCAAGGGCCGGATCATCGAGGTCTATGGCCCCGAAAGCTCGGGCAAGACCACGCTGACGCTGCATTGCGTGGCCGAGGAACAGAAGAAGGGCGGCATCTGCGCCTTTGTCGATGCCGAGCACGCGCTGGACCCGATCTATGCCCGCAAGCTGGGCGTCGATCTGGACGAGTTGCTGATTTCCCAGCCCGATACCGGCGAGCAGGCACTCGAGATCGTCGATACGCTGGTCCGCTCGGGTGCGGTCAGCATGGTCGTGGTCGACTCGGTCGCCGCGCTGACGCCCAAATCCGAGCTTGAAGGCGACATGGGCGATTCGAATGTCGGCGTGCAGGCCCGGCTGATGAGCCAGGCGATGCGCAAGCTGACGGGCTCGATCAGCCGGTCGAAATGCACGGTGATCTTCATCAACCAGATCCGCATGAAGATCGGCGTGATGTTCGGCAGCCCCGAGACAACCACGGGTGGCAACGCGCTGAAATTCTATTCCTCGGTCCGTCTCGACATCCGCCGGATCGGCGCGATCAAGGACCGCGACGAGGTGGTGGGCAACGCCACCCGCGTCAAGGTGGTCAAGAACAAGGTCGCGCCGCCGTTCAAGCAGGTCGAGTTCGACATCATGTATGGCGAGGGGATCTCGAAGACCGGCGAGCTGATCGACCTGGGCGTGAAGGCCGGTGTCGTCGACAAGTCGGGGGCCTGGTATTCCTTCGGCGACGAACGCATCGGCCAGGGCCGCGAGAATGCCAAGCAGTTCCTGAAGGACAACCCGGATGTCTCGATGCAGATCGAGGACAAGATCCGGGCCGCGCATGGTCTCGACTTCCACATGGGCGATGACGATGGCGGCGACGACGTGATGGAAGCCTGAGCCGGTCCGCGACCGATCCCGTGAACCCGTCGGCGCGCGCCGGCGGGTCTTTTGCTGGCCGCCAGGCGGTCGCTTGACCGCGGGGGCGGGGCGCAGTAGCCAGCGCCCATGGCGCGCGCACCCCTTCTGCAGCTTTCCGGCATCTCGCTGACCTTTGGCGGCAACCCTGTCTTCGAGGGTCTCGATCTGGTGATCCAACCGGGCGACCGGGTGGCGCTGGTGGGGCGCAACGGATCGGGCAAGTCGACGCTGATGAAGGTGATGGCCGGTCTGGTCGAGCCCGATGCGGGGGCGCGTATCCTCTCGCCCGGCACCACGGTCGGCTACATGGAGCAGGATCCCGACCTGTCGGGCTTTGCCACGCTGGGCGATTTCGCCGCCGCCACATTGCCGCCGGGCGAGGAATACCGCGTGGCGATGGTGGCCGAGGGGCTGAAATTCGATCCCGCCACCCCGGTCGCGACCGCCTCGGGCGGCGAGCGGCGGCGGGCGGCGCTGGCCCGTCTTCTGGCCGAGGCGCCGTCTCTGATGCTGCTGGACGAGCCGACCAACCACCTGGACATCGAGGCGATTGCCTGGCTGGAATCGCAACTGGGCGAGACACGCTCGGCCTTCGTGCTGATCTCGCATGACCGGGCCTTCCTGCGCGCGCTGGCGCGGGCGACGCTGTGGATCGACCGGGGCGAGGTGCGCCGCCAGGAGCGCGGCTTCGAGGCGTTCGAGGAATGGCGCGACAAGGTCTGGGCCGAGGAGGACGAGGCGCGCCACAAGCTCGAGCGCAGGATCAAGGCCGAGGGCCGCTGGGCGGTCGAGGGGATATCGGCCCGGCGCAAGCGCAACCAGGGACGGCTGCGCGCGCTGGCCACGATGCGCGAGGACCGCGCGGCGATGATCCGGCGGCAGGGCACCGCGGCGATGGCGCTGGACTCGGGGCCGCAATCGGGCAAGCGGGTGATCGAGGCCAAGGGTATCTCGAAAAGCTTTGCCGACCGTGCGATCCTGCGCGATTTCAGCCTGCGCATCCACCGGGGCGAGCGTGTGGCGCTGGTCGGACCGAACGGCGCGGGCAAGACGACGCTGTTGCGGATGCTCACCGGCGAACTGGCGCCCGATACCGGCGAGGTGGTCCTGGGCTCGAACGTGCAGATGGCGGTGTTCGACCAGAACCGCGCAGCGCTGGACCCCGACATGACGTTGTGGGAAAGCCTGACCGGCGATCCGGAGATGCGCGTTTCGGGCAAGGCCGACCAGGTGCTGGTGCGTGGCCAGCCCCGCCATGTTGTCGGTTATCTCAAGGATTTCCTGTTCGACGAGGCGCAGGCCCGCGCGCCGGTCCGCGCGCTGTCGGGCGGCGAGCGGGCGCGGCTTCTGCTGGCGCGGATCATGGCGCGCGAGTCGAACCTTCTGGTTCTGGACGAGCCGACGAACGATCTGGATGTCGAGACGCTGGATCTGTTGCAGGAATTGCTGTCGGACTATGACGGCACGGTGCTGCTGGTCAGCCATGATCGCGATTTCCTCGACCGGGTGGCGTCCACCACCATCGCGATGGAGGGCGACGGCAAGGCCGTGGTCTATGCCGGGGGCTGGTCCGATTACCGAGGTCAGCGGGGGGGCGTGAGCGATGCGCGGCCATCCGAGAAGCCTGCCGCCCCGGCTCCGAAACAGGTGCCCAGGAAGGCGGAAAGGGCCGCGCAGGGGCTGAGCTTCACCGAAAGGCACAGGCTCGATGCGCTGCCCGCGGAGATCGCGCGGCTGGAGGCCGAGATCGGCAGGATCGAGGCGCTGCTGGCCGATCCGGAGCTGTTTGCGCGCGATCCCTCGAAATTCGCGAGGGCGAGCGAGGCGCTGGCCGAACGACAGTCAGCGTTGTCCGAGGCCGAGGAGGACTGGCTGATGCTGGCCGAGAAGGCCGAGGCGGCCGAACGCTAGCCGGGGGGAGCGGTTTCGCCCCGGCTTGCGCCGGGACGACCGGGTGGGGGGCGCTGCCCCCCGTCCTTCGGACTCCCCCCGGGATATTTGCGGCCAGAAGAAGCAGGGATAGGGGTTTTCCCGGCGAGGCCGGATCGGGCGGCCTCAGCGCATTCTCAGCGCGCCGTCGAGCCGGATCACCTCGCCGTTCAGATAGCAATTCTCGATGATGTGGCAGACAAGGGCCGCGAATTCCGCCGGATCGCCCAGCCGTGGCGGGTTCGGCACGTCGGCAGCCAGCCCGTCCATCACCTCCTGGCCCAGACCTTCGAGCATCGGGGTGCGGAAGACGCCGGGTGCGACGGCCATCACGCGGATGCGCAGATTCGCAAGGTCGCGGGCAAGCGGCAGGGTCATCGCGGCGACACCGCCCTTGGAAGCGGCATAGCCGGCCTGGCCCTTCTGCCCGTCGAAGGCGGCGATCGAGGCGGTGTTGACGATCACGCCGCGGCAGCCATCGGCCTCGTGATCGTTCCCGGCCATCTCGGCGGCGGCCAGGCGCAGCACGTTGAAGCTGCCGATCAGGTTGATCTCGACGGTGCGGCGGAAGCTTTCCAATGCGTGCGGCCCGTTCCGGCCCAGAAGCCGCTCGGCGGTGGCGATGCCGGCGCAGTTGATGCAGGCGGTCAGTCCGCCCATCTGCGCGACCGCCTCGCCGATGGCCTGGGCGACCGAGGTTTCGTCGGTGACATCGACCGGCTGGAAGCCCGCGCCGATCTCGGCCGCCAGCGCCATGCCGCGCTCGGCGTCGCGGTCGAGGATGGTCACCGCCGCCTCGCCCGCGCAAAGTGCGCGCGCCGCCGCCGCCCCGAGACCCGAGGCGGCCCCGGTCACGATCGCCTTGGTTTCGCTTATCCGCATGGTTTCCCCTCCCTCTCGGCCCGTCCGGCCAGTGCTAGCCGCGGCGCGCGCGACTTGTCCATGCGTCCTTGCGGCCTACCAGCGTCCGCTGGCGCCCCCGCCCGAGGACCGGCCGCCGCCGAAGCCGCCGCTCGACCCGCCGGGGCGCGAGATCGGGTAGGTTTTCGTGTCGCTCCGCCCGCAGGCGGGGCAGGAGGTGACCTGTCGGCCTTCGCCCGCCTCGGCGCTTGTGGCGGGGCGGATCACCTCGCGGCTCCGGTGCAGGCCGCGATGGCCGCAACCGGGGCAGCGCCGGACCCGCAGGCCCAGATCGCCCAGCCGCCGCCGGAAGGCGACCGCCAGAAAGAAGGCCGCGAACAGCAGCGGCGGCAGAAGCCCCGCCCCCCATCCGCCCGTGCCCGAGCCGGACCCGGGCGGCTTGCCCGCGGCATGGGGCCGGGCGATGCGGGCGATGGCGGCCATGGTGCCGGTCTCGATCCCCTCGGAATAGCGGTCCTCGCGGAACAGGGGCAGGAAGCTCTCCTCGACCACATCGCGCGCCACGCGGTCCCAGTCGCGCGCGTAACCTGCGCCCAGTTCCAGCCGCATCTCGCGGTCGCGATGGGCAACCAGAACAAGGATGCCGTCATTGCGCGTCGCATCGCCCACGCCCCAGGTGTTGAAAAGGTCCGTCGCGAAATCCTCGAACAGGCCGACATAGCCGTAAACGGACCGGCGGGCGATGGTCACCACGGTCATCTCGACCCCGGTTTCGGCCCGCAGCGCGGACAGCGCGGCGCGCAGGCGGTCCTCGGCCGCGGCCTCGATGATCGCGGCATGGTCGTTGACAAAAAGATCGTCAGGCGCGGGCCAGTTGCCGGTCTGGGCAAGTGCCGGGGCCTGCGCGACCAGCAGCGGGATCGTCAGGATCAGGGCAAGGCGGCGGGCCATGGGCGGTCTCCGGGGAGGCGGGGAGCGATTGTCCGGAGGCTGGGCGAGCGGCTGCCGCTTGTCCAGCCCCCGCCCGGCGGAAAGTTGCCGGGCGGGGAGCGTGGAACAGGCGCGGTGTCACATCCCCGTGTTCGTCCCTTTCACTGCAGGCGATGCAGCCCTTTTTACAGTATCATCGAGAGGCGCCGGTTCGGACGCCTGGCCCTTTATCGGGCCGAATTCCGAGGACGATAGAGAGGCAAGGAGAATTCCGATGAAGCTGAATCGTTTCACGCTTCCGCTGGCGTTGACTTTCGGCGCCGTTGCGGTCACCCCGGCGCTGGCCGGCAGCTACAGCCCCGCCCCGGCCGATCAGCCGGTCATTGCCGCGGCGCCCGTGCCGGTGCCTGCCCCGAGCGGCGATTGGGGCGGCGCCTATGCCGGTCTGCAACTGGGCTATGCCGATGTGAATGTCTCGGGTGCGAGCGGCGGCGATGGCGAGATCTATGGCTTTCATGTCGGCTATCGCTGGGACATGGGCACGCTGGTGACCGGCATCGAACTGGACTATGACCGCGCCGATATCGGCCTTGCGGGCGGCACCGAGGAGCTGGACGATGTCTGGCGGCTGAAGGGGCAGGTGGGTTACGACATGGGGTCGACCATGCTCTACGGCACGGCGGGCGCGGCGCGTGCCGGCACCTCGCTGGGCGACGAGACGGGCCCGTTCGTCGGTGTGGGGCTTGCCTGGCAGCCGTCGCCATCCTGGATCATCGGTGGCGAGGTTCTCTACCACGATTTCGACGAGTTCGGCTCCTCGGGTGTGGGTGGCGATGCCACCACCGCGACGCTGCGCGCGTCGTTCCGGTTCTGAACCGGGGGCCGGGGCGGCGTCAGGCCGCCCCGCTCACCTCCGCCAGCACGCGGGGCAGCATCATCACGTCCGCGCGCGTGCAGTCGAACGAGCCGACCTGCACCCGGATCACGAACCGGCCCTGATGCCGCGTCTGGGTCAGGTAGACGCGGCCGTCATCATTCACCCGTTTCAGAAGCGCCTCGGTCGCGGCATCGTCGCCAAGCGCGAAGGTGAACAGCGACAGAAGCGGCTCTGTCACGATCTCGAAGCCGGGCAGGGCGGCGATGGCGTCGCGCGCCTCGGCGGCCCAGGCGACATGGTTGCGGATGCGGGCGCGCAACCCCTCGAGCCCATAGGCGCGCAGCACGAACCACAGCTTGAGCGCCCGGAACCGGCGGCCCAGCGGCACCGTCCACTCGTTGAAATCGGTCACATCCGACTGGCCCAGAGTTTCCAGGTAATCGGGCCGCAGCCCCAGCGTGCGGACCTGCGGCGCGGGGTCGGCGAGGAACTGCACCGCGCAGTCGAACTGCACGCCCAGCCATTTATGCGGGTTCGTGACGATGGAATCGGCCCCGTCGATCCCCTGCCATAGCGGCCGGAATTCCGGGCAGATCATCGCCGAACCCGCCCAGGCGGCATCGACATGGGTGTAAAGGTCATGCGCCCGGGCGATGGCCAGCGTTTCCGCGACCCGGTCGATGGCGCCGATCCCGGTGCCGCCGACGCACAGGATCACGCCCGCCGGAAGGTAGCCCGCCGCCAGATCAGCCCGGATCGCGGCATCAAGCGCCTCGGGATCCATTGCATGGGTCGCGTCGGTCGGCACCTTGACCAGGTTCTCCTGCCCGATCCCCGACAGCCGCGCCGCCTTGTCGACCGAGGAATGGGTCTGGGCGCTGGCATAAAGCCTCAGCCGCTTCTGGCCCGACAGCCCCTGCGCATTGCCCGCCCAGGACAGCGCGCGCTCGCGCATCGTCAGCACGGCCGAGAGCGTGGCGGTGGTGGCGCTGTCATGGATCGTGCCGGTGAAGCGGGGGGCAAGCCCCAGCGCCTGGCGCAGCCAGTCGACCGTCACCTGTTCAAGTTCCGTGGCGGCGGGGGCGGTCTGCCAGAGCATGCATTGCGCGGCCATCGCATTGGCCAGTTGCTCGGCCAGCATGGAGGCGGGGGCGGCGTTCGCCGGGAAATAGGCGAAGAAGCGAGGATGCTGCCAATGGGTCATGGCATCGGGCACAAGCCGCTCGAAATCGGCCCAGATGGTTTCCATCGGCTCGGGCTGTTCGGGCGGCGCGGCGGGCAGGCGGGCGGCGGTGGCGCAGGGCGTTGTCTGCGCCCGCACGGGGCGGTCGCGCAGCCCCCGGTGATACTCGCGCGCCCAGTCGGCGGCGCGTTTCGACCAATGCGCCAGATCGTCGTGGTCCATCGCCCCTGTCTCCTGTCGGATGCCTCCGGCGGGGATATTTGGGGCCAGAAGAAGGGGCAAGGGGGCGCGGCGTCTCAGCCGAGGCTGTCGCGCAGGCGTCTGGGCAGGCTGGTGCGGATGGTGGCGTGGCTTTCGGTCAGGCGGTGGGCAAGGTCGGGATCGGAGGCGGGCAGCGCGATCCAGCCGCCGCGGGGCAGATAGGGGGCGCGGGTGGCGCGGCCGGTTTCGATCAGCATTTCGGCAAAGGCGGGATCGGGGCATTTGAGCGAGACGCGGCCCTGACCGAGGGCGAGGATCGCGAAGATCTTGCCGCCGAGTTTCCAGACCTCGGCCTCGGGGCCGAAGGGCTGGTCGCGCGTGGCGCCGGGCAGCGCGTTGCAGAAGGCGATGATCTGATCCTCGGTCATGCGGGCAGGGTGCCCCGTGGCGCGCGGTTGGGCAAGCCGGTCGGCATATTCCCATCGCGGCGCGGATATGCCAGAACCCGGCCCGGGACGCGCGCGAAGGACCACGCCATGACCGAGATCCGCCTATACAACAGCAGGACGCGCCGCAAGGAGACGTTCGAGCCCCTCGACCCCGCCAATGTGCGGATGTATGTCTGCGGGCCCACCGTCTATGACCGCGCGCATCTGGGCAATGCGCGGCCCGTGGTGACCTTTGACGTGCTGTTCCGGCTGTTGCGCCATGTGTATGGCGAGGGCGCGGTGACTTATGTGCGCAATTTCACCGATGTCGATGACAAGATCAACGCCGCCGCCCGGGCGCGGCGCGCGGCGGGCGATCCGCGGTCGCTGGAGGAACTGATCCGCGAGCGGACGGACGAGACCATCGGCTGGTATCACGCCGACATGGATGCGCTGGGGGCGCTGCGCCCGACCCGCGAGCCGCGCGCGACCGAGTGGATCGGGGCGATGATCGCCATGATCGAGGGGCTGATCGCCAAGGGTCATGCCTATGCGGCCGAGGGGCATGTGCTGTTCCGGGTGCGGTCCTATGCGGCCTATGGCGCGCTGTCGGGGCGGTCGGTCGACGACATGATCGCGGGCGCGCGGGTCGAGGTGGCGCCGTTCAAGGAAGACCCGATGGATTTCGTGCTGTGGAAGCCCTCGGACGACGAGTTGCCGGGCTGGGACAGCCCCTGGGGCCGGGGGCGGCCGGGCTGGCATATCGAATGCTCGGCCATGGCGCATGAATTGCTGGGGGCGTCCTTCGACATCCATGGCGGCGGCATCGACCTGCAATTCCCGCATCACGAGAACGAGATCGCCCAAAGCTGCTGCGCCCACCCCGAGGGCGGGTTTGCCCGGGTCTGGATGCATAACGAGATGCTGCAGGTCGAGGGCAGGAAGATGTCCAAGTCTCTGGGCAATTTCTTCACCGTCCGGGATTTGCTGGACCAGGGCGTGCCGGGCGAGGTGATCCGCTTCGTGTTCCTGTCCACGCACTATCGAAAGCCTATGGACTGGACGGCGGAGAAGGCGCGGGAGGCGGAGGCCGTGTTGCTTAAGTGGCGTAGGCAACTTGATGGCGTAGAAAGCACATCGCGCCCGTCGGCATTGCCAAATGGCGTTATGGCGGCACTTGCCGACGATCTGAACACGCCCCTTGCGATTTCGCGACTGCACGATCTTTCGAAACAAGGTGATTTGGAGCAGCTTTCTGCCGGGCTGGGCCTCCTCGGATTTGGTGATCAGTGGGAGGACAGGCTTTATCGCGATGTGGAAGCTGTCGTCACGCTTCATCCGTTCAAGGAACGTTTGGAAGCCGAGCGCGCGAGGGCACTGGAAAGCAAGGACTTCAAGGAGGTGGACCGGCTGAAGGCGGCGTTGCTTGCCGCCGGTGTAGAGGTGCGGATGAGCAAGTCGGGGGTCGAGTTAGTTCCGGGCAAGGGGTTCGATTTGGCTGGATTGGCTGCAATCGACGGTGCGGTGGAATGGGAATGATGGACCGCCCGAGCCGCATCGCCCGGCGGCACGCCGGGCAGCGCCCGACCCTCCCCCCGGGAGGGCGCCTTGATGACGTCCTGCGCCGAAGTGCTGGCATGGGCGGTTGCGCTGCCTCGCGCCGCCCGGCCGTCGCGGGCGCCCTCCCAGGCTCGGGCGCTACCCTCCTTTTCGACCGGATACCCGGCCGATGAAGGAACGCCTTTTCCTCTACGACACCACGCTTCGCGACGGGCAGCAGACGCAGGGGGTGCAGTTCTCGACCGACGAGAAATGCCGGATCGCGCGGACGCTGGACGCGCTCGGCGTCGACCATATCGAGGGCGGCTGGCCGGGTGCCAACCCCACCGACAGCGCCTTTTTCGAGACCGCGCCCAAGACCCGCGCGCGGCTGACCGCCTTTGGCATGACCAAGCGGGCCGGGCGGTCGGCCGAGAATGACGAGGTGCTGGCGGCCGTCCTGAACGCCAAGACCCGAAGCGTCTGCCTCGTTGGCAAGACCCATGATTTCCACGTCACGACGGCGATGGGCATCACGCTGGCCGAGAACGTCGAAAACATCGCGAAATCCATTGCCCATGTCGCGCGAGAGGGCCGCGAGGCGCTGTTCGACGCCGAACACTTCTTCGACGGCTGGAAGGCCGACCCGGCCTATGCGCTTGATTGCCTTGTGGCCGCGCATCTGGCGGGCGCGCGCTGGATCGTGCTGTGCGACACCAATGGCGGCACGCTGCCCCATGAGATCGGCGAGATCACGGCCGAGGTGATCGCCCGCGGCATCCCCGGCACGGCACTGGGCATCCACACCCATGACGATACCGGCAATGCGGTGGCGGGCAGCCTGGCCGCTGTCGATGCGGGCGCGCGGCAGGTGCAGGGCACGCTGAACGGGCTGGGCGAGCGGTGCGGCAACGCGAACCTGACCACGCTGATCCCGACCTTCCTGCTCAAGGAGCCCTATGCCAGCCGGTTCGAAACCGGCGTGACGGCAGAGGCGCTGACCGGGCTGACGCGGGCCTCGCGGCTTCTGGACGACATCCTGAACCGGGTGCCGCGCAAGGCGGCGGCCTATGTCGGCGCCTCGGCCTTTGCCCACAAGGCGGGGCTGCATGCCAGCGCCATCCTCAAGGATCCCGCGACCTACGAGCATATCGACCCCGCCCTTGTCGGCAATATCCGGGTGATCCCGATGTCGAACCAGGCCGGGCAGTCCAACCTGCGAAGGCGGCTGTCCGAGGCGGGGCTGGAGGTGCCCGAGGGCGATCCGCGGCTGGCGCTGATCCTTGACGAGATCAAGACGCGTGAGGGCGAGGGCTATTCCTATGACGGCGCGCAGGCCAGTTTTGAACTGGTCGCGCGGCGCATCCTCGACCGGCTGCCCGCCTTCTTCGAGGTCAAGCGCTACCGGGTGACGGTCGAACGGCGCAAGAACCGCTATGACCGGATGGTCAGCCAGTCCGAGGCGGTGGTGGTGGTCAAGGTGGGCGGCGAAAAGAAGCTCTCGGTCTCGGAAAGCCGCGATGCCGAGGGGCGCGACCGGGGGCCGGTCAACGCGCTCTGGCGGGCGCTGGCCAAGGATCTGGGCCTTCATCAGCCCTATATCGACGACATGAAACTGGTCGATTTCAAGGTGCGCATCACCAATGGCGGCACCGAGGCCGTGACCCGCGTCATCATCGACAGCGAGGACGGACAGGGGCGGCGCTGGGCCACGGTGGGGGTCTCGCCCAATATCGTCGATGCCAGTTTCGAGGCGCTTCTGGATGCGGTCGTGTGGAAACTGGTGCGCGACGGGGCGCCGGTATCGGGGAAAGCCTGATGGACATGGAAGCCTTCTTCACGCTTTACGACGACTTGCCCCGCAGCGGGCCGAGCGACGACGACAGCCTGGACTGGGCGCTGGCCCTTGCAGGCGTGCCCGCGGATGGCGCGATCTGCGATGCGGGCTGCGGGCCGGGGGCGGATATCGCGGCGCTGCTGGCCCATGTGCCGCGCGGCCGGGTCGAGGCGGTGGAGCTGCACCCCCATTATGCCGAACGGGCGACGGCGCGTTTCGCGGATGAGCCGCGGGTCCGGGTGCGGCAGGGCGACATGGGCGCGCTGACCGGTCCCTTCGATCTGATCTGGTCGGCCGGCGCGCTCTATTTCCTCGGTGTGACCGAGGGGCTGAGCCGCTGGCGCGCGGCGGTGGCCCCGGGTGGTGCGGTGGCGTTTTCCGTGGCCTGCTGGTTCACCGCGACGCCCTCGGCCCCGGCGCGCGCCTTCTGGGATCGGGAATACCCCCAGATCACAGACGCGGCAGGCATTGCGGCCCAGGTCGAGGCCGCGGGATACGCGGTCCTTGGTCAGCGCCCCCTGTCCGATGCGGCATGGGAGGGCTATTTCCAGCCGATGGAACGCCAGATCGCCACCCTCCGCCCCGGCGCGTCGGCCGCGCTTGCCGATGTGCTGGCGGCGGCCGAGGATGAGATCGCCACCTGGCGCGCCTGCCGGGCCGAATACGGCTATCTGCTGACCGTGGCCCGGCCGCGATGAGCCTCGATGCCTGCGCCGAGATCGTCCGGCGGGGCGATCCCGACCGCTTCCTCGCCTCGATGACTGCGCCGGTCGCGGCGCGCGAGCGGCTGCTGCCGCTTTATGCCTTCAATGTCGAGGTGGCGCGCGCGCCCTGGCTCACCGCCGAGCCGATGATCGCCGAGATGCGCCTTCAATGGTGGCGCGACGTGCTGGACGAGATCGCGCGCGGCGGCCCGGTCCGCCGCCACGAGGTCGCGACACCGCTGGCGCAGGTGCTCGATCCCGAGGGCGCAATTCTGCTCGATTCTCTCGTGGCCGCGCGCCGCTGGGATTGCACCCGCGCCCCCTTTGCCGATCAGGCGACGTTCGAGGCGCATATCGACGCCTGTTTCGGCACGTTGATGTGGGTCGCGGCGCGCGTGCTGGGCGCCGCAACGGGCGAGCGCGCCTTGCGCGACCTGGCCTTCGCCCAGGGCATCGCCGCCTGGCTCTTGGCGGTGCCGGATCTCGAGGCGCGCGGCCGCCTGCCGCTGGTCGATGGCCGTCCCGCAGCCGTCGCCGCGCTGGCCCGCCAGGGCCTTGCCCGGCTTGCCGCCGCCCGCCGCCAGCGCGCCGCGATTCCCCCCGCCGCGACCCCCGCCGCGCTGACCGCCTGGCGCGCGGGTGCGATCCTCGGCCGCGCCGCGGCCGATCCCACCCGCGTGGCCGACGGCCGGCTTGCCCCCTCGGAATTCCACCGCCGCGCGGGGCTGCTGATCCGCAGCCTGACCGGACGCTGGTAGCCCTCCACCCACGCCTGCCTTTTCTTCTTGGCCCAAATACCCAAAGGGCCGGGGGAGCAGCCCCCGGCCCCGGTCGCCTCGCGCAAGCGAGGCGAAACACGCAGTCCCACAACCGCTATTCGGCCCCGTCCCGCCCCTTCAGCCGGGCCAGCGCGGCAAAGGGTTTCGTGTCCTCGTCGCGCATCGCGGCCACCCCGGGCGGGCCAAAGCTGGCCTCGCCGGTTTCCGCCCCCTCGGCACGCGGATAGAGCGGCAGCGCCAGCGCCAGCGCCTCCTCGATCACCGCCAGCAGATCAAGCCGTTCGGGCAGGGGCTCCTCGCTGTCATCCTCGGGCATCTCGATCTCGCTGCCCGGGGCCGGGGGCGCGAGTCCCGCGCGGTAGACGCGCACGAGATCGGTCTCGACCCGCGTTGTCACCGGGGTAAGCGTCACCACGCAGGGCTGGACCACGGTCGCCCCCAGCCGCCCCGACAGCCGCCAGTCGCGCCGCGCCTCGGGCACCAGCTCGCCCCCGAAGCGCAGCTTTTTCAGCGCCAGCAGCCCCAGCCGCCCGGCCATCGCCGCGCGCTCCGAGGCGTCTGGTTCCAGTCGCAGCGATACCGGCGTGCGGCCCGGCAGCGCGGCGAGCCGGATCGTCGTGCCCGTGTGTTCGGTATCGGTCATGGCGACGTTCCTTCCTTGAACCCGGGTGGCTCTCTGATGTAAGCGGATTAGGAGGCAAGAGCCCTTGTGACAAGAGGTTGGCATGGCAAGGCCCCGGGCAGGTTCCGCCAGACTGGCGCTCGTCGTCGTTCTGTGCGCGTCGATTGCGGGCTGTTCCCCGATCATGCGCAAGAACGGCTACGCCCCCTCCGAGGAGGATCTGTCCGCAATTGTGGTGGGCGTGGATACCCGCGACAGCGTGGCCGAACTGGTCGGCACCCCCTCGGTCAATGGCGTGATGCGCGACGAGGCGTGGTATTACGTCGAGAACACCTGGAAGACGGTCGGCCCCCGCGCGCCCGAGAATATCGAGCGGCAGGTGGTGGC
The DNA here is from genome assembly GCF_024128855.1 of Rhodovulum tesquicola. Classification (GTDB taxonomy): domain Bacteria; phylum Pseudomonadota; class Alphaproteobacteria; order Rhodobacterales; family Rhodobacteraceae; genus Rhodovulum; species Rhodovulum tesquicola. The sequence goes on from NZ_JAMYDV010000002.1 coordinate 200,367, forward strand.
GATCTCGTTTGCCTCGAACGGCACGGTCGAGAATGTCGAACGCTTCGGGCTGGAACAGGGCCGGGTGATCGCGCTCAATCGGCGGGTGACCGAATCGAATGTCAAGGGCATCACCTTCCTCGGCCAGCTGTTCCGCAACCTTGGCAATTTTCGCGCCGAGGATGCTATCGGTCCGCGCTAGCCGCCCGGCCCCCAAAGATGGGGCGGTTCAGCCCCTTTCCTCGAAATTCAGCGCAACCCCGTTGATGCAGTAGCGCAGCCCCGTGGGCGCGGGCCCGTCGGGAAAGACATGGCCCAGATGGGCGTCGCAGCGGGCGCAATGCACCTCGGTCCGGGTCATGAAAAAGCTGCGATCCGTGGTTTCCCCCACCGCGTCCGGATCCGCGGGGCGGGTGAAGCTGGGCCAGCCCGTGCCGCTGTCGAACTTGTCTTCGGCATCGAAAAGGACCGCGCCGCAGCAGGTGCAGCGGAAACTGCCCGGCCGTTTCGGGAAATCGTCATGGGTAAAGGGCCGCTCGGTGCCGTGCCTGCGGGTCACCTTGTAGGCAAGGTCCGACAATTGCGCGCGCCATTCGGCATCGGTTCTGGTGATCTTCTGGGTCATCTTGCCTCGCGCGCCCTGTCCTTCAGTTGTCACAAATTCTGTGCTAACGCCGTCGTGAACATAGATAGTCGGACGCTCGCCGTCCGCCAGTCCGCGGGAGCGGTCACGATGCTGTCACTTCGCAGGGGACGATACGCCGCCCGCTTCGCCCAGACCCCGGACGATATCGAGGCCGCGCAGCGTCTGCGCTACCTGACCTTCCGCGCCGCGCCCGACGCCCCCGATGGGCTGGATGCCGATGCCTTCGACGCGCTCTGCCGCCATGTGCTGGTCGAGGAGGTGCGCAGCGGTGAACTTGTCTGCTGTTTCAGGCTCATGCCGCTCAAGGGCGGGGCCGAGATCGGGCAAAGCTATTCGGCGCAGTATTACGAGTTGTCGGCGCTGGCCGAGTTCGACGGGCCGATGGTCGAGATGGGGCGCTTCTGCATCCATCCCGACTGGCGCGATCCGGATATCCTGCGCGTCGCATGGGGAGCGATGACGCGCTTTGTCGACGAGACGGGCGTCGAGATGCTGTTCGGCTGTTCCTCCTTCAAGGGCACCGAGGCCGCGGCGCATATGGATGCCTTCGCGCTGCTGACCGAGCGCCATCTCGCCCCCCCGCGCTGGCTGCCGCGGGTCAAGGCGCCCAATGTCTTCCGCTTTGCCCAGCGGCTGCGCCGCCGCAAGCCGGATGCCAAGCGCGCCATGCTGGCAATGCCGCCGCTTCTGCGCAGCTACCTGGTGATGGGCGGCTGGGTTTCCGACCATGCGGTTGTCGATCGCGACCTGAACACGCTGCATGTGTTCACCGGGCTCGAAATCCGCGCGATCCCGCCCGCGCGCAAGCGGCTGCTGCGCGCCACCGCGGGCTGAGGGGGGCAGCCGGGCGCAGCGCCGCCTTGGCCATGGACAGCCCCCGCGCGCGGCGATACATCGGATCGGAAATCCCGAGACCCCGAGGCGCGACCGACATGCCCAGCCTGAACGACATCCGTTCGACCTTTCTGAGCTATTTCCAGAAGAACGGCCACGAGGTGGTCGAAAGTTCGCCCCTTTTGCCGCGCAACGACCCCACGCTGATGTTCACCAACTCGGGGATGGTGCAGTTCAAGAACCTGTTCACCGGGGTCGAGAAGCGCGACTACACCCGTGCCACCACCTCGCAGAAATGCGTCCGCGCGGGCGGCAAGCACAACGATCTGGACAATGTCGGCTATACCGCGCGGCATCATACCTTCTTCGAGATGCTGGGGAATTTCAGCTTCGGCGACTATTTCAAGGAAAACGCGATCCCCTATGCCTGGGAGTTGCTGACCCGCGATTTCGACATTCCAAAGGATCGTCTGCTGGTCACCGTCTATCACACCGATGACGAGGCCGCCGCGATCTGGAAGAAGGTCGCGGGCCTGCCCGACGAGCGGATCATCCGCATCCCCACCAACGACAATTTCTGGATGATGGGCCCCACCGGCCCTTGCGGCCCCTGCACGGAGATCTTCTTCGACCATGGCCCCTCGATCTGGGGCGGCCCGCCGGGCAGCAAGGACGAGGATGGCGACCGCTTCATCGAGATCTGGAACCTCGTCTTCATGCAGAACGAGCAGTTCGAGGATGGCAGCATGCGCGCCCTCGACATGCAGTCGATCGACACCGGCATGGGGCTGGAACGGATCGGCGCGCTGTTGCAGGGCAAGCATGACAATTACGACACCGACCTGATGCGCGCGCTGATCGAGGCATCGGCGCATGCGACCTCGTCCGAGCCGGACGGGCCGGGCAATGTCCACCATCGGGTGATCGCGGACCATCTGCGCTCGACCTCCTTCCTGATCGCGGACGGGGTGATGCCCAGCAATGACGGGCGCGGCTATGTGCTGCGCCGGATCATGCGCCGCGCGATGCGGCACGCGCATCTGCTGGGCGCGCAGGATCCGGTGATGCACCGGCTGGTGGGGGCGCTGGTGACCCAGATGGGCGCGGCCTATCCCGAACTGCGCCGCGCTCAGGCGCTGATCGAGGAGACGCTGAAGCTGGAGGAAACCCGCTTCAAGCAGACGCTCGATCGCGGGCTTCGCCTGCTGGACGACGAACTGGCCCGCCTGCCCGAAGGCGCGGCGCTGCCCGGCGAGGCGGCCTTCAGGCTTTACGACACCTATGGCTTCCCGCTCGACCTGACGCAGGACGCGCTGCGCGAGATGGGGCGCGGGGTCGATGTGGCGGGCTTCGACGCGGCCATGGCCGAGCAGAAGGCCAAGGCGCGCGCCAGCTGGGCCGGTTCGGGCGAGGCGAAGGAGGCGACCATCTGGTACGAGATCGCCGAGCGCGTCGCCCCGACCGAATTCCTGGGCTACGATACCGAGGTGGCCGAAGGGCAGGTGCTGGCGCTGGTCGTGGAGGGCGCCGAGGTGGCCTCGCTGTCCGAAGGCGCGACCGGCTGGCTGGTGGTCAACCAGACCCCGTTCTATGCCGAATCCGGCGGGCAGGTGGGCGATAGCGGCACATGGCTGAAACCCGATGCCTCGGGCGTGATCCATGACACCCAGAAGATGCCCGGCGGACTGTTCGCCCACAAGGTGACGCCCGCCAAGGGGGGGCTGTCGGTCGGCGACCCGCTGGAATTGCGCGTCGATCACGCCCGCCGTTCGGCGATCCGGGCCAATCACTCGGCCACGCACCTGCTGCACGAGGCGCTGCGCCAGACGCTGGGCGATCATGTCGCGCAAAAGGGCTCGCTGAACGCGCCCGACCGGCTGCGCTTCGACTTCTCGCATTCAAAGGCGATGAGCGCGCAGGAACTGGCCGCTGTCGAGAGCGAGGTCAACGCCTTCATCCGGCAGAACAGCCCCGTGGAAACCCGGATCATGACACCGGACGATGCCCGCGCCATCGGCGCGCAGGCGCTGTTCGGCGAGAAATACGGCGACGAGGTGCGCGTGGTCTCGATGGGCCGCGCGCCCACCGGCAAGGGGCAGGACGGCAACACCTGGTCGCTGGAGCTGTGCGGCGGCACCCATGTCGAACGCACCGGCGATATCGGGCTGTGCGTGGTGCTGGGCGACAGCGCCTCCTCGGCCGGTGTGCGCCGGATCGAGGCACTGACCGGGCAGGGCGCGCTCGACCACCTGATCGCCCAGCAGAACCGGCTGGCCGAGGTGGCCGAGGTGCTGCGCGCCCAGCCCGCCGACGTGGTGGCGCGGGTGCGGGCGCTGGTGGACGAACGCCGCGCGCTGGAAAACGAGGTGGCCACGCTCCGCCGAGACCTGGCGATGGCCGGTCCCGCCGGGGCGGCACCCGAGGCGCGTGAGGTGGGCGGCGTGCCCTTCCTCGCCCAGGTGCTGACGGGTGTCTCGGGCAAGGACCTGCCGCCGCTCATTGACGAGCACAAGGCCCGGCTCGGCTCGGGCGCGATCCTCCTGATCGCCGAGGCCGAGGGCAAGGCCGCGGTCGCCGCGGGCGTGACGGGCGACCTGACCGCCCGCGTCTCGGCCGTCGATCTGGTCAAGGCGGCGGTGGCCGAACTGGGCGGCAAGGGCGGCGGCGGGCGGGCCGACATGGCGCAGGGCGGCGCACGCGACATCGCCAATGCCGAGGCCGCGATCCGCGCCGCCGAAACCCTGCTGGAGGGCTGAGCGATGGGGGCCCTCTGGATCGCGCATGTCACCGTCACGGACCCCGACGCCTATGGCAAGTACGCCGAACTGGCCGGTCCCGCCATCGCCGCGCATGGCGGCACCTTCCTCGCGCGGGGCGGCCGTTTCGTGCAGCTCGAAGGCCGCGAGCGCCCGCGCAATGTCGTGGCGCGCTTTCCCAGCCTCGAGGCGGCGGTTGCCTGCTACAACAGCCCCGAATACCAGGCCGCGCTGGACCATGCCCGCGGCGCCTCGGAACGGGAATTGCTGGTCGTCGAAACCACCGACTGACGCAGGCCCCAGAAAGCAAGGCGCCGCACCCTTGAATGGGGCGCGGCGCCTTGTTTCTTCTTGGTCCAAATACCCACGCGCCGAAGGCGCCCGGCCCCGCAAGGGGCCGGAATTCAGCCCGCCGCGCGGGACTGGCGCTTGCGTTCGTGCGGATCGAGGAAGCGCTTGCGCAGACGGATCGCGCTGGGGGTCACCTCCACCAGTTCGTCATCGTCGATATAGGCGATGGCTTCTTCCAGGCTCATCCTGACCGGCGTGGTCAGCCGCACCGCCTCGTCCGTGCCGGAGGCGCGGATGTTGGTCAGCTTCTTGCCTTTCAGCGGGTTCACTTCCAGGTCGTTGTCGCGGCTGTGCTCGCCGATGATCATGCCCTCATAGACGGGCTCCTGCGCGCCGATGAAAAGCCGTCCGCGTTCCTCGAGATTGAACAGCGCGTAGGCCACCGAGACGCCGTTCTCCATCGAGATCAGAACGCCGGCCCGGCGCCCCGGGATCGGTCCCTTGAAGGGCGCCCATTCATGGAACACGCGGTTCAGAACGCCCGTGCCGCGGGTGTCGGTCAGGAACTCGCCGTGATAGCCGATCAGCCCGCGCGAAGGGACGTGGGCCACGATCCGGGTCTTGCCCGCGCCCGCGGGCCGCATTTCGACCATCTCGCCGCGGCGGGGGCCGCTCAGCTTCTCGATCACGACGCCGGAATAGTCGTCATCGACGTCGATGGTGACCTCTTCGACCGGCTCCAGTTTCTGGCCGTTCTCCTCGCGCATCAGCACCCGCGGGCGCGAGATCGACAGTTCGAACCCTTCGCGGCGCATGTTCTCGATCAGCACGCCCATCTGCAATTCGCCGCGGCCCGCGACCTCGAACGCCTCGCCGCCCGGCGTGTCGGTCACCTTGATCGCGACGTTCAGTTCGGCCTCTTTCATCAGCCGTTCGCGAATCACCCGCGATTGCACCTTCTTGCCCTCGCGGCCCGCCAGCGGGCTGTCATTGATGCCGAAGGTGACGGAAATCGTCGGCGGGTCGATGGGCTGGGCGGGCAGGGGTTCGGTCACGGCGGTCGCGCACAGCGTGTCGGCGACGGTGGCTTTCGACATGCCCGCAAGCGTCACGATATCGCCCGCCTCGCCCACCTCGATGGCGGTTTGCGACAGCCCGCGGAAGGCCAGCACCTTCGAGACGCGGAAGCGTTCCAGTTCCTCGCCGCTGCGCGACAGCGCCTTGATCGTGTCGCCCGCCCGCACCCGGCCCGATTCGATCCGGCCCGTCAGGATACGGCCGATGAAGGGGTCGGCCGACAGCGTCGTGGCCAGCATGCGGAAAGGTTCATCGACATGGGCCAACTGCTTCGGCGCGGGCACATGGTCGAGGATCAGGTCAAAGAGCGCATGCAGGTCCTTGCGCGGCCCGTCCAGCGTGAGATCGGCCCAGCCCGACCGGCCCGAGGCATACATATGCGGGAAATCGAGCTGTTCGTCATTCGCGCCGAGATTGGCGAAAAGGTCGAACACCTCGTCCAGCGCGCGGTCGGGTTCGGCCTCGGGCTTGTCGACCTTGTTCAGAACCACGATGGGACGCAGCCCCAGCGCCAGCGCCTTGGAGGTGACGAACTTGGTCTGCGGCATCGGCCCTTCGGCGGCATCGACCAGCAGCACGACACCATCGACCATCGACAGGATACGCTCGACCTCGCCGCCGAAATCGGCGTGGCCGGGGGTGTCGACGATGTTCACCCGATGCCCGTCCCAGTCGACCGAGGTGGCCTTGGCCAGGATGGTGATGCCGCGTTCGCGTTCCAGATCGTTGGAATCCATCGCGCGTTCGGCCACCGCCTGATTCTCGCGGAAGGAACCGGATTGCTTCAAGAGCTGGTCCACAAGCGTCGTCTTGCCGTGGTCCACATGCGCGATGATCGCGATGTTGCGAATGTCCATGGGTTTGGCCTCTGGGGGATTTGCGCTGCGGATAGTGGCTTTTGCCCCAAAAGGCCAGCACCAATGCTAATGCGCCGCGCTTTTCGAGAACAGGTGGATCACCAGGATGCCCGCAAGGATCAGCGCCATGCCCAGAACCGCGGGCAGGTCGATGCGCTGGCCGAAGACCCACCAGCCGATCAGTGCGATCAGGACGATCCCCAGCCCCGACCAGACGGCATAGGCGATGCCGACGGGAATTGTCTTGAGCGCGTGCGAGAGCAGGTAGAAGGACAGCGCATAGCCCAGCACGACGATGACCGAGGGCAGAAGCCGGGTGAATTGCTGGCTGGCCTGCAAGGCCGAGGTCGCGATGGTTTCGGTCAGGATGGCCACGAGAAGGAAAATGTAGGATTTCGGCATGGGGCTGTGTCCTGATTGCCTAGCGGGCGATATAGCGGTCGCGACGGTGGTTGGTGGCGATGATGACATTCAGCACGACCGCCCCGATCAGCGACCAGAGCAGGGTCAGTGGCGCGATCACGGCTGCGGCCAGCGCAAAGACCGCCGCGTCGAAGCCAAGCTGCACCCAACCCGCGCGAATGCCATGCCTGTCCTGCAGCCAGACCGCCACGATGCCGACGCCGCCAAGGCTTGCCCCATGGCGGAAAAGCGCAAGCAGCCCCGCGCCCGCGGTCACGCCTGCCAGGATCGCGGCCGCGAGCGGCTGAACGGGGCCAAGGCTCATGACATGGGGCAGCGTTTCCGTGAACAGCGAGAGAAGACCCACCGCCGCAAGGGTCTTGAGCGTGAAGGCCCGCCCCATGCGGCGCAGCGCCAGCAGGTAGAAGGGCAGGTTGAGCGCGAAGAAGACGGCGCCGAAGGACCATCCGGAGGCATAGGAAGCCACCAGCGCCAGCCCCGCGATCTGGCCGGTGACCAGCCCCGCTGCACTGAGCAATTGCACCGAGATCGCCACCAGAAGCGTGCCGACGATCAGCCCCTGAGCGTCGTCAAGCAGGCTGTGGCGGGGAACGGAAAGCTGCATGATCCGGAAATGCCGTTGCCGGACGGAATTGTCCAGCCGGATGGCGTCCCCGGGGGGCCGCATGCCCTGACGACATGCGGCCCGGTCTTCGGGTGGGCGGGTGCGACCCGCCCGCGCCTCAGCCCGCCAGCGCCCTGTTCAGGTTCTCGTCCACCTTCTCCAGAAAGCCCATGGTGGTCAGCCATTTCTGGTCCGGCCCGACCAGCAGCGCCAGATCCTTGGTCATGTCGCCCGCCTCGACCGTTTCGACCACCACCCGTTCCAGCGTCTCCGCGAAATGGGCGAGCCGCTCGTTGCCGTCCAGCTTGGCGCGATGCTTCAGCCCGCCCGTCCAGGCGTAGATCGACGCGATGGAATTGGTCGAGGTCTCTTCGCCCTTCTGGTGCTGGCGGTAGTGGCGGGTGACGGTGCCGTGCGCGGCCTCGGCCTCGACGATCTTGCCGTCGGGCGTCATCAGCTGGCTGGTCATCAGCCCCAGCGAGCCGAAGCCCTGCGCCACGGTGTCGGACTGCACGTCGCCGTCATAGTTCTTGCAGGCCCAGACGAAGCCGCCATTCCACTTCATCGCGCAGGCGACCATGTCGTCGATCAGGCGGTGTTCATAGGTGATGCCCTTGGCCTTGAAGCGGTCGGCGAATTCCTCGTCGAACACCTTCTGGAACAGGATCATGAACTGGCCGTCATACTGTTTCAGGATGGTGTTCTTGGTCGACAGGTAGAGCGGCCAGCCCATGCTGAGCGCGTAGTTCATCGAGGCCCGCGCGAAGTCGATGATCGACTGGTCGAGGTTGTACATGCCCATGTAGATGCCCGAGGACGGCGCCTTGTAGACCTCTTCCTCGATCACCGTGCCGTCCTCGCCCACGAATTTCAGGCTCAGCGTGCCGGGGCCGGGAAACCTGATGTCGGTGGCGCGATACTGGTCGCCGAAGGCGTGGCGGCCGATCACGATGGGCTGGGTCCAGCCGGGCACCAGGCGGGGGACGTTGCGGCAGATGATCGGGGCGCGGAAGACGACGCCGCCCAGGATGTTGCGGATCGTGCCGTTGGGCGATTTCCACATCTTCTTGAGGCCGAATTCCTCGACGCGCGCCTCGTCGGGGGTGATCGTGGCGCATTTCACGCCGACGCCGACCTCCCTGATCTTCTCGGCGGCGTCGATGGTGATCTGGTCGTCGGTCCGGTCGCGTTCCTCTATGCCGAGGTCGTAATACAGAAGGTCGACATCGAGATAGGGCAGGATCAGCTTCTTCTTGATGAAGTCCCAGATGATCCGGGTCATCTCGTCGCCGTCGAGCTCGACGACCGGGTTGTCGACTTTGATCTTCGTCATGTGGCCCCTCGTTCAGGATTGCGGGAATCGCGCATCGTTCGGGTCATAGCCGATTTCACCGGTTCAGGCCAGAGCGGTATGCGTTGGTATACCGTGGTAGTCCCGCGGGGCAATCGCGGTCGCGGGCGGCCGCGAGATCGGTCCACGCATCGACCTGATCGCGCGGTTCTGCGGCGCCCGGCCCGCCGGGACAGGCGCGCGACCTGGCGCGAGGCCCCGCATTGCCCGAGCCGCTGCCCATGCCAACGCTCCAGCCCCCGGCGGCCTGCCGCATGCCTCGGCCGCCCCTGGTCGGCCCTTAGGCGGGATCACCCTGTTCGGGCGGGGGCAGGGCGCGGGTGCCGCGCTTGCGCTCCATCACCGCGCGACCGCGGCCAAGGGCGCGGCGGATGCGCACGGCGGTCATGAACGCGTCCTGGGTCGTGGGCGAGGACTCGCCGATCGCCTTGGACATCTCGTCGATCAGCCGATCATCGTCGAGCTGTTCCGCCAGGTCCAGCGCCTCGCGGGCCAGCGCATCGGCAAGATCGTCGAGAATCGCCATCTGGCTCTCCCGTCAGCGGGTGCCCTCGGTCAGGCGACGCCGGACATAGGTGCTCACATGGTCGATCAGCGTGTCCATATGCGGGTCCTGGAAGAAGTGGTCCGCGCCCTCGATCTCGTCATGGGTGATGGTGATGCCCTTCTGCTCGTGCAGCTTGTCCACCAGCGAACGGGTATCGGCGGGCGGCGCGACGCGGTCGGCCGAGCCGTGGATCACCAGGCCCGAGGACGGGCAGGGGGCGAGGAACGAGAAATCGTACATGTTGGCAGGCGGGCTGACCGAGACGAAACCCGTGATCTCGGGCCGCCGCATCAGAAGCTGCATGCCGATCCACGCCCCGAAGGAGAACCCCGCAACCCAGCAATGCTTGGCATTCTGGTTCATGGATTGCAGGTAATCGAGCGCGGCCGCGGCATCCGACAACTCGCCGATGCCCTGGTCGTATTCGCCCTGGCTGCGCCCCACCCCGCGGAAATTGAACCGCAGCACGGTAAAGCCCATGCGGTGAAACGCGTAGTGCAGGTTGTAGACGACCCGGTTGTTCATCGTTCCGCCGAATTGCGGATGCGGATGCAGCACGATGGCGATGGGGGCGTCCTTGTCTTTCTGCGGATGGTAGCGGCCTTCGAGACGGCCTTCGGGGCCGGGAAAGATGACCTCGGGCATTTATGTTCTTCTCGTTCGCGAGGCCCGGATTCTTGACGAGAAGGGCCGGGCTAAATAGGACAGGTCCACCCGACGAGCGTGGGCTCGGGGTGCAGTCCGAGGTAATGGCCCACCCGCGCTGCGTCAACCGTCTGCGGGAGGGTGGCGATGAAACTGAGCACCAAGGGGCGCTACGCGATGGTGGCGCTGGTCGATCTGGCCCTGACCCCCGAGGGCGGGCTGGTGTCGCTGGCCGAGATCTCGAAGCGGCAGGATATCTCGCTGCCCTATCTGGAGCAGTTGTTCGTCAAGCTGCGCCGCGCGGGTCTTGTGGAGTCGGTGCGCGGACCGGGCGGCGGCTACCGGCTGGCGCGGCCGCCTTCCGAGATCCGGGTGGTCGATGTGCTGGCGGCGGTGGACGAGACGGTAAGCGCGATGCACAAGGGCGCGGGCGCCTCGGGCGCGCTGTCGGGCAGTCGCGCGCAATCGCTGACCAACCGGCTGTGGGAGGGTCTTTCGGCCCATGTCTATGTTTTCCTGCACCAGACGCGGCTGTCGGACATCACGGCGAATGACCTTGCCCCTTGTCCGGCGGTGCCGGCGCTGTTCGAGGTGGTGGACGACGAGTAGGGGGCGCTGCCCCCGTCCGCTGGCGCGGACTCCCCCGGGATATTTTGGGCCAGAAGAAGGACAGGGCATGGGCGGGCGCGTCTATCTGGACTGGAATGCGACGGCGCCTTTGCGGCCGGAGGCGCGCGCGGCGATGATCGCGGCGATGGATGTGGTAGGCAACCCGTCGAGCGTGCATGCCGAGGGGCGCGCGGCGCGGGCGCTGGTCGAGAAGGCGCGTGCGCAGGTCGCTTCGGCCCTGGGGGCGGAGGGGGCGGAGATCGTCTTTACCTCGGGCGCGAGCGAGGCCGCCGCGCTGGCCTGTGCCGGGCGGGGGCTGGTTGCGGGCGATATCGAGCATGATTCGGTCGCTTCCTGGGTCGATCCCTGCCTGGCGGTGGACCGGAACGGACAGGTAAGCGTGGCCGATCCCGCGCGCACGGCGCTGCAACTGGCCAATTCCGAAACCGGCGTGATCCAGGACCTGCCGCCGGGCATCGCGGTCTGCGACATGACGCAAGCGTTCGGCAAGTTGCCGGTGGCGTTCAACTGGCTGGGCTGCGACATGGCACTGGTTTCGGCCCACAAGATCGGGGGTCCCAAGGGGGTCGGGGCGCTTGTTCTGCGGCGCGGGATCGAGCTGGAGGCGCGAATCCGCGGGGGCGGGCAGGAGCTGGGCCGCAGGGCTGGAACCGAGAATGTGGTGGGCATCGCGGGCTTCGGAGCGGCTGCGGAAGCGGCATCGCGAGAACTTTCTGCTGGAAAATGGCTAGAAATCGAGCATCTTAGAAATATTCTAGAAAACAGCATTGAGGCTGCCGCAAACGAGACTATTTTTGTCGGGAAAGCTGCGCAAAGGTTGCCAAACACCTCGTGCTTCGCCACTCCGGGTTGGAAGGGCGAAACCCAGGTGATGCAGATGGACCTTGCCGGGTTCGCGATTTCCGCGGGGTCGGCCTGTTCCTCGGGCAAGCTGCGCGCAAGCCGCGTGCTGCGGGCGATGGGCCTGGGCGAGGTGGCGGCGGCATCGGCGGTGCGGGTCTCGCTGGGGCCGGGGCTGCGACAAGAGGATGTGATGCGGTTTGCCGAGGCGTGGCTTTCGGCAGCCGCAAGGATCAGGGCCCGGGCGGGCTGAAACGAGTTGGACCGGTGCCCCTGCGGGGCCGGCAGGAAAGGCGGAAGGATCACATGGCTGCTTTGGACAATGCCGATCGCGAGGGCGTCACGGAGATCCGCGAGGGGGTCGATCGCGAGACCGTCGAGACCGTCCAGTCGATGGCGGGCAAGTACAAGCATGGTTGGGAAACCGATATCGAGATGGAATACGCCCCGATGGGCCTCAACGAGGACATCGTGCGGCTGATCTCGGCCAAGAACGAAGAGCCCGAATGGATGACCGAGTGGCGGCTGGCCGCCTTCCGGCGCTGGCAGCAGCTCGACGAGCCCAAATGGGCGATGGTCGACTATCCCGAGATCGACTTCCAGAAGCAGTATTATTACGCCCGGCCCAAGAGCATGGCGGAAAAGCCCAAGTCGCTGGACGAGGTCGATCCCAAGCTGCTGGAGACCTACAAGAAGCTGGGCATCCCGCTGAAGGAACAGATGATCCTGGCCGGTGTCGAGGGCGCCGAGGACGCGCCCGCCGAAGGGCGCAAGGTCGCGGTCGATGCGGTGTTCGATTCGGTCAGCGTGGGCACCACCTTCCAGAAGGAGTTGGAGAAGGCGGGCGTCATCTTCTGCTCGGTCTCCGAAGCGATCCGGAAGCACCCGGACCTGGTGAAGAAATACCTCGGGAGCGTCGTTCCGCAATCGGACAATTTCTATGCCACGCTCAACAGCGCGGTATTCTCGGATGGCTCCTTCGTCTATGTGCCGCCCGGCGTGCGCTGTCCGATGGAACTCAGCACCTATTTCCGGATCAACGCCGAGAATACCGGCCAGTTCGAGCGCACGCTGATCATCGCCGACAAGGGCGCCTATGTGTCCTATCTGGAAGGCTGCACCGCACCCCAGCGCGACGTCGCGCAGTTGCACGCGGCGGTCGTGGAGATCGTGGTGCTTGACGATGCCGAGGTGAAATATTCCACCGTCCAGAACTGGTACCCGGGCGACGAGCACGGCAAGGGCGGCATCTACAATTTCGTCACCAAGCGCGCCGATTGCCGCGGCGCGCGGTCCAAGGTGATGTGGACGCAGGTCGAGACCGGCTCGGCGGTGACGTGGAAATATCCCTCCTGCATCCTGCGCGGCGATGACAGCCAGGGCGAGTTCTACTCGATCGCCATCACCAACAACTGGCAGCAGGCCGATACCGGGACCAAGATGGTGCATCTGGGCAAGAACACGCGCAGCCGGATCGTGTCCAAGGGGATTTCCGCGGGCCATGCGCAGAACACCTATCGCGGGCTCGTGTCGATGCACCCCAAGGCCAAGAACAGCCGCAACTATACCCAGTGCGACAGCCTGCTGATCGGCAGCACCTGCGGGGCGCATACGGTGCCCTATATCGAGGTGCGCAACAATTCGTCCCGGGTCGAACATGAGGCGACGACATCCAAGGTGGATGACGACCAGCTGTTCTATTGCCGAAGCCGCGGGATGGACGAGGAAGAGGCCGTCGCACTGGTCGTCAACGGCTTCTGCAAGGAGGTCTTGCAGGCCCTGCCGATGGAATTCGCCATGGAGGCGCAGCAGCTCGTGGCGATCAGCCTCGAGGGTTCGGTGGGCTGATGGGGCGGGCGGACAGGGGCAGGGCTGGCATCTCGGAGACGCGCGGCAATGTGGCCATATCTTGCGCCGATCGGCCTTCTGGCCGTGTCGAACGTGTTCATGACCTTCGCCTGGTACGGCCATCTCAAGTTCAAGGCGGCGCCGCTGGCCGTGGTGGTGCTGGTCAGCTGGGGCATCGCGTTCTTCGAATACTGGCTGGCGGTGCCGGCGAACCGGCTGGGTCATCAGGTCTATTCCGCCGCGCAGCTCAAGACCATCCAGGAGGTGCTGACGCTGACGGTCTTCGTCGGGTTCTCGGTGCTGTATCTGCGCGAGGCGATCGGCTGGCAGGTCATCCTGGGGTTCACGCTGATCGCGGCGGGCGCGGCGCTGGTCTTCTTCGCGCCGGGCGCGCGCGCCGACAAGGTGCCGCTGCCCGAGCCGATCGGCGTGATCGACGCGATTGACGCGCCTGCGCCCGTCCGCGCGGCAAGCGCCGGGGCGCAGGATGCAACAGGAACGGAAGGACGGGGATGACCGTCGAGACCGAAAACATTCTGATGATGCCCGCGCCGGGGATCGTCGAAACCCTTGGGTGAAGGAAAAGAAAGATGCTGGAGATCAAGAACCTGCGAGCCTCTCTTGAGGAAGAGGGCAAGGAGATCCTCAAGGGCCTTACCCTGACCGTCGAGGCGGGCAAGGTGCATGCGATCATGGGGCCGAACGGATCGGGCAAGTCGACGCTGTCCTATGTCCTTGCGGGACGCGGCGGCTATGAGGTGACGGACGGCTCGGCGACGCTTCTGGGCGAGGACATCCTGGGGATGGAGCCCGAGGAACGCGCGGCGGCTGGTGTCTTCCTGGCCTTCCAGTATCCGGTCGAGATCCCGGGCGTGGGCAACATGACCTTCCTGCGCACGGCGGTGAATGCCCAGCGCAAGGCCCGCGGCGAGGAGGAGATGGACGCGGCGACCTTCCTGAAGGTGGTGCGTGAGAAGGCGAAGGAACTGAACATCGACGCCGAGATGCTGAAGCGGCCCGTGAACATGGGCTTTTCGGGCGGCGAGAAGAAGCGCAACGAGATCCTGCAGATGGCGATGCTGGAGCCCCGCGTCTGCATCCTCGACGAGACCGATTCGGGGCTGGACGTGGACGCGATGAAGCTGGTGGCCGATGGCGTGAACGCGATGCGCAGCCCCGATCGCGGCTTCCTGGTCATCACGCATTACCAGCGTTTGCTGGACCATATCGTGCCGGACGTGGTCCATATCATGGTGGATGGGCGGATCATCAAGACGGGCGGGCCGGAACTGGCGCTTGAGGTCGAGAAGAACGGCTATGCCGACCTGATCGGGGAGGCGGCGTGATGGCTTTGCCGCAGGCGAAACTGACCGCGACCGAAGTGCGGCTGGCCGGGCTGAGCCTGCCTTCCGCGCCGGGTTGGACGCGGCTCGCGCGCGAGGGGGCGTTGGCGCGGGTGCAGGCGATGGGCATGCCGGGGCGGCGCGACGAATACTGGCGCTTCACCGATCCGGCGGATTTCGTGTCCGCCGAGCCGGTGCCCGCGACGCATCACGCGCGCCAGAAGATCCCGGTCTTCGACGGCATGGATCGGGTGAGGCTGGTCTTCGTCGACGGGGTCTTCGATGCGGCGGCCTCGGACGATCCGGCGCTGGCGGGGATCGAGATCACCCGTCTGGCCGAGGCGCAGGGTCAGGATATTCACTGGGCCGCCGATCTTTACGGCACGCTGGAGGCACGCGGACAGGAGCCGGTGGACCGGCCGCTGGCCGCGCTGAACACCGCCTTCGCCACCGATGGCTTTCTGATCCGTGCGACGGGCCGCGCCGAGAAGCCGGTGAACCTGATCTATCGGCACGAGTCGGACAGCTCTGACGCGATCCTGCACCATGTCATCAAGATCGAGCCGGGCGCCGATCTGACCGTTCTGGAGAACGGCCCGGCCGCGGCGCGGTTCAACAAGGTGATGGAGGTCGAGATCGCCGATGGCGGCGCCTTCCACCATGTCCGGGTGCAGGGGCGCGACCATGACCGGCGCGCGGCAACCCATATCTTCGCCCGGCTTGGGCGCGAAGCGACGTTCAAGTCCTTCACCATGACCGCGAATGGGGCGCTGACGCGCAATGAATGCGTGATCGAGCTGGCGGGCGACGACGGCGTGGCCCATGTGGCGGGCGCCTGCGTGGGCGACGGGGCGGATTTCCACCATGACGACACGGTCTTCGTCACCCATGACGCCGAGCGCTGCGAAAGCCGCCAGGTCTTCAAGAAGGTGCTGAAAAACGGCGCCACCGGCGTCTTCCAGGGCAAGATTCTCGTTCAGCCCGGCGCGCAGAAGACCGACGGCTACCAGATCTCGCAATCGCTGCTGCTGGACGGGGACAGCCAGTTCCTGGTCAAGCCGGAACTGGAAATCTATGCCGACGACGTGGCCTGTTCGCATGGCTCGACCAGCGGGGCCATCGACGAGACGGCGCTGTTCTACCTGCGCTCGCGCGGTGTGCCGCGGGCCGAGGCGGTCGACATGATGGTATTGTCGTTCATCGCCGAGGCGGTCGAGGAGATCGAATCGGAGGAGATCCGCGGCGAGATCGTCGAGCGGCTTGTCCAGTGGCTGGCCCGCCACAGGGGGTAGGATGTCTATCATCAAGGAAATCGTGGCGACGTGGCGCAGCCCGCGCGCCGCGCTCCGCCGCCAGTTGCAGGCCGGTCAGCGTGAGGACCGCGCGCTGGTCTACCTGATGCTGGCCTGTTTCCTGATCTTCGTAGCGCAATGGCCGCGGCTGATGCGCGAATCCCTGATGAGCGACGCCGTCCCGCTGGAGGCGTTGCTGGGTGCGGCACTGTTTGGCTGGATGTTTCTGGCGCCGTTGTTCTTCTACGGGATCGCGGCGTTCAGTCACCTCTTTGCCCGGATGATGGGCGGCGCGGGCACGTTCTACGGCGCACGTCTGGCACTGTTCTGGACGCTGCTGGTGGTGTCGCCCGCGATCCTGGGCTTTGGTCTTCTGGCCGGATTCCTGGGGGCGGGGGCGATCACGAACCTGATTGCGTCGGTTCTTACGGTTGCGTTCGCGGCGATCTGGTTGTTGTCTCTGGCCGAGGCCGAGAAAAGCGGCCGTGTCTGAGTTTCAGGAAAACCGTTCCATGTCCGACAGCCCCCCCTCCCTGCTCGCGCTTGCGCGCGACACCGTGAGCGACCCCCGCGAAGGCGCGCGCCGCATGCTTGCGCTCGACCTGCCGGAGGGCGTGCTGTGGCAGGCGCTGATGGCGGTGGTGGCGGTCAGCGTGCTGCTGACCCGGATCGGCGATTACCTGGTGCCGACACCAACGGACCCGCTGCTGCCGATCTTCGGCGAGAACCCGCTGCTGATCGCGGTGGTGCAGGGCGGGCTTCTGGTGGTGACGGTCTATGCGGTCTACGGCATCGGACGGTTCTTCGGCGGCATCGGCAGCTTCGCGGGTGCGCTGGCGCTGATGGTCTGGCTGCAGGTGATCATGGTGCTGCTGCAGGTGGTGCAGACCGCAAGCCTGCTGATCCTGCCGCCGCTGGCCGGCCTGGTGGGCATGTTCGGCATCGGGCTTTTCTTCTATCTTCTCAGCAATTTCGTGGCTGTTCTTCACGGCTTTTCCTCGGTGCTCAAGACGTTCTTCATGATCCTGGCCTCGATGTTCGGGATCGTCATCGGGATGAGCATCCTGATGTCGTTGCTCGGCATCACCTTTGGCGGAGCGCTTTCGGATGTATGACGTCGAGAAGATCCGCGCGGATTTCCCGATCCTGTCCCGCACGGTGAACGGCAAGCCGCTGGTCTATCTCGACAATGGCGCCTCGGCACAAAAGCCCCGCGCGGTGATCGAGGCGGTGACGCTGGCCTATGCGCAGGAATACGCGAATGTGCATCGGGGCCTGCACACGCTTTCCAACATCGCGACCGAGAAATACGAGGCCGTGCGCGGGATCGTCGCCCGCTTTCTGGGGGCGGCGGACGAGGACGAGATCGTGTTCACCTCGGGCGCGACCGAGGGGATCAACCTTGTCTCCTATGCCTGGGCCGCGCCCCGGTTTGAGGCCGGGGACGAGATCGTTCTGTCGGTGATGGAGCATCACGCCAATATCGTGCCCTGGCATTTCCTGCGCGAACGGCAGGGCGTGGTGCTGAAATGGGTCGATGTGGATGCGGCGGGCAATCTGGATCCGCAGGCGGTGCTTGACGCGATCGGGCCGCGCACCCGGCTGGTTGCCGTCACGCATATGTCGAACGTGCTGGGCACCGTGGTCGATGTGGCCGCCATCGTGCGGGGCGCACGCGAGCGCGGCGTGCCGGTGCTGGTCGATGGCAGCCAGGCCGCGGTTCACATGCCGGTCGATGTCGATGCGCTGGGGGCGGATTTCTACGTCGTCACGGGGCACAAGCTTTACGGTCCCTCGGGTTCGGGCGCGATCCATATCCGCAAGGAGCGTCTGGCCGAGATGCGGCCCTTCTTCGGTGGTGGCGACATGATCCGCGAGGTGCACAAGGATATCGTCACCTATGCCGACCCGCCGATGAAGTTCGAGGCGGGCACGCCCGGCATCGTCCAGCAGATCGGCCTGGGCGTGGCGCTCGACTACATGATGGACGTCGGGATGGAGAAGATCGCCGCCCATGAGGCGGATATCGGATCCTATGCGATGGACCGTCTGAAGGGATTGAACTGGTTGCAGGTCCATGGCCATGCAGACCGGAGGGGCGCGATCTTCTCGTTCACGCTGGACGGCCCGGCGCATCCCCATGACATCTCGACCGTGCTCGACAAGAAGGGCGTGGCGGTGCGCGCCGGGCATCATTGCGCCGGGCCGCTGATGGACCATCTGGGGGTCAGCGCGACCTGCCGGGCGTCATTCGCGATGTACAACACCCGCGCCGAAGTCGACAAACTGGTCGAGGCGCTGGAGCTGTGCCACGACCTGTTCGCCTGAGCCTCAGTCGATCAGCTTGCCCAGCCCCACCAGCCGGTCGATCGGAGCGTAGTCGTCGGTCAGCACGGGCGGCGCCTGTTCGGCCAGCAGCCCCTCGATGAAGCTGTCGTCCAGTGCGCCGAAGCTGCGCGGCTCGGACGCGCGCAGGGTCAGGCCGTCCACCGGGCTTTGCGTCTGCCCGGCCACCAGTGCAAAGACCCGCCGCTCGCCGGGCAGGGGCGGGCGCATCTCGGTCCAGACCTCGACCGCGGGGAACACCTCGCGCAGCGTCGCAACGATGGCGGCCAGTGCGCGCAGCCGGTCGGCATGGTCGATCACCGTCATCACATAGATGCCGTCCTCGACCAGCCGGTCGCGCACCAGTTCGAAGAATTCCCGCGTCACCAGATGCGCGGGCACCGCGATGTCGTGGAACGCGTCGCCCACCACCACGTCGAACCGCGCCTCGGGCCGCCTGTTCAGCGCGCGGCGGGCGTCCTCGTGCAGCACCTCGGTCGTGGCAGGGTCGAACCAGAAATCCCGCGCCGCCGCCCGCGTCACCTGCGGGTCGATCTCGGCCACCGTCACCGTACCCGACGCGCGCGCCGCCCAGATGCGCGGCACCGAATAGCTGCCCCCCCCGATGAAATAGGCGCGAAAGGCCCGGTCCTGCATCCGCATCCGGGTGATCCCGTCCAGCATCGCGGAATGTTCGGTATAGGCCAGCGTGGGGTCGTCGCGGCCCGAAATGCCATGGGCCAGATGATCCAGCACCATCAGCCGCACGCTGCCCGGCGCCTCGGGCACAAGTTCGACGGTGCGGATGCAGAAATACTGGCTTTCGGTATCGCAGATCCGGGGCAGGGCAAGCCCGCCGCCGGCCAGTCCCAGCGCAGCGACCAGCGCCGCCATCGCGGGCGCGCCGATCCCGGGCCTTGCGGCCAGCTGGAACAGGATCGCCGCGACGACGGCATAGCAGGCGGTGACGACGGCCAGTGTCAGTGTCGTGCCCAGCCAGGAGATGAACAGGAATCCAGCCAGCAGCGTGCCCGCGATGGCCCCCAGCGCGCCGGCCGCGAACATCGCCCCCAGCGCGTGCCCCGACCGACCGCCCGCGCGGATCGCCACGATGGACAGCACCGGCGCGGGAACGCCAGCAAAGAACGAGGGCAGGAAGAAGACCGCCGCGGCCAGAACCGTGATCGCCGCCATCGGCTGGGACACCGCCTCCAGCACCGGCCCCGCAACCTGGCGCAGCAGCAGAACCGCGCCCCCCGTGGTCAGTGCAGCGCCCACGATGGCCCAGCCGGTGCGCCGGAGGGCGGCGGGACTGTCGCGTTCGGCGATCCGCCCGCCCCACCAATGCCCGGCCGAGAACCCCGCCAACACCACCGCGATGATCGCCGTCCAAGTATAGAGCGACATGCCCACATAGGGCGCGATCATGCGCCCCGCCACGATCTCGACCACAAGGCTTGCGGCCGAGACGATGCCCTGCAGGGCCACCAGAAGCCAGATCGGTACGGCTGGAGAAGATGGGGTCATGGCCGGGCCTTGTCCTTGGGTCTGCGGGTTCATTTGCGGAACCGGGATGCGGCTCGGCAAGAGGTTTTTCCATATGCCGGACGGATCCGCAGCGGGATCGGCAGACATCGGAAATCTGGTAGGCCCGGAGGGACTCGAACCCCCAACCAAGGCGTTATGAGCGCCCTGCTCTGACCAATTGAGCTACAGGCCCGACCTGTGGCCCTGAGTAGCAGAGCGGGGCGGGCCGTCAAGGTGGCCATCGGGCCGCGGAGTCCGCGATGCGGCGCGATTCGGGGTTAACGGCCTTGTTTTGCAGGGATATGGCGATCGGAACCGTATCGGACTTCCATCGGACTTCCATCGGACCTTTTTGCGGACAGGCGGGCGGTTAACGGGGCGTGCGGTGGGCCCCGTGGACAGGGGGCGGGGGATCGGCTAACGCTGCGCCGACCAGATGGAGGGCGTCGATGAGCGAGCGCAAGAATGGCCTGACCTATGCTGCGGCGGGGGTCGATATCGACGCGGGCAATGCGCTGGTCGAGCGGATCAAGCCCGCCGCCAAACGCACCGCGCGGCCCGGCGTGATGTCGGGGCTGGGCGGGTTCGGCGCGCTGTTCGACCTCAAGGCGGCCGGCTACACCGACCCGGTTCTGGTGGCCGCGACCGACGGGGTGGGCACCAAGCTGCGGATCGCCATCGACACCGGCGAACTGGGCGGGGTGGGGATCGACCTTGTCGCGATGTGCGTGAACGATCTGGTCTGCCAGGGGGCGGAGCCGCTGTTCTTTCTCGACTATTTCGCGACCGGAAAGCTGTCGGTCGATGAGGCCGCAACCGTGATCGAGGGCATCGCCGAGGGCTGCGCCCGGGCGGGTTGCGCGCTGATCGGGGGCGAGACGGCGGAAATGCCGGGGATGTATCACGACGGCGATTTCGACCTTGCAGGCTTTGCGGTGGGCGCGATGGAGCGGGGCGCCGAGTTGCCCGCTGGCGTGGCCGAGGGCGATGTGCTGCTGGGGCTGGCCTCGGACGGGGTGCATTCCAACGGCTATTCGCTGGTGCGCAAGGTGGTCGAGCTGGCCGGGCTGGGCTGGGACGCGCCCGCGCCCTTTGCCGATGGCCCGCTGGGCGCGGCGCTGCTGGTGCCGACGCGGCTTTATGTGCGCCCCGCGCTGGCGGCGATAAGGGCGGGGGGCGTGCATGCGCTGGCCCATATCACCGGCGGCGGGATCACCGAGAACCTGCCGCGCGTCCTGCCCGAGGGGCTGGGCGCCGAGATCGACCTGTCGGAATGGGACTTGCCGCCGGTCTTTCGCTGGCTGGTCGGGACGGCCGGGATGGAGCAGGCGGAACTGCTCAAGACCTTCAATGCCGGGCTGGGCATGGTGCTGGCGGTTGCGTCCGAGCGGGCTGACGCGCTGGCCGATCTGCTGGCGGCCGAGGGCGAGAGGGTGCACCGGATCGGCCGGGTCGTGGCGGGGCAGGGGGTGGCCTACCGGGGTCGGCTGGTGTGAAGCGCGTCGCGATCCTGATCTCGGGCGGCGGGTCGAACATGGTCGCGCTGGCCGAGAGCATGGTGGGCGATCATCCCGCGCGGCCCGTGCTGGTGCTGTCGAACGTGCCGGGGGCGGGGGGGCTTGCACGGGCGCAGGCGATGGGCATTCCGACCGCTGTGGTCGATCACCGCCCCTTCGGCCGTGACCGCGCCGCGTTCGAGGCCGCATTGCAGGCCGAGCTTGACCGGGCCGCGCCCGACATCCTGTGTCTTGCGGGCTTCATGCGGGTGCTGACCGAGGGGTTCGTGACCGCCTGGGCGGGCCGGATGCTGAACATCCATCCCTCGCTTCTGCCGAAATATCGCGGGCTTGATACCCATGCCCGGGCGATTGCGGCGGGCGACACGCAGGCGGGTTGCAGCGTGCATGAGGTGACCGCGGAACTGGATGGCGGGCCGATCCTTGGCCAGGCGCGGGTGCCGATCCTGCCAGGCGACACCGCCGGGACGCTGGCCGCGCGCGTGCTGCCGATGGAGCACCTTCTGTATCCCGCAGTCCTGCGCCGCTTTGCGGAGGGGGACAAAAGCCCCGTCCTGCTGCCCTGATCGGCCCTGCTATGGCCCGATTCCCGCAGGTTTTCCGATCCTTGCGCGGACAGAAAGCACCCTTTCCAAGGCCCCCGGCATTCATTATCAGAGGCGGGAGTGGTGCCGGAGCAGAGAGACGCATGAACACGGCAGGACACGGGCGCAGATGATCACAGTGACCACCACCGAGGCGCTGGCCGCCTTCTGCAAGGAGGCCGCGACCCGGCCCTATGTGACGGTCGATACCGAATTCCTGCGCGAACGGACCTATTACGCCAAGCTCTGCCTGCTGCAACTGGCGATCCCCGGCCCGGATGACCCCGAGGGGGCGGCGGTGCTGGTCGACCCGCTGGCCGAGGGTCTGTCGCTCGACCCGCTTTACGAACTGTTCCGCAATACCGATGTCGTCAAGGTCTTCCACGCCGCGCGTCAGGACCTGGAGATCTTCTATACCGAGGGCAAGGTCTTTCCCGAGCCGCTGTTCGATACCCAGGTCGCCGCCATGGTCTGCGGGTTCGGCGAGCAGGTGGGATACGAGACGCTGGTGCGCAAGATCGCGCGCGACAATCTCGACAAGACCTCGCGCTTTACCGACTGGTCGCGGCGGCCGCTGTCGGATGCGCAGAAGACCTATGCGCTGGCCGATGTCACCCATCTGCGGGTGATCTACGAGCATCTGGCCGCCGAACTGGACCGCACCGGCCGGGCGAAATGGCTGCAGGAGGAGCTGGGGGTGCTGACCGACCCCGAGACCTATATCGTGCGCCCCTCGGAGGCGTGGCAGCGGATCAAGACGCGCACGAGTTCGGGCAAGTTCCTGGCCGTGGTGCGGGAACTGGCGCGGTTTCGCGAAGGCTATGCCCAGTCGCGCAACATCCCCCGCGCCCGGGTGTTCAAGGACGACGCGCTGCTGGAACTGGCCTCGACCCGGCCGCAGAATATCGAGGAACTGTCGCGCTCGCGGCTGCTGCTGCGCGAGGCGCGGCGGGGCGAGATCGCGGATGGCATCATCGCCGCCGTCCGTGTCGCCCAGGAGACCGCGCCCGAGGATTATCCCAAGGTGCCGGGCACCAATTCGCGGCTTCAGGTGAACCCGGCCCTGGCCGATCTGCTGCGGGTGCTGCTCAAGGCCAAGTCCGAGGAGACCGGCGTGGCGCAGAAGCTGATCGCGACCTCGTCGGACCTGGACCTGATCGCGGCGGGCGAACGCGACGTGCCCGCGCTGCGGGGCTGGCGGCGCGAAGTGTTCGGCGAGGACGCGCTGCGGCTGTGCCGGGGCGAGATCGCGCTGACCGCGCGGGGCAGCAATGTGGAAGTTGTCGGGCTCTGAGCGCGGCGGGGACGGGGCGCACTTCACGTTTGCATGAGATTTCTGCGCTGCGGCGGTTTCCCGGCGCCCATGCCCTTGCCGCGAGGGCCGTGCGCATCACCTTTGGGGCAGTATTGGGCGAACACGGGAGTCTGCCATGGCCGACAAGAAGAATGACCAGTTGATCGACGACCCCACCCCGCTGTCGAGCCGGTTCAACTGGCCGCTTCTGAGCAGTCGCAAATCCGCGGTCAATCTGGCGGGGGTGGGCCCCACGCCGTTCTCGTCGGCGCTGGGCCTGTCCTTGCTGTCCAGCCGGTCGGGCACGGGGGCGATGGAACTGCGCACCGGCGATCCGACGCCGTTTTCCAGCCGGTTCAACTGGCCGCTCCTCAGCGAGCGCCGCAGCAATGTCGAGCTGTCGACGGGGGATCCCACGCCGCTGTCCTCCAAGCTGAACCTTCCGCTGCTGAGCGACCGGGCGACCCTCGCGGGCGGTGAGGTGTCGGGCGGCGGCTCGGGCCTGCCGGATGGAGCGTTCGGGCGGTTCATCCGTCAGATCATCACGGGCGAGGTCCAGAAATAGGCCGCACCCGGTCCGGACCGGGATATCTGGATGGCCCGTCGGCTTCGGCCGGCGGGCTTTGCACTTGAAGCGGCGGCGGCTGCGGCGATATGGTTCGGATAGCGGGGGCGGTCATTCTGCCGCCCCGCCTTTTCGGGCGATCCGGTTTGGACCATTCCCGCATTCTGGGCATTGCTTCGGAAGAACCGGCTGCGGCGCATCGCGCTGCGGCCTTGGCGCGTTTGCGCGGCTGGTTCGGTGCCGCTGTCGCGGTGCTTCTGGCGCTGAGTCTCGTTCTTGCGACGGGCGTCCGGGCGGGCGAGCGGGGCGGGGTGGCGGTGTTTCAGGCCGCGGCCCTGTCCGCTGCCCCGGCGCTTGCGGAATTGTCCGGGCGTGGGGCCGCCGGAGATTCTGGGCTTGCGACCTTCGGGGATGTGCCGCCGGGACTGACCCCGGGGGCCGCGACCGGCGGGGTCACCGGATGCCGCGCAATCGCGGCGGTGACGGTCGCGGGGTATCTGCGGGGGGCGCGTGACGGGGCCAACGGGGCGCGTGCGCCGCCGGGCGTTCGGGGCTGAGTTCATTCACCCGATCGACCCTGCCGCGCCACAGGCTGCGGCCCCTTTCGCAGGATATTCCATGACCATGACCCTTCCGGCTCTGACGAGCCTATTGACGGCTGCAACCGCGCTGACGCTTGTGGCCAATCGCGCCAGAAAATGGCTCAGCACGCTTGATGTGATCGCCCCCGCGCCGACCTCGGCGGCCACGCCGATGCCGAAGGCAACCACCATCCCTGCGGCCAGCCCGCGTCGGCGCAAGGCGAACCTGCCCGATACAACCTGCGAAGGGTGCGGCACCCCGATCCCCGGCAACGAGACGCTGTGCCCGCTTTGCGCCCGCAAGCAGGCGGCGGCGAAGGGCGCGGGCTGGACCACGCTCTGGCACTGGCTGTTCACCATCGCGGTGCTGACGGTGCTGTATGGCGGGGCCTATCTGCTGACGCCGTGAGCGGGACGGGGCGCGCGGATCAGCGGCTGACGCGCTGCTGGTTCTGCGCGCCGCGCACCACGATGGCGCGCACGCCGTCCAGATCCTGATCGGTCAGGAAGGTGCCCGCGGTCAGTTCGCGCGAGGGCTCGGTGCCGACGCGGGTGGACCCCTTCGGAGGCGCGAGGCGGAAATCGTAGACCAGAACGCCGGTCTCGCCGGGGGTGGCGCGGTCGCGCACCAGTTCGGCGTTCCAGAACCCCTGCCGCGAGGGTCGGCCCGTGGCCTGCACGATGGCGCCGCCGGGCGCGCGATCGACGCCCATCTCGACCACCAGATCGACCAGCGGGCGCGGATCGGCCATCTGGCGGCTGACCGGAATGGCGGTCGTGCCTTCCTGGGTGGCGCCGCCGAACCAGTTGAACGGGTTGATGCGGGATTCGCGCACCGTGGCGCAGCCGCCAAGGATCAGCGCGGTCGACAGGATGACCATGAAACGTGCGCGCATGGGGGCCCCCGTGTTGTTCCTGCCCACGGGTTAGCCGAAAGCCGGGCGGTTGAAAAGCCGCGACAGGCGCTGCGCTGGACCTTTCGCGTTGCCGGTCCTAAGTGGGAGGGGCAATGGCAAGGAGGCCCGGGTGGTGGCAAGCGCGGCATTCGAGGAGATCGTCGAGACCTTCGAGTTCCTGGAGGACTGGGAGGACCGGTATCGCCATGTGATCGAACTGGGCCGCGCGATGGACCCGCTGGAGGATGCCTTCAAGGTGCCCGCGACCAAAGTGGACGGCTGCGCCAGCCAGGTCTGGCTGATGCCCGAGATCGAGGGGCAGGGCGCGGGCGCGGTCTACCGTTTCAAGGGCGACAGCGACGCGATGATCGTGCGCGGGCTGATCGCGGTGCTGCGGGCGCTTTATGACGGGCGGACGGTGGCCGAGGTTCTGGCCACCGATGCGGGCGCGCAGATGGCCCGGCTGGGGCTGGACGAGCACCTGTCCTCGCAACGCTCGAACGGGCTGCGCGCGATGGTGGAACGCATCCGCAGCCAGGCCGCTTGCGTCGCCGAGGGCGTCTGACGCGGCACGGTCGCCCGTTTCAGGCGCGCGGCGCGAGGAACCGCGCCAGATCGCCATAGCCCGTGACCCGCCGTTCATGGGCCAGCCCCAGCCGCGCGGCGCATGCGCGCGCGGCCGCGTCCAGTGCCGGGTCGTCGGTCTGGGCAAGATGGATCAGCCGGTCGTAATTGCCGAAATAGCTGGCCACCAGCTCCGGGTGGCGGTCGAGGCCGAGCGGGCGCCAGACGAAGGCGTCGAACTGGCGGGCGAGGAAATCGGTCAGGTAGAAGGCGGTCAGCTCGTCCCCGGCGCGGGCGGCGAAGGCGTCGAGCCCGTCGAAGAAGGCGTAGCAATGCGGCCCCGCGATCATCTCGACGTCCAGTTCGGCGCAGAGCCGCGCCAGCCCGCCGCCGGTGCCGCAATCGGCATAGGCCACGAGGATCGTCCGGTAATCGGCGCGATGCTGCGCCACGGCGGCGCGGATGCCCGGTTCGATCCGCTCGGGGTGGTTGTGCCAGATCGCGGGCAGGCAGGCGAGGTCGAGATGGTCCCAGCCATTGGCCCGTTTCAGCGCGAGGATCTCGTGGGCCAGCGCGCCGCAGCCGATCACCAGCACCCGGCCCTTGCCCGACGGCGCAAGCCCGGTTTCGGTCAGCGCGTGGTCGCCGGACGGGATCATTTCCGCCGCAGCAAGCGCAGCGCCAGCGCCGCCACCAGCGCCAGCGGGATCAGCACCGCCATGCCGTGGCCGGGCAGGGCGGTCACCAGCGCGACGGTCAGCGCGGCGGCGGCGATCACGCCGGCCAGGATCAGGGCGAAGATGCGGAACGGCATGGGCACTCCCCTCGGGTCATGGGGCCGATGTGGGGCCCCGACCCCGGCGCCCGCAAGGGGTCAGGCGACAACGGCCTGGTTATGCTTGCGCGCGATGAAGGCCTTGGCGGTTTCCACGGCGACGGCGGCATCGCGGCAATAGGCATCCGCCCCGATCGCGCGGCCGAATTCCTCGTTCAGCGGGGCGCCGCCCACCAGCACGATATAGTCGTCGCGGATGCCGCGCTCGGCCATCGTGTCGATCACGATCTTCATGTAGGGCATGGTGGTCGTCAGCAGGGCGGACATGCCCAGGATGTCGGGCTGTTCGGTTTCCAGCGCGCCGAGATAGCGGTCGACATCGGTGTTGATGCCCAGGTCCACCACCTCGAACCCCGCGCCCTCCATCATCATCGAGACGAGGTTCTTGCCGATGTCGTGGATGTCGCCCTTGACCGTGCCGATCACCATCTTGCCCATCTTGGGCGCGCCGGTCTCGGCCAGCAGCGGCTTGAGCAGGCCCATGCCCGCCTTCATCGCATTGGCGGCCAGCAGCACCTCGGGCACGAACAGGATGCCGTCGCGGAAATCCTTGCCGACGATGGTCATGCCGGCGACCAGCGCCTCGGTCAGCACGCGATAGGGTTCCCAGCCGCGGGCGAGCAGGATCTCGACGCCCTCGACGACCTCGTCCCTGAGCCCGTCGTAAAGGTCGTCATGCATCTGCGGGACGAGCTCCTCGTCGGGCAGGTCGGCAAGGATCAGCTCGTCTTCGTCTTCGGCCATTCGCGTCACTCCGGTTCCCCGGGCCCGCCGGGCAAGGCGGACCCTTCGCGCGATCTATCGGCATTTCCGGCCGTCCGACTTGGCCGGTTGCGACATCGCCCGCGCGGCGTGCGACGTTTTCGCACGCGCCGGCCGGGTCAGGGCCGCCCGCGACGACGCAGAAGGACCAGCCCGCCCAGCCCGCCCAGCAGCAACACGCCCCCCGCGGGCAGCGGCACGGGGGCGATGGCGGCGAGGAACCGATCTGCGATCAGCGCATGCGCGGCCTGGGTCGGGTGGATGCTGTCGTGGAACAGGAAGCCGGTACAATCCGGTGCCGCACCGGCCTGAAGCGCGACGAGGCAGGGCGTGGTGAGGTTCGTGAAGCCGTAGGCGGCGCTGTCGTCCTGGACCAGCGCGAACAGCCCGAAGATGTCCACATAGCGCACATCGCCGTCGCTGATGCCCGTCAGGGCGGTCTGGAGGGTGGCGTTGAAGGCCATGGTCGCCGCGGTTGCGGCGGCCGAGGCTTCGCCGCCCAGGGCCAGCGCCTCGGGGATCTTGCCCAGATCGGGCAGGCCGAAGACCGCGACGGTGCCGAGGCCGCCGGCGATCAGGGCCTGGACCCCGGTGACGATCCCGGTCACGGCGGCACCGATGGCTGCGGCGGCGGCGGTCGCGGGATCGTCGGCGCGGAAGGCGTCGCGCAGGTCGTTGCCGCCGAACCAGACCGCGGCCAGCGGGTTCGCCCCCAAGACTGGCGCCGTCGCTTCGTAAAGGGTGCGCTGTTCGGCGAAATCGGGCAGGTCGACGGTATAGGGGCCGCCGGGCAGGTTGATCTCGATCTCGCCCTGGGTCACCGCGGTCGCGCCGCCGAAGGCGAAATTGGCGCCGGAGGCGAGATCGGCGCCGAGTTGCGCCGCCCATGTCGCGCCATCGGTGAACTGGCCCTGCGGATAGATCGCGGCGAGAGCCGGGTTCGCGCCGGGCAGCTGCGAGAGCGTGTTGCCCGGATCGCTGAGGCTGTCGCCGAAGACGAAGAAATCGGTGTAGGGCCCCAGCGATCCGGCGCAGGCGGGCAGGGGGGCGGCCAGAATCGCCGCGGCAAGTGCAAGATGTTTCATCGGGGTCTCCCTCGTTCCCTGGTGCGAGGGATTAGAGCGCCGCGCGGGGAAGCTGTCCATTCCCTTGCCCATGGCGCCCCCGGCATGGCGCCGGGCAGGCCGCGCCGGAGCGGCCCTTCGGGGTCAGATCGAGAGGTCGAACCGCGTCTCGCTGCGCGAGAGCGCGAGCGTGCGCCCGGCCGCGCGGGCGGCGACCGGCAAGAGCGCGAACTGGACCTCCGAGGCGGCGATCTCGCCCTCCGGGGCGCGGTTCTCGGCGATCGGAAGCCAGAGCCGCGGATCGAGCAGCAGGCGGGCGCCTTCCGCCGTCAGCGCCAGATCCCTGCCCGAGCCGCTGATCGCGATCCGCCCGCCGCGCAGCAGGGCGGTCTCGGCGCACAGGACCGCCAGCAGGACGACCTTGGCCAGCGCGCGCGGCAATGCGGCGGGCGGTTCGGCGGCGATCTCGATCCGGCTGCCGCCGTAATAGTCGGACAGGATGTCGGCGATCTCGGCCCCGGCGATCTCGGTGCCTTCGCCCGCCGCGCCGAAGGCCAGGCGGAACAGCCGGATGCGCCCATTCGCGCGGGCGACGCTGTGGGCGATCAGTTCGAATTCGTCGCGCCCCGAGATGCCCGGCGACATGGCCAGAAGTTCCATCCCGTTGCCGATCGCACCGATCGGGCTGATAAGGTCGTGACAGATGCGCGAGCCGACAAGGGCGGTCAGATCAGCCATGTCGCAACTCCGCGTGGCGGGTGATGGGGGAAAAGTCGATGCAGCCAATGAATTCCATCCTCGAACCCGGCATGCTGGTGCGCCATCCGGGCCAGCCGGATTGGGGCATCGGGCAGGTGCAATCGGTGATCGGGGCACGGATCACTGTCAATTTCCGCGAGGCGGGAAAGGTGGTGATCGACGGGGCGAGAATAGAGCTCATGCCTGTTTACGAATCCTAACATCCTATGCGCGCAGGCTGACCGAAGATGGTTAACGCGGGATTAACGGCCGCGCCTGGCCGGGGGGGGATGCGCGGCGGCACGCGCAGTTGCGCTTTGGCGCACGGCCCCCTAGAACGCGCCGAGACCGCCCCGCCGGGGCCGCCGGAGTCCGCGCCGATGCACCCGCCCGAGGACCATTTCGAGCTGCGCCTTGCCCAGACCGAGGCCGATCTGCGCGCCGCCCAGCGGTTGCGCTACGAGGTCTTCGTGGCGGAACTGGGCGGCGACGGGCCGCTGGTCGATCACGAAAACCGGCTGGAGCGGGACGCGTTCGATCCGCATTACGACCACCTGATTCTGGTCGACACGCGCCGCGATGCGGGCGCGCTGGATCATGTGGTGGGGGTCTACCGGCTGTTGACCTCGGAACGGGCGGCGGCGCTGGGGCGGTTCTATACCGAGGACGAATACGACCTGACCCGGCTCGGGGAGAGCGGGCGGCGGTTGCTGGAACTGGGGCGGTCCTGCGTGCATGCCGATTATCGCGGCGGCACGGCGCTGTATCACCTGTGGAACGGGCTGGCCGATTACGTCCAGCAGCGCGGGGTCGAGATCCTGTTCGGGGTGGCCAGTTTCCACGGCACCGATGTCGAGGCGCTGGCCGAGCCGCTCTCGCTGCTGCATCACCGGTTCCTTGCGCCCGAACCGCTGCGCGTGCGCGCGGTCGAGGGGCATTTCCAGCGGATGGACCTGCTGGAGGAGGACGCGATCGACCGCAAGCGCGCGATGCTGGCGATGCCCGCGCTGATCAAGGCCTATCTGCGGCTTGGCGGCTTCGTGGGCGAGGGGGCCTATATCGACCGGGCGTTCAACACGATCGACGTCTGCCTTGTGATGGACACCGCGCAGATGAACGCGAAAAGCAGCGCGCGCTATGTGCGGGGGCGGGGGTGAGCACCTGGCGTGGCGCCGAGCCGCCGCCCGCGCCGCCGATTTCGCTGGCGGGCTGGGTTCGCGTGGTCTGGCGCGGCCTGGCGCTGGGGATCGTGACCTTCGGTTGCCTGGGGCTTTTGCTGCTGGTGCGGCTGGTGGAGCGCCCGGTTTTCGGCTGGCACCGGCCCGTGACGCCCTTCATCACGCAATTCGTCTGCCGGATGGCCTTTGTCATCCTCGGGATCGGCTATACCGTGCGCGGCCGGCAGATGCGCGAACGGGGGGCGGTGGTGGCCAACCATGCGTCCTGGCTGGACATCTTTGCGCTGAATGCGCGCAAGCGGATCTATTTCGTCTCGAAATCCGAGGTGGCAGGCTGGCCCGGCATCGGCTGGCTGGCGCGGGCGACGGGGACGGTCTTCATCAATCGCGACCGGCGCGAGGCGAAGGCGCATAACCATGTCTTCGAGGATCGGTTGAAGGCGGGTCACAAGCTGCTGTTCTTCCCCGAGGGTACCTCGACCGACGGGCGGCGGGTTCTGCCTTTCAAGACAACGCTTTTCGCGGCGTTCCTGGCGCAGGAGTTGAAGGATATCCTGCATATCCAGCCGGTGACGGTGATCTATGCCGCGCCGCCGGGCGCGCATCCGGCCTTTTATGGCTGGTGGGGCGACATGGGGTTTGGCGCGCATCTGCTGAAGGTGCTGGCGGCCCGACCGCAGGGGGGGGTCGAACTGGTCTATCACGCGCCGCTGAGGGTGGCCGATTACCCCGACCGCAAGGCGCTGGCCCGGGCCTGCGAGGACGCGGTGCGCAGCGCCATGCCGCCCGTCTAGCCCATCGCGGCGATCAGGCGGGCGAGCGTCGCGCAGGCATCGTCGGTGCGCCAGATTTCCTCGCCGATGGCGAAGAAATCCACGACGGGGGAGAGGTTTGCGATCAGTTCCTCATCCAGCGCGCCCTCGGCCACCACGGGGATCTCGATCACTTCGGACCACCATTCGAACAGGTCGCGTTCGGCCAGCGTCCCGTCGCCCAGACCCGTCGCGCCGATGGGGCCGAAGGCGATGTAATCCGCGCCCGCCTCGCCCGCGTTCAACCCGTCATGGCGCGAGGCGCCGCAATAGGCGCCCACGATCGCATCCGCCCCCAGTGCGGTGCGCACCTTGCGCACGTTGCGCGCGCCGTCGGTCAGGTGGACGCCGTCAAGCCCCAGCCGTTCGACCAGGCCCAGATGCGCCTCGATCACCAGCGGCACGTCGCGGGCATGGGCGATCTCGCGCAGCTCGTCGGCGGCGCGCGCGACGCGGTCCTCGTCCCGCGTTGCCATTGTCAGCCGCAGGCAGGCCACCGGATGGGCATCCAGCACCGCGGCAAGGCGGGGGGCGAACGCCTCGGGCTCGAAGGCGGGGGGGGTGATGAGGTAGATTTGCGGGCGCTCGATCTCGGCCATTTCGGGGCTCCTGGGTCGTTCGCGCCCCTATAGCGGGGTTTGCGCGGCTTGACCATCGCTTGAACCGGGCGGGCGGCTTGCGTATCAGGCGGGCGCAGCCCAGCCCGGAGCCCCCCGCATGGCCGATCAGCCCGTCTTTGTCCTTGTCCGCCCGCAGATGGGCGAGAATATCGGCGCGGCGGCGCGGGCGATGTGGAATTTCGGGCTGACGGGCATGCGGATGGTGGACCCGCGCGATGGCTGGCCGAACCCGCGCGCGGTGGCGCTGGCATCGGGGGCGGGTCGGCTGCTGGATCATGCGGGCGTCTTTGCCACCACCGCCGAGGCGCTGGCCGATTGCGACTATGTCTATGCCACCACCTCGCGCGCACGCGGGCTGACCAAGCCGGTCGTCACCCCCGAACGCGCGATGGCGGAGGCGCGCGGGATGATCGCGCAGGGCCGCCGGGTGGCCGTGCTGTTCGGTCCCGAGCGCGCGGGGCTGGAAAACGAGGACATCGCGCGGGCCAATGCGATTGTCGAGGTGCCCGCGAACCCGGAATTCCCCTCGCTGAACCTGGCGCAATGCGTGTTGCTGACGGCCTATGAATGGCGCCGCGAGGGCCCCGGGATCGTGGCCGAACGGCTGGAGATGGCCGGGGCCGCGCCCGCCACGGGGCTGGAGGTCGAGAAACTGGCCGAGCATTTCGAGGAACGGCTTGAGGCGGCGGGCTTCTTCTTTCCCGAAACCAAGGCCGCGAACATGAAGCTGAACCTGCGCAACATGTGGAGCCGGATGCCGCTGACGCGGGCCGATGTGCAGACGCTGCACGGGATGCTGCGGCAATTGATGCGGGGCCGCGGCGACGGGCTCTGACTTGAAGGCACCCCCCGGCGGAACTACTGTTCGCCGCAGGCCTCAGACGCGCGGCAGGGACGGGCCGCCGAAAGGGACATCCATGAGCAAGAAGCGCAACATCTTCGAGGAGGTCGGCACCGAGGCCCCGCGCGAGCGGCCCGTGGTGCAGCCTGGCGCGATCGACCGTGCGGCCCGCCGGGGCGCGCGCAGCGCGGTGCGGCTGTGGCTGATGATGCTGTTCCTGATCGTCGCCGCGATGCTGGTGATCGGCGCCTTTGCGCGCCTGACCGAGATGCTGGTGCCGATGCCGAACTGGAACCCGCTGTTCGGGGCGCTGCCGCCGCTGGACCCCGGCGACTGGCTGGCCGCGTTCGACCGCTTCCGCCAGAGCCCGGTCTATCGCGGCGAGGCGCATGGGCTGGGGATCGACGAGTTCCAGCTGGCCTTCTGGTGGGGCTGGGGCTCGCGCCAGCTGGCGCCCACGGCGCTGGTGCTCTGGGCGGTGGGCTTTGTCGGATTTCTGGCGGCGGGCAAGATGCCCAAGGGCTGGACGCTGCGCCTGTTGGGGCTGGGCGTGCTGATCGTGTTCCTGGGCGCGGCCGACTGGCTGGTGGGCGGGGGCGGGATCGCGCCGCCGCCCTTCGATTTCCTGTCCTACCGAATGGCGCTGCATATCGGCTTCGGCTTCTCGCTGATCGGGGTGACGGCCTGGTTCATCTTCAAGCTGTCGCGGACCGAGGCCGACCTGTTGCAGGCCCGCCGGGTGCGCGATCCGGCGGGCTACGGGATGGCGACGGCGCTGATGCTGCTGGTCTTCCTCCAGATCCTGCTGGGCTCGCAGGTGGCGGGGCTCTATGCGGGCAGGGCCTATACCGACTGGCCGATGATGGCGGGCGGCTTCCTGCCGCCGAACCCGTTCTATATCGAGCCGCTCTGGCGCAATTTCTTCGAGAATCACGGGCTGGTGCAGTTCCTGCACCGGATGAACGGCTATCTGGTGGCCGTGCTGGGCATCGTGACCTGGTTTGTCGGGCGCAAGAGCGTGCATCGGCGCACGCGCCGGGCCTTTGACCTTGTGGCGCTGATGGTGCTGATGCAGGCGACGCTGGGGATCGGGACGATCCTGTTCGCCTCGCAATGGCCGATCGCGGTGGCCCACCAGATCGGGGCGATCACGCTCTGGACGCTGGTGCTGCATGCGCGGTTCCTGGCGCAATACCCGGTGCAGCAATCGACGATCCGGGGGTAGCGGATGGGTGCGTTCGACGATCTGATGGCGTTTCAGCGCGAGACCGAGGCGCTGGCGCAGGTGATGGGGCGGCTGGGCTGGGACCAGGAAACGGTGATGCCGAAGGGGGCGGCCCAGCAGCGCGCCGACGAGATGGGCGCGCTGGAATCGGTGCTGCATGCGCGCCGGACCGATCCCAAGGTCGGCGAGTGGCTGGCGGCGGTGGACGAGGGGGCGCTGGACCCGGCGGGCCGGGCGCAGCTGCGCCATATCCGGCGCAGTTTCGCCCGCGCGACCAAGCTGCCCGACCGGCTGTCGGCCGAGCTCGCCCGGGTGACAAGCCGCGCGCAGGGCATCTGGGCCGAGGCGCGGGCGGCTGACGATGTCGCGCATTTCCTGCCCATCCTGACCGAGGTCGTGCGGCTGAAGCGCGAGGAAGCCTCGGCGCTGGCCGAGGGCGGCAGTCTTTACGACGCGCTGCTGGATGATTACGAGCCGGGCGCCACCGCCGCGGGGCTGGCAGCCATGTTCGACCGGATGCGGCCGCGGCTGGTGGAGCTGCGCGAGCGGATCATGGGTTCGGGCCGCGCCCCCGCGGCGCTGGCGGGGCATTTCCCGGCCGAGGGCCAGTTGGCGCTGGCGCGCGAGGTGGCGAGCCATTTCGGCTATGACTGGCGGCATGGGCGGCTGGACCGGTCGGTGCATCCCTTCACCAGCGGGTCGGGGACGGATGTGCGCATCACGACGCGCGTGGACGAGGCCGAGCCGCTAGGCTGTCTTTACTCCACGCTGCACGAGGTGGGCCATGGCGCCTATGAACAGGGGATCGAGCCCTCCTATCGGCTGACGCCGCTGGGGGCGGGCGTGTCGATGGGCGTGCATGAAAGCCAGAGCCGGATCTACGAGAACCAGCTGGGGCGGTCCCCCGCCTTCTGCGGCTGGCTACACGCCCGGATGACCGGGATCTTCGGGTCCTCGGGCGCCCCCGATCCGGACGCCTTTTATGCCGCGGTCAACCGGGTTCATTCCGGCTTCATCCGCACCGAGGCGGACGAGGTGCATTACAACCTGCACATCATGCTGCGCTTCGATCTGGAGCGGGAGCTGATTGCCGGGCGGATGGAGGTGGCCGATCTGGAAGAGGCCTGGAACGCGCGGTTCATGGCGGATTTCGGTCTGGCGGTCGACCGGCCGTCGAACGGGGTCCTGCAGGATGTGCATTGGTCGGTCGGGCTGTTCGGCTATTTCCCGACCTACACGCTGGGCAATGTCTATGCCGGGTGCCTTCATACCGCGCTGCGCGCCGCGATGCCCAGGCTGGACGAGGATCTGGCGCGCGGCCATGCCGAACCGGCGACCGCCTGGCTTGCGGCCCATGTGCAGCGCCATGGCGGGCTGTATCTGCCGGCCGAGACGATCGAGCACGCCTGCGGATTTGCGCCGCATGAGGGGCCGCTGATGGATTATCTCGACGCGAAGTTCGGCGCACTCTACGATCTGTAAGTGCCCGGACAGCGGGCTGGAAACGATGTCAGGGCGCTGGTAGAAGGCGGAATGATGCGGCGCGGGACACTCTTGGGCGAGCTGTGGCAAAGCGCACGGCGGGTCGCCTTTGCCATTCTCGGCGGGGTGATCCGGCGCTATTCGCCCGAGGAGATCGAGGAACGCGTCTCGCGCCGGCCCATCCACGAACAGGTCTTCATCGTGCTCGCGGTGCTGCTGGCGATGCTGTTCACGAGCCTGCTGTTCGCCAATGCCGGTGTCATCGGGCTTCTGGTGTTTTTCCTGATCATCATCATCCTGGTGCGCTGACCGGCAGTCATGGGCCGATCACACAGCCGTGACCGCGCCCGTCAGGGCCGGGTTTTCGGCGTTCCGACAAGCACTTGGCCTGCGGTATGCCGGTGCATGCACATGAATTCCAACATTTTTTCCCCCACCGGTGATCCGGTTTACCATGCCTGCCGTATCCCTTGCACAACCACACACAAAACAAAGGGAACTGGAAATGGACATCATCGGCCCCCTCGCGCTTGGCACCATCGGTTTCGTCGTCGCCTTCGCCTATATCAACATGCGTCAGACCGAAGAGCAGCTCGCCGAGACCCGCCGTCGCAAGGCTGAGAAAGCCGCTGCCGAGTCGGCGTCGGCCATGCGGATCGCCGCCGAGTGATCGCGGCCTCCTGCCAGTGAAACGATCAGGGCCGGGCGCGCTCCCGCCCGGCCCCGGTCCATCTGCTCACGCCTGCCAGTCCGGCGGGCGTTTTTCGAGAAAGGCGCTGATTCCCTCGTCGGTATCGCGCCACAGCATGTTCTCGACCATCACGTCGCCCGCATGGGCATAGGCGTCGGAAATCCCCATCTCGATCTGCTCGTAGAATGTCCGCTTGCCGATGCGCACCGCGGGGTTGAGTTTTCCTGCGACGGTCTCGGCTAGGGCGCGGGTTTCCTGATCGAGACTGTCATGGGGAACGGCGCGGTTGATGAGGCCCAGCGCGGTCGCCCGGTCGGTGTCGATGAAGGCGCCGGTGGTCAGCATCTCGAACGCCTGCTTGCGCGGGATGTTGCGGGTCAGCGCGACCATGGGCGTCGAACAGAACAGCCCGATATTCACCCCGTTCACCCCGAAGCGCGTGCCCTCGGCGGCGATGGCCATGTCGCAGGAGGCGACGAGCTGGCAGCCCGCGGCCGTGGCAATCCCGTGCGGCGCGGCGATCACCGGCTGGGGCAGGCGCATCAGCCCGGTCATCACCGAGGCGCAGCGGGCGAAGAGATCGGCGAAATAGGCGCGCCCGCCATCCTCGGCCTGACGGCCCTGCTGCATCTCCTTGAGGTCATGGCCCGCGCAGAACGCCTTGCCATTGCCTTTCAGGATCACCACCCGCGTCTCGCGGTCCCCGGCCAGCGCGTCGATCTGCGCCTGAAGGGCGGCCAGCATCGCATCCGACAGCGCGTTCAGCCGTTCGGGCGCGTTCAGGGTCAGCGTGGCAATGCCGCCAGCATCCTCACGCAACAGGATTTCGGTCATCTTGTCTCTCCTCGCCTTTGCGGCGAAGACTACGCGTCAAAGGGACAGGGGAAAAGCCATGAACGTGGTGATGGACCGGGACGCGCTTGCCGCGTTCCTTGCGCGGGAATTTCCGCAGGTCTGCGACGATTTCGTGATCGAGGACGTCGCGCCGATGGCCGTGCGGGTGCGCATGGCGGTGGCCGAGCGGCATCTGCGGCCGGGCGGCACGGTGTCGGGGCCGTCGATGTTCGCGCTGGGCGATGTCGGGATCTACCTGGCGATCCTTGCGATGATCGGGCCGAAGGCGCTGGCGGTGACGACGAATTGCTCGATCGACTTCATGCGCAAGCCCGAGGCCGGGCGCGACCTGGTCTGCGAGGCGCGCCTGCTGAAGCTGGGCCGCGTGCTGGCGGTGGGCGATGCGCTGATCTTTTCGGAAGGAATGGCGGGGGCCGTGGCGCGCGCCGGGCTGACCTATTCGATCCCGCCCAAGGGGTAGGGGGGCCTTCTGCCCCCCGTCCGCGGACGCGGACTCCCCCCGAGGATATTTCCGGCCAGAAGAAGGCAGGGTGTCAGGGCATCAGGCGCGCGACATAGCCCGGCAGCGCGAAGGCGGCCTTGTGCACCTCGGGCGTGTAATAGCCCGTGTCGATGCCGGAAGCGGCGAAACGCTGGTCCAGCACGTCGAGCGGGGTGTGGCGCGCGTCGCCATCGGTGCCCCAGCCGAAGGCCATCGGCCCGCCGGCATAGGTGGGGATCGAGGCGAGATAGCAGCCCCAGTCGGCGAAGAGCGCCTTGAAGGCGCGCATCGTGTTGGCCAATTCCCCGCCCTGCATGAAGGGCACGCCGTTCTGGGTGACGAGGATGCCGCCCGGGGTCAGCGCGCGTTTCGCGTGGCCATAGAACGTGTCGGTGAACAGCACCTCGCCGGGGCCGATCGGATCGGTCGAATCGACCACGATCACGTCGAATTTCTCGGCCGTGTTGCGGATGAAGGCCGCGCCGTCGTCGATCACGAGATTCAGGCGCGGATCGTCGAACGCGCCCTGGCTGAGCATCGGCAGGTAGGTCTTCGAGAAATCGACCACGCCCGCGTCGATCTCGACCATGGTGACATGCGCGACCGATCTGTGGCGCAACACCTCGCGGGCCATGCCGCCATCGCCGCCGCCGATAATCAGCACACGGCGCGCGGCCCCATGCGCGAGGATCGGCACATGGGTCATCATCTCGTGATAGATGAAATTGTCGCCTTCGGTGGTCTGCACCACGTCATCCAGCGTGAGGACGCGGCCGAAGGTGGCGTTCTCGAACACCTTCAGCCGCTGATGCTCCGTCTCGCTGTCATAGAGCAGACGATCCACGCGCAGGGACTGCGCGTAGTCGGGATGCAGGCTTTCGCGGACCCAGTCGGTCATGCCGCCTGGACGTCCGTCACCAGACCGTCGCCGCGCAGCAGTTCCTTGACGCGGACATCCTGGGTGCCGAAGGCGCGCGACAGCACGTCGACGGCGCGCCAGGGCTGGGCATCGCCGCACATGAAGACATCGAAGGCGCCATAGCCGATCTCGGGCCAGGTGTGCACCGAGATATGGCTTTCGGCCAGCACGGCCACGCCGCTCACGCCCTGGGGGCTGAACTTGTGGGTGTGGATATGCAGCAGCGTGGCACCGCATTCGTCCACGCAGTCGCGGAACGCCTGCTGGATGCGGGCCTCGTCGTCGAGACCGTGGCCGTTCACCACCTCGATGATGAGATGGGTTCCGGCGAATACCCGACCGTCGCGGCGGATGAAATGGTCATCGCGCGAATCGTCGAACACGTCACGGGTTACGTTTGCAGCCGATTGGCCGCGGTGATCTTCCGCATGGGCGCCTGTCTCCAGACCGATCCCCAGTTGGAAGAGGTTGGCGTCGCTCATGGCGCTCCCCTTCTGACCAGTAGATTGAATCCAGTCGGTCCCTTAGCGCCCCCCCGGTGCTCCGAAGTTGGGATCGGTTCCGATCATGTGGAGTGGCACCTAAGGGTTCGTGTCGAGTCGATCAAGGGGTTTCTGCTGCGATTGCAACATTCCGTCCCTGGCCGGGCCGGCCGGCCACCATGTCGGGGTCGGCTGCATGGGCTGGCCATCGACGCGGTTCAGGCCGTATAGGACGCGCAGCCGCTGACCGGAGGGCGATCCATGGCTGAAAGAGACGAAAAGCGGGACGGCATCGCGGCGCGCCTTATGTCCGTCGCCCCGATGATGGACTGGACCGACCGCCATTGCCGGTATTTCCACCGGCTGATGAGCGCGCGCGCCCTGCTCTATACCGAGATGGTCACCTCGGCCGCGCTGGTGCGGGGGGAGGCGCGGCATCTGCTGGCCTTCGATCCGGCCGAGCATCCGGTGGCGGTGCAACTGGGCGGCTCGGATCCGGGCGAGCTGGCGCTGGCGACGCGGATGGCCTGCGACGAGGGGTATGACGAGGTGAACCTGAATGTCGGCTGCCCCTCCGACCGGGTGCAGTCGGGCAGTTTCGGGGCGGTGCTGATGAAGTCGCCCGGTCTGGTGGCCGAATGCGTGGCGGCGATGCGGGCGGCGGCGCGCGTCGAGGTGACGGTGAAATGCCGCATCGGCGTCGACGACCAGGAGCCGCGCGACATCCTGCCGGGATTCCTGGAAACCCTGCGCGCGGCGGGTGTGCGCTGCTTCGTGATCCATGCGCGCAAGGCCTGGTTGCAGGGGCTGAGCCCGCGGGAGAACCGGGACATCCCGCCGCTGGACTACGATCTGGTTCTGGACATGAAGCGCGCCTTTCCCGACCTTGCGATCTGCATCAATGGCGGGATCCAGTCGCTGGACGAGGCGCGGCGGTTGCTGGAGGCGGGGCTTGACGGGGTGATGATCGGCCGGGCGGCCTATCACGATCCGGCGGCGATCCTGCTGGGTGCGGATGCGGCGATCTTCGGGCAGGAAGGCCGGAAGACGCGGGAAGAGGTTGTCGACGGGATGCGCCCCTATATCGCGCGCCACCTGGCCGAGGGCGGGCGGCTGCACAATGTCACCCGGCACATGCTGGGCCTTTATGCGGGCCAGCCCGGTGCGCGGGCCTGGCGGCGGATCCTGTCCGAAGGGGCGGTGCGGCCGGGTGCGGGGCTCGACGTGCTGGACGCGGCCCTTGCGGCGCTGCCGCGCGCGGCCTGAACCGGCGCTGAACGGGGGCTTATCCCGCTGGCGCGGCGGGTGCGGCTGGGCTAAGGGCAGGGGAGCCGGACCGGAGATTGCCATGCCAGACCTTTCGCTGAT
The DNA here is from genome assembly GCF_024128855.1 of Rhodovulum tesquicola. Taxonomy (GTDB): domain Bacteria; phylum Pseudomonadota; class Alphaproteobacteria; order Rhodobacterales; family Rhodobacteraceae; genus Rhodovulum; species Rhodovulum tesquicola. Next base: position 240,536 of record NZ_JAMYDV010000002.1, read on the forward strand.
CCTGCCGATGCTGGCGCTGCTGCTGGCGATCGGGGCGGTGGCGGGGGTGATCGCGGGCTTGCTGGGCGTCGGCGGCGGGCTGATCCTGGTGCCGGCCTTCTTCTATGCCTTCACCGCGCTGGGCTATGACAGCCCGCAGATCATGCAGATCTGCCTGGCCACCTCGCTGTCCACCATCATCGTGACCTCGGTCCGCTCGGTGCTGGCGCATCATGCCAAGGGGGCGGTGGACTGGGCGATCCTGCGCGGCTGGGCGCCGGGGCTGATGCTGGGGGCGGTGCTGGGCGTGCTGGTGGCCTCGGGGCTGCGCTCGGTGGTGTTGCAGGGCATCTTCGGGGTGCTGGGCGTGCTGGCGGGGGGCTATCTGGCCTTCGGTCGGGCGAACTGGCGGCTGGGAGTGGCCATGCCGGGGGGCGCGCTGCGTGCGGCGCTGTCCTCGGGCGTGGGGTTCCTGGCGGTGCTGATGGGGATCGGGGGCGGGCTGTTCGGGGTGCCGCTGATGACGGTCTATGGCCAGGCGATCCACCGGGCGGTGGCGACGGCGGCGGGCTTCGGGCTGCTGATCGCGGTGCCTTCGGTGATCGCCTTTCTTCTGGTCGATATCGCCCCCGAGGGGCGGCCGCCGCTGACCATCGGCGCGGTGAACCTGCCCGCCTTTGCGGTGATCGTGGCGATGACGCTGCTGACCACGCCGCTGGGCGTGCGGCTTGCCCATCGGCTGGACCCAAAGCCCTTGCGCCGGGTCTTTGCGCTTTTCGCGATCGTGGTGGCGGGCAACATGCTGCGCAAGGCGGCGGGGTTCTGAGCGCGCCCGCGCCGCTGCGTTCCGCTTTCCATCCCCGCCCGCCGCGCTAGTCTGGCGGAAGGGCGAAGCGGGAGGACCGGCCATGGTCTACGAGGTGATCGACTACCGCGCGGCGGACGGGATCGGCGTGCTAGTGCTGAACCGGCCCGAGGTGATGAACGCGCTGAACACGCGGATGCGGGCCGAGATCCTGGATGCCGTGCGCCACGCGCCCGAGGATGCCCGGGTGCTGGTCATCACCGGGGCGGGGCGGGCCTTCTGTTCGGGGCAGGATCTGGGGGACGGGGCCAATGTCGCCGATATCGACCTGGAACGCACGCTGCGCGACGAATACGAACCGATGCTGCGGGCGATCTTCGATTGCCCGATCCCGACACTCGCGGCGGTGAACGGTCCGGCGGCGGGGGCGGGGGCGAATCTTGCGCTGGCGGCGGATGTGGTGATCGCCTCCGAGGCGGCGATGTTCCTGCAGGCATTCACCCGGATCGGGCTGATCCCCGATGCGGGCGGCACCTACTGGTTGCCGCGGCAGGTGGGGTTCGCGCGTGCGATGGGGGCGGCGCTGTTTGCCGAACCCGTGCCCGCGCGTCAGGCCGCCGATTGGGGCATGATCTGGGAGGCGGTTCCCGAAGAGGGGTTCGAGGCCCATTGGCGGACCCGCGCGGCGCAATTGGCCAAGGGACCCACGGTGGCCTATGCCAGGCTGAAGCAGGCGATCCGCGCCTCTTATGGCAACGACCTGGAGGCGCAATTGTCGCTGGAGGCGCAGCTTCAGGGTGCTTGCGGGGCGACGCGGGATTTCAAGGAGGGCGTTCTGGCCTTCCTGGAAAAGCGGCCGCCCCGGTTCGAGGGACGCTGAGACAGGCGCAGGCAATCGGGGCCGCCCCGGCAGCGCCCGGTTCGCGCCTTGGGGATCACGAAATGACCCTGCGCGTGCCATGCAATCCCTAAAATTTTAGCCGATCCCGCGACCTGCGGCCCGTCGGGGCGCGGGTCCGCGTCGCGTGCCGAAAGGTGGTGCGGCCGGGCCGTTCGATCAAATCGGCTGCGTTTTCCCCGCGGAGCAAATCCCGTCTTAGGGCTTCGTTAATTCGCATTTCATAGTCACCTTTTCAATCGAAAGGGGTTGCATGTCCTCTGAACTGATTGGCGATCTTTCCGGCGTGGACCTGGCCCGCGCGGACAAGATTGCACCGCGCCTGTCCGCCGGGATCGTTGCGGGCGGCGATCATCACATCGACACCTCGGACTGGATCCATTGCGATCTGACGGGGATCGCCACGCTGCTTTCGGCGCTGGCGACCGCCACGCAGCGCGGTGCGGCGCTGGCCGTCACGATGCCCTCGGGCGGGCTTGTCGCGCAACGGATGCAGGCCTGCGGGATCGACCCGGACCGGCATCTGCAGATGGAAGGGGGTCGCGCCACCGGCCTTGCCCCCAAACGAACCAAGGAAGCTGACGCATGACCAAGACCGTCCTTATCGTCGACGACTCGCCCTCTGTCCGGCAGATGGTGCGCAAGACGCTCGCGGGTGCGGGCTATCAGGTGATCGAGGCCGGCGATGGCGAACAGGCTTTGGCCGAGCTTGACCGGGCGCGGCCCGACGCGATCCTGACCGACCAGAACATGCCGCGGATGGACGGGCTGAGCTTCATCCGCAGCTACCGCACCCGCCCGGCATCGCGCGGGGTGCCCATCGTGTTCCTGTCGACCGAAACCCGCGATGACCTGCGCCAGGAGGCCAAGGCCGCGGGTGCGTTGGGCTGGATGACCAAGCCCTTCGATCAGGCGCAACTTCTGACCGTGGTGAAACGGATGGTGGGGGCAAGACCGGGGACGAGGATGCCGATGCGGTCTTTCTGGCCGAGGCGGCGGATCTGCAGGCCGCCATCGAACGCAACCTGCTGAACCTTGACGATGCACCGGATGATCGCGGCCTGATCGACGCGCTTTTTCGCGACCTGCACACGCTCAAGGGGTCGGGCGCGATGTTCGGCCATGCCGAGCTGGCGCATTTCCTGCACGGATTCGAAACCGCCTTCGAGGCATTGCGCGCGCCGGGCGGCCGGGCGGGCGCGGCGCTGATCCGCGTCGCGCTGACCGCCTGCGACCAGATCGGCGCGCTGCTGGCCGATCCGGTCGCGGCAAGCCCCGGCAACGGGCCGATCCTGGAAGCGCTGGCCGCCGCGCTGGGCGGGCAGGACGCCGCCGCGCCGCCCTCGGGCGAGGGGTGGCGCATCGTCTTCGGCCTGGGTCCCGATGCGCTGGGGCTGGGGCTGAACCTGCCCGCGCTTCTTGAGGAATTGCAGGCACTTGCGCCGGGACGGGTGCAGGTTGACTGCGATCTTTCCGAATTGCCGCCGCTTGATGCGCTGAACCCGCAGGCGCCGCCGATCCGCTGGACCGTGCTGATCGAGGCGCCGGTTGCGCGCGAGGCGATCGACGAGGTGTTCCTGTTCCTTCAGGACCAGTTGCGCCTGAGCATCGAACCGCTTGGGGATGCACCGGCGCTAGCGGCCGAGGAGGCACCCGACACCGCCCGCGCCACCCCCGAAAAGCGGGCCGCCGGGCCGGGCGATCACGCCACGATGCGCGTGGCGACCCAGCGGCTGGACGAGATCATGGACCGGGTGGGCGAACTGGTGATCGCGGAGTCGCGGCTGCACGACCTGTCGCAATCGCTGCGCGATCCCACGCTGATCGCGGTTGCCGAGGATATCCGCCGCCTTGCCTCGGGCATGCGCGAGACCACGATGTCGATCCGCATGGTGCCGATCGGGAACCTGTTCGGCCGCTTTCGTCGGCTGGTGCATGACCTGTCGCAGCAACTGGGCAAGCCCATCGAGTTCGTCTCGACCGGCGGCGAGACCGAGCTGGACAAGACCGTGATCGAGGTGCTGACCGATCCGCTGGTCCATATCCTGCGCAACGCCGCCGATCACGGGCTGGAAACGGCCGAGGACCGCGTCGCGGCGGGCAAGCCGCGCATGGGCACGGTCTCGCTGACCGCGACCCATGCCGGGGCCGAGGTGCATATCCGCATCCATGACGACGGGCGCGGGCTGAACGACGAGCGGCTGCGCGCCCGCGCCATCGAGCGCGAGTTGCTGCCGCCGGGCTCGACCGTCGCCGGTCCCGAGCTTTACCGGCTGATCTTCGAGCCGGGCTTCTCGACCGCGGCCACCGTGACCGAGCTTTCGGGCCGGGGCGTGGGCATGGACGTGGTGCGCAGCGCGATCCAGGGGCTGCGCGGGCAGATCGACGTGGACAGCGAGCCCGGCCATGGCACCACCGTCACGCTGCGCCTGCCGCTGACGCTGGCCATTGCCGACGGGCTGCTGGTCGAGGTGGGGGGAGAGCGCTATTCGATCCCGGTTTCGGCGGTCGAGGAATGCGTGGAACTTCCGCCCGACCTGCTTGCCAGCGAGGGCCGCTCGAACTTCCTCGATATCCGCGGCGATCTGGTGCCCTTCCTGCGGCTGGCCGACGTGTTCCAGACGCCCGGGCCGCGGTCGGAGTTCCAGAAGGTGGTGATCGTTTCCGGCACCAATGGCCGGGTGGGCCTGGTGGTCGACCGGATCGTGTCGAACGCCCAGACCGTCATCAAGCAGCTTTCGCGCGTCCATGCCGGACTCAAGGCGTTTTCGGGCGCGACGATTCTGGGCGACGGCAAGGTCGCGCTGATCCTCGATATCGGGCACCTGATCCTGCTGGGCCGGAGGCTTGAGGATCGGGTGCGCATTCTGGAAGGAGCCGCCTGATGCAGGTCGTGACCCTGACCCTGTCCGGCGAGACGCTGGCCGTTCCGACCCGGATGCTGCACGAGATCCTGGAACCCGTGCCGGTGACCCGGGTGCCGCGCGCCGGGCGTTTCGCCTCGGGGCTGATCAATGTGCGCGGCGCGGTGATCCCGCTGACCGATCTGCGTGTCGCGCTTGGCATGGCACAGGCGGCGCAGGATGAGCATACCCGGATCCTGGTGCTGGACGTGCCCGTGGCGGGCGAGGCGACCACGGTCGCGGTGATCGCCGACCGGGTGCTCGACGTGACCGAGATCGACGATGCCGCCATGGGCGACATCCCCGAGGTGGGCATGAAATGGCCGCCCGAATTCCTGTCCGGCATCGCCCGCACCGATGCCGGTTTCGTCATCCTGCCGGATCTCGAGCGGTTCTATGCCGCTTCGCTCGCCAATTCCGCCGGCACCCCCCAGTTCGAGAAGGACCTCTGAAAATGCGCCTCACGATCAAAGTCAAACTCGCCGCGGCCTTCGCGGTGCTCGTCGCGATGTCGGCGGTGGGGGTCGGCCTGCTGCTGGCGGATCTGTCGAACCTGAACGGGCGCCTGAACGGGCTGGTCGACAACGAGGCCAAGCGTGTCGAACTGACCCAGACGATCACCGCCGAACAATTGCGCGTGCAGCGCAACGTGCGGGAATACCTGCTGTCGGACGATGCCGCCGTCAGGGAAGAAATCAAGGCCGCCCTGACCCGCGGACGCGAGGCGCATGGCAGGCATGTCGAGGAGTTCCGCGCGCTTGCCTCCGCCGAGGGGCGGGCAGAGGTCGAGTCCTATCTTGGCATCTACGCCACGCTCAGCGCGATCTCGAGCCGGGCCATGGAACTGTCGGATGCCGGCCAGCAACAGGAGGCCTACCGGCTTCTGGCCGGCGAGGGGCAGCAGACCTGGCGGCAGATGGAGGCGATCCTGGACGGCATGTTGCAGCGCAACCTCTCGATGATGGACGAGTCCGTCGCGGCGGCGCGGGTCGAATATGAAAGCGCCCGCATGCTGGCGCTGACGCTTCTGGCCGTGGCGACGATTCTCGGGACCGGCATCGCGACCTGGATCCTGATCTCGATCAGCCGCGGGCTGAACCGTGCCAATGCGCTGGCCCGCGCCGTGGCCGATGGCGACCTGACCCAGACCGCCGAGGCGCGCGGCAATGACGAGATCGCCGATCTGCTCGGCGCGCTGAACCGGATGTCGGAAAAGCTGCGCTCGGTGGTCACCGAGGTGAACGGTGCCGCGCGCAACGTCTCGTCGGGGGCCGAGCAGATGGCCTCGACCTCGGAAGAACTGAGCCAGGGCGCGACCGAACAGGCCTCCTCGACCGAAGAGGCGTCGGCCTCGATGGAGCAGATGGCGGCCAATATCGAGAAGAACGCAGAGAACGCCAACGAGACCGAGAAGACCGCGCGCAAGGCCGCAGGCGATGCCCGCGAGAGCGGCGCGGCGGTCCGCCAGGCGGTCGAGGCGATGCAGACCATTGCCGAGAAGATCATGGTGGTGCAGGAGATCGCCCGCCAGACCGACCTGCTGGCGCTGAACGCCGCGGTGGAAGCCGCCCGCGCGGGCGAGCATGGCCGCGGCTTCGCGGTCGTGGCCTCCGAGGTGCGCAAGCTGGCCGAACGCAGCCAGAGTGCGGCGGGCGAGATCTCGTCGCTGTCGGCCAGCACGGTCAAGTCGGCCGAGATGGCGGGCGAGATGCTGGCCTGCCTCGTGCCCGATATCGAGCGGACCTCGCAGCTTGTCACCGAGATCTCGCGCTCGAACCAGGAACAGGCAACCGGCGCGAGCCAGGTGAACATGGCGATCCAGCAACTCGACAAGGTCGCGCAGGAAAACACCTCGGCCTCCGAAGAGATGTCGGCCACCGCCGAGGAACTGGCCAGCCAGGCCGAACAGCTGCAATCCGCGATCGCCTATTTCCGGGTGACCGATGCCAAGGCACCGGCCCGCGCGCCCGCGCCCGCCCGCAAGGCGCTCGCGAAGAAGGCGCAGCCGATGGGCTTCGATTTCGATCTGGGCAAGGATGGCGACGAGCTGGACGCGCAGTTCATGCGCGACTGGAAGAAAGAGAGCGCCGCATGACCGGCATCGGGCAGGTCGTGACCCTGGGCGTCGGGGAGGAACGGTTCGCCGTCCCCGTCGGCCGGGTGCAGGAAATCCTCGACCGGCGGCGGATCACGCGCATTCCCAACGCGCCCGCGCATGTCATGGGCGTGATCGACGTGCGCGGCGCGGGCGTGTCGGTCGTGGATCTGCGCGCGGTCCTGGGCCTGCCGCGCGCGGAGGATGACGACGCGACGCGCATTGTCGTGCTCTGGATCGAGACCGGCGAGCGGCGCGCGCAGGTCGCGCTGCGCACCGACCGGGTGTTCGAGGTCGCGGCCTTCGACAATGACCGCATCGAGCCGGTGCCCGAGGCGGACCTTCTGCACTGGGATCACCGTCTGGTCCGGGGCATCGGTCGGCGCGACGGCGAATTCGTCACGCTGCTGGATCTGGAGCGGCTGTTCCTGGCCTACCCGGCCGCGGCGCCCGGCAGTCCGGCCGCGGCCTGAGCCTAGGGAGGTCCGACATGGCCGCGACGATGAACGCCGAAAGCCCGGCCCCCCAAGCCGCCGTCCTGCGCCCGCAGGCTGCGGCCGGGCGCGACGCGTTCGGCCGCTTCGCGGCCTATGTCGAGGCCGAGATCGGCGTCCGCCTGCCGCCGAGCAAGCGCATGATGGTGGCCGGGCGGTTGCGCCGGCGGATGGCCGAGCTGGGCTTTGCCACGCTTGACGACTATATCCGGCACCTGTTCCGCGATGGCGCGCTTGACGCCGAGCGCACCGAGATCTTCGACGCGGTGACCACGAACAAGACCGATTTCTTCCGCGAACCCACGCATTTCCGGCATCTTTCGGACAGCGCGCTGCCCGAGGCCATCGCGCGGCGGCGTGGCACGCGCCAGCCGGTCAAGCTGTGGTCGGCAGCGGCCTCGACCGGGGCCGAGGCCTGGACGATGGCGATCTGCGCGGCCGAACATGCCCGCGCGACCGGCCCGTTCGACTGGGCGATCCTGGCCACCGACATCAATACAAGGGTGATCCGCGACGCCCGCCGCGCGGTCTATCCCGATCCGATGCTGGCCCCGGTGCCCCCCGATCTGCGGGAGCGGTGGGTGATGCGCGGCCGCGAGGGGCAGAGCGGGCAGTCGCGCATCGTGCCCGAACTGCGCCGTCACGTCCGTTTCGCGCAACTCAACCTGCTCGATGCAAGCTATCCGCTCGAGCGCGATATCGACATCGTCTTCCTGCGCAATGTGCTGATCTATTTCTCCTCGGAGGAACAGGCCCGCATCGTCGGGCGTGTGGCGGGCCATCTGGCGCCCGGTGGCATCCTGTATCTTGGCCATTCCGAGTCGATGATCGGGCAAGGCGCGGCGCTGGCCCAGATCGCACCGGCGACTTTCAGAAGGGTGGATTGACATGACAGGCACGGCCCTGAAAGACCCCGTTCGCGTGCTCGTCATCGACGACAGTGCCTCGATCCGGATCGCCTTCAAGAAGCTGATCGCCGAGGATCCGGGGCTGGAGATGATCGGGGCAGCGGCCGATCCGTTCCAGGCGGCCGAGATGATGCGCGAGCGGCTGCCGGACGTGCTGCTTCTGGATTTGCAGATGCCGCGGATGGACGGGCTGACCTTCCTGAAGAAGATCATGTCCCAGCGCCCGATGCCGGTCGTCGTGATCTCGTCCTTCACCGAGGCGGGTTCGCGCGCCTCGCTCAGGGCGCTGGAACTGGGCGCGGCCGAGGTGCTGGCAAAGCCGCGCATCGCCACGGCCGAGGACCGGCGCGAGGCCGCGATCCGTCTGTGCGACGCGATCCATGCCGCCTATCAGTCGGGCAGGGGCGCGTCCGGACGCGGGTCCAGGCGGAACGTGGCGCGGCTGCGTGCGCTCGCCCCCGGAGAGCGGTTCAGCGCCGATGTGATCCTGCCGCCCCTGGCCGCGCGTCCGGGTGCAGGCCCGCCGGTGATCGCCATCGGCGCCTCGACGGGCGGCACCGAAGCGGTGCGCGAGATCCTCGAAAGCCTGCCGGTCGGATTGCCGCCGATCGCGGTGGTCCAGCACATGCCCGAGCATTTCACCCGCGCCTTCGCGGAGCGTCTGAACGCGCTCTGCGCCATTGCGGTCAAGGAGGCCGAGGATGGCGATGTGCTGGTGCCGGGCCAGGCGGTGATCGCGCCCGGCGACCGTCACCTGGTGCTGCGCCGGGACGGCAGGACCTACCGGGTCGAGCTGCGCGCCGGACCCTGCGTGTCGCGCCACCGCCCGTCGGTAGATGTGCTGTTCCGCTCGGTCGCGCAGGCGGCGGGGCAGGGCGGGCTGGGCGTGTTGCTGACGGGCATGGGCGATGATGGCGCGGCAGGCATGGGCGAGATGCGCGCGGCGGGCGCCTGGGCCATCGCCCAGGACGAGGCGTCCTGCGTGGTCTATGGCATGCCGCGGGCCGCCGAGGAGCTGGGTGCCGTCTGCCAGACCCTGCCGCTGGACCGGATCGCCCGCGAGATCATCGCCCGCAGCGGTCGCGACGACCGCAAGGCGGCGTCGTGACCGCCGCGCTGCCCCACCCGATGCGTCCCGCGGCCCGCCCGCCCGAGGCGGCGGCGCTGGACAGCCTGCGGGCCGGGCTTGAGCGCGTATTCCTTGACGCGGGCGAGACGCTGATCGCGATGGAGGCCCGCTTCGCCGAGCTGCGCGGCCCGCTTGCCGAACTGGTCGACCGCGCGCCTTGCGTGATCGAGGCGGCGGATGGCTATGCGCGCCAGCTTGCCCGGTCGGTGGGCACGCTTGACGACGATCTGGGCCGATGCAACGGCGATCTGGACATGCTGCGCCGACAGGTCGATGCGTTGAACGCAACGGTGGCCACGATTGCGCGCAGCGTCCGGATGATGCAGTTCGTGGCGACCAATGCCCGGATCCAGGTCTTTGCGCTGCGCCCGCGCCACGCCAAGCTGGAAAGCTTTGCCGACAATGCGCGCGCGCTGCTCGACCATTCGCTGGCGACCCTGGCCGATGTGCCGGCGATCACCGTCGAACTGTCGTCCCATCTGCGCGTCCTGGCGCGGTGCCGGTTGCCGGGCCTGCGTGCCGAGGTGGCAGGGTTGCGGCCGGGATTCGAGGCGCTTTGCGGGGCGGTGGCAGGCTTTCGCGAGGACCGCCGGAACGAAAGCGCATTCGGGCGTCCGCTGGCCGAGCATCTGGACCGGCTTCAGGACGCGTTCGACGGGGTGATCGTCAGCCTGCAGACCGGGGATCGGGCCAGCCAGCGGATCGACCATGCCGGGCAGATCCACGAACGGGCGGCGTCCGATCCCGACGCGGGCTGGCTGGTCGGTCTTGCCGATGCGCAGCTTGCCGGCGCCTTTGGCGATCTGCGCGACGAGACCGCGACGATAACCGCGACGCTGTCGGCCAGTGTCGCACGGTTCGACGAGATCGCCGGCACGGGAGGAGCCGGATCGGTGGAGCGACGGCTGCGCGCCTTCGCGGATCTGCGCGCCGAAGTGGAGCGCGGGCGCCTTGCCGTCGAGGCCATTCGCAGCCGCCGCGAGGCGGTGCTTGCATCCGCCGGGTCGGTGATGGGCAACATGGCCGATCTGAGGCGGGTGCTGGGGGATGTCTCCTCGCTGGCGGAGGATTTGCGGCTTGTGGGCACGAATGCGGTCCTGGCCTGCGCCGAACTTGGCGACGAGGGTGCGGCGCTGCGCGAGATCGCGGGCCAGTTGCGCCTGCTGGCCTCGGATTCTGCGGCGCAGTTGCGCGAGATGCGGGATGCCCTGAGCGTCAGCGACGCGCGGATCTCGGACCTGATCGGAGAGCTTCAGGGCGGGACCGCCCGGACCATTGCCGGGATCGAAGCTGCGGGCGCGGCGGTGGCCGGCGATCTGGACCGGGTCTGTCAGGCCGGGCGCATCGTGACCGATGGAATCGCGGCCCTTGCCGCGTCGCTGCATGCCACGCTGCCCGGAACCTGCGAGGCGATGCAGGCGCAGGTGGCGCGCCTTGCCGATCTTGCCGGATCGCCCGGTGCGGCCGCGCCACTCTCTGCGGGTGCGGATCCCGACGCGGTGCTCGCCCCGTTCTGGCTGCTTTATTCCATGGAGGCCGAGCGCGAGATCCACCGCGATTTCTGCCGCAGGCTCGGGCTTGCCGAGCCTGCCGAGGTCAGCGCCGGGCCGCCCGAGGCGCTTGACATCTTCTTCTGACGGCGGGGCGGCTCAGCGGTCCTCGACATCGACGTAATCGCGCCGGGTCGGACCGGTATAAAGCTGGCGGGGACGGCCGATGCGCATGTTGGGATCGGCGATCATCTCCTTCCACTGCGAGATCCAGCCCACCGTGCGGCTGACCGCGAAGATCGGGGTGAACATCGAGGTCGGGAAGCCCATCGCGTCAAGAATGATGCCGGAGTAGAAATCGACATTCGGATAGAGCTTCTTCGACACGAAATACTCGTCCTCGAGCGCGATCTTCTCCAGTTCCATCGCGACCTTGAGGGTTTCGTTGTTCTCGATGCCCAGAAGTTCCAGCACCTCATGGGCCGATTGCTTCATCACCTTGGCGCGCGGGTCGAAATTCTTGTAGACCCGGTGGCCGAAGCCCATCAGGCGGAACGGGTCGTCCTTGTCCTTGGCGCGGGCGACATATTCGGGGATGCGCTCGACCGTGCCGATCTCGCGCAGCATTTCCAGACAGGCCTGATTCGCGCCGCCATGGGCCGGGCCCCAGAGGCAGGCGATGCCGGCGGCGATGCAGGCAAACGGGTTCGCCCCCGAGGAAGACGCCAGGCGCACCGTCGAGGTGGAGGCGTTCTGCTCGTGATCGGCATGCAGCGTCAGGATGCGGTCCATGGCGCGGGTCAGGATCGGGTCGACCTCGTATTCCTCGCAGGGCACGGCAAAGCACATGCGCAGGAAGTTCGAGGCATAGTCCAGGTCGTTGCGCGGATAGACGAAGGGCTGGCCCACCGAATACTTGTAGGCCATCGCCGCGATGGTCGGCAGCTTGGCGATCAGCCGGATCGAGGCGACCTCGCGCTGCCAGGGGTCGTTCACATCGGTCGAGTCGTGATAGAAGGCCGACATCGCGCCCACCACGCCCACCATGACCGCCATCGGGTGCGCGTCACGCCGGAAGCCGGTGAAGAAACGGTGCATCTGTTCATGCACCATGGTGTGGCGCGTCACCCGGCTTTCGAAATCCTCAAGCTGGGCGGCGGTCGGCAACTCGCCGTAAAGCAGCAGGTAGCAGACTTCGAGATAATGCGATTTCTCGGCAAGCTGGTCAATCGGATAGCCGCGGTGCAGCAACTCGCCCAGATCGCCGTCGATGAAGGTGATCGAGCTTTCGCAGGACGAGGTCGAGGTGAAGCTGGGATCGTGGGTGAATACCCCCATCTTGCCGTAAAGCTTGCCGATATCGACAACGTCGGGGCCTGCCGTCGGGTGCAGGACCGGCAGATCTATCGACTTGTCCCCCAGGGTCAGCGTCGCGGTTCTGGTGCTCTCGGCCATGGATGTCCCTCATTTTCATCGAGAGACCGGGCCGCGTTCCCTGCGGCACGGTCGGTGGCGTGCGCGGGCATCGGGCCGTTTCAGCCTCAGCCCCGGGTGTCAGCCAGCCGGGCGAGCGTTTCGTCGCGGCCGATGACCAGCATCATGTCGAACACGCTGGGCGAGACCGTCCGCCCGGCCAGCGCGGCGCGCAACGGCGCGGCAAGCTTTCCGAGGGTGGTTCCATGCCCCTCGGCCAGTTGCTTGACCGCCGCCTCAAGAGCGTTGCGGTCCCAGCTAGCATTTTGCAAGTGCGGCGTCAATTCAGACAGTATACCACGGGATACATTATCCAGCGCCTGCGCCGCCTTCTCGTCCGGGACAATGGGGCGTTCGGCAAGGACAAAATGCGCCTTTTCAAGAAGTTGCGGGAATGTCTTGAAGCCGCCTTTCAGCAGCGGCAGGGCCTCGGCCAGACCCGCCTCCTGCCGCGCAGACAGGGCGGGCTGGCCGGTGGCGTCCAGAAAGGCCTTCAATTCGTGCAGTAGCGCAGCATCCTCCATCGCGGCAAGGTGCTGGCCCGACAGGTTCTCGAGTTTCCGGAAGTCGAAGCGCGCGGCAGAGCGGCCGATTCCCTCCAGTCCGAACCAGGCCTGCGCCTGGGCATCGGTGAAGAACTCGTCATCGCCATGGCTCCAGCCGAGCCGGGCGAGATAGTTGCGCATCGCGGCGGCCGGGTAGCCCATCGCGCGGTATTCCTCGACCCCCAGCGCGCCGTGGCGCTTCGACAGCTTCTTGCCGTCCGGCCCGTGGATCAGCGGGATATGCGCCCAGATCGGGACCGGCCAGCCCATCGCGTGATAGATCTGCATCTGGCGGGCGGCGTTGTTCAGGTGGTCGTCGCCCCGGATCACATGGGTCACGCCCATGTCGTGATCGTCCACCACCACCGCCAGCATGTAGGTCGGCGTGCCGTCCGAGCGCAGCATCACCATGTCGTCGAGCTGGTCATTGCCGATGGTCACGCGGCCCTGCACCGCGTCCTCGATCACGGTCACGCCTTCGCGCGGGGCCTTGAGCCGGATCACGAAGGGCGCATCCGGGTGACTGGCGGGGTCGGCGTCGCGCCAGGGGCTCTGGAACAGGGTCGAGCGGTTCTCGGCCCGGGCGGCCTCGCGGAAGGTCTCGATCTCGTCCTGGGTGGCGAAGCATTTATAGGCATGGCCCGAGGCCAGCATCTGATGCGCCACCTCGGCATGGCGGGGGGCGCGCTCGAACTGGCTGACCGGGTCGCCATCCCAGTCGAGCCCGAGCCAGCGCAGCCCGGTCAGGATCGCCGCCGTCGCCTCGGGGGTCGAGCGGGCGCGGTCGGTATCCTCGATCCGGAGCAGGAAGCGCCCGCCGCGGCCGCGCGCGAAAAGCCAGTTGAACAGCGCCGTGCGCGCCCCGCCGATATGCAGGAAACCCGTGGGCGAGGGGGCGAAGCGGGTGACGACCTGCGTCTCGGACATGCGCCTTAACCTTTTGTTCATCATGATGGAGATAGCGTTGCCGCCTGTCTAGGAGATCGTCCGGGAGAGGACAAGCGGTGGGGGTGCTCGGCGCGCTCGAGGTCCGCAGGGGCCATCTTTTCCCCTGGGTGCCGGTCCTGCTGGCGCTCGGCATCGGGGCCTATTTCGCGCTGCCGGTCGAGCCGCCCGTCTGGGTGCTGGCGGGCCTTGCCTGTTGCGGGCTGGTCCTGCTGCTGGCCGCCCGGAAGGGGCCCGAACGCCGGGGGCCGGTGCTGGTCGCGCTGGCGCTGGTGGTCCTGGGGCTGTCGCTGGCGGGTGCGCGGGCGCATATGGTCGCCGCGCCCAAGCTCGATTACCGCTATTACGGCGTGGTCGAGGGGCGGGTGGTGGCGCTTGACCGCTCGATGTCGGACGCGCCGCGGATCACGCTGGATCGGGTCTGGCTGGAGCGTGTGCCCGCCCATCGCATTCCCGAACGGGTGCGCGTGTCGCTGCATGGCGCTGCGGGCCTGACCGATCCCGCACCGGGCACGCGGATCGCGATGATGGCGCATCTGTCGCCGCCCTCGGCCCCGGCGGAGCCCGGCGGCTTCGACTTTCGCCGCCATGCCTGGTTCGACCGGCTGGGCGCGGTCGGCTATGCGCGCAGCCCGGCGGTGGCGCTGGACCCGCCCGAGGGGGGGCTGACGCTTGTCGTGCAGCGGGCGCGGATGGCGCTGTCGGGGGCGCTGCGTGCGCGTATCCCGGGCGATCAGGGGGCGTTCGCCGCCGCGATCCTGACCGGCGACCGCTCGGCGATCTCGCGCGATGCGTTGCAGGCGCTGCGGGATTCGAACCTGGCGCATCTTCTGGCGATTTCCGGGCTGCATATGGGGCTGTTGACCGGGGTGGTCTTCGCCGCGCTGCGCTTTGGCCTTGCGCTGATCCCGCCGCTGGCCTTGCGCCTGCCGACCAAGAAACTGGCGGCAATCGGGGCGCTGGCGGCGGGTGCGGTCTATCTGGCGCTGTCGGGGGGGAATGTCGCGACGGAACGCGCCTATGTGATGGTCGCGGTGGTGCTGGTCGCCGTTCTGGCCGATCGCCGCGCGCTGACCCTGCGGGCGGTGGCCATGGCGGCGCTGATCATCCTGGTGATGGCGCCGGAAAGCCTGACCCAGGCCGGGTTCCAGATGTCCTTTGCCGCGACCACGGCCCTGATCGCCGTCTTCGGGGCGCTGCGCGAGATGCCGGACGGGCGCTGGCGCCCGCCGCGCTGGCTGAACGCCGTGCTGGGGGTGGTGATTTCCTCGGCGGTGGCGGGGGCGGCCACGGCGCCGTTCGGGGCGGCGCATTTCAACCAGATGTCGCAATATGGGCTGCTTGCGAATGTGATTTCCGTGCCGCTGATGGGGCTTCTGGTCATTCCCGCGGCGGTCGTGGCCGCCTGTCTTGCGCCTTTCGGGCTTGCGGTGCTGGGGCTTGAACCGATGCGCTGGGGCATCGCGTGGATCCTCGGCGTGGCAGAGTGGGTCGCGGGGCTGGAAGGCGCGGTCTGGCCGGTGGTGACGCCGGGGCCCGCGGTGCTGCCGATGATCTCGCTGGGCGCGCTGTGGGTGATCCTGTGGACGGGCAGGGCCCGGCTGGCGGGGCTGGTGCCGATGTTGCTGGCGCTGGCACTGTGGTCACAGACAGACCGGCCCGCGCTGCTGATCGCCGAAAGCGGCGGGCTGGTGGGCGCGCTGGGGCCGGAGGGGCGGGCCTTGTCGAAACCGTCCGGAGAGGGGTTCGTCGCGGGATCATGGCTTGAAAACGATGGCGACCGGATCACGCAGGGCATGGCCTTCGAGCGGCCGGGGCTGGACGGTGCGCGGGGGCTGCAGGTGGCCGAGGTTTCGGGCGGCCGGTTCATCCTGGTCACCGGGCGCGGCTGGGCCGAGCGGATCGCGCCCGCCTGTGCCGAAGGCTGGGTGATCGTGCCGCAGATCGTTGCCGATGCGCCCGAAGACTGCCGCCTGCTCGACCGGCGGGCGCTGGCGCGCAGCGGCGCGTTGGCGGTCTATCCCGGAAGCGATGGGCCGCGGCTGGTCGCGGCGAACAGGGCCGAACGGGTGTGGACGGCCCGCCGCGGGCCGCCGCTGCGTCAGTAGCTGCGGATCAGTCCGACAAGGCGGCCCTGCACCCTGACCCGGTCGGAGGGCAGGATGCGCGTTTCATAGGCCGGGTTCGCGGCCTCCAGCGCGATCATGTCGCCCCTGCGGCGGAACCGTTTCAGCGTCGCCTCCTGGTCATCGACCAGCGCCACCACGATCTCGCCATTCTCGGCGCTGTCCTGTTCGCGGATCACAACCACGTCGCCGTCATTGATGCCCGCCTCGATCATCGAATCGCCCTTGACCTCCAGCGCGTAATGCCGCCCGCGCCCCGAGAGCATGTTGCCTGGCACCGCGACATGGTGCGAGACATGGGAAATCGCCTCGATCGGCGTGCCCGCCGCGATCCGCCCCATCAGCGGCACCTCGAGCGCGCCCGCGGATTCCACACCCATCGCGCCGGGCGGCGGGGCGGGCGGCGGGCCGTCGCCCTCGATCACCATGGGCCGGAAGCCCTTGGCCTCCAGCGCCTCGGGCAGGCGGACGATCTCGATGGCGCGGGCGCGATGGGCCAGACGGCGGATGAAGCCGCGTTCCTCAAGCGCCGTGATCAGGCGGTGGATGCCGGATTTCGAGCGCAAGTCCAGCGCCTCCTTCATCTCGTCGAAAGAGGGCGGCACGCCGTCGCGCTGCATGCGCTTGTGGATGAATTCCAGGAGGTCGAGTTGCTTGCGGGTGAGCATGGGACATCCTCGCCATGGGGATCGTTCCCGCATGTTCTAGGCATGTTCACGTTTTGTGTCAAGTTATCCCGGCGCAAACCGGTCCGGTCAGAGCGGCAGGTATTCCACCGCCTCGCCCACGCGGCGCGGCCCGTCGCCGGGGGGGCGCACGATCAGCGCGTCGGCTTCGGAGAGGATCGTCAGAAGCGCGCTGTCCTGGCGGTCGAAGGGGGCTATGCCGTCCGCGGTGATCCGGGCGCGCATGTAATGTTCGCGCGGGCCGTTGGCGTCCAGATCGCAGGCCAGCCGGGCGGTCCGGCGCGGGGCGGGGGCTTTGGGCAGGCCCTGCATCACGCGCAGCACCGGCAGCAGGAACAGCGTCGCGCAGACCAGCGCCGAGACCGGGTTGCCGGGCAGCCCGATCATCGCCGCCTTGCCCATCCGGCCCGCCATCAGCGGCTTGCCCGGCCGCATCGCGACCTTGTAGAACGCCTGCTCCATGCCCAGACCGGCGGCCACCTTGCCGACAAGGTCGTGATCGCCCACCGACGCGCCGCCGATGGTCACGATCAGGTCGGCCCCCTCGGCCAGCCCGAAGACGGTTTTCAGCGAGGCCTCGGTATCCCGCGCGATGGGCAGAAGCCGCCCGATGCCGCCCTCGGCCTCGACCATGGCCTTGAGCCCGAAACCGTTGGACGCGACGATCTGATCGGGGCCCGGCACCTCGCCCGGCATCACCAGCTCGTCGCCGGTGGCGATGATCGCGACATCGGGGCGGCGGTGGACGGGCAGGGCGGGCAGGTTCATCGCCGCGGCCAGCGCCAGATCGGCCGGCCGCAACCGGCGCGGCGCGCTCAGGGCGTCACCTGCGGCGAAATCGGCGCCAGCGGGGCGGATATTGGTGCCGTGGTCCAGTCGGTCGCCTAGCGTGATCCGCTCGCCCGTGCGGGTCAAATCCTCCTGGATCACGACGCGCGCGGCGCCTTGCGGGACGGGGGCGCCGGTGAAGATGCGCACCGCCTGCCCGGGGGCAAGCGTGCCGCCGAATCCCTCGCCCGCGCGAGAGGTGCCGATCACGTCCAGCGTGGCGCCGGGCCGGGCATCGGTTTCGGCGATGGCATAGCCGTCCATCGCCGAGGTGTCGAAGGGCGGCTGGGTCAGGCGGGCGGCGACCGGGCGGGCCAGCACGCGGCCCGCGGCCTCGGCCAGCGGCACCTCCTCGATGCCGGTCGGCGCGACCAGGGCGCAGACCCGGGCAAGCGCCTCCTCGACCGAAATCATTCCTGCGCCTCGTAGCGGCCGGATTTGCCGCCCTCCTTGAGTGTCAGGCGGATCCCGCCGATCTCCATGCCCTTTTCGGCGGCCTTGAGCATGTCGTAGACCGTGAGCGCCGCGACCGAGACGGCGGTCAGCGCCTCCATCTCGACGCCGGTCTGGCCGGTGGTCCGCACGGTCGCGGCGATGCGGATGCCGGGCAGGGCGGGATCCGGGGCCAGGTCCAGCGCGATGCGGGTGATCGGCAGCGGGTGGCAGAGCGGGATCAGCGACGCGGTCTGCTTGGCGCCCATGATGCCCGCCAGTCGGGCAACGCCCAGGACATCGCCCTTGTCCGCCCGGCCTTGCCGCACGATATCAAGGGTTTGCGAGGTCATTCTTACCCATCCTTCGGCCACCGCAAGCCGGACGGTCACGGGCTTGTCGGACACGTCGACCATATGGGCATGGCCCTCGGCGTCGAAATGGGTGAGTCCCGCCATCACTGAAGGCCCATCGAGGGGTTGGCCAGCAAGGCGCGGGTCGCCGCGGTGACATCGGGCTGGCGCATCAGGCTTTCGCCGATCAGGAAGCTGCGAACGCCGTAGCGCGCCATGTCGGCCAGATCGGCGGGGCTGTTCAGCCCGGATTCGCTGACGATCTGGCGGCCCTCGGGCACCCGTCGGGCAAGCTGGCGCGTTGTCTCAAGAGAGGTCTCGAACGTATTGAGATTGCGGTTGTTTATGCCGATCAGAGGGGATTTCAGATTGCAGGCGCGGTCCAGTTCCCCGGCGTCGTGGACCTCGATCAGCGCATCCATGCCCCAGCGCAGCGCGGCGTCCTCCAGTTCTGCCGCCTGGGCATCCGAGACGCTGGCCATGATGATCAGGATGCAGTCCGCCCCCAGCGCGCGTGCCTCGGCGACCTGATAGGGGTCATACATGAAATCCTTGCGCAGGCAGGGCAGCTTGACGGCGCGATGCGCCTGGGTCAGGTAGTCCTTCGCACCCTGGAAGGACGGCGTGTCGGTCAGCACCGACAGGCAGGTCGCCCCGCCCGCCTCGTAGGCCCGGGCCAGTTCGGGCACGTCGAAATCCTCGCGGATCAAGCCCTTGGAGGGGCTGGCCTTCTTGATCTCGGCGATCAGGCCATAGCCCTCTCGCGCGGCCCTGTGCAGCGCCTTGGCAAAGGGGCGGACGGGCGGCGCGGCCCGCGCGTCGGCCTCGACGTCGGACAATGGGAGGGCGGCCTTGTCGGCGGCGATCTCGTCCAGCTTGTAGGCCTTGATGCGATCGAGGATGGTTTCGCTCATGTGGGCTCCGAGGTGATCTGGGCAAGCGCCTGCACCTTGGCCCGGGCCTGGCCGCTGTCGATGCTTTCGGACGCCATTTCAACGCCTTCTCGCAGGGTCTTTGCGCGGTTTGCGACGAGAAGGGCGGCGGCGGCGTTGTAGAGCACCGCGTCGCGATAGGCGGACGGTTCGCCATCGAGCAGCGCGGCGAAGGCGCGGGCGTTGTGTTCGGGCGTGCCGCCGAGAATGTCCTCGAACGGATGTTCGGGCAGGCCGGCCTCGTCGGGGTGAAGCTCGCGTTCGGTGACCTCGCCGCCCTCCAGCATGGCGACGAAGGAGATACCCGAGATCGACAATTCGTCGGTGCCGTCGCCGCCATGGACAAGCCAGGCGGCTTCGGATCCGAGCGCGGCCAGCGTCTCGGCCATCGGGCGGATCAGCGTCCGCGAGAACGCGCCAGTCAGTTGCCGCTTGACCCCCGCGGGGTTGGTCAGCGGTCCGAGGATGTTGAAGATCGTGCGCGTGCCCAGTTCGGCGCGGGTCGGGCCGACATGGGCCATCGCGGGGTGGTGCATGGGCGCCATCATGAATCCGATGCCGACCTCTTTCAGAGCCTTTTCAACGATTTCCGGGCCGACCATCACGTTGATGCCCATCTGGGACAGGGCATCCGCCGCACCCGATTTCGAGCTGAGATTGCGGTTGCCATGCTTGGCCACCGGCACGCCCGCGCCTGCCACCACGAAGGCCGTGGCGGTCGAGATGTTCAGCGTGCCCTTGCCGTCGCCGCCCGTTCCGACGATGTCCATGGCACCTGCGGGGGCGGTGACCTTGCGGCATTTCGACCGCATCACGGCGGCGGCGGCGGCGAATTCGTCCACCGTCTCGCCCCGCGTGCGCAGCGCCATCAGCAGGCCGCCGATCTGGCTGGGGGTCGCCTCGCCCTCGAACAGCGCCTCGAACGCGACCCGCGCCTCCTCCCTTGTCAGCGGGCGGTCGGCGGCGATGCCGATCAGCGGCTTCAACTCGTCGCTCATGCCGGTTCCTTCACCGTTTGCAGGAAGTTGCCCAGCAGCGCGTGACCATGTTCGGACGCGATGCTTTCGGGATGGAACTGCACCCCGTGGATCGGCAACGTGCGGTGGCGCAGGCCCATGATCGTGCCATCGGCAAGCCAGGCATTCGCCACGAGGCAGTCGGGCAGGGTTTCGCGCTCGACGATCAGGGAATGGTAGCGCGTCGCGTTGAAGGGCGAGGGCAGGCCCGCGAAAACGCCGGTGGCGTCATGCTCGATCCGGCCCATCTTGCCATGCACGATCTCGCCCGCGCGCACGACGCGGCCGCCGAATGCCTCGCCGATGGTCTGGTGGCCGAGGCAGACGCCCAGCAGCGGCGTTGCGGTCTCGGCAGCGGCGCGGGTCAGCGCGAGGCAGATCCCCGCCTGCGCCGGATCGCAGGGGCCGGGTGACAGGATGATCGCGGACGGGTTCAGCGCCATCGCCTGCTGCACGTCCATCGTATCGTTGCGCACGACGCGCGTCTCGGCGCCCATCTCGCCCAGGTAATGGACGAGATTCCAGGTGAAGCTGTCGTAATTGTCGATCAGTAGCAGCATGGTCGCGCCAGAAGCGAAAGAGGGTGAACCCGGGTGCGGGTCGGGCTATACATGCTCAGAGCGGTGCGCCCCGGTCAAGGGGCGGCAGTGCGGGCAAATCCCGCGCGAGGCAGAAGGCAAGAGGCGCAAGGCCAAAACCCTGAAGGAGCACGGCATGGGCAGGGGACTGTTCGGCGGGATTGTCTGGGGCATCGTCCTGAGTGGCTTGGTGCTGGTCGTGCTGGCGCTGGTCGGCCCGCCGCCGACCCGGCCGGGCGAGGCCCCGGTGCCGCCGATGGCCGGCCGCCCCGAGGCGCCGCCGTCGCAGACAAGACCGCCCGAGGCCGCACCGGAAACCGCGCCGCCCGCCGCTGCGGAGCGTCCCGGCGCCCTTGCGCGCCCCGAGCCCGCCCGTGCGCCCGCCACCGATATCGAGCTTCCGCCCGGATCGGAGTTCAACCGCAGGCCGCCCGACCGCGAGGCCAGCCTGCCCAGCGCCGATGAAGGCCGCCGCGGCGCGCCGCCCGTGCGCGGACCGGATGCGGGGGGGGCGGCAATCGAGTCGCCCCGGCTTGACACCGCGCCGGGGGCGGCGCCCGCGCCGGTGACCTCTGGCCCTGACGGGCTGGCGCCGCCGCTCTCGGCCGAAGCGCCGCCCGATTTCGCCGCGGACGAGCCCGTGCAGACAGCCCCCGGCGCGACCGCGCCGCTGGCCGTGCCGCCGGAACGCGACGACATGGCCGTGACCGCGCCGGACGTCCTGGCCGAGGTGACGGCCGGGGCCGGTGACGGAGAACCTGCCGCGCAGGACGCCGTTCCGGCGCCCGGCGATGGCGACGCGCAGGCCGCTACGGATGCCGGGGGGGGCATGCGCGACCCCGTCGAGCCTGCGCAGCCACGCATCCGCCCGCTGCCCGTGCTGCCGGAAAGGGCGGAGGGCGGCGACGTCGGGATGACCGGCATGCAGGCCGAGGCCCCCCCGGACAGCCCGCCGGGCGGCGCGCTGCGCGTTCCGGCCCCCAGCGGCGGGATCGAGGCCCCCGATATCCGCACCGGCCGGTTGCCGATGGTCGGCACCGCGCCGCCCGAGACCGCAGCCGATGCCGCCCAGCCGCCGGAAGCGGCGCAGGAACCGGCAGAGGACGGTGCCGAGGCCGCGGAGGCCAGCCCCGGGGCCATGCCGCGCGAGGGGCTGGGGGCGCTGGCCCGCAACGCGGTGCCGTTCCAGCCCGCCGCGGACCGCCCGCTTTTCTCGGTGATCCTGATCGACGCGGGCGAAGAAGGGCTCGACCGCGCGGCGCTGATGACCTTTTCCTTCCCGGTGACCTTCGCGGTCGATCCGAACCGCCCGGACGCGGATGAGGCGATGGCCGCCTATCGCGCGGCGGGCTACGAGGTGGTCGCGCTGGCCACGGGGCTGCCGCAAGGGGCGACGCCCGGCGATCTGGAGGTCGCGCTGGCCGCGCAGCAAGGGCTGCTCGACCGGGCGGTGGCGGTGATGGATGTGGCCGGGGCGGGGTTCCAGGACGACCGCGCGCTGACCGCGCAGATGGTGGCCTTTGCCGGAGAGACCGGGCATGGGCTGGTGACCTATGACCGCGGGCTGAACAGCGCGGCGCGGCTGGCGGGCCAGGCAGGTGTTCCGCAGGCCACGGTGTTCCGCATGCTCGACGAGGACCGCCCCAACGCCCCCACGATCCGGCGCATCATGGACCGCGCGGTGTTCAAGGCCCGCCAGGACGGCCATGTGGTGATGGTCGGGCACAGCTATTCGGACACGGTGACCGCGCTTTATTCATGGGCGCTGGAGGCCGAGGCCGAGGCGGTCACGCTGGCGCCGATCTCGGCGGTGCTGCGCCGCCGCTGAGCGGGCTTGCGGCGCCGCGTCAGCCCCCGGCGTCTAGCTCGAAATCGGGCAGGCTGTCCAGCGCGGTCTTCAGCGCCTCGCCCCAGCCTGCCGAGATCGCGTGATAATAGGGGTCGCCCGCCGCGATCCGAAGCTGCGGCTCCAGCGTCAGGCTGCCCGCGCGGTAGAGTTGCAGGTCGAAGGGCGGGCCGACCGAGAGGTTCGCCTTGACCGTGCTGTCGAAGCTGACCAGCAACAGCTTGATCGCCTGTTCGAACCCCATCGTCCGGTCATAGGCCCGCACCAGGATCGGGCGGCCATATTTCGTCTCGCCGATCTGGAAGAACGGCGTGTCGGCGCCGGCCTCGATGAAATTGCCCTCGGGATAGATCAGGAACAGCCGCACCGGCCCGCCCTTGATCTGCCCGCCCAGAATCAGCGTGGCGTTGAAGGTGCCTTCGGCGCGCTGGCCCTGGGTGCCGGGCTGCGCGATCACGCTGCGCAGCGTGTCCGCCACGAGGCGGGCGGCCTGGAACATCGAGGGCACCTCGTTGATCGAGGGATCGCGCTCGCCATGGGCCTTGGTGCGCTCGTCCAGCAGGCTGACCACGGCCTGGGTGGTGGCCAGGTTGCCCGCCGTCATCAGCATCAGCACCCGTTCGCCCGGCACCTGCCAGGTGAAGAGCTTGCGGAAGGTCGAGATGTTGTCCACCCCCGCATTGGTACGGGTGTCGGCCATCATCACCAGCCCCCGGTCCAGCATCAGCCCGACGCAATAGGTCATTGCCCGTCCCGTTTCCCGCGCGGCTATTGCTGCGCCACCTCGATCTCGACCGACAGGGCCTCGCCCGCGCCGCCGATCCGCGTGCCCCGGACCGGGGCCGCCTCGTCATAGTCCAGCCCCGTGGCGACCCGGACATAGCGGATGTCGGGCGAGATGCCGTTCGAGACGTCGAAGCCGACCCAGCCCAGCCCCTCGACATGGGCCTCGGCCCAGGCGTGCATCGCGTTCTGTTCGACACGGTCGTCCATCCGCAGATAGCCCGAGACATAGCGCGCCGGAAAGCCCATTTCGCGCGCGCAGGCGGTGAAGACATGCGCATGGTCCTGGCAGACGCCGCGCCCCTCGGCCAGGGCGTCCTCGGCGGTGGTGCCTGCATCGGTCGAGCCCAGTTCGTAGGACACGGCGCCGAGGATGATCCGCGACAGCTCGTGCAGGCGTGCGAGACCGGTCTCGCCCGTGACCTCGCGGATCAGCGCCCGGCAGCCCTGGCCCGCCCGGGTGCGCGGGGTCGCGCGGCGGAACAGCCAGAGCGGCGCGGGGCCGCGATGCGCGCCCACGATGCCGTGGGTCTCGACCAGATCGACCTCGCCCTCCGAGCGCACGACCAGTTCCGTGGCGTCGCGCTCGAAGCTGAGCAGTTCCACGGTATTGTGGTTGTGATCCTCGAAGGAGAGTTCCTTGCGGCCGCCCTCGACCGTGGTGGTCCAGGCGATCACGGTCTGCTGGTGGCTGGATTTCGGCGTCTTGCGCAATTGCTGCAACCCGTAGGTCACCGGGTTCTCGAAGCGATAACGGGTGGTGTGGCGGATCCTCAGGCGCATGGGCTCACTCGTAGAACCTGTAGTCGATCTCGATCTGGTGGCCCAGCGCGGCGAGCGCGGCGAGGATGTCCTGCAGGTATTCGTGCAGGCCGTATTCGAAGATCGAGTCGATGTCATGGGACATGAAGCGGCGCACCAGCGTATCCACCTGCGCGTGACAGGGATGACGCAGCCCGTAATCGGAGGCGAGATAGTCCAGGTTGTCGCGGATCTTGGAGATAGAGAATTTCAGGCTGCGCGGCATCCGCCGGTCGAGAATCAGGAAGCGCGCGATATCCACGGAACAGGCCTGGTTGCCATGGACCATGCGATAGCCCCCGCGGGCCGAGACCGAGCGCAGGATCGTCTCCCACTGGACATTGTCGATCGAACTGCCCACCGAGTTCACCGAGGGCAGCAGCACATAGTATTTCACGTCCAGGATGCGCGCGATGTTGTCGGCGCGTTCCAGATAGGTGCCGATGCGGGCGAAGTTGAAGATGTCGTTGCGCAGCATCGTGCCCTGTGTCGTGCCGCGCACAAGGGCGGTGTGCTGCTTGATCATGTCGATCACGGCGGGCAGGTCGCGTTCGTTGACCTTGCGGGCCAGCCGCTCGCGCACCTGCATGTAGCAGCGGTTCATCGCCTCCCAGACGTCATGGGTCAGCGCGGTGCGCACCAGCCGCGCGTTCTGCCGCGCCGCCGAGATCGCCGAGAGCACCGAGGACGGGTTGTCCTTGGAGCGCAGCATCCAGTCGATCGCGGCTTCCTTGGTGACCTCGTCATGGCGGGACAGATAGCCATCCGCCACGCCCGCGGTCTGCATGATCGATAGCCATTCGCCATCCGAGCTTTCCAGCCGGGTCAGCGCGATGCGCTGGCCGGTCTCGACCAGGCGCGAGATGTTCTCGGCCCGTTCGAGATGGCGATACATCCAGAACAGCCCGTTTGCGGTCTTGCCCAGCATGCGGCTCAATCCTCCAGCACCCAGGTGTCCTTGGTGCCGCCCCCTTGCGAGGAGTTCACCACGAGCGATCCCTTCTTCAGCGCCACCCGCGTCAGCCCGCCGGGCGTGATGTTGATGCCGTTCGGACCCACCAGCACGAAGGGCCGCAGATCCACATGGCGCGGCGCGAGACCGTTGCGGGTGAAGATCGGCACGGTCGAGAGCGAGAGCGTGGGCTGGGCGATGTAATTGCCCGGCCGCGCCATCAGCTTCTTGCGAAACTCGGCCAGGTCCTTGCGCGTGGCCGCGGGCCCGATCAGCATGCCGTAGCCGCCCGAGCCATGCACCTCCTTGACCACCAGTTCGGACAGATGGTCGAGCACATAGGCCAGCGCGTCGGGTTCGGAACAGCGCCAGGTCGGCACGTTTTCCAGCAGCGCCTTTTCGCCCGTGTAGAACTCCACGATCTCGGGCATGTAGCTGTAGATCGCCTTGTCATCGGCGATGCCGGTGCCGGGCGCGTTGGCGATGGTGATCCGGCCCGCGCGGTAGACATCCATGATGCCGGGGATCCCCAGCGCCGAGTCCGGGTTGAAGTTCAGCGGATCGAGGAAATCGTCGTCCACCCGGCGATAGAGAACGTCGATCGGCTGATAGCCTTGCGTCGTGCGCATCGCCACCTTGCCGTCGACCACGCGCAGG
This sequence comes from Rhodovulum tesquicola, assembly GCF_024128855.1. Taxonomy (GTDB): domain Bacteria; phylum Pseudomonadota; class Alphaproteobacteria; order Rhodobacterales; family Rhodobacteraceae; genus Rhodovulum; species Rhodovulum tesquicola. The sequence continues at coordinate 266,190 of NZ_JAMYDV010000002.1, forward strand.
TCGTGTCCCTCGACCAGTTCGACGCCCATCTGGTCGGCGAGGAAGGCATGCTCGAAATAGGCGGAATTGTAGATCCCGGGCGTCAGCACCGCGACGGTGGGCGCATCCGACCCGTTGGGCGCGCAGGAGGCGAGCGAGCGGCGCAGATCCGCGGGGTAGGACTGGACCGGCTGTACCCGGTTCTGGGAGAACAGCTCGGGGAACATCTGGAGCATCGTCTCGCGGTTTTCCAGCATGTAGCTGACGCCGCTGGGCGTGCGGGCATTGTCCTCGAGCACATAGAACTGGTCGTCGCCGGTGCGCACCAGGTCGATGCCGACGATATGGGTATAGATGCCGCCGGGCGGTTCCACCCCGATCATCTGCGGCAGGAAGGCATCGTTGCGCGAGATCGCCTGTTCGGGGATGCGCCCCGCCTTCACGATCTCCTGGCGGTGATAGATATCGTAGAGGAAGGCGTTGATCGCGCGCACCCGCTGTTCGATGCCGCGGCTCAACCGCTGCCATTCGCGCCCCGAAATGATCCGCGGGATGATGTCGAAGGGGATCAGCCGTTCCTCGGCCTCGGCCCGGCCATAGACGTTGAAGGTGATGCCGGTCAGCCGGAACACCTCCTCGGCCTCGCGCTGCTTGGCGCGCAGCCGGGCGATGTCCTCGCCCTCGAACCAGTTCTGAAAGCGCCGGTAAGGCGGGCGCAGCTCTGCGTCCCGGCCCCACATCTCGTCGAAGATCGGTGTTTCGCTCATGCTGCTACGCTAGGCAGGCGCCGGGGCCAGAGCAATATGCAAGCTGTCGGGCAGGGGCGCGTTTCCGGGCAGGTGCCTGTTTTTTGAGCAGCGTCGCCGCTCGAAAACAGGCGCGGCCGCCCAGCCGTCTTGCTCCACGGTTCGGTGGAGCGGATCCTGGGCACCGTCCGCTAAAGGCTGCCGGCCCGCATCCCCGGAACGACCTTTTCGGACCGGGTGAAACGGGGGGAATACGATTCCGAGGCCGCAGGCCGACATGCCGCGCAAGGAAAACCGTTCCGGACCGCAGACGCTATCGGCGGCGTGATCGGGAGGGCGAAGGCCGATGCGGGGCAGGGTCGGACCAAACGGCGGCTTTACGACCTTTTCCGTGAAAGCTATGGATCTGTCGTGAATGGACGTCTAGTCAGGGCAGGGTGGGGCGGATCCCCGCCACCGATCCGGCGAGGGTTCAGATGGTCTCACGCGTGATCCCGGTCGATCCCTTCGATCTCGTGATCTTCGGCGCAACCGGCGATCTTGCCACCCGCAAGATCCTTCCGGCGCTCTACCGGCGCGATCTGGCGGGGCAATTGCCGGATGCGGCGCGGATCATCGGGGCCGCGCGCTCGGTGATGGATGACGAGGTCTGGCGGGCAGAGGTCCGGCGCGCGATCCTGGAACATGTGCCCGCCGATCGGATCGACGGCCCGGCGCTTGATCGTTTCCTTGCGCGGCTCTGCCATGTCCGGCTGGATGCCACGGCCGAGGACGGCTGGTCGGAACTGGCCGCGAGGATCCGCCCGGACGCGGTGCAGGCCTATTATTTCTCGGTTGGGCCGGGATTGTTCGGCGATCTGGCGCGCGGGTTGCATCGCTACGGCATGAACCGGGAGGGTTGCCGGATCGTCGTGGAAAAGCCCTTCGGCCACGATCTTGCCAGCGCACGGGCGCTGAACGCCACGCTGGCCGCCCATTTCGACGAGCAGCAGATCTACCGGATCGACCATTACCTCGGCAAGGAGACGGTCCAGAACCTGATGGCCGTGCGCTTCGGCAACATGCTGTTCGAGCCCTTGTGGAACGCGCAATATGTCGATCACATCCAGATCACCGTGGCCGAAACCGTGGGCGTGGCCGGGCGGGGGGGCTATTACGACAAGGCCGGGGCCATGCGCGACATGGTGCAGAACCACATGATGCAGCTTCTGTGCCTGATCGCGATGGAGCCGCCCTATGCCTTTGAACCGGACGCGGTTCGGGACGAGAAGCTCAAGGTGATCCGCGCGCTCGACGCGGTCGAGCCGGGCGACATCGTGCGCGGGCAGTATATCGCGGGCAACGGGCAGGCGGGCTATGCCGAGGATGCCGGCATCCCGGCAAGCCGGACCGAAACCTTCATCGCGCTCAAGGCGCATGTGTCGAACTGGCGCTGGAAGGGCACGCCCTTCTACCTGCGCACCGGCAAGCGGCTGCGCGCGCGCACCTCGGAAATCGCGATCACCTTCAAGGATCCGCCGCATTCGATCTTTGGCGAGCAGGAGGGGCAGAAATCGAACGTGCTGGTGATCCGGCTGCAACCGAACGAGGGGATCAAGCTGAAGGTGACGATCAAGGAGCCCGGGCCGGGCGGCATGCGGCTGATCGAGGTGCCGCTCGACATGTCCTTTGCCCAGGCGCTGGGACCGGGGGCGGAGGATATCGCGGATGCCTATGAGCGGCTGGTCATGGACGTGATCCGCGGCAACCAGACGCTGTTCATGCGCGGCGACGAGGTCGAGGCCGCCTGGGCCTGGACCGATCCCGTCATCGCCGCCTGGGAAACGCGCGGCGACCGGCCCCAGCCCTATGATCCGGGCAGTTCGGGGCCCGAGGATGCGTTGATGCTGATGCATCGCGACGGGCGGCGCTGGCGGGAGATTCGTCCATGAAACTGATGACCTATCCCGATTCCGAGATGATGATGATCGACCTGGCCAACACGCTGGCCGGGGAGTTGAACACCGTTCTGTTCCATGCCGAGCAGGCCAGCATCGCGGTGCCGGGCGGCACCACGCCGGGGCCGCTTTACGACGCGCTCTGCGCCAGTTCGCTGGACTGGAACCGGGTGCGGGTGCTGCCGACCGATGAACGGCTGGTGGCCCCCGACGACGCCCGCTCGAACGAGGGGATGATCCGCGCCCGCCTGCTGACCGGGGCGGCGGCCGAGGCGCGGCTGATCGGGTTGCGCCCCGGTGCCGACGGCATGGCCGGGCTGACCGAGCGGGTGCGGCGAGCGCTGCCGCTGGATATTCTCGTGCTGGGAATGGGGGCGGACATGCATGTGGCCTCGCTGTTTCCGGGCGCGCCCGAGCTTGAGGACGCGCTTCGCCCGGATGCGCCGCCAGTGATGCAGATCACCCCCCCGGGCCAGCCCGAGCCGCGGGTGAGCCTGACCGGACCGGCGCTGCGCGGCGCGACGGTCGTGCATATCCTGATCACGGGGGCGGACAAGCGCGCGGCGCTGGAACGGGCGGTCGAGATCGACGATCCGCTGCTGGCCCCGGTCTGCGCGGTGCTGGGATCGGCCACGATCCACTGGGCGGCATAACCAGGGATGGACATGGACAGGATCTGGAAGGCGCTCGACGCCAGGGCGCGCGCGGTGGCCGACCGGCCGATTTCGGCGCTGTTCGACGATCCCGGCCGCGCCGCCGCGTTCTCGGCGCGCTTTGGCGACATGCTGTTCGACTATTCCAAGACGAATATCGACGCCGAGACGCTGGACTTGCTGCTGGGCCTTGCCGAGGCGGCCGATATCGCCGCGCGCCGCGAGGCGATGTTCACCGGCGCGAGGATCAACGAGACCGAGGGCCGGGCGGTGCTGCACACGGCGCTGCGCAGCCCCGCCGGATCGGTTCTGGTGGACGGGCGCGACGTGATGCCGGAGCTGCGCGCGACGCGGGCGCGGATGCGGGCCTTTGCCGAAATGGTCCGGGGCGGGCTATTCGCGGGGCAGGGCGGCGCGATCACGGATGTGGTCAATATCGGCATCGGCGGGTCCGATCTGGGCCCGGCCATGGCGGTGCAGGCGCTTGCGCCCTACCATGATGGGCCGCGCTGTCATTTCGTCTCGAACGTGGACGGCGCGCATGTCGCCGACACGCTGAAGGGCCTGAACCCGGAAACGACGCTGGTGATCGTCGCCTCCAAGACCTTCACGACCATCGAGACGATGACCAATGCCGCGACCGCGCGGGACTGGATGGCGGGGCGCGTGGTCGATCCGGCCGCGCAATTCGTCGCGCTGTCCTCGGCGCAGGAGCGGACGGCGGCATTCGGCATCCCGGCCGAGCGGGTCTTCGGCTTCGAGGATTGGGTGGGCGGGCGCTATTCGGTCTGGGGGCCGATCGGGCTGTCGCTGATGCTGGCCATCGGGCCCGATCGCTTCGACGATTTCCTGTCGGGCGGCGCGGCGATGGATGCCCATTTCCGCAGCGCGCCGCCGGGCGGGAACCTGCCCGTCCTGCTGGCGCTGGTCGGGATCTGGCATGCGCAGGTGCTGGGCCATCCGACCCGCGCGGTGCTGCCCTATGACCAGCGGCTGGCGCGGCTGCCCGCCTATCTGCAACAGCTGGAAATGGAATCGAACGGCAAGGGCGTGACGATGGAGGGCACAAGCCCCCCGCGCCCCACCGGCCCCGTGGTCTGGGGCGAGCCCGGCACCAACGGCCAGCACGCGTTTTACCAGTTGCTGCATCAGGGCATGCAGGTCGTGCCCTGCGAGTTTCTTGTCGCCGCTCGGGGTCACGAACCCGAACTGGCGCATCATCACCGCCTGCTGCTGGCCAATGCGCTGGCGCAATCCGCCGCGCTGATGCGCGGGCGCAGCCTTGACGATGCGCGCGCCATCGCGGCGCGGGCGGGGTTCACCGGCGCGGAACTGGACCGCCAGGCCCGCCATCGCGTCTTTCCGGGCAACCGGCCCTCGAGCACGCTGATCTATCCGCAACTGACCCCGCAGGTGCTGGGAGGGATCGTGGCGCTTTACGAGCATCGGGTGTTTGTCGAGGGCGTGATCCTCGGGATCAATTCCTTCGACCAGTGGGGGGTCGAGCTTGGCAAGGAACTGGCGACCGCGCTGGCGCCGGTTCTCTGCGGTGAATGCCCGGGGGAGGAACTGGACGGGTCGACCCGCGCGCTGGTGGCGTTCGTTTCCGGCCGGGAGCGGGATATCCGGGGCGGGGAAGGATTCCGTTAAGGATTCGCGGCTAGGCTGAAATGCGATCCCGGAGTTTGGAACATATGGCGACCTGTCGAGAATGTGGAAAGGTTCTGGGGCTGTTCGGCTCCAAATCGGGCACCCTGTGCGAGAACTGCGCTCTCGTCCTCGAAGCGGAACAGATGTTCAAGGACATCAAGTCGCTCGAGGAAAAGGGGCTGAGCCGCGAAGAGATCGCCGCGGCGGTCTGGAAACGCGACATCGGCTCTGCCGGGGGCTGAGAACGGGCATCCGACCCTGACCCATGCGTCGCGAGGCAGCGCACGGACCTTGCCCATCCGGCGGTCTCGTGCCGCGGACCGGCGCGCCGGATCGCCGGGGGTGGGCATCGTTTCTGCCGGTCGGGCAGGCTGCGCCTTCCGTCCGACCGGCCCGGACCCTGACCAACGGGAGGCGGGCCCGGGCGAAAGGCGGTCTTTCATCAGACGAGCAAGGACCCCGCCGGAAAGGGGCGTTGCCGGGACTTCCCTGCGAATGCCGGACGCCGGGTGTCAGCTGTCCCGGCGTTCAGGGGATGATGCGCGTGTATTTCGTGCCCTCGAGCGAGGCGCCCACGATCAGGCCCTGCTGACCGAAGACCAGCGCGACCACCGGGTCGAGCGAGGTCAGCGTCGAGGCCGAGACCGCGCCCGCGTCGTCGAGGAAGGCGTATTCCAGATCCGCCCCCGCCGACCAGCCCGCGCCCGAGCGGAAGGTCCGCAACGCGTCGGGCGTCATGAAGAACAGCGCATGGGCATATTGCTGCGCGCCGACCTGCAAGCCGAAACTGGCCTTGGTGGCCGAGTAGTAATCCACCGTGGCGTTGTTGATCCGCAGCGCGCCGCGGCCATAGGCCCCGCCCACCCACAGCCCCGCCTTGGTGATCAGCGGCATCCACAGCACGCCATGCGACTTGGCCTCAAGCTCCTGCGTGCCGGGATAGCGGCTGAACAGGAAGTTCCGCGTGCCGTCCACACGGTTGTCGAGGGACGCGCCCCCCTGGCTGCCCACGCCATTGCCGCAGGCCGCCAGCGCCGTCGTCGCGCCCATCGCGCCGATGAAGCCGCGGCGCGACAGACGCCCGGTCATGCTCTTGCTGTCTTGCATCGCTCTGTGCCTCTTGTTGTGGCCTTGCCGACCTTTGACACAAACTATAGAGGCCCTGCCGCGTCCTGTCACCCTTGCAGAGTGACAGGCGGCAAATCCCCGCGCGCGGCCCCGCCTGTGCGCTCTCAGCCCGCGCGCAGCAGCCGCGCCGCTTCGGGGGCGAAATAGGTCAGGATCCCGTCGCAGCCCGCGCGCTTGAAGGACAGAAGGCTCTCCATCATCACCTTCTGGCGGTCGAGCCAGCCATTCTGCGCCGCCGCCATCAGCATCGCGTATTCGCCCGACACCTGATAGGCATAGGTCGGCGCGCCGAAGGCGTCCTTTACCCGGCGGCAGATGTCGAGATAGGGCATGCCCGGTTTCACCATCACCATGTCGGCCCCTTCGGACAGGTCGCGCTCGATCAGGCGCAGCGCCTCGTCGCTGTTGGCCGGGTCCATCTGGTAGGTCTTCTTGTCGCCCTTCAGCGCGCCCGAGGCGCCCACCGCATCGCGGAACGGGCCGTAGAAGGCAGAGGCATATTTCGCCGCATAGGACATGATCGCGACATCGCAATGGCCCGCCGCCTCCAGCGCCTGGCGCATCGCGCCGATCCGGCCGTCCATCATGTCGGACGGGCCCAGGATGTCGGCCCCGGCCTCGGCCTGCGCAAGCGCCATCTTCACCAGCGCCTCGATGGTTTCGTCGTTGACGATCACCCCGTCGCGCACGATCCCGTCATGGCCGTTGGAATTGTAGGGGTCGAGCGCGACATCGGTCATCACCGCGATCTCGGGCACCGCCGCCTTGATCGCGCGGATCGTGCGGTTCGACAGGTTCTCGGGGTTCCAGGCCTCCTCGCACAGCTCGGTCTTGAGCGCGGGATCGGTATAGGGGAACAGGCAGATCGCGGGGATGCCGAGTTCCGCCGCCTCCTCGGCCGCCCTGACCACAAGATCGACCGACCGGCGCACCACCCCGGGCATCGAGGGGATCGGTTCTTCCACGCCCGTGCCGTCGCGCACGAAGATCGGCCAGATCAGGTCGCCAACGCCCAGCGCGGTCTCGCAGGTCAGCGCGCGCAGGGCGGCGGTGCGGCGGGTGCGGCGCAGGCGCGTCATCGGGAAGGGGGCGAGGGTGGGGCGCATGGTCAACGGCTCCTTCAACATTGGCTGCGACTGGGTTACACGGATCGGATCGCACCTCAAGAGCGGGAATCGTCACGACACGACCTCCGGCAAGCGAGGCCCCCGGAACGGAGACAAAGGCCCCGTGAATTTCACCCAGCAAGTCTTCGAGCTGATCGACATGCGGTCATTCTCGAATCTCTGGTACTGGATCGCGCTTGCCGTTCTGTGGTCGACCGCCAGCCACTGGGTTCTGGGCGTGCCCTATGATCTGGTGCAGCGCGCGCGCCGCCAGGGTGGCGAGGCGGCCGAGGACGTGGCCGGCCTGGTGCGGATCAATGCCCGGCGCTACCTTTACGTCATGCGCGTCTCGGGGCTGTGGATCAGCGCCTTTGCGGGCTTTGCGCTGACCATGCTGGGGATGCTGGGTTTCGTCTATGGCAACGAATTCTCGCAGGCGGTGTTCCTGTTGCTGGCCCCGATGATTCTGGTCGGTCTCTGGACGGTGCGCACCGCGCGCGCCTATGAACAGCGCAACCCCGACGACGAGCGGCTTTTCTGGCTGCTGCGCTGGCACCGGCTTGGGGTGCAGATCATGGGGATCCTGTCGATCCTCGTGACCGCCATGTGGGGAATGTGGCAGAACTTCACGATCGGCGTTCTGGGCGGTTGACAGCGCGCGCCCGGCGCTTATTCCGGCGGCCATGTCACAGCCCTTGCACATCACCGCTGGCGGCGCGCCCGAGGGCTTCGACGCCCGACTTCTGGCCCGCGAACTGGAAAAGTCCGGCCAGCCGGCGATCCATATCGCCCGCGACGACCGGCGGCTTGCGGCGATGCGCGCGGCGCTGGGGTTCTTTGCACCCGAGGCGGTGGTTCTGGATTTCCCCGCATGGGACTGCCTGCCCTATGACCGGGTCTCGCCCAATCCCGATGCCGAGGCGGCGCGCATGGCGACGCTGGCGGCGCTGGTCCAGGGCCTGCCGGGGCCGTTCATCCTGCTGACGACGCTGAACGCCATCACCCAGCGCGTCCCGGCCCGCGACGTGCTGCGCGATGCGTCCTTTACCGCGCAGGTCGGCACGCGGGTGGACGAGGCCGCGCTCAGGGCCTTTCTGGTGCGCATGGGCTTCACCCAGGCGCCGACGGTGATGGAGCCGGGCGATTACGCGATCCGCGGCGGGATCATCGACATCTATCCGCCGGGCGAGTCGGGACCGGTGCGGCTTGACCTGTTCGGCGACGTGCTGGACGGCGCCCGCCGCTTCGATCCGGCCACCCAGCGCACCACGGAAAAACTGAAGAGGATCGAGCTTGCGCCGGTCTCCGAGGTGATCCTCGATGAGGCCGCGATCACCCGCTTCCGGCAGAACTACCGGATCGAGTTCGGTGCGGCGGGCACCGACGATCCGCTATACGAGGCGGTCAGCGCGGGGCGCAAGCATGCCGGGATGGAGCATTGGCTGCCCTTTTTCCACGAACGGCTGGAAACGCTGTTCGACTACCTGCCCGGCGCCAGCGTCTGGCTTGACGACCAGGTGACGCCCGCGCGGCTGGCGCGGTGGGAGGGGGTCGCCGACCAGTACGAGACCCGCCGCGAGGCGATGGCCCAGAAGGGCCGGATCGACACGGTCTACAAGCCGTGCCCGCCGGGGCTGCTGTATCTTGACGATGCCGCCTGGGAGGCGGCGCTGGCCGGGCATCGCGTTGTGCAGATGAACCCGCTGCCGCAGGGCACCGGCCCCGGCGTGATCGACGCGGGCGGGCGCATCGGGCGCAATTTCGCGCCTGAACGAAAGCTGGAGCAGGTCAGCCTCTTCAGTGCGTTGACGGATCATGTTCGGACGCGGCGCGAAGATGGCGCCGTGGTGGTCGCGTCCTATTCAGAGGGTGCGCGCGAGCGGCTGAAGGGATTGCTGGAGGACGAGGGCGTGGCGGATGCCCGCCTTGCCGCCGATATCCGCGACGTGACCGAGGGGCGGGGGCTCTATCTGACCGTCTGGGCGCTTGAGCACGGGTTCGAGGGGCCGGGGCTGACGGTGATCTCGGAACAGGACGTGCTCGGCGACCGGCTGATCCGCGCGCCGAAGAAACGCCGCAAGGCCGAGAACTTCCTGACCGAAGCGCAGGCGCTGTCGCCGGGCGATCTGGTGGTGCATGTCGAACATGGCGTGGGCCGCTACACCGGGCTTGAGACGATCACGGCGGCGGGCGCCCCGCATGAATGCCTGGCGCTGGAATATGCCGGCGGCGACCGGCTGTATCTGCCCGTCGAGAACATCGAACTGCTCAGCCGCTATGGCCATGACGAGGGGCTGCTCGACAAGCTGGGCGGCGGCGCGTGGCAGGCCAAGAAGGCGAAGCTGAAGCAGCGGATCCGCGAGATCGCGGACAAGCTGATCCGGGTCGCCGCCGAACGCCATCTGCGAAACGCCCCGATCCTGGAGGCCGACCATCACCTGTGGGAGGCGTTTTCGGCCCGCTTTCCCTATCAGGAAACCGACGACCAGCTGGCCGCCATCGCCGATGTGATGAGCGACATGGCCAGCGGCACGCCGATGGACCGGCTGATCTGCGGCGATGTCGGCTTCGGCAAGACCGAGGTCGCCATGCGCGCGGCCTTTGTCGCGGCGATGTCGGGGGTGCAGGTGGCGGTGATCGCGCCCACCACGCTTCTGGCGCGCCAGCATGCCAAGGGCTTTGCCGAACGCTTCCGCGGCTTTCCGCTGGAGGTGCGCCAATTGTCGCGATTCGTCCCCGCGAAGGAGGCCGCGGCGACGCGCGCGGGCCTGGCGGAGGGTGCGGTCGATATCGTGATCGGCACCCATGCGCTGCTGGCCAAGGGCATCAGGTTCAGGAACCTGGGCCTGCTGATCATCGACGAGGAACAGCATTTCGGGGTGAACCACAAGGAGCGGCTGAAGCAGTTGCGCAGCGACATCCATGTGCTGACGCTGACCGCAACGCCGATCCCACGCACGCTGCAGATGAGCCTGACCGGCGTGCGCGACCTGTCGATCATCGGCACGCCGCCCGTCGACCGGCTGTCGATCCGCACCTATGTCAGCGAGTTCGACACGGTGACGGTGCGCGAGGCGCTGCTGCGCGAGCATTATCGAGGCGGGCAAAGCTTCTTCGTCGTGCCACGGATCGCGGATCTGCCCGAGATGGAGGCATTTCTGCGTGACCACGTCCCCGAGGTGTCGTTCGTGGTGGCGCATGGCCAGATGGCGGCGGGCGAACTCGACGACCGGATGAACGCCTTTTACGACGGGAAATACGACGTGCTGCTGGCCACCTCCATCGTGGAATCGGGCCTCGACATCCCCACCGCCAACACGATGATCATCCATCGCGCCGACATGTTCGGGCTGGCCCAGCTTTACCAGATCCGCGGGCGGGTGGGGCGCTCGAAGACGCGCGCCTATGCTTATCTGACCACCAAGCCGCGCGCGCCGCTGACGCCGCACGCGCAGAAGCGGCTGCGCGTGCTGGGTTCGCTCGACACGCTGGGGGCGGGCTTCACGCTGGCCAGCCAGGATCTGGACATTCGCGGTGCGGGCAACCTGATCGGCGAGGAACAGTCGGGCCATGTGCGCGAGGTCGGCTTCGAGCTTTACCAGTCGATGCTGGAGGAGGCGATTGCCCGCATCAAGGCGGGCGAGCTTGAGGGGCTGTCCGAGATCGAAAGCGACTGGTCGCCCCAGTTGAACCTGGGCGTGCCGGTGCTGATCCCCGACGATTACGTCGCAGATCTGGACGTGCGGCTGGGGCTTTACCGGCGGCTGTCCGGGCTGACGACCAAGGTCGAGCTGGAAGGCTTCGCCGCCGAACTGATCGACCGTTTCGGCAAGCTGCCGAAAGAGGTGAACACGCTGTTGCTGATCGTGCGCATCAAGGCCATGTGCAAGCGCGCGGGCATCGCCCGGCTGGATGCCGGGCCCAAGGGGGCGACGGTTCAGTTCCACAACGACAGGTTCGCCAATCCCGCCGGGCTGGTCGATTTCATCCAGGGCCAGAACGGACTGGCCAAGGTCAAGGACAACAAGATCGTCATTCGCCGCGACTGGACCAGGGACAGCGACCGGATCAAGGGCGCCCATGGAATCGCGCGGGATCTGGCCGAAAAGGTGAAGAACACGGCGTAAGTGGCTTACGTCTCTGGGCGTTCCGGGAATTTCCGGATCAGCAGGAAGGCCGCGGCAACCGCCAGAAGTACGCCGGTCGCCAGCGGCCGCGGCGTGCCGTCGAAAGCCTGGCCGACCGGCACCGCCAGCAGCGCCGACATCACCGTGGCCAGCGCCCCGATGATCGAGGCGGCCATGCCCGCAACATGGCCCAGAGGCTCCATCGCCAATGCGTTCAGGTTGCCGATGGTCAGGCCCAGCATCCCGAACAGCGTGATCGCCCACAGCATGAAGGCCGCGAATTCGGCACCCGGCGGCAGAAGCCCGCTCCAGAACAGCGCCGCCATCGCGACCGACAGCGCAAGCTGCGCACTCAGCGTGACCCGCACCAAAAAGCGCATGCCCAGACGGCCCACCAGCATCGCGTTGGTGAAACTCGCGCTTCCCGCGATCACCGCGATCAGGGCGAACCACAGCGGAAAGCTGTCCCCGCGGCCGAAATGGATGTCGAAGATCTGCTGGATCGAGGTCAGCAGCATGAACAGCACCGAAAAGATCAGCGTCTGAACCAGAACCGCGCGCCGCGCGACCGGCTCGGCAAAGACCTCGCGTGCGGCGGCGCGCAGCGATGCGGGTTTCAGCGACCGGCGCCGGGCGGGGGGCAGCGTCTCGGGCAGGCGCAGCGCATACCAGCCCACCGAGATCACCGAGAACAGCAGGAAGGCCAGGAAGATCGCGCGCCAGCCCGCCAGCGCGATGATGCCTGCGCCCAGCAGCGGCGCGATGGCGGGCAGGAGCGTGAAGATCATCATCACGAAGGACACGATCCGCGCCATGTCGCGCCCGGCATAAAGATCGCGGATCACCGCCAGCGCCACCACCCGCGGCGCCGCAGCGCCCAGCCCTTGCAGCGCGCGCCCGAACAGCACCAGTTCCAGCGACTGGCCCGTGCCCGCGATCATGGCGCCGACGACGAACAGCCCCGCGCCGCCCAGGATCACCGGCTTGCGGCCGAACGAATCCGACAACGGCCCCACAACCAGCGTGCCGATCCCCATTGCCGCGACGAAGACGAGCACGACGAATTGCGCATGGTTGAGATTGGCCGGCGCGAGTTCCCGGCCGATCTCGGGCAGGGCGGGCAGCATCGCGTCGATGGAAAACGCCACCGTCGCGAACAGAAGCGCCATCATCGCGATGAATTCGGGACGGGAGAGGCGACTCTCCTGCATGGGTTCGACCTGTTCGGGATCGGGGTTTCAGGGAGAGTTCCGTCTTGCGACAGAAATCCCGCTTGCGCCAGCGGATAAAGCCAGACTATTTTTATCAGGAATGAACTCAAGCAGGAGAATCGTCATGTCACCTCGTTCCACACTTTCCCTGGTCGCCGGACTTGTTGGCGCAATCGGCGCAGGATCGGCGCTCGCCAGCGGCGTGTCGGGCGCCCAGCGAAGCGGGATCTCCTACCTCGAGAAGGGGGTTCTTTCCTACGAGGTCTTCGAAATGAGCGTGGCGCATGAGGATCTGTCCGAATGTCCCCAGGAATTCGATCCCGGGGCGGTGTTCTGCCGCTATGCCGAGACCGATCACAGCGCCAGCATCTTCGTCTTCTCCTATGACGAGGAGATGCCGCTGCTTGCGGTGAAATATGTGTCGCTTGACGAGGGCAAGGCGATCCTGAAGGCCGAGGATTACTGAAGCCGCGCTTTTGCCGGATCGCCCGCCAGTTCCGCGATGACCTGTTCCCACAGCGCTGTGGGCTGCGCACCCACCAGAACGTGGCGGTCTGCCACGATGAAGGTCGGCACGCCGCTCACGCCGCGGGCGCGGGCATGGGCGTCGCGGGCGCGGATCGCATCCGCATCGGCATCCGAGGCCAGAAGCCGCGCGACCACGCCCCGGTCCATCCCGACGGCCCCGGCAATCGCAGCCAGAACGCCGGGCGAGCCGATATCGCGGCCTTCCAGGAAATAGGCGTCGAACAGCGCCTGGACCAGCGCGGTCTGGCACCCCTCAAGCCCCGCCCAGTGGATCAGCCGCTGCGCGTCCAGCGTATTGGGCGTGCGGGTGATCGCCGCGAGGTTCGGTTCGATCCCCGCCGCGCGGGCCTTGTCGTCGATCTCGACATAGGCGCGGGCGGCCTCGATCTGGCCGCCGAACTTGGCTTCGAGATAGGCGCGCCGGTCCATGCCCGCGCGCGGCATGCCGGGGTTCAACTGGAAGGGCTGCCAGACGATCTCGAACGGGTGGTCGGGCCGGGCGTCCAGCGCGGCATCCAGCAGCCGCTTGCCGATCAGGCACCAGGGACAGATCGGGTCGGCGAAGATATCAAGCCGGACCATGGCCAGCCTCGTAGGATGCGCGGACCCGGCGGCGGTTCAGCTTGCCGTTCGGGTTCTTCGGCAACTCGTCCATGTGGATGTAAAGCCGCGGCTGCTTGTAACGGGCCAGCCGTTCGGCGGCAAAGGCGGCAAGCCGGTCCTCGGGCTGCGCCTCGCCGGTGTAAAAGGCGGCGATGATTGTGGTATCGGCCCTGATCGCGATTTCGGTCGCGGCGACCTCGTGGATCGCGGGGTGTTCCATAAGCGCGCGTTCCACCTCCAATGGCGAGACGCGCACGCCGCCCGCGTTCAGCATGTCGTCGTCGCGGCCCAGATAGGTGATCGCGCCATCCTCGGCCATTTCCACCATGTCGCCGGTCAGGAACCATTCGCCATGGAACCGCGTCGCGGTTTCGGCCTCGGCCTTGAGATAGCCCAGCATCAGCCCCGGATCACGGCGCGAGACGGCCAGTTGCCCCGGCTCGCCGCGCTGGACGGGTTCGAGGTCCGGACCCAGCACCGCGACCCGGCGGCCCGGCTGCGGATAGCCCGAGGAGGGCAGCGGCGCGGGGCGGGCGGGGCTGCCCGAGACGAAGGTGGAGCATTCCGACATGCCCAGCGCCTCGTAGACGAAGGTGCCGGTGGTCTCGGCCCAGGCGGCGCGGGTGGCCTCGGGCATCTTCTCGCCCGCCGACAGCCCGTGGCGCAGCCGGGGCAGCACCAGATGGGGATAGTCGCGCAGCATCTGGCGATAGACCCCGGGCGCGGCGGCAAAGATCGTCGCGTCGAAGCGTTTCAGAAGCAGCGGCAATTGCGCGGGCCGCACGCCCGGCGCGGGGATCAGGGCGGTCGCGCCGATGGACCAGGGATCGAGCAACCCGGTGCCCAGCGTATAGGTCCAGTTGAAGGCGCCCGCATGCAGCAGCCGGTCCTCGGGCGTCAGGCCATACCAGCCCTCCCACATCATCCGCCGCGCCCAGACCGCGCGATGGGCATGGATCACGCCGCGCGGATTGCCCGAGGTGCCCGAGGTATAAACCACATAGGCCGGCCGGTCGGGATCGCCCATCGCATAGCCCGCTGGGGCGTGTTCGTGCAGGGCGCGCTGCGCGTCGAGGTCCAGCACCGGCGCGGCGCAATCGGCGGGCAGGGCAACGCCCGGACCGGCCAGGATCACGGCGGGCTCGATCTCGGCGGCAAGTTTCGTGATCTCGAGCGTGGTCAGCAGCGCCGAGGTCGGCACCGGCACCAGCCCCGCGGCGATCGCGCCCAGGAAACCGATGGGAAACTCGACCCCGTTGCCCAGCCGCAAGAGCACCCGCGCGCCGGGCTCAAGCCCCATCCCGGCAAGCCCCGCCGCCAGCCCCAGGACGGCGGCCTCGAGCCGGGCATAGCTCCAGCGTTCGGCGCCATGGGGGCCGATCACGGCCAGCGCGACCTTCTCGGGCGTGCAGGCGGCCGGGGCCAGTACATGGGCGGCCAGGTTGAACGGGGTGGGGCAGGGCGGCGGGGCGCCCTCGTCATAGATCGCTCGCATGGGCTGCGTGCTAGACCCGCTGCCTTGCGGTTGCAAGGGCGGGGAACGCGACGGCGGGCGGGATCAGAACACGTTGCGCACCGCGCGGGCCCCGGCCGAGATGTCCTCGCCGATCCCTTCGACGGTTCCGCAGCCCGCAAGGGCCAGCAGGCCCAGCATCAGAAGCGTTCGGGTCATGGATCACTCCCTCTCGGACCACCAGATATCGGGGAGAAAACCGATCCAATCCCCGTATATCGGTATCGTTTCCGGATAGCGCAGCGTGGCGCGGTGGGCAATCAGCGAACTGGGCGCATACCAGACCGGGATCACATGCCGCCCGGTCGTCAGAACCCGGTCAAGCGCGCGGGTCGCCGCGACGAATTCCTCATGCGTTTCCGATGTCAGCAGCGCCTCGATCATCGCCTCGGCGGCGGGGCTGGCCAGCCCCATCCAGTTGCGCGTGCCGGGCCGCGTGACCCCCTCCGCCCCCCAGTAAAGCCGCTGTTCGTTGCCGGGCGACAGCGACAGCCCGACCGCGTAGAACGCCATGTCGAAATCATAGGCATCGGTGCGTTCGGTATATTGCGCGTTGTCAACCGTGCTGATGCGCACCGCAATGCCCAGCCGCTTCAGCCCCTCGGCCAAGATGTCGACGATCTTCTGGCTCTCGGCCGCGCCCTGGCGCAAGAGGATCTCGAAGGTGAAGGGCCGGCCGTCGGCATCGCGCAGCACCCCGTCATCGCCCACGCGCCAGCCCGCCTCCTCCAGCCGGGCAAAGGCCATGCGCAGGTTCTGCCGGTTCGAGGGCCGCCCGTCCGAGACGGGCAGCGCATAGCCCTCGAGCGCGCCGGGCAGCAGCTCGTCGGCAAAGGGCGCCAGCAACGCGCGCACGCGGCCCTCGGCGGGGCCCGGTCCCATGCCAAGCTCGGAATTCGAGAAATAGGACGCGATGCGCGGCTGGGTGCCGCCGGTCAGCACGCCATTGATGAACTCGAAATCGAAGGCATGCAGCATCGCGTCGCGCACCCGCCAGTCGGCAAAGACCGGGCGGCGGCCATTCATCACCAGCCCGCTGATGCCGGTGGGGCGGGCATGCGGGATCTCGGATTTCACGATCCGCCCCGTGGCGATGGCGGGGAAGTCATAGGCGCTTTGCCAGCGCGCCGCGCTCGATTCGCGATAGATGTCGACCGCGCCGCCCCGGAACGCCTCGAACAGCACGCCCGCATCGGCGTAGAACTCGATACGGATCTCGTCGAAATTGTGCTGGCCCCGGTTCAGCGCCAGATCGCGCCCCCACCAGTCGGGGTTCCGGCGCAACAGGACGAACCGGCCCGGCTCGAACCCCGCGATGACATAGGGCCCGGACCCGATCGGCGCCTCCAGCCCGCTTTGCGCGAAATCGCGCCCCTCCCATTGCGCCTTTTTCAGCACCGGGCGCAGGCCCAGGATCAGCGGCAATTCGCGGTCGGCGGTGGTAAAGGTGAAGCGCAGGCTGCGCGGTCCCGTCGCCTCGGCCGTCGCGACCTTTTCCCAGGCGCTGCGGTAGCGCGGGTGGCCCTGTTCGCCCAGCACCCTGAACGACCACAGCACATCCTCGACCGTGACCGGGCTGCCATCCGAGAAGCGCGCGCCTTCGCGCAGGGTGAACTCGACCCAGTCGCGGGCCTCTCCGGTCTCGACCGATTCGGCCAGAAGCCCGTAAAGCGTGAAGGGTTCGTCCCAGGACCGGCCCATCAGGGTCTCGTAGCCGAGGCTGCGCAGCGCCCAGGGGGCGTTGCCCTTCAGGATGAACGGATTGAGGCTGTCAAAGCCGCCCAGTTCGCCCAGCACGATGCGCCCGCCCCGGGGCGCATCTGGGTTCACATAGGGCAGCGACACAAAATCCGGTGCCAGCGCGGGCTGGCCATACATAGCGATGCCATGGGCGGGTTCGGCCTGCCCGAATCCGGCTGCGCCAAGCAGCATCGCCGCAGCCACCGCGAGCGGCGCGCGGAGGGGATTCTTCTGTCTCATCTCGGCAACATTCCTGCCCGGTGCCTTGTATTCTTGGGGGCCAGCTTAGGGATGAGCGCCCGATTTTTCAAACTTTTAGCTTGGCCGCCGGCGGGGGATTGCGTATACAGAGGTTACTGCTCGATAGGTTTCTTGCCTGTATGAAACCTGCCTCAATAACTTGACGCCCGCCCTGTGCGGGCGTCTTTTTTTCGTCGTCGCGCGCGCCCGCGGCGCTTTCGCCGCGCCGCGGCGGGATGTAGGCTCCTTGGCAACCGTTTCGAGACATTGCGAGGGACCCAAATGACGCTTTCCGGAAAGACCGCCATCGTGACCGGCTCGAACTCGGGCATCGGGCTTGGCATCGCACAGGAACTGGCCCGAGCGGGTGCGAATGTGGTGCTGAACTCGTTCACCGACCGCGCAGAGGATCATGCGCTGGCCGCCGACATGGCGCAGGAGCATGGGGTCCGGGTGCGCTACATCAAGGCCGATCTGTCCAGCGCCGACGCCTGCCGCGGGCTGATCGCCGAGGCAGGCGCCTGCGATATCCTGGTGAACAATGCCGGGATCCAGCATGTCGCGCCGGTGGATCAGTTCCCGGTCGAGAAATGGGACGCGATCATCGCGATCAACCTGTCCTCCGCGTTCCACACCACGGCTGCCGCGCTGCCGATGATGCGCGCGGCGGGCTGGGGGCGGATCGTCAACATCGCCTCGGCGCATGGGCTGACGGCCAGCCCCTACAAATCCGCCTATGTCGCGGCCAAGCATGGGGTGGTCGGGCTGACCAAGACCGTCGCGCTGGAAACCGCCGAGGAAGCGATCACCTGCAACGCGATCTGCCCGGGCTATGTGCTGACCCCGCTGGTCGAGGCGCAGATCCCCGACCAGATGAAGGCGCATGGCATGGACCGCGAGACCGTGATCCGCGAGGTGATGCTGGCGCGCCAGCCCTCCAGGCAGTTCGCCACGGTCGAGCAACTCGGGGGGACGACGGTCTTCCTGTGTTCCGAGGCGGCGGCCCAGATCACCGGCACGACCATCAGCGTCGATGGCGGCTGGACCGCGCTGTGAACGGATGCCCGGGCCAGCGGCCATGACGCCCCTGCGCATCAATCTGGCCTTGCAGGGCGGGGGCGCGCATGGCGCCTTTACCTGGGGCGTGCTGGACCGGCTGCTGGATGAACCCGGGATCGAGATCGCGGCAATCTCGGGCAGTTCGGCGGGCGCGCTGAACGGGGCGGCGCTGAAGGCCGGCCTGGTGGCGGGCGGGCCGCAAGCGGCGCGCGAGAATCTCGACTGGCTCTGGACGCAGGTCGGCGCGGTGGGCGATCTGCGGCTGACGCATTGGATGGCGGCCTTTACCCCCGGCGCGGGCACCGTGGCGCGGATGCTGGACGCAGCAATTCCCTGGTCGCTGGGCGACATGGCCAGCCGCATGGTCGGCCCCTATGCCTATGGCCCGTTCTACCGCAACCCGCTGCGCCGGATCGTCGAGCGGTTCGACTTCGATCGCGTCTGCGCTGCCCGGCCGCCCGCCCGCCTTCTTCGTCGGGGCGACCAATGTGCGCACCGGCAAGATCCGGGTCTTCGAGGGCCGCGCGATCACCACCGACGCGATCCTTGCCTCGGCCTGCCTGCCCACGCTGTTCCAGGCGGTCGAGGTGACCGACCCCGAGACGGGCGAGACGGATGCCTATTGGGATGGCGGCTATACCGGCAATCCGGCGCTGTTTCCCTTTCTCGCGCCCGATCTGCCCGGCGATGTCGTCGTGGTCTCGATCAACCCGCTGGAACGCGCCAGGGTGCCGGTCACGGGGCAGGAGATCCAGAACCGGATCAACGAGATCAGCTTCAACGCCTCGCTTCTGGGCGAGCTGCGCGCGATCCAGCAGGTGCGTGACCTGATCGACCAGGGGCGGCTGGAACGCGGCACGATGAAGGAGATCCGCATCCACATGGTATCGGACGACGCGCTGATGCGGCAGTTGAACGTGGCGACCAAGCTGGTGCCCAGCCCGCTTGTGCTGGACGAGTTGAAGCGTGCGGGCCGCGCGGCGGCGGACCGATTCCTGGCCGAGGCCGGGCCGCGGATCGGGCAGGAAAGCAGCGTCGATCTGCACCGGCTTTGCGACTGAGGCGGGCCGCGCGGTCTACAGCCCCGCGAGCAGCCCCGCGGCAATCGCCCACATCACCAGCGCGATCCCCAGATCGAGCAGCCGCCAGGCGCGCGGGCTGGCCATCAGCGGCGCCAGCAGCCGCGCCCCGTAGCCCAGCGTGAAGAAGAACACGAAAGACGCCGCGACCGCCCCGAGCCCGAAGGCCAGCCGTTCATCGCCGGGCGCGAACCGGGTCGAGACCGCCCCGATCAGCGCCAGCGTGTCGAGATAGACATGCGGGTTCAGCCAGGTCAGCGCCGCGGCCGTGCCCAGCACCGCCCAGACCGATCCGCCACGGCCCGCGGCCGCCAGCGCATGCCCGCCGCGGATCGCCGCACGCAGCCGAAGCGCGCCATAGACCACAAGGAAGGCCGCCCCGCCCAGCGTCATCGCCACCGGCAGCCAGGGCGCGGCCGCCGACATCCTGCCGAACCCCGCCACCCCCGCCGCGATCAGCACGGCGTCCGAGGCCGCGCAGAACAGGCAGAGTGCGAAGACATGCCTCCGCATCACCCCCTGGCGCAGCACGAAGGCATTCTGTGCCCCGATCGCAAGGATCAGCGACAGCGAGGTGGCGAAACCGGTCAGCGCGGCGCCGCTCACGCGGGATCACGCGCCGATCTTCTGGCGCTGCGCGATTTCCTGCAGCGGTTCGGGAACGGGCAGGGGACGTTCCTCGGGTGACACCAGCCCGGCCGAGATGATGAGCTTGGCGGCCTCTTCCACGGACATCTCCAGTTCGATCACATCGCCTTGCGGCACGAACAGCAGAAAGCCCGAGGTCGGGTTCGGCGTGGTGGGCAGGAACACGGCCAGCATCTGCTCGTCCTGCGGGATGCGACGGTTGATCTCGCCGCGCGCGCGCGTCGACACGAAGGCCACCGCCCACAGGCCCTTGCGCGGGTATTCGATCAGAACCGCCCGGTCGAAACTGGCCTCGGACTGGGCAAAAACCGTCTCGGCGATCTGCTTGAGCCCGTTATAGATCGAGCGGACGATGGGCATCCGGCCCACCAGCCGCTCGCCCCAGCCGATGAAGGACCGCCCGATCAGACCCTTGGCGGTCCAGCCGACAAGCAGGGTGAACAGAAGAAAGAAGATGACCCCAAGGCCGCGGATGTCGATGCCGATATACTGTTCGGGCTTGAACTGGTTCGGCACCAGCGGCAGCACAAACCCGTCGATCCAGCCGGTGACCGTCCAGATCAGCCAGACGGTCAGGCCGACCGGGGCGATCACAACCAGACCGGCTAGAAAGTTGTTCCTGAGCCGCGCGAAGAGAGACCGCCCGATATGGCGGCCATGTCCGTCCTGCGGATCCGTCTGGTGCTGGTCGTCTTTCTCGAACATGGCTGGCGCCCCCGCTGATGCCCTTAGCTAGGCGCGGGCCGGTCGCTGTGCAATAGCGGGGGCGGCCGCCCGGCTCGTTCCCGCGCCGATCACGCCCTTCCTGCACTTTGCGGGGCAGGGTGCTGCCCGGATCGGCGGTGCGAGGTCAGGCCAGGGCGCGGGCGATGGCGGCGGCCAGCCGGGCATTGTTGCGCACCAGCGCGACATTCGCGTCAAGCGAGCGGCCCCCGGTCAACTCCAGGATCCGGGCGAGCAATGCGGGCGTCACCGCCTTGGCCGAGACATTTGCGGTGTCGGCCAGGGCGCGCTCGATCACGGGGGAAATCTCGTCCAGCGGGATCTCGTCGGCCTCGGGGATCGGGTTGGCGACAAGCTGCCCGCCGGGCAGGCCCAGCCGCGCGCGCATCCGGTGGGCGGCGGCGATCTCGGCCGGGCTGTCCATCCGCAGCGGCGCCCGCAGGCCGGAACTGCGCGACCAGAAGGCCGGGAAGTCGTCGCTGCGATAGCCGATCACCGGCACGCCCAGGGTTTCCAGCACCTCAAGCGTCTTGGGCAGATCAAGGATCGCCTTCGCCCCGGCGGCGACGACCGTGACGGGCGTCAGGGCCAGTTCGCGAAGGTCGGCCGAGATGTCGAAACTGGTCTCGGCGCCGCGATGCACCCCGCCGATCCCGCCCGTGGCGAAGACCGCGATCCCGGCCAGATGGGCGCAGATCATGGTCGCCGCAACGGTCGTGGCCCCGGTCTGCCCCCGGGCCAGCGCCACGGCCAGATCGGCGCGGCTGAGCTTGGCCACCTGCCCGGCGCGGGCCAGCCCGGCCAGCTCGTCCGGGGCCAGCCCCACCCGGATCGCGCCGCCCATCACGGCGATGGTGTCAGGCACGGCACCGCCTGCGCGCAGCTCGTCCTCGACCGCGCGCGCGGTTTCGAGGTTGCGGGGCCAGGGCATGCCATGGGTGACGATGGTGCTTTCCAGCGCGACGACGGGCGCACCCGCCGCCTGCGCGGCGGCAACCTCGGGCGAGAAGACGAGCGGCGGCGCGGTCATCCGGACACAGGGTCTGGCGCCACCGCGTCCCGCGAGCGGGTCGGGCATGGCATCATCGCGACACTCTGGAACAGCCGTTGCGTCGAGACAAGTCCGCAGCCGGGGCTTGCATGCCCGGACGAAACGCGTTATGCGCGCGCCACTTCACAGGCGGGGTTGGGCCCTTGCGGGGAGACATCCCGCTTGCGGTCCGCCGGTTGGGCATCTGCCCTTAATGCCCCGCCCAGGCGCAAACCGGAAAGGAACACGACATGGCGCTTCCCGATTTCTCGATGCGTCAGCTTCTCGAAGCTGGCGTTCATTTCGGCCACCAGACCCAGCGGTGGAATCCGCGCATGGCCGAATATATCTATGGCGACCGCAACGGCATCCACATCATCGACCTGACGCAGACCGTCCCGATGCTGGACGCCGCGCTGAACGTCATCCGCGAGACCGTTGCCAAGGGTGGCCGCATTCTCTTCGTCGGCACCAAGCGGCAGGCGCAGAAGCCGGTCGCGGACGCCGCCGAACGCTGCGCGCAATACTACATGAACCATCGCTGGCTGGGCGGCACGCTGACCAACTGGAAGACCGTGTCGCAATCGATCAAGCGTCTGAACGAGATCGACGAGCAGATGGCGATGGGCGCCGAGGGCCTGACCAAGAAGGAACGGCTCGGGATGGAACGCGAGCAGGCCAAGCTGCAGGCCTCGCTTGGTGGCATCCGCGAAATGGGCGGCCTGCCGGACCTGCTGTTCATCATCGACGTCAACAAGGAAGACCTGGCCATCCTCGAAGCCCGCAAGCTGGGCATCCCGGTGGTGGCGGTGGTCGACACCAACTGCTCGCCCAACGGCGTGGATTATGTGATCCCCGGCAATGACGACGCCGCCCGCGCGATCCAGCTGTACTGCGATCTGGCCGCCCGTGCGGCGCTGGACGGCATGTCTGCGCAGATGGATGCCGCAGGCGTCGATATCGGCGCGCTGGACGAGGCGCCGGCCGAGGAACTGCTGGCCGAGGCCACGGAACAACCCGCCGAAGAGACCGCCGGGGCCTGAGCCCGGCCTGTCACGGGATTGATACCGGGCGCGGATATCGCCGCGCCCGGAACCTTATTCGACAATCGAGGAGAGCCGAGCCATGGCAATCACGGCTAGCATGGTGAAAGATCTGCGCGACAGGACCGGCGCGGGCATGATGGACGCCAAGAAGGCGCTGACCGAAACCGAGGGCGACATGGAAGCGGCCATCGACTGGCTGCGCACCAAGGGGCTGGCCAAGGCCGCCAAGAAATCCGGCCGCACCGCTGCCGAGGGCCTGGTGGCCGTCGAGGTCACGGGCGGCAAGGGCGTCGCCGTCGAGGTGAACTCGGAGACCGATTTCGTGGCCAAGAACGCCGAGTTCCAGGCCATGGTGGCGGGCATCGCCAAGGCGGCGATGGGCGCGGCCGATCTGGACGCGCTGATGGCCGCCGATCTGGGCGGCAAGTCGGTCGCCGACACGCTGACCGACAAGATCGCCACCATCGGCGAGAACATGACGCTGCGCCGCATGGCCTGCATCGAGGGCGAGACCGTGGTCAGCTATGTCCACAACGCCGCCACGCCCGGCATGGGCAAGATCGGTGTTCTGGTGGCGATGACCGGTGGCGACGAGGCGTTCGGCAAGCAGGTCGCAATGCACGTTGCCGCTGCGAACCCCGCCTCGCTGGGCGCGGCGGATCTCGACCCCGCGCTGGTCGAGAAGGAACGCCAGGTCCAGATCGACATCGCCCGCGAAAGCGGCAAGCCCGATGCGGTGATCGAGAAGATGATCGAGGGGCGGATGAAGAAGTACCTGTCCGAGGTCACGCTTCTGGGTCAGGCCTTCGTGATGAATCCCGACCTGACCGTCGAGGCGGCCGCTGCCGAGGCTGGCGCCACGATCACCGGTTTCGTCCGGCTTGAGGTCGGCGAGGGCATCGAAAAGGTCGAGGAAGACTTCGCCGCCGAGGTCGCCAAGGCGGTCCAGGGCTGATCGCAGCCCGACCAGGGACAGGCACAGGGCAGGGGGCGGTCGGGCAGGGGTCTGACCGCCCCCTTTCCGTTTCGGATCCGACCCGATTGGCGGCCGGCAAGGCAGGCACGAACCGGGATGCGCCCGGTCGTTCCGTCGACTGCCGAGAAAGGCAAAGGCGGTACGACCACCCCTTGGCCGCACCGCCCCCGTACTTCCCACCGATCCCCCCTCGAAGAGGACGAACCGCGCGAAGTGGCTGACACGATTCGACCGAGTATAGGTCGCAACGTGCTCGTCCCGGTCTCCCGGGGGGCGTAGCACCATCGAAATCGCGAGGTCGCTTCAGCCCTTCAGTTCCTTGGCCCAAGGCCACCACTCACGGAACGAGCGGATAGTCGCCGATTCACGCACCGTGTCGGTAGTGGGGGAATCCTTACCTGCAGCATGCGCAGCTTGCGCATTGGCCGGATCGAATCAGGACGGCATCACCCGCGCGTGCTGAAGATCTGGTTCTGGAACCATGCTTTCAGCACCGCCTGCGCCGTCGTCTCGACGTCCAGCGCGTCACGCGCAAGGCGCAGGTGCTTTTCCACCGTTGCCGGCGTCACGCCCAGAATCGTCGCGATGTCCTGCGCCGTCTTGCCGTCGCCCACCCATTCCAGCACCTCGCGCTGACGCGGTGTCAATGGCGGGCGGGTCGAGAGATAGGGCAGGTTCTGGACCTTGAGATGCATCACCTCGTTCATCAGGAAGATCTCGTCACCATGTTCGGCCCAGACGGCATCCACGTCGTCCTGCGTCAGACCCTCGCGCGCCACCAGCCCGATCGCCCCCTTGGCGCGCATCGAGATGTCCCGAAACGCGATGGAATATCCCGCCACGATGCCCATCGACCGGTTGAATTCCAGCGTGCGTTCCTCTTCCGGGGTCAGTTCCCCGCGCGCCCGGCGTTCGCACAGTTCGCGCCAACTGCAAACCCCCTCGTTCTCGGCCGCCCAGCGCACCATGGGCGCGTTGCGATACATCTCCTGGTCGACGAAGGCGCGGGTATAGTCGGGTCTGAGATTGGACAGCACCAGAAGATCGTCCCGGTCGCCGAGCGAATTGGCCGTACGGAACCGTGTGAACCCGTAGATCAGCCGGTCAAACCCGTAGGCCGCCATCCGTTGCGTGTGGTGCGCCCACAACTCTTCCACGGTCTGCGCCGCGACGATGGTCTTGAGATGCTCGAGTGGCATGGCACCTCCGTGAATGCGAGAACGCGGAAACTCGGGGTTCGCGGATCAAGGTAGCCGAGATGATCCGCCAGAACCGCCGGGCGCCGCAATCCCCGGACGATCCAGATGTTTACGCCAGGCTTCCCCGGCATGTCGAGAGGCAGCGCCTGTCGCCGCGCATGCCACATGCCGGCTCGCCAGTTCGGCGCCGCTGCGGTGGTGCTTTATTCGTCGCGACGATGACGGCGGGGCACGCCGCAATCGGGGGGGGGCGCGGTCGACGTGAAGATTGCGAGACAGGCAACTGATTTCAATTTGAATATGCTCGGCAGACCTATCTGTTGGGACCGAGTGTCGAAAGATATCGGCAACAGATTTACGTTACATAATACTGATTATCGGCCTTGGATATGTGGGCTTGGGACGCCGCGATGGCTTCCTGCCCCCCGGGCGCCGGTCAGCCGACCGGCAGGAAGACGGTGAAGGTGCTGCCTTCGCCCTCGACGCTCTCGATCCGGAACCGGCCGCGGTGGCGGTTCACGATATGCTTGACGATGGCAAGCCCCAGCCCCGTTCCGCCCATCTCGCGCGAGCGGTGGCTGTCGACCCGGTAGAACCGTTCTGTCAGCCGCGGGATATGCACCGGATCGAAGCCTTCGCCACGGTCGATCACGTCGATCCGCACGCCGGGGCCGCGGAACGCCAGCTCGCGCTCGCTTTGCGTCATGCGCACCACGAGGCTGCCACCCGATCCGCCATATTTGATGCCGTTCTCGATCAGGTTGTGGAACACTTGAGTGAGCTGGTCGGGATCACCCAGCACATGGACCGGGCTGTCCGCGCCTTCGAGGGCGATCTCGACCCCCGAATCAGAGGCAAGCGGGCGCAGGGTCTGAACCGAACTGCGCAACAGCGCGGCGACATCCACCCGCGCGCCCGGACGCATGCGCTCCTCGGCCTCGACCCGGCTGAGCGACAGAAGGTCGCTGACCAGCCGGTTCATCCGCTTCGCCTCGCGTCCCATGATCTCGAGAAAGCGCCCACGCGCCGCGGCATCGTCCCGTGCGGGCCCCTGAAGTGTCTCGATGAAGCCCAGCAGCGCGGTCAGCGGCGTCTTCAACTCGTGGCTGACATTGGCCACGAAATCGCGTCGGATCTGGCCCATCTGCTCGCGTTCGGTGACGTCGGTGAAGACGACAACGACGCCCGAACCGCCATCGGGGCCCAGCGGGCTCGCGGTAACCTCGTAGGTGACCTCGCGTGCGACCTCGGTGGTCAGGTAGCGCACCTTGCGAGACTGGCGCAGGCGCAACGCCTCTTCGACGCAGTCCAGCAGCGCGGGCTGGCGCAGGACCGTGATGTAATGCCGCCCCGCACCCGCCGCGCCGAAAAGCTGCGTGGCGGGCGCATTCATTGCCTGCACGCGTTCGCTGCGATCGATCAACACCACCGGAAGCGGCACCCCCGCGATGATCGACGGGGCAAGTTCGGCGGTCATGTACGGCTCCCTCGCGTCGCTGATCGTAAACGGACGTAACGGAACCCGCGATTCCTTGTCATAGGCATTTGCCTCTGCTTCGAATTGACCATATAAAAACAGTTGAGACCTGACTGAAAAGGCAGGTTGACAACTTAGGATTGATTACAGGCGCCTCCATGGCGCCGCACAGCGGAGCGGCATGCATGGAGCAACGCCATCTTCTTACGGACGCGTGGGTCGCAAGACCGCTCGCGCCCTCCTTGGCCTTGCTTGTCGGTTTCGACCAGGAAGATCACCCCGAGCATTGCATGCCCTTTGCCGCAGGTCGTTGCGAGAAACTGCCCTATGCGCTGCTTCACGCCGCGCTGGCTTGCGTGCCCTGGGCCGATTATGTGGTTTCTCCGCTGGTGAGCGATCATTTCGACGCGCTTGATCTGGCAGCGCAACTGGAGCTTGCCGGCTATCGCGGGCGTTATGTCGTCGTCACACCTGCCCTGCCCGCGCCGCACATGATCCGCCGCGAGATCGAACAGCTTTGCCCGGGCCTGACGGTCGAGTTGATCCCGCGCGCGCGGATCTAGCCTTCGGACCGCCTGGCGGGTCATCCCTCTTGATGCGCCGTCAAACCGCCGCGAAAACGTCGCATGGCGGCCTGGTAGTTGCGCGCGGACCTGCGCAGCCCCTCGATCGCGGCCGCGTCGAGCTGGCGCACCACCTTGGCGGGGCTGCCCATCACGAGGCTGCCATCGGGGATTTCCTTGCCCTCGGTGACCAGCGCGCAGGCCCCGATCAGGCAATTGTCGCCGATCACCGCCCCGTTCAGCACCGTGGCACCCATGCCGATCAGGGTATTGTTGCCGATGGTGCAGCCATGCAGCATCGCCTTGTGCCCGATGGTGCAGCCTTCGCCGATCACCAGCGGAAAACCCATGTCGGTGTGGCAGACCGTGTTTTCCTGGATGTTGCTCCCTGCCCCCACCGTGATCGGTTCGTTGTCGCCCCTCAGCGTGGCGCCGAACCAGACCGAGGCGCCCTGCCCCAGGATCACCTTGCCGATCACGTTGGCATCGGGGGCGACCCAGAAATCGCCGTCCTCGGGAAGCGTGGGCAGGATGCCGTCAAGGGCGTAAAGCGTCATGGCAGGGCCTCGAATTCGGCCTGAAGCGCGCGGACATGGGCCGTCAGGTCCGGCTGCTGGCTGCGGCGCAGGCGGGTTGCGGTCAGGATCGTCTTCAGCTTTTCCTCGGTCGCGTCGAGATCTTCGTTCACCAGCACGAAATCGTAGCCGTCCCAATGGCTGATCTCGTCCCAGCTTTTCTGCATCCGTTTCGCGATGGTCTCGGCATTGTCCTGCCCGCGGCTCTCCAGTCGACGGCGCAGTTCCGCGATCGAGGGCGGCAGAAGGAAGATCGACAGCGTGTGCTGGCCCAGGGCCGAGTTGCGGATCTGCTGTGCGCCCTGCCAGTCGATATCGAACAGCACATCGCGCCCCGCCTCGATGGCGGCGCGCACCGGCGCCTCGGGCGAACCGTAGAAATTGCCGAAGACATAGGCATGTTCCAGCATCGCGCCCTTCGACACCTCGGCCTTGAAGGCGGGCTCGCTCAGGAAATGATAGTCCTGGCCCTCCTCCTCGCCCGGCCGCGGCGGTCTGGTGGTGGCCGAGACCGAGAACAGGATATCCCTGTCCCAGTCGCGCAACCGCCGCGCCAGCGTGGACTTGCCTGCGCCGGACGGCGAGGACAGGATTATGAGAAGACCCCGCCGCGCCCCCATGCCCTACTCCACGTTCTGAACCTGCTCGCGCATCTGGTCGATCACATGCTTGAGGTCAAGCCCGATGCGGGTCAGCGGCGTGGATTGCGACTTGGAACAGAGCGTGTTGGCCTCGCGGTTGAATTCCTGCATCAGGAAGTCGAGCTTGCGTCCGATGGGGCCATCCGCATCCAGCAGCGCGCGCGCCGCCTCGACATGGGCCGAAAGCCGGTCCATTTCCTCGCGCACGTCGGATTTGACCGCGATCATCGCCAGTTCCTGCGCCACCCGGTCCGGGTCGGCGCCCTCGGAATTGTCCAGCACCCGGGCGAGGTTCGCGCGCAGCGATTCGGCCATGTGCTCGCGCCGCGCCTCGGCGGCCCGGGCTGCGTCCTCGACCAGATCGGCGATCTGGGCAAGATGATCGCGCAGAAGCGCCTCGAGCGCCGCGCCCTCGGCGGCGCGCATCGCGGTGAAGTCGTCGATCAGCCTGTCCAGATCGGCCAGAAGCGCGGCGGTCAGCGCCTCGGTCTCGGCCTCGGGCAGCGCCGTGTCCGCCACGCCGCGCAATGTCAGGATGTCGGCCGCGCTGGGCACCGCAAGGCGCAGATTGTGTTCGGCCGCCGCGGCCTCGACCTTCTTCAGCATGACAAGCGCCGCGTTGAGCGCCCGCGCGTCGATCATCGCCGTCCCCGCCCCCGTCGCCTCGCGCTGGACCTTCAGCCCCAGCGTCACGCTGCCTCGCGCGATCCGCCCCTGAACTGCCGCGCGTGCCGCCTGTTCCAGCCCCGGCAGCCAGTCGGGCAGCCGCAGCCGCAGGTCCAGCCCCTTGCCGTTGACGCTGCGCAATTCCCAGGTCCAGCCATGGCCGTGCCCCTGTCCGCCCCGCGCCGCGAAGGCGGTCATCGAGTCAGGCATCTTCGTTAACCATTGGTGAAGACTCCCCTCTCACTCGTGGCTTTTTTGTGGCAATCTTTGGCCCATGGGGGCTGATCCGCACTAGCATGTCCCACGCTGGCCGACAACGGCGGCCAGGGAGGGGCGTTTCGGACAGCCATGGTTGGTGTGACCGGGGTGGTAACGAGATGTCCGAGAACGACAAGAGCCTGAGGGCCGCTGTGATCGCGCTGGCAGGGTATCGCGCGGGGGGCGGCCTAGCCGCGCTGGACGAGATCGAGGCCTATTGGCGTGGGCTGACCGAGAAAAACGGCATCCCGCCGAGCCGGGCCGAACTGGACCCGCGCGGCTTTTCCCGGGCGCTGTCGAACTGCTTCATCGCCGAGGCGATCACGCCGCGCCATCTGCGCCTGCGGCTGACGGGTCAGCACCTGAGCGATGTCATGGGGATGGACATGCGCGGGATGCCGCTCTCTGCCTTGATCCTGCCTGATTCCCGCCCCCATCTGGAGCAGGTGATCGCCGAAGGGCTGGCGAACATGGCCGGACCCGCAAGGATCAGCCTGTTCGCGCCGCCCCGTTTCGGCCAGCCCGCGCTTTATGGCGGCATCGTGCTTTTG
Source organism: Rhodovulum tesquicola (assembly GCF_024128855.1). Taxonomy (GTDB): domain Bacteria; phylum Pseudomonadota; class Alphaproteobacteria; order Rhodobacterales; family Rhodobacteraceae; genus Rhodovulum; species Rhodovulum tesquicola. Next base: position 295,842 of record NZ_JAMYDV010000002.1, read on the forward strand.
CCGCTGCGCGACGAGGCCGGCGCGCCGCGCCGGACGCTGGGTGCCTTTGCCACGGTCGGCAAGCCCGGCCGCGCGCCGCGCCGCTTCCGCATTCTGGGTGCGGCCGAGACCGATCGTCCGGTTGCCACGACCGGCCGCCCGGCGCTGAGGGTGATCGAGGGCGGGCTGTCGGCCCGGGCCTGATCCCCGCCCCGTTCAGGACAGGAATACCAAGGGATAGAAGGCGGTTACCCCGCCTTCTTCATGTGGATCAGACCGCTGCGGCGGCCGCAGCGCTGTCATGGCGCGCGGACAGTTCCTCGGCCACGAGGAAGGCAAGCTCCAGCGCCTGAGAGGCATTCAGCCGCGGATCGCAGGCGGTGTGATAGCGCGAGGACAGATCCTCGTCGGTCACCGCGCGCACGCCGCCGGTGCATTCGGTCACGTCCTTGCCGGTCATCTCGACATGCACGCCGCCGGGGATCGTGCCCTCGGCCGCATGGACGGCAAAGAACTCCTGCACCTCGCGCAGCACCGAGTCGAAGGGCCGCGTCTTGAACCCGCTTGCTGACTTGATCGTGTTGCCGTGCATCGGATCGCAGGTCCACACGACCTGCGCCCCCATCTCGCGCACCACCCGGATCAGCCGCGGCAGGTGGTCGCCCACATTGCCCGCCCCGAAGCGCGCGATCAGCATCAGCCGACCGGGGATGTTCTTCGGGTTCAGCTTGTCGATCAGCACCTTCAGATCGTCATCGCTGATGCTCGGCCCGCATTTCAGCCCGATCGGGTTCATCACGCCGCGGCAGAACTCGACATGCGCGCCGTCCACCTGCCGCGTGCGGTCGCCGATCCACAGCATGTGGCCCGACCCCGCGATCCAGTTACCCGAGGTGGAATCGACCCGGCACAGCGCCTCCTCGTATTCCAACAGCAGCGCCTCGTGCGAAGTGAAGAAATCCACCACCGACAGAGCGTTCATCGTGTCGCCGTTCACGCCCGCGGCCGTCATGAAGGCCAGCGTGTCGCCGATCCGGTTCGCCATGTCGCGGTATTTCTCGGCCTCGTCGCTGTCGGTGAAGCCCAGCGTCCAGGCATGCACCCGGTGAATGTCGGCGAACCCGCCCTTGGAGAATGCGCGCAACAGGTTCAGCGAGGCGGCGGCCTGGGTATAGGCCTGCAACATGCGCGCCGGATCGGGGATGCGCGCCTCGGGCGTGAAATCGAATCCGTTGATGATGTCGCCGCGATAGGCGGGCAGTTCCACGCCGCCCTGGGTCTCGGTCGGCGCAGAGCGCGGCTTGGCGAATTGCCCCGCCATCCGGCCCACCTTGATGACCGGCAGCTTGGCGCCATAGGTCAGCACGATGGCCATCTGCAACAGCACCTTGAAGGTGTCGCGGATGGAATCGGCGGAAAACTCGGCAAAGCTCTCGGCGCAGTCGCCGCCCTGCAGCAGGAACGCCTCGCCGCGTGCCGCCTGGCCCAGCTTGGCGGTCAGGTTGCGCGCCTCGCCGGCGAAGACCAGCGGCGGATACTTGGCCAACTGCGCCTCGACGGCATGAAGGGCCGCCTGGTCCGGGTAATCGGGCATCTGCACCCGGGGCCGGGACCGCCAGTCGGATTTCTGCCAGGTCGTCATCTCTCTCGCTCCGCAGGTCTGTCGCATTCCGTGGGGCCTTATAGGGGCAAGCGCGCCTTGCCGCCACCGTCAATTCCCCCGGCCCACTTGATCCGCTGGGGCAAACCTGCTTTCGCTGAACCGACAAGATGCGCGGAGGCAGAGGTGGCGACAGTCGCTCGGGACAGCGATTTGATCGAGGTGGCGGCAGATGGCAACCGGCCGCAGGACCTCGTCTTCGTGCTGCTCGACCGCTTCACCATGCTCAGTTTCGCCGGCGCGATCGAACCCTTCCGCATCGCCAACCGCATGTCCGGCAAGACGCTCTACCGCTGGCGGCTGGCGGGCGAGGGCGGCGACTGGGCCACCTGTTCCAACGGCGCGCGGATCGCGCTGGACATGGATCTCGACGCGCTGGGCCGCGACGAGACCGTGCTGGTCTGCGGCGGCATCGACGTGCAGGCGGCCACGACGAAACGACTGGTGGGCTGGCTCAGGCGCGAGGCGCGCCAGGGCCGGGCCATCGCGGGGCTGTGCACGGCGGCGCATGCGCTGGCGCGCGCGGGGCTTCTGGACGGGCGCCGCGCCACGATCCACTGGGAGAACCAGGACAGCTTCGCCGAGGATTTCCCCGAGATCGAACTGACCAGATCGGTCTTCGTGATCGACGGCAACCGCATGACCACGGCGGGCGGCACCGCCTCGATCGACCTTGCGATCACCATGATCGCCGAGGCCCATGGCGCGGATCTGGCCAATGCCGTGGCCGACCAGTTGATCTATTCGTCGATCCGCACCGACCAGGACACCCAGCGGCTGTCGATCCCCACGAGGATCGGCGTGCGCCACCCCAAGCTTTCCCAGGTCATCCAGGTGATGGAGCGCAATATCGAGGATCCGATTTCGCCCGCGACGCTGGCGCGCGATGTCGGGATGAGCACGCGCCAGCTGGAACGGCTGTTCCGCCGCTATCTCAACCGCAGCCCCAAGCGCTATTACATGGAACTGCGGCTGGGCCGGGCGCGCAACCTGCTGATGCAGACCGACATGAGCGTGATCAACGTGGCGCTGGCCTGCGGCTTCGCCTCGCCCAGCCATTTCTCGAAATGCTACCGGGCGCATTATGCGACCACCCCCTACCGGGAACGCGGCAGCCGGGGGGGACAGGTCAAGGACTGACGGCCGGTGTCGATCCGGTCCGCGGATACGGTTCGGTAACCAGGTTGCGCGATGATCGTTCCGGAAACCATAGGGTCGCGCCCATGTCTGCCTACATCTCGGAATTCAACATTTTCGGCGGCAGCACCGAATTCGTCGAGGTGGCGGTTCCGTCCGGCACCAATACCGCGAACTGGTCGCTGGTGGTCTATAACGGCGACGGCAGCATCGCCGCGACCCTGTCGCTGGGCGGGGTCGATGCCAGCATCGCGGGCCGGGATCTGTATGTCATCCGACCCACGGACGGCCTGCCCAATCTCGGCTATACCCATGCCCTGGCGCTGGCGGATGGCAGCGGAACGGCGGTGCAGTTCATCTCGTGGCATGGCACCGTCGTCACCCCGGCGACGGGTCCCGCGGCCGGGATGACAAGCACCGATATCGGCAGCACGGATTTCGGGAACTCGTTCGAAACCGCCGACGGGGGCGCGAGCTATTTCCAGCAGACAAGCCCGAACCCCGGAACGATCCCCTGTTTCGGCGCGGGCACGCTGATCGAGACCCCCGATGGCCCCCGACCGATCGAAAGCCTGTCGGCCGGGGACAGGGTGCTGACCGCCACGGGAGCGACCGAACCCATCCGCTGGGCCTGCCGTCGCGAAATATGCTTCGAGACCACGCCGCATGTCCCCCGCCCGATCCGCATCGCCGCGCATGCGCTTGGTCCGGGTCGACCTGCGACCGATCTGATCGTTTCGGTCCAGCATCGCATCGCCTTGGGCGTGTTCGGCCAGCTCGAGGCGTTGTTCCCGCAGCCGGTGCTGGTGCCTGCAAGGGCGCTGTTGCCGCTGCGGGGTGTGCGCGCGATGAACGGCAGGCCCCGTGTGACCTGGCATCACCTGATGCTCGACAGGCATGAATTGCTGATCGCGAACGGCTGCGTTGCGGAGTCGCTGTTTCTCGGCCCGCTGATCTTGCGGGATCTGTGGCAGGGCAGCCGCCGCCGCCTGGCCGAGAGGCTTGACGATCCGGTGCCCGCGCTGCCGCTGATGCGGGTGGGTGCGGCGCGCGACAGGATCGTGGCGGACCGCGCGCGCGGTTCTTGCGGGATGGCGCGGCTTCCGGTTTGAATCGCCAGATCCGATCCGGCTGCGATGGTGCTTGCCTTCGACCGCCCGCCCCGGCCAGTCTTGCGCCTGAAAAACCCGCGAAGGCCCGTTTGACCGATGCAGTGCCTGTTCTTCGATGTCCGCCCGAAACCCGGTCACATGGACGCCTATTTCGCCCATGTCGACCGGCTTCGGCCGATCCTCGCGCGGCATCGCGGGCTGATCTATCTGGAACGCTTCCGCCCGCTCGACGCGCCTGACGCGCTGCTCTCGCATCAGCTCTGGGCGGACGAGGACGCGATCACCGCCTGGCGCCGCGACATCGCGCACCGGGCCAGCCAATGGGCGGGCCAGCGGATCCATTTCGAAAGCTACCGCATCCGGGTCGGGCCCGAGGCAGCCCGTCCAGCCGAGGGCGCGGCGCGCTGGCTTGTCGCCGCCTATGGCCCCGCACCGCTCGCATCCGGGCGCAGCCATGAAAGCGTCACGCGGCCCGGTCGCTTCGTCACGCTGGCCGAACGGGCCGAGGGCGCGGCGGCCCGAACCCTGGCGGATCGCATGGCATCAGGCGGCGCCGACGAGGTCCGCATCTTCGCGATCACGCGCGACTACACGATGACCGACCGGGCCGAGGCGCCCGGTCACTGTCCGGTTTCGGGCAGGATCCGGTAAAGCGCCCCGTCCGTCACCGACAGGAACCATATCGCGCCATCGGGGCCTTCACGCAGATCGCGCACCCGGCCGGTCTGGGGCGCCTCCAGCCGTTCCTCGGCGAACCCGGCCGCCGGGTCCAGACGCGACAGGAAACCGGAATTCAGGCTGCCCGAGAACAGATGCCCCCGCCATTCGGGCCAGAGCGCGCCGGAATAGATCATCAGCCCCGAGGGCGCGATGGAGGGATCCCAGTAATGAAGGGGCTGCTCCATCCCCGGTTTCGCCGTCCCCTCGCCGATCTTCCGGCCCGAATAATGCCGCCCGTAGGAAATCACCGGCCAGCCGTAATTCGCCCCCTTGGCGATCAGGTTCACCTCGTCCCCACCGCGCGCGCCATGTTCGTTGACCCAAAGCCGCCCTTCGAGATCCAGCGCCGCGCCCTGCGGGTTGCGGTGGCCATAAGACCAGATTTCGGGCCGCGCGCCCGCCTGCCCCAGGAAGGGGTTGTCTCCCGGCACCGTGCCATCGCGGTTGAGCCGCAGCACCGAGCCTTCGTGGCGCATCAGATCCTGCGCGCTGCGATCCTCGCCGCGGTCGCCGATGGTCAGGAACAGATGGCCTTCCGGCCCCTCGACGATGCGCGAGCCGAAATGCCGCCCGCCGCGGGCCCCGGGCGCCATCGCAAAGATCTCGCGAAACCCCTCCAGCCGCGTGCCGTCCTCCGACAACCGCCCGACCCCCAGCGCCGTGCCCTCGTCCCGCCCCTGCGCCCGGGCATAGGACAGGAAGATCTCGCGGCTTTCGGCAAAATCTCGCGGCACCATCAGATCGAGCAGACCGCCCTGCCCCACGGCCGCCACATCCGGCAGCCCCGCGACCTCGGCCGCGTTCCCCCCGGCGATCCGCACCAGCCGCCCGCCCCGTTCGGTCACCAGCACGCTGCCATCGGGTAGAAAGCCGATGGCCCAGGGCTCGCTTAGGCCGGTGGCGATTGTCTCGATGCGCAGCGGCCCGGCCGAACTTTCCAGCGCGCGGGCGGGACCGGACAAGGGCAGGAACAGGGCAGCCGCGCCGAGGGCAAGCCCGGCAAGGCGCAGGAACCGTCTGGAAACACTCTGTTGCATATCCCGAAACCTAGCGCCCGGCCGCGCAATGCCAAGCCCGGCTGCGGCGCGGTTTCCCTTCCCTTTTGTCAGCCGCGCCACTAGTCTGCCCCGCGGATTTCATTCCAACACGGGAGTTCAACAATGAAAAAACTGCTTCTGGCCAGCGCGGCCACGCTGGCCCTTGCCGGGACGGCGACGGCTGACGAGGTCAAGATCGGCATCATCTTCGGCTTCACCGGGCCGCTCGAATCGATCACCCCGGCCATGGCGGGCGGTGCGGAACTGGCGATTGCCGAGATCAACGCCGCCGGAACCTTCATGGACGGCGCGGCCGTGACCGCGGTGCGCGGCGACTCGACCTGTGTGGACGCCGCCGCCGCCACCGCCACCGCCGAGCGTCTGGTGACCTCTGACAAGGTGCATGCCATCGTCGGCGCGGATTGCTCGGGCGTGTCGGGCGCCATCCTGCAGAACGTGGCGCGGCCCAACGGCATCGTGATGATCTCGCCCTCCTCGACCTCGCCTGCGCTGTCGAATGCCGAGGATGACGGGCTGTTCTTCCGCACCGCGCCGTCGGATGCGCGCCAGGGCGAGGTGATCGCCGAGGTGCTGCAGGAACGCGGCATGGGATCGGTCGCGATCTCCTATACCAACAACGATTACGGCAAGGGTCTGGCGGATTCGATCAAGGCCGCCTTCGAGGCCACCGGCGGCACCGTGACCATCGTCGCCGCGCATGAGGACGGCAAGTCCGACTACTCGGCCGAGGTCGCGGCGCTGGCCTCTGCGGGCGGCGACATGCTGGTGGTCGCGGGCTATGTCGACCAGGGCGGTCGTGGCGTGATCCAGGCCTCGATCGACACGGGCGCCTTCGACACTTTCTTCCTGCCCGACGGGATGTATGGCGAGTCGCTGATCGCGGCGATCGGCGACGGGCTGAACGGCTCGTTCGGCACCGTGCCCGGGACCGACAGCCCCGGCGCGGCGACGATCCAGGAAATGGCGGCGGCGGCTGGCTTCGACGGGACCTCGTCCTATGTCGCCGAAAGCTATGACGCGGCGGCGCTGATCCTGCTGGCGATGCATGCGGCGGGCTCGACCGCCTCGGCCGATTTCAAGGACCGGATCATGGACATCGCCAACGAGCCGGGCGAGAAGATCTATCCCGGCGACCTGGCCAAGGCGCTGGAGCTTCTCGCGGCAGGCGAGCAGATCGACTTTGTCGGGGCAACCGCGGTCGAACTGATCGGACCGGGCGAAAGCGCGGGCAATTTCCGCGAATACACCATCACCGACGGTGCCTTCGTCACCGACCGCTTCCGCTGAGGCGCGGCACGGCGACTGGCCGAAAGGACAGGCGGCCCGGGGCTTTTCCGGGCCGCCGCCTTGCGCTAAGCACGCGCGCCAGAACGCGGGGGATGGGAACGTGATCCGGGTAGAGAACCTGCACAAGCATTTCGGCGGCTTCCACGCGGTGGACGGCGCCTCGATCGAGATCGCCACGGGCTCGATCACCGGGCTGATCGGGCCGAACGGCGCGGGCAAGTCGACGCTGTTCAACGTGATCGCGGGCGTGCTGCCGCCGACCTCGGGCAAGGTCACGATGGCGGGCGAGGACATCACGGGCCTGCCACCGCATGACCTGTTCCACAAGGGGCTGCTGCGCACCTTCCAGATCGCGCATGAATTCAGTTCCATGACGGTGCGCGAGAACCTGATGATGGTGCCCGCGGGCCAGTCGGGCGAGACGCTGTGGAACGCCTGGTTCGGGCGTGGCCGGGTCGCCGAAGAGGAAAAGGCGCTGGCCGCAAAGGCCGACGAGGTGCTGGACTTCCTGACCATCGACCATCTGGCCGATGAACGGGCGGGCAACCTGTCGGGCGGGCAGAAGAAGCTGCTGGAACTTGGCCGCACGATGATGGTCGATGCCAAGGTCGTCTTCCTCGACGAGGTCGGCGCGGGCGTGAACCGGACGCTTCTGAACACGATCGGCGATGCCATCGTGCGGCTGAACCGCGAACGCGGCTATACCTTCTGCGTGATCGAGCATGACATGGATTTCATCGGCCGGCTGTGCGATCCGGTGATCGTGATGGCCGAGGGCAAGGTGCTGGCCCAGGGCAAGGCGGACGAGATCATGCAGAACGAGGCGGTGATCGAGGCCTATCTGGGCACCGGGCTGAAGAACAAGCTGAAGGCGGAAGGCACGGCCTGAGCGGGGACGCGCAGGCGGAAAGGGCGGATTTGGGTATTTTTGCCAGGAAGAAGGACGGGGCGCGCGCGGATGGGTGAACCTTTCCTGATCGGCGACCGGATGACCGGCGGCTATGGCGGCGCGGACATCCTGCATGGCTGCACGGTGGCGGTCGAAAAGGGCGAGATCGCGGTGATCGTGGGCCCCAATGGCGCGGGCAAGTCGACCGCGATGAAGGCGGTGTTCGGAATGCTGAACGTCCATTCGGGCGCGGTGCGTCTGAACGGCGAGGACATCACCGCCCTGACGCCGCAGGCCCGCGTGGCCAAGGGCATGGCCTTCGTGCCGCAGACCAGCAACATCTTCACTTCGATGAGTGTCGAGGAAAACCTGGAAATGGGCGCCTTCCTGCGCCGCGACGACATCTCGGGCACGATCGAGGAGGTCTATCACCTCTTCCCGATCCTCAAGGAAAAGCGTCGGCAGGCAGCGGGCGAGTTGTCGGGCGGCCAGCGCCAGCAGGTCGCCGTGGGGCGGGCGCTGATGACGAAACCCTCGGTCCTGATGCTGGACGAGCCCACGGCGGGGGTTTCCCCCATCGTCATGGACGAGTTGTTCGACCGGATCATCGAGGTCGCGCGCACCGGCATTTCCATCCTGATGGTGGAACAGAACGCCCGCCAGGCGCTGGAGATCGCCGACAAGGGCTATGTGCTGGTGCAGGGGCGCAATGCCTATACCGATACCGGCAAGGCACTTCTGGCCGATCCCGAGGTGCGCCGCACCTTCCTGGGGGGCTGAGATGGGAAAACGCTTCCTTCTCATGGCTTTGCTGGCCGTTCCTGCGATCCCGGCCGAGGCCGCGCCGACCATGCTGGACTGCACGGCAGACCTGGCCTGCGTGACGCGGGTGGACAGCGTCTGCGACCCGGTCGATCTGGGCTATGCCATGGAAGTACCGCGCAAGACGGGCGACAAGCTGATCCTGACCACGGCCGAGGGCGAGCGGTTCTTCGAGTTTCGCCGTCTGGACGATGCGCCGGGCGTGCTGGTGCAGGCCGCGGGCGGCGCGCTCGAACCCGGCCAGGGTGCGGGCGCGATGACGGTGTTCGACGATCTCGGCTTCGTTCTGACCCGGCACAGCCTCTTGCCGCTGGATGGCGCCGAGTCCCCGTCCAGCGCGGTCGCGATCACGATCCATGGCCGCTGCGAGGCACGGCGGTGATGGGCCGCACGGCATTCGGAATCGCCCGGCCGGAAAATCCGGTTAGGATATCGGTGGATACGCGCCAAGCACCGTCGGCCGACCCCGTCGGCCCGCCCAGGAGGACAGCCATGCCGAACCGCCATCTCGCCGCCCCGGTCGCGATCATTGCCCTGATGCTGGGCACGCCCCTGCCCCTCGCTGCGCAGGATGCCGAGGTGACCGACAACGATTTCGCGCTGGCCTGTGCCTTCGAGCGGGAATGCCGCGAGACCGAGCCCTGCACGGACGCCGATTTTGCCCTGGACGTGACCGGCCGCACCGGCGGGATGGGCGCGGGGACCATGCTGGCCCGGGTGGTGCTGTCCTCGGTCTCGGGCGATGTCGACGCCTTCGGCACCCTGGGCGGCGGCACGCTGTTCCTTCAGGGCGGCAACGGATCGTCCCGGTCCTATCTCGTCGTCACCAACGGCGCCGCACGCTACACCCTGCACATGGCCGAAGGGCCCACCGTCGTCACCTATCACGGAACCTGCGAGTAATGGATGTCCTGAACGCCGTCGTGGCGCTGGCCAATTTCGTCCTGATCCCCGCAACCGCCTATGGCGCGCAACTGGCGCTTGGGGCGCTGGGAGTGACGCTGATCTACGGCATATTGCGCTTCTCGAATTTCGCGCATGGCGACACGATGGCATTCGGCACGATGGCGACAATCCTCGTGACCTGGGGATTGCAGTCCTACGGGATCTCGCTGGGGCCGCTGCCGACCGCGCTTCTGGCGCTGCCAGCGGGCATCGCGATCACCGCGCTGCTGCTGCTGGGCACGGACCGGGCGGTCTATCGCTTCTACCGCGAACAGAAGGCCAAGCCGGTGATCCTTGTGATCGTGTCGATGGGGGTGATGTTCATCCTCAACGGGCTGGTCCGCTTCATCATCGGCCCGGACGACCATCGCTTTGCCGACGGGGCACGGTTCCTGATCGACGCGCGCACCTTCCGCGAGATGACCGGGCTGGCCGAGGGGCTGGCGATCCGCACCTCGCAGGCCATTACCATCGTGACCGCGGTGGTCGTGGTCGCCCTGCTGTTCTGGTTCCTCAACCGCACCCGCACCGGCAAGTCGATGCGCGCCTTTTCCGACAACGAGGACCTGGCGCTGCTGTCGGGCATCAATCCCGAACGCGTGGTGGCGATCACCTGGATCATCGTGGCAGCCCTTGCGACCACGGCGGGCGTTCTTTACGGGCTGGACAAGTCGTTCAAGGCCTTCACCTATTTCCAGCTCCTGCTGCCGATCTTCGCGGCGGCCATCGTCGGGGGGCTGGGCAATCCGCTGGGCGCCATCGCGGGCGGCTTCCTGATCGCCTATTCCGAGGTGACGATCACCTATGCCTGGAAGAAGGTGCTGACCTACCTGCTGCCTGACGGCATGGCGCCCGAGGGCCTCGTGCAACTGCTGTCCACCGAATACAAGTTCGCGGTCAGCTTCGTGATCCTGGTGATCGTTCTGTTGTTCCGACCGACGGGGATTTTCCGGGGGAAATCGGTATGAAGCCCAGAGACATGGCCCTTTTCGCGCTGGTTGCCCTGCTGATCCTGGGCACCGGCTACCTGCAAAGCTGGAACGCGGCGCTGAACATCCTGAACATGGGGCTGATCTCGGCCATCATGGCGCTTGGGGTGAACATGCAATGGGGCTATGCGGGCCTGTTCAACGTGGGCGTCATGGGTTTCGTGGCGCTGGGCGGGCTGGGTGCGGTGCTGGTCGCGATGCCGCCCGTGGGAGAGTCCTGGTCCGCGGGCGGGCTGCGGGTCCTGTTCGCGCTGGGCATCGGGCTTGCGGTGATCATGGGCGCGATCCAGCTCTGGCGACGGATGGCGCGGGGCGCGCTGCGCGGGCTCGCGATGGTGGTCTGGCTGGTGGCGGGCTTCTTCGTGTTCCGCGCTGTCTTCGACCCCGCCGTGGCGGCGATCGAGGCGGTGAACCCGGCGGCGACGGGCTATCTGGGCGGGCTGGGGCTGCCGGTGCTGTTCGGCTGGCCGGTGGGCGCGCTGCTGGCCGCGGGCGCGGCCTGGGTGATCGGCAAGACCGCGCTGGGGCTGCGCTCGGACTATCTGGCGATCGCGACGCTGGGCATCGCCGAGATCGTGATCGCGGTCCTGAAGAACGAGGAATGGCTGACCCGCGGCGTCAAGAACGTCATCGGCATCCCCCGCCCCGTCCCCTACGAGGTCGACCTGCAGGCCGATCCGGGTTTTGTCGAACGGGCCGCGGGCTTCGGGCTCGATCCGGTCACGGCCTCGACGCTGTACGTCAAGCTGCTTTATGCCGGGCTGTTCGCAATTGTGCTGATCGCGCTGATCTGGCTCAGCCAGATGGCGCTCAGATCGCCCTGGGGGCGGATGATGCGCGCGATCCGCGACAACGAGGTGGCGGCCGAGGCGATGGGCAAGGATGTCAAGGCACGCCATCTGCAGATCTTCATCCTCGGATCGGCGGTCTGCGGGCTGGCCGGCGCCATGATGATCACGCTGGACAGCCAGTTGACGCCCGCCAGCTACCAGCCGCTGCGCTTCACCTTCCTTGTCTGGGTGATGGTGATCGTCGGCGGTTCGGGCAACAATTTCGGGGCGGTCCTTGGCGGGTTCCTGATCTGGTTCCTCTGGGTGCAGGTCGAACCCTTCGGCGCCTTCCTGATGGAGCTGCTGACCAGCGGCATGGCCGCCGACTCGGCGCTGCGCGCGCATCTTCTGGACAGCGTGGCGCATATGCGGCTGCTGACCATGGGGGTGATCCTGCTTCTGGTGCTGCGCTTCAGCCCGCGCGGGCTGATCCCCGAACGCTGACGGGGCGGGGGCGGCGTGCTAGCCGTTGCAGGCGCAGCCCGGGGGTTTTCTGCAACTATGTGTGCGGCTGATGCATGTGTCGCCGCACGCCTTACCTTGGCGGCAGATCTTGCAGCAAGACGCGTTGTTTATCTTCTCTGCGCCGGGCGAAAGGGTCTGTTCCCGTGTGGCTTGGGGAACGGGACTTGGGACAGGCTCTGCAAAGACAGCAATCGGCAGAACCCAGACCGCCAAAAGAAATGTCGTGCGGATCATATGCCCCCCCTTGGCCATCAATCCCCAAGTTGCGATCAGTATCCTGCAAGGGCAGTCTTGCATGTCGTCCCTCCCGGTTCCAATGGCAACGCGCACGCCGCGCCTCAGCGTGAGGTCGAATGGACGAGGTGCTGATCCTGCTGCCGGCCGCGGGCGCCTCGTCCCGGATGCGGGGGCGCGACAAGCTGCTGGAACCGGTCGATGGCGTGCCGGTCCTGCGCCGTCAGGTGATGGCCGCGCTCGCCACCGGGGCGCCGGTGCTGGTGACATTGCCGCAGGGTACGAGCGCGGGCCGGGCATCGGCCTTGGCGGGGCTGGCGGTGCGCATTGCCGGGATCGACGCCGCCGAGGGCATGGCGGCCTCGCTTCGCGCAGGGGCTGCGGCAGCCGATCAAGAAGGCGCGCGGGGGCTGATGGTGCTGCCGCCCGACATGCCCGGGATCACCGCCGGGGATCTGCTGCACCTGCTCGCGGCCTTCGATCAGGCCCCCGAGCGCGTGCTGCGCGCCTCTGCCCCGGACGGGACGGCGGGCCATCCGGTGATCTTTCCCGCCCGGCTGCTTCCCGCGCTTGGCGCGGTGCAGGGCGATGCGGGGGGACGCGCGGTGCTTGCGGGCGAGAGCGTGCGCACCTGCACGCTGGAGGGAGACCGCGCGCTCATCGACCTCGACACGCCCGAGGACTGGGCCGCCTGGCGTGCCCGGACCGGCCTCTGACGCGTCCCGAGGCGCCCCTATCCCAGCGCCCCGGCAACCCGCATCTGCCGGGCATAAAGGTAGAAGAAAGTCGCCATCCCGGCCGCGCCCGCGATCATGGCAACCCCGAACAGGCCCGACACCTCGGCAAGCGGCGGCACGGCAAGCAGGATCAGCCAGCCCGCCGAACCCAGCATGGCCAGCGCCGCCACGCCCAGCACCCAGGGCGCCGCGCCCAGCCGCAGGAACAGCATCACCGAGCCCAACAGTCCGCCCCAGACCGCAATTGCCCAGGCCCCGTCCAGTGCCGCGGGAAGCGAGGTGAAATACTCGGCATTGCTCTGCGTCAGGATCTGCAGATAGGGCGCGACGCCATATTGCGTCAGAACGTAATCCGCGCAGCCCGCAAGGTTCCACAGGATCGCAAGGATCGCGACCGGCATCAGGTGCCAGATCTCCGTCTCGTCGGTCATCGCAGCCCCTGCCTTGCCCGCTTGGCCCTGCTGCCAAACTGCCTGCAAGCTGCCCCCTCTGTCCAGCGGGTGCGACATCATGGGTCGGACCGGGCACGGCGTTGATACAGACCCGGTCCCTGCCCGTCAGCCCATGACATCGGGGCGTCGGGCCAGCCCGCATGGAGGTATCCCCCACCCCTCTCGAAACCGGCCGGGACGCCGCCCTTTTCCCCTGCCCTGGTCCGCCGGAATAGGCGGACAGGTCAGGCACGGCGCCCCGGCTTTGTCATGCGGCCACCCCATGGCCCCGACCCGATGCCCCCCCAGCAAGGCAAGGTCAGGCTATGGCGGCCAAGGTCGCGGCCCAAGGAGAATCGGGCCTAAACGGGGCCAAAAGCCGGGCGGGATCGGTCGGCCCTGCCCCGGACCGCAACGGGCGTCGGCGGGCGGATTTCCGCGACTGTTTCCGTGGCGCGGCCGATTGTCCACGTCGCCGGAACAATACAGATCACGCGCCCGGCATTGGCCGCGGGCGGGATACATATTGACGCCGGAACCTTTCCGATCCCGGCCGCGCGAAGACCCGGTCGGCTCTGGGTCAGGCCCCCCTGCCCGGATGCCGAAACGGAACCGATCGGCGCGGGGCGCAAGGATTGGGCACGACGTGGAAACAGCCCCGCAAGACGCCCCCCCTTTCGGGCCGAATCGATTCCTGCGCTGGTCGTTCGATGTGGTGCCCGAGGCGAGAGTCGAACTCGCACGCCTTGCGGCGGAGGATTTTGAATCCCCTGCGTCTACCATTCCGCCACTCGGGCCACGCCCCGCTCTAGCGCGCGGCCGCGCGCGGGTCAATCGGGCCGGCCCGCTTCGGGGAGCGCGCCCTCGTCTTGACGCGGCATCGCCCCCGTGGCTTCTGGGCCCGAACCGAACCGAGGACCGCCCATCGATGCTTCGCCGCCTCTATGCTTGGACCATGTCCCTGGCCGACCACCCGCATGCGCTGACCGCGCTGTTCGTGGTGGCCTTCGTTGAAAGCTCGGTCTTCCCGATCCCGCCCGACGTGCTGATGATCCCGATGATCCTGGCCCGCCCCTCGCGCGCCTGGCTGATCGCCGGCGTCGCGCTGATGGGCTCGGTTCTGGGCGGGCTTCTGGGCTATCTGATCGGCTGGGGCTTCTTCGAGACCCTGGGCCGCCCGGTTCTGGAATTCTACGGCAAGGACGCCTATTTCGACGCGTTTTCCGAACGCTACAATGAATACGGCGCCTGGGCGGTGCTGATCGCGGGCATCACGCCCTTTCCCTACAAGGTGATCACGATCCTGTCGGGGTTGACGTCGCTGAATCTCGGCGTCTTCATTGTGGCCAGCGTGATCGCCCGGGGGCTGCGCTTCTTCGTGCTGGCCGCGCTGTTGTGGAAATTCGGGGTTCCGATCCGCGCCTTCATCGAGCGCTACATGGGCCTGCTCTTTACCCTGTTCGTGCTGCTGCTGCTCGGCGGATTCTACGCTGTGAGATATCTATGACCAGGATGCTGACGATGACACGCAACCGCGCGATCTTCCTTGCCGCGGCGGGATCGCTCGGCATCCTGCTGGCGGGATACTGGTTCCAGTATATCGTCGGCCTGGCGCCCTGCATCCTGTGCCTGTGGCAGCGCCTGCCGCACATGATCGCACCGCTTCTGGGCATGGCGGCGATCGCGGTGGGCGGGCGCGTCCTGCCGCTGGCGGGTGCGGTGACGATGGTCGTTTCGGCCGGGCTTGGGGTCTACCATACCGGGGTCGAGCGGAAATGGTGGTCCGGCCCCGCCTCGTGCACGGGCGATGCGGCCGGCTTCCAGACGCTGACGCCCGAACAGATGCTCGACCCGACGCTGGTGCAGCCGGTCGTGATGTGCGACCAGGTCCAGTGGGAGATGTTCGGCCTGTCGATGGCCAGCTACAACGCCATGATCTCGCTGGCCTTCGCAGGGCTCTGGCTCTGGGCGTTCCTTTACGGGCGAAGCGCGGCGCGGTCGTCTAGTGCAGCGTGAACTCGCCGACCACGTTCTGCCATTCGCCGGGCGAGATCATCTTGCGATGGGTGAAACGCACCGAATGCAGCGGCCCCTCGATGCTTTCCTGCCAGAACTCGATGAACCTGAACAGCCGCGGGTGATCGGGGGCGAGGTCGTAATCCTGCCAGATGAACGTGTTCAGCACATTGCGGTAATCGGGCATCCGGTAGAAGAACTCGGCCGTGGTCAGGCCATAGCCCTTCAGCATCAGCTCAGTCTCGGTCGGGCGCACGTTTGAACCTCCTGTTGCGTTAACGGTTCAATGATGCCGAATCGCTGTTTATTTTCAATGAAAACAGTATGTTTTCACTCCTGTCGCGCGGCTGCCAATGGCGGGGCCGGACGAGCATTGCACCCAACATGAAGGTTCTGTTAGAGTGCGCCCAACAATATGTAGCATCGCCACGAAAGGGCGGATACTGACGTGAGCGACACGCCGGAAACCCCTGAAAACGAAGACGAAAACGGCTCGAGCGCAAGGGCGCCCCGTGCCGTCCATGACGGCCCGACCATTGCCATCGAGCAGGAGATGCAGACCTCCTATCTCGATTACGCGATGAGCGTGATCGTCAGCCGCGCGATCCCGGATCTGCGCGACGGCCTGAAACCCGTGCACCGGCGCATCCTCTACGCGATGCACGAGACCGGCAACACGCATGACAAGCCCTATCGCAAGTCGGCCCGCCCTGTGGGCGACGTGATGGGGAAATACCACCCCCATGGCGACAGCGCGATCTATGATGCGCTGGTGCGGATGGCGCAGGATTTCTCGATGTCGCTGCCGCTGCTGGATGGGCAGGGCAATTTCGGCTCGATGGACGGCGATAACGCGGCCGCCATGCGCTATACCGAGGTGCGCATGGCCAAGCCCGCCGCGGCGCTGCTGGCCGATATCGACAAGGACACGGTCGATTTCCAGCCGAACTATGACGGCAAGGACCTGGAACCCACCGTCCTGCCCGCGCGCTTCCCGAACATGCTGGTCAACGGCGCGGGCGGCATCGCGGTCGGCATGGCCACCAACATCCCGCCGCACAATCTGGGCGAGGTGGTCGATGCCACGCTGGCGCTGATCGCGAACCCGGATCTGTCGACCGAGCAATTGATGGACTATGTCCCTGCCCCGGATTTCCCGACCGGCGCGCAGATCCTCGGCCGCTCGGGCGCGCGCAAGGCCTATCTGGAGGGGCGCGGCTCGGTCATCATCCGGGCGAAGACCCGGATCGAGGAAATCCGCAAGGACCGCTTTGCCATCGTCGTGGACGAGATCCCCTATCAGGTGAACAAGGCCACGATGATCGAGCGCATCGCCGAGGCCGCGCGCGACAAGCGGATCGAGGGCATCGCCCATGTGCAGGACGAATCCGACCGGGTCGGCGTGCGCGTGGTGATCGAGCTGAAACGCGACGCCACGCCCGATGTCGTGCTGAACCAGTTGTTCCGCTTCACGCCGATGCAGACTTCCTTCGGCTGCAACATGCTGGCGCTGAACGGCGGCCGCCCCGAGACGTTGACGCTTCGAAAATTCCTCACGTCTTTCATCGACTTCCGCGAGGAGGTTGTCGCACGACGCACGGCGTTCGAACTGCGCAAGGCGCGCGAGCGTAGCCATATCCTGTGCGGTCTGGCCGTCGCGGTGTCGAATGTGGACGAGGTGGTGGCCACGATCCGCGCATCAAGCGATGCCGCCGAGGCCCGCGCGCGCCTCATGGAACGCCGCTGGCCTGCCGCCGATATCGCCGACTACATCCGGCTGATCGACGATCCGAGCCACAAGATGAACGAGGACGGCACCTATTACCTGTCCGAGACCCAGGCCCGCGCGATCCTCGATCTGCGGCTGCAACGCCTGACCCAACTGGGCGTCAAGGAAGTTACCGACGAACTTGAAGACCTTGCCGCAAGGATCAAGGATTACCTCGACATTCTGCGCTCGCGCGACCGGATCATGGAGATCATTTCCAACGAGCTGAAAGAAGTCCGCGACCAGTTCGCCGTCCCCCGCCGCACCGAGATCGCCGACTGGTCCGGCGACATGGAGGACGAGGATCTGATCGAGCGCGAGGACATGGTCGTGACGGTCACCCAGTCCGGCTATATCAAGCGCACGCCGCTGGCCGAGTTCCGCGCCCAGCGCCGCGGCGGCAAGGGCATGTCGGGGATGCAGACCAAGGAAGAGGATGTGGTCACCACCCTCTTCGTGGCCAATACTCACACGCCGCTTCTGTTCTTCACCACCGACGGGATGGTCTACAAGCTGAAATGCTGGCGCCTGCCCCAGGGTGGACGCACGTCCAAGGGCAAGGCCATCGTCAACATCCTGCCGATCGCAACGGGCGTCTCAGTCGCCGCGATCATGCCGGTGGACCGGCCCGAGGCGGAATGGGACGACCTGCAGATCGTCTTTGCCACCACCGAGGGCGATGTCCGGCGCAACCAGCTGGGCGATTTCACCAATGTCATGCGCAATGGCAAGATCGCGATGAAGCTGCCCGAAGGCGTCGCGCTGGTGAATGCCCGCATCGCGACCGAGGATGACGACGTCATGCTGGTCACCGCCCTGGGCCGGGCGATCCGTTTTTCCACCACGGATGTGCGCGTCTTCAAGGGCCGCGATTCGACCGGCGTGCGGGGTGTGCGGCTGGGCGATGGCGACAGCGTCGTGTCGATGGCCGTGATCCGCCATTTCGAGGCCACGCCCGAGGAACGCACGGCCTTCCTCAAGCAGCGCCGCCTGATGGCCGGCGTCACCGAGGAGGAGGAGTCCGACGACGAGGAGGAAGCCGTTGCCGAGGGCCAGCTTTCGCCCGAACGCTATGCGGAAATGTCGGCGGCCGAGGATCTGATCCTGACGATCACCGCGGGCGGCACCGGCAAGCTGTCGTCCAGCCACGACTACCCGGTGCGCGGCCGCGGCGGCCAGGGCGTGCAGGCCATCGACAAGGGGATGCGCGGCGGCAGGCTGGTGGCCTGTTTCCCGGTCGAGATCGACAACCAGATCATGCTGGTCACCTCTACCGGCCAGTCGATCCGCTGCCCGGTCGAGGATATCTCGTTCCGCTCGCGCAGCGCGGGCGGCGTGCGGGTGTTCAACACCGCCCGCGGCGAGGAGGTCGTCTCGGTCGCCTGGATCGCCGAACAGGGCGAAGACGAGGGGTCCGGCGACGCCGAATAGGCGCGCCGTCTGGTCAGGGGGGGAACGCGCGATGCACAAGGTCGCCAATCGCGAGGCGCTGGACGGGGTGCAGCAGATGCATCGCGGCGTGCACATGGCGCTGGACGCGCTCGTGAACCATGGCGATGCCGAGGCCGCGGTCGAGATCCTGCGCCAGATCGACGCCGCCATGGTCGACTGGATCAACGAGACCCGGAAGATGCGCTAGCCCAGTCCTGAAACGCTGGTCTTTCCAACCAGGGCGCGGTCCGACCCGCTATTCCTGCCTGAGAAAGACGGGCTCGCAACGCAGGGCCGGTGCGACGGGCCGCACCGCGGCGACGAACAGACATGTCGAAAGGCAGCTCGGGGCCGACCTGTCCGTTCGGTCAGTCGCGCGACGCCGATGAGAGCCGGGCTCTTCGCTCCGCCCGAAGAGCGGGTTCGGTGGCCGCCGGCAGGCGAACCGCCCGTTCTGTGGGAACCATGCAGCCCTTTGCATCGGACGCCTGCGGCGGCCCGTCAGGCATCAAGTTCCGCATCCCAGTAAAGGAAATCCACCCAGGTTTCGTGCAGGTGGTTTGGTGGGAACTTTCGCCCGGTGTCGCGAAGCTCTTCAGGCCCGGGTCGTCGCGGGGCGCGGCGCAGGGTCATGCCGGCCTGGCGCAGGCTTTTCGAGCCCTTCCGGAGATTGCAGCGAGAACAGGCGGCCACGACGTTCTCCCAACTGGTGATCCCGCCGCGGGCCCGCGGCACCACATGGTCGAAGGTCAGATCGCCGCGGGTGCCGCAATACTGGCAGGTGAATTCGTCCCTCAGAAAAAGATTGAAGCGCGTGAAGGCCACGCGCTTCTGGGGTTTGACATAGTCCTTCAGCACCACGACCGAGGGTATTCGGATCACCCGCGAGGGGCTGCGCACGACCTGGTCATATTCGGCCACGATGTCGACCCGGTCCAGCACCGCCGCCTTGACCGCCTCCTGCCAGGGCCAGAGCGATAGCGGGTAATAGGAGAGCGGCCGGTAATCGGCATTCAGCACCAATGCGGGGTGGTGCCTCAGGCTGCCCGGTTCGCGTACGAAACTGCTTCTGAAATCCCCGTCCATCTGCCACTCCGCCTCCGCCCCGTCTGCCTGCTCTTGCCGCGGAGCGGGACGCGCCCGCCCCTGTCTGGTTCTGACTATATATGGCGTTCGCCACCTGGCAAGCCCCGCAAGATGAAGTGGCCCGCTCCTCGCTCTATACCGCCTGTGGGTAACGGCGATGTGACGCCGCCCGCCTCTTGCCCGCCCGCCGCCCGAACACGCCGCGAACCGCGTCGCGCCTTTCCGATTGCAGCCGACAGCGCGCGCCGTTATACCGCTTTACGAAGCACCCGTAGCTCAGCTGGATAGAGTGCTGCCCTCCGAAGGCAGAGGTCACAGGTTCGAATCCTGTCGGGTGCGCCACCCAAAAACCCCTGAACGACTTCGGCCTGGATCGCGGCAGGGTGAATTAGAACGCCTGTGAACCATCCCGTTTCGCTCTCGTCCAGGCAACGGGATGGGCGACATGGACACCATCGGGAATCGGACCGGGAAATGTCGGCTCAGGTGCGCCGCAACCAGGCCACGCCCGGCGGGTGTGGCCGCGGTTGGGCGAACGCGCGGGGCGCGGGCCGACATGCCGTTGTCCATGGCAAAGCCTCAGATCTTCGTCCGCCACCGGGACGAACGATCGCGCAAGGTCCTCGTGGACGGCGTTCCTGTGCTCGGCATGCAGAACTCAGGGGCCGCGTGACCCTGGTCCATCCCGACAAGGCTGGCCCGCGGCCATCCTGCGGTTTGGAGAACGGAATTGGCGGCGGAGGCATGCCGGGCCAGGGCGAAGTGCTTGCGGGATGCCGGGCGACGGCAATCTGACAACGTCGCCCGATAACGTCCCTTCCTTAAGCGAATCCGCAGCCCGCCGATCCCCCTTGCGCCTCAGCCCATCGCGCGGAGCCGTGCGATCAGGCTCGAGGTGTCCCAGCGCCCGCCGCCAAGTTTCTGCACGTCCTTGTAGAACTGATCGACCAGGGCCGTTACCGGCAGGCTGGCGCCGGTCTCGTTGGCGGTCGCAAGGCAGATCCCGAGATCCTTGCGCATCCAGTCGACGGCGAAGCCGAAATCGAAGCGTTCCTCGATCATCGTCTCGTAGCGGTTCATCATCTGCCAGCTTCCGGCCGCGCCGCCGCCGATCACCTCGACCACCGCGCGCCCGTCAAGCCCTGCCTTCTCGGCGAAATGCAGCCCCTCGGCCAGACCCTGCACCAGGCCCGCGATGCAGATCTGGTTGACCATCTTGGTCAGTTGCCCTGCCCCGCTGTCGCCCAGCCTGCGGCAGGCCTTTGCGTAGGATGCGATCACCGGCTCGGCGCGGTCATAGGCGGCCTGCGCACCGCCGCACATCACGACAAGCTGCCCGTTCTCGGCCCCGGCCTGCCCGCCCGAGACCGGCGCATCGACAAAGCCGATGCCCGCGGCGGCGGCGGCCTCGTGCATCTCGCGCGTCACGGCCGCCGAAACGGTGGTGTGATCGACGAAGACCGTGCCTTCGGCCATTCCCGCGAAGGCGCCCTCCGTCCCGGTGCAGACCGCGCGCAGGTCGTCATCGTTGCCGACGCAGGCCATCACGAATTCTGCGCCCGCGGCTGCGCCCGCGGGCGTCGCGGCGGCGCTGCCGCCATGCTGGGCGACCCAGGCCTCGGCCTTGGCGGCGGTGCGGTTGTAGACAGTGACCTCATGCCCCTTGGCCGCAAGGTGCCCGGCCATCGGATAGCCCATCACCCCAAGCCCCAGAAACGCGACCTTTGCCATTGGATCTTCCCCCTCGTTGCAGTCTTTGGCGTTTGCCCCTAACTAACGGCCGCATCGGGGGCGTCAACAACGGGGCGGACATGGCCGGGCTTTTCCGCTGGCTTCTGCGGCTTTTCACGGCCGCGGTGATCCTGGCCTTCCTGGCCGGGGCCACGGTCTATTACCTCGCCGCACGCTCGCTGCCCAATTACGAGGCCGTGCACAACGTCGCCCGGATCACCGCGCCGGTCGAGATCGTGCGCGACAACGCCAATGTGCCGCATGTCTTCGGGGAGTCGGACACCGACGTGTTCTTCGGGCTGGGCTTTGCCCATGCCCAGGACCGTCTGTGGCAGATGACGATGCTCCGGCGGACCGCGCAGGGGCGTCTGTCCGAGCTTTTCGGAAGCCGGACGCTGGCCGTCGACGAACTGGTCCGGCGACTTGATATCTACGGGCTGGCGCAAAGCTCGATGAAGGCACAAGACCCCTATGCCATGGCGGCGCTGCAAGCCTATGCGGACGGGGTGAACGCCTGGATCGGGCGGGTCAACGCCGATGCACGCGGCCGCGGCGCGCCCGAGTTCTTTCTGTTCTCGCCAGAGATCGCAATGTGGCAACCGGCCGATTCGATCGCCCTCGTCAAGCTGATGGGGCTCAGTCTGTCGAGCCATCTGGAGACCGAGGTGTTGCGCGCGCGGCTGTCGTTGCTGATCGGGGCCGAGCGGGTGCGCGACCTCATGCCGGATGCGCCCGGGCAGGGCATTGCGGCGCTGCCCGACTATGCGGCGCTGGCCCCGGGGATCCTGCCCTCGTCCGCGCCGCTCGACCGGATGGCCGAAGGGATTCTCTCGCCTTTCGGCCCGCGGGCCTTCGCCTCGGCCTCGAACGTCTTTGCCGCCGCGCCCAACCGCTCGGCCGCCGGTGGCACCCTTCTGGCAAGCGACCCGCATCTGGGCTTCACCGCGCCGTCGATCTGGTACCTCGCGCGGCTGGAACTGGAGTCCGGGGGGGTGATCGGCGGCACGATACCAGGCATTCCGGCAATCCTGACGGGACGGTCCGCCGATCTGGGCTGGGGCATGACCACGGCCTATCTGGACGATCAGGACGTGTATCTCGAGCAACTCAACCCCGAAAATTCCGAGGAATACCGCGCGCCCGAGGGATTTGCTCCCTTCGAGACGCGCCGCTCGATCATCCGCGTCGCCGGCAGCGAGCCGGTGACGATCACCATGCGCTGGACCGAAAACGGCCCGGTGCTGCCCGGCGGCCATTTCGGGCTGGGCTCGATCACGCCGCCCGGTCATGTGACGGCGCTGGGCTGGACCCTGCTGAGCGGTGCCGACACCTCGCTGAGCGCGGCGCTGAAGCTGATGCGCGCGCGCAATGTGGACGAGGCGCTCGAGGCGGGGCGGTTCTTCATCGCGCCCGCGCAGAACCTGGTGGTGGTCGACAGGGAAACCATCGCCCTGCAGACCGTGGGCGCGATGCCCCGCCGGATGGCCGAACACCAGAGCCAGGGGCGCCTGCCGGTGCCGGGCTGGCGTGAGGAAAACCGCTGGCAGGGCTGGCTGAACTATGCCGCCAACCCGCGCTTTCGCGCACCCGAAAGCGGCATACTGGGCAATACCAACAACAAGCTTCTGGACCGGCCCTTCCCGCTGCATGTCAGCTATGACTGGGGCGACACCCAGCGGATCGAGCGCTGGAAGACGCTGATGACGCGCCGCTCGGTGCATACCCGCGAAAGCTTCATCGAGGCGCAGCTCGATACCGTGTCCTTCACCGCGCAGTCGCTTCTGCCGCTGATCGCGCGCGATCTGTGGTTCACCGGCGAGCCTGCGCCCGCAGGCAGCCCCGAGCGGCGGCGCCAGCGCGCGCTGGAACTGCTGGCCGCGTGGAATGGCGAGATGAATGAACATCTGCCCGAGCCGTTGATCTATGCCGCCTGGCTGAGGCACCTTCAGGACCGGCTGATCCGCGACGAACTGGGCCCGCTGGCCGACGAGTTCGCTCATGTCGAGCCGCTGTTCATCGAGCGGGTGTTCCGCGATATCGACGGGGCCAGCGCCTGGTGCGACATCCGCCAGTCCGGCGCGACCGAAACCTGCACCGAGATCGCCCGGCTTGCGCTGGACGAGGCGCTTCTGTGGCTGTCCGAGACCTATGGCGGGTCACTCGAAAGCCTGCGCTGGGGGGCTGCGCATCAGGCCTGGCACGATCATCCGGTGCTGGGCGAGGTGCCGTTCCTGAAATGGTTCGTCAATATCCGCCAGCCGACCTCCGGCGGAGACAACACGCTTAACCGCGGCCTGACCCACGCCCGCGACCCCGAGCCTTTCGCCAATGTCCACGGGGCGGGCTTTCGTGGGGTCTTCGATTTCGCAGACCCCGACAGTTCGGTCTTCGTGATCTCGACCGGGCAGTCGGGCCACCCGCTCAGCCGGCACTATGACGATCTGGGCGAGTTGTGGCGGCGCGGCGAGTATATCCCGATGTCGCTGGACCCGGCACTGGCGCGGGCTGCGGCGGTCGGGGTAACGCGGCTGGTGCCGGACGCCCTGCCCTAGCTGCCCCAGATTCGCCGGACATAGGTCTGCGTCTCGTTGTAGGGCGGCACGCCGCCATGGCGCTCGACCGCCTCGGGGCCGGCATTGTAGGCCGCGAGGGCCAGCCGCCAGGACCGGAACCGGTCGAACTGGCGGCGCAGGTAGCGCGCGCCGCCCTCGAGGTTCTGCTGCGGATCGCGCGGGTCCACCCCCAGCAGTTGCGCGGTGCCGGGCATCAGCTGCGCCAGCCCGATTGCCCCCTTGTGCGAGACAGCCCCCGGGTTCCAGCCCGATTCCTGCTGAACGAGCCTGAGGAACAGATCCTCGGGCACCCCATGGCGGCGGGCGGCGGCGCGGGCATGTTCGAGATACTCGCCGCGATACTTGCCCGCATAGGGCAGTGTGCCGCCTGCCGAAGGGGTGATCACCCGCTGCGGCTGAAGCCGCACGGAATTGGCATATTGCTGCGCCGCACGCCCGTCCAGCACGCGCTTTTGCGTCTCGAAGATCGCGGCGCGTGCCTTGGACGAAACCGTTACATCCGCGCTCGCGGGCGCGATCCCGAGCCCTAGCAGCGTCAGGGCCGCCATCAGGTTGCGAAGCACTGTCCCTCTTCCGGTCGTCATTTGTGTCCCGCGGGACTATAGGCAAAAACGCGTGCGCCTGCCAGCCTTGCCGCCGGTCGCACAACACCGGTCCCGGGGCCGGGCGGATTTTCAACTTCCATTACACCTGAGGGGGTGGTGTAAACGGGAAACGCGAAAGTTCAGATTCGACAGGGGGCACCCAAATGGCGGGTTCGGTCAACAAGGTCATCCTCATCGGCAATCTCGGCCGCGACCCGGAGGTCCGCAGCTTTCCCAGTGGCGGCAAGGTGTGCAACCTGCGGATCGCGACCTCGGAGCAATGGAAGGACCGCAATACCGGCGAACGGCGTGAACGGACCGAATGGCATTCGGTGGCGATCTATTCCGAGCCTCTCGTGCGGGTCGCGGAGCAGTACCTGAAGAAGGGCTCCAAGGTCTATATCGAAGGCCAGCTCGAGACCCGGAAATGGCAGGACCAGTCCGGCCAGGATCGCTACACGACCGAGATCGCGCTGCGCCCCTATCGCAGCGAACTGACCATGCTTGACGGCCGCGGCGAAGGCGGCAGCAGCAGCGGCGGCGGCGGAAGCTATGGCGGCGGGGGCTATGGCGATTACGACCAAGGCCGCGGCGACGATTTCCGGGGCTCGCCGGGGCCGGCTCCGGCCGGCGATCTCGACGACGAGATCCCGTTCTAGGGGGGTGGCCTCCCTGCGCGCTGACGGCGCCCCGAGGCAGAAGCGATGACGTGGTCCTTTCCCATCGGCCGCCTGTTCGGCTCGGAACTGAGGGTGCATGCCACCTTCTTCCTGCTGCTGGCCTGGATCGGCGCCGCCTCCTGGATTGCCTACGGTCCCGCCTCGGCCGCGATCAGCGTGGTCTTCGTGCTGGCGCTCTTCGTCTGCGTGGTGGCGCACGAGTTCGGTCACGCGCTGATGGCGCGCCGTTTCGGGATCGCGACGCCCGACATCACGCTTCTGCCGATCGGCGGGCTTGCTCGGCTTGAACGCATGCCCGAGAAGCCCGGCCAGGAAATCGCCGTGGCGCTGGCCGGGCCTGCGGTCAACGTCGTGATCTGGCTTGTTCTGGTCGCGCTCGGCGCACGGCCCGACATCGCCACATTCGCGCAACTCGGCGAGGGCGGCGCGGCGGCGTTCTGGGGCAGCCTTGCCGCGCTCAACCTCTATCTCGTGCTGTTCAACATGATCCCGGCCTTCCCGATGGATGGCGGACGGGTATTCCGCGCGGCGCTGTCCTATGGAATCGGGCGAGTCGCAGCGACCCGGCTGGCGGCGCGGTCAGGCCAGGCGCTGGCCTTCCTCTTCGGCTTTCTCGGCCTGACCTGGGGCAGCCCGGTCCTGGTGCTGATCGCGATCTTCATCTTCGTGGCCGCGGGCGCCGAGAGCGCTGATGTGTCGTTGCGCGACATGGCCCGGCATCTGCGGGCGCGCGATGCGATGATCATCCATTTCGAGACGCTGAGACCCGGCGACACCCTTCAGGTGGCCTCGAACGCGGTGATCCGCACCACCCAGCACGAATTTCCGGTGGTCGATGCCGGGGGCGGTCTGCGCGGCTTCCTGACCCGGAACGCCCTGTTCGCAGCACTTGCCGCCGAGGGCAGCAGGATGCGGCCTGTAGCCGAGGCCATGACCGAGGGCATTCCGACGGTGCCGCTGGCCGCTCCGCTGGATGCCGCGCTCGACGCGTTGCAGGACAGCGGCGCGCCGGCGGTAGCGGTGACCGAGCCCTCGGGGCGCATGGTCGGCTATATCACGCGCGAGAATATCGGCGAACTGATGGTGATCTCGGGGCGCGAGCGAAAGATGTGACGGCCCTGTCCGGGGGGCCGCGCCTCAGCGCGATGACAGGGCCTGTTCACGCGCGGCGCGGAGACGGGCGAAATCCTCGCCTGCGTGATAGCTCGACCGCGTGAGCGGGCTGGCCGAGACCATCAGGAACCCCTTGCCATAGGCCGCGCGTTCATAGGCGGCGAATTCCTCGGGCGTGACGAAGCGGTCGACCGCGTGATGCTTGGGCGTCGGCTGGAGATATTGCCCGATGGTCAGGAAATCGACATCGGCCGCGCGCAGGTCGTCCATGACCTGCAGCACCGCCTGCCGCGTCTCGCCCAGGCCCACCATGATGCCCGACTTGGTGAAGGCGCCCGGGTCGATCTCCTTGGCCCGCTGCAACAGGCGCAGCGAATGGAAATAGCGCGCACCGGGCCGCACCTCTGGATAAAGCCCCGGAACCGTTTCCAGATTGTGGTTGAAGACGTCCGGTTTTGCCGTGACCACGGTTTCCAGCGCCGCGGGCTGGCATTTCAGGAAATCGGGCACCAGCACCTCGATCGTGGTCTCGGGCGTGCGGTGGCGGGTGGCGCGGATGGTGCGCGCGAAATGCTCGGCCCCGCCATCCTCCAGGTCGTCGCGGTCGACCGAGGTGATCACCACATGCTTCAGCCCCAGCCGGGCCACTGCGTCGGCCACCCGGCCGGGTTCGAACGGGTCGAGCGCCTGGGGCTTGCCGGTCGCGACATTGCAGAAGGTGCAGCCGCGGGTGCAGATCTCGCCCATGATCATCATGGTGGCGTGGCCATGCGACCAGCATTCGCCCACATTCGGGCAACCCGCCTCTTCGCAGACCGTGGCCAGCCCGTGGTCGCGGATGATGCGGTGGGTGTCCCGATAGCCCTGCCCGCCCGGTGCGCGCACGCGGATCCAGGCGGGTTTCTTCGGTTGGGCGGTGTCGGGGCGATGCGCCTTTTCGGGATGGCGCTGGTCGGGAATGCTGAGATCGCGCGGGCGCATGGGGCCTCCTGTCAACGGCCCTGATCTAGCGCCCATGCGCGCGAATGTCCAACATCCTGCATGGCCCAAGGGGCGAGGGATGGGCCGAATGGACAAGGGGCGCCGGGTGTCCCGAGCGCCCCAGATGCAGTTTCCGGACGCGGATCAGAAATCCTGCCAGGTCTCGGCCCCCGCCGCGCGCGCCAGGCGCTCGGATTGCGGCACGGTGGCCGCAGGTGCGGGGCCGGGGGCCGGGCGGGCCGGGTCGACCAGGCGGAGCGGGGTCATGGCGCCGGGCTGTGCGGGTCGGGCGGGCGCGCCGCCCTGCAGGCGGAACCGGGCCACGAGGCCCTGCAGCGTCTCGGCCTCGTGGCGCAGCGTCGCGCTGGCCGCGGTGGCCTCCTCGACCATGGCCGCGTTCTGCTGGGTCACCTGGTCGAGCTGG
>NZ_JAMYDV010000003.1 GCF_024128855.1 Rhodovulum tesquicola
GCAGCAGCGTCTCCGCCACAACCCGCGCCTTCACCTCATCCGGCCAGCGCCGCCGCCCGTCCTCGTAGATCACCACGCCAAGTGAACTGAGAAACTCCGTCATAGTCTCCATGGAGAAACTCCACCCCTGTTAGCCAACAGAGACGGACTCGCAGAACGGAAAAATCACAGGAAGGTGGGGGCAAAACACCGTTTACGGTTTCGAGGGAGTTTCCCGAGGGGATTGTCAAAGGTCACGCCGGAAGTTCTGGATAAAATCAATAGCTCAGGCACTTGTTAAGGCGCGGCTCTCTTCATTCTTGGTGATACCAGTCCCTGTGTCCCGCCAAGGAACGGCACAGCTCAAAGCTTGACCGAGCTAGCGGTGGGCGAGGACCAGGAACAATTGCCAACCGACACTGAACCGGATCGGTTCATCCTCGCCCCAATAACCGCAAGATACCCGACCGGAAAATTCAGAGACAGGCTTCGAACAGTGCGCGCGTGTTCGCCGCGTTCATCTCGACCGGGTTGCCGCCTACCGAAGGGTCGGCCAGAGCCGAGGCGACCAGCACGTCGAGATCCGGATCCGTGACCCCCAGAGCGGTCAGGCTCGCCGGAATGCCAAGCTCGGCATTCAGCGCGCCGATGAAGTCGTGGAACCCGTCAAAGCCCCCCGGAATGCCCAGATAGGCCGCAGCAAGACCAAGCCGTTCCTCGACCGCCGGGCGGTTGAAGCGCAGGACGGGCTGCATCACCACCGCATTCGTCGTGCCGTGATGCGTGCCGTAATGCGCGCCGATCGGGTGGGACAGCGCATGGATGGCACCCAGCCCCTTCTGGAACGCCACAGCCCCCATGGCGGCTGCCGCCATCATCTGCGCGCGGGCCTCAAGGTCCGTGCCGTCGCGAAAGGCGCGCGGAAGATACTCCTTGACCAGCCGCATCCCTTCCAGCGCGATGCCCTGGCTCATCGGATGGAAGAAGGGCGAGCAATAGGCCTCGAGGCAATGGGCAAAGGCATCCATCCCCGTCCCGGCGGTAATCGCGCGCGGCATGCCGACGGTCAGTTCCGGGTCGCATATGGTTACGGCGGGCAGCATCTTCGGATGGAAGATGATCTTCTTCTCATGCGTCGCGCTGTTGGTCAGCACGCCCGCCCGCCCCACCTCGGACCCGGTCCCAGCGGTCGTCGGCACCGCGACCACGGGCGCGATGGCGTCCGCATCGGCGCGCGTCCACCAGTCGCCGACATCCTCGAAATCCCAGACGGGCCGCGACTGGCCCGCCATGAAGGCCACGCATTTGCCGAGATCGAGCCCCGAGCCGCCACCGAACGCGATCACCCCGTCATGGCCGCCCTCGCGAAAGGCCGCCACGCCCGCCTCCATGTTCTTTTCGGTCGGGTTCGGGTCCACGTCCGAAAAGATCCCCCGGCCCAGCCCCGCGGCGTCGAGAATGTCGAGCGCCCGCCCCGTGATCGGCAGCGCGGCCAGCCCACGGTCGGTCACCAGAAGCGGCTTGCGGATGCCCGCCGCGATGCAGGCCTCGGGCAGTTCGGCGATGCGCCCCGCCCCGAAGCGGATCGCGGTGGGGTAGGACCAGTTGGCGGTCAGGCTCATGGGTCAGGCTTTCTTGAGGTGGTAGGATTTCGGACGGGTCAGCGCGTGGTAGCCCAGCACCGACAGCCCCGCGCCGCGGCCGGTGTTCTTGCACCCGGTCCAGCAGAGCGCCGGGTCGAGGTAGTCGCAGCGGTTCATGAACACCGTGCCGGTCTCGATCGCGTCGCCCACGCGGGCCGCGCGATCCGCATCGCGCGTCCAGAGCGATGCTGTCAGGCCGAACTCGGAATCGTTCATCATCGCAATGGCTTCCGCGTCGTCCTTCACACGCATGATGCCGACCACGGGGCCGAAACTTTCCTCGCGCATGACGCGCATGGAATGGTCCACGTCCACCAGGATCTGCGGCATCAGGTAGGCCCCGCCATCGCTCGGGAAAAGCGCCCGGTCGATCAGCGGACGGGCGCCCGCGGCGATGGCCTCTTCGGTCTGGGCGCGGACCAGATCGGCGAAGCGGACCTGCGCCATCGGCCCCATCGTGGTGTCGGGGTCGAGCGGATTGCCCAGCCGGGCCTTGCTGACGATCTCGACGCATTTCTCGACGAAGGGCTCGTAGACCGAGGCGTGGACATAGATCCGCTCGATCCCGCAGCAGCACTGGCCGGAGTTGAACATCGCCCCATCCATCAGCCCGTCGGCGGCGGCGTCCAGATCGGCATCCTCCATGACATAGCCCGGGTCCTTGCCGCCAAGCTCCAGCCCGAGGCCCGTGAAGGTGCCCGCCGCGGCGCGCTCAATCGCCTTTCCGCCGCCGACCGAGCCGGTGAAGTTGACGAACTGGAAGGCGCCCGCAGCGATCAGCGCGGAGGTGGTGTCGTGGCTGAGGAAGACGTTCTGCGCCACGTCGTCGGGCACGCCCGCATCGCGCAGCGCGCAGATGATCCGTTCGCCCACCAGCGGCGTCTGGCTGGCATGTTTCAGCATCACCGCGTTGCCCGCGATCAGCGCGGGCGCGATGGTGTTGATCGCGGTCATGTAGGGGTAGTTCCAGGGCGCCACGACCAGCACCAGCCCATGCGGCACCCGCCGGATATAGCGGGAAAACGCCGCGCTGTCCTCGATGCGGATATCGGCCAGCGCCTCAGCGGCGATGTCGGCCATGTAGTGCGCGCGTTCCTGGAAACCGCGGAACTCGCCGCCATAGCGCACCGGACGGCCCATCTGCCAGGCCAGTTCCGGCACGATCTCGTCATTGGTCTCGCCGATCAGCGCGACGGCCCGGCGCACGATTTCCACACGTTCGGCGAGGGGCCGCGCGGCCCAGGCGGGTTGCGCGGCGCGGGCGCGGGCGACGGCGGCGCGCGCCTCGTCCAGCGGCATCAGCGCACGTTCGGCATAGACGCTCCCGTCGACGGGAGAGAGGCATTTCAACGTCTCGGTCATGGGGTCAGGCCCTTTCGAAACCGCGGCGCAGTTCCCAGTCGGTCACGCGGCGGTCGTATTGTGTCTGCTCCCAGCGGGCGGCGTGGACGTAGTGGTCCACCACCTCGTCGCCCAGAGCCGCGCGGAGCATGGCGGATTCGTCGGCGGCCGCAAGGGCCTCGCGCAGGGTCTTGGGGATCTCGCGCACGCCCTCGGTGGTGTAGGCGTCGCCCCGGAATTCCGGTTCCAGTTCCAGCCCCTCGTCGATCCCCGCCATCCCCGCCGCGATCTGGACGGCATAGGCGAGATAGGGGTTCAGGTCCGCGCCCCCCACCCGGTTCTCGATCCGCACGCCCTTGGTGCCCTCGCCCACCAGCCGGTAGCCCGCGGTGCGGTTGTCGCGCGACCAGACCGCCTTGGTCGGCGCAAAGGTGCCCGCGACGTAACGTTTGTAGCTGTTGATGTTGGGAGCCAGGAACAGCGTGAAGTCACTGGCGTATTTCAACAGCCCGGCCACATAGGCGCGCATCATCGCCGACATGCCATAGGGCTCGTCGGGTTCGAGGAATAGCGGCGCCCCCTCGAGCGACCACAGCGACTGGTGGACATGGCAGGACGACCCCGCCGGCGCATCGGCATATTTCGCCATGAAGGTCACGGCATGGCCCTGGGCCAGCGCTATCTCCTTGACCACATGCTTGGTGATCGTGTGCGTGTCGGCGGCGGTCAGCGCATCGGCATAGCGCACATTGATCTCGTGCTGCCCGGCCCAGGCCTCGCCCTTGGAGTTTTCCACTGCGATTCCAGAATCGTAGAGGCCGTTCCTGACAGCCCGCATCAACCCTTCCTCGCGGGCGGTGGTCAGAAGATGGTAATCCTCGTTATAGGGGCTGGTGGGCGTCAGCGCACGATAGCCGCCGTCATGCACCTGATCGAAGCTTTCGCGGAAAACGTAGAATTCCAGTTCTGATGCCATCATCGCCGCCATGCCGCGTTCGACCAGCCGGTCGATCTGGGCCTTGAGGATCGCGCGGGGGGCGACGGAAATGTCGCGATGGCCCAGATGATCCATCGTGTCGCAGATCACCAGCGCCGATCCCGGCGCCCAGGGCGCCAGTCGCAGCGTGGCGAGGTCGGGGCGCATCATGTAGTCGCCGTAGCCCTGTTCCCAGCTTGCGGACTTGAAGCCCGGCACCGGCTCCATCTCCTGATCCACCGTCAGCAGGTAGTTGCAGGAATGGGTCTCATGCACGCCATGCTCCAGGAAATGGCGGGCGTGAAAGCGTTTGCCCATCAACCGGCCCTGCATGTCGATCTGGGCCAGGGTGACGGTGTCGATCTCGCCCGCATCGACCAGCATGGCGAGGGTGTCGAGGGTCAGGGAGCCGGGCATTCGGGCCTCTGTCGGTTGCGCACAGGGAAAGCGGACGCCCCGGGCGGGGCGTCCCACGGGTCAGCGGCGGGGTTCAGCCGTAGCGGTAGGGCCGCCCGGCCTTCTGCATGTCGGAATTGTATTGCTTGAAGATCTCGACAACCTTCGCCTTGGTCTCGGATTCGGCTGCGATCTCGTCCCAGAACGCCTGTGCGGCCGCCTCGACCTGATCCCATTCCTCGTCGGGAATCGAGGTCAGTTGCAACTTGTCGCCATGCACGCGCAGCGCCGCCTCGCCGCCCCAGTACCACCATTGACGATAGTAATGGGACTGTTCGAAACAGACCTTCATCAGTTCCTGAAGCCGCTCCGGCACCTCGTTCCAGCGATCCTGATTGGCGAAGAAATGGCCGATCCAGGCGCCCGAGATGTTGTTGGTCAGAAAATAGTTGGTCACTTCGGCCCAGCCCACCGTGTAATCCTCGGTGATGCCCGACCAAGCGATGCCGTCAAGCTCGCCCGTCTGCACCGCGACCTCGATATCCTCCCAGGGCAGGGTCACGGGGACGACGCCGAACTGCGCGAGGAACCGGCCCGCCGTGGGGAAGGTGAAGACGCGCTTGCCGCGCAGATCGGCCAGGCTGTTGATCGGATCCTTGGTGGCGAAATGACAGGGATCCCAGGCGCCCGCACTGATATGCTTGACTCCGACCTTGGCATATTCCTCGGCCCAGATCTCGTTCAGGCCGTACTGGTTGAACAGCACCGGCACATCCAGCGAATAGCGGGACGCGAAGGGGAAATAGCCGCCGAACACCGTCACCTCGGTCGGCGAGGCCATCGAGTCGTCGTCGGACTGCACCGCGTCTATGGTGCCGCGCTGCATCGCGCGAAAGAGTTCCCCCGTGGGCACAAGCTGATCGGCATAGTAAAGCTCGATCTGCATCTCGTCGCCGGCGATCTTGTTGAAGCTGTCGATGGCGGGCTTGACCACATGCTCGGCCAGCGCGCCGCCCGCATAGGTCTGCATCCGCCAGCGGATCGTCGATTGCGCATGGACGGCGGGCGCGGCCAGGCTTGCCGCGGCACCAACGCCCGCGGTGGTGAGGAACTTGCGTCTCGTGGTCATGTCTTTCTCTCCTTGTTGGCGGGGTGCCCCCCGGTTTTGCGTCCCCTTTGCGGGGCTCTGGTTAGAGGCCGTAGACATAATGCGGTAGCCACAGCGCGATGCCCGGGAAGGCCATGATGATCCCCAGTGCGAGCAGCATCACCCCGACAAAGGGCACGATGGACCGGTAGATATCGCCCAGCCCGACCTCCTTGGGCGCCATCGCCTTCATCAGGAAGAGGTTGTAGCCGAAAGGCGGCGTCATGTAGGCGATCTGCGTGGTGATGGTGTAGAGCACCCCGTACCAGATCAGATCGAAGCCCAGTGCCTTGACCAGCGGCACATAAAGCGGCGCGACGATCACCAGCATCGCGGTATCGTCGAGGAACGTGCCCATGATGAGAAAGCTCAACTGCATCAGGATCAGGATCGTCCAAGGCGACAGGTGCAGTTGCTCGGTGAACAGGTTGTCGATCGCACGCACCGCGCCCAGCCCGTCGAACACCGCGCCGAAGGCCATCGCGGCCAGGATGATCCACATGAACATGCAGGAAATCGCCAGGGTCTGTCGCACGGAGTTCTCGAACACCTCATGCGTCATACGGCGCTTGGCCAGCGCGGCCAGGAAGGCGGCGATGGCGCCGATGGCCGAGCTTTCGACCAGCGAGGTCCAGCCATTGACGAAGGGCACCATCATCGCGGCGAAGATGCCGACGGGCAGAAGCCCGGCACGCAACAGCCGCATCTTCTCGGCGAAACCGATCTCGGCCCGCTCCTCGGGGGCCAGTGCGGGGCCGAGCGCAGGGTTCATGCGGCAGCGCAGGTAGATATAGACGATGAACATCGCCGCCATCATCAGGCCGGGGATCATGCCGGCGAGCCAAAGCTGCCCCACCGGCTGGCGCGCGATCATGGCATAAAGCACCAGCACCACCGAGGGCGGCACGAGGATGCCCAGCGAGGATCCGGCCTGGATCACGCCGGTCACCATCTTCTTGTCGTAGCCGCGTTTCAGCAATTCGGGCAGCGCGATGGTCGCCCCGATCGCCATGCCCGCCACCGACAACCCGTTCATCGCGGATATCAGCACCATCAGCGCGATGGTCCCGATGGCCAGCCCCCCCGGCACCGGCCCCATCCAGACATGGAACATCCGGTAAAGATCGTCCGCGATCCGGCTTTCGGACAGCACATAGCCCATGAAGATGAACATCGGCAGCGTCAGCAGCGGGTACCAGTTCATCAACTTGACCGCCGCCGAGAACGGGATGACCGAGCCCCCCGTTCCCCACAGTGCCAGCGCCGCGATCCCCGCCACCGCCCCGATCGCGCCAAAGACGCGCTGGCCCGTGAACAGCATCATCATCATCGAGGCGAACATCAGGAGGGCGATCAGTTCATAGGACATGGCTCAGATCTCGATGTCCCGAAGATGCGCGATGTCCTTGATCAGTTCAGAAACCGCCTGCAGAAGCATCAGCCCCAGGCCCACGCACATCACCGTCTTTATCGGCCAGAGCAGCGGGCGCCAGGCGGTCGGGCTGCGTTCGTTGTATTGCAGGCTGTAAAGCAGGCTGTCGATGCCGCCATAGATCAGCAGACCCAGGAAGAAGATCAGGAACAGCACGGTCACGCTGTCCACCCAGGCCCGCGTCGTCACCGACCAGCGGCCGTAGAACAGATCCATCCGGACATTGGCACCCAGCTGCATCGCATAGCCGCCGCCCAGCATGTAATAGGCCACCAGCGAGAACTGGGCCATTTCCAGCGTCCAGGGCGAGGGCAGGAAGAAGGTCTTGGAGATCGAGGACCACAAGAGGATCCCCATCATAACGAAGATACCGTACATCACCACGCGGCCGATGTGATAGTTCACCCCGTCGACGATCCGGACATAGGCGCGCATCAGGGCGGTCATGGCGCTGCCCCCTGCCCCATGGCGACCAGCGCCTCGGACAGAAGCCCCGCCAGCAGGGTTCCCATCCTCACCTGTGCCGCGTCATCGGCGATCAGGTCGTTGCGAATTTCCAGCATGACATTGACCAGCCCCCTGCCGACCCCGTGCAGCCTGAGTGTATGGGTCACGCCGTCAACCGGTCCATAGGGTTCGTTCCGGGCCACCACATGCCCGGTATGAAAGGGCGCAAGCGCCAGCATCGCCTCGGCCAGTCGCGCATCGCTGTCATGCAGGATGCCGATCTCGACAGCCCGCGGCAGCCCATGCCAGACCGGCGTGAAACTGTGCACGGTGACCAGCGCGGGCGGCACAGGCCGGGCGGCGATGGTGGCGGAAAGGAGCGCATGAAAGGGCGCATGGACCAGCCGCGCGCGGTCGTCCCGGTCGGACGCGGACAGGTCCGCATTGCCGGGAATGGCGATCTCCTCGGTCTTCACCGGCATCGCCTCCGGCGCTCCCGCAGGCCGGTTGCAATCATGCACCAGCCGCGAGACGGTAGCG
Source organism: Rhodovulum tesquicola (assembly GCF_024128855.1). Taxonomy (GTDB): domain Bacteria; phylum Pseudomonadota; class Alphaproteobacteria; order Rhodobacterales; family Rhodobacteraceae; genus Rhodovulum; species Rhodovulum tesquicola. The sequence continues at coordinate 7,902 of NZ_JAMYDV010000003.1, forward strand.
GCCACCAGTGGCGCGTCCAGAACCGACGCCATCGCCCGCGCCACGCCCAGCGCGCCCGGATCCCAGGCTGCGTGGCTCCACTCGTCACCCGGGGCAAGCCCCAGCCCGCCGAACCGCGCCGGGATCGCGTTCGAGGCGTGCTCGCAGACAAGCACCACGGGCGCATTTCCGGCCGCGTTCTCGACCTGCGGCCGGTAGTCCGGCGCCCCTTCCCTTGCCTCGATCATGCTGACTCCCTGTCGCATGTGAACAGGTTTCTTCACCACCCCCGAAGCTGTCAATTCCTTTCCTGAAACTTTCTCTTCAGAGGCGATCCACCTGACGCTATATTGTGCAGATGGAGGCCAGGCTCGATGTCCGATCCCCAGCAGACCATCGCCGAACGGCTGCACGCCCGGCTCGACGATCTGACCCGCGCCGAGCGGCAGCTTGCGGATTCGATCCTCGAGGCCTACCCGGTTTCGGGGCTTGGCTCGATCACCCAGGTCGCCCTGGCGGCCGAGGTCTCGACGCCGACCGTGGCGCGCATGGTGCAGAAACTGGGGTTCAAGGGCTATGCCGAGTTCCAGGCCGCGCTGCGCGCCGAGCTCGAGGCCAAGATCTCGGGTCCCGTTGCCCGGCGCGAGACCTGGGCCGAGGGCGCGCCCGGAGCGCATATCCTGAACCGCTTCACCGAGGCCGTGATCGGAAATATCCGCCACAGCCTGGGCCAGGTTGACCCCGCCCAATTCGACGCGGTCTGCGACCTGATCGCGGATCCGGCCCGGCGTATCCATGTCGTGGGCGGACGGATCACCCGGACGCTGGCCGAATATCTCGCGCTGCATCTTCAGATGGTCCGCCCCGGCGTCGTACCGTTCCAGGGGGAACAGAACGCCTGGGCCCATTCGCTGCTCGACCTCGCGCCGGGCGACGTGCTGGTGATCTTCGATGTCCGCCGCTACGAGAACGCGACGCTCAGGCTGGCCGAGATGGCTGCCGAGCGGGGGGCCGAGATCGTGCTCTTCACCGACCAGTGGCGCTCGCCCGTGCAAAGGCTGGCGCGCGCGGTGCTGGTCAGCCGCACGGTGGTGCCATCGGCGTGGGATTCCTCAGTCACGACGCTGTTGATGGTGGAAACCGTAATCGCGGCAGTGCAGGAACGCCGCTGGCCCGACACCCGCGCCCGGATGGAGGCGCTGGACGAGATGTTCAACCGCACCGGCTTCTTCCGCAAGTTCACCTGACGGTCGGACGCCCTACCCGCGAAACCCCATCGCCACGACGAATTTCTCGGAACTGTCCGACCGGCTGGCCGGCGGCTTGACATTCGCGACCTTCTCGAAGCGCTGCTTGAGGATCTTCTGCAACTCGCCCTCGGCGCCGCCGGCCAGAACCTTGGCGACAAAGCTGCCGCCCTCTTCCAGAACGTCGAAGGCCAGTTGCGCCGCCGCCTCGCACAGCGCGACGATCCGCAGGTGATCCGTCTGCTTGTGCCCGGAACTCGCCGCCGCCATGTCGCTCATCACCACGTCGGCCTTGCCGCCCAGCCAGCCCTTCACCTTGTCGTCGGCCCCATCCTCCAGAAAATCCAGTTGGTGGATCTCGGCCCCCGGCATCGGCTCCACCTCCTGCAGGTCGATCCCCAGCACGCGGCCCACCGGTTTGCCGGATTGCTCGCCCAGCGCGTTCACCCGCTTGACCGCCACCTGACACCAGCCGCCCGGCGCGCAGCCCAGATCGACCACCCGCGCCCCCGGCACAAGGAAGCGGAAGCGGTCATCCAGTTCGAGGATCTTGAACGCCGCGCGCCCGCGATAGCCCTCGGCCTTGGCGCGCTTGACATAAGGGTCGTTCAACTGTCGCTCCAACCAGCGCGTCGAGGACAGCCGCCGCCCCTTGGCCGACTTCACCCGCACCTTCAAATCGCGCTGCCCGCGCCCGCTCGATCCCCGCTTTTCCGTCATCTCGGCCGCCCGCGCGCCCCCTGTCTTCTTCTTGGCAAAAATACCCGATGCCGCCACTGGCCGCCCGACGCCCCGGTCCGGGTCGCGCGCCTCAGAACGGGCCGTCCTCCAGCACGCCATCGGCCGACATCTGCGCGTACAAGAGCCCCTCGCGCAAGCCCCGGTCCGCGACCGACAGCCGGTCGGTCGGCCAGAGCCGCATCAAAGCCTGCAGGATCGCCGCCCCCGACATGATCAGCGCATGCCGGTCGCGCCCGATCCGCGGATCCGTCCGCCGACCCTCCGGCCCGAGATAGAGATAGGTGCGGATCACCTGGTCGATCTGCGCGGAGGTCATGCGCAAACCATCGACCTTGGTCCGGTCATAACGCTTCAGCCCCAGATGGCTGGCGGCCACGGTCGTCACGGTGCCGGAGGTGCCGATGATCTGGAACCCCTCCTTCGCCTGCTCGGCGGCATAGGGCGAGAAATCGGCCAGGTTTTCCTCGAAGAACCAGCTCATCAGCGCGAAACGCGCGTGGTCGTCCTCGACATCGTCGAACTGTTCCTTGAGCGTGGCCACCCCAAGCGGCACCGAGATCCAGTCGACCACGCGCGCGGCCGGGAACGGGTTGTCGGCCGGATGAAACCCGCCATGCAGCCGCATGATCGCGCGCGGCCGGTCATGCCGCGGCACCGCCGAAAGGTCGATCCACACCAGTTCCGTGGAGCCCCCGCCGATATCGACCACAAGTAACTGTTCGGTTCTGGTCGAAACGAGGGGCGCGCAGGAAACGACGGCAAGACGCGCCTCTTCCTCTGGCTCGATGATCTCTAGCTCAAGCCCGGTCTCGTGGCGCACGAAACTTATGAATTCGCGCGCGTTCGTTGCCCGTCGGCAGGCCTCTGTCGCGACCAGCCGCATGCGTGCCACCTGGTGTTTTTCCAGCTTGCCCTTGCAGATACGCAGCGCTTGCACCGTGCGCGCCATCGAGGATCGACTCAGCCGGCCAGACGACTCCAGACCGGTGCCCAGCTGGACCGATTTCGAGAAGCTGTCGACCACATGGAACTGGCTGCCCTTGGGCTGGGCAATCAGCATGCGGCAACTGTTTGTACCGAGATCCAGCGCCGCATAAAGCGAAGCCGGATCCGGTTGAGCAGGCGCGGGGGTCGCCACAGCCTTGGGGAACGCGCCCGCACCGTTCGGACGCCTGGGCGTCATCGGATCGCCCTCCAGATCGAGTTGGTCCCAAGCTAGCCCGGGCGCGGCGAGCTTGCAACGGTTTCAACCGGGCGATCTGCCCCGTACTGGGGGACGCGCGCGGCGCGCCAGTCCGAGCATGGCCACCCCAGCCAGCAGCAGCGGAAGGCCCGGCGGAAGCGGCACCGCGGACGGCGCCCCGGTTTCAACCGGTTCCTGCACCCTTGGTTTCAGATCCGGTCCGGGCGTTGTCCTGGGCATCAAGATCGGCATCGCCGGACGACTCCATTCCCGCGGTTCCCGCGCAGAGACTGTGGGCATGCCCGCCCATGGCCGGGATCCGCCCCCCGCCGCAACAATGATCCAGTCCGGCAGACCGCGCCCGCCCACAAGCGGATCACCCGGCCATTCCGTTCCCGCGTCCGGGGCCAGCGCCTGAGCGTGCTCGACCTGCCGCTCGCCGGCGGCGCCTTCCGTTCCCTGCGGACAGCTTGCGCCGCCTGCCGCAATACCGGCTTCGCGGGACACCGCGAAGCATTGCCCGCCGGATGCAGGCAGGCAAAGGCCGCCCTCAGGGCGCAGGCAGAGACGCTGCGCCGCCGCAAAGACCCTTGCGTAAAGAAATCCCGGCACCGGAGCCGCCTCGTGCCCGGGCATTTCGGGCGTGGCTACCGGCATGGGGGCCGCCCCGGATCCGGACATCGCCGCGTCGCCCCGGGACCACGGCGTGGACAGGCTCGTGCCCGCCACCAGCCACAGAAAAGCCGCAGCCGCCACGGCGCTTGTTCGCTTGCGCATACGTCCAACCTCCCGGCCCGCACCATGCTCGGCCTCACCATCCGGACCCCAACCCACCGGACCCGCCCGCCTGGGCCGGTCTCGCATCCCCAAATGCAAGACCGGCCACTCCCGGGAACCGCCTCGCCCCCACCGGTGAGGCGGTTCACGCGGCGCACCCCCACGGGCGCCGCGATGCCCCGGATGTGCCGCAATTGCCTCTGAATGGCCAAGATTTCCGCGCAAGGCGGTTAATTCTCGCCTGTGTCGGCAATCATTCCCGACCAGCCGCCCGATTGTTTCGCGGTCTTCACCTGACGCGCGCGCCGCGCATGACACCCGCGCAGGTCGCAAGCCGGGTCCATCATGTCGAAATCCGGCCCCGCCGCGGCAATTTGCCGGATTACAAGCGGAGCAGGCAGGAAAGGGAATCGGATGCCGGAACTGACCATCCTCTACTGGCGCGACATCCCGGCCCAGGTGATCGTGGGCAAGGGGCGCAGGGCCGAAAAGCGCGTTCTGACCCCTCGCTTCGAACAGGCCATCGACCGCTGCGCCATGAAGGTGGGCGCGCGCGACAGCGACGCCTACCTCGCCGAGTGGCGGCGCGCGGGTCCGACCCCGCAAGAGGGCGATCCCGCCATGCTGGCCGCGGCCGAAGCGGCGCGGATCGAGGCGGCCTACGACGCCGCGCGGCTTGGCGCGCTGATCGAGGCCGGGGGATGGGAACGGGCGTGAACAGGCTGTGGGAGACGGCAATGGGACTATTTCAGTTCGGCAGACAGGAAACCGCCCGGCCAGCGGCTGGAACGCTAGCAGCGTTCCTGCGCGGCTACTCTATCGAGGTGATGCCGCGGACGCTGGCCGCGCTGCCGGAATTCCGCAAGCTCCTGCCCAGGGGCACCCGGGTCTATATCGCGCATCTGGACGGCACCGAGATCGCCGACATGATCGGCGCGGCGGCGCGGCTGCGGACCTGGGGCTTCGAGCCGATGCCGCACATCCCCGCCCGCTCGATCCCCGACCGTGCCGCCCTTGCGGATCTTCTGGCGCGCTATCGGGGCGAGGCGGGCGTGCGCGAGGCGCTGGTGATCGCGGGCGGCCGCGCAAACCCGCTGGGTGAGTTCCACTCGTCGATTCAGCTTCTGGAAACCCGGCTGTTCGACCGCGAGGGCTTTAACCGCCTGCATGTCGCGGGACATCCCGAAGGCTCGCGCGATATCGACCCCGACGGGTCCGACCGGCTGGTGGCCGAGGCGCTGGCCTGGAAACAGGCGTTTTCCGAACGCACCGATGCGGCCATGGGGATCGTGACGCAATTCGCCTTCGAGGCGGCGCCGGTGATCGCCTGGGCCGACCGGCTGCGCGCCGAGGGCATCGCCCTGCCGATCCATCTGGGCGTGGCGGGGCCTGCCAAGCTGCAAACGCTGGTGAAATTCGCCGTGGCCTGCGGCGTCGGCCCCTCGCTCAAGGTGCTGCAACGGCGCGCGCGCGATGTCTCCAAGCTGGTTCTGCCCTTCACGCCGGACGCGTTCCTGACCGACCTCGCCGCCGCCGCCGCCCGTCGCCCCGGGGATTTCCCCATCGCGGGGGTTCATTTCTTCCCGCTGGGCGGGATCGCGACCAATGCCGCCTGGCTGGCCGAGCGCGGCCTTGCCCCCATGCCGCAGAGATGAGGCCCCCCATGACCCGCACCGTCCTCGAGTCGAAATCCCGCACCGTCATCATCGGCTTCGACGAGCCCTTTTGCGTGATCGGCGAGCGCATCAACCCCACCGGCCGCAAGAAACTGGCCGCCGAGCTTGAGGCGGGCGATTTCTCGACCGTCGAACGCGACGCGCTGGAACAGGTCGCCTGCGGGGCGATGGTGCTCGATGTGAATGCGGGCGTCGTCTACAACTCGAACCCTGACCCGAACCAGACCGAACCGCCGCTGATGCGCCGCATGGTCGAACTGGTGCAGGGGCTGGTCGATGTGCCGCTCTGCATCGACAGTTCGGTGCCCGGCGCGCTGGAGGCTGGCCTTGCCGCGGCCGAGGGGCGGCCGCTGCTCAATTCGGTGACGGGCGAGGAGGAACGGCTGGAGCGCGTGCTGCCGCTGGTCCGGAAATACAACGTCCCCGTGGTGGCGATCTCGAACGACGATACCGGCATTTCCGAGGATCCGGACGTGCGCTTCGCCGTGGCAAGGAAGATCGTCCAGCGCGCCGCCGATTTCGGCATCCCGGCCTGCGATATCGTGGTCGATCCGCTGGTGATGCCGGTGGGCGCGATGGCATCGGCGGGCCAGCAGGTCTTTGCGCTGGTGCGCCGTTTGCGCGACGAACTCGGCGTGAACACCACCTGCGGGGCGTCGAACATCTCGTTCGGACTGCCGCACCGGCACGGCATCAACGCCGCCTTCCTGCCCATGGCGATCGGGGCGGGGATGACATCGGCGATCATTAACCCGGTCCGGCCGGTCGAGATGGAGGCGGTGCGCGCCGCGAATTTCCTGATGAACCACGACCCGAATGGCGGCGAGTGGATCCGCTTTTCCCGCGTGCTGGACCAGGTCGCCGAGGGAACGCCCTTTGCCGAGGCCTCGCAGGCCGCAGCCGAGGCGGGCGCAGGCCGCGGCGGCCGACGCAGGCGGCGGGGCTGAACGGCCCTGCCCCGCCCCGTTAAGCCCGCATTCGTCTTTCGCGGGCTATAGCTTAGCGGCAGAAGCGCACCCCTCCGGGGCTGCGCCCGCAGGCAATCGAAGGAATGACGGCGATGATCTTCACCAGACGGGTTTTCACGGGGGGGCTTCTGACCGGCCTTCTGTCCGGCTGCGCCGGGACATGGACGACCGATTACAGCGACGCGATCTCGCCCGCTGTTTCGCGCGGCTGGCGGGTGACGCAATTCGATATCCGCCTGCCCGACAGCCTGACCGTGTCCGAGGCCAATGTCTACCAGCCCGAGGCCGATATCGTCTGGCGCGGCGACCCCCCGGGCGACCGCCGCGCGCAAGTCGCCGCAATCTTCAAGACCGCCGCCCGGCGCGCCACCTCGGGACTGCGCGGACCGCGCACGGTGAGGCTGACGATCAATGTCAGCCAGTTCCATGCCCTTTCCGACATTGCCCGGCAACGGCTGCAGCGCACGGGGGTGCACAACATCTCGTTCGTCGCGCAGGTCAGCGATGCCCGGACCGGGCAGGTTCTCGCCGGACCCGAACCGATCCGGGCCGATCTGGTGGCCTATACCGGACAACAGGCGCTTCAGGCCGAAAGCCAGGGCCAGACCCAGAAGGTGCGCATCACCGATCACCTGACGCGCGTCATCGCGGGCTGGACCGGCGCCGGGTCCGACGATGTGCGTGGCGCGTTCCAGCGCATCGGCAGATAGGCAAACGCAAGGGGGGCGAATGGACGACCGCGAACCGCTGGCGATCTTCACCCCCTCGGGCAAGCGCGGCCGCGTGCCCGCCGGAACCACAGTGCTGGAGGCCGCCCGGACCCTGGGCGTCGACCTGGACTCGGTCTGCGGCGGGCGCGGCATCTGCTCGAAATGCCAATGTGCCCCCCTTTACGGCACCTTTCCCAAGCACGGCGTCACCGTCGCAGAGGACGCGCTGTCGCCGGTCAACGCGGTCGAGACGCGCTATGACGAAAAGCGCGGGCTGAAACCGGGGCGGCGGCTGGGGTGCCAGGCGCGGATCATGGGCGATGTCGTGATCGACGTGCCGCCCGAAAGCCAGCTTCACCGCCAGGTCGTGCGCAAGGCCGCCGAGGCGCGCGCGGTCGAGATGGACCCGGCCACACGGCTCTTTCTGGTCGAGGTCGCCTCGCCCGATCTGCACGCGCCCTCGGGCGATCTGGAACGGCTGAACGCCGCGCTCGCCGCGCAATGGGGGCTGCCGCCCGCGCGCCCCTCCCTGCCGGTGCTGGCCCGGCTGCAAGCGGCGCTGCGCAAGGGCGGCTGGCAGGTCACCGTCGCGCTGCACCGGGATCGCGACGATGCGGCCTCGCGCATTCTCGACCTTTGGCCCGGCTTCTTCGAGGGGCCGCTTTACGGGCTGGCGATCGACCTGGGCTCGACCACCATCGCGGCGCATCTGACCGATCTGACCACCGGAGAGGTGCGCGCCTCGGCGGGCGCGATGAACCCCCAGATCCGCTTTGGCGAGGACCTGATGAGCCGGGTCTCGCACGCGATGCTGAACCCCGGCGGCGCGGCCGCGATGACGGCGGCGGTGCGCGTGGCGCTGAACGATCTGGCCGGCGGGCTGGCGGCCGAGGCCGGCGTCGATCCCCGCCACATCGTCGAGGCCACGCTGGTCTGCAACCCGGTGATGCACCATCTTGCGCTGGGCATCGACCCGGTGGAACTGGGCCAGGCGCCCTTTGCGCTGGCCAGCTCCGACGCGCTGGACATCGCCGCGGCCGATCTGGGGCTGGTCTCGATCAATCCCGCCGCGCGCGCCTATGTGCTGCCGCTGATCGCGGGCCATGTGGGCGCGGATGCGGCGGCCGTGGCGCTGTCCGAGGCGCCCGAGCGATCCGACGACCTGGTGCTGATCGTCGATGTCGGCACCAATGCCGAGATCATCCTTGGAAATCGCGCCCGGGTGCTGGCCTGCTCGTCCCCCACCGGCCCGGCCTTCGAGGGGGCCGAGATCAGCGCGGGCCAGCGCGCCGCGCCGGGCGCGATCGAGCGGGTGCGGATCGACCCCGCCACCGGCGCGCCGCGCTTCCGGGTGATCGGCTGCGATCTGTGGTCCGACGCGCCGGGCTTTGCCGAGGCCACGGGCGCGACCGGTGTGACCGGCATCTGCGGCTCGGGCATCATCGAGGCGGTGGCCGAAATGCGGATGGCAGGGCTTCTGGACGGCTCGGGCCTGATCGGCTCGGCCGAGGCGACGGGTTGCGCCCGGATCACCCCAGAGGGGCGGACACATGCCTATGTGCTGCATGACGGGCGCGCGGCGGGCGGGCCGCTGATCGCGGTCACGCAGGGCGATGTGCGGGCGATTCAACTTGCGAAATCGGCGCTTTACGCGGGCGCGCGGCTGTTGATGGACCGGATCGGGGTCGATCGGGTGGATCGCGTCGTGCTGGCCGGGGCCTTTGGCGCCCATGTCAGCCCGCTGCATGCGATGGTTCTGGGCATGATCCCCGATGTGGCGCTCGACAAGGTGCGCTCGGCCGGGAACGCGGCGGGAACGGGGGCGCGGATCGCGCTGTGCTCGCGCGCCGCGCGGCGGCTGATCGAGGCCAATGTGCGACGGATCGAGAAGGTCGAGACCGCGGTCGAGCCCCGCTTCCAGGAGCATTTCGTGGCCGCGAACGCCCTGCCCCATGCCACCGATCCCTTTCCCGAACTTGCGCGCGTCGCGCCCCTGCCCGAAGTCGAGTTCAACGTCGGCCCGGAGGGCGGCGGACGGCGGCGGCGCAGACGCGGCTGATCTCGCGTTCATACTCCGGGGGCTGACCAAGCTTCGGGCCGCGGACACCGTCGGCAGGGCTTGACGCAGGCCGGACCTTTGGCTACCTCACACGGGCCCGGGCGGGTGTAGCTCAATGGTAGAGCAGAAGCTTCCCAAGCTTACGACGAGGGTTCGATTCCCTTCACCCGCTCCATCTACCCCCCGCTCGCATGACCCCGTCCGCTTCCGGACATGCAGGCACCGTGCGCGACAGATCGCGTCCTGTTTCGGCCGCGATTCAGCCTCTGTTTACCACGGATTCCGATAGACCGGGTTATCCTCCGCTTTCGGCAAATCCGTCCGGTCGCCGTCAGGATTTCGTCAAGAAGAAGCCGGAATTCTCTGTCCTGCTCGAAACACTGTGAAACCCGGCCCCGGGGACCGGATTGACGCCGAAGGGAGAGCTGCCGCCATGACTGGCAAAACGCCCCTCGTTCAGGTCGCCACATGCCGCGCGCTTGCCGCCGCGCGCATGTTGGTCGCTTCCTATTTCATCGCCCATGCCACCGGGATCATCGTCATGCCCGAGGGCGCCGATCTTGTTCCCCGGGCGGGAACCGCCACTGTCGGTTCATGGGCTACCATTACCGTGGTCTGGCTCACGGGGGTTGCCCTCTTCGTCGGTCGGGTCGTCCGGCCCGCGGCGCTGATCCTTGCGCTTTACACGGTCTGCACGGCGCTGGTTTCTCATTCGGGGCTTTTCGTGCTGCCGGTCGCGCAACACACGCTCTGGATAGAGGTTGCGATGGTCGGCGCGCTGGTGATGATCGCGCTGACCGCAGATCTTCCGACCTGCCGTGCCATGCGCGGCGGCGTCGGGGCCGACGATCCCGAAGAAGAACTGTCACGCACGCGGCTTGAACTGGCCGCCACACGCGCCGCCCTCGCCGAAATCCAGGCAAGCGACAAGGTAATTTCATATCCGCCCGCTTTGATCCGCCGCTCGGCCTGATCCCCGGGGCGGGCTTCCCTCTTTCCAAGGGCCGCCCGCGCCGCTAGATCGGGGCCATGGCAGACCCCCTTCACATCATTGGCGGCGGCATGGCGGGTGCCGAGGCCGCCTGGCAGGCCGCGCAGGCCGGGCTTAACGTGGTGATCCACGAGATGCGACCCCGGACCGGCACCTTTGCCCACCGCACCGACCGGCTGGCCGAGATGGTGTGTTCCAACTCGTTCCGTTCGGACGATGACGAACAGAACGCCGTGGGCCTTCTGCATTGGGAAATGCGCGCGGCGGGCGGGCTGATCATGGCGATGGCCGACGACAACCGCCTGCCCGCGGGCGGCGCGCTGGCCGTGGACCGCGACCGTTTTGCCGAGGCGGTGACCGCGCGCCTGCTTGACCACCCGAAGATCGTCGTTGAACGATCTGAAATTATGTCGCTTCCCACAGATGGCCATTGGATCGTCGCGACCGGTCCGCTGACCTCGGACGCGCTGGGACAGGCGATCCGCGCCGAAACCGGTGCCGAGGCGCTGGCCTTTTTCGACGCCATTGCGCCCATCATCCATGCCGACAGCGTGGACCTGTCCAAGGCATGGTTCCAGTCGCGCTACGACAAGGGCCAGACCGAGGAAGAACGCACCGCCTACCTGAACTGCCCGATGGATCGCGACCAGTACGAGGCCTTCATCGACGCACTGCTCGCCGCCGAAAAGACCGAGTTCCACGAGGGCGAGACCGCAGGCTATTTCGACGGCTGCCTGCCGATCGAGGTGATGGCCGAGCGCGGGCGCGAAACGCTGCGCCACGGGCCGATGAAGCCGGTGGGGCTGACCAACCCGCATGCGCCGGACATCAAGCCCCATGCCGTCGTTCAATTGCGCCGCGACAATGCACTGGGCACGCTCTACAATATCGTCGGCTTCCAGACCAAGATGAAATACGGCGCGCAAACATCTGTTTTCCGTATGATTCCCGGACTCGAAAACGCCATGTTTGCGCGTCTTGGCGGAATCCACCGCAACACCTTCCTCAACGCGCCCATGCTGCTTGACGCCGGGTTGCGGCTGAAATCGCGCCCGCATATCCGCTTTGCCGGGCAGATCACCGGGGTCGAGGGCTATGTGGAATCGGCCGCGATGGGCCTTTTCGCGGGTCGCCTTGCCGCGGCGGAACTCACGGGCCGCAGCCTGCCGCCCGTGCCCGCGACCACCGCCACCGGCGCGCTGGTCGCCCATATCACCGGCGGCGCGGATGCCCGGACCTTCCAGCCGATGAACGTCAATTTCGGCCTGTTCCCGCCGGTCGAGGGGCTCAGGGCCGGGCGCCGCGGCCGGCGCGATCGCTACAAGGCCTATACCGACCGCGCCAAGGCCGACTGGACCGCCTGGCTTTCCCATGGCTGAAGCGCGCACCCGCTTCGCGCCCTCGCCCACCGGGCCCCTGCATCTTGGCCACGCCTTTTCCGCGCTGACCGCCTTTGACCGCGCCCGCGCCGCGGGCGGCACCATGCTGCTCAGGATCGAGGATATCGACAGCGCCCGCTGCGGCCTGGAATGGGAGGCGCTGATCTTCGACGATCTCGCCTGGCTCGGCATCGACTGGCCGCACCCGGTCTTGCGCCAGTCCGCCCGCCTGCCCGCCCATGCAGCCGCGCTCGACCGGCTGGCCGCGATGGGGCTGACCTATCCCTGCCGCTGCCGCCGCGCCGATATCCGCGCCGCGCTGTCCGCCCCGCACGCCCCGGTGATCGGCCCCGACGGGCCGGTTTATCCCGGCACCTGCCGCACCCGCCCGATGGATCAGGCCGGTCCCGATGACGCGATCCGGCTGAACATGCAGGCGGCGCTGTCCCGGTTGGACGCTCTCCCGGCCTTCACCGAAACCGGGCCGTCCCATGCCGGGCGCCACGCGCTGGTGCGCGATGCGCTGATCGAAACGGTTGGCGACGTGGTTCTGGCGCGGCGCGATCTTGGCACCTCCTATCACCTTGCCGTGGTTGTGGATGACGCCTTCCAGCAGGTCAGCGAGGTCGTGCGCGGCGAAGACCTGTTCGAGGCTACGCCGATCCACGTTCTGCTCCAGTGCCTTCTGGTCCTGCCCTCGCCAGGATACCACCATCACCGCCTGATCGTGGACGAGGCGGGCAAGCGGCTGGCCAAGCGCGACGATGCCCGCGCACTCGCGCGCTACCGCGCCGACGGCGCGACGCCCGAGGACATCCGCCGACTTGTCGGGCTTTGACGCGCCCGCTGCTTCTTCTTGGCACAAATACCCATGGCGCCTCAGCCTGCCACGGGCGCCATGATCTCCACTTCCTCGCCTTCGCGGATCGCGGTGTAGAAACAGCTTCGCCGGTTGGTGTGACAGGCAGGACCCTCCTGCTCGACCACCAGCAGAAGGCAGTCGCGGTCGCAATCGACGCGCATCTCGATCAGCCGCTGGACATGGCCGCTGCTCTCGCCCTTGACCCAGAAGGCCTGACGCGAGCGCGACCAATAGGTGACGCGCCCGGTTTCCAGCGTGCGGGCAACCGCGTCTGCGTTCATCCAGGCCATCATCAGCACCGCCCCGCCCGTATCCTGGGCAATCGCCGGGATCAGGCCTGCCGCATCGAATTTCAGGCTTGCAGGATCGAAGGCCATGGCCGAACTCCTTTGAAAACGCGCGCGCCGGGTTTATCTATGCGCGATGCGGGCAGAAGGGAACGCCATGACCGCCGAGACCGATCTCGTCAAGCTCTACTCCCAGCGCATCCTTGCGCTGGCGGTCGACATTCCGCATCTGGGGCGGCTCGATGGGCCGATGGCCAGCGCGCGCAAGCGCTCGCCGCTTTGCGGCTCGACGGTCAGCGTGGACCTGGACATCGCGGAGGGGCGGATCACGCGCTTTGGCCAAGACGTCAAGGCCTGTGCGCTGGGCCAGGCGGCGGCGGCGGTCGTCGGGGCCGCCATCCTCGGGCGCAGCCGGGACGAGGTGCAGCGCGCCCGCGACCAGCTCAAGGCCATGCTCAAGGAAAACGGCCCGCCGCCCGACCCGCCCTTTGACGGGCTGGAGGTGCTGGCCCCCGCGCGCGAATATCGCAATCGCCACGCCTCGATCCTGCTGGCGCTGGAGGCGACGCTCGAAGCCTTTGACGCCGCCGAGGCCGCGGCCTGCGCCTGATCCGACAAAAAAACCGCCGCGCTCCGGTGCGGGAGGCGGCGGCGAGGTGTGCGTCCGTGCAGCGAGACGCAGGCTCCCGACCCCTTGGGGAGAGGCGCAGGCACAGACAGCGGGCAGTGAACCGTCAGAAAAGCGCGGGCAGGTGCAGCCCCGCGAACAAGGCCACCATCAGCGCGGCGGCGCCAATCGCATCCTGCCAGAGGGTGGCGCGGCTGCGCTCAAGGGTGGCGAGCAGTTCGGTCAGCATCGGGGCAACCTCCTGTCGAGTAACTTGTTGCCTAATTGTTCTCATACTTTCGGTTTTGCGTAAAGAACTTTTTAAGAACTTTTGCGAACGCAGAGGAACGTAGCGCCCTCAGCCCACCTTTATCAGCCGAATCGCCCTGTCCTGCTCCATCAGCCAGAGCAGCACGCGGGCGGCCTTGCCCCGCTCGCTTTCCAGCCCCGGATCGTCGGCCAGGAGCTTGCGCGCATCGCTTTGCGCCAGCGCCATCAGCGCCGATTGCCGTTCCAGATCGGCGATACGGAACCGCGGCAGGCCCGATTGCGCAGTGCCGATCAGATCGCCCGCGCCACGCATCGCCAGATCCTCCTCGGCGATGCGAAAGCCGTCCTCGGTCTCGCGCAGGATCTCCAGCCGCCGCCGCCCGCTTTCGGTCAGGGGCGGCTGATACATCAAAAGACAGGTCGAGGCCGCAGCACCCCGCCCGACCCGCCCGCGCAACTGGTGCAACTGCGCCAGCCCGAAACCCTCGGCCCGCTCGATCACCATGATCGAGGCATTGGGCACGTCCACCCCCACCTCGATCACCGTGGTCGCGACCAGCACCGCCGTTTCGCCCGCCTGAAACCGCGCCATGGCCGCATCCTTTTCGGGCGCGGGCATCTGGCCATGCACCAGCCCCACGACACCCTCGCCCAGCGCGGCGCGCAGGCTCTGAAAGCGGTCCTCGGCCGCGGTCAGGTCCACCAGTTCCGAGCCCTCGACCAGCGGGCAGACCCAATAGGCCTGCCGCCCCTCGGCGATGGCGCGGCGCAGATGGTCCACCACCTCGTCGATCCGCCCGGCCGAGACCAGCGCCGTCCTGACCGGCATCCGGCCCGGCGGTTTCTCGTCTAGAACCGACACGTCCATGTCGCCATGGGTGGCCAGCGCAAGGCTGCGCGGAATGGGTGTCGCCGTCATCACCAGCACATCCGCCGCCTGCCCCTTGGCCGACAGTTCCATCCGCTGCGACACGCCAAACCGGTGCTGTTCGTCCACGATGGCCAGACGCAGGTCGCGCAGCGCCACATCCTTCTGGAACAGCGCATGCGTGCCGACCAGCACCTGAATGTCGCCCGTGGCAAGGGCGGCCAGCTTGGCCCGCCGCTCGGCGCCCTTGTCGCGGCCGGTCAGGATTTCCAGCACCACACCCGCCTGTTCGGCCAGCGGGCGCAGGTTCTCCAGATGCTGGCGGGCCAGGATTTCGGTCGGGGCCATCATAACCCCCTGCCCGCCCGCCTCGACCGCGACCAGCAGCGCCATGAAGGCGACCAGCGTCTTGCCCGCGCCGACATCGCCCTGCAAGAGCCGGTTCATCCGGCTGGGCTGCGCCATGTCGGCCGCGATCTCGTCGATCGCGCGGGTCTGTGCCGCGGTCGGCCGATAGGGCAGCGCCGCCAGCACCCGCGCGCGCAGCCGCCCGTCGCCCGCCGTCACCCGCCCCTTGCCGCGCCGGACGGATGCCCGCGCCAGCGCCAGCGTCAATTGATGCGCGAACAGCTCGTCATAGGCCAGCCGCTGGCGTGGCGGCGCGGTCGCAGCCATCTCGCGCGGGCCAAGCGGCGCATGGGCCATGCGCAGCGCGGCGGCCCAGCCCGGCCACCCCTCGCGCGCCCGCAGAGCCGGGTCGATCCATTCGGGACAATCGGGCAGCCGGTCGAGCGCAGATTGCACCGCGCGGGTCATCTGTTTCAGGCCCAGCCCCGCGGTCAGCGGATAGACCACCTCGTAATCGGGGATCGTCTCGGCCTGGTCGGGCGGCAGCACATGATCGGGATGGACCACCTGGATCATCCCGTCGAAATGCTCGACCTTGCCGGAAATCACCCGCCGCGCGCCTTCGGGAAGCAGCTTGCGCAGGTAATCGCCCCGGGCATGAAAGAAGACCAGCGTGAAGGCGGTTTCGGCGTCCTGCACCTGCACCCGCCAGGGCCGGCCCCTTGTGCGCGGCGGTTCGTGGCGCAATACCTCGATCTCGACGGTGGCCACCTCGCCCTGGGCCACCTGCCGCAGGCTTGCCCGCCGCCGCCGGTCCACGCCCGAATGGGGCAGCGTGAAGATCAGATCGCGCGGCTTTTCGATATCGAGCTGGGCCAGCAATTTCGCGGTTTTTGGCCCGACCCCGTCCAGCCCCTCGAGCCCGGCAAACAGCGGAAACAGGATATCGGGCCGCCCGCTCATGCGCCCCCGATGAGGTCGAGCCAGCCTTGTTCGTCGATGGTCTCGATCCCCAGATCGGCGGCCTGCTTGGCCTTGGACCCCGCCCCCGGACCCGCCACCACCAGATCGGTCTTCTTCGACACCGAGCCCGCGACCTTGGCCCCCAGCGCCTCGGCCCGCGCCTTGGCCTCGGCCCGGGTCATCCGTTCCAGCGTGCCGGTAAAGACCACGGTCTTGCCGGCCACGGGGCTGTCGACCTGCCCGTGCGGCTGGGCCGGGTCCACGCTCAGATGTGCCACCAGCCGGTCGATCGAGGCGCGCTCGGCGGGCTGGTGAAAGGCCGTGACCAGAGAGGTCGCCAGCACCTGCCCCACCCCGTCGATGGACAGAAGCTGGTCCCATTCGGGACCCTCGCCCAAGCTGGCGTTTGTCATCGCCGCCTCGAACGCCTGCCATGTCAGGTAGTTGCGGGCCAGAAGATCGGCGTTCACCTTGCCGACATGGCGGATGCCCAGCGCAAAGATCAGCCGGTTCAGCGGGATCACGCGCCGCGCCTCGATGGCGGCGAAAAGATTGGTGACGGATTTCTCGCCCCAGCCCTCGCGGTTCCTCAGCTTGGGGATGTTCGCGCGGTCGCGCTCGGCCAGCGTGAAGATGTCGGCGGGTTCGCGGATCGGAAGCACCTCGTCGCGATAGAACATCTCGACCTGTTTCGCGCCCAGCCCCTCGATGTCGAAGGCGTTGCGGGAGACGAAATGCTTGAGCCGCTCGACCGCCTGCGCCGGGCATATCAGCCCGCCGGTGCAGCGGCGGACCGAATCGCCTTCTTCGCGAATCGCGTCCGAGCCGCATTCGGGGCAGGTGGTCGGAAAGGCGTAGGGCGCGGCGTCCGGGGGTCGCCTGGACAGGTCCACATCCGCCAGCTTGGGGATCACGTCGCCCGCGCGATAGACCTGCACCCAATCGCCCTCGCGGAAATCCTTGCCGTCGCGGATCGCCATGCCCCGGGAATCGCGCCCGGCGATGTAATCCTCGTTATGCAGCGTCGCGTTCGAGACGACGACGCCGCCCACGGTGACCGGCATCAGCCGCGCCACCGGCGACAGCGCGCCGGTGCGGCCGACCTGGATCTCGATCCGCTCCAGCCGCGTCCAGGCAAGTTCGGCGGGGAACTTGTGCGCGATGGCCCAGCGCGGCGTGGTCGAGCGAAAGCCCAGCCGGTCCTGAAGCGCGAGATCGTTGACCTTGTACACCACGCCGTCGATGTCATAGCCCAGCGTCGCGCGGCGCTGTTCGATCGCGGAATAATGCGCCATCAGCGCGTCGGGCCCGTCGCAAAGCGCGGTCAAGGGATTGACCGGAAAGCCGAAATCCGCCAGCCGGGCAATCGCGCCCTTCTGGGTATCGGCCAGCGGCGCGCTGACCGCCCCCCAGCCATAGGCAAAGAACCGCAACGGGCGCGATGCCGTGATCGCCGGATCAAGCTGGCGCAAGGATCCGGCCGCGGCGTTGCGCGGGTTGGCGAATGTCTTCTGCCCGGCCTCGGCCTGCCGCGCATTCAGCGCCTCGAAATCGGAATGCGTCATATAGACCTCGCCCCGCACCTCGAGGATGTCAGGCGCGCCGGCCAGCGTTTCGGGGATATCGGCGAGCGTGCGGGCGTTCGCGGTGACGTTCTCGCCGGTCTCGCCATCGCCGCGGGTGGCGGCCTGCACGAGTCGGCCGCCCTCGTAGCGCAGGCTGAGCGAGAGCCCGTCGATCTTGGGCTCGGCCGTGTAGATCAGCGGCCCGTCGGGGGCGAGGCCCAGATAGCGGCGGATGCGAGCGTCGAACTCGGCGATCTCGTCGGGCGCAAAGGCGTTTTCCAGTGACAGCATCCGGCGTTTGTGCCGGACCTTGGCGAAACCCTCGGCGGGCGCGGCCCCCACCCGCCCCGAGGGGCTGTCCGGGCGGATCAATGCCGGAAAGCGCGCCTCGATCTCGGCATTGCGCCGTTTCAGCGCGTCATAGGCCGCATCCGAGATTTCGGGCGCGTCATGCCTATGATAGGCCGCATCGGCCCGCGCGATCTGCCGCGCCAGACGGGCAAGTTCAGCCCGCGCAGCCTTTTCGGTCAGCTTTTCGACAGGTGTTTCGGCCGTCATCCGCGCCCCCACAGATCCCCGGCCTCAGTGATAGGGACGCCGCGCGGGGATTTCCAGCGGCCGCGTGGGCCGCGTGGACGTCACGCGCCAAGGGCGATGGAGCGTGGCAGGTCGCGCACCGGTTCGGGATCACGCAGCACATAGCCCCGGCCCCAGACCGTTTCGATATAGGTGTCGCCGCCCGTGGCCTGGGCCAGCTTCTTGCGCAGCTTGCAGATGAAGACGTCGATGATCTTCAACTCGGGCTCGTCCATGCCGCCATAGAGATGGTTGAGGAACATCTCCTTGGTCAGCGTCGTGCCCTTTCTCAGCGAGAGCAGTTCCAGCATCTGGTATTCCTTGCCGGTCAGATGCACGGGTTTGCCCTCGACATCGACCGTCTTGGCGTCGAGATTCACCTCGATGCGTCCGGTGCGGATGACCGACTGGGCATGCCCCTTGGACCGGCGGATGATCGCGTGGATGCGTGCGACCAGTTCCTCGCGGTGGAACGGCTTGGTCATGTAGTCGTCGGCACCGAAGCCAAATCCCTTGATCTTGTTCTCGGTATCCGCCGCGCCAGACAGAATCAGGATCGGCGTGTCGATGCGCGCAAGGCGCAACTGGCGCAGAACCTCGTGGCCGTTCATGTCCGGCAGGTTCAGATCGAGCAGGATCAGGTCGTAATCGTAGAGCTTTGCAAGATCGATGCCTTCCTCACCAAGATCAGTCGTATAGACGTTCAGATTGGCGTGGGTTAGCATCAGCTCGATGCTTTTCGCCGTTGTCGGGTCGTCTTCCACCAGAAGCACGCGCATGGCTGGGGTCTCCGTTAAGTCGTCGAACGTTTTGCGAACCCTGACGAGATTTGGTTAACTTCACCTTACCTTAAGCTTGACTCTAGCATTTACAATTTTAAGTTGTCCAGTTAATTTCGCGTCAGGGTTGTCTGAACTCCTTCAACGCCGTAACCTTCAAAGCCCTCAGCCCGTGTTCGCGCACCGCACGACGCCAGCTGTCCAATTCTTCCTCCGACAGCGAATAGCGCTCCAGCGCCTCGGTCTCCGAAATCAGCCCGGCGGCGACGGCCTTGACCACGGCAGCCTTGCGGCTGGCGACCCAGCGGCGCGTATCCACCGGCGGCAGGTCGGCCCGCGTCATGGTCGTTCCATCGGGCAGCGTGACGGTCCGCGGCCCGTCGATGCGTTTCAGAAACATCGGCTATCGTCCCTCTTGCGGCTGCCCCGAAACTGGCCCGCCATGCTTAAGGGGGGGTGAAGCCAGGGGTTGAGAGTATGTCGCATTTTCCTATATTCCCTGCGAATGTTGCCCAGGAGTGCTCCCATGCCGCTTGACAGCGCGACTCGCCCGCTGAATTCGCTGGGCTTTGCCAAGCCCGAGGCGGAAACCCGCGTGCTCGTCGCCATGTCGGGCGGCGTCGACAGTTCGGTTGTCGCCGCTCAGCTTGCCGAAGAAGGCTATGACGTGGTGGGCATCACGCTTCAGCTTTACGACCACGGCGCCGCGCTGGCGAAAAAGGGCGCGTGCTGCGCCGGGCGGGACATCCACGACGCCCGACGGGTGGCCGAGCAGGTGGGATTCCCCCATTATGTCCTGGACTACGAAAACGCCTTTCGTGAGGCCGTGATCGAGGAATTTGCGGACGCCTATCTGGCGGGCGCGACGCCCGTGCCCTGCATCCGCTGCAACGAAAGGGTCAAGTTCCGCGACCTGCTGGAAACGGCAAGGGAACTTGATGCCGACTGCATGGCGACCGGGCATTACATCCGGCGGATGGAGGGCGCGCAGGGGCCGGAACTGCACCGTGCGGCCGATCCTGCCCGCGACCAGTCCTATTTCCTGTTCTCGACGACCCGCGAGCAGCTCGATTTCCTGCGCTTTCCGCTGGGGGGCCTGCCCGACAAGGCCGCGACCCGGGCGTTGGCGGCGAAATACGGGCTGCCCGTGGCCGACAAGCCCGACAGCCAGGACATCTGTTTCGTCCCCGAGGGCAATTATGCCTCGGTCATCGAGAAGCTGCGCCCGGGCGCGGCCGAGCCGGGCGAGATCGTGCATGCCGATGGCCGCGTGCTGGGGGTGCATGAGGGCGTGATCCACTACACCATCGGCCAGCGCCGGGGGCTGGGGATCGGCGGGCTGGCCGAGCCGCTTTTCGTGGTGCGGCTGGACGTGGACGCTCGGCAGGTGATCGTCGGGCCGAAAGAGATGCTGGCCACGCGGCTGGTGCATCTCGGCGAGGTGAACTGGCTGGGCGATGCGCCGATCGGGACAATGGCCGAATGGCCGGTCCTGGTGCGCGTCCGCTCAACCCGGCCGCCGCGCGAGGCGATCCTGCGGCCGGTTTCCGAGCGTGAGGCGGTGGTCGAGTTGCTGACCCCGGAGGAAGGCGTGAGCCCGGGCCAGGCCTGTGTCTTCTACGAGACCGAGGGCACGCGCGTTCTGGGCGGGGGCTGGATCCGGGCGGGCGGCTGATCCCTTGCCCCGGCGCCCCGCGGGATGGCAGGCGGCGGGAACATGGGTATTTTTGCCAAGAAGAACACCAGGGCTCAGCCAAGCCCGTCAAGGACGGCGCGGGCGGCGCGCAGGCCGGGGGCCTCGCCACCCTGCCCAAGCCGGGTCATGGTCAGGCGCGCGGCCGACAGTTGCGCGGCGCGGGCCTCGGGATCGTCGAGAAGCCGCAGGAGCGCGGCGGCAATCGGCTCGGGCTTGCAGGCGGCGCCCAGGAATTCGGGCACGGCGCGGGTTTCGGAAACGATATTGACCAGCGTCACCGTGTCGAGCCGCAGCATCCGGCCGATGATCTGCCGACTGAGCCAGTTCATGTCATAGGCGATCACCATGGGCACGCAATTCGCGGCCAGTTCCAGCGAGACCGTGCCCGACGCGGCCAGCGCCAGGTCGGCCGCGGCAAACGCGGCGCGCTTGTCCGAGGGCGCGGCGCGGCGGGGGTCCAGCACCAGCGGCGTGCCGGGCCAGTCGCGGATCAGGTGCTGGACCGCCTCGGCGACCGGGGTGGCGGCGGGCACCACGACGCGCAGCGCCGGGTGGCGGGCCAGAACGGGGGCGAGCGCGGCTCCGAAGACCGGGGCAAGCCGCGCAACCTCGCCCCGGCGCGATCCGGGCAGGGCAAGGACAAGCTGCGCATCGGGCGCGATGCCATGAGCGGCGCGAAAGGCAGCGGCCTCTGCGGGCGTGGCGTGCGGCTGGGCGACGACCGGGTGGCCGACGAAATCGCAACGCATGCCTTCGGCCTGCATGAAGGGCGGCTCGAACGGGAACAGCGCAAGCACCTGGTCTATCACCCGCGCCATTCGGGCCGCGCGTTTCGGCCGCCAGGCCCAGACGGTGGGGGCGACGTAATGCACGGTGCGGATGCGGCCCCCGGCTTTCACGCGGGCGGCGACGCGCAGGGAAAAATCCGGGCTGTCGATGGTGATCAGCGCATCCGGTTGCAGACGCAGCACCGCGTCGGCGGATTGGGCGATCCGGCGTTTCAGCGCGAAATAGCGCGGCAGCACCTCGGCGATGCCCATGACCGACAGCTCGTCCATCGGAAAGAGGCTGGTCAGCCCCTCTGCCTGCATCAGCGGGCCGCCGACGCCGTGGAACGCGACCCCCGGCGCCAGGGACTTGAGCCCCGCCATCAGCGCCGCGCCAAGCGCATCGCCCGAAGGCTCGCCCGCGATCAGGAAGAACCGCGGCGGGCGGCTCACGGGGTCCGGACCCAGAGGAACAGCCCGGCCCGATCGGCGCGGGCGACGGTTTCGGCGGGGTCGAGCAGCAGAACGCCCCCCGCCTCGACAACGATCCCGGCAAGGCCCGCGCGCGCGGCGGCCTCGACCGTGGCGGGGCCGATGGCAGGCAGGTCCACACGGCGATCCTGTCCCGGCTTCGGGGCCTTGCAGACCACGCCCATGGCGCCCTTCGGATCGGGGCGGCAGGCGCCTGCGACCTCGGCCACCCAGGCCAGCATCGCGTCGGTGCCGGGCAGCGCCTCGACCGCAAGGCAGAGCCCCTGTGCCACCACCGCTCCCTGCCCCACATCCGCCGCCCCCAGCGCCGCAACGATCTGCGCGGCGCGGGCGGCATCGCGTTCGTCGGCCGGCGAGGGTTGCGCGCGCGTCAGCACGCCGGGCGGCGGCAGCAGGTCGGGCGCCACGGCCTCGGCGCCCAGCACGGCAAAGCCTTCCTCCTCGAACAGCGCGATCACCGCGCGCAGGGTCGCGTCGTCGCCCTGCGCCAGCGCGGGGACGATCCGGGGCAGCAATTGCGCGGTGCGCGGGTCGATGCGTTCGGGGTCAAGCCGCGGCCGGGTCACGGCGCCGGCCATCACCACGCGGGTCACGCCGTTCTCGTGCAGATGGTCGAACAGGAGCGCCAGCCGTTCAAGCGCGAAGCGCGTGACCGGAAGCCCGCCGGGGTTTTCCATCGCGAACCCCTCGACCTCGGCGATCAGAAAGGGCTTGCCCGAGGCTGCCAGCGCGCGGGCCAGATGGGCGGGCAGCGCGCCGCGTCCGGCGATGAGGGCGGTCGCGCCTACCATCAGCGCGGGGTCAGGAAGGAGCGGTCGGTATCGGCCAGCACGAACTCGACCATCTCGCGGACATGGGGGCTGTCGGTTTCCGCATGGATGCGGCGAGCGCGATCCATGAACGCGCCCTCGCCCTGCGCCAGCGCCTGAAAGGCCGCGCGCAGCGCCGAGATATCCTCGCGCGCGACACCGCGGCGTTTAAGCCCGACAAGGTTCAGCCCGTCCAGCACGCCGCGCGGCCCCTGCACCAGACCATAGGGAATGACATCATTCGTCACCATCGTCACCGCGCCGATGATCGCGCCGCGGCCGACCCGCACGAATTGATGGATGCCCGACAGCCCGCCGATGATCACGTCGTCGCCAATGACGCAATGCCCGGCCAGCGCCGAGTTGTTGACCATGATGACCCGGTCGCCCACCTGCGCGTCATGGGCGACATGGGCGCCCATCATGAACAGGCAATCGTCACCGACCCGGGTAATGCCGCCGCCGCCCTCGGTGCCGGTGTTCATCGTGACGCCCTCGCGGATGCGGTTGCGCGCGCCGACGATCAGGCGGGTGTCCTCGCCGCGGTATTTCAGGTCCTGCGGGATGTCGCCGATATTGGCGAAGGGGAAGATCACCGTGCCCTCGCCGATCTCGGTCAGGCCGGTGACGATGGCGTGGCTCTTGATCTCGACCCCTGCCCCCAGACGCACCTTGGGCCCGATCACCGAGAACGGGCCGATGACGCAGCCCGGGCCAATCTGGGCGCCGTCTTCGACGATGGCGGACGGGTGAATGCGGGCGGTCGGGTCGATGGCCATATTCCTACTCCTGCGGCAGGTCCATCATCGCGGTGAATTCGGCCTCGGCGGCGACCTCGTCGCCCACCATCGCGACGCCCGCGAATTTCCAGACCTTCTTTCCGCTTCGCTTGACGGTGATGTGCAACTCCAGCACGTCGCCGGGCCCCACCTTGCGGCGGAACTTGGCGCTGTCGATGGCCATGAAATAGACCAGAAGCTGGCTGTCGACCTTGCCCAGCGACAGGCCCGCCATGACCGCCGCGGTCTGGGCCATGGCCTCGATGATGGTCACACCCGGCATGACCGGGGTGCCGGGGAAATGGCCCTGGAAATGTGGCTCGTTGAAGGTCACGTTCTTGATGCCCACCGCGCTTTCATGGGGCACGATCCGCGTCACGCGGTCGACCAGCAGGAAAGGGTAACGATGCGGAATGACCCGCTGGATCAGCTCGATGTCGGCTTCGGTCACGACCTCGGTCGCGGGGGCACTGGTCATCTGAACATACTCCTTGCACTCGGCCCGGGCGCGCGGCCCGGCATCCGGCAGCCCTAGCAACTCCCCTCGTCCGCGGCAAGCCGGGCTACTCGGCCGATGCCTCACCGCCGGTTTCGGGGCCTGCTCCGGATGGGTCCAACGCCTCGGGCACAAGGCGGGCGTCTATTGCCGCGATGGCCTCGTCGGTGATGTCAACCTGTTCGGCGGACAGGATCACCGCGTCCCGTTCCAGCACCACGACCCCGCCCCTCTCGCGCACGATCTCTGCAACCAGCGGCAGCACCTGTCGGTAGAACGCCTGCTGACCCGCCTCCCGGCGCTGGGCAAGGGCGCGCGCCTTGGCATCCTGCACGCGGCGGGTCTCGACCACCTTTTCGTCGAAGGCTTCGGCCATCGCGCGGAACTCTTCGGGCGGCAGGGCCGCGCGACGTTCGGTCAGGTCGCGCTCTTCGGCGATCAGTTCGGCCTCGATCTGACGGTTCTCCGCGGCAAGCGCCGCGCTTGCGTCCTCAAGCGCTTCGGTCAAGGCGCGGCCGGTCTGGCTGTCGACGAACAACCGCTCCTGATCCAGGGTCAGCACGGGGCTGCGCAGGAAGGGCACCTCCTGTGCCGGGGCTGACATCGCCGCCAGAGCCGCCAGCAGGACGGCCAGAACCGCCGCGCGCGTCCCTTGCATGTGCCTAGAACCGGGTCGAGATTGTCAGGTCGAAATTCTGGGTCCGGTCATAGTCCTTCTTCTTCACTGCCTCGGAGAAGTTGAATCGCAAGGGCCCGATCGGTGTGTCCCAGAAGATCGAGACACCGACCGCCGAGCGCAGGCTGAAACCGTCATCGACTCCGCCCGGACTGTCGAGATTCCAGACCGAGCCCACATCGGCAAACAGGCCGCCGGTGATCCCGTATTCCTCTGGCAGGCCCAGCGGGAACTCCGCCTCGAAGCGGGCCACGACGAACATGTTCCCGCCAAGCGCCTCGT
The DNA here is from genome assembly GCF_024128855.1 of Rhodovulum tesquicola. Taxonomy (GTDB): domain Bacteria; phylum Pseudomonadota; class Alphaproteobacteria; order Rhodobacterales; family Rhodobacteraceae; genus Rhodovulum; species Rhodovulum tesquicola. Next base: position 32,734 of record NZ_JAMYDV010000003.1, read on the forward strand.
CGCCGGATTTGAGGATACCATCTGCGCCCGGGTCGCGCGGGCCGATCCCGTTGCCCTCGAAGCCGCGGATCTTGCCGTTCAGGAAATAGCGATCCAGAAGCCGACTGTCCTCGTTGCCCAGCATCGACAGAACGCCGCCCTCAAGCTCGGCCCGCAGCGTGATTTCCTCGTTCCAGACCATGGTCTGCGCCCCGACCAGCGCGGTGGTCTCGATATATTCCAGATCGCCGCCAAGACCTGCGTAATCCTGACTGAACTCCAGCCGGATGCCGGAATTCGGGTCGAGCCCTGTCCGGCGAGAGTCGTAGCTGTAGGTATAGCCGATCTTGGAATAGGTGAGGGCACCGCGATCCGCATCGGCCTGGATGATCGCCGAATCGCCCGCATAGTTGCGGATGTTCCCTTCACCCGCGGTATAGCGCACTTGCAGCCGGCTGCTTTCCGAGAGCGGGAATTGCAGCGACGGCGAAATCTCGATCAGCCTCGTGTCGTATTCGGCGTTGTAGCGACCGTCGGTCTCGGCATAGACCGCCGAGAAGCCGAAGCGTACATCCCGACCGAGAAAGGCGGGTTCGGCGAAGACGAAGCGCGATGTGGAATTGTCGGTTCCGGTGTCTATGCGAAAGCTCAGAAGCTGCCCGCGGCCAAGGAAATTCGATTCGGTGAACGTGATCGCGGCGCCCGCGCCGTTGACCTCGGAATAGCTGAGCCCGAACGCGAGCGAGCCTGTGGGCTGTTCCTCGACATCGACATTCACCACCATCTGGTCGGGTGCACTGCCCTCGCGCGCGGTGACATCGCTGCGCGAGAAGAAGCCCAGTGCGCGGATTCGGTCGGCAGCCTCGCGGATTTCACGCGGATTGAACGGATCGCCCTCGACGGTGCGGAACTGGTGGCGCACCACCCGGTCGAGCGTGGTGGCGTTGCCCTCGATGTCGATGCGTTCGACGAACATCCGCGGTCCGCGCGTGACGGCAAACTCGATGTCCAGGGTCAGATCGCGATCATTGCGCACGACGCGAGGTTCGACCCGGATGAAATTCAGCCCCTTGCGGGTCGCCAGACGTTCCATCCTTGCGATGGTATTCTCGACGGCAAGCGGGCTGTAGACCTGTCCCGGCTTGATGTTTGCCGCGCGCTGGAACTCGTCCGCATCGACCTCGGCAAGATCGGACACCGTCGTTACCCGCCCGAAGCGGAACTGCTGGCCCTCGCGGATGGTGAAGGTCAGAAGATAGCCGTCGCGATTGCGCGTCAGTTCCGGCGCAACCGACAGCACCTGGAAATCGACAAAACCGCGCGAGGTGTAGAAGTCGCTCAGCACCTGCTTGTCGAACTCGATCCGGTCGGCGATGAAAGTGTCTGACCGAATGATCCGGCGCAGGATGCCTGCCTGCTTGGTCCCCAGTGCCCGCCGGAGGCGGCTTTCCGAATATGCCCGGTTGCCGACGAACGAGATGCGCTCGATCTCGACCACGGCGCCCTCGACGATCTCGAAGACCAGGTCAACACGATTTTCGGACCGGCGGATGATCTTGGGCGTGACGCTGGCGGCCAGTCGGCCCTGTTGTTCATAGGCCGTTACGATGGCGGCGGCATCGGTCTCGGCCATGCTGGGCGAGTAGACCCGGCGCGATTGCGAACGGACGATCGAGGCGAGGTCATCATCCTTGATCCGGGCGTTGCCCTCGAACGCGATGCGGTTGATCGTGGGATATTCGGTGACATTGATCACCAGCGTGTTGCCGCGGGGCGAAAGCTCGACCGCCTCGAACAGTCCGCTGCCCGAAATCGCTTGATAGGCATCGTTCAGCCGCGCCGCCGACACCGCTTCGCCCCGGGCGATCCCGGCATAGGAAAGGATCGTCGCGGCATCGATGCGCTGGTTGCCGTTCACCTCGACCGACGAGAAGCGGTAGGTCTGCGCCTGCACCGCCTGCGGCACAAGCGCCACGGCCCCCGCGCTGCCCAGCAGCACCGTCGCCGCCAGTAGATGAGCCCGACCGCGCCGGCCGAGGTTCCCGCGTGCAGAAATTGACATGTCGCCGTCCCGCCCTGACGTGTTTTTTCTGTGACTTTAGCTACCGGGAACGCCGGAGGATGTCAAAAGGTCAGGACCGGGAAAACGGCGCGCGTTGCCCTCATCCCTCAGCCGGGCAACGGCCGATGAAAGGATCTCGGAACGCCCCTGCCGCGCAGCGCTCAGAGCCCCGTGAGCCAGCCGCCCAGCATGAGCGCAAGTGCTATTGCAAAGGGAAAGAGCAGCCTGTCCCCGTTCAACTGCATCAACAGCGACAGCCCGCGCAAGCCGTCGCGAAGGGTTTCGATGGCCTGGCCCATGCCGAATCCGTCCGTCTGCCCCGAGTTGCGAACCTGCGCTCATCCTGACCGCGCATTGTGGCAGCAAGAGGGCCGGGTCCAATTCAGGGGCGCGAAAGCATCAGGGGCAGACCAGGTCGTTTGTCAGGGCAAAGGCCATGAGTCCCAGCAGCATCGCCAGGCCGACCGCCGTCAGGAAGCGCATCGCCCGGTCGCTCGGCGGCCGGCCGGTGATCCCTTCGTAGAGGTAGAACACCAGATGCCCGCCATCGAGGACCGGGATCGGGAACAGGTTCAGAAGTCCCACCGCCGCCGACAGCACAGCGATGAACCAGATGAATGTTTCAAGCCCCTGGCTGGCCGCTGCGCCCGAGCTTTCGGCGATGCCGATCGGCCCCGACAGGTTGCACGAGCTGATCGCGCCCGTGACCATGTGATAAAGCGCCGACAGGCTCGACTGAAGGATGAAGCCCAACTGGCCCACCCCTTCGCCCAGCGCCTCGACCGGCCCGGGCATGCGGGTGGCGCTTTCGAAGGCCAGCGCGCCGGTCATCCCGATCAGCCAGCGCGTCTGGAAACTGCCGTCGGACATCGGCAGGTCCATCGATTTGGGCGTCAGGTCGAACTCCATCGTCTCGCCCGCACGCCAGATGCTGACCGTGACTGGCTGCCCGCCGGTCTCGGCCACGCGCGCCTGCAACTCGCGGAACGCGTTGATCGGCTCACCCTGAATGGCCAGCACAACATCGCCGGGTCTCAGCCCCGCCTCGGCGGCCGCGGTCCGGGGCTGGACCGTGCCCACGATCGGCGGGAAGGGATACGGGCCGGTCACGTCGCGTTCGACCCCGTCGCGGCGCACGGTATAGACGGGCGCGGCATCGGTCGGCAGCGTCGCCACAACCTCGTAGAAACGCGTGTAATCGGGCGTCGGCATGCCGTTCAGCGCCAGGATCGTGTCGCCGGGCGCCAGCGCAGACCGCTCGGCCATGCCTTGCGGCAGGTCGGCCAGCGACCCCACGGTGGGCGGCTCGAGAGCGACTCCGCGCACCAGCGACAGGGCTGCGAAGACCAGGATCGCGAGCGCGAAGTTGAACAGGGGCCCCGCCGCCACCGTCGCCGTCCGCGCCCAGAGCGGCGCGCCATGCATCGTGTGGCGCCGCGTATCCTGATCCATGCCCGCAACCTCGGGCGAGGGCCGCGCAGACGAGGCGCTGGCATCCCCCATGAATCGCACATAGCCGCCCAGCGGAAGGGCTGCGATCTGCCATTGCGTCCCATGGCGGTCGGTGCGCGAAACCAGAACCGGCCCGAACCCGATCGAGAACACCTCTGCCTTGATGCCCGACCAGCGGCCGACGATGTAGTGGCCGTATTCGTGAACGGTGACGATGATCGACAGCGCCAGAACGAAGGCGCCGACCGTGAAGACGAGGTTCCCCGCGGAGGGAATCAGCGAAAGGAGATCCAAATGCTCAGGGTCCTGGCTTGTGACTGATCTAGTGTTCCAGACCGCGGACGATCTCCGCCGCCGCCTGCCGTGCCAGATGGTCCGTTTCCAGCACTTTCTCAAGGCTTTCGGGCGAATTTGTCAGAAGGCTGTCGCCGGACAGCCGGGCCAGCACCGCCTCGACCACCTCGGCCATCTGGGTGAACCCGATCTGCCGGGCGAGGAAGGCGTCCAGCGCCGCCTCCTTGGCGGCGTTGAAGGCGGCCCCGGTCAGCCCGCCCGCCCGCATCACCTCGCGCGCAAGCCGCAGCGCGGGCCAGCGGGCTTCGCAGGCGGGGCGGAAATTGAGCTGGCCGATCTGCACCAGATCGAGCCGCGCCACCGGCAGGTCGCGCCGGTCCGGCCAGTTCAGCGCATAGCCGATGGCGTGCCGCATGTCGGGTGGGCCGACATGGGCCATGATCGCGCCGTCACGGAATCCGACCAGCGCATGGATCAGCGACTCGGGATGGACGACGGCCTCGATCCTGTCGGGATCTATCCCAAAATATTCTTTTGTTTCAATAAGTTCCAGTGCCTTGTTGAACATGGATGCGCTGTCGACCGTGATCCGTTGCCCCATCGCCCAGTTGGGATGCGACGACGCCTGTTCGGGGGTGGCGTTCTTCAGCGCCTCGATCGGCCAGTCGCGGAACGCCCCGCCAGACGCGGTGATGACGATGCGCTCGACCGCCTCGATCTCCTCGCCGACAAGGGCCTGGAAGATCGCCGAATGTTCGCTGTCCACCGGCAGGATGCGCGCGCCATGCTGCGCCGCCGTCGCCAGCAGCAGCGGCCCGGCGGTCACCAGGCTTTCCTTGTTGGCCAGCGCCAGCGTCGTGCCATGGCGCAGCGCCCGCATCCCCGGCACCAGACCCGCAGCGCCCACGATGGCCGACATGATCCAGTCGGCGGGACGGTCCGCAGCCTCGGCCAGCGCCTGCGGCCCGGCCGCGGCCTCGACCCCCGAGCCTGCCAGCGCGGCCTTCAGATCGTCATAGCAATCCTCATGCGCGGTCACTGCGATATCGGCCCGAAGCGCGCGCGCCTGTTCGGCCAACCGCGCAACGTTGCGCCCGCCGGTCAGCGCAACCACGTCATATTCCGCCGCCCCACCCTGCCGGGTCAGCAGGTCGACCGTGTTCTCGCCGATCGAGCCGGTGGCGCCGAAAATCGTGATCCGCCGTGCCATGCCTTTTTCAGAACCTCACTTCGGGAACATAAACGATCTGGGCCACCAGCAGCATCAGCAGCGCCGCGCCCAGAAGGCCGTCGAACCTGTCCAACAGACCGCCATGGCCGGGCAAGAGCGAAGAACTGTCCTTGACCCCCATGCGGCGTTTGAGCGCGCTTTCGGCGACATCGCCCATCTGGCTGGCAAAGGACAGCGCCACCGATATCCAGGGCAGATCGCGTCCCGCATTGGTGAAGGTCAGGAAGATCGCCCCGATCAGCGCGGCCGAGACCCAGCCTGCCACGGTGCCCGACCAGGTCTTTTTCGGGCTGACGCGCGGCCAGAATTTCGGCCCGCCGATGAACCGGCCCGCGAAATAGCCCGCCACATCGGTCGCGATCACCACCAGCACCAGCCATATCAGCCAGACCATGCCGTAATCGCCCCGGAAACTGGCCAGCCCATAGCCCGCCACAAGGATCGCCAGCGCATAGGCGCCATAGATCACCCGGTCGCGCGGCATCTGCCCGGCACCGACCAGCGCAGGTGCGGCCAGCAGCGGCAGCGCGTAGATCCCCGGCAAGGCCCAGGCGGCTAACACGGCGGCGCCCGACAACAGCCCCAGCGCCACCGGCCCGCGCCGGTCCTGCGGGGCGATCATGCGGCCAAGTTCCCACACCATCAGGCCCGAGACCGCTGCCGCGAGCATGGCGAACCAGATTCCGCCCAGCGCGATCAGCACAACACCGACCACGGCCATCGCCGCGCCCGAGATCAGTCGAGCCGACAGATCCTCCCACGAGCCCCGAACCGCCATCAGGCGCTGACCGCCCCGAACCGCCGTTCACGGGTGCTGTAATTCCCGACGATCTCGGCAAAATGGGCGGCCGTGAAATCGGGCCACAGGACCGGCGTGAATTCGTATTCCGCATAGGCCGACTGCCAGAGCAGGAAATTCGATATCCGTGCTTCGCCGGAAGTGCGGATCACCAGGTCGGGATCGGGCAGAAGGCACGTGTCGAGAAAGCGCGGCAGCGTCTCGGCATCCACATCCTCGGGGTCCAGACGCCCCGCCGCCACCTCGCGCGCCAGCCGCCGGGTGGCCCGCGCCACCTCGTCCCGACCGCCATAGTTGATCGCAACGGTCAGATGCACGAGGTCGTTGCCCTCGGTCAGTTGTTCCAGCCCGCGCATCATGCGCACGAGCTTGGGCTCCAGCCGGTCGCGGTCGCCGATGAAGCGCACCCGCACGCCATTGTCCAGAAGCGACTGCGCCTCCTTCTGGATGTAGCGGCGGAACAGCGTCATCAGCCCGGTCACCTCGGCCTGAGTGCGTTTCCAGTTCTCGGTCGAGAAGGCGAAGATGGTGAGGTAGCGGATGCCGAGTTCCGGACATGCCTCGAGGATCTCGCGCACACGCCGCGCGCCCGCCTGATGACCGAAAAGGCGCGGGCGACCGCGCATTTGCGCCCAGCGGCCGTTGCCGTCCATGATCACCGCCACATGGGCCGGGCCGGTATGCTGGTTGTCCTTCACGGCCACGCCGCCCCCTCTCCGACCCGCCAGGTCTCAGACCTGCATGATTTCCTGCTGCTTGCTTTCGAGCGCCTTGTCGATCAGGGCAATGTGCCTGTCGGTCAGATCCTGGATTTCGTCATGCCAGATCTTCTGATCGTCCTCGCTCATCCCCGCGTTCTTTGCTTTCTTGATCTGTTCCATGCCGTCGCGGCGCACATTGCGCACCGCCACACGAGCATGTTCGGCATATTGGGCTGCCACACGGGTCAGTTCGCGGCGGCGTTCCTCGTTCAGTTCGGGAATCGGCAGCATGATGATGGTGCCGTTCTTCTGCGGATTGATCCCCAGTCCCGATTCCATGATTGCCTTCTCGACCTTGTTCACCAGCGCCTTGTCCCAGACATTGATGGTCACCATACGGGGTTCCGGCACGTTCACCGTCGCCACCTGGTTGATCGGCGTCAGCGCGCCATAGGCATCGACCTGAATCGGCTCGACCATCGAGGCCGATGCGCGCCCCGTGCGCAGCGAGGCGAATTCATGCCTGAGTGCGGCCATCGCGCCGTCCATCCGGCGCTGAAGGTCGTCAAGGTCGATTTCCAGCTCGTCGTCGGCCATCGGTCTGAACTCTTCTGCTTGGGGTCCTTGTCGCGGATACAGGTTGCTATAACGCTAACCGTGGACGATTGTATAGGTGCCTTCCCCGGCAAGGATGCCGCGGAAACCGCCGGGTTCGTCCAGGCTGAAGACGATGATCGGCAGGTCGTTGTCGCGCGCCAGCGCGATCGCCGAGGCGTCCATGACCTTGAGATTCTTCACGAGAACGTCATCATAGGTGATGTCGTCATAGCGCACGGCGTCGGCAGCCTTCATCGGGTCCTTGTCATAGACGCCATCGACCTTGGTGCCCTTGAAGATCGCCTCGCAGGCCATCTCGTTCGCGCGCAGCGTTGCGGCGGTATCCGTCGTGAAGTAAGGGTTGCCGGTTCCGGCGGCAAAGATGCAGACCCGCCCCTTCTCCAGATGGCGCACGGCACGGCGGCGGATATAGGGCTCGCAAACCTCGTCCATCCGGATCGCGCTGATGACCCGGCAGAAGACGCCCATCCCTTCCAGAGCGGACTGCATCGCAAGCGCGTTCATCACGGTGGCCAGCATCCCCATGTAATCGGCGGTCGTGCGCTCCATCCCCTGCGCGCTCCCCTGAAGCCCGCGAAAGATGTTGCCGCCGCCGATCACCATGCAGATCTCGACGCCGAGGTCGCGGACCGATTTCACCTCTCGGGCGATGCGTTCCACGGTTGGCGGGTGCAGCCCGTAGACCTGGTCGCCCATCAGCGCCTCGCCCGAGATTTTCAGCATCACCCGCCTGTATTTGGGCTTCGCTTGCGTGGCGCCGGTGTCGTTCATAGGGTCTGCCTCTGCCCGTTCTCTTGTGTCGGGCGCAAAATGTCGGAAAAGGCTGACAGGTTCAACGCAGAACGAGGCCCCTGCCCGCATGGAACTGCCCGAACTCGATCCTGCCCGCCCGGTGCTGATCGCCGGACCCACCGCCAGCGGCAAGTCGGCGCTGGCGCTGGCAATCGCAGAGGGACAGGGCGGCGTGATCGTGAATGCCGATGCGTTGCAGGTGTTCGAAGGTTGGCGCGTGCTGACTGCCCGGCCCACGTCCGACGAGGAAAACCGCGCGCCGCATGTGCTTTATGGCCATGTCGGCTGGAATTCGGATTACTCCGTGGGCCACTGGCTGCGCGAACTGGCCCCGATCCTTGCGGGTCCCGACCGGCCGATCATCGTTGGCGGCACCGGGCTTTACTTCACCGCGCTGACCGAGGGGCTGGCCGAGATCCCGGCCACCCCGCCCGCGATAAGGGCCGAGGCCGATGCGCGGATCGCCGCAGGCGATGCCGCGGGACTGCTGGCCGAACTGGACGCCACGACGGCCGCGCGGATCGACCGGCAGAACCCCGTCCGCATACAGCGCGCCTGGGAGGTGCTGCACGCCACTGGCCGGGGGCTGGCGGAGTGGCAGGATGCCACGCCACCGCCGCTTCTGCCGCTGGCCGCCGCCCAGCCGCTGGTCATCGACGCCCGCAAGGACTGGCTGAACGCCCGGATCGACACCCGTTTCGACGCGATGATCGCCGGCGGCGCGCTGGACGAGGTGCGCACGAACCTGCCGCGCTGGGATACGCGGCTGCTGTCGGCACGGGCCATCGGCGCGCCGGAACTCGTCGCCCATCTGCGCGGCGAGATGGCGCTGGAAGACGCCATTGCAGCCGCCAAGATCGCCTCGCGGCAATATGCAAAACGCCAGCGCACCTGGTTCCGCTCCAAGCTGGGCGCATGGCGACGGATCGCCGCCACCTGACAGAGGCCCGGCGGAAACGGAGACGAATCCAACCTCTTTCGCTTTACCCTGCGGCACGAATCGGTCAATCTTTGCCTGATTCGAACCTGCCCCTTCCGTCCAGGCGCCCCTTTTTGCCGCGCCCTCCTCAGCGAAGTTGTCGCCATGAGCCTGTTTCCCGACATCCGGATCGTGCCGTTCTCGCGCCTGACACAGGGCAGCCGCTGGCGGGCAGAGGCGATGCGCAGCTATTCCGCGCCGCAGCTTCTGTGGATCACCAAGGGCCAGGGCCGGATCACGGTGGCTGGCGTTACCCGCGGCTACGGCCCGCATAACGCGATCTTCATCCCGCCGCGCACGATGCACGGATTCGAGATGACGGGCCAGGTCTATGGCTCGGCGGTGATGTTCCCGGGAATGGCCGATCTGGATCTGCCCGACACGCCCCACCATCTGCGCATCCGCGACGGCCAGGTGCAGGTCGAGATCACGGGGCTTCTGGACGGCCTGGACCGGGAGTTGACACAAAAGCGCCCGGGCGCGCGGCGGGCGATCCGGCATTATGCCGGGCTGATCTCGGTCTGGCTGGAGCGTCAGATCGAACTGGCCGAGGATGTGACATCCGTGCCCGTCTCGGCGAGGCGGCTGGTTGCGGGCTTTGCCGCGCTGGTCGAAAAGGACTTCCGCACGGCCAAATCGGTCGCGGGCTATGCCGCCGACCTGGGCGTGACGTCGACGCATCTGACGCGGACCTGCAACCAGACCTGCGGGCGCAGCGCCTCGGACCTGCTGGCCGAGCGCAAGATCGGCGAGGCACGCCGCCTTCTGGCCGACACCCGCGCCCCCATCAAGGAGATCGCGTCTGCGCTGGGCTATGCCTCGCCAGCCTATTTCACCCGCGCCTTCCAGTCCCGAACCGGGATCACGCCCACGGCGTTCCGCAAGGCCGATTGACGCCCCCGCGCGCGTCCCCGCCGCTTTCGGCGCAACTCGGCCGGACCACCATGACGACCCATGGCCAGACGCCCGCCGTGCAGCGGTCGAATACAGATCGCCGTCGGCCATCCATCCGGGCTCCGAATATGGCTTCGGCGGGCCGTAGCGGAGACCCTCGCGTTTTTTCCGCGGCGGGTGGGTCAGAAATGTATCGCGCGGCCCCAGGCATCCAGCACGGACTCGTGCATCATCTCGGACAGAGTCGGATGCGGAAAGACCGTCTGCATCAGCTCGGCCTCGGTGCTTTCCAGACCGCGCGCCACGACATAGCCCTGGATCAGTTCGGTCACCTCGGCGCCCACCATATGCGCGCCCAGAAGCTCGCCGGTCTTCGCGTCAAAGACGGTCTTGACCAGCCCCTCGGGCTCGCCCAGCGCGATCGCCTTGCCATTGCCGATGAAGGGGAAGCGGCCCACGCGGACCTCGTAGCCCTTTTCCTTTGCCCGCGCCTCGGTCAGCCCGACGCTGGCCACCTGCGGGTGGCAATAGGTGCAGCCCGCGATCGAGCCCGGCCGGATCGGGTGCGGGTGACCGCCCGCGATCAGTTCCGCCACCATCACGCCCTCATGGCTGGCCTTGTGCGCAAGCCAGGGCGGGCCGGCCACGTCGCCGATCGCATAAAGCCCCTCGACGCCGGTGCGACAGTATTCGTCGGTCACGACATGGGTGCGGTCGACCGTGACCCCCAATTCCTCCAGCCCCAACCCCTCGACATTGCCGACGATACCGACCGCCGAGATCACCGTGTCGACCTCGATCTTCTCGGTCTTGCCGCCCTGTTCGACATGGGCGGTCACGCTGTCGGCCTCGCGGTCGAGTTGGCGGACGCTGGCGCCTTCGAGGATCGTCATCCCCTGCTTCTGGAACTGCCTCTTGGCAAAACCCGAGATCTCGGCATCCTCGACCGGCAGGATACGCTCCATCACCTCGACCACGGTCGTCTCGGCGCCCAGCGTGTTGAAGAAACTGGCGAATTCGATGCCGATTGCACCCGAGCCGATGACCAGCAGCTTCCTCGGCATATGCGGCGGCACCAGCGCGTGGCGGTAGCTCCAGACCCGTTTGCCATCCGCCTCCAGCCCCGGCAGTTCGCGCGCCCGCGCGCCGGTGGCCAGCACGATGGCGGGCGCGGCCAGATCCTCGCTGCCCTTGTCGGTCGTGACGGACACCCTGCCCGGTCCGGGCAGCGTCGCCTCGCCCATCACCACTGTGACCTTGTTCTTCTTCAGCAGGTGGCCGACGCCCGAGGCCAACTGCTTTGCCACCCCGCGCGAGCGCCTCACCACCGCATCAAGATCATAGCCGATGCCATCGGCCGTCAGCCCGAATTCCTTGGCCCGGTGCATCAGGTGAAAGACCTCGGCCGAGCGCAGCATCGCCTTTGTCGGGATGCAGCCCCAGTTCAGGCAGATGCCGCCCAGATGTTCGCGTTCGACCACGCAGACGTTCAGGCCCAGTTGCGCACCACGGATCGCGGCGACATAGCCCCCCGGCCCCGCGCCGATCACGATCATGTCGAAATTCCGCGCGGTCATCCCTTCCCCCCTGTCCGACGGTCCCGCCCTGCCCGCCCTCAGCCGGCGCCGCGCAACTGCTCCACGCAGGCGGCATAGCCGCCGCCGTCAAGGAAGGCGATTTCCTCGGGGGAGGAACCGCGATGCAGCGCCTCGTTGCGGAAGGGAAAGCGGCCGAACTTGCGGATCAGTTCACGATGCGCCTTGGCATGCAACAGGTTATCTGCGCCGGTCTGGGGCATCCGCGTCAGCATCATCCGCACGCAGCGGTCCTGATCCATCAGGCATTCCGAATGCATCAGCGGCATGTAGAAGAACTGCCGCTCGGGCTCGGGGCAGCGGGTGTCGAAATTCAGGTCGATCGCCTGTTTCGACGCCGCCCGGGCCAGTGCGTCCGTGGCGAAGGCGCGCCAGTCGCCCCGGAACATGTTGCGCGGGAACTGGTCGGTCAGGATCAGGAAGGCCAGCGCCCCGGAGGGGTTGGTCGGCCAGTCATGCAGAGCGCCCGCATGGGCGGCCTCCCAGTCGGGCTTGAACCGTCCGGTGATCGCCGCATCGACCTCCGGATCGGCCTTGTACCAGCCATCGGGGCCGACCTCGTTCAGCCAGAACTCGATGATCTCCTCGCGGCGCGCCATTCCACTACTCCTGCTGCCCTTCGTGCCTGCCCTTGCGGTCAAGGGATCGTTTCAGATTAAGACCCTGCACGCAAGCCGTCAGGGCCGTCCCGCGGGCTCATCGCCGCGCGCCTGAGACTCGTCCTGCTGGGCCTCCATGGCAACCTCGCCCGCGACCTCGACGGCGACCGGCGATGCGGTTGGCAGAACCGGCGCATAAGACCCCGTCTCGTCCACGGGAACGGGCGCGCGCTGGGTCATCCGGAAGCCGGTGAAGACCGCCAGCGACAGCATCAGCACCGTGATGAACAGGAAAAAGCCCTGCGGCCCGATCAGCCCCATCATCCAGCCGGTCAGCAACGGCCCGATGATCGCGCCTACCCCGTTGATGAACAGCAACCCCCCCGAGGCCGCGGCCATGTCGTCGCGTTCCAGATAGTCGTTGGTATAGGCGATCAGCAGCGCATAAAGCGGGTTCGACATCCCTCCGATCACGAAGGCCGCCACCAGGAGCGCGGCGAAGCTGCCCCCCAGCGCCATCGCGACACCCGCCGCCACGCCGCCGATCGCCGCCGAGCCCAGGATCAGCGTGCGCCGGTCCATCCGGTCCGACAGCCAGCCGATCGGGTATTGCAGCAGAAGCCCCCCGATATAGATCGTGGCGATGAATCCCGAGATCTCGGCCACGCTCAACCCCGCGCTGGTGCCATAGACCGAGGCCATCCCGAACAGCGCCGAATAGACGCCCCCCATCAGGAAGATGCCGACCGCCCCGGTGGGCGAGATCTGCACCAGCCTGCGCAGCGACATCGGCTTGGCGGTCTCGAAGGCTGGGGTGGGACTGACCGACAGCAGGATCGGCGCGAACGAGATCGACACCAGCACCGAGGGGATGATGAACAGGATGAACCCCGCCGGATCCGCGGTCAGGATCAGCCCCTGCGCACTGACGATGCCCGCCATCTGGGTGATCATGTAAAGCGACAGCGACTTGCCGCGGGTCTCGTTCGTGGCGGCGTTGTTCAGCCAGCTTTCCGCAGTGACATAGACCGCCGAGAAGCAGAACCCGATCAGCACCCGGCCGATGGTCCAGGCGATGGGATCGGCCAGCGCCGGGTAAAGGATCAGGATGGCCGAGATCAGCGAGGCGAGCGCCGCGAAGACCCGGATATGGCCGACCCGCCGGATCAGCCCCGGCGCCAGTCGCGAGCCGCCCAGGAAACCCACGAAATAGGCCGACATCACGATCGACATCTCGAAGGTGGAAAACCCCTCGATCCCGCCGCGGATGCCCAGAAGCGTGCCCTGGATGCCGTTGCCGACCATCAGCAGCAGCATGCCCAGAAGCAGCGCCCAGGAACTGGCCAAGACCTGAAACATGCGCACCGTCCTTTCGCGTGACTGGCCCGTGACTAGGGGAGTTCGACGCGACTCAGATGCCCGTCTGCGACCCCTGCCTGACCGCTTGCGGCCCCGGGATCAAGAGCGAGGCATCGCCGTAGGAGAAGAAGCGGTAACCCGAATTCACCGCATGGGTGTAGATCTGCCGGATCCGGTCCGTTCCCATCAGCGCCGAGACCAGCATCATCAGCGTCGAGCGCGGCAGGTGAAAGTTGGTCATCAGCGCATCCGCGATCCGAAACCGGTAGCCCGGCCGGATGAAGATATCGGTCTCGCCCACCCAGGGGTGCAGACGGCCCGCCTCGTCCGCGGCGCTTTCGATCAGCCGCAGCGCGGTGGTGCCCACGGGAATGATCCGTCCGCCCGCCGCGCGGGTGGCGTTGATCTCGGCGGCCGCCGCTTCGGTCACCTCGCCCCATTCGGCATGCATCCGGTGCGCCGAGACATCATCGGTCTTGACCGGCAGGAAGGTGCCCGCGCCGACATGCAGCGTCACATGGGTAAACGCCACGCCCCTCGCGGCCAGCGCGGCCAGCAGCGGCTGGTCGAAATGCAGCGATGCGGTGGGGGCAGCCACGGCGCCGGGACGGGCGGCCCAGACGGTCTGGTAATCCTCGCGGTCCTGCGCGTCGGCGGGGCGCTTCGCGGCGATGTAGGGCGGCAGGGGCATGGCGCCCGCCTCGGCCAGTGCCGCGTCGAAGGCCTCGCCCGCAAGGTCGAAGTCCAGCACCGCGTCCTCGTCGCCCTTCGCGACCACCAGCGCGCTCAGGCGGTCCGAAAAGATCACCCTGTCGCCCGGTTTCAGCTTCTTCAACGGTCGCGCCATCGCCCGCCAGTACCCGCCGGGCGCGGGCTCCATCAGCGTCACCTCGATGCGCGCCTCGACCGGCCCCTGCGCCGTCTCGCGCCGGCGCAACCCGGTCAACCGGGCGGGGATCACGCGGGTATCGTTCAGCACCAGCCGATCGCCGGGCTGCAACAGGTCGGGCAGGTCGCGCACATGCAGATCGCGCAGCCTGTCGCCCTCGGCCACCAGCAGACACGCAGAGGATCGCGGCCGCGCGGGCCGGGTCGCGATCAGCGCCTCGGGCAGGTCGAAATCGAAATCCGACAGCTTCATTGCCCCGCCTCCTGCCGGGCGCGCGGCGGCGGACTGCGGAATATCTCGCGGAACATCCCCGGGGTCAGGATCGACAGCGGGTTGACGCGCACCGTCGGGGCCTCGGCCGCCCCCGAAAGGCGATAGTTGAAGCCGAACAACCCCTCGCCGCGGCGGGTCAGCACCGAGCCGATGGAATTCAGCATGTAGACCGGCGAGATCACGCCCTGCATGTCGATGCGCCCCTCGCGCGTGCCATAGACCCCGGCCATCGAGATGCCCAGTGACGGACCGACCGCGCTGGCCCGGCGGATTTCCACCGCACCCGGCATCAGCCGGAACTGCGCCTCGACAGTCGAGAACATCAACCCATCGCCATTCAGCAACTCGACCAGCCCCACGACCGAGATCGCCGACAGCAATTCCGCCAGAACCGGCGTGCCGCGCACGCGCAGGCCGTCGATCCTAAGCTGTCCAGAGTAATGCCCCTCATCTCCCCGCGGCTGCAAGACCAGATCGAGCCTGCCGCCATGCGCGCGCCTGTAGATGCCCGCACCCCGCAGCGCCGCGCCCGCATCGTCCGACCGCACCCGGACCGCGGTGCCGCCCTCGGCGGGCACCAGCGTCGCGACGACCGGGCCGCCGCCCTCGACCGTTCCGGACAGCTGGCCGTTCAGCCCGCCCTGCCCCGACAGCCGCCCGCGCAGCCCGGTCAGCACAATGCCGTCGCTGACGATCAGGCGGTCCAGCGCCACCTCGACCGCACCGCTGCCCCGCCGCCCTGCCGGGCCTCCACCCGAGGGCAGCGCGCGCAAATCGACCCTGCCGCCCGTGATCGCGATGGCAGGCGGACGGCCCGCGCCCCGGCCGCTTAGCACGACAGGCGCATCGAACCAGCCGCCCAGCCGCACCCGCGACAGCCGCGCGGCCTCCAGCCCGCCTTCGCCATTCAGCGCGATGGACCCCGTTACCGACAGCCCCGGCGCCTCGAGCAGCAGCCTATCGATTGCGGGCGCCTCGCCCAGCCGCCCGGCCAGGTCCAGCCGCCCCGCGCTGCCCGCCGGTTTGGACCAACCCAGTTCCGGGACGGCAAGCCGCAGCCCCACAAGGTCGGAGTCCAGCGTGAACCGCGGCGCCGCATCGGGATCGAGATCGAGCGAGAAGCTTGCCCGCCCAACCCCCGAAAGGCTTCCCTCGGGCAAGCCGATCCCGAAAGTCGCGTTTGTGATGGCCGACAGATCCAGCGTGCCCTCGACCCGCGATGCCCCGCCATTCCCCGGCCCGCCCGGCATCGTCCAGGCCGCGCGCAGCGGCACCCCGTCCAGGGCCCCCGCGCCCGAGATCGCCATCATCGCCGGGCTGGCCTCCAGCCGCAGCGCGTCGGCCTCGAACCGTCGTCCGGGCACCAGATCGTCAGCGGCGACCGCACGCAGATCGCCCGCTAGACGCCAGCCGATATCCTCGACCGCCAGCCCCTCGGCCACCGGCATGTCTAGACGGGTCTCGATCAGCGCCTCGCCCGTGGCAAGATCGGGCGCGATCCCGGCTGCGCTGGCGATGCCTAGCGGCGGCTGGTCGATCAGCGACAGCGCGGCGGGAATGGTCGAGCGGGTGCGCAGAACGATCTCGGCCCGCGGCACATCGGCGGTCATGTCGGGCACCTGAAAGGTCGAACCCGCGACGTCCACCTCGCCCTCGGGCGTCGCAACGCTGCCACGCTCGACCGACAAGGCAAATCGGTCGCTGTCGATCACGACATGGCCGATACCCTGCCGGATCGGGGGAAACCCGTCCAGAACCTGCACCTCTGCATCGCGGATGGCATGGGTCAGCGACACACGCAAAGGCCCAGCGGGCGGGCGGCGCAGCGCGGCGCGACCGTCATGGACAATGCCAGCCAGAACATTGGCCTCGATCCAGCCCCTCGTGTTCGGCGCCAGATTCAGCGGCCAGAGCGACAGGAGCCGCTGACGGTCGATCTCGGGGATGGTGACATCCACCGCGACATCCCAGCCCTCGGGCAGCGCGCGCACGCGGCCCCGGCCGCGATAGCTGCGCCCCTCGTCCAGCAGCACGACCTGACCCAGCGTCGCAGCGAACGGGAAAAGCCGAAGCTGGAGGTCCAGCGCGCCACCGGTCAGGATCGCGGGCGTCTCGAACACCCCATCAGGGTCAAGCGCGACCTCGCGAAAGGCGAGCTGGGCAACCAGCGTCTCGGGCCAGCCACCCTCCATGTCGCGCAGATAGGCATGGCCCTCGGCACTCAGCCGCAGGATCGCGGTATCGACCGCGATGCGGTCGAAATTCAGACGTCCCGCCTCGGGGTCGTAGGTAAAGGCCGACCGCCCCGAGGCAAAGCCGATGGGCGGCGCGCCCCCCGCGGGCCGCAGCGCGCCCGCGCCGATCTCAAGCGCCGCGGCCAGGGGGCCGAGACTGCCATCGGCAAAGACCTCGGTGCGGATTGCGCCGGAAATCGGCGCGTCGATCACCGCCAGCGCGGCCAGGGCGGGCGATTGCGTCGCGATATCGGCTGAGGGCACGTCCGAGAAGGTCGCTGCGAAGCTCGTGGCGGGGCTTCCCTTGCGAGAGACGAAATCGAAGGCCAGTTCGGCGGGTAACTCGGCCTGCCCCCGGAGCGAGAAGAAGGCCCGGATCGCGACCTCGTCCGCATCCTGGTCAAGCGTCATCAGCCCGTTCTCGACAATCCATGTCCGACCTGCGCGGGCGTCCTCGAAGGTCAGGCCCAGCCCCTCGACACTGACCGCCTCGATTGCAACAAGCCCCGGCGCCGAGAGTCCGCGGTCGATCTCGTCGAGCAGTTCTCCCAGGCTCGCCGCGGCGCTGACCGGTGCGCCCGTGCGCCCCAGCGCCAGGTCGAGCCGACCATTGGGCGCACGCCGCAGCGTCAGCTCCGCCCCGTCAAGCGCCACATGCGTCAGTTCGAGCCGTCCCGAGGCCAGCCCCGCCGCAGAGATCGTCGCCCTGATCACCGGCAGCGCGGCGACATCCCGCCCCGCCCCGTCGAGCACCACGACATCGCGGAACCGCACCGAAGGGACCGCCTTGCGCGAGAACATCACCCCCACCCCGCCGATCCGCATCTCGGCGGGCGCGAACTGGCTGTTCAGCCGCGCCTCGATCCGTGCCGTGGCCCAGCCGGGCAGATCGACCATGCGCCCGGTCAGCGCCAGTCCGGCCAGCCCGCCCAGACCCATCAGCATCCCGAGACTCAACAGCAACCAGATGCCGAACCGCTGGTGCGGCTCGATCACACGCGCTTCGGTGCTGGTCTCCGGCTCTTTACCGCTCATCCCGACAGCCCGCCCCGCATCTGCGCGGCGAAGGATCTCCCGCTTGCCTGCCTGCGCGCAGCGCCTATTGTCTGACGCGTTGCGCTATACCCAAGGCGCCTGCCCGCCAACCCGAAGGCCCTCGACCGAAGGGCCGCGAACCCGAAGGACCGACAGACCCATGATCGACTCCGGCCAGACCGCGCCCGATTTCACCCTGCCTCAGGACGGGGGCGCGGATGTCACGCTTTCGGCGCTGCGCCCTGCCCCCGTGGTTCTCTATTTCTATCCCAAGGATGACACGTCGGGATGCACGAAGGAAGCCATCGCCTTCTCGGGACTGCTGGCCGAGTTCGAGGCGGCGGGTGCAAGGGTCTTCGGCATTTCCAAGGACAGCGTCGAAAAACACGGCAAGTTCCGCTGCAAGCACGAACTCAGCGTGCCGCTTCTTTCCGACGAAGGCAGCGATGTCTGCGAGCGCTACGGCGTCTGGGTCGAGAAGTCGATGTATGGCAAGAAATACTTCGGCATCGAACGATCCACCTTCCTGATCGACGGGTCGGGCACGGTCGCGCGGGCCTGGCACAAGGTGAAGGTGCCGGGCCATGCCGAAGAGGTTCTGGAGGCGGTGCGCGCCCTCTGAGCGCGCGCGCTGGCCAACCCGACGGTATCCGCAGCCGACGCCATGCCAGCGGTGGAACACGACCGGCGGTGTTCCGCGGATCGGATGCGGAAATCGGCGGATTCCCGCCAGAATGCCGCCGACCCCTTGAGAAAAAGCAGAAAAAATTTGCGGCAGAGCGATGCTGTGGTTAGTGACGGGGCGTCCGGAGCCGTTCCGCTGCTCCCGACTAAGCAAGATAAGCAGCTGAGGTGCAGGCATTGACGGGGCGTTTCCTCCACCGCATCGACATGGCGCTTGGGCGCTATCTTCCCGAACAGAGACTCTTTCTGCGCACCGACCACAGCACGCGTTTCCTGCGTCTCTCACCGAGGACCCAGCTTCTGGGTCTGGCGGGCGGGGCCACCGTGATGGCCTGGGCGATGCTGTCCACGGCGATCGTGCTGATGGACCAGGTCGGCGCGGGCAACCTGCGCGACCAGGCCAAGCGCGAGCAGGCCCTTTATGACGAGCGGATCAACGCGCTGGCGGCCGAGCGCGACCAGGCCGCCAGCGAAGCCGCCGCCGCGCGCGAACGCTTCGAGATGGCCATGGGCGAGGTGTCGCGGATGCAATCCGAGTTGCTGTCCTCGGAAGAACGCAACCGCGAGCTGGAAACCGGCATGGACGTGCTGCAAAAGGGCCTGCGCAAGACCGCGGCCGAGCGCGACGCCGCCCGCGCCCGCACCCGGGAACTGGCCGCCACGCTTGCCGGCGAGCCCGGCGGAGAGATGGCCGAGGGTCCGCGCGCAGCAGATGTGCAGGAGATCCTTGCCTTCCTGACCGGCGCGCTGGAAGAAACCGCAGGCGCGCGCGACACCGCCGCCGCCAACGCCTCTGCCGCGCTGGAACTGGCCGAGGCGCTGGCCTACGAGCATGACCTGGTCGCGGAACGGAACGACCAGATCTTCTCCTCGCTGGAAGAAGCGCTGACCGTTTCGGTCGTTCCGCTTGAAAAGATGTTCAAATCCGCGGGCCTCTCGCCCGATCGGCTGATCGACCGGGTGCGCCAGGGCTATGGCGGGGTGGGCGGTCCGCTGGTGCAGATCTCTGCCTCGACCAAGGGCGATTATACGCCCTCCGCCGACGAGCTGCGCGCCCAGTCCCTGCTCCACAAGATGGACGAACTGAACCTCTACCGCATCGCCGCCGAGAAGCTGCCCTTTGCCCAGCCTGTGAAATCCGCCTACCGCTTCACCAGCCCGTTCGGCGAGCGGCGCCACCCGATCACGGGCGCACGCAGCATGCATGAGGGCGTGGATTTCGCGTCCTCGCACGGCACGCCGATCCACGCCACCGCCGATGGCGTCGTCGTCAAGGCGGGATGGCAGTCGGGTTATGGCCGCCTGGTGACGATCCGGCACGATTTCGGGCTGGAAACCCGCTACGCCCACATGTCCAAGATACGGGTCAACGAGGGTCAAAGGGTCTCGCGCGGGGACCTGATAGGTGATATGGGAAGTACCGGACAGTCGACAGGGACGCATCTGCACTATGAGGTGCGCGTCGACGGGAAGCCCGTCAACCCCATGACCTACATCAAGGCAGCCAGAGATGTTTTCTAAAAGCAGGATCAACGAGCCCGGCCCGAAGGCCGGCGAACCGGAAAAATCGAAGCTGCCCGAGCCCGGGTTCCCGCGCCCCGGTTCCGACAGCCCCGTTCCGGCCGCGCCCAAGGCCAAGCCGCCCGCTTCGATGCTGTCCTCGGACCTCGTGGTGACGGGCAATCTCAAGACGTCGGGCGACATTCAGGTCGAAGGAACGATCGACGGCGACATCCATGCGCATCTGCTGACCGTGGGCGAAAATGCCACGATCCGGGGCGAGGTGATGGCCGATGACGTGGTCATCAACGGCCGGGTGATCGGCCGGGTGCGCGGTCTGAAGGTGCGGCTGACCTCGACCGCGCGGGTCGAGGGCGACATCATCCACAAGACCATCGCGATCGAGAGCGGCGCGCATTTCGAGGGCTCGGTCCAGCGTCAGGACGACCCGCTCAATGTCGGCCAGCGCGGCGGCGGGGCGAAGGCCACGCATGTTCTGGGCGACGGCGCGGCGGTTGCGCGCGCACCCAGCGAGACCGGCCAGCCCAAGGGCTGAGCCCGACGATCCTCAGGGAGGAGGAGGAAGGGCCCCGCGCCGGCAACGGCAGGGGGCCCTTTTGCGTGACCGGTGGGATTGCCCGCGTCAGAGGCCCCGCGCGCCCCGGCCCGGTTTTCGCGAAGCGGACAAGGCCGGCCGTTGCCTCGGTCCCGCAGGCTCCCGACCATCGGACAGCCCCAAGAACAGGGAGACCCATCCATGAATCCGGTCGACATCCTGGATTACGCAGGCGTTGCACTTTTCGCCGCAACCGGTGCGCTGGCGGCCTCGCGCAAGCAGCTTGATATCATCGGCTTCCTGTTTCTGGGCGCGGTCACCGGCATCGGCGGGGGCACCTTGCGCGATCTGGTTCTGGGCGTGCCGGTCTTCTGGGTGCAACAGCATCTCTACCTTGTCGTCTGCGCCGCGACCGCCGTTCTGGTCAACTTCACCGCGCATCTGCTGGAATCGCGTTATCGCCTGCTGCTGTGGCTCGACGCGGTCGCGCTTGCCGCCTATGGCGTCTTCGGCGCCTACAAGGGGCTTCTTGTCACCGGATCGGCGACGGTTGCCATCGCCATGGGAATGCTGACCGGAACCTTCGGCGGCATCCTGCGGGATGTACTGGCCCGCGAACCTTCGGTGCTGATGCGACAGGAAATCTATGTCGCGGCCGCGCTGACCGGCGCGCTGGCCTATGTGGCGCTGCGTGCGCTGGACATCGGGTTGCCGATGGCGGCGGGTGGCGCCTTCCTGCTGGCGCTTTGCGTTCGCGGCGGCGCGCTTGCCTTCGGCTGGACCCTTCCCGCCTATCGCTCGCACCCCGGACGCGCGCCCGAGGATCTGCGCTGAGGCCGCTCGGGCTCAGCCTTCGGCCTGGGCCTCGGCGCGGCTCTTGCCCGCGACCTTGAGGGCCAGCGTCGCCGCCATGAACTGGTCCAGATCGCCGTCCAGCACGCCCGCGGTGTCCGAGGTCTCGACCCCGGTGCGCAGGTCCTTGACCATCTGGTAGGGCTGCAGGACATAGGACCGGATCTGGTTGCCCCAGCCGGCCTCGCCCTTGGCCTCGTGCTGGGCGGTGATCTCGGCGTTCCGGCGGTCCAGTTCCATTTGGTACAGCCGCGATTTCAACGCCTTCATGGCGATGTCGCGGTTCTGGTGCTGGGATTTCTCGGAACTCGTCACAACGATGCCGGTGGGGATATGAGTCATCCGCACCGCCGAGTCGGTGGTGTTGACGTGCTGACCGCCCGCCCCCGACGATCGGTAGGTATCGACCCGGATATCGGCCGGGTTCACCTCGATCTCGATATTGTCGTCGACCACCGGATAGACCCAGACCGAGCTGAACGAGGTGTGCCGCCGCGCCGCGCTGTCATAGGGCGAGATGCGCACCAGCCGGTGAACGCCCGATTCCGATTTCAGCCAGCCATAGGCGTTGTGACCCGAAATCTTGTAGGTCGCGGACTTGATACCCGCCTCTTCGCCCGGGTTCTCGGCCTGCAACTCGACCTTGTAGCCATGCGCCTCGGCCCAACGGACATACATCCGCGCCAGCATGTTCGCCCAGTCGCAGCTCTCGGTGCCGCCTGCGCCCGCGTTGATTTCAAGGAAGGTGTCGTTGGCATCCGCCTCGCCATCGAGCAGCGCCTCCAGCTCTTTCTGGGCGGCCTTCTCGCGCAGCGCCTTCAGCGCCGCCTCGGCCTCGGTCACCACGTCCTTGTCGTCCTCGGCCTCGCCCAGTTCGATCAGCTCGATATTGTCGTCAAGCTCGCGGGAAATTCCCTTGTAGGTCTCGATGGCATCTGCAAGCGCCTGACGCTCGCGCATCAGTTTCTGCGCGCGCTCGGGATCGTTCCACAGGTCCGGGTCCTCGGACATCGCATCGAATTCTTCCAACCGGTGCTCGGCCGTGTCCCAGTCAAGCCGCTGGGCCAGCAGCTTCAGCGACTTGCGGATCTCCGCGACGGTATTCTGCGCCTCTGCACGCATGGCATCCGTGCCCCTTCAAGGTCTTGTCCGACGGTTTCAGATGGGGGTCATAGCCCGGCCAGCACGTCCGGGCAAGCGGGCCGCCCTCAGTAAAGCCCGCCCGAGGAAATCGTGCCGAAATTCGCCTTGGGCCCGACCACCGCCTTGCGGCCCGTCGAGGTCGTGACCTCGCGCGGGGGGCCTGCGGGGTCAACGTCGCCCTCGCCGCGGCCGAAAAGCGGCAGGTCCGATCCCATCGCGAAGCCGCCATCCACCATCGCGCCGATGCCGAAGATCGGCTCCTCGCCCATGCGGAAATACTCGGCCACCACATGCTCGCCGCTGGCATCATCGGGCAGGCGGCCGCCGGAATAGCGGTCGATCTTGATGAAGCGGCCGCCCGGCGGCACCTTGAACGGCCCGCCGCCATATTTCGCCGTCGCCTTTTTCATGAACTCGTTGAAGACCGGCGCGCAAAGCGTGCCGCCTGCCGCCCGCGCGCCAAGGCTGCGCGGGCGGTCATAGCCCATGTAGCAGCCCGCCACGATGTTCGAGGTGAAGCCCACGAACCAGACGTCGCGCGCGTCGTTGGTCGTGCCGGTCTTGCCCGCAGTCGGCACGCCCAGATTGATCCGGCCCGCGGCCGTGCCGCGTTCCACGACACCCTGCATCATCGAGGTGAGCTGATAGGCGGTGATCGCGTTCATCACCCGCTCGCGGTTGCTGACGATGGTCGGCGCCTTGCCCGGCGCAAGGGCCGGGTCGTCGCAATCGGTGCAACTGCGGGTGTCGTGGCGGTAGATGGTCTTGCCCCAGCGATCCTGCACCCGGTCGACCAGCGTGGGTTCGACCCGCTCGCCGCCATTGGCGAACATCGCATAGGCCGCCACCATCCGGTAAAGCGTGGTTTCCTGGCTGCCCAGCGAATTGGCGAGGAAGGGTTCCAGCCGGTCATAGACGCCGAAGCGTTCGGCATAGGTCGCGACCGTGTCCATGCCGATCTCCCTGGCCAGACGCACGGTCATCAGGTTGCGCGAGCGTTCGATGCCGGTGCGCAAGGGCGTCGGGCCGTAGAACCGGTTCGAGGCGTTCTTGGGCCGCCAGACCCCAGCGCCCGTGTCCACCTCGATCGGCGCGTCGATCACGATGGTCGCGGGCGTGAACCCGCTGTCCAGCGCCGCGGCAAAGACGAAGGGCTTGAAGGCCGAACCGGGCTGGCGCGTGGCCTGGGTGGCGCGATTGAAGACCGAATCCCGATAGGAAAAGCCGCCCTGCATCGCCAGAACGCGGCCGGTGTTCACATCCATCGCGACGAAGCCGCCCTGCACCTCGGGCACCTGGCGCAGCGTCCAGCGGATGAAGCTGCCATCGGAATCCGATACCATCCGACGGACATGGACGACGTCGCCGGGGGTGAAATTCTGGCGCAGGTCGCCGCGGAACCAGGATGTATCTGCGCGCGGCACCTCGGCCGTGCCATCGACGCTCTCGATGCCGATCACCAGCCGCTGTTCCTCGACCGCCAGCACCACCGCGGGCAGCCAGGGGCTGACGAGGTCGATGTCGCGCGCGATCTCGGTCTGGGCCAGCGCGGCACGCCAGGCGGTCTCGTCGGCCAGGGCGGCAGGGTCGATCTTCTGGCCGCTGCCGCGCCAGCGCCCTTGCCCGCGGTCGAACTCCTCCAGCGCGCGCCGCAGGGCGTGGGCGGCTTCGAGTTGCAGTTCGGGGTCGAGCGTGGCGCGGATCGACAGACCGCCGCCGAAGAACTCGGCCTCGCCGAAATTGCCCGAAAGCTGGCGTCGGATCTCGTCGGTGAAATAGTCGCGTTCGGGCAGGCTGGCGGCGAAGGGCGGGTAATCGCCGTTCTGCACGGTCCTGAGCGGTTGAGTCTTGGCTGCCTCATAGGCCGCGGGATCCAGATGGCCGTTCTCGAGCATCTGGCGCAGGACATAATCGCGCCGCTCGATGGCGCGGTCATAGGCGCGCACCGGATGATAGGTCGAGGGCGCCTTGGGCAGCGCGGCCAGATACGCGGCCTCTTCGGGGGCAAGTTCGGCCAGGGTCTTGTTGAAATAGGTCTGCGCCGCGGCCGCCACGCCATAGGAGTTCTGGCCGAGGAAGATCTCGTTGAGATAGAGTTCGAGGATCCGGTCCTTGGACAGCGTCTCCTCGATCCGCACGGCAAGGATCAGTTCCTTGATCTTGCGCTCGCCCGTCCGCTCGCCACCCAACAGGAAATTCTTCATCACCTGCTGGGTGATGGTCGAGGCGCCGCGCAGCGTCTCGCCCCGTGTCTGAACCGCCTCGATCCCGGCTGCGACGATGCCACGGGCATCGAACCCCTTGTGGCTGTAGAAATTCTTGTCCTCGGCCGAGATGAAGGCGTTCTTGACCAGGTCGGGGATTTCCTCGGCGGGCGCAAACAGGCGCCGTTCATCGGCGAATTCGTCGATCAGACGGCCTTCGCCGGAATAGATCCGGCTGATCGTCTTGGGCTGATAGGTGGCCAGATCGTCGTGGTTCGGCAGGTCGCGGGCATAGGTCCAGAACACCCCGCCCAACAGAAGCGTGGCGCCGACAAGCCCGAGGGTGACGAAAGTGAAAAGCACCCCGAGCGATGAGAGAATGAAACGGATCAAACCGCCCCTGCCCTTTCCTGATCGCATGGACCTCTATACGCCGCCCCGCGTCCGGGGTCAAAACGAACGGCCCCGGGCCGGGCCGCGATGCGCCGGCCTGCCGGTCACGTCCTCGGGAGGGACCGGTTTCAGCGCCGCAGCAATACCGCCTGTGCCGCGTCCTCGGCCGCCCATTCCCGGATCGCGCCGACGATTCCGGCAATCGCCCGCGCGCGCCATTCGGGCGAAACGAGGTTGCGCCGGTCGCGTTCCGAGGACAGGAAGCCCAGTTCGACCAGCACCGAAGGGATATCGGGCGATTTGAGCACAGAGAAGCCCGCCGACAGCCGCGGCCGCTTGTGCAGGCTTCCGACATGGGTCTGCAACCCCGCCACGATGGCATCCGCCAGCCGGTCGGCCCGGGGTGCGGTCTCGGTCCGGGCGATGTCCATCAGGACGGTCGCGATCTCGTCATCCTTGTCGGTCAGGTCCACCCCCGCCAGCAGCGCGTCGCGGTCATGGCGTTCGGCCAGCAGGGCCGAGGCCTTGTCCGACGCGGTTTCCGAAAGCGTGTAGACCGTGCCGCCGCTCGCCTGCCCATCGGCCAGCGCATCGGCATGCAGCGAGATGAACAGATCGGCCCGGGCCGCGCGCGCGATGTCGATGCGGGTTTCCAGCGGCACGAAATGATCGCCGTCGCGGGTCAGCACCGGTTCGTGCCCGGCGCGGATCAGCGCCTCGGACAGTTCGCGGGCGAAGGTCAGCATCAGATCCGATTCGCGCAAGCCGCCCCGCTCTGCGCCGGGGTCGATGCCGCCATGGCCGGGGTCGAGCACGACGCGCAAGGGCCGCGTGCCGTCCTGGCGGCGCTGCGGCGGGGCCAGTTCCTCGGGTGGTGGCAGGCCCCATAGCGCCGAGGCGGGCGGGCGGGCAGAGGTGGCGAAGGCGTCCGGATCGGCAGGGGCAAGCCGCACCGACAGGAGCGCCCGGCCTGTCGCCCGGTCGCGCGCCATCTCGGCCGTCTCGATGGCAAAGGGGCCGCCAAGCTCCAGCACCAGCCGCGACCAGCCCGGCCGCACCGCCCCTGCCCGCGCCCCAAGCACCCGGCCGGTGGCGATCAGCGCCGCGGGATCGGTGCCGCGCCAGTCCACCTCGCGGAAATCCGCGACCAGCCGCGGCGGGTTGTCCAGCGTGTAGACCCGGTAGGGCACCGGCTGGGACAGGTCGAGGATCAGCGCAAACCCTGCCCCGGCATCCGCCACCCGGGAAGCCGCCGGATCGGGCCGCGCCAGCGCCGTCATCTCCTGCGCCAACACCGGGACCGCCCCGCCAAGCACGGACAGAAGCGCCACAAGGCGCAGAATGGAAAGGGAAAATCGCATGGCTGCCCGCTCTTGTTTTGCGCGATCATAGCGCAGCCGGAAGACGCGCGAAACCGCAAGCCCGAATGCAAACGGCCGCCCCCCGGGGGGACGGCCGCAGGCCATGCGAAATGCCGGGGTTACGCGTGCGAAAGCCGCGCGGCGACGTTTTCCCAGTTCACGAGGTGATCGAGGAAATTCGACAGGTAGGCCGGGCGCTTGTTGCGGAAGTCGATATAGTAGGAATGTTCCCACACATCGCAGCCCAGAAGCGCGGTCTGGCCGAAGCAGAGCGGGTTCACCCCGTTCTCGGTCTTGGTCACCTTGAGCGCGCCATCGGTATCGACCACCAGCCAGCACCAGCCCGAGCCGAACTGCCCGGCCCCCGCGGCCGAGAATTCCTCCTTGAACTTCTCGACCGAGCCGAAGGCGTCGTTGATCCGCGCCTCGAGCTCCGAGGGCATGGCGGATTTTCCCGGCCCCATCATTTCCCAGAACTGGCAATGATTCCAATGCTGTGAGGCGTTGTTGAAGATGCCGTTCTGGGCCACCGCGCCCTTCTGGTAGGTGCCCCTGACGACATCCTCGAGGGACTTGCCCTCCCATTCGGTGCCGGCGATCAGCTTGTTGCCATTGTCCACATAGGCCTTGTGGTGCAGGTCGTGATGGTACTCCATCGTCTCCCGCGACATGCCCAGATCGGCGAGCGCGTCATGGGCATAGGGAAGGTCGGGAAGTTCGAAGGCCATGGTTCCCCCTGTTGGTCTTTGATGCGTCACTTTGCCCTAGATGGCGCGGGGATGGGGGCAAGGTCAAGTCCCGGGGGGAGAAATAGACGCGCGCCCTCACCGCCCCGGTCCCGGCACGAGACGACGCAGATCCGCCGGTCAGGCGGGATCGGAATTCCATCGGAATTCCATCGGACTTTCATCGGACTTTCATCGGACAAGAATTCCGACGGGTTCCGCGCGGCGCGGCGCCGAACCGCCGTCAGGACCGCCCCCCCCCCCGCCGCCATCGGCAAGGGGGCCGGGACCGCTCAGTCCTCGATCACCGGGTAGACCTGGACGGAACCGCCATCGGTGTTGCCGTAGATCTGGGCGCCGACCACGCCGAAGAAGACCGGCAGAAGCAGGCCGGCCACGATGCCGAACCACTTGGCGGCGGATTCGGGAACCAGAACGTCGTAATTGTTGTCGGACATGGACAGGACTCCGAATGAGATTTGGCGCCCGTTATGCGAAGCGTCCCTGCGCGCGTCAAGGCGACCAAATGCGCAGATGCACGCCCTGCGACAGAGCGGCCCAGCCGACATGGGCGCGCGGCTGGCCGCGGGCAGGATCACATCCTGGTGAGATATCCGCCCCCGGCGCGGTCGGCCGCGCGCCGCCCCGACCGGTCCGGCGCGGCCACAAGTGTCCCGGTTCGGCCTTGTCCGCCGGGCTCTCGCCGCTGCATCCGACACCGGGGACACCATGTTTTCCGCCCGCGCGGAGCGCCCCGTCCGGGCGGCGCCGGGGCGGGGCGGCGGCCGCTTTGCCCTTTCGGAACCGGCCGGTCCGTAATAGATCGGCGGGTGAGGCTGAAGAAGGGGTGGACCCGTATGGCATTCACGCTCATTGCCCTGGGGCTTGCCGCGGCAATCGCGGTGCTGCTGATCCTGGCGCTGCTGCGCGGCCGCTCCGATGCGGCGCCGGCTGCGGCCTATGACCTTCAGGTCTATCGCGAGCAGTTGCGCGAGGTCGATCGCGACCTGGCCCGCGGCGTCATCACCGCCGACGAGGCCGGGCGCATCCGCACCGAGGTCTCGCGCCGGGTGCTGGAGGCCGACCGCAAGCTGGCGGCCGTGACCGCCGTCACCCCGGCCCCGCGCGCGGCAAGCCTGGCACTCGGGCTGGCGCTGGCGGTGCTGCTGCTGGGCGGTAGCTGGGGCGTTTACCGCACGATCGGGGCGCCGGGCTATTCCGACCAGCCGATGGCGGCGCGCATCGCGCAGGCCTCGGAGTTCCGCGCCAACCGCATGCGCCAGGCCGAGGCCGAGGAGGCCGCGCCGCCGATCCCGGTGCCCGCGCCCGAGCCGCAGCATCTGGACCTGGTCGAGCGGCTGCGCGAGGTGGTCGCCGAACGCGGCGACGATCTGCGCGGGTTTCTGCTGCTGGCCCGCAACGAGGCCGCGCTGGGCAATTTCCGCGCCGCCTATGCCGCGCAATCGCGCGCCATCGAACTGAAGGAGGGCCGCGCGACCGCCGAGGACCATGCCACCATGGCCGACATGATGGTGCTGGCCGCGGGCGGCTATGTCTCGCCCGAGGCCGAGGCGGTGCTGGAAAACGCCCTGAACCGCGATCCGAGGAACGGCACCGCGCTCTATTACTGGGGGCTGATGCATATCCAGACCGGGCGGCCCGACATCGCCTTCCGGGTCTGGCGCGAGCTTCTGTCGGTCTCGCAGCCGGACGATCCCTGGCTTGCGCCGGTGCATTCCCAGATCCGCGACCTGGCCTGGTTCGCGGGCGATGACGACTACACCCCGCCGCCGCTGCCGCAGGCCGGTCCCCTGCGCGGCCCCTCGGCCGAGGATATCGCGGCCGCCAAGGGGATGACCCCCGAACAGCGTCGGCAGATGATCGTCGGCATGGTGGCGGGCCTGTCCGACCGGCTGGCCAACCAGGGCGGCAGCCCCGAGGAATGGGCGCAGCTGATCCGCGCACTGGGCATGCTGGGCGATACCGAGCAGGCGGGCGGCATCTGGGCCGAGGCGCAGCAGGTCTTCGCGCCGCACCCGGAGGCGCTGGACACCGTGCGCGCGGCCGCCATCGCGGCGGGCGTGGCCGAGTGAGCGTCTTCGACAGCGCCGAGGGTTTCGCCGCCGCCCTGCCCGAACGCGGCGCGCTGGTGGGGCTGGATTTCGGGGAAAAGACCATCGGCGTGGCGGTCTCGGACGGGCTGCGCTCGGTCGCGAGCCCGCTGGAAACGATCCGGCGCAGCAAGTTCACGCAGGATGCCGCCCGCCTGCTGGAGATCGCGGCGGGGCGCTCTGCCGGGGGGCTTGTGCTGGGGCTGCCGCGCAACATGGATGGCAGCGAGGGGCCGCGCTGCCAGTCGACCCGGGCCTTCGCGCGCAATCTCTCGCGGCTGACCGAGCTGCCCATCGGCTTCTGGGACGAGCGGCTCTCGACCGTGGCGGCCGAACGCGCGCTGCTCGAGGCCGACACCTCGCGCAAGCGCCGCGCCGAAGTGATTGACCATGTCGCCGCGGGCTATATCCTGCAAGGGTTCCTTGACCGCCTGCGCCATCTGAAGGACGCGCCATGAGCGAAGACCGCCCCGCCCGCGTCGATGGCGCCATCGAAAGCCCCTGCACAAGGGTCTGCGTGGTCGACCGCGACAGCCGCCTGTGCACCGGCTGCCTGCGCTCGATCGACGAGATCACCGCCTGGACCAGGATGCGCCCCGAGGACCGCCGCCGGGTCATGGCCGACCTGCCCGCGCGGCGCGGCCGCCTCGGCCTGCCCCCTTCCCTGTCCGGTTCGGCCTGAAACCCCCGCCCTGCCCTTCTTCTTCTGGCCGGAAATATCCCGGGGGGAGTCCGCAAGGACGGGGGGCAGCGCCCCCCTTGCGCCCTCTGCCCCCGCCAGACCCCGTCAGCCCCGGCGCGCGGCCAGCGCCTCGTCCAGCATCGCGCGCAACAGCCCCGCATCGACATCCGAGGTGACGAAGGCCTGCCCGATCCCGCGGGCCAGGACGAAACGCAGCCGACCGTCCTGAACCTTCTTGTCCTGCGCCATCAACCCGATCAGCGCCTCGGCGCCGGGCAGGTCGCCGGGGATGTCGGCCAGATCCCTCTTCATCCCCATCGCCGCCAGATGCGCGCGCACCCGCGAGGGCTCTTCCTGGCTGCACAGCCCCATCCGCGCCGACAGTTCGAAGGCCAGCGCGCAGCCAATCGCCACGCCCTCGCCATGCAGGAGCCGGTCGGAATAGCCGGTCGCGGCCTCCAGCGCGTGGCAGAAGGTGTGGCCGAGGTTCAGCAACGCGCGTTCGCCCTGTTCGGTCTCGTCGCGCTCGACGATGCCCGCCTTCATCTCGCAGGACCGCCGCACCGCATGGATGCGCGCGGCCAGGTCGCCCGCGGCCAGCGCGGGGCCGTTCTCCTCCAGCCAGTCGAAGAAGGCCGCGTCGCCCAGAAGGCCGTATTTCACCACCTCGCCATAGCCGGCCAGGAAATCGCGGCGCGGCAGCGTGTCCAGCACGCCGGTATCGGCCAGCACCAGGCTCGGCTGGTGGAAGGCGCCGATCAGGTTCTTGCCCAGGGGGGAATTGATCCCGGTCTTGCCGCCCACCGAACTGTCGACCTGCGCCAGCAGCGTGGTCGGCACCTGGACGAAGCGCACGCCGCGGCGCAGGACGGCCGCGGCAAAGCCTGCCAGATCGCCGATCACGCCGCCGCCCAGCGCCACCACCATGCCGCCGCGCTCGACCTTCTGCTCGATCAGCCATTCCACCGCGCGCGAGAACTGCGCCCAGCCCTTGGTCGCCTCGCCGGGCGGCAGGGCAAGCGCCGGGGCCTCGATGCCCGCGGCGGCCAGCCCCGTGCGAAACGCCTCCAGATGCAGGGCGGCGACGGTTTCGTCGGTCAGGATCGCGACGCGGGGACGGGTCAGCAGCGGGCCGATCTCGGCGCCCGCGCGCGCGATCAGGCCGGGGCCGATGCGGATGTCGTAGGCGCGCCCCGGCAGGGCCACATGCACGGTTTCAACGGTCTCGCTCACATCCCCTCCAGCACGTCGGGCCGGGTGCGGAGCGCGTCCAGCACCTTGTCGGCCATGTCCTCGATCGAATAGCGCGGGTCGGCCTTCACCGCCAGATCCGCCAGCGCGTAGAAGGGCTTGCGCTCGTCATAGAGCCGCGACAGCGTTCCGAGGGGGTCGGCGGTCTGCAACAGCGGCCGCGTCGCCTTGTGCCGCACCCGGTTCCACAACAGGTCCAGATCGGCATCGAGCCAGACCGACACGCCGCGCGCCGTGATCGCGGCGCGGTTCGCCTCGGACAGGAAGGCGCCGCCGCCGGTGGACAGCACCCCGGGCGGGCCGTCCAGCAGGCGGGCGATCACCTGCGACTCGCGGGCGCGGAAGAACGCCTCGCCGTCGCGGGCGAAGATCTCGGCGATGCTCATGTTGGCGGCCGCGACGATCTCGGCATCCGAATCGCGGAAGGGCACGTCCAGCTTTCTGGCCAGCGCCGTGCCGACCGCGGTCTTGCCCGCGCCCATCAGCCCGACAAGGGCGATGGTCTTCTTCAGCCTTGCGCCCAATTCAGGCGACCTCCCGCCAAGTTGTTCCCTGCGGCCCTTCAATGGCGTGAACTCCCCGGGAATGCCAGTTATAATCGAGCCAAAGCGGGTAACGCGCGGACCAAAACGGAAGGCAGGGCAGGATGTTGCGGCTTCTGAAGCTATTGATAATTCTGGTTGTCATCGGATTCGTCGGGCTGGTCGGCTTTGCCTATCTGGGCGATCTGACACCCGACCAGACGGTGGTGAGCGAAAGCCTGACGCTCGATGTGGACTAGGACGATGCGCCCGCTGGCCGTTCTGGCGGTGGCCTGGGCCGCCGCGAGCGGGCCGGTGCGCGCCGAACCGCCGCTGTCGGCGATCGACTGGCTGTCGGACTCGGTGACCGATCCGACGGTGCGCACGGTGCCGCCCGCGCTGAGCCCCGGACCCGGCACCGAGCCGATCGAGGTGCAGCCGCTGGCCGGGATCAGCGTCGATGCGGTCGGGCTGTTGCCCGGGCAGGTCACCGGGCTGCCGCGCGATCTGTGGGGGCCGGGGCAGCCCGAGGAGATCGCCCGCGCGATCCGGGCCGAGCGGGTGGACACGCTGCCCGCGGTGCAGGCGCTGTTGCTGACGCTGCTGCTGGCCGAGCTTGACCCGCCCGCGGGGATGCGCCCGGGCGAGGACGGTCTGGTGCTGCTGGCGCGGCTGGACAAGCTGCTGGACCTGGGGGCGCTGGACCAGGCGCAGGCGCTGGTGGAACGCGCGGGGCCGACCGATCCGGAACTGTTCCGCCGCTGGTTCGACATCTCGCTGCTGACGGGTCAGGAGGATCGCGCCTGCGCGGCGATGCGCCTGACGCCCGATGTCGCGCCGACCTTTCCGACGCGGGTGTTCTGCCTGGCGCGGCGCGGCGACTGGAATGCCGCGGCGCTGACGCTGGAGACGGCGCGCGCGCTGGGCTATGTCACCGACGAGGAGGACGCGCTGCTGGCGCGCTTTCTCGACCCCGAACTGGCCGAGATCGGCGAGCCCCTGCCCGCACCCAGCCGCCCCAGCCCGCTGATCTTCCGCATGCGCGAGGCGGTCGGCGAGCCGCTGGGCACGGTGACGCTGCCGCTGGCCTTTGCGCGGTCCGACCTGCGCACGACTGCCGGATGGAAGGCGCGGATCGAGGCGTCCGAGCGGCTGGCGCGGACCGGCGCGCTGGCGCCCAACCAGTTGCTGGGCATCTGGACCGAGCGCAAGCCCGCCGCCTCGGGCGGGATGTGGGGCCGTGTCGCGGCGTTGCAGGAGTTCGACGTGGCGATGATCGCAGGCCAGCCCGGCGCCATCGCCGCCGCGCTGGCGCCCGCCTGGGAGGCGATGCTGGGGGCCGAGCTGGAGGTGGCCTTTGCCCAGCTTTACGGCGCGCGGCTGGCGCGGCTGGGCCTGCCCGGCGAGGCCGGTGCGCTGGCCTTCCGGATCGGGCTGCTGACCGAGGAATACGAGGCCGTCGCGCTGGCGCGCGCGCCGGTCTCGGACGAGGAACGGCTGCTGATCGGGATCGCCACGGGCGCGACCGAGGGGCTGGAGCCGCCCGATGCGCTGGGCGCGGCGCTGATCGAGGGGTTCACGATGACCGAACCCGGCCCGGCCGAGGCGCGCCTGCTGGCCGAGGCGCGGCTGGGCGAGGCGATCCTGAGCGCGATCGACCTGATCACCGACGGGGCACGCGGCAATCTGGGCGAGGTCACGCGGGCGCTGGTGCTGATGCGGCGGCTGGGGCTGGAATCGGTCGCAAGGCAAGGTGCGCTGCAACTGATGCTGCTGGAGCGGCGGGGATGAGCGGGGACGCGCTGCGCTGGATCGCGACCTTCCTGGAGGCGCAGGCGGCCGAACGGGACGCCGCGACCAACACGCAACTGGCCTATGCCCGCGACCTGCGCGATTTCGCCGGGTGGCTGGAGCGGCGGGGGCTGGCCTTCGAGGGCGTGGGCGAACGCGACATCACCGCCTATCTGGTCGCCTGCGAGGCCGAGGGGCTGGCGCTGGCCACCCGCGCGCGGCGGCTGTCGGCGATCAGGCAGCTTTTCCGCTTTGCCTATGACGAGGGCTGGCGCGGCGACAACCCGGCCTTGCAGATCAAGGGGCCGGGCAAGGCGCGGCGGCTGCCGAAGACGCTGAGCCATGACGAGGTGGACCGTCTGCTGGCCGCGGCCGACGCCTCGCCGCGCGACGCAGGGCGCAATGCCTGCCTCGTGCAGCTGCTTTACGCGACGGGGATGCGGGTGAGCGAGCTGGTCTCGCTGCCGGTGTCCAGCGCGCGGGGGGATCCGCGGATGCTGCTGATCCGGGGCAAGGGCGGCAGGGAGCGGATGGTGCCGCTGTCGCGGCCCGCGCGCGCGGCGCTGGCCGACTGGCTGGTCGAACGCGACGCGGCCGAGACGGCGGCGCGCGCGGCGGGCGCGGCGGCCAGCCGGTTCCTGTTTCCCTCGCGCGGGCGGCTGGGGCATCTGACGCGGCACCGGTTCTACGGGCTGATCAAGGAGATCGCGGTGGCCGGGGGCATCGACCCGGGCAAGGTGACGCCGCACACGCTGCGCCATGCCTTTGCGACGCATCTGCTGGCGGGCGGGGCGGATCTGCGCTCGATCCAGACGCTGCTGGGGCATGCGGATGTCTCGACCACCGAGATCTATACCCATGTTCTGGACGAGCGGCTGCGCGCGCTGGTGCTGGAGCATCACCCGCTGGCCCGCGGAACGGACGCGACTTGAACCGGGGGCCGTCGCGCCCCATAACTTGGATCGATGACCCTGGACGATCGGTCCGACAGAGAGAGCGATGGAAAGCCCTGCCCCGCTGCTTGACGCAGCCTTCTTCGCGACGATTGCCGCCATCGTTCTGCTGCTGTTGCTGTCGGCCTTCTTCTCGGGGTCGGAAACCGCGCTGACCGCGGCCTCGCGCGGGAAGCTGCGGGCGCGGGCGGATCGGGGCGACCGGGGCGCGGAACGGGCGCTGGAGATCACCGAGGACAACGAACGGCTGATCGGCTCGGTGCTGCTGGGCAACAACATGGTCAACATCCTCGCCGCCTCGCTGGCGACCGCGCTGTTCACGCGGGCCTTCGGGGAATCCGGCGTGGCGCTGGCGACGCTGGTGATGACGCTGCTGGTGCTGATCTTCGCCGAGGTGCTGCCCAAGACCTACGCGATCACCAATGCCGAGACGGCCGCCGCGCGGGTCTCGCCGGTGATCCGGCTGGTGATCCTGGTCGTCTCGCCCGTCGTCTCGGCGGTGCGCGCGCTGGTGCGGCTGCTGCTGGCGGCCTTCGGGGTGCGCACCGATCCCGACAGCCATATCCTGGCCGTGCGCGAGGAGATCGCGGGGGCACTGCAACTGGGCCATTCCGAGGGGCTGGTCGAGAAGGAGGATCGCGACCGCATCCTGGGCGCGCTGGATCTGGGCGAGCGGACGGTCGAGGAGATCATGCTGCACCGCTCGCAGATCGAGATGATCGATGCCGACCTGCCGCCCGAGGAGATCCTGTCGCGCGCGCTGGACAGCACGCATACGCGGCTGCCGCTGTTCCGCGGCGATCCCGAGAACATCGTCGGCGTGATCCATGCCAAGGACCTGTTGCGCGCGATGGACCGGCTGTTGCGCGGGCCCGATGCCAGCGCCGAGAAGCTGAAGGAATTCCGGGCGCTCGATGTGGCGCGCAAGCCCTATTTCGTGCCCGAGACCACCACGCTGGACGACCAGATGCGCGAATTCCTGCGCCGCCACAGCCATTTCGCGCTGGTGGTGGACGAATATGGCGCGCTGAGGGGGCTGATCACGCTGGAGGATATCCTGGAGGAGATCGTGGGCGAGATCACCGACGAGTTCGACCTGGATGCCGAGCATCCGCTGCGCCAGACCGAGGATGGCGCGGTGCTGGTCGACGGCGCGATGACGATCCGCGACCTGAACCGGGCGATGGACTGGGCGCTGCCCGACGAGGAGGCCAACACGATCGCCGGGCTGGTGATCCACGAGGCGCAGTCGATCCCGACCCAGGGGCAGGTGTTTTCCTTCCACGGCTTCCGTTTCGAGGTGTTGCAGCGCCAGGCCAACCGGATCACGCGGCTGAAGATCCGGCCGTTGTGAGGGAGCCCGGGGGGCGGCTCCCGCCCCCGGCCGGCGCAGGGCGCAGGCGCCCCGCTTGTCCGGGGTTGGGCGTGGCGCCCGGCCGGGCCGGGCGTGCCTCCGGCGGGGATATTTGGGGCCAGAAGAAGGACCGGGGCGGCGGGCGGGCCGATCAGCGGCCCTTGAAGAGGCCGCCGAGGATGCCGCGGACGAGGCGTTTGCCGGTGGTGCCCGAAAGTTCCTTGATGAGCGCGTCGCCCAGGGCGGCGCCGAGGCTGTCGGGCGGCGGGCGGCGGCGCGAGGCGGTCGTGCTGCGGGACGGCGCGGAGTAGCGGCGCGCGGCGCGGTGCTCGCGTTCGGCCGCGGCGGCCGCCTGGTCGCGGCGGGTGGCCTCTTCGGCGTCGCGGGCGGCCTGGGCGGCGCGGCGGGCCAGCATCTCGTGGGCGGAATCGCGGTCGATCGGCTGGTCATACCTGCCCGCAACGGGCGAGGCAGCGATCAGGGCGGCGCGCAAGGCGGGCTCGATCGGGCCGAGTTGCGAGGAGGGCGGGCGGATCAGGGTGCGCTGGGCCATGCCGGGCACGCCCTTGTCCTCGAGCAGCGAGGTCACCGCCTCGCCGACGCCGACCTCGCGGATCGCCTGCGCCGTGTCGAAATCGGGATTGTCGCGATAGGTTTCGGCCGCACGCTTCAGCGCGGTGCGGTCGCGCGCGGTGAAGGCGCGCAGCGCGTGCTGCACCCGGTTGCCGAGTTGGCCAAGCACGGTCCGGGGCACGTCGTCGGGGTTCTGGGTGACGAAATAGACCCCGACCCCCTTGGAGCGGATCAGGCGCGCGACCTGTTCGACCTTGTCCACCAGCGCCCTGGGGGCGTCGTCGAAGAGCAGATGCGCCTCGTCGAAGAAGAAGACGAGGCGCGGCTTGTCCGGGTCGCCGATCTCGGGGAGCGTCTCGAAAAGCTCGGACAGCAGCCAGAGCAGGAAGGTCGCGTAGAGGCGCGGCGCGCTCATCAGCGCGTCGGCGGCGAGGATGTTGATCCGGCCGCGGCCGTCGGGATCGACGCGCATCAGGTCGGCGAGATCGAGTGCGGGTTCGCCGAAGAGCCGCGCGCCGCCCTGGTTTTCCAGCACCAGCAGCCGACGCTGGATCGCGCCGATCGAGGCGGGCGCGACGGTGCCGTAGCTGAGCGACAGCGCGCCGGACCTTTCGCCGACAAAGGCCAGCATCGCGCGCAGGTCGGCGAGGTCGAGCAGCGGCAGGCCCTCGTCATCGGCGAGGCGGAAGGCGACGTTCAGAACGCCCTCCTGCACCTCGTTGAGATCGAGCAGGCGCGACAGCAGCAGCGGCCCCATCTCGGCGATGGTGGTGCGGATCGGGTGGCCCTGGGCGCCGAAGAGATCCCAGAAGGTGACCGGGAAGGCCGAATAGGCGTAATCGGCAAGCCCGATGGTTTCGGCGCGGGCGCGGAAGGCGTCATGCAGCCTGGACTCGGGCCGGCCGGGCGCGGCGAGCCCGGCGAGATCGCCCTTGATGTCCGACAGGAAGACCGGAACGCCGGCCGCCGAGAAGCCTTCGGCGAGGATCTGGAGCGTCACGGTCTTGCCCGTGCCGGTGGCGCCCGCGATCAGGCCGTGCCGGTTGGCATAGTCGAGGCGGAGATGTTGCGGCGCCGCGTGATCGGGACCGGCGCCGCCGATGAAAAGCCGCTGCGACAAGATGTGCGCTCCTTCGCCGAACCTGCGGTTTCGACAATACAAATTTAACCGATCCGTGCGAGTCTGATTTCATCCCGCAGACCGGGCCATCGGTCCGGGCGGGTCTTCCTCCCTGATGGACTGGGCCGCATCCCCGCGATGCGGCCTTTTTTCAGCTGCGCCCCTTTTCCATGTGCGTCCCTCGTTCCTGTGCGTCCGTGCCGCGGCAGGACCGGCGGTTCTTTGCCTGTTGACGGCTGTGGGCAAAGCCCGTAGCCTGCGACCTCATAAAAGGTCGGCCCGTCCGACAGGGAGAAAGACATCAAGGGAAAGGGCTGCATCGCGGCCCTTTTTTCTTGTCCCGGGCAAGCCTTCGCCGTCGTCCCGCGATTGCCCGCTGACAGCCTCGCGCGGTCATGCTAGAGGGCGGCTTGCGAGGCAGCAAATGCAGCAAAGGCAGGCAGAGCATGCGTGAACTTCTCAGACCAATCGGCCTTGTGGCCCTCATGTCGCTGGCCGGCCCCGTGCTGGCGCAGGACGCGGGCGGCACCCCCGAGGCGGGCGCCGAGGCGGCCGAGCCGCCGGTTGCGACCACGGCCGAGATCGAGCGCCTTCCGATGGGCGAGGACGACGCGGACGATGCGCCCCGGGCCTATGTCAAGGAGGTCTTCCAGGATTGGCAGGTGGTCTGCGTCCGGGTGAACGGGGACCGGGAATCCTGCAACATGCAGCAATTGCTGCGGGATTCCGAGGACAACCCGGTGAGCCAGGTCTCGATGGCGCCGCTGCCGCCCGCCGCCGCGCCGCGCGCCGCGGCGGTCGAGATCGCGACGCCGCTGGAGACGTTGCTGAGCGAGGATCTGCGGCTGGGCATAGATGCCGCTGCGCCCAAGCGCTATCGCTTCAGCTTCTGCACGCCGCAGGCCTGCTATGCGCGCTTTGCGCTGACCGCCGAGGAGGTCGCAGCCTTCAAGGCCGGGCGTGCCGCCAAGGTCACCATCGTTCCGCTGGTGGCGCCGGACCAGACCGCGGAAATCGCGATGTCGCTGTCGGGCTTCACCGCCGCCTATGACCTGGTGGCCGCGACCCTCGCCGGGCAGTGAGCCGAGACCTGCCGCGGTCCGGGGGGCAGGCCCCGGCCGCGGCGCACGCCATCAGGCCCGGCGAAGCGCCAGAACCGCGTTCAGCCCGCCGAAGGCGAAGGCGTTGGACAGAACCACATCGACCTGCGCCTCGCGCGCCTCGTTCGGCACCACGTCGAGCATGCATTCGGGGTCGGGTTCCTCGTAGCCGATGGTCGGCGCGATCACCCCGTCCTTCAGCGCCATGATGCAGGCCAGCAGCTCGACCGCGCCGGTGCCGCCGATCAGATGGCCATGCATCGACTTGGTCGACGAGATCATCAGCCGGTCGGCATGGGCGCCGAACACATCCGCCACGGCGGCGCATTCGGTCTTGTCATTGGCGGCCGTGCCGGTGCCATGGGCGTTGATATAGCCCACATCGGTCGGTGCAAGCTTGGCATCGCGCAGCGCACCCGCGATCGCGCGGGCCGCGCCCTGGCGCGACGGCATGACGATGTCGGAGGCATCCGCCGTCATGGCGAAGCCCACGACTTCGGCGAGGATCTCGGCGCCGCGGGCGCGGGCGTGGTCGTATTCCTCGAACACGAAGACCGCCGCGCCCTCGCCCTGGACCATGCCGTTGCGATTGGCGCTGAACGGGCGGCAGGCATCCCTGGACATCACGCGCAGCCCTTCCCAGGCCTTGATCCCGCCGAAGCAGAGCATCGATTCCGAGCCGCCGGTCACGATCACCCGGCTGATGCCCGAGCGGATCAGGTGGAAGGCCTGCCCCATCGCGTGGTTCGAGGAGGCGCAGGCGGTGGCCACGGTGAAGGACGGCCCGCGCAGGTTGTAGGTCATCGAGACATGGCTGGCCGCGGCATTGTTCATCAGCTTCGGCACGACGAAGGGATGGACGCGGTTCTTGCCCTCTTCGTAGACCGAGCGGTAATTCTCGTCGAGCGTGGTCATGCCCCCGCCGGACGTGCCCAGCACGACGCCGGCCTCGTGCGAAAGCTCGCCGCAGAAATCCAGCCCCGATTGCGCGATCGCCTCGCGCGCGGCCATCAGGGTGAACTGGGTGAAGCGGTCATAGAGCGCGATCTGCTGGCGGTTGAAATGCTCTTCGGGCTCGTAGCCCCTGACCTGCCCGCCGATGCGGATCGACAGCCGTTCGACATCGCGGATGTCGATCTCGCCGATGCCGCAGCGCCCCTCGCGGAAGGCCGCCAGCGTGGCGGGGACGTTGTGGCCGAGCGCGTTGATCGTGCCCTGGCCGGTGATGACGACGCGCCTCATGCGTTCTGGTCGGCTACCAGCCCCTCGACCGCGCGGACGATGGCGGCCACCGACGAGATGTCGAACTCGCTTTCCGAGGGGTCGTTGGCGTTGAACGGCACCTGGATGTCGAACGCCTCTTCGATGGCGAAGATCGATTCCACCAGCCCGAGGCTGTCGATGCCCAGATCCTCGAGCGTCGAGTCCATCTTGACGTCCGAAGGTTCGAGCACGGCCTGCTCGGCGATGATCGCGATCACCCTGTCCTTCACGCTGTCCGACATCCCTTGCCTCTCTGGCTTATTTGATCGTGGGAGGATCTAGTCGCTTCGCGACAGCTTTGAAACCGCTTTCTGCAATGCAGCCACCTGCGCGAAAAGCCGCGGCAGACGGCGCAGGCCCTTGTAGGCCTCGACATGGGCGTCCATGCGCATCGCGGGATAGCCCAGCAGGACCCGGCCCGCGGGCGCGTTGGTGAAGATCTTGGTCGCGCCGCCCGCGATCACGTCGTCGCCGACAAAGATGTTGTCATTGACGCCGACCTGGCCCGCGAACACCACCCGGTCGCCGATCCGCACCGAGCCCGCGATGCCAACCTGCCCGCAAAGCAGGCAGTCGCGGCCGATCCGGACGTTGTGGCCGACATGGACGAGGTTGTCGAGCTTGGTGCCCGCGCCGATCACGGTGTCGCGGATCGTGCCGCGGTCGATGCAGCTATTGGCGCCGATCTCGACATCGTCGCCGATGGTCACGCTGCCCAGCGAATGGATGCGCGTCCAGCTTTGCGCGCCCGCCGCGCCCGCATCGCCCAGCGTGGCGCGCACGTTCTCGACGGCGGATTTCTCGGGCGTGACGAAGGAGAACCCGTCGGCGCCGATCACCGCGCCGGGTTGCACGATCACGCGGTCGCCCAGCGTGACGCGCGCGCCGATCCTGACGCCCGCCAGGATCAGCGCATCCGCGCCGATGCGGGCCTCTTCGGCGATCACGGCATGGGCGGAGATGCGCGCGCGGGGGCCGATCTCGGCGCGGGGGCCGATGACGACGAGCGGGCCGATCGCGGCGCCGTCGCCGATCCGGGCGTCGGGGTCGATCACGGCGGAGGGATGGATGCCCGGCGCGATCTCGGGACCGGGATCCATCAGGCGGGTCAGGCCCGAGAGCGCATAGCGCGGGCGCGGCACGAAGAGCGCCGCGCGCAGCCCCAGCGCGCGCCGGTCGGCACCGTCCCACAGGATCGCGGCCTGTGCGCCGCCGCGGGCCAGCCCCTCGGCATAGTCGGGCTTCATCGCGAGGGCCAGCGCGTCGGGCCCGGCCTCGGCCGGTTCCGCGGCGCGCGTGATCGTCAGCGATCCGTCGCCTTCGAGACGCGCGCCGAGCGCGGTCGCGATCTGGTCGAGTGTGAACGCCATGCCGCCCCCCTGCCCGCGACCGGCGCGGCCTGCGCCGTCCGGTCCTGTCGGGTCGCGATTTACCCCCGAACCGGGGCGAGCGCCACCCCGGCGGCCTGCAACGCGTCGAAAATCGCCGCGTCACGGCCATAGACATCGCGGCGATACTGCACCCGCCCGGCGGGATCGGTGACGGCGGTGCGATAGATGATGTGGATCGGCAGCGGCTGTTCCAGATCGACCCGCGTCTCGCGCCCGGTGGCAAGCCGCGCGGCGAAGAAGCCCTTGGGGTCGTCGGTCTGGGCGGCAAGCAGCGCATAGGCGAAGTCGAACGGATCGCCCAGACGGATGCAGCCATGGCTGAACGTGCGCACCTCGCGCGCGAACAGCGATTTCGACGGGGTGTCGTGCAGGTAGATGTTGTAGGGGTTGGGGAACATGAACTTCACCAGCCCCAGCGCGTTGGCCTGCGAGGGCGGCTGCTTGAGGGCGAAGGGGAAGGTGCGCGCGGTATAGCGCGAGAAATCCACCGCGCCGCGGCTGACCACCCGGCCGCGGGCATCCACCAGTTGCAGATAGCCATGCGCGTTCGGGTTGGCCTGCATCTTGGGCAGGTATTCCTTGACCGTGATCGAGCGCGGGACGTTCCAGGTGGGATTGATGACCATGTGATCCATGACGTCCGAGAACTCGGGCGTGCGCTGGTCGCCGACATTCTTGCCCACGACCGAGCGGGTCTGGAACACCACCTCGCCCGCGTCGACGATGCGGGCGTGGAAATCGGTGATGTTGACCAGAACATGCCGGTCGCCCCGCTCGTCGCCGAGCCAGCGCTCGCGCTCCATCGCGACGAGGATGGATTTCAGCCGCTCCTCGGGGGCGATGTTGATCTCGTCCACGGTGCCCGCACCGGCGACGCCGTCGGGTTCCAGCCCGTGATCGAGCTGGAACGCCTGCACCGCCTTTTGCAGCGCCGCGTCATAGCTGGCTGCGGCGGACCGGGCGAGATAGCCCATGGCGATCATGCGGTTGCGCAGTGCGACCACGGCTGTGCCGGTCTGGCCGGGGCGCAGCGTGCCGGACGGCACGCGTGGGCCCCAGCCCCCCTCGGCGATGAGTTGTTCGAGGCGCGTCTTCTCGCGCAGGAGGCGGGCATATTCGGGGCTGCGCGGGGCGAGGCTACGCAGGACGGCGCCGGGATTGTCGGCCGCGGCCAGCCGGGCCAGCAGGTCGGCCGGGTCGGGCCGGTCGATCTGGCGCTTGATATCGGTGACCACGCGGCGCGGGTCGATCACGCCCGAGCCGATGTCGCGGGCGTAGGACAGGAACATCCGCGTCGCCATCACCTCGGCCCGGCCGATATCGCGCAGCGTGCGCGCCTCGCGGAAGGCGGCGATCAGCGCATGGGGATCGTGCCGCGTGGCGGGCAGACCGTGATCGGGCGCCTGCGCCAGCGCGGTCAGAAGCGCGGCGCGCCGCTCCGCGGCGTCGGCCTTTGTCCAGAAGGCGGCATAGTCGCGGTCGCGGTAGAAGGCGGCGACGGCCGCGTCGTCCGACGCCGCCTCGGCCACGGCCTGGCGAAAGGCGGCCTGGTCCATGGCCGCATGGGACGGCAGCGGACCGGCCAGACCCAGAACGACGGCAACGGCGCCGGCCAGCAAGCCGCAACGCAGATCAACAAGACGCATCAACCCATTCCCCTGTCAGGCTTTCCGGTCGCGCAATACCGCCCAACCATCGGCCAATCCATCCGACCTGTCCACATGGAAATCCACAGCCTTGCATCGGGAACGCGCCCCCTGTTGCAGGATTCCAGCGGTCGGCAAGAAACCAAACTAAACCCCAAGTATGAGCAAGTTCTTGCCGGTTTGCCACAGCGCGGCTGTCTGCGTCGAATCGATGCTTGGCGCAAATGGGCAAATATGCGATAGACGCTTTGGGTCGGAACGACTGGTCCGAGGAAAAAAACGCCGTGAAATCGCGGCATTGGAACGAAACTGGGGCGGGCGGAGAAAACATGAACATGACCCGGAACGGCATATCGCGCCGTGGCCTTCTGGCCGCGTTCGCAGCCACCACCGTCGTGGCGGCACCGACTTTCGCAAATGCCTTTGGCGTCCTTCGGGGCGCGGGCGACATCCGGCGGATCCGGATGTATTCGGGGCGCACCGGCGAAAGCATCGACACGATCTACTGGATCGAAGGCGATTACATCAAGGAAGCGGTTAAGGAAATCAACCACTTCATGCGCGACTGGCGGAACGGCCAGACGATCTCGATGGATCTGCGCAATCTCGACATCATGACGGCGGCGCACAGGCTGCTGGATGTGGACGAGCCCTACATGCTGCTGTCGGGCTATCGCAGCCCGCAGACCAACGCGATGCTGCGCTCGCGGTCGGGCGGCGTGGCCAAGAACTCGCTGCACATGAAGGGTCAGGCCGCGGACCTGCGGCTGAAGAGCCGGTCGGTGGGCCAGATGGCGCGGGCGGCAAGCGCGTGCAGTGCGGGCGGCGTCGGGAGCTATTCCGGCTCGAATTTCGTGCATATGGATTGCGGCCCGGTGCGCAGCTGGGGCCGCTGAGGCCAGACCGCCGATACGGAACGAACAAGGCGCCCCGCGGGGCGCCTTTTCGCGTTTCGGGGCGCGGGCCTTTCAGTCGACCAGCCGCCAGGTTTCGTGCCGTTCGAGATAGGCTTCCTGCTCGGGGGTCAGGGCGACCTTCTCGGTGCCGGTGATCATCGGGCGCACGCCGTCGCGGAAGGAATGGCCGATGGTCAGCAGATAGATGTGCAGGATCACGAAGCCCGACACGATATAGGCCACCGCCAGGTGGATATTGGCCACCACCTCCAGCAGGAAGGGCGCGTTGGGCAGGGTTTCCCAGAAATTGTAGGTCAGGTAGACCAGCCCCGTGCCCCAGACCAGCGGGAAGACCACGGTCTTCAGCGCGGAATAGGCCATCGCCTGAAGCGGGTTCAGCCGCTGCGCGAGGCTTTTCTGGTAGGGGTGATGTTCGCCCTTGAACACGCCATAGGCATAGTAGCGCGCCACCGCGAAAAGCCCCAGCACGCGCGGCAGGAACACCTTCCAGCTGCCCGTGGTGACCAGCCAGAAGGTGGCAAAGACCCACAAGAGCAACAGCGCCAGCGCGACGATCGTGTG
Source organism: Rhodovulum tesquicola (assembly GCF_024128855.1). GTDB lineage: Bacteria > Pseudomonadota > Alphaproteobacteria > Rhodobacterales > Rhodobacteraceae > Rhodovulum > Rhodovulum tesquicola. The sequence continues at coordinate 77,171 of NZ_JAMYDV010000003.1, forward strand.
CAGCCGCACCGCCAGTTCGAAGCTGATCAGCCCGTGAACGCCGTTCATGCCCAGCCCGGTGAACATCAGGACGACGATGGACCCCGCCTGCGACCAGTGCCAGAGCCGCTCGAAGCGGGGATAGATCAGCACCTCGCGTTCGGCGCAGTCGGGGCATGGCGTGAGCCCGCGTTCGAACGGCGCGGGAGGTTTCACGGCGTCGTCAGTCATGGGTCTTCCCTCCCTTTCCGCCGCGGGTGATGATCCGCAGCACCGTGTGAAGCAGCACGCCCGAGGCCATCGCGAGGAAGAAGGCGATGCCGATCAGGGCGCCCGGGCTGGTCGGGTTCGAGCCGGGCAGGTAGACGCCGGTGATCCCCGCCATGCGGCCCTGCGGGGCGTGGCATTCGCGGCAATCGACCGCATCGCTTGCGGGCGCGACCATATGGGTGATGGGCCAGTACATATGGGTATCGACGAAACCGTATTGCCCGGAATAGTCCTTGCCCGCGGCCGCCATTCCCGCCTCGATCGCCTTGGCCCAGTCGAAATTCGTCCAGTAGGCGGTATCCGTCGTGGGACCCCAGACATTGGCATAGGCCAGATGGTTCAGGCCCGCGTCATAAGCCTGCCGCCCCTCCATCCGCTTGAAGGGCCAGATCCGCGACCGGCCGTCATCCGGGCTGCCCTCGATGCGGTTGATCTCGACCACCTGGGTCGGGTCGATCACCTTGTCGGTGAGGGTGTATTCGACCTGGCCGTTGAACCAGGCGTAATGCGGCACGACATTCTCGCCCCATTCGAAATCGCCCTTGGTGGCGAGATAGGTGTGCAGCGCCTTGCCGTCGCCCTGGACATAGTTCTCCTCATGCGCGGGCTTGCCGTCCGCATCCATCCGGCCTGCGGTCGACCAGTCCCAGCCGGTCTTGGTCGCCACCCCGCCCCGGGCGAAGCTGGGAATGTGGCAGGTCTGGCAGGCGATGCGGTCGACATGGTCGTTCAGCTTCATGCCGGTGACCGACAGCGCCTTGTGCGGCGCGGTGCCGTGGCAGCTTTCGCAGGTGGCGACGTCCTGGCGGATCTGGCCGGGCTTGCCGGTGCCCTCGGGGTCCATCGCGTGGACGTCATAGCGCGAGCCCGCGAAGATGTGCCGGTCGGAATGGTGGCAGGTCGAACAGGTGAAATTCTCGCCCTCGGCCGACATGTGGACATCGACGTCAAGGCCGGGATGGAACAGGGCGGAACTGAGATCGCCATGTTTCACGTTGTCCCCGCCGCCGCCGTAGAAATGGCAGGAGCCGCAATTCTCGCGCCCGGGCGCGCCCACGCTTTGCGCGGCCTTCTTCAGGTCCACCGCCCAGGCGTCCGCTCCGGTGATGGTCTTGCCCTTCGCCTCCAGCGGCGGGTGGCCCGCGGCCGAGTCGAGCTTGGTGTATTGGCCCGAGGTGTCATGGCAGACCAGGCAATCGACCGCCGTGGCCTCGCTCGGCGGAGGGGCGCTCATGTCGGTCCAGCCATAGCCGGTGTGGCAGGAGGTGCAGCGCGCCTCGTTCGAGGCCACCGTGCCGCAGAACGAGTTCACCACATGGCTCTTGCCGAGGATCTGGCCGGTCGAGGGATTCTCGAACTCCCATTTCCAGTGGATCGAGTGCTTGACCTGCGTCGCGGCCTCGGTGTGGCAGGACAGGCAGGCCGCCGTCACCTCGGGGCCGGAAGCGAAATCCTTCTGCAATTCCTTGAGCTTGGAATGATCCGTGGTGCTTTGCGACAGCTGCGGGGCCTGGCCCTGTGCGGCCGCCCCGAATGCCCAGACCAGCCCCAGACCCAACGCAAGCGCGACCGCGCGAAGGCCGTATCCACCCATGTCCGCTCCTCCCGCCGCGCTGCGGGCGCGACTCGTGTATTCCAAGGTATACATACGCCCAAATATGATTCCGCGAAACATCTTATAATCGTTACAACAAGGGACACTCGGTCGCAGGGGCGGCGGGGCTGGAAAACGCGCCGCGGTTGTGGCCAGATCACCGAAGTCGGGGGCCTGACACAAAAGCTTCAAATGAAAGTTGGAAAAGGCCCACATGAAAACACCTGAGCGGGAGCGTCATCCGCGCCCGCCCCCCTCGGTTCCGAAAGGAGGAGTCGATGAAGATAGCGGTTCTTGGCGGCGACGGTTTCTGCGGTTGGCCGACCTCTCTGCACCTGTCCGAGCTGGGCCATGAGGTCCACATCATCGACAACCTGTCGCGCCGCTGGATCGACGCCGAGCTGGGCGTGCAGTCGCTGACGCCGATGGATTCGATCCAGGAACGCTGTCGGGTCTGGAAGGAGGTCTCGGGGCAGGCGATCCGCTTTCACCTGATCGACCTGGCAAAGGAATATTACCGCCTGCGCGACTGGCTGGCCGAGGAACGCCCCGACGCGATCATCCATTTCGCCGAGCAGCGCGCCGCGCCCTATTCGATGATCTCGGACCGGCACAAGATCTATACCGTCGACAACAACATCAACGCGACCCACAACCTGCTGGTGGCGATGGTGGAAACCGGCATCGACGCGCATCTGGTGCATCTGGGCACGATGGGCGTCTATGGCTATTCGACGATCGGCGCGCCGATCCCCGAGGGCTATCTGGATGTCAATATCGACACGCCCGAGGGCGCGAAGGGGATGGAGATCCTGTATCCCACGCGGCCCGGCTCGGTCTATCACATGACCAAGTCGCTGGATCAGATCCTGTTCCAGTTCTACGCCCAGAATGACGGGCTGCGCATCACCGACCTGCATCAGGGCATCGTCTGGGGCACCAATACCGACCAGACAAGGCGCCACCCGCAACTGGTCAACCGCTTCGACTATGACGGCGATTACGGCACGGTGCTGAACCGGTTCCTCGCCCAGGCGGCCATCGACTATCCGCTGACGGTGCATGGCACGGGCGGGCAGACGCGGGCCTTCATCCATATCCAGGACACGGTGCGCTGTGTCGAACTGGCGCTGGGCGATGCGCCCGAGGCGGGCGAGCGGGTCAAGATCTTCAACCAGATGACGGAAACGCATCGGGTCCGCGATCTGGCGGAACTGGTGTCCCGGATCACCGGCGCGAAGATCGCCTATCTGCCGAACCCGCGGAAAGAGGCCGCCGAGAACGAGCTGGTGGTCAAGAACGACCATTTCCTCGATCTGGGGCTGAAACCGATCACCTTGCAGGAGGGTCTGCTGGAGGAGGTGGTCGAGATCGCCCGCAAGTTCGCCCATCGGGTCGATCGCTCGCGCGTGCCCTGCGTCTCGGCCTGGACCAGGGACATTGCCTCCCGCGTCGTGCATGATGTCGAGGGCAAGAAGCTGAAGTCGGTGTCGTGACCGAGGGGCTGCGGCCCGCGGCCCCGGCGCGCGGGCCATTCGCCTATGCCACGCTGGTCACCAACGCGGATTTCGCGTTGGGGGCCAAGGCGTTGATGCGATCCCTTCAGGCAACGGGGACGCCTGCCGAGATCTGCGTTCTGCATACCGGCGGGGTCGGCGCTGCGGCGCTGGCACCGCTGGCCGATCTGGGGGCGCGGCTGGTCGAGATCGACCTTTTGCCGACCTCGGACGCGTTCAACGCGGCCCATGCCAAGGACCGCATCCACGGGCTTGCCCCCTTCACCAAGGGGGAAAAGCCTGCCTTTCACACGCCGCTGGACAATTTCTGCAAGCTGCGGCTCTGGCAGCTCGACTATGAACGGGTGGTGTTCCTGGATGCCGACACGCTGGTGCTGCGCAATATCGACCGGCTGTTCCATTACCCCGAGTTCTGCGCGGCCCCGAATGTCTATGAAAGCCTGGGCGATTTCCACCGGATGAATTCGGGCGTCTTCACCGCGCGGCCGAACCCCGAGACCTTTTACCGGATGCTGGCCCGTCTGGATGCGCCCGGCGCGTTCTGGCGGCGCACGGACCAGAGCTTTCTTCAGGAGTTCTTTCCCGACTGGCACGGGCTGCCGGTCTTCGACAACATGCTGCAATATGTCTGGTTCAACCTGCCCGACCTGTGGTCCTGGGCGGATATCAGGGTGCTGCATTTCCAGTACGAAAAGCCCTGGCAGGACCATGCCAAGGCCGACCGCCTGCGCCCGCTGATCGAGCTGTGGCGCGCCCATGAGCGGGGCGAGGACATTCCCGATCCCGCCACCCTGCCCGGCCCTGGCGCATGAGCCTGGCCGTCACCGGCGCGACGGGGCTGGTCGGGCGCTTCTTCGTGGAGGAGGCGCTGGCGGCGGGCGAGGCGGTCACCGTGCTGACCCGCACCCCGCCTGCGCCCGGCTTCTTTTCCGGCCCGGTCGCGCATCTGGCCTATGAACTGGGCGACCGGCCCGATCTTGCGGGGATCGAGGCGGTGATCCATTGCGCCTTTGCCCATGTGCCGGGGCGCTATCGCGGCGGCGAGGGGGACGACCCCGAGGGGTTCGTCGCGGCCAACCTGGCGGGATCGGTCGCGCTGTTCCAGGCGGCGCGGGCCTCGGGCGTGCGGCATCTGCTGTTCCTGTCGAGCCGGGCGGTGCATGGCGGCTGGCCTGCGGGGGCGGACCTGACCGATGATCTGGGCGCCAAGCCCGACACGCTTTACGGCGTGGTCAAGGCGCGCGCCGAGGACGCGCTGTTCGCGATGGCCGGTCCCGGCTTCGTGCCGGTTTCGCTGCGCGCGACGGGGGTCTATGGGCCGCCGGGACCGGGACAGCGGCACAAATGGGCGGATCTCTTCGACGATTTCCGCGCGGGCCGCCCCATCGCGCCGCGCCGGGGCACCGAACTGCACGGCGCGGATCTGGCCGCCGCGGCGCGGCTGATCCGGACGGCCCCGGCGGGGATGGTGGCGGGGCGGGCGGTAAACCTGTCGGACATCCTGCTGGATCGGCGCGACCTGCTGGCGCTGCTGGCCGAGGCCGAGGGGATCGGCCATCCGCTGCCGCCGGAAAGCGAGGCGCCGCTTGCCGTGCTGCGCTGGGACCGGGCGCGGATGCTGGGCTGGCGGCCAGGCGGGATGGCGCGGTTGCGGGCCACATTGCCCGCCCTGCCGTGACGGCGCGGGGTCCGGCTCAGGCCCGCATGGTCCGGAGCGCGCCGGTCTCGTCGGTGAGCATGTCCATGTCCGGGCTGCCGGGGCGCAGCGGGGCAAGCCCCGCCTTGCGGCGCCAGGCATTCGGGCCGAGCACCGGGCGGGCCATGTCGAACGGTCCCGACGCAAGCCGCGGGCAGAGCGCCAGAAGCTGTGCGCGGGTGGCGGGGGCAAGGGTTTTCCACGCCTCGGGGCCAGGATTGAAGCTTTCGGCGCGAAGGCCTTCGGCGAACAGGATTTCGTGGCGGTCCATCAGCAGATGCTAATAGCGCACCGCCCCGCCGCTGCGCAGCCGCACGCCGGGCTGGCCGAGGAAGGCCTTGGCTGCCACCAGCACCTCCTGCCCCGCGCTGTCGACGGCCATGCGGTGCTGTTGCGATACCGCCAGCGGCCTGCCGGACTGCCCCTCGGGGTCGAAGATCACCGGGGCGGCCGGACCCTGCGCCTGGACGCGCCGCCCGAGGATCCAGCGCAGCGGCTGAAGCCCGTGATCGGCGGTCACCAGACGGCAGCCGGGACGCAGGGTTTCCACCGGCACCTCGCCCGCCGCGGTCAGCAGATGCGTTCCTGCGGCGAAGCAGACGTAAAGGCCGGTATAGGCGATCGTGGGGGTGTTGCTGGAGATCGAGAGCACATTGTAGGTGACGCCCGACAGCAATTGCTTGTTCGAGGCGACGCCCTCGATATTGTTGCCGATCTTGACGCCGTAGACGATGATGTCGTCCGCCGCCGATCCGCCCTGGGGGCGCACGATGTAGGCATAGTCGGGCTTGATCGCCGTGCCGGCCGTGTGGCCTGCTGCCGGTTTCGTGGACAGCAGGTTAAGCTAGCATAGCGCTGGTCAGCACCTGGCTGGAGGCGTCGTTATCGTTGAAATTGCTGTCGTTGTCGGTGACCTCGATCGGTTTGGCCGTCGCGTCGGCGGCGATCCGGAACGAGGAGGAGCCGACGGCCCCGCCATTGGCGTCCATCGTGTTCGGAAAGACATCCGGGCCGAAGGAGGTGATATCGGCCCTCTGCCAAAGGTAGAGCGTCGCCATCCGTGAGCCTTCCCGTTCCCCTGCCGACCGCCTGTCCGGACCAATATGGTCAAATATTGGGCGATCAGGGTTTCGGCGGGGTTAACCGCAGGCAGCAGCGCCCAAGCCCCGGCGGAACCGGGGCGCAAACCGGGCCGGACTGCGTCGCGCCTAGTGCGAGATCATCCAGGGCCGCTTGGCCGGGAAGCTTTTCGATCCGTCCGGGCGGTGCAGCGTGCCGCTGTTCTTCTTGGCCCCGCCCGAACAGCAGCCGCAGCCCGGCCCGTGGCCCGAACGTTTGGGTTCGTGCCTTGCGCGCTCGTTGGTCTCATGCGCCTTGCGGGTGGCGGCGCCGACGATGGCCAGCTTGGGCGGTGTGAAGATCGCGCGCGCCGCGGTCCCGCCGCATTCGGGACAGGCGGTGGGCTTGTCGTAATCGGCCATGGCGGCAAAGCCGGTGAAGGGGCCGCAATCGGCGCAGCAGTAATCGTAATAGGGCATCTCTCTCTCCCGCGGGGAACGGGGGCCGCGACGCGCGCCGCGGCCCCGGGCCATGTCACAGATCGGGCGCCAGCGGCACGTCCACCGAGCCGTCGAGATATTTCGTCGGCCCCGCGCTGCCCGGCTTGATGTCGAAATCGAAGATGTCGGTCGGCAGCCAGAGCGTGGCGCAGGCATTGGGAATGTCCACCACGCCCGAGATATGCCCCTGCACCGGCGCGGTGCCGAGGATCGCGTAGGCCTGCGCGCCGGTATAGCCGAATTTCTTGAGGTATTCGATGGCGTTGAGGCAGGCCTGGCGATAGGCGATGTGAACGTCGAGGTAATGCTGCTTGCCCTGCTCGTCGACCGAGATCCCCTCGAAGATCAGGTAGTCGTCATATTTCGGCGTGATGGGCGACGGCTTGAAGATCGGGTTCTTGATCCCGTATTTCGCCACGCCGTCCTTGATGAGATCGACCTTCAGATGCAGCCAGCCCGCCATCTCGATGGCGCCGCAGAAGGTGATCTCGCCATCGCCCTGGCTGAAATGCAAATCGCCCATCGAAAGGCCCGCGCCGTCGACATAGACGGGGAAGTAGATCTTGCAGCCGCGGCTGAGATCCTTGATGTCGCAATTCCCGCCATGTTCGCGCGGGGGCACGGTGCGGGCGCCTTCGGCGGCGGCCTTGTCGCGGGCCTCGCCCTTCAGCTTGCCCATATGAGCCGACTGGGTGTTGGGCAGCGCGGCCAGGGGCGGCACGCGGTCCGGGTCGGTGTCGACCAGCGCCTTTTCGCGGGCATTCCACATGTCCAGCATCTTGCGGTCGGGCAGGCAGCCGATCAGGCCCGGATGGATCAGCCCTGCATATTTCACCCCCGGCACATGGCGGGACGAGGTGAACATGCCGTGGAAATCCCAGATGGACTTCTGCGCCTCGGGGAAATGCTCGGTCAGGAAGCCGCCGCCGTTCTTCTTGGAGAAGAAGCCGTTGAAGCCCCAGAGCATCTCGTCCTTGGCGCCGATATCGAGGATCTCGACCACAAGCAGGTCGCCCGGTGCGGCGCCCTTCACGCCGATGGGGCCGGACAGGTAATGCACCTGTTCGAGTTCCACGTCGCGCACATCGGCCGCGTCATCGTTGTTGGCGATCTGGCCGCCGGTCCAGTCATAGGTCTCGATCTTGAAATCGTCGCCGGGTTCGACCCAGACGGCGATGGGGATGTCGGGATGCCAGCGGTTGTGCACGCACTCGTTCGTGTGCGGGCTTTCGCCGAGATTCACCGAGATGAGGGTGTCTGCCATGGCGTTGTCCTCTCTTGCTGCCAGGGTTGAAGGTTCAGACGGACAGGAATTTCGAGACCTTGGCCTCGTCGATCCCGTCGCGCGGGCTGTCATGGACGAAGCGGCCGTTCTCGATCACCATCACGCGGTCGGCCACGTCGAGGGCGAAACTGAGCACCTGTTCCGAGACGACGATGGACAGGCCGCGCTGGTCGCGGATGCGGCGCAGGGTGCGGGCCATGTCGCGGATGATGTTGGGCTGGATGCCCTCGGTCGGCTCATCGAGCAGAAGCACCTTGGGGTCGGAGGCCAGTGCCCGGGCGATGGCAAGCTGCTGCTGCTGGCCGCCCGACAGGTTGCCGCCGCGGCGGGACTTCATCTCCAGAAGCACCGGAAACAATTCGTAGATATCGCCCGGCACCTCCTTCTTGCCGGTGACGGTCAGGCCGGTTTCGACGTTTTCCTGCACCGTCATGGCGGAAAAGATCATCCGCCCCTGCGGCACATAGGCGATGCCGCTGGCCACCCGCTGGTGGGATTTCAGCCCGGTGACCTCGGCCTCGCCCACGCGGACGGTGCCGCCCGTGGCGGGCACGATGCCCATCAGCGTCTTCATCAACGTGGTCTTGCCCATGCCGTTGCGGCCCATGATCGCGACGATCTCGCCCGGCGCGACGTTCAGGTGCAGCCCGTGCAGGATTTCCGATTGCCCGTAGGCGGCGTGCAGGTCGGTGACGTTCAGCATGTCGCGCCTCCTCAATGGCCCAGATAGACTTCGATGACCTTGGGATCGTTCTTGACCTTGTCCATCTTGCCCTCGGACAGGGTCTTGCCCTGGTGCAGGACGGTGACGCGGGTCGCGATGTCCTCGACAAAGCCCATGTCATGCTCGATCACGATCACCGAGCGGTGGTCGATGATGCGGTTCAGAAGCTCGGCGGTCTTCTTGCGCTCGGCCACCGACATGCCGGCCACGGGCTCGTCCAGCATCAGCAGTTCGGGGTCCTGGATCAGCAGCATCCCGATTTCCAGCCACTGCTTCTGGCCGTGGCTGAGGAAGGCGGCCTTTTCGTCCAGCAGATCGGCCAGGAAGATCGTCTCGGCAATCTCCTGGATGCGGTCCTTGACCTCGGCATCGCGGCGGAAGAACAGCGAGCCGAAGACGCCATGCCCGCGCGGGAAGCTGAGTTCGAGATTCTCGAAGACGCTGAGATCCTCGTAGACCGAGGGAGTCTGGAACTTGCGGCCCACGCCAGCCAGAACGATCTGGTCCTCGCGCATGCTCAGAAGCTCCTGGTCCTTGAACCGGACCGAGCCGGAGGTGGCGCGGGTCCGCCCGCAGATCAGGTCGAGCACGGTGGTCTTGCCCGCCCCGTTCGGCCCGATCATCACCCGGCATTCGTTGGGTTCGACATAGAAGGTCAGCCCGTCCACCGCCTTGAACCCGTCGAAGGAGACCGTCAGATCCTCGACAGACAGGACGAAACTGGTCTGATGAATTGACATGGGATCACCTCACTCGGCTGCGGCCTTGGCCGCCGGGCTGTCCGGGGCCGATGCGGAATTGGCGGGGAAGGGCGCGGCGGGGGGCCTGGCCCCTGCCCCGCGACCGGCGAACAGCTTGCGCAGGCGCGGCATGACCTGTTCGGACCAGAGCCCGGCAAGGCCGTTCGGAAAGAACATCACGACCGCGATGAACAGCGCGCCGAGGCCCAGGAGCCAGAGCTCGGGGAAGCTTTCCGAAAGCGTGGTCTTGGCCCAGTTGACCAGAAGCGTACCATAGACCGCGCCCAGGATCGACAGGCGCCCCCCCACGGCGGCGAAGATCACCATCTCGATCGAGGGCACGATGCCGACCAGCGTGGGCGACATGAAGCCGACCTGAAGGGTGAACATCGCGCCGCCGATGCCCGCGAAGGCCGCGCCCAGGCAGAAGACGAAGATCTTGAAGCTGGCCACGTCATAGCCCGAGAAGCGCACCCGGTCCTCCTGGTCGCGCATGGCGATCAGCAGGCGGCCCAGTTTCGAGCGGCGGACATATTGCGCGGCAAAGAGGCAGGCGAACAGCAGCACCGCGTTGACGAAGTAGAGGATTTCCTTGGCCTCGTCGGTGCGGATGTCCCAGCCCTTGAGCGTGCGCAGGTCGGTGATGCCGTTGACCCCGCCGGTAAAGCCCTGCTGGCCGATGATGAGGATCGTCAGGATCGCGGCGATGGCCTGGGTGATGATCGCGAAATAGACCCCCCCCACCCGGCGGCGGAACATCGCGACCCCGATGATGAAGGCGAAGGCCACCGGCACGATCACCACCGCGATCAGGCTGAAGGCGAGCGAGTTGAACGGCTCCCACCACCAGGGCAGCGCGGTGATCTGGTTCCAGTCCATGAAGTCGGGGATGCCCGGCGTGGACTGGATCGCGGTCGCCTCGGGGGTCGAGGCCTCGAGTTTCAGGAACATCGCCATGGCATAGCCGCCCAGCCCGAAGAACACCCCCTGCCCGAGGCTGAGGATGCCCCCCGCCCCCCAGCAGAGGACGAGGCCTATGGCGACGAAGGCATAGGTGAGATACTTGCCGAAGAGGTTGAGCCGGAAGCTGTCCAGCGCCAGCGGCAGGATGAGGAAGATCACCGCGGCAAGGAGGCCGAAATAGATCGCCTCTTCGCGGGTCAGGAAGCGGGTCTTGCGGTCGATTTGCATGGGTCTTCCCTCACTTGCGGAGTTTCAGGGCGAACAGGCCCTGCGGGCGCAGCATCAGGATGCCGACGACCACCAGAAGCGTGATGACCTTGGCCATCGAGCCCGAGAGGAAGAATTCGAGGACGGATTGCGCCTGGCTGATCGTGAAGGCCGAGGCGATCGTGCCCAGAATGCTGCCCGCGCCGCCGAAGACGACCACGAGGAAGGTATCGACGATGTAAAGCTGTCCCGAGGTCGGCCCGGTCGAACCGATCATCGTGAAGGCCGAGCCCGCCACGCCCGCGATGCCGCAGCCGATGCCGAAGGTCAGCCGGTCGGTGCGTTCGGTGTTGATGCCGACCGCACCCGCCATCACCCGGTTCTGGTTGATCGCACGCACCTGCTGGCCCCAGCGCGAGCGGAACATCAGCAGATAGATCGCCACCGAGATCCCCAACGCCAGCGCCATCACGAACAGCCCGTTGATCGGCACCTCGATCATGTCGGTCAGCGGCAGCGAGCCCATCATCCAGTCCGGGATCGTGACGCCAACCTCGCGCGCGCCAAAGACCGAGCGGTAGATCTGCTGAAGGATCAGGCTCAGCCCCCAGGTCGCCAGGAGCGTGTCGAGCGGGCGGCGGTATAGATGGCGTATCAGCCCCCATTCCACCAGCATGCCCAGCGCCCCCGAGGCGAGGAAGGCCAGCGCCATCGCGACGAAGAAATAGAACGAGAACAGCGCCGGCATGTAGTCGGCGAAGGCATGCGAGACCAGGTATGTCACATAGGCGCCGAGGATCATGAATTCCCCATGCGCCATGTTGATCACGCCCATCTGGCCGAAGATGATCGCCAGACCCAGCGCCATCAGCACGAAGACCGAAAAGAGTATCAGACCGGCGAAGCCCTGCATCGCGAAGATCGCGGTAAGCTCGCCCGCGGAATATCCGGCAAACATCGGAAGTCCTCCAGACAGGGGAAGGTAAGGGAAACGCGGCCCGGCCGGAGGGAACCTGGCCGGGCCGCGCGGCTGCCGCTTACTGGTAGCCTTCCGGGAACGGGTTGGGCTCGACCAGGTCGGCGGTCTCGAAGACCACGTCATACTGGCCGTCCATGCGGGCGCGCCCGACGCGCGTCTTGGACCACAGGTGATGGTTCTCGTGGATCTTGACATAGCCCTCGGGCGCGGTCGGAAGCTCGATGCCGGGGCTGGCCTCGCGCACCTTGTCGATGTCGAAACTGCCCGCCGCCTCGACCGCCGCCTTCCACAGCCACGGCCCCAGATAGGCGGCTTGCGTCACATCGCCGATCACCATATCGGCGCCCCACATCTCCTTGAACGCCTTGACGAATTCGATGTTGTTGGGGTTATCCAGCGACTGGAAGTACTTCATGCAGGCATAGGAGCCCTCGATATTCTCGCCGCCGATGCCGCGGATCTCGTCCTCGGTGACGGAAATCGTCAGGACGATGGGCGATTCCTTGGTCGGGTCGATGCCCGCAGCCTTGAGCTGCTTGTAGAAGGCCACGTTCGAGCCGCCGACGACGATGGCATAGATCACGTCGGGCTTGCGCAGCTTGATCTTGTTGATGACCGAGTTGAACTGCGTGTGGCCGAGCGGGTAGTATTCCTCGCCCACGACCTCGCAGCCCTCCATGAAGTTCTCGATATGCTTGCGGGCGATCTTGTTCGAGGTGCGCGGCCAGATATAGTCCGAGCCCAGCAGGTAGAAGCTTTTCGCGCCCTTGGTCTGGTTGACCCAGTCCAGCCCCGCGATGATCTGCTGCGTCGCTTCCTGGCCCGTGTAGATCACGTTGGGCGACTGTTCGAGACCCTCGTAGAAGGTCGGGTAGTAGAGCATGCCGTTATGCTGTTCGAAGACCGGCAGCACCGCCTTGCGGCTGGCCGAGGTCCAGCAGCCCATGACGGACGCCACCTTGTCGTTGACCAGCAACTTGCGCGCCTTTTCGGCGAAGGTCGGCCAGTCCGAGGCGCCGTCTTCCTGGATGAACTGGATCTTGCGGCCCAGCACGCCGCCCATCGCGTTGATCTGCTCGATGGCCAGTTTCTCGGCCTGGACCGAGCCGGTTTCCGAGATCGCCATGGTGCCGGTCACCGAATGCAGGATGCCGATGGTCACCGTGCTGTCGGTGACGGCCAGACCGGTGGTGTTGACCGCGGCGGTCGGGAAGTCCTGGGCGCGCAGCCCCCTGGGTGCGAACAGCGACGCGGTCAGCGCGGCACCGCCGGCCAGAACGGCGCGCCGGCTCATGCCCGGCGTCTTGGGTTTGGAAAAATCGGTCATCTCGCCTCCTTGTCAGGTCAGACTGGTCCGTGTGTGGGAGAGCGGCGGGTGTGATCCCCGCCCGTGACCTGAAGGCTCGCAGAGAATGCCGCGGCGCAGTATACGTCGAATGACGTATGGGACTGCGCGTTTTTCCACCTATCATCCCTTGCTGTGGGTGACCGCCGGGCGATGCCCGGGCGGTCGGGGAACGATGAAATGACAGGGAACATGCAGGTTCCGTTCAGCGCGACCGGCGGGCGGCGCAGCTATAACCGCTGGGTCGCCAACGAGACGATGGAGGATTTCGCGCTGCGCTTCACCGCGCGACGCGCGCGGCGCTGGAGCCATGCGCGGGTGGCCAACACGGCGCTGGGCTCGATCTCGTTCCTGGCGCTGGAGGCGATCGGCGGGGCGATCACGCTGACCTATGGCTTCGACGCGGCGATCATCGCGATCATGCTGGTGGGCGCGGTGCTGTTCCTGACCGGCCTGCCGATCAGCTATTACGCCGCGCGCTACGGGGTCGATATCGACCTTCTGACCCGCGGCGCGGGGTTCGGCTATATCGGCTCGACGGTGACCTCGCTGATCTATGCCAGCTTCACCTTCATCTTCTTCGCGCTTGAGGCCGCGATCCTGGCGCTGGCGCTGGAGCTGTGTTTCGGGATTCCCGTCACGCTGGGCTACATCCTGTCGGCGCTGATCGTGATCCCGCTGGTGGTGAACGGGTTTTCCAAGATCTCGGTCTTCCAGACCTGGACCCAGCCGTTCTGGATCGTGCTGCACCTGATGCCCTTTGCCTTTCTGGCCTGGGCGGGGACGGATCTGGGCGTCTGGACCGGGTTCGACGGCGTCCATGGCAAGGACGGCGCCACCATCCTGATGATCGGCGCGGCCTCGGGCGTGGCGCTGTCGCTGATCGCGCAGATCGGCGAGCAGGTGGATTTCCTGCGCTTCCTGCCCGAGCCGAAGACCCGGGCCGAGCGGCGCAAATGGTGGGCGGCGCTGCTGGCCGCGGGGCCGGGCTGGTCGATCCTCGGGGTGGCCAAGATGCTGGCGGGCTCGTTCCTGGTGACGCTGGTGGTCGCGGCGGGCGTGCCCGCGAAGGACGCGACCGATCCGACGCGGATGTATCTGACCGCCTTCGAACAGGTGCTGGCCTCGCCCGCGCTGGCGCTGGCGCTGACCGGGGCCTTCGTGATCCTGAGCCAGCTCAAGATCAACGTGACCAATGCCTATGCGGGGTCGATCGCCTGGTCGAACTTCTTTTCGCGGCTGACCCATTCCCATCCGGGCCGCGTGGTCTGGCTGGTGTTCAACGTCGCCATCGCGCTGATGCTGATGGAACTGGGCGTGTTCGGGGCGCTGGAGCATATCCTTGGCCTCTATTCCCATGTCGCGCTGGCCTGGATCGGGGCGCTGACCGCGGATCTGGTGGTCAACAAGCCGCTGGGCCTGAGCCCGCGGGGGATCGAGTTCCGCCGCGCGCATCTTTACGACATCAACCCGGTCGGCATGGGGGCGATGGGCGGCGCGGTGGTGATCGCCTTTGTCGCCCATGGCGGGCTGATGGGCGAGACGGCCGAGGCGCTGTCGGCCTTCATCGCGCTGTTCACCGCCTTTGCCATGGCGCCGGTGATCGCCTGGGCCACGGGAGGGCGGTTCTACATCGCCCGCCCCCTGCCCGAGACGGCGGATCGGCAGCACGAGGCCGGGGCGACCTGTGCGTGCTCGATCTGCGAATACCGCTTCGATGCCGAGGACATGACCCATTGCCCGTTCTATGCCGGGCCGATCTGTTCGCTGTGCTGCACGCTGGACAGTTCCTGCCGCGACGGCTGCAAGCCGCATGGCCGGGTCGACGCGATGGTGGTGCGGATGCTGCATGCCGCCCTGCCCGACCCGGTGGCACGGGCGCTGATGTCGCGGCTGTCGGTCTTCGTGATCGGCACGGCGATTCCGGCGGCGATCATCGGGGGGCTTCTGCTGCTGGTCCGGGCCCATGCGGGCAGCCCCGACCTGGACGCGGTGCTGACGGTGATCTTCTGCACCGCGCTGGTGGTGATCGGGGTGATCGCCTGGACGCTGATCCTCGCCATCGAAAGCCAGAACAAGGCCCGCGACGAGGCCGACCTGCAGACCCAGCGGCTGTTGCGCGAGATCCGCGCGCATGAGCGCACGGACGCGCAATTGCAGAAGGAAAAGGACAAGGCCGAGGCCGCGAACCTGGCCAAGACGCGCTACATGGCCGGGATCAGCCATGAATTGCGCACGCCGCTGAACGCGATCTACGGCTTTGCCCAGGTGCTGGAGAACTCTGCCGACATCCCCGCGGCACGGCGCGACGCGGTGCGCACGATCCGGCGCGGGTCGGAACATCTTGCGGGGCTGATCGAGAACCTGCTGGACATCTCGAAGATCGAGGCCGGGCGGCTGGAGATCCATCGCGACCGGATCAACCTGCCGATGCTGTTGCGCCATGTCGCCGCGATCTTCGAGGGGCCGGCACGCGAGAAGGGGCTGGATTTCGGCATCCGCACGACCGGCAACCTGCCCGAATGGATCGATTTCGACGAGAAGCGGCTGCGCCAGATCCTGATCAACCTGCTGTCCAACGCCATCGCCTATACCGAGCGCGGCTCGGTCGCGCTGAGCGTGCGCTATCGCAACGAGGTTGCGGTGATCGAGGTCAGCGATACCGGCATCGGCATCGCGCCCGACCAGTTCGAGCGGGTCTGGAAGCCGTTCGAGCGGCTCTCGTCCAAGGGCGGCAGCCCGGGCTCGGGGCTGGGGCTGACGATCACGCGGCTGCTGGTCGAGATCCTGGGCGGCGAGATCACCGTGGACAGCGCGCCGGGCGAGGGCACGACCTTTCGGGTCCGGCTGATGCTGCCCTCGGTCCTGCCCGAGGCCGACCAGCCCCGCGCCGCCTCGCCCGCGCCCGAGCGACTGAAGGCGCGCGGCTATCTGGGGCCGCGCCGGACGATCATGGCGGTCGATGACGATCTGGACCATCTGCGGCTGCTCGATACCGTGCTGCGACCGATGGGGTTCCTGGTGCAGACCGTGCCCGATGCAGAAACCGCGCTGGGCATCCTGGACGATTGCGCACCGGACCTGTTCCTGCTGGACATCGACATGCCGGGGATGGATGGCTGGCAACTGGCGCAGCGCCTGCGCGCGCGGCCCGACCACCGCGCCACGCCCATCGTGATGGTGACCGGCCACGCGCTGGAGGCGCGGATGCCGGTCGACCGCGAGGGGCTTTACGATGCCTTCGTGGTCAAGCCCTATTCGCTGCGCGACGTGCTGGTGCGGCTGGCGGACCTGATGAAGATCGACCTGGTCTTCGAGGACCGCCACGCGGCCGAGACCGCGCCCGAGGCCGCCGCGCCGCCCGCCATCGCGCCCGAGACGCTGACGCGGTTGCAGGGGCTGGCCGGGATCGGCCATGCCGCGGGCGTGCGCCGCGAGCTTGACGCGCTGGAAGCAGCGGGCCTGCTCGATGCCGCGACGCTGGCGCGGCTGCGCGACCGGCTGGCCGAGTTCGACATGGCCGGGATCGTGCGCCTGCTCAAGGAGATGACCCGCGATGCTGCCTGAGACCTATCCCCCGGTCCTGCCCGCCCGCTCGATCGCGCTGGTGATCGACGACGCGCCCGAGACGCTGGGGCTGATCTCGGCGGCGCTGGAGGATAACGGCATGACGGTGCTGGTCGCGCGCTCGGGGCCCGAGGGGATCGAGCTGGCGCGCCGGGTGCGGCCCGACGTGATCCTGATGGATGCGATGATGCCCGGCATGGACGGGTTCGAGACCTGCCGCATCCTGAAATCCGGGCCGCGGCCCGAACCTGCGCCGGTGATCTTCATGACCGGGCTGACGGAGTCCGAACATATCCTGAACGGGCTGCGCGCGGGCGGGGTGGATTACATCACCAAGCCCGTGGTGGTGGACGAGCTGATCGCGCGGATCATCACCCATGTCCTGAACGCCCGCGCCGTCGCCTCGGCCCGGTCCGCGCTGGAACAGGCCGGCCAGAGCGTGCTGGCCTTTGCGCCGGACGGGCGGCTGGCCTGGGGCTCGCCCGGGGCGCTGGCGCTGCTGGAAAGCCCCGAGGGCCGCGCGCTGGTGGCCGAGGGCCGCGCCCTGCCCGCGCTGGCGCGCTGGCTGGCGGGGCTGGCCGAACAGCCGATCTCCAGCGCGCCGCCCTTTGCGGGCGCGGGGCTCGCGCTGCGCTATCTGGGCCAGAATCCCGGCGAGGTGATGGTGCGCATCCGCCGCCATGGCGAGGGCGAGAACGAGGCGCAACTGGCGCAGGCCTTCGGCCTGACCGACCGCGAGGCCGAGGTGCTGTTCTGGCTGACCCGCGGCAAGACCAATCGCGACATCGCCGAGATCCTGGATCTCAGCGCGCGCACGGTGAACAAGCACCTGGAACAGGTGTTCCACAAGATGGGCGTGGACAACCGAACCTCGGCCGCGGTGATCGCCGACCGGCTGCTGAACGCCTGACGCCGCGCGCCCGGCCTCAGGTCGGGTCGATCATCAGCCGGTCGCGCATGAAGGCCAGCGCCACGCTCAGCCCGTCAGGGGCGATGCCGTGGCCGGTGCCCTTCATCACATGGGCATAGACATCGAACCCCGCCGCGCTGAGCGCATTGCCCGCCTCGGGCAGCGCCTCGATCGGAACCACGTCATCGGCATCGCCATGCACCAGCAGCACCGGCGGGCGGGCCACCATCTCGTCCTCCAGCAGGTCCGGCGCCAGCAGTCGGCCCGAGAAGCCCACGATCCCCGCGCAGGGCGGCGCACGGCGCGCGCCCACATGCAGCGCCATCATCGTGCCCTGGGAAAAGCCGAGCAGCACCGTCTGGCGCGGCCCGATCCCCTCCTCCGCGGCGACCGCGTCGAGCCAGGCGTTCAGGTCATCCGCCGCGCGCAGCATGCCCTCGCGGCTCTGTTCCTCGGTCGAGCCGTCGATCCAGGGGATCGGGAACCATTGATGGCCGAAGGGCACGCCCGCGCAGCTTTCCGGCGCATCGGGGGCGAGGAAGGCGGTGCGCGGCATGTGCGGGGCGAGCGGCTCGGCAAGTCCCAGAAGATCGGCCCCGTTGGCGCCATAGCCGTGCAGGAAGATCACCAGCCGATCCGCCTCGCCCTTCGCCGCGCCGGCGCGGCCCGCCTCGAGTACCCGTGTCACGTCAAACCCTCCGCTGTCTGGCGGTCCGGGTCTAGACCCAAAGCGGCGCGGCCGCAACGGCCGACCCGCGCGGGACCCTTGCGGTGACGGGTTTCGCCTTGCTGCGCAAGGCGACCCGCGGGGGGCGCTGCCCCCCGTCCTTCGGACTCCACCCGGGATATTTGTGGCCAGAAGAAGACGGCAAGGCCGCGCGCCAGGTCGGGGCCCCCGACCTTGCCCGTCAGGCGCGCGCCTCTGCACCTTCTTCTGGCCCCAAATATCCCCGCCGGAGGCAGCCTGCGCCAGCAGGCTTTCCCTTTCGCAGCCGCGCGCCGCGGGCTAGGACTTGGACATGACAAAGACCGTCCCTGCCCCGCCCCTGTCCCCGTCGCGCGCAAGGCGCAATGTCGGCCTTCTGGTCGCCGCGCAGGCGCTGATCGGCGCGCAGATGCCGATGATCTTCACCATCGGCGGGCTTGCGGGCCAGACGCTGGCGCCCGACCCGTGCTGGGCGACGCTGCCGATCTCGCTGATCGTGCTGGGCTCGATGCTGAGTGCGACGCCGCTGGCAAGCCTGATGCAGCGCGCGGGGCGGCGCGCGGGGTTCATGGTCGGCACGCTGGGCGGGGCGGCGGGCGGCGCGGTGGGTGCCGTGGGGCTGGTGCAGGGATCCTTCGGGTTGTTTCTTGCGGGCTCGTTCCTGACCGGCATCTATCTTGCGGCGCAGGGCTTCTACCGCTTTGCCGCCGCCGACAGCGCGACCGGCGATTTCCAGCCCAAGGCGATTTCCTATGTGCTGGCGGGCGGTCTGGTGGCCGCGGTCGTCGGCCCGCAGCTGGTGAAGGTGACGGCCGAGGCGATGGTGGTTCCCTTTCTCGGCACCTATCTGGCGGTGATCGCGATCAACCTGGTCGGTCCGGTGCTGTTCGCCTTTCTCGACATCCCCGCGCCGCCGCGCCGCGTGGCGGGCCAGACGGGCGGGCGCGGTCGGGTGGCGCTGTTGCGCGATCCGGCGATCGCGGTGGCGATCATCTGCGGGATGGTGTCCTATGCGCTGATGAACCTGGTGATGACCTCGTCGCCGCTGGCGGTTGTCGGCTGCGGCTTCGATACCGGGGTCGCGGCGGATATCGTGACGGCGCATGTGCTGGCGATGTATGTGCCGAGTTTCTTCACCGGGCATCTGATCGCGCGGTTCGGCGCGCGGCCCGTGGTGGCGGCGGGGCTGACGATCCTGGCGCTGTCGGGCGGGGTGGCATTGAGCGGGGTTGCGCTGGAGCAGTTCTATGCCGCGCTGATCCTGCTGGGCATCGGCTGGAATTTCGGCTTCATCGGGGCGACGGCGATGCTGGCGCAGGCGCATGGCCCGGAGGAACGCGGCGCGGCGCAGGGGATGAACGACACGCTGGTCTTTGCCGGGGTGACGCTCGCCTCGCTGGCCTCGGGGGGGTTGATGAACTGTTCGGGCGGGTCGGCCGCCGCGGGCTGGGCGGCGGTCAACCTGGCCATGGTGCCGTTCCTGGCGCTGGCCGGGGGTGCGCTGATCTGGCTGGCGCTGCGCCCCGTGGCAGAGCGCTGAGGCCGGGTTCGGGACGGCCTTGCGCCGCGGCGGCTGCGCATCCCGGCGCGTCCAGAAAAACACTTGCGCCCGGTCAGAATCGCAGTATGTTCCCGGCCTCGCTTGCACGATGGGTTACGCCGCGCGGCCACGCGCTGAGAGACGGGCTTTCCCAAGACAGAACACCGGGCCAGAGGCCCCGAAGGATCGAGGTTGAGACATGGCTGTCCCTCAGAACAAAGTCACGCGGTCGCGCCGCAACATGCGCCGCTCGCACGATGCGCTGGTGCCGGGCAATCCGGCCGAATGTTCGAATTGCGGCGAGCTGAAGCGTCCGCATCACGTCTGTGCCGCCTGCGGCCATTACGACGACCGCGAAGTGGTTGCGCAGGCCCAGGAATTCGACCTGGACGAAGACGACGCGGCCTGAGGCCCAGGGCCGCACGTCCCCCGCGTCGAACATGAGCACGCAGCACTGTCAGGAGCCGCGGGCCGAGGCGCCGCGCAACGTCATATCGGTCGACGCCATGGGCGGGGATCGTGGTCCCGCGGCCGTGGTCGCGGGACTGGTCAAGGCCGCCACCAAGAATTCCGAGATCCGGTTCATCCTGCATGGACGGCGGAACGAGCTGGAGCAACTGGTCTCGCGCCGCAAGGTGCTGGCCGGGCGGGTGGAGATCCGCGATGCCGCCGACATCGTCACGATGGAGGCGAAACCCAGCCAGGTGATGCGCCACGGCCAGGCGACCTCGATGTGGTCCGCGATCGACAGCGTGCGCAATGGCGAGGCGCCGGTCTGCGTGTCCTGCGGCAATACCGGGGCGCTGATGCTGTTGTCGATCGTGCGGCTGCGCAAGCTGCCGGGCGTCAACCGGCCCGCCATCGCCTGTCTGTGGCCCTCGCGCAATCCGCACGGGTTCAACGTGATGCTGGATGTCGGCGCCGATGTGCGCGCGGACGAGCATGACCTTCTGCAATATGCGCTGATGGGCTCGTCCTATGCGCGCAACGGGCTGGGGCTGAACCGGCCGCGGGTCGGCATCCTGAATGTCGGCACCGAAGAGAACAAGGGGCGGGCCGAGCTGAAGGCCGCCCATGACCTGATCGAGGCGAGTTGCGCGGCCGGGCAGTTCGATTTCGTCGGCTTCGTCGAAGGTGGCGACATTCCCTCGGACAAGGTCGACGTGATCGTGACCGACGGCTTTACCGGAAATGTGGCGCTGAAGACCGGCGAAGGCACCGCCCGGCTGGTCGGCGATTTCCTGCGCGAGGCGTTCAGCGCGACGCCGCTGTCGCGGGTGGCGGCATTGCTGGCGCTGACCTCGTTGCGACGACTCAAGAAGCGGATCGACCCGCGCCGGGTGAATGGCGGGGTGTTCCTCGGGCTGAACGGCACGGTGGTCAAGTCGCATGGCTCGTCGGATGCCACCGGCGTCGCCGCGGCGGTCAAGCTGGCCTGGGAACTGGCGCAATCGGGCTTTACCGAGCGGCTGGCGGCGCGCGTTGCCACGGCCTCCGGGCCGGTCCCCGAAATGGTCAAGGACGTGGCCGGAGGCGAGCGGTAGACATGGTGACACGGGCCATTGTCAGGGGTGTCGGGCATTACCTGCCCGCGCGCGTGGTCGAGAATGCCGAGTTCGAGGCGACGCTCGAGACGTCCGACGAGTGGATCCGCTCGCGCTCGGGGATCGAACGGCGCCATCTGGCGGGCGAGGGCGAGACCACGGCCGACATGGCGATCAGCGCGGCACGGGCGGCGCTGGACGATGCGGGGCTGGCACCCGACGAGGTGGATGCGATCATCCTGGCGACCTCGACCGCCGACCTGACCTTTCCCTCGGCCGCGACCATGGTTCAGGCGGGGCTGGGCATGACGCGCGGCTTTGCCTTCGACGTGCAGGCGGTCTGTGCCGGCTTCGTCTTCGCGCTGGCCAATGCGAACGCGATGATCGCGACCGGGATGGCGCGGCGCGTGCTGGTGATCGGGGCCGAAAGCTTCAGCCGGATCATGGACTGGACCGACCGCGGCACCTGCGTGCTGTTCGGCGATGGCGCGGGCGCGCTGCTGCTGGAGGCGGGCGCGGGCGCGGGCGGATCGGACGATCGCGGCGTGCTGGCGATCGACCTGCATTCGGACGGGCGGCACAAGGACATCCTTTACGTCGATGGCGGCACCTCGACGGGCATGACCGGGCATCTGAGGATGCAGGGCAAGGAAGTGTTCCGCCATGCCGTCGAGAAGCTGGCCGACACCGCCCATGCGGCGCTGGACAAGGCGGGGCTGAGCGGGGCGGATGTCGACTGGCTGGTTCCGCATCAGGCTAATCTGCGGATCATCAAGGCCACCGCGCAGCGCATGCAATTGCCGATGGAGCGGGTGATCGTCACCGTGCAGGACCATGGCAACACCTCGGCCGCGTCGATTCCGCTGGCGCTGTCGGTGGGCAAGGCCGAGGGGCGGATCCGGACCGGCGACCTGGTCGTGACCGAGGCGATCGGCGGCGGGCTGGCTTGGGGTGCGGTGGTTCTGCGCTGGTAAGGTTACGCGCAAACGCCATCCTGCAAGTCGTTGTCATTGACTCGGAAATCCGTTTCTCCCTAAGCTTTTAGGCAGTCGGGGAATTTCGGGTTTTTGATCAGAGGGGACGCCATGTCCGGCAAAACGCTGACACGAATGGATTTGACCGAAGCGGTGTTCCGCGAGGTGGGCCTGTCACGCAACGAATCCGCCGACCTGGTGGAGAGCGTCCTGCAGCACATGTCGGATTCGCTGGTGCGCGGCGAGACCGTCAAGATCTCGTCCTTCGGCACCTTCTCGGTGCGGGAAAAGGCGGCGCGGGTCGGCCGCAACCCGAAGACCGGCGAAGAGGTGCCGATCCTGCCGCGACGGGTCCTGACCTTCCGTCCCTCGCATCTGATGAAGGACCGCGTCGCCGCCGGAAATTCCGAGCGGACGGACTAAGGTTCCGTTCCAGATGGAAAAATCCCCCGAAGCCTTCCGCACGATCAGCGAGGTGGCGGCGTGGCTGGACACGCCCGCGCATGTGCTGCGGTTCTGGGAAAGCCGGTTTTCCCAGGTCAAGCCGGTCAAGCGCGCGGGCGGGCGGCGCTATTACCGGCCGGCCGACATGATGCTGCTGGGCGGGATCAAGAGGCTCCTGCACGAGGACGGCCTGACCATCCGCGGGGTGCAGAAGATCCTGCGCGAGGAAGGGGTGAAATTCGTCTCGGCCCTGTCGCCGCCGCTGGAGGAGGGGACACCCGGGCTGCTGATCGAGGGCCATGCCGAGCCGGTCGAGGCGGTTGCCGAAGCGCCGCTGCCCGGTGACGACTCGCCCGTCGAGATGGTCGAGGCCGACGAGGCCCCGATGCAGGAGGATGCCGAATCCGAGGCCGCCGAGATCCTGCCGCTGGCGTTCCGCCCCCGGCCCGAACCGGACGAGGCGATCCTGCCCGGGCTCGATCTTGCGGCCGGGGCGCGCCCCGCACCGGAGGCCGAGGCGGCGGTCCCCAGCTTCCGCCGCCATCCCCGCCCGCCGGTCGAGGAAGAACCCGCCGCCGCCCTGCCCTTCGAGACCGCGCCGGAGACATCCGCGGAGGAGCCGGTCGCGGCCCTTGCGGAGGCCGATGCTCTGGTCGGCCCGGAGCCCGAGGTCGCGCAGGACTTGGTCGAGGCGGAGCCGGAACCGGAGGCGGAGCCTGAACCCGAAGCCCATGCCCCGGCGGCCGAACCGGAGCCCGAGGCGGAGGCGCCGGAGCAGGCCGGACCCGACATCCTGTCCGAGGCCGCCCCGGAGTTGGAAGCGCAACCGGAGGCCGAACCGGAGCCGGAACCGCAGGCCGAACCGGTGGCCGAGCCCCCTGCCCCGGCGATTGCGCGGCCCCTCGGCACGGGAATCGTCCGCAGCGATCCGGCCGATGACGACCCGGCCTTTGCCCCGGTCGCGCCGCCGCTGCGCACGCTGATCCGCACCCCCGCGCTGCGTGAGGCGCTGGCTGCCGACCGGGACCGGGCCGGGCAATCGCTGGCGCGGCTTCAGGCGCTTGGCGAGCGGATGGCGTCCGGCGGGCAATAGGCCGATCCCGGTGCTGAGCGGGGTTTTTGCGGCTTGCCCCCGCCGTCAGACATGCTAAGAACGCCCCCGTGTCGGGCTATGGCGCAGTCTGGTAGCGCGTCCGTCTGGGGGGCGGAAGGTCGCAGGTTCAAGTCCTGCTAGCCCGACCAAAATCACACCCGCCCGCGCGCCCTTCCGGGCCGCGGGCGGTGGTGTTTTCGGCACCTGGCCTTGCAACAGTCGGAGGCGATGCGATGACCGGACCCGGCGTGCTGCCCGCGCAGCAGATCCGCGCGCTGATCGAGGCGGGCGCGATCGGCCTGAGCGCGCCCCTGGATGACGGGCAGGTGCAGCCCGCCTCGCTGGATCTGCGGCTGGGGGATGTCGCCTACCGGATGCGCGCCTCGTTCCTGGCGGGTGCGGGGGCGACGGTGGCCGAGCGTCTGGCCGATTTCGAGATGCACCGGATCGACCTCACGGGCGGGGCGGTGCTGGAAAAGGGCTGCGTCTATGTCGTGCCGCTGATGGAGCGGCTGGCCCTGCCCGAGGGCGTCGCCGCGGTCGCCAATGCCAAGAGTTCGACCGGGCGGCTGGACCTTCTGACCCGTGCGATCACCGATGGCGGGGTGGAGTTCGACCGCATCCGGCCGGGGTATCACGGCCCGCTTTACGCCGAGATCTGCCCGCGCTCGTTCTCGGTGCTGGTGCGGCCCGGCCAGCGGCTGAACCAGATCCGGTTCCGTCGCGGGCAAGCGGTTCTCGACGATGCCGAACTGACGGCGCTGCATCGGGCGGTGGGGCTGGTCGCGGGCGGTCCGGCGGTGATTTCCGAGGGGCTGGGCTTTTCCGTCGATCTGAAGCCCGAAACCGGCGATCTGGTGGGCTATCGCGCCAAGCCGCATTCGGGGGTGATCGACCTTGACCGGATCGGCGGGCATGACCCGGCCGAGTTCTGGGAGGAAATCCGGACCGACAGGGGCCGGATCATCCTCGACCCCGGCGCCTTCTATATCCTGGTCAGCCGCGAATCGGTGCATATCCCGCCCGATTACGCCGCCGAAATGGCCCCCTATCTGGCCATGGTGGGCGAGTTCCGGGTGCATTACGCGGGCTTCTTCGATCCCGGTTTCGGCCATGACGCGGCGGGCGGCACGGGGTCGCGCGGGGTGCTGGAAGTGCGCTGCCACGAGGCACCCTTCGTGCTGGAACATGGGCAGGTCGTGGGACGGCTGGTCTACGAGCGCATGGCCGCAAGGCCCGAGACGCTGTATGGCGCGGGGATCGCGTCGAACTACCAGGGCCAGGGGCTGAAGCTGTCCAAGCATTTCCGCGCGCCCTGAGCGGTTCGCTCCCCCCCCCGCGCGCAGGAGCGGCTGCCGCCGGTTCGCCCCGGCACGTGGGCCGCGGTGGCAACGTGCGATTGCACCCGGCCGGGCGCGGGGATAGCGTCGGGGCGAGAGTGCCGAAGGAGCCCCGAACATGCCCGACACCGCCCCGAACGACTGGGATGCCCGCGCCGAGATGCACAGCTTCTACGGCTTCACCGACCTGCCCTCGGTGCAGGCGCGCGGCACGGTGGTCGTGACCCATGGAGAGGGTCCCTATATCTTCGACACGGCCGGGAGGCGCTATCTGGACGCCAATTCGGGGCTGTGGAACATGGTGGCGGGGTTCGATCATCCCGGCCTCGCCCAGGCCGCCAAGGCGCAATATGACCGGCTTCCGGGCTATCACGCGTTCTTCGGGCGGATGTCGGACCAGACCGTGATGCTGAGCGAGAAACTGATCGAGGTCTCGCCCTTCGCCCGCGGCAAGGTCTTCTATACCAATTCGGGATCCGAGGCGAACGACACGGCGCTCAAGATGCTGTGGTTCCTGGCGCGCGCCGAGGGACAGCCCGAGCGGCGCAAGATCCTGACGCGCTGGAACGGCTATCACGGGGTCACGGTCGCCGCGGCCTCGATGACGGGCAAGGCCTATAACGCGCTGTTCGGCCTGCCTCTGCCCGGGTTCATCCACCTGACCTGCCCGCATTACTGGCGCGAGGGGCGGGAGGGCGAGAGCGAGGCAGAGTTCACCACCCGGCTGGCCGCCGAACTGGAAGAGGTCATCGCGCGCGAGGGGGCCGAGACCATCGCGGGCTTCTTCGCCGAGCCGGTGATCGGCGCGGGCGGCGTGATCCCGCCGTCAGAGGGCTATTTCCAGGCGATCCAGGCGGTCCTGAAACGCCACAACATCCCGCTGATCGCGGATGAGGTGATCTGCGGCTTCGGCCGGACGGGCGAGGTCTGGGGCTGCCAGACCTACGGCTTCACCCCCGATGCGATCATCAGTTCCAAGGCGCTGACCGCGGGCTATTTCCCGATGGGGGCCGTGATCCTCGGCCCCGACCTGTCGGACCGGTTGCAGGCGGCGGCCGAGGCGGTCGAGGAATTTCCCCATGGCTTCACCGCCTCGGGCCATCCGGTCGGCTGCGCCATCGCGCTGAAAGCGATCGACGTGATCCTGAACGAGGGGCTTCTGGACAATGTCCGCGCCCTGACCCCGCGTTTCGAGGCGGGGCTGAAGCGGCTGGCCGAGCATCCCCATATCGGGGAATGGCGCGGCAAGGGGCTGATGGGCGCGCTGGAGGCAGTGGCCGACAAGCCGACGAAGACGCCGTTTCCATCGACCCTGTCGGTCAGCGAGCGGATCGCCAATACCTGCACCGATCACGGGCTGATCTGCCGTCCGCTGGGCCAGTCCATCGTGCTGTGCCCGCCCTTCATCGTGACCGAGGCGCAGATGGACGAGATGTTCGACAAGCTGGAGGCCGCGCTGAACCGCGTCTTCGCCGAGATCGGCGCGGGCTGATCCGGGCGCCTCAGCTTTCGTCCTCGAACATGTCGGTCTGGCCGTCCTCGGCTTCGGCATCGTCCGGGCCGCCGGGCATGGGGCGGCTGTCCAGCAGGCCCGCGGCGCGCAATTCCTTGAGCCCGGGCAGGTCGCGCGCGCTTTCCAGTCCGAAATGGTCGAGGAATTCCTCGGTCACGACATAGGTGACGGGGCGGCCCGGTGTCATCCGGCGCCGTCCGAAGCGGATCCAGTCAAGCTCCAGCAACTGATCGACCGTGCCCCGGCTGACCGAGACGCCGCGAATCTCCTCGATCTCGGCGCGCGTCACCGGCTGGTGATAGGCGATGATCGCCAGCGTCTCGATCGCGGCACGCGACAGCTTGCGCAGCTCGACCGTCTCCTTCTGCATCAGGAAGCCCAGATCGGGCGCTGTTCGAAACGCCCAGCCCTCGCCCACGCGCACCAGCCGCACGCCGCGCCCCTCGTAGCGGCGGGCAAGATGGGCGAGCGCGGCGGCGGCATCGCAGCCATGCGGCATGCGCGCGTTCAGTTCGGCCACGCGCAGCGGCTCGGCCGAGGCGAACAGGATCGCCTCGACCATGCGCTCCTGCTCGCCGATGGGCGGCGCCTCGAAAAGGCTTTCCTCCTGCTCGGGCGGGTTCCGGGTCATGCGCGGGGCTTCCGCCGGATATGGATGGGGGCGAAGGTGTCGGATTGGCGGATCTCGATCTGGCCCTGCTTGGCAAGTTCCAGGCTGGCGGCAAAATGCGCCGCGGTGGCGGTGCGCCGACGCACGGGATCGGTCTGCCATCCCTCGGGCAGCCAACTGGACAGGTCGATCCATTCGCCCGCATAGCCCAGCAGGCCGCGCATCCGTTCCAGCGCCTCTTCCATCGTGTAAAGCGCATCGCGATCAAGGACGTAGGGGCGGAACTCGTCCTTGGTGCGGATCCGTGCATAGGCCTGCATCAGGTCCAGGAGGGTCGCGGTATATTGCACCCGGCGCACCCGTTGCACATCCTCGGGGATACCGCGCACGAAGAAGTCGCGCCCCTTCTGGTCGCGGCCCAGAAGCCGGGCGGCCACCGCCCGCATCGCTTCGAGCCGTTCAAGCTGGAACGCCAGATGCGCGGCCAGATCCTCGCCCGAGGGTCCCTCGTCGGTGGGATCGGGCGGCAGCAGAAGGCGCGACTTGAGATAGGCAAGCCAGGCCGCCATCACCAGGTAATCGGCCGCCAGTTCGATGCGCAGGGTCCGCGCCTGTTCGACAAAGGCCAGATATTGCTCGGCCAGGTGCAGCACCGAGATGCGGCGCAGGTCGACCTTCTGGCTGCGGGCCAGCGTCAGCAGCATGTCGAGCGGCCCCTCGAAACCCTCGACATCGACGATCAGGGCCTCGGCGGCCAGCCGCGCGGCGACGGGGTCCCGCGCGGGTCCCTCGGTGAAACTGTCGGGGCCCTGTTCAGGCATCGCGCCTCTTTCCCAGCAGCGCATCGAGTTCGGTCACCAGCGCGGAAACCTCGCCGGGCACCGGCGGGCGGCGGCGGGCCAGCGCGCGCGAGGCCCTTGCCGCGGCTTTCTCGGTCAGCGTGCCGCTGGCCTCGGCGACCTCTTCCATTTCGGCCAGTTTGCCGTTGCAATGCAAGACCGCATCGCAGCCCGCCCGGATGCTGGCCACGCAGCGCGCGGCGATGCTGCCCGACAGCGCCTGCATCGAGATGTCGTCGGTCATCAGGAAACCCTGAAAGCCCAACGCCCTGCGGATATAGATGATCGCCTCGCCCGAGGTGGTGACCGGGGCGCCGCCATCCAGCGCCTCGTAGACGACATGGGCCGTCATTCCCAGCGGCAGGTCCGAAAGCGCGCGGAAGGCGGCGAAATCGGTGGCCTCGAGCTGCGAGAGCGGGGTCTTGACGCGCGGCAGGTCAAGATGGCTGTCGACCGTGGCGCGGCCATGGCCGGGGATGTGTTTCAGCACGGGCAGCACGCCGCCATGCAACAGCCCGTCGGCCACGGCGCGGGCGATCCTGGCCACGCTGGCGGGGTCCGAGCCGTAGCAGCGGTTCTTGAGCACCTTGTGGGTTTCCGGCCGCGCCAGATCGCCCAGCGGCGCGCAATTGACGTCGATGCCCGCCCAGTTCAGTTCGCGCGCGATCAGCCGCGAGCGCAGATACATCGAGCGCGCCGCGTTCTCGGGACCGACCGCGGCGATCTGGTCGGCGGCCGCCGCCCATTGCCGCCAATGCGGCGCGGTCAGGCGCTGGACGCGCCCGCCCTCCTGGTCGATCAGGATCGGCGCGGCACGGCCCACCGCCGCGCGCAGGCTTTCGGTCAGCGCGCGCAACTGACTGGGATCGCGGACATTGCGCGCGAACAGGATGAAGCCGAGCGGGTTGGCCTGGGCGAAGAACTGCCGCTCGGCCGCCGTCAGCGCCGGGCCGGAGCAGCCGAGGATATATGCCCCGGCCCGCCGCATCAGCGGGCCACCACCGGGATGCAGTCCGCGCCCTCGGCCATCAGCGCGGCACAGAACCGGCGCGCGTCGGCGATGTCGTCGAAGCCCGCGGCGCGCAGCCGGTAGAAGATGCGCCCGCCGCCCTCGGTGGCCTGGATGACGCGGGACTTGCGGTCGAAGAACCCGGCGAAGCGCCCCTCGCCTGCCAGGCCCTCCCAGGCCAGGCGGGCCTCTTCGGCGTCGTCGAAGGCGCCAAGCTGGACCAGCGCGGTACCCGCGACCACCTCGGTCACGGGAAGCTCGGCCGCACTGCGCGGCATCAGCGCGGCGGTGGCGGCCGCGATCGCGGCGCGGGCGGCGAGATCCTCGGTATCGGGCCGTGCCGCCGGACGGGGCGAATGGCTGAGCGCGCCCGCGGGCAGTTGCATCAGTGGCGTGATCTCGTCCGCGGCGGCCTCTTCGAGGGCGGCCATCATCGCGGCATCGGCCGCCTCATCGGCCTCGGGCGCCAGCGTGAACGCCTCTTCGACTTGCTGATCGGCCGCCTCGTCCCACGGCGTCGGGGCAGGCGCGGCCACGTCCAGCGGGGCCAGTTCGGCGCGCGGACGGTCCTCTTCGGTCAGCGCCAGCGGGTTCGGGGCAAGGCGCAGCGTGTCGGCGGGCGGCGCGGCCTCGCCATCGGCGGCGACGCGGTTCACCGCCAGCCCCTGGTGATCGGCCTGACGGCCGCCCGGATCCTCGGGGGCGATCCGCATCGGCCCTTCGAGCGCGCGCACCACGGGCACGCCGCTGACATCGCGCACGAGGATCTGGTAGCCCCAGACACAAAGCCCTGCCACCAGCGAAAGCGACAGCGCGCCCCCGGCCCAGTGCAGCGCGGTCTTCATGCCCGGCCGGGCATCGCCCGGACCCGGCGCACGGAATGCGTCGTATTCGATATCTGCCATTGCCGCCTCATGTTCCGGGGCTCTTTGTCCCCGGTTGGTTCTTGCCTGTCTCGGCCCGGGCGGGTTGCGCCTTGTTTTTCAGCGCATTTCCTCGACCGGAGTGACGCCGAGAATACCAAGACCGGCGGAAATCACAACGGAAACGGCGCGCGCGAGCGCGATTTTGGCCTGGCTTGTGGCTGCATCGCCCTCTTGCAGGAAGCGCAGCGCGGGCAGATCGTTGCCCCGGTTCCAGAGCGCGTGGAACTCGGAGGCAAGTTCGTACAGGTAGAACGCGACGCGGTGGGGTTCATGCGTGCGGGCCGCGATCTCGACCAGACGCGGCCATTCGGCCAGCTTCTTCGCCACCGCGATCTCGGCCTCGTGCCCGAGTTTCGTCAGATCCGCCGCCGCCAGCGTGGCGTCATCGGACGCGATCCCCGCCTCGGCCGCCTTGCGCAGCACGGAGCAGACCCGGGCATTGGCATACTGGACATAGAAGACCGGGTTGTCCTTGGATTGCTCCAGAACCTTGGCAAAGTCGAAATCCAGCGGCGCGTCGTTCTTGCGCGTCAGCATGTGGAACCGGGTCACATCCGGCCCCACCTGATCGACCACATCGCGCAGCGTGACGAAGGTGCCCGCGCGCTTGGACATCTTGAAGGGTTCGCCGTTCTGGTAGAGCTTGACCAGCTGCGTGAGCTTGATGTCGAGCGGCACGCGGCCATCCGACAGCGCGGACACGGCCGCCTTCATCCGCTTGACATAGCCGCCGTGATCCGCGCCAAACACATCAATAAGCGCGTCGAAGCCTCTGGAAATCTTGTCGAAATGATAGGCGATGTCCGGAGCGAAATAGGTCCATGCGCCGTCCGATTTCATGATCGGCCGGTCCACGTCGTCGCCATGTTCGGTGGACCGGAACAGCGTCTGCTCGCGCGGCTCCCAGTCCTCGGGAGTCTTGCCCTTGGGCGGCTCCAGCACGCCGACATAGATCAGGCCCCTGGCCTTCAGCGCCTCGATCGCGGCCTCGATCCGGCCGGTGCCGTAAAGCGACTTCTCGGAGAAGAAGACATCCATCGCGACGCCAAGCGCGGCCAGATCGGCGCGGATCAGGTCCATCATGCGGTCGGTGGCGAAGTCGCGCACCTCGGTCAGCCAGACGTCCTCGGGCTGGCCGAGATAGGCGTCGCCCACCTTGTCCTTCAGCGCCTGCCCGACCTCGATCAGGTAGTCGCCGGGATAGGTGCCGTCCTCGAACGCCACCTCCTGGCCATGCGCTTCGAGGTAGCGCAGATAGACCGAGCGGGCCAGAACGTCGACCTGCGCGCCGCCATCGTTGATGTAGTATTCCCGCGTCACCTGATGGCCGGAATAGGCCAGCAGGTTCGCCAGCGCATCGCCGAAGACCGCCCCGCGGGTGTGGCCCACATGCAACGGCCCCGTCGGGTTGGCCGAGACATATTCGACATTGACCCGCGCGCCCTGCCCCATGCCGGAGCGCCCGAACCCGGCTCCCTCGGCCAGCACCCGGCCGACCAGCCCCTGCCAGACGGCGGGCGCGAGGCGCAGGTTCAGAAAGCCCGGGCCTGCCACCTCGGCGAGCGCCACGCGCGGGTCGGCGGTCAGGCGGGCGGCCAGCGCCTCGGCGATGTCGCGGGGTTTCAGACCGGCGGGCTTGGCCAGCACCATCGCGGCATTGGTGGCCATGTCGCCATGCGCCGGATCGCGCGGCGGCTCGACCGTGACGGCCGCGTGGTCGAGCCCGGCAGGCAACGTGCCCTCGGCGGCCATGGCGGTCAGGCTGTCGATCACGAGCGCGCGGAGATCGGTGAAGAGGTTCATGTCCATCCCTTTCGGTGCCTCGGGCGGTTTACCACCGGGCGCGGGCGCGTCAACCGGCCCCGGGTCAGCCCGTTGCGTGATGAAACGCGGCGGGCAGCGCGGCGGTCTTGCCGGTCAGGCGGGCATGTTCCTGCAAGGCGAAACGGTCGGTCATGCCCGCGATGTAATCGGCCACGATCCGCGCCAGCGCGGTGACGTCCGGCACGGCGGCCACATCCTCGCGCCATTTCGTCGGCAGATGCGCGGGATCGGCCAGATAGATCGGAAACAGTTCCTCGACCACGCGCGTCACCTCGGCGCGCACCGCCATGACGCTGGGCGCACGATACATCCGGCGGAACAGGAACTCGCGGATCTGGCGCAGATCGGCCCAGAGCGGGTCGCTGAAGCGGATCACCGGGCGGCCCAGCCCGCGCACCTCGGCGGCGCTGGCGGGTGCGGCCTCGGCCAGTAGGCGGCGGGCCTCGGCGATCACGTTCTCGACCATCACGCCGAAGAAGCGGCGCGTCGCCTCGTGGCGGCGGCGTTTGGGGTCGATCCGCGGCCAGATGCGATCAACCTCGGCATAGCAATCCGAGAGGATCGGCAGCGCGGCCAGATCTTCGTCGGTGAAAAGCCCCGCACGCAGCCCGTCATGCAGGTCGTGGTTGTTGTAGGCGATGTCGTCGGCAAGGGCGGCGACCTGCGCCTCGGCGCTGGCATGGGTGTGCAGTTCCAGGTCGTGGCGCGCATTGTATTCGGCCAGCGCATAGGGCGGCGGGCCGGTGACGGGGCCGTTATGCTTGGCGATGCCCTCCAGCGCCTCCCATGTCAGGTTCAGCCCGTCGAACCCGGCATAATGGCGTTCCAGCCTTGTCACGATGCGGATGGCTTGCGCGTTGTGGTCGAACCCGCCGAAAGGCGCCATCAGGGCCGCCAGCGCATCCTCGCCGGTATGCCCGAAGGGCGTGTGGCCCAGATCATGCGCCAGCGCCACCGCCTCGGCCAGTTCGCCGTTCAGGCCCAGGACGCCCGCGATGGTGCGCGCGACCTGCGCCACCTCGATCGAGTGGGTCAGGCGCGTGCGGAAGCTGTCGCCCTCATGCACCACGAAGACCTGCGTCTTGTGCATCAGGCGGCGGAAGGCCGAGGAATGGATGATCCTGTCCCGGTCGCGCTGAAAACACGAGCGGAACGCGCTTTCCTGCTCGGGATTAAGCCGCCCGCGGCTTTGGGTGGGGTCGCAGGCGAAGGGGGCCAGCATCCGGGGTCTCGTCGCTTGTTCATAATCCTGAGCCCCATATATTGGAGGAAAGACCGTTTGCACACAGGGGATTCCGCGATGGACCTGACGCTGCCTCCGAAAGTTACCGAGCGCGCCTTTTCCCGGCTGGCCGAGATCGGGGCCGCGGCGCAGGGCAAGGCGCTGCGCATCGCCGTCGAGGGCGGCGGCTGTTCGGGGTTCCAGTATGCGATCACGCTGGACGCCCCCGCCGAGGACGACCTGTTGCTCGAAGGCGGGGGCGAGCGGGTGGTGGTCGATCCGGTCTCGCTGCCGTTCCTGTCGAACGCGGTCATCGACTTCACCGAGGAACTGATCGGGGCGCGTTTCGTGATCGACAACCCGAACGCGGCCAGTTCCTGCGGTTGCGGCACCTCTTTCGCGATGTGAGGCGCGCCCGGAAAGGACCGGCCGACATGGACAACATCACCAGTCTGATCCCGCGCGACCGATTCCTGCCGCTCTGCCCGGAAAACACCGCCGAGGGCGCACCGCGCCTGACCGGAATCGAGATCGAGTTCGGCGGGCTGACCGAGGCAAGGGCGGCGCGGCTGGTGGCCGATGCGATCGGCGGGCGGGTGATCGAGAAGACCGCGCATGATCTTGTCGTCGAGGACAGCGAATGGGGCGCGGTCGAGATCTGTCTCGACACGCAATGGCGCGACAAGGCGGGCGGCAAGCTGGCCGATCTGGGGCTGGATCTCAGCCGCGCGGTGGTGCCGGTCGAGATCGTGACGCCGCCGCTGGAGCCCGGGCAGTTGCCCGCGCTTGACCGGCTGCGGGGCGCGTTGCGCGCGGCCGGGGCGCAGGGCAGCCGGAACGGCCTCCTGCTGGGCTTCGGCGTGCATCTGAACCCCGCGGTGGCGGACGAGACGACCGAGGCGATCCTGCCCGTGGCCCGCGCCTTCGCGCTGGTCGAGGACTGGCTGCGCAAGGCCGACCCGATCGACCCCGCAAGGCGGCTGTTGCCCTTCGTCGATCCCTGGCCGCGCCGCCTGGTCGACCGGCTGGCGGGCGAGTCCGTGGACTGGAGCCTGGCCGATTTCATCGACGCCTATCTGGCGGAGACGCCGACGCGCAATCGCGGGCTGGACCTGTTGCCGCTGTTCCGCCATCTGGACGAGGGCCGGGTGAGCGGCGCGCTGGGCGACGGCGGGCTGGTCTCGGCGCGGCCGACCTTTCACTATCGCCTGCCCGATTGCCGGATCGACGAAGCCGGATGGCGCATCGCCTATGAGTGGAACCGCTGGGTGATGGTCGAGCGGCTGGCCGCCGACGGCGCGGCGCTGGACCGGCTGGCCGGCGAATGGCTGGACTATCGCGCCGCGCTGACCACGACGCGGGGCGACTGGTTCGCCCATCTGGAGGACCGGCTGGGCGATCTGGAACTCTGGACGGCGGCATGAGCGGACGCCCACACATCGCGGTTACGGTTTCGGCGCGCTCGGGCTGGCGCATCTTTCCGCTGGTGGCGCTGAACCTCTGGCTTGCGGGCGGTCGCGCGCGGCGCTGGGGGGCGGGACGGCCCGCCGATCTGGAGGAGGTGGACGGGCTGATCATCGGCGGCGGCGACGACATCTCGCCCGATCTCTACGATGGGCAGATCGTGACCTCGGCCCGGCTGGACCCGGCGCGCGACGCGCTGGAACGGGCGCTGGTCGAGGCCGCCATCGCCCGCGGGATCCCGGTGCTGGGCATCTGCCGGGGGGCGCAGATGATCAACGTGGCACTGGGCGGCAACCTTCACCAGGATGCCTATGGCACTTATACCGCCTCCGACCGGCGCTGGACGATCCTGCCGAAGAAGCGGATCGCGGTCGAACCCGGCACAAGGCTGGCCGAGATCGCTGGGACCGCGCCGATGAAGGTCAACGCGCTGCATTCCCAGGCCGTGGACCGGCTGGGCGCGGATCTGGTGGTCGCCGCGCGCGACCGCGGCGGCATGATCCAGGCGGTGGAGCGAATCCGCGATCCCTTTGCGCTTGGGGTGCAGTGGCATCCCGAACACCTGCCTTACGCCCGCCGCCAGCGCGCGCTCTTTGCCGCGCTGGTCGCGGCCGCCCGCGCGCGCCGCGCCGATGCCGCGCAGCTGTCTGCGGTCGACGTCATGGCCGGACCGTGACCGGGCTGCACTGTCTGTGCATATGCGCAGGGCGCCTGCGCAGGGGCCGGATCCGCACGGAAACCGGGCCGAATGAACGCAAACGCGGCAGATCGCCCCATGGCACCGTGTTGTGAACCACACAACATACAACTGTGACGTGACGCAAGGACGGTCACATGCTAGCCCAGCAGACGGAATAGTCCCGATCACCAGAAGGAGAGTTTCATGCGCAAGGTTCTTTTGATCACCGCCGCCCTGGCGACCGTCCCGGCCGCAGGCATCGCCGCCGACCTGCAGGAGGTCGTGGATGCCCGCCGTGGCTTCTATTCGATGCTGGGGGCCAACATGAGCGTCCTGGCCTCGATGGCCAAGGGCGATATCGAGTATGACGGCGCGGTCGCCCAGACCCATGCCGACAACCTGAAGCTGCTGACCGCCTACAATATGGGCCATCTCTATGCGGCCGGCACCTCGAATGCCGACATGCCCGGCAAGACCCGCGCCCTGCCCAAGATCTGGGAGGATTTCGCCGGGGTGCAGGAAAAGGGCATGGCCTATGTCCAGGCAGTCGAGGCGCTGACCGAGGTCGCCGGGCTTGACCGCGCCGAGCTGGGCGGTGCCGTTCAGCGGCTGGGCGGCGCCTGCAAGGATTGCCACGACAATTACCGCGCCCGGGATTTCTGAGCGATGAAGGATACGGGCACCCATGGTGCCGGTCCGGGCGGCGAGACCGCCCGGGCCGACAACGCAACCGTCGAGATCGAGACCATCCGGGTCTGGGATCCGCTCTTGCGGCTGTTCCACTGGCTGCTGGCGATCGCGGTGGTCGGCGCCTGGGGGTTGGGCAAGTTCGGACCCAACGTGATGACGCTGCATTTCTGGTTCGGCTATGCCGTGCTGGGCCTGCTGGCGTTCCGCCTGATCTGGGGTTTTGTCGGCCCGGAACATGCGCGCTTCGGCAATTTTCTCTACGGTCCCGTCTCGATCGGGAACTATGTCATCCACATGGTCCGGCGCGAACCCAGCTATTGGCGCGGGCACAACCCGCTGGGCGGGTTCTTCGTGTTCGTCCTGCTGGGCGTTCTGGCGGTCCATGCGGGGCTGGGGCTGATCGCGGATCCCGAGGACTACGTCAATGCGGGCCCCCTTGCCCGCGAGGTCAGCACCGCGACCTCGCGCACGGCGCTGGCCTGGCATGCCACGCTGGGCTGGGTGGTTCTGGGGCTGGTTGTGCTGCATGTCGCCGCCATCGGGTTCTATCGCAAATGGAAGGGCGAGGATCTGATCCGCCCGATGATCACCGGCCGGAAGACCGTCCGCAAGGATCGCTGAACATCCGCCATGGTCGCGGCCCGCACCGGCCCTAGCTTGTCGAAAAACGGCAAAAGGGACGGTGGGGGCCGATGACGAACCTGCTCTTGCTGGGCTCCGGCCCCGGCGTCCTGCGGTGCCGGTCATGGCCTCGGGCACCGTTCACGCGGATCGTGGCGATCAACAATGCCTGGCGTGTGCGGCCTGATTGGGACGCGGTGGTCTTTCCCCACGACCTGCCACCCGACCGCCAGCCCCCCACGCCCGGCCCGTGCCAGATACTGGTCGACGAGACCGCATTCGTGCCGGCGATGAATGCCCATGGCGGGGTGGTCTATTGCGGCGCCACGATGGCCTTCACCGCGGCCTACTGGGCGCTCTGGACCTATCGGCCGCGGGTGATCGCGATGCTTGGTTGCGACATGGTCTACCCGCAGAACGGCCCCACCCATTTCTACGGCACCGGCCGGGCCGATCCCTTGCGCGACGACATCACCCTGCAATCTCTGGAGGCGAAATCCGCGCGGCTGATGGTGCTGGCCGCAGCGGCGGGCTGTGCCATGGTCAACCTCTCGACCGGCAAGAGCCGACTGGTCTTTCCGCGTGCGATCCCGGCCAGCCTGCCCCGCGCGCCCGTCCGGTTCGACGCCCGCGCCGCGCTGGACCGCGAGGCGGCGCTTGGCTACCGGGCGCCGGAGGGGCTCGGCTGGAACGATCCCGCGCGCTTCGATCCGGCCGAGCTTCGCGCGCTTGACGCGCTGTGGCTGGCCGCGGCCGGGCAGGACGCCGATTGCATGGACATTCCCCCCGCAGCCGCCGATAGTCCGGCCGGGACCGGACGGCGGGCGGAGGGCTGATGCGGATTGCGACCTACAACATCAACGGGGTCAAGGCGCGGATCGAGACGGTGCTGGCCTGGCTCGACGACTCCGCGCCCGATGTGGCGCTGTTGCAGGAGATCAAGTCGGTTGACGAGGCGTTTCCGCGCGCGCCCTTCGAGGAGCGCGGCTACAATGTGGAAACCCATGGCCAGAAGGGGTTCAATGGCGTCGCGATCCTGTCGAAACGGCCGCTGGAGGACGTGACGCGGGGCCTGCCGGGCGATGCGGGGGATGAACAGGCGCGCTGGATCGAGGCCACCGTGATGGGGGCGCGGGCGGTTCGGATCTGCGGCCTCTACCTGCCGAATGGCAACCCGGCGCCGGGGCCGAAATATGATTACAAGCTGGCCTGGATGGCGCGGCTGGAGGCCCGCGCCAAGGCCCTGCTGGAAAGCGAGGAGCCGGTGGTGATGGCGGGCGATTACAACGTGATCCCGCAGGACGAGGACGCGGCGCGGCCCGAGGCCTGGGCAAGCGATGCGCTGGCCCTGCCCCGGACGCGGGCGGCGTTCCGGCGGATCGTCAACCTGGGCTATACCGAGGCGTTCCGGGCGCGGGTGCAGGGGCCCGGGCATTATTCTTTCTGGGACTATCAGGCGGGCGCGTGGAGCCGCAATGACGGCATCCGCATCGATCACCTGCTGCTGAGCCCGCAGGCGGCCGACCTGATGACGGAATGCCGGATCGAGGCCGAGCAGCGCGGCCGCGAGAAGCCGTCGGACCATGTGCCGGTCTGGGTGACGCTGGACGCCTGAGCCGAAGCGGCGGGGTGCTCCCGCCCCCGGCCCGCGCGGGGCTTGCGCCCCGCTTGTCCGGGGTTGGGCGTGGCGCGGCCTTGTGGCCGCGTGCCTCCGGCGGGGGTATTTCGGCCAAGAAGAAGCCGCAGGGGCAGGATTTCAGGGCATCGGGGCGGCTGTCAGGGGGTAGCGGGCGGCGACGTCATGGGCATAGACCCAGTCGAAGCGCTTGAGCGCGCCGCCCGGGGCGAGTGCTCCGCCGAGCCGCAGCGCGGTATGGGCAAGTGCGCGCAGGGGTGGCGAGCTGAGATGGTAGTTGCGCGCGTTCTTCGAGGCCATGTCGACGATCCTGATCGTGCGCGGGCGTCGTTCGGCCTGGTAGGCGGCGAAGGCGGTTTCGGTGTCGGAATGGCGTTCGAGGCAGGCCGCCAGCACCCAGGCATCCTCGAGCGCCATGTTCGCGCCCTGGGCGAGGAAGGGCAGCGTCGGATGCGCCGCATCGCCGAGGATCGCCGCGGGGCCCGAATGCCAGCGCGCCGCCACGGGGTGGCGGAACAGTCCCCAGAGGTTCACATGATCGACCCGGGCGAGAAGCTCGGGCACCCCGGCGCCGAAATCGGCGAAGGCGCGGCGCAGGTTCTCGGGGGCGTCATCGTGATTCCAGCCCTCGTCGGCCCAGATTTCGCGTTCCTCGACGGCGACGATGTTGATCAGTTCGCCGCCGCGCAGCGGGTAATGCACCAGATGCCGCCCCGGTCCCATGAAGACCTGGGCGACCGGCGCGACCGGCCCGGTGGCGGGCACCAGCGCGCGCCAGGCCACCTGTCCGGTGAAGTCGGGCGCGGCCATGCCGTTCAGGGCGCCGCGCACGACCGAGTGCAGACCGTCCGCGCCGATCAGCAGATCGGCCATGGCCTGCGCCCCCTGGGCGGTGGTCAGCTGGGCGCGGCCATCCGCGATCGTGACGCCGGTGATGTCGTGCAGCAGCCGGATCTGCACCCCGGCCGCGCGGGCCGCGCCGGCCAGCATCTCGATCAGGTCCGCGCGGTGGATGAAATGATAGGCTCCCCTGCCGGTCGACAGGTCGAGCCGCAGAACCTCGCGCCCCGCGCGGAAATCGCGCAGATGGACCGCGCGCGCCCGCACGCCATGGGCGGCAAGCGCCGGGCCGAGGCCCAGCGCCTCGAGCACGGCGACGCCATTGGGGCTGATCTGAAGGCCCGCGCCGACCTCCCGGATCGCATCGGAGCGTTCCAGGACCACGGCCTCGGCACCGCGGCGGGCCAAGGCGGTCGCAACCGCGAGGCCCGCGATGCCGGCCCCGAGGATCGTCACCTTCCGCCCAGTCAGGGGCATGCGCCCTCCCCCGTCGTCGCCTCAGTCGTCGCGATGCACCCGTTCGCGGCGTTCATGCCGTTCCTGCGCCTCGAGGCTCAGGGTGGCGATGGGGCGGGCATCCAGCCGTTTCAGCGAGATCGGCTCGCCCGTTTCCTCGCAATAGCCGTATTCGCCATTCTCGATCCGGCGCAGCGCCGCGTCGATCTTGGCGACCAACTTGCGCTGGCGATCCCGCGTCCGCAGTTCCAGCGCGCGGTCGGTTTCCTCGCTGGCGCGATCGGCGACATCGGGAATGTTGCGGCTGGAATCCTGAAGCCCCTCAAGGGTTTCGCGGCTTTCGTTCAGAAGATCGTTCTTCCAGGCAATCAATTTGCGGCGGAAATATTCGAGCTGGCGCTCGTTCATGAAGGGTTCGTCTTCCGCAGGGCGGTAATCGTCGGGCAAGAACACTTCGGCTTTCATCCCTGCTCCCTTGTCTGGACCGGGCGAAAACTCATTCATCACGATCTCTCCCCGGCGCGTCACGGGGCTGGCTATAGCCCGATCGCCGCACCGTGTCACTAGCGTTGTGGCCTCATACATGGTGCTTGCCTGTTTTGGAAGGGGCGCTAAGGTCCGCGCAGCGCGGTCGGATCTGGCGGGGGAGTATCATGGCGTTCAACTCGACGGAGAGCTACGTCGCCTCGGAGGATCTGCGTGTCGCGGTCAATGCCGCGGTCGCGCTGGAACGGCCGCTGCTGGTCAAGGGCGAGCCCGGCACCGGGAAGACCGAACTGGCCCGGCAGGTTGCCCAATCCCTGGGCATGTCTCTCATCGAATGGCACATAAAATCGACGACCCGCGCCCAGCAGGGGCTGTACGAATACGACGCGGTCAGCCGGTTGCGCGACAGCCAGCTTGGTGACGAACGGGTTCACGACATCGCCAATTACATCAAGCGCGGCAAGCTGTGGCAGGCCTTCGAGGCGCCGGAAAAGGTTGTTCTGCTGATCGACGAGGTCGACAAGGCGGATATAGAGTTTCCCAATGACCTGTTGCAGGAACTCGACCGGATGGAATTCCACGTCTACGAGACCGGCGAGACGGTAAGCGCGCGCCATCGCCCGGTGGTGATCATCACCTCGAACAACGAGAAGGAACTGCCGGACGCCTTTCTGCGGCGCTGTTTCTTCCATTACATCCGCTTTCCGGATCCCGAGACGATGAAGAGAATCGTCGAGGTGCATCACCCCGGCATCAGGCAGGACCTGCTGCATGCCGCGCTGACCCAGTTCTACGAGATCCGCGAGATGGACGGGCTGAAGAAACGGCCCTCGACCTCGGAGGTGCTGGACTGGCTGAAGCTGTTGCTGGCCGAGGATCTGACCCCCGAGGACCTGCGCCGCGACGGGCGCAACGCCTTGCCCCGGCTGCACGGGGCGCTTCTGAAGAACGAACAGGACGTGCAACTGTTCGAACGGCTGGCCTTCATGGCACGGCGGGGCTGAGGCGGACCGCCACGGCGCAGGCACCGGCAACCCGCCGGCTGCGCGCCCTTGTGCCGGGCCGCGCGCTCGCCCAAGATGGGAGCGGGCGGCTGTCCGCCCCGCTTGCGAAAGGCCCCCCCTTGTCCGACGTCACCATCCGCCCGCTGCGCCCCGAGGACATGCCCGAATGGCGGCGCCTGTGGTCCGGCTATCTCGACTTCTACGAGTCGGCGGTGGCGCCCGAGGTCTTCGAGACGACCTTTGCGCGGCTCCTGCATGGGGGCGATCCCGACATGGGCTGCCGCCTGGCGCTGATCGGCGGGCGGCCTGCAGGGCTGGCGCATTTCATCTTTCACCGCCATTGCTGGAAGCCCGAGGGGGTCTGCTATCTGCAGGATCTGTTCGTCGAGCCGCAATTGCGCGGCCGGGGCATCGGGCAGGCGCTGATCCGGGCGGTCTATGCGGTGGCGGATGCGCGCGACGTGCCGACCGTCTACTGGACGACGGCGGCCGACAACGCGGCCGCGCGCGCGCTGTATGACCGGATCGGACGCCTGACCCCCTTCATCAAATACGAGCGAGGCCCGCGGTGACGCGTCGCGCGGCGCTTCTGCTGGCCGCCTGCCTTGCGCTGGCGGCCTGTGCAACGCCGGTTGCGGAACTGCCCGACCGGGTGCCGCCGCTATCGGCCGCGCTGCCGCCGATGAAGAGCTTTCCGGTCCGACCGGCCGAGCCGCCGACGCGCTCGAACGCCCAGATCGCGCAGGATTTCCTGGACCTGTCCTTCCGCATGGAAAGCGGCCGGCCGCTGGCGGTGATGTCGCGTTTCGAGGGGCCGGTGCGGGTGCGGGTGACGGGGGCGCCGCCGCCCAGCCTGGGCCCCGATCTGGCGGCGCTGATCGGGCGGCTCAGGCGCGAGGCGGGGATCGACATCGCGCGCGTTGCTGCGGACCAGCCTGCCGAGATCACCATCGAGGTGCTGCCGCGCGCCCGGTTGCAGCGCGCCGTGCCGCAAGCGGCCTGTTTCGTCGCGCCAAGGGTGTCGGATTGGGAGGAATACCGCCGCGCCCGCCGCAGCGCGACCGTGGACTGGACCACGCTGGTCACGCGTGAGCGGGTGGCGATCTTCCTGCCCGGCGATGTCAGCCCGCAGGAGGTGCGCGACTGCCTGCACGAGGAACTGGCCCAGGCGCTGGGGCCGCTGAACGACCTTTACCGGCTGCCCGATTCGGTCTTCAACGACGACAATTTCCACACGGCCCTGACCGGCTTCGACATGCTGATCCTGCGGCTTTACTACGCGCCGGAGTTGCGCGCGGGCATGACCCAGGCGCAGGTGGCGCAGATCCTGCCGGGGCTGCTGGCGCGGATGAACCCGCGCGGCGAGGGGCGGGCGGGCGCGCCCGTCGCGCAGACCTCGCGCGACTGGATCGAGGCGATCGAGACCGCGCTGGGGGCGGGCACCTCGGCCCCGCGCCGACGCGCGGCCGCCGAACGCGCCGTGGCCATCGCCCGCGCGCGCGGATGGCAGGACGGGCGGCTTGCGTTCAGCCTGTTCGCGCTGGGGCGGCTGTCGATCGGCGAGCGGCCCGAACTGGCGCTGGCGGCCTTCCTGCAGGCGGGCGAGATCTATGTCGCGCGCCCCGAGACGCGGATTCACCTGGCCCATGTCGGCATGCATCTGGCCGCCTTCGCGCTGTCGGCGGGCCAGCCGCGCGCCGCACTGGACATGGTGAACGCCAATCTCGCCGCGGCGACGCGCGGGCAGAACGCGGCCCTTCTGGCAACGCTTCTGCTGATCAAGGCCGAGGCGCTGGAGGCGCTGGGCCGGTCGGGCGAGGCGCGCACGGTGCGCCAGGAGGCGCTGGGCTGGGGCCGCTACGGGTTCGGCAGCGACAGCGAGGTGCGCAGCCGGACCGAGGAGATCGCCGCGCTGAACCGTGCAAGGCGAAGCTGAGCCCCCTTCCCTGCGCGCCGCCGCCGCCCTATCCTGTGGCCCATGTTCCTGCCGTTCTTCCAGTCGCTGCGCGCCGCCGGGATCCCCGTTTCGCTGAGGGAATATCTGGGCTTTCTCGAAGGGGTGAAGGCGGGACTGGTGACCTATGACGTCGAGGGGTTCTATTACCTCGCCCGCACCGTGATGGTGAAGGACGAGCGCCTTCTAGACCGCTTCGACCGCGCATTCGCCGAGAGCTTTGCTGGGCTGGAAGAGATCGGCCCCGACGATGTGCTGGAGGCGCTGGACCTGCCCGAGGACTGGCTGCGCAAGCTCGCCGAAAGGCACCTGTCCGAGGAGGAACGCGCCGAGATCGAGGCGCTGGGCGGGTTCGACAAGCTGATGGAGGCGCTCAAGGAGCGGCTGAAGGAACAGCAGGGCCGCCACCAGGGCGGCAACAAGTGGATCGGCACCGCGGGCACCTCGCCCTTCGGCGCCTGGGGCTACAATCCCGAGGGCGTGCGGATCGGCCAGGACGTCTCGCGACACCGCCGCGCGGTCAAGGTCTGGGACCGGCGCGAGTTCCGCAATCTGGACGATTCGGTGGAACTGGGCACGCGCAACATCAAGGTCGCGCTGAAACGGCTGCGCCGCTGGGCGCGGGCGGGCGCCCATCACGAGCTGGACCTTGACGAGACGATCCGCGCCACCGCCGATCACGGCTATCTCGACGTGCGCACCCGGCCCGAGCGGCACAATGCGGTCAAGGTGATCCTGTTTCTCGATGTCGGCGGGTCGATGGACGACCATGTGGGCGTTGTCGCGGAACTGTTCTCGGCCGCGCGCTCCGAGTTCAAGCACCTGGAGCATTACTATTTCCACAACTGCCTTTACGAAGGCGTCTGGCGCGACAACCGCCGCCGCTGGTCCGAGGTGATCCCCACCGCCGAGCTGCTGCGCACCTACGGGCCGGACTACAAGTGCATCTTTGTCGGCGATGCCAGCATGAGCCCCTACGAGATCGCCTTTGCGGGCGGCGCGAACGAGCACTGGAACGCAGAACCCGGCCGCGTCTGGCTGGAACGGGCCCGTGCGCAATGGCCGGGCAACCTGTGGATCAACCCGGTGCCGGAACGCCACTGGCCCTATACCCAGTCGATCGAGATGATCCGCGGGATCTTCGAAGGGGCGATGGTGC
Source organism: Rhodovulum tesquicola (assembly GCF_024128855.1). Taxonomy (GTDB): domain Bacteria; phylum Pseudomonadota; class Alphaproteobacteria; order Rhodobacterales; family Rhodobacteraceae; genus Rhodovulum; species Rhodovulum tesquicola. The sequence continues at coordinate 121,079 of NZ_JAMYDV010000003.1, forward strand.
CGATGACGCTGGACGGGATCGAACGCGGGATGAAGGCGCTGGGCCGCTAGGCGCGTCCTCAGCCCGGGAAGATGCTGTCGATCTTGGCCGAGAACTGCGCCCAGGTCATGGTGGCCCGGTTGCCGGCATAGCCGTGGTAATGCGACTTGCCGCTGGAATTGGGAAAGCCCGCCCAGATCCTGGCGAGGTTGTTCATGAAGCTGCGTCGGTCGATGCTGCCCGCCAGGAACGCGCCCATCCCCGCCTCTTCGAGCAGCAGGTCGGCCAGGCGGTCCTGCACCTCGGGCGAAAACCGCGTGCGTTCGTCGATGCCGAGTTCATTGACCAGGCGGCGCAGGGTCGAGGGGATGAACTGATAGCGGCCGATGGCATGGGGCTGGCGCGGGGTTGCCTTGATCCAGGCATTGATCTCGGCGATGGACATCTCGGTCGGGCGACGGGGCGGCGGGATGCGCGCGCCGTGCTGGACGGCATCATAGCCCTTGGACCCGGCCTCGGCCCGGGCGATCAGGTCGCGCACGCTGGCGGCGAAGAAGGCGCTGGTCCCCGATAGCCGCAGCCCGGCCGGTCCTTGGCCAAGCCCGTTCCGCCCCTCGCGCAGGCGCACCCGCTCGGCCCGCGGGGTGCCGGGGGCGAACAGGCTTGCACCCTCGCGCCCGGCGAACAGGCTGGGACCAGCCCCCTCGTCCGTATCGGGCGCGTCCTGCATCACGGGAGGGGCATGTCGCACCGGCACGAGTGCGCTGCCCGCGCCGAAGATCCCCCCCTCGCCCAGAAGCGACACGGCCTGCGCGCGCGCCGCCCCGGGCAAGCCGGTGCAGACCGCCAGCAGGGCGAGTGCGAGTATCTGTCTGCGCAAGGGCATGCGCCTCTCGTTCTGAGCGGGTGACATCGCGGCAAGGATCGGGGCAAGAGGTTCACATTTCGTTGCCGGTCGCGCGAAAGTCGTTGGCGCCCCGGATTGCCAGCGCCCCCCGACTGCCCCATATCTGGCCCATGCTGAAGTTCACACCGATCCTTCTGGCGGTTCTCTACGCGCTCGCGATGTATCATTTTTCGGCCTGGCGCACCGCGCGCGAGCTGGATGCGCGGTCGTCCGAACTGGCCGATGCGCGGCTCAAGCGGCTGACCGACCGGATGGCCGAGGCGCTCGATCTGCCGCGGGTCCGGGTGCATATCTACGAGATCGCGCCGGTGAACGGGCTGGCCGCCCCCGACGGGCGGATCTTCCTGACGCGGGGATTCTACGACCGCTACCGCGCAGGCGAGGTCAGTGCCGAGGAACTGGCCAGCGTCATCGCGCACGAACTGGGCCATGTGGCGCTGGGGCATACGCGGCGTCGGATGATCGACTTCTCGGGGCAGAACGCGCTGCGCACGGCGCTGGCGATGGTGCTGGGCCGGTTCCTGCCCGGCATCGGGGTGATGATCGCGAACGCGCTGGCCTCGCTGCTGGCGGCACGGCTGAGCCGTCAGGACGAATACGAGGCCGATGCCTATGCCGCGGCGCTGCTGACCAAGGCGGGGATCGGGACCGGGCCGCAGAAATCGCTGTTTCACAAGCTCGACGAACTGACCGCGGGACGCGGCGGGGTCATGCCCGCCTGGCTGATGAGCCATCCGAAGACCGAGGAGCGCGTCAAGGCCATCGAGGCCCTTGAGGCGCGCTGGACAGCCGTCACCGGCCAGTGACGCCCGGCGCCCGCCCTAGGCCAGCGCCTTGCCCAGCCGCGGCAGGCGCGCGCGCTTCATCAGGGCGCGCAGGGGCAGCACCTCGCCCGACAGCCGTTCGGCCTCTGCATGCACCCGCGCCACGACCGCTTCGACCGCGGCGGGCTGCGCCTGCCACAGCTCGCGCAGCATCTGGTCGGGGTCCACGCGCCGCAACCCTTCGTCGGCGAGGGTCTGGCGCGGGAAGTCCTGCGCGTTGAAGGTCACGATCAGGTCGGCCCCGCCGGCAATGGCGGCGGCCAGAACGTGAATATCATCCGGATCGGGTAGCCAGAGCCGAGCTTCGAGCCCCGGTTTCGGCGCCACCTCTGCCCCCGGCCAGGCGGCGCGCACCAGCGCGATCTCGGCGCGGGCCTGAATCTCGCCCGCCGGTCCCAGCTTGCGCGCGGCGCGTGCCCATTCCTCCAGGATGCGCGCCGACCAGAGCGGGGTGAACAGCCCCTCGGCCGCGACACCCAGCAGGATTTCCCGCAGCACCGTGGGATAGAGCACGCAGGCGTCCAGCAGCGCCTTCATGGGGCCAGCCGGAACACCAGCGCCTTGAGATAGCCCGACTCGGCCAGTTGCGGCAGCACCGGATGGTCCGGCCCGGCAAAGCCCGTGAAGACGATCTGCGAGTGCCGCCCCGCCTTGCCGATGCCGCGGGCAGACGCCGTGCGGAACCGCGTCAGGTCCGCCGCATGGGAACAGGAACACAGGCAAAGGAACCCGCCCGGCGCCACCAGCCCCGCCGCCAGACGCGCCACCCGTTCATAGGCGCGCAACCCGGCCTCGAGCGCCTGTTTCGAGGGCGCGAATGCGGGCGGGTCGCAGATCACCATATCGAACCGGGCACCTTCGGCCGCCAGCGCGGCCATCGCGTCAAAGGCATCGCCCCGGCGGGTCTGGAACCGCTCGGCCGCACCCATCGCCGCCGCGCCCTGTTCGGCCAGGGCCAGCGCCGGGGCAGAGCCATCCACCGCCAGCGCATGCGCCGCGCCACCGGCCAGCGCCGCCAGCGCAAAGCCGCCGACATGGGAAAACACGTCCAGCACGCGCGCGCCCCGCGCCAGCCCCTGCACGAAGGCATGGTTGGGCCGCTGGTCGTAGAACAGCCCCGTCTTCTGCCCGCCCAGCAGATCGGCCATGTAGACCGCCCCGTTCATCGGCACCGGAACCGGCCCCTCCAGCGCGCCGCGCAGCACCAAGTTTTCCTCGGCCAGCCCTTCCAGCCCGCGGGCGCGGCCGGTGCCGTTCTTGACCACGGTCGCGACACCCGTGACCGAAACCAGCGCCTCGGCCAGCGCGTCCAGATGGGTTTCGGCCCAGGCGGCGTTGGGCTGGATCACCGCCGTCGCGCCGAAGCGGTCGATCACCACGCCGGGCAGCCCGTCGGCCTCGGCATGGACCAGCCGGTAGAAGGGCGCGTCATACAGCCGTTCGCGCAGCGCCAGCGCGCGCGACAACCGCGCCGCCAGCCAGTCCGGCCCGATCACCGCCTCGGGGTCGGGGTCCATCATGCGCGCGATGATCTTCGAGACAGGGTTCACCGTGACCAGGCCCAGCGGCTGGCGTTCGGCATCCTCCAGCAGGGCGAGCGCTCCGGGCGCCAGCGCCTTGGTGCGCCGGTCGGTGACCAGTTCATCGGCATAGACCCAGGGGAATCCATGGCGAAGCGCGCGGGCCTCGACCTTGGGGCGCAAGCGGACGGTGGGGCGGGGATCGGTCATGCGCTTTCCTTACGCCTGCCATGAGGCCGCGAAAAGAGGGGATTGTCGCCCGCTTGGCCTCTGGCGGGCTTTCCTTGTTAGCGCTAACCGCCTATACCCGGTCTCAGCCCCCGACCCGGACGAGGAGACGGCCCATGGCGCTGAACCCCGTGCTTGCCGCGGTGACCGAGGCGATCGCCGCGCGGTCGCGCCCGACCCGCGCCGCCTATCTGGAGCGGATTGCCCGCGCCGCCGAGCAGGGCCCGGCGCGCGCGCATCTGACCTGCGGCAACCAGGCCCATGCCTATGCCGCGATGGGCGCGGCCAAGGACCGGCTGGCCGAGGGACGCGCGCCAAATCTGGGCATCGTCACGGCCTATAACGACATGCTGTCCGCGCATCAGCCGCTTGAACGCTTCCCCGACCTGATCCGCGCCGCCGCAGCCGAGGCGGGCGCGACGGCACAGGTCGCGGGCGGCGTGCCTGCCATGTGCGACGGGATCACGCAGGGCCAGGCGGGAATGGAACTGTCGCTGTTCTCGCGCGACGTGATCGCTATGGCCGCGGCGGTGGCGCTGTCGCATGACTGCTATGACGCGGCGGTGTTCCTTGGCGTCTGCGACAAGATCGTGCCGGGGCTGGTGATCGCCGCCGCCAGTTTCGGCCATATCCCGGCGGTGTTCCTGCCCGCGGGGCCGATGACCTCCGGCCTGCCCAACGACGAAAAGGCCCGCGTACGCCAGCGCTTTGCCACGGGAGAGATCGGGCGCGAGGAATTGATGGCGGCCGAGATGGCGTCCTATCACGGGCCGGGCACCTGCACCTTCTACGGCACCGCGAATTCCAACCAGATGCTGATGGAGGTGATGGGCCTGCACCTGCCCGGCGCCAGTTTCGTCAACCCCAACACGCCCTTGCGCGATGCACTGACGGTGGCGGGGGCGAAACGTGCGCTGGAGATCACCGCGCTGGGCAACGCCTATACGCCTGCGGGCCATGTGCTGGACGAACGTGCCTTTGCCAACGGGATCGTGGGGCTGATGGCAACGGGCGGCTCGACCAACCTGGTGCTGCACCTGCCCGCGATGGCGCGGGCGGCGGGGATCGTGCTGGATCTTGACGATTTCGCCCGGCTGTCCGAGGTGACGCCGCTGATGGCGCGGGTCTATCCCAACGGGCTGGCGGATGTGAACCATTTCCACGCGGCCGGCGGGCTTGGCTACCTGATCGGCGAATTGCTGGGCGCCGGGCTTCTGCACCCCGATACCCTGACCGTCGCGGGACCGGGGCTTGACCGCTATACGCAGGAACCGCGGCTGATCGACGGCGCGCTTCATTGGGTTGCGGGCGCGGGCGCCAGCCTGAACGACGCGATCCTGCGCCCCGCCGCCGATCCCTTCCAGCCCAGCGGCGGGCTCAAGGCGCTGTCGGGCAACCTTGGCCGCGGCATCGTCAAGACCTCGGCCGTCGCGCCCGAGCGCCACATCGTCGAGGCCCCCGCGCGGATCTTCGAAAGCCAGGAGGACGTCAAGGCCGCCTTCAAGCGCGGCGAGTTCACGCAGGATACCGTGGTCGTCGTCCGCTTCCAGGGGCCGCGCGCCAATGGCATGCCGGAACTCCATTCCCTGACCCCGACACTCGCCGTGCTTCAGGATCGCGGGCTAAAGGTGGCGCTGGTCACCGACGGGCGGATGTCGGGGGCCAGCGGCAAGGTGCCCGCCGCGATCCACCTCACGCCCGAGGCGGCCGGGGGCGGCCCGCTTGCGCGGCTTCGGGATGGCGACGTGATCCGGCTGGATGCCGTGGCGGGCACGCTCGATGTCACGACACAAGGCGCGCTTGATCGCCCGCCCGCAACCCCGGATCTTTCGGCCAATGCGACGGGGATGGGGCGCGAGCTTTTCGCGGCCTTCCGCGCCCATGCGGGCCCCGCGACCGAGGGGGCAAGCCCGATCCTGTGACTTCTTCTTGGCACAAATACCCATGACCCGCCCTGCAATCCCGCGAAAAGGCCCGCCATGACGCCCCACGCCGCCAGCGAGATCCTTGAAACGCTCTGCCGCCAGGCCCCGGTGATCCCCGTCCTCGTGATCGAGGATGCCGCCCATGCCCGCCCGCTGGCCGAGGCGCTGGTCGCGGGCGGGCTGCCGGTCCTGGAGGTCACCCTGCGCACGCCCGCCGCGCTGGAGGCGATCCGCGCGATGACCCGCGTCGAGGGCGCGATCGTCGGCGCGGGCACACTGATCACGCCCGAAGATGTCGAGGCCGCGCAAGGCGCCGGCGCGCGGTTCGGCGTGTCGCCCGGGGCAACGCCGATGCTGCTGGACGCGGCGCGGGCGGGCGCGCTGCCGCTGTTGCCGGGGGCGGCCACGGCGACCGAGGCGATGGCGCTGCTGGAACGGGGCTTCAGCGTGCAGAAATTCTTTCCCGCCGAGGCCGCGGGCGGCGTCGCGGCGCTGAGGGCGCTGGGCGGTCCCCTGCCCCGCATCCGCTTCTGCCCCACGGGCGGGATCGGTCCGGCAAACGCGGCCGACTACCTCGCCTTGCCGAACACGCTTTGCGTGGGCGGGTCCTGGGTGGCGCCCGGGGCATTGGTGGCGGCGGGCGACTGGGCGGGGATCACGGCGCTGGCCCGCGCGGCCACCGGGCTGGGGCGCTAGCCGCAGCGGTCGGGCTTTCGATCAGCTGCGCCGACCCCGGGCCCCGCCCCGCCGCCGCGCAACAGGGCCGTCGTCGAGCCCGGCGCGCAGCACAGCCGTCATCGGATGATCGGGCGCCGCCGCGCCATATTCCGCGATGAGCCGCTTCAATGCCTGCCCTGCGACGACCTCCGCGGGCAACGACAGCGCCCAGTCGAGGAAGATCGAGCGGCATTCCTCGGGCCCGATTCCCTCGATCCGGTAGGCCTCGCGGATCAGCCCCTTGGGGTCGGCCGCTTCAATCCGCATCGCGCGCTTCCACCGGGCCGCGTGCGATCACCGCCTCGATCACCTCCGCCGCCTTGGCACGCCCCCGGTCAAGCAGCGCCTCGAGCGCGGCCGCATCCTCTGCCCCGGTGCCGCGCAAAAGGAAGGTCAGCCCGCCTTCGCCCAGCCGAGCCGGATCGAGCGGCGCCTCGGAGATGAGCCGGGCCGCGCCCTGCACCTTTCGCGACAGCGTGTAGGTATCGCAGAGCGCCTGCGCCTCGTCCGCCCCCAGCCATCCGGACGCGACGCCGGCCTCCAGTTGCTCGGCCACCGAGGTCGCCGGGCTGGCCGCGATCAATGCCGCGGCCGAGGCGATCAGTTCGATATCCTGCCCCCGCCCCGGCCCCTGCTTGCCGTCCCAGGCAGATGTTGCGGGTCTGGCCTCGGCCAGCCTGCGGCGCATGTCGACCACACCGGCGAGCACCCGGCCCGGATCCGCCTTGTCGGCCAGCAGCTCGCGCCGGAACGCCTCGACCTCGTCGGCCAATGCCGGATCGCCTGCCACGGGCCGCGCCCGCGTCAGCGCCAGATGTTCCCAGGTCCAGGCCTCCTCGCGCTGGTAGTTGCGGAAGCTCTGGAGCGAGGTCGCCACCGGCCCCTGATTGCCCGAGGGGCGCAGGCGCATGTCGACCTCGTAAAGCTTGCCCTCGGCCATCGGCGCGGTCAGCGCGGTGACGAGCGCCTGGGTCAGCCGCGCGTAATAGGCGCGCGCGGCAAGCGGGCGGCGGCCCTGGGACGCCTCGACCCCGTCGGCATCGTAGATCACGATGAGGTCCAGATCGGATTTCGCGGTCAGCGCGCCCGCCCCGAGCGAGCCCATGCCCAGCACCACCGCGCCCTTGCCGGGCGGCGCCCCGTGCTTGGCCGCGAACCCCGCCACCACATGCGGCCAGAGGGCTGCCAGAACCGCCTGGGCCAGATCGGCATATTCGCGTCCCGCCTCGGCCGCGTCGATCAGCCCGCGCAGGAAATGCACGCCCACGCGGAAATGCCATTCCTTGACCCAGGCCCGCGCCGCATCGAGCTGACGTTCGTAATCGTCCAGCGCGGCAAGCCTGCGCACCAGCGCCGTTGTCAGCGCCGCGCGCCCGGGCCAGGGCTGGAAGAAATCGCCGCCGATCACCGCATCCAGAACGCCCGCGTTGCGGGACAGGTATTGCGCCAGTTCGGGCGAGACGGAGGTGATGTCGATGATCAGGTCGATCAGTTGCGGGTTCGCCTCGAACAGCGAGAAAAGCTGCACCCCGGCTGGCAGCCCTGCAAGGAAGCCGTCGAAGGCCGAGAACGCCTCGCCCGGCCGGGCGGCCCTGGTCAGACGGCCCAGAAGGTCGGGTTTCAGCCGGTTGAAGATCTCGCGCGCCCGGGCCGAGCGCAGGCAGGGATATTGCGGCCAGCGCTCGACGATCTCGCCCGCGCTGTCGGGAAGGTCGGGCACCCCGTCGGCCCGTCCGCCCTTGCCGGGCTGGAAGAAATCCTCGGTCAGCCCATCCACCCGTTCGAGCCGTTCCTTCAATGCGGCGCGCCACGCATCGACATCGGCCCAGCCGCAGAAATGCGCGATCCGGGCGATCTGGTCGGCGTTTCCCGGCAGCTTGTGGGTCTGGGCGTCGTTGACCATCTGCAGCCGGTGTTCGACCTCGCGATGCGCGCGGTAATCCTCGGTCAGCGTCTCGGCCACGTCCTGCGGGATCCAGCCCTTTTCGGCGAGCCGCGCCAGCCCCTCGATGGTGCCGCGCACGCGCAGGTCGGCATCGCGCCCGCCCGCGATCAGTTGCCGTGTCTGGGTGAAGAACTCGATCTCGCGGATGCCGCCCTGGCCCAGCTTCATGTCATGGCCTTCAAGGGCCAGCGCGCCATGCAGCCCCTTGTGGTTGCGGATCTTCAGCCGCATGTCATGCGCATCCTGGATCGCCGCGAAATCCAGATGCCTGCGCCAGACGAAGGGACGCAGCCGGTCGAGATAGGCCCAGCCCGCCGCGATATCGCCCGCGCAGGGCCGGGCCTTGATATGGGCGGCGCGCTCCCATGTCCGGCCGAGGCTTTCGTAATAGCGTTCGGCCGCCTCCATCGAGATGCAGACCGGCGTCACGCTGGCATCGGGGCGCAGGCGCAGGTCGGTGCGGAAGACATAGCCCTCGCCGGTCAGTTCGGACAGCAGCGCGGTCATCCGGCGGGTGATCTTGACGAAACCGCTGCGCACCTCGTGGAAATCGGCCTCGTCAAAGCGGTCCTGGTCGAACAGCATGATCAGGTCGATATCCGAGGAATAGTTCAGCTCGTGCGCGCCCTGCTTGCCCATGGCCAGCGCCACCATTCCGCCTGCGGTATCCGCATCCGCCTCGCTCAGGCCGGGCAGCTTGCCGCGCGCGATCTCGGCCGCGACCAGCCGCCTCAGCGCCACGTCCACGCAGGTATCGGCGAAATCGGTCAGCGCCCCGGTCACGCGCTCCAGTGGCCAGGCGCCCCCCAGATCGGCCAGCGCGATCCACAGCGCCGCGCGCCGCTTGGCCTGCCTGAGCCCCGATTTCAGCCCGTCGAGCGGCAGCGCGCGGATTTCGTCCAGAAGCCCGGCAAGGACGGCATCCGGGTCGGCGGCCAGCGCCGCCTCGAGCCAGCCGGTTTCCTGCACCATCAGCCCCCACAGATAGGGGCTGCACCCGGCGGTTCCGGCCAGCAATTCGCGGGTCTCGGGGGGCTGCGACGCAAAGCGGTCGGCCGCCTCGGCGGCGCGGTCGGGCTCGTGCGGGACGGGCGAACGGGTCAGGCGGGCGGCGAGGCTCATGGCGTCTTGATGCCGGGCGCGGGCGCGGGGGTCAACGGGGTTGCGCCCTGCCCTGCGCGGCGCTAGTCCGTCCGCGTGGACGGAGGGCAGCGGATGAGCAAGAGCCTGAAACGGGTGCGCGCGGCGCTGGAGGCGGCGGGGCTGACCGCCGATATCCGCGAGTTGGGCCAGACCCGCACCGCGCAGGAGGCCGCCGACGCGGTGGGCTGCGCGCTGGACCAGATCGCCAAGTCGATCATCTTTCGCGGCGAGCGGTTGGGCGAGGCGATCCTGTTCCTGACCGCGGGCGGCAACCGGGTCTGCGATGCCAAGGCATCCGCGCTGGCGGGCGAGCCGCTGGGCAAGGCCGATGCCGAACTGATCCGCGCCCAGACCGGCTTTGCCATCGGCGGCGTCGCGCCGGTGGGCCATCTGACCCCGATCCGCGCCTTCCTGGACCCCCGGCTGCTGGAGTTCGGCACGGTCTGGGCCGCCGCCGGCACGCCGCGCCATGTCTTTGCGCTTGACCCGCATGTGCTGCCCGGGCTGACCGGGGCAAGGCTGGCCGATTTCACGCTCTGACCGCGGTCATGTGAAAAAGATTCACATGCCCCCTTGACCGGGCCCGGTCGGATACCGATCTGCGGTCATGTGAAGGTTATTCACATCGCGACCGAGGAGACCGCCCATGACCACATTCGCCACCTGGCCCGGACGGGCCGAAAGCTGGCTCGACGAGCGCGGAAAGGGGGCCTGGATCGCCGCCATGGTGATCGGGTTCATCCTGTTCTGGCCTGCGGGCCTTGCCCTTCTTGCCTACATGATCTGGAGCAAACGCATGTTCAACGGAAAGTGCCATTCCCGTCACCGCCAGTTCCGGCAGGCGCGCGATGCGTTCCGGTCGTCGGGCAATGCCGCCTTCGACGCCTACAAGGCCGATACGCTGCACCGCCTGGAAGAGGAACAGCGCGCCTTCGAGGAGTTCCTGCACCGGCTGCGCGAGGCCAAGGACAAGGCCGAGTTCGACCAGTTCATGGAAGACCGGGCCCGCCGCGCCCGCGAGACGCCCCCGGCGCCCGAAATGCCCGTGGGTGCCTGATTGCACGACCCGCGCGCCCAGCCAAGGGCGCGCGCCCCTTGCCCCGCCGGAAAAGTCCGCCCAAATGTTCGACATGACCGACCAGCCCGATCCCCTCTGGGGCCTGCCCGACCCCGTGCTGCATGCCGAGTTCTACAGGAACGTGCCCGCCAAGCGCCTTGTCGCCTGGGTGGTGGACACGGTTCTGATCCTGCTGATCGCGCTTCTGGCCCTGCCCTTCACCGCCTTCGCGGCGGTCTTCGTGCTGCCGCTGTTCGTGGCGTTGGTGGGTTTTGTCTACCGCGTGGTGACGCTGGCGCGCGGATCGGCAACCTGGGGGATGCGCCTGATGGCGATCGAGATCCGCAATGGCCGGGGCGAGCGGCTGGACAGCCAGACCGCGGCGCTGCACACGCTGGTCTACTCGCTCGGCATGGCCTTCGTGCTGCCGCAGGTGGTGTCGGTCGTGCTGATGCTGACCGGCGCGCGGGCGCAGGGGCTGCATGACATGCTGCTGGGAACGGCCGCCATTAACCGTCCTGCAAGGTTCTGAGCCCCTTCCTCTTGGCAGCACACATAATCGGGTGTTAGCTTTGTGACGAAACCACGACCGAATTTTGTCCGACCCCGAGCTTCATGCGCCACACCCTTCCGCTTGCGCCGCAATTCTATGTGACGGCCCCCCAGCCCTGCCCCTATCTGGCGCGCCGGATGGAGCGGAAGCTGTTCACGGCGTTGCAGGGCGACAATGCCGAACTTCTGAACGACGCGCTGTCGAAACAGGGCTTCCGGCGGTCGCAGAACGTGCTCTATCGCCCGGCCTGCGCCGATTGCTCGGCCTGTCTGTCGGCGCGCATCCGGGTTGCCGATTTCCAGCCCAATCGCAGCCAGCGCAAGGCAAGGGCGCGCAATTCCGACCTTCGCCGTCAGTCCAGCGCGCCCTGGGCCACCGAAGAGCAATACGCCCTGTTCCGCCGCTACCTGGACAGCCGCCACGCCAATGGCGGCATGGCCGACATGGACATTTTCGAGTTCGCCGCGATGATCGAGGAGACGCCGATCCGCTCGCGCGTGGTGGAATACAGTGCCGAACCCACCCATGGCGAGAGGCGCCGTCCGCTGATCGCGGTCAGCCTGACCGACATCCTGGATGACGGGTTGTCGATGGTCTATTCCTTCTACGACCCCGACCGCGCGCGCAGTTCGCTGGGCTCCTATATCATCCTCGACCATATCGAGATCGCCCGCGAGGCCGGGCTGCCCTATGTGTATCTCGGCTACTGGGTGCCGGGCAGTCCCAAGATGGGCTACAAGTCGAATTTCGACGCGCTCGAGATCTTCAAGAACGGCCATTGGCAGGATATCGGCGACCCGGACTCGCACACGGGCGAGACCCACCCGCTTTCGGTGGCGCCCATCGCCGAGCAGGTCGCGCGCATCACCCTGCCCGATACCCAGCCGATCGGGGGCTGAGTCCGGCCAACGGCGTCCCGGACGCGGTGCGACCTCCGGAATACCCGACCTGCAAACCTGCCCAAGGTAAGGAAAGACGGACCCCCGCGCCGCGCAATTCCGTGCTACAAGTGGAATTGTTCCAAACGAGTTTCAGATCGGTTCGTTCGACCGCAAGCACCTGATTTCAGGGGAGGATATTGCTGTGACCGTAGCTGTTAACCTGAATCCGCACCACGGCCGGGCCGGCCGCCATCCGACCCGCGCCCAGCTTGACCACCTGTCGGGGCATGACGATCCGGGCAGTTTCGGGCGCATGTTCCCCGGCCTGCCCGGGCTGCATGTCGATGACGACAAGCTGATGGCGCTGGCCGAGGCGATGATGGATGATGGCGGCCAGACCGACGACAACAAGGCGATCCCGACCGGGTTCACCTATCTGGGCCAGTTCGTCGACCATGACATCACACTGGACCTGACCTCGCTGGGCGACAAGATGCGCGACCCGACCGCGGTGCGCAATTTCCGCAGCCCCGCGCTGGATCTCGACAGCGTCTACGGGCGGGGGCCGGACGGCAACCCGCATCTTTATGCCCGCGACCCTGCCACCGGGCAGCCGACGCCGAAGCTGCTGATCGGGCGCAACATCACCGTCGGCTTCGGCAATGTCACGGGCGAGTTCCGCAACGACCTGCCGCGCAGCCCCGAGGGGCAGGCACTGATCGGCGATCACCGCAATGACGAGAACCTGATCGTCGCCCAGACGCATCTGGCCTTCCTCAAGTTCCACAACAAGGTCGTGGACCTGCTGGCGGCGCAGGGTGTCGAGGGTCGCGCCCTGTTCCAGGAGGCCCGGCAGATCGTGACCTGGCATTACCAGTGGATCGTGCTGCATGATTACCTGGACCGGCTGGCCGGACCCGGCGCGGCCGAGCGCATCCTGCATGACGGGCGCAAGTTCTACCGGTTCAAGAAGATGCCCTACATGCCGGTCGAGTTCTCGGGCGCGGCCTATCGGCTGGGTCATTCGATGGTGCGGCAGGATTACGACTACAACCGCGTCTTCCCGAACGCGACATTCGACCTGCTGTTCGGCTTTACCGGGCTGTCGGGCCGGATCCTCGGCGAACTGGCCCCCGAACCCCCGCCCGCCGCGCCGCTGCCGGTCTCGCATCTGCCGTCGAACTGGATCATCGACTGGCGCCGGTTCTACGAGATCGAGGCAGGCCGCATCCCGCAGGCCTCGCGCAAGCTCGATCCGATGCTGGCCGAGGAATTGCACCGGTTGCCCGGCGGTGGCGGCAACCTGGCCTTCCGCAATCTCCGGCGCGGGGTGCAGATGGGGCTGCCTTCGGGGCAGATGGCGGCCGAGGCCATGGGGATCGCGAACCGGATCACCGCCGACGAGATCGCGACCGGTCCCGATGGCGCGCTGGCGGCCCAGCACGGGCTGCACACGCAGACGCCGCTTTGGTACTACATCCTCAAGGAGGCCCAGGTGAAGAGCGGCGGCACGCGGCTGGGTCCGGTGGGCGCCACGATCGTCGCCGAAGTGCTGGTGGGCCTCGTGCATGGCGACCACCAATCCTACCTGTGGCAGCGCGGACCGGGCTGGAAACCCACCCTGCCCTCGGCGCAACCGGGCGATTTCACCATGGCCGACCTGCTGCGGCTGGTGGACGACATCAACCCCATCGGGGACGGCTGAGCGGCCCGCGCCCGGATCGGCCTCGGGCGCAAGGGCATGCCGTTCCCGGTCGGAGGGCAGCGCCCGCCTTCGGGGGTGGGCGGGTGCTGCCCGACGGCGCGGATCAGCCTGCGGGCAGCAGGTTGGGCACGAGGGTCACGATCCCGGGGAAGGCCCAGAGGATCCCCAGCCCCACCACCTGGATGATGACGAAGGGAATGACGCCGCGATAGATATGCATCGTCGTGACCTCCCTGGGCGCCACCCCGCGCAGGTAGAACAGCGCGAAGCCGAAGGGCGGCGTCAGGAACGAGGTCTGAAGGTTCACGGCGATCATAATGGTGACCCAGGCCGGATCGAAGCTGCCGCCATAGATCACCGGGCCGACGATGGGCACCACGATGTAGATGATCTCAAGGAAATCCAGCACGAAGCCCAGCACGAACAGCACCAGCATGACGATCAGGAAGACCTTGAACTCGTCATCGAAGCTGCGCAGGAATTGCTGGATATAGTGCTCGCCCCCGAACGAGATGACCACCAGGTTCAAGAGCTGCGAGCCGATCAGGATGGCGAAGACCATCGATGTGACCTTGGCCGTCTCGCGCACGACAGGCGGCAGCACGCCCGAGCGGAACAGCACCCAGCAGGCGTAAAGGATGCCGAACATCGCGAAGTGATAGGCGCCCTGCGCGACGAGGAAGGCCACCCAATCCTCGAAGGGCACGGCTGCGCGCCCCATCCGCAGGTCGAAATTCACGCCCACAAGGATCATGATGACGATGGCGAAGGACGCCCAGAGGATCAGGCGGCCCGAAAGGTTCTCCTCGCGCAGCTTGCGATAGGCGGCCAGCATCAGCGCCCCGCCCGCCCCCAGCGCGGCGGCAGGTGTCGGATTGGTGATGCCGCCCAGGATCGAGCCTAGCACCGCCACGATCAGCACCAGCGGCGGGAAGACCACGCGCAACAGGTCCGACCGCGCCAGCAGGCCGACCGCGTGGCGCAGCCCGTAAAGCGCGATGCCGAAGGGCAGCGCCAGCAACAGGAACATCGCCCCCGGCGAGGTGACGGGCGAGATCAGCACCGCATCGACCGCCAGCGCCAGCACCAGCCCCCCCGCCCCGATCAGCAGCGGGCGGGGATCGGCCCCGGGCACCACCCCGCGCGCCGTGGTCAGCAGCAGCCCCAGAAGCACCACGACCACCATCAGCGACGAGGACAGAGGTGCGGCGGCGGCGATCCGCGCCTCGCGCGCGGCGGCGCGTTCCTCGGGGCTCAGCTGATGGGCCTGCACCTCGCCGCCCGCCGCCTCGATGGCGCGTTGCTGTTCGACCGCGCGATCCCATTTTTCCTGCCCATGCAGCGCGATCATCGACGCCTTGCACTGGTCCGAGACATTGGTGCGCAGCACCGCGCCCTCGGTCTGTTCGGAAAAGCCGCTGACCGTGACATCCTGGCTGCCAACGATCCCCACCGCGCCCATCAGGAAGGCGCCGCCGATCAGCGCAAGCGGCGCGGCCAGGAACCACCGAAATTTATCGCCGCGCGACTTGGCCGGGCCCGAGGCCGCTGCGAAGGACACCGGCGGCGCCTTGGAGGGGTAGAGCAGCGCGAAACCGAAGGCATAGGCGGCATACAGCACCGCCAGCAGGATGCCCGGCAGGATCGCCGCCTGGAACAGCGTGCCGACCGAAACCACCGCCGCCTTGCCCAGATAGGTCAGCGCATCGGTGCAACCCGCCACCTGCGCCCGGCTTTCCTGCGAGGTCGCATAAAGATCGCCCGCCAGCGTGCCCAGCAGCACGATCACGATCGAGGGCGGGATGATCTGGCCCAGCGTCCCGCTGGCCGCGATGACCCCGGTGGCAAGTTCCGGCGAATAGCGGTTGCGCAGCATCGTCGGCAGCGACAGCAGCCCCATCGTCACCACCGTCGCCCCCACGATGCCCGTGGAGGCGGCCAGGAAGGCACCCACCACCACCACCGCGACCGCCAGCCCGCCCGGCAGCGGCCCGAAGACCAGCGCCATCGTGGTCAGCAGGTCATTGGCGATCTTCGAGCGTTCCAGCGTGATGCCCATCATCACGAACATCAGCACCGCCAGCAGCGTCTCGATCGACTGGCCGGCCAGAACGCGCTCGTTGATGCGGTTGACGATGAAGCTGACATTGCGATCCATCGCCACTTCCCAGCCCTGCGGGAACAGCGCCGTCTCGTAGCGTGGCAGATCGGGATATCGGAAGACCGAGATGTCGTTGGGATGGATCCCCTGCGCGGTCAGCGCCGCATAGGCCGCGCTGCCGGTATCGACCGCCTGGTGGATCAACAGCCCCGCGCTGTCCAGCGCGGCCACGATCCCGAACGAGATGACCGCCGCGCCGCCGATGGCAAAGGCCACCGGAAAGCCCGACAGGATCCCCGCGAACAGGCAGAGAAAGACGATGATCAGGCCGATCTCGATACCGTCAAGTCCGAACAACATGCGCCCGCCCTGCCCCCTTAATGCGTGGCTTCACGGGCGTCTTCGCCCGGGCCCAGACTGTCCCTGTCAAGGTATTTGCCCGCGCTCTCCTCGCCTTCGAGATATTCGAGCAGCGCCCGGTAGAAGACCGCGATGGCCTGAAGGAACACCAGCCCCGCAAAGGCCACCAGGAGCACCTTGAACAGGAAATAGCCGTTGAAGCCGTTGGGCGAGAAGCCGATGGTCTCGACATTCCAGCGCAGCGCCTGCGCCTTCATCAACAGCCGGTCGAGCGATTCCGAAGCCGAGGGCTTGGGCGTGATGAGATGGCGCCAGAGGAAATACCACGAGTAAAGCCAGACCAGCACCGCCATCGGCATCATGAAGACCAGCGCGCCCGCCATGTCGATCAGCCGCTTGGTGCGGTGGCTGACATGGGCATAGACCAGATCGACCCGGACATGGCCGGACTGCACGAAGGTATAGCTGATGCACAGGCAGACGATCATCGCGTTGTAAAGCTTCAGCTCCTCGGACCACCAGCTGAGATCCTTGGAGAACGCATAGCCCAGCGGGCCAAGGCTGATCTCGGAGACGCGAAAGATGCGTTGCAGGAACACGATCATGATCTGTTGCAGCACCATCAGAAGCCCCGCCCAGGCAAAGAACCGGCCGATGGTGTTGGCGAAACCCTCCAGCGCGCGCACCGACCCCCACATGATCGCCCGCCGCCACAGCCCCAGACCGGTCAATACGAGGAACGCGGCAAGCACGACGAAGAAAAGCTCGGTCGAGGCGCCGTAATAGACCACGCGCATGATCGCCTGCGGGTTCGACCAGTCGAGCCACAGCCCCGGATGGGCGATCGCATGGCCGAGATTGTAGAAGGCAAGGGCGAGGTTCTTGACGAACCACAGCACCCCGCCCCCAAGCGCGCCCAGCACGCCGGCCGATCCGGACCCGTCCATCTGCGCCCCCTGTTGTCCAGCCGTCGCGGATCGGCCCCCGGTCGGGGCGGATGCGAAAGGGCTGGCGCGGCGCCCCCGCTGCGAACGGGGGCGCCAGCCGGATTTCGGATCAGAGCCCCATCACGCGGTTGCGCTGGGCCGCGAACTCGGCCTCGGACCGGCCATTCCAGGCTGCCGAACTGGTCAGCGAGGCCATGTAGCTGTCATGGCATTTCTTGTAGAGCGGATCGCCCATCGGCTCGGCGATCACCTCGAGCGAGGCGGCGCCGAAGGCATCCCAGACGCTGTCGGGGAATTCGAGGATCTGCACGCCCGCGGCCTGCAACCGGGTCAGCGCGGCGGCGTTGTTCGCCATGAACTGGGACATCGACCAGATGTTGCACGCGCCCGCCGCCTGTTCGATCGCGGCCCGGTGCGCCGGGGCCAGATCCTCGAACATTTCGAGATTGACTGTCAGGTTCAGGTTCGGGCCGGGCTCGTGGAAGCCGGCGGTGTAATAGGTCTTGGTGATCTCCTGGAAACCGGCCTTCTCGTCGGCCCAGGGCCCGATCCATTCGGTCCCGTCGATCGCCCCCGAGGCCAGCGCCTGATACACTTCGGAACCCGGCAGGTTCTGCACGCTCGCGCCCAGCTTGCCCAGCACCTGGCCGCCCTGGCCAGGCATGCGGAATTTCAGGCCCTGGAAATCCTCGGGACCGTTGATCTCCTTGCGGAACCAGCCACCGGCCTGCGGGCCGGTATTGCCCGCCGAGAACGCCTTGAGCCCGAAGATGCTGTACAGTTCGTCCGCCAGTTCGCGGCCGCCGCCATGGTGGAGCCAGTTGTTGTATTCCTGGAAGGTCATCCCGAACGGCACCTGGCTGAAGAAGGACAGCGCCGGGTGCTGGCCGAGGAAGTAGTAATCGACACCGTGATACATGTCGGCCTGACCGGCCGAGACGGCGTCGAACACCTCGAAGGCACCGACCAGTTCGCCCGCGGCCTTGAGGTCCACGCTCAGCTGGCCATCGGTGATCGCGGTGATCGCATCGGCACAGTATTGCGCGGCGTCATGCACCCCCGCAAGGCCGCGGCCCCAGGTGGTGACCAGCGTCAGCGTCCGCCGGCCCTGCGCATAGGCGGGCGCGGCCAGCGTCCCGGCGGCGGCCGCGGCCGTGCCGCCCAGCGCGGAGGTCCTCAGAAAAGAACGGCGATCCATCAATAATCCTCCCGGTTGGCGCCCGCCGCTTGAGCGGGCGGATCGTTTGCGTGGACGAAATCTATCGACAGCCTTGCCCCAGATAAATAGCCGCGAACGCCCGGGCGGACTTTTTCACGGGGTCGAATGGACGCGGCCCGGTCCACGCTCGCCCCGCCAGCGCCTGCAAACAATTTCGGCTGCAACCGCCCCCCGTTTTCCGATCCATGCGCAAACGCCCTGCCGCAAGCAACAAACGGAAAGGATTTCTTGCCACAGGGCACGAAAATTCTGGCCTTTGCGGGTTGACCCCCATCCGGCGCGCACCTAATGTCCCGCGCACGCAAGCAGGGGAACCCCGATGGCGGTCGTAGATGTGGCGGTGAAGGACAGGCGCATGGGCCGGTAGGGACCGACCCAGGGTAACCACATGCGCCCCCGCCTTGACCGGGGGTTTTTTTATGCGCTGCGGATGCACGGACGGACGGCGGAAGGTACGGAGAGACAGATGACACAGATGACCGGCGCGAAGATGGTGGTGCAGGCGCTCAAGGATCAGGGCGTCGAGGTGATCTTCGGCTACCCGGGCGGCGCCGTGCTTCCGATCTATGACGAGTTGTTCATGCAGAACGACATCCAGCACATCCTGGTCCGCCACGAACAGGGCGCGGTCCACATGGCCGAGGGCTATGCCCGTTCGACCGGCAAGCCCGGCGTCGTGCTGGTCACCTCGGGGCCGGGCGCGACCAACGCGGTCACCGGCATCACCGACGCGCTGATGGATTCGATCCCGCTGGTCGTTCTGACCGGTCAGGTGCCCACCTTCATGGTCGGCAACGATGCCTTCCAGGAGGCCGACACGGTGGGCATCACGCGGCCCTGCACCAAGCATAACTGGCTGGTGAAGGAGACCGACCGCCTGGCCCAGACGATCCACCAGGCGTTTCACGTCGCCACCAGCGGCCGGCCCGGCCCGGTTCTGGTCGACATCCCCAAGGACGTGCAATTCGCCACCGGCACCTATGTCGCCCCGCGCGAGGCGGGCAATGCGCATTACAATCCGCAGGTCAAGGGCGACCGCGAGATGATCACGCGGCTTGTCGAGGCGATGGAAACGGCGGAACGGCCGCTGTTCTACACCGGCGGCGGCGTGATCAATTCGGGCGATGCGGCGACGCAATTGCTGCGCGAACTGGTCGAGGCCACGGGCTTTCCGATCACCTCGACGCTGATGGGTCTGGGCGCCTATCCCGCATCCGGCAAGAACTGGCTGGGCATGCTGGGGATGCACGGGCTCTACGAGGCCAATCTCGCGATGCATGATTGCGACCTGATGATCAATATCGGCGCGCGGTTCGATGACCGGATCACCGGGCGGGTGGCCGATTTCAGCCCCGGCTCGCGCAAGGCGCATATCGACATCGACCCCTCCTCGATCAACAAGACGATCCGCGTGGACATGCCGATCATCGGCGATGTCGCCCATGTGCTGGAGGACATGCTGCGGATCTGGAAATCGCGCGGCCGCAAAGTCAACAGGGAGGGCCTGGCGCGCTGGTGGGCGCAGATCGCCGAGTGGAAGAAGGTCGAGTGCCTGCGCTACCGGAACTCGGACACGGTCATCAAGCCGCAATACGCCCTCGAACGGCTGGAGGCGCTGACCAAGCACCGCGCCGACCGCTATATCTGCACCGAGGTCGGCCAGCATCAGATGTGGGCCGCGCAATTCCTGGGCTTCGAGGCGCCGAACCGCTGGATGACCTCGGGGGGCCTGGGCACCATGGGCTATGGGCTGCCCGCCTCCATCGGCGTGCAGATCGCGCATCCCGAGGCGCTGGTGATCAACGTGGCGGGCGAAGGCTCGTGGCTGATGAACATGCAGGAGATGGGCACCGCGATCCAGTATCGCACGCCGGTCAAGCAGTTCATCCTGAACAACGAACGTCTCGGCATGGTGCGGCAATGGCAGTCGCTGCTGCATGGCAACCGCTATTCGCACAGCTGGTCCGAGGCGCTGCCCGATTTCGTCAAGCTGGCCGAGGCGTTCGGCTGCAAGGGCATCCGCTGTTCCGACCCGGCCGATCTGGACGACGCCATCGCCGAAATGCTGACCTATGACGGGCCGGCGATCTTCGATTGCCTGGTGGAAAAGCACGAGGACTGCTTCCCGATGATCCCCTCGGGGCGGGCGCATAACGACATGCTGCTTGCCGCCGATGCCGAGGCGTTCAGGGAAGGCGCCGCGCTGGTGTGACGGCGGCATGGGGGGCTTTCCGCCCCCCGTCCCCGCGCTGCGGGGACTCCCCCCGAGGATATTTGGAGCCAGAAGAAGAGACATGGCAGCAGCACTCAACATCCAGAAGGGCACGTCGAAGCATTCCGCCTACGACCTGCGCGACCCCAATTCGGACGTGATCGAGCGGCACACGCTGGCGGTGATCGTCGACAACGAGCCCGGCGTGCTGGCGCGCGTCATCGGGCTGTTCTCGGGGCGGGGCTACAATATCGACAGCCTGACCGTGGCCGAGGTCGACCATACCGGCCATACCAGCCGCATCACCATCGTCACCGTCGGCACGCCCGCCGTGATCGAGCAGATCAAGGCGCAGCTTGGCCGGATCGTGCCGGTGCACGAGGTGCATGACCTGACCGTCGAGGGCCCCTCGGTCGAGCGGGAACTGGCGCTGTTCAAGGTGGCGGGCGCGGGCGAGAAGCGGGTCGAGGCGCTGCGGCTGGCGGACATCTTCCGGGCGAATGTGGTGGATTCGACGCTGGAAAGCTTTGTCTTCGAGATCACCGGCACGCCGCAGAAGGTGGACGCCTTCGCCGAACTGATGCGCCCGCTGGGGCTGGTGGAGATGGCGCGCACCGGTATCGCGGCGCTCTCGCGCGGGGCCTGACATCGGACGGTTCCCGGCCGCGGCGCGCATGCTGCGGTCTTGGCCGGGACCATGATCTGCCACTTCGAAGCGAGGCCGCGTGCGCAAATCCGCTGCGGTTCAGTGCGTTGCGCCCATATGGCGGCGATAGACCTCGATCATCCAGCCCAGCATGACGGCATTCAGGACGTGCCACAGGAAATGCGTCCCGAGCGGAAGCACCGCACAAAGCGGTTCGTCCAGCGTGCGGAAGGTCAGCGAGACGACCAGCAGCCCGCCGCCAAGCGCCAGCCCCCGCGCCGTCGCAGGCGCCCGCCGCGCCAGAAGCCCGGCATGGCTCAGGATCAGCAGCGCGACCGGCGCATAGCCCGCCGACGAGCCCAGAAAGCCAAGCTGCCCGAACAGCCAGCCCGTCCCCGCCGCATAGGGCAGGAAAAGCGCCGTCAGCCCCAGCGCGGGCCAGGGCCCCAGCCCCCAGAAATCCCGATGCGCGGCAAAAAGGTAAAGCAGGATGAAGCCCAGGATCGGCAGCACATCCGCCATCGCCGCCCAGAGTGTCGCATGGGTGTGGAACAGGAAGCTTCCCACCCCGATCACCGCCAGCACCACGCAGAGCGCCCGGCCCAGCGCCAGCCCACCGGTCCGGCGCCACATCACCGCCGCCGCGACCAGGAAGGCCGCGTTCGTCACCGCGTTCACCGGCTCGGACCAGTAGCCCAAGTCCGTGCGCTCGCAATAGGCGTCCACCTGGGCCATCCAGTCCATGGAAATCGCCTCCCGCTCTGCTAGTCTTGCCCCAGACCTAGGCCGCAGGGCCGCCAGATCACAGGGAGGCAGACATGAAAATCACCTGGCTCGGCCATTCCGGCTTCCGCATCGAGATCGCAGACCAGGTCCTGCTGGTCGATCCCTGGCTGGTCGGCAACCCCGTGTTCCCCGAGGACCGCCGCGCCGAGGCCATCGCGGGCGCCACCCGTATCCTTGTCACCCATGGTCATTTCGACCACATCGCCGATGCCGTCGCCATCGCGCGCGAGATGTCGATCCCCTGCGTCGGCATCTACGACCTGATGAGCTGGTGGGAGGAAAAGGAGGGCATCGCCACAATCGGCTTCAACAAGGGCGGCACCGTGGCGCTGGGCGAGGTCCGCGTGACCATGGTCAACGCCACCCATTCCTCGTCGGTCTCGGGGCCGCAGGGGCCGGTCTATACCGGCACGGAGTCGGGCTTCATGATCGCGGGCGAGGGGCACACGATCTATGTCTCGGGCGATACCGACGTGATGGCCGACATGGAGGTGTTCAACGACCTGCACGCCCCCGATATCGGCATCCTCTGCGCGGGCGGGCATTTCACCATGGACATGAAACGCGCCGCCTATGCCGCCCGCACCTATTTCGACTTCCGGCTGGTGATCCCCTGCCACTACCGCACCTTCCCGATCCTCGAACAGGATGCCGAGGCGCTGCGCCAGGGCCTGCCCGACGTCAAGGTGGTGGAGCCCGACGTGCTGGTGCCGATCGAGGTCTGAGGGGACCGCCCTGCATTTCCTGCAAGGATCCACCCGATCCGCGACCGCGTGAGCCCGGATCGACGTCGGCATGGGGCTGCCCGGAGCTGCGAGGAGCGCCCTTACAGCGATTCAGGCGAACCGTCCGCCGCGGCCAGAAGGCAGCGTCGACGCTCCGCGTGGCATGGTGCGGCCCGTCCCGGGGGGTGCGGCGCGCTTGCGTCGGCGGTCTGCGCAGATGCTGCAGGTTGCGCGGCGCGACCGGATCGCAACACGCCCGCACCGCCCGTCTTCAGGAGGGTGTCCGGGGCGGAAGGGATCGGCGCCCACCTATTGCAATAATTGGCGGAAGGGGTGGGATTCGAACCCACGGATGCTTGCACATCGGCGGTTTTCAAGACCGCTGCAATCGACCACTCTGCCACCCTTCCGTCTCAGGTTCAGAAGACAGGAGCCTTCAACCCGGGCACGGCGATTCCGGGCCGTCCGGGCCGGACATCCGGACGACCGGTTGCCGTTCTAAGCACAGTCCATGGACAGGGTCCAGTGCCGCATGACCGGCCCTATCCCGCTCCGGCAGAGTTGAAGGGCTGAATCTCGCCCGGGGCCGGGTCCGAGCCTTTCCTTGGTGCCGGGCTGCGGCTATCATGGACCAGGCAGGCAGGCCGGACCGCGAGGAGTGCCGACGCGTCACCAGAGTTGCTGGATCCGGCATAGAAACATGCGACGCGGGACACCCGCGCGAAGAGGGGGCAAGGGATGGCGGGAAACCGGATCGGACGGCTGGCCGTTGCGCTGGGCATGGCGGCCCTCTTGGCGGGCTGCCAGGACGGCAGCGGGCCATTCGCGACGCTTCAGGAACCTGCTCCGGACGAAGTGACCGCCAACGGCACCGGAGGCGATGTCGCGATCGCCCAGGGCGATGTCGAGGCGCCGGACATCTTCTCGACCACCGAGAGTGGACTTTGGGACGGTCGTCCCTCGCTGGGCGGTGTCTGGGTCGCCCATCCCGATGTACCCAGTCCGCAGCGGGTTCTCATCCGGAACACCGAGAACGGAAAATCCGTACAGGGCGCGCTGTTCCGTCGCGAGCGCGAGATGCCGGGGCCCAAGTTGCAGGTCTCGGCGGACGCGGCCTCCGCCCTGGCGCTTCTGGCCGGCAAGCCGACCGAGCTGCGCGTGGTTGCGTTGCGCCGCGAGAAGGCGGCGGAACCGGCGGCAAGCGACGCGACCCCGGCACCGGGCGCCGCCGCGAGCGCTGGCCCGGCCGCCGCCGGTTCGACCCCGCCCGCACGTCGTCCGGCACGGGCCGAGCCGCCGCCCGCAACCGGCGTCCCGGTCGCCGCCCCCGCGGCGTCCCCCCGCATGCCTGCGATGACACAAGCCGACATCGCCGCCCCGCCGCCCGGCACGGTCGCCCTTCCGGGCGAGGCCCAGGCAGCCCAGACCGCGGCGGCGCCCGCCGCCCCGCGCGCCTCGACGCTGGATCGGCCCTTCATCCAGGTCGGCATCTTCACTGTCGAGCAGAATGCGCGCGACGCCGCCCAGACGCTGGGCAAGGCCGGGATCGTGCCCTCGATCCGGGAACAGCGGCGGGGGGACAAGACCCTCTGGCGCATCGTCATCGGACCTTCGGTCAGCCGCGAGGATCAGGCCGCGCTGCTTGAGAAGGTCAAGGGGCTCGGCTACACCGATGCCTATTACGTGTCAAAGTGAGGCGCTGCGGACCATGGAACAGACCTTCCTGCGAGCCAAGACCCTGACCATGCTTGCGGCGATTGCCGCGCTTGCCCTGGCCGGGCCAGCCCGCGCGGCCTTCGAGACCCGCGCGACCGCGGCCTATGTCTTCGATCCGGCCACCGATACCGTGCTTCTGTCCAAGAATGCCGACGAGTCGATGCCGCCCGCCTCGATGGCGAAACTGATGACGCTGAACATGCTGTTCGAGGCATTGCGCGACGGGCGCGTGACGCTCGAGACGCAGTTTTCGGTGTCGTCCCGCGCCATGGCGATCGGTGGCTCGACCATGTTCCTGAACGACCGCGACAGGCCTACGGTCGAGGAACTGATCCGCGGCATCATCGTGCAGTCGGGCAATGATGCCTGCGTCGTGGTGGCCGAAGGGCTGGCGGGCACCGAGGAGGCGTTTGCCCGACTGATGACCGAACGGGCCCGCGCGCTGGGCATGACCGGTTCGACCTTCGCCAACTCCACCGGCTGGCCGCATCCGAACCAGCGGATGAGCATGCGCGATCTGGGCATCATAGCCGAGCGGCTGATCGAGGAATTCCCCGAATACTACGGCTATTTCGCCGAGGCGGAGTACCCCTTTGACGGTCGCGCGCCGCAGAACCGGTTCAACCGCAATCCGCTTCTGAAACTCGGGATCGGGGCCGATGGGCTGAAGACCGGCCATACGCGCGAGGCCGGCTATGGTCTTGTCGGCTCGGCGGTTCAGGACGGTCGGCGGGTGGTCTTCGTGATCACCGGGCTCGAAACCGAGGCACAGCGGGCCGAGGAAGGCGAGCGGATCGTGAACTGGGCGTTCCGCCAGTTCGTCCAGCGCGAAGTTCTGCGCAAGGGCGAGCGCGTGGCTGCAACCAAGGTCTGGATGGGCGAGATCGAGCAGGTCGGACTGGTCGCCCCCGACGATATCGCGATCCTCCTGCCCGCGCTGGCGCAGGGCGCGCTCGAGGCCGAGGTGCACTACCGCACGCCAATCCTCGCCCCGATCGAGGCGGGGCAAGAACTGGGCGAACTGGTCATAACGCGGCCCGAGATGGATCCCCTGCGGGTGCCGCTGGTGGCAGAGCGCGCGGTCGGGCGCGGCGGTTTCGTGCCGCGGCTGCGCAGCGCCAGCGAGGTTCTGATCGGGCTGGGACGGGAGGCCACGGGCCTCTGACATGGGCGGGGCCGCGCGGTTCATCACCTTCGAGGGCATCGACGGTTCGGGCAAGTCCACCCAGGCGCGGCGCCTTGCCGAGGATTTGCGCGCGCGCGGCCGCGAGGTCGTGCTGACCCGCGAGCCGGGTGGCAGCCCCGGCGCCGAGGAGATCCGGCGGCTGGTGCTGGAAGGCGATCCCGACCGCTGGTCGGCCGAGACCGAGATCCTGCTGTTCACCGCCGCGCGGCGCGACCATCTGGAGAAGACGATTCAACCGGCGCTGGCGGCGGGCAAGGTGGTGATCTGCGACCGCTACGCCGATTCCACCCGTGTCTATCAGGGCATCACGCGGGGCGATCTGCGCCGCGTCGTGGACAAGCTGCACGCGCTGATGATCGGGCGCGAACCGGACCTGACCTTCGTTCTGGACATGGACCCGGGGACGGGGCTGGCGCGCGCCCGGGGGCGTAACGGAACCGAGGAGCGGTTCGAGGATTTCGGCGAGGCGATGCAGGCGCGGATGCGGGCGGGTTTTCTGGACCTCGCGCAGGAATTCGCCGGCCGCTGCCGGGTCGTGAACGCAACGCGCGAGGCCGATGCCATCGCCGCCGAGATCGCGGCGCTGACGCAGGCGGCGCTGGCATGAGCGACGAGGCCATCCCCGAACCCGACCGCGTCGAAGGCGCCCCCCATCCGCGCGAAACCGCCCGCGTGATCGGGCAAGGCGCGGCCGAGGCGGCGTTCCTTGATGCCTTCGCGGGCGGGCGGATGCATCATGGCTGGCTGCTGACCGGGCCGCGCGGGGTGGGCAAGGCGACGCTGGCCTGGACGATCGCGCGGTTTCTGCTGGCCCAGCCCATGGTCGATACGGGGGGCGGGCTGTTCGGCGATGCGCCCCCTGCCCCCGACCGGCTGGACATCGCGCCCGATCACCCGGTCGCCCGCCGGATTTCGGCGCTGTCAGACCCCGGGCTGATGCTGATCCGCCGCGGATGGGACGACGACAAGAAACGGCTAAAAACCGTCATCACCGTGGACGAGGTGCGCCGGTTGCGCGGCTTCTTCGGGATGTCGGCGGCCGAGGGCGGGCGGCGCGTGGTGATCGTGGATGCGGCCGACGAGATGAACGCCAGCGCCGCCAATGCGCTGTTGAAGCTGCTCGAAGAACCGCCCGCCAACGCGACGCTGCTTCTGGTCAGCCACCAGCCCGCCCGGCTCTTGCCCACGATCCGCTCGCGCTGCCGCGAACTGCGGCTTTCGCCCCTTTCCCCCGCCGCGATGGCCGAGGCGCTGGCCGCCGCCGGACAGGAGGTGCCGGGCGATCCCGCGGCCTTGGCCGAGTTGTCGGGCGGATCGGTCGGCGAGGCGATCCGGCTGGCCCAGCTTGAGGGGCTCGCACTTTATGCCGAGCTTGTGACGATCTTTTCCGACCATCCGCGGCTGGACCGGCCCCGCGCGATCCGTCTGGCCGAATCTGCCGCGGGCCGCGCGGCCGAGGCGCGGTTCGACCTGACGCTGCGGCTGATCGAGCTGATGCTGGCCCGGCTGGCCCGCACCGGCGCCACCGGCACCCCGCCCCCCGAGGCCGCGCCGGGCGAGGCGGCGATGCTGGCACGCCTTGCCCCCGGCCCCGATGCCGCCCGCAGCTGGTCCGAGGCCGCGCAGATCCTGACCGCCCGCGCGCGACAGGGGCGGGCCGTCAACCTTGACCCTGCCTCGCTCATCCTCGATACGGTTCTCAGAATGGACGAGACCGCCGGCCGGCTGGCCGCCTGAGGCGAGATGACCCAACCCACCCCCCGGATCACCGACAGCCATTGTCACCTGGACTTTCCCGATTTTGGGCACGAGCTTGATCTTGTGGTCAACCGCGCGGTAGCCGCCGGGGTGACGCGGATGGTCACGATCTGCACCCGGCTGCGAAACGAGCCGCAGGTGCGCGGCATCGCCGACGCCTATGCCCCCGTCTTCTATGCCGCGGGCACCCATCCGATGAGCGCGGCCGAGGAACCGATGGCCACGCTGGACGACTTGATCGCACTGGCCCGGCATCCGAAATTCGTCGGCATCGGCGAGACGGGGCTCGATTATCACTACACCGCCGACAGCGCGGCGGTGCAGCAGGAAAGCCTGCGCATCCATATTGCAGCGGCGCAGGAAACCGGGTTGCCGCTGATCGTTCACGCGCGAGACGCCGACGCGGACATGGCGCGCATCCTGACCGAGGAATACCGCGCGCGCCCCTATGGCTGCGTGATGCATTGCTTCAGCTCTGGCGCGGGGCTGGCGCGTGCCGCGCTCGATCTGGGGTTCTACCTGTCGATGTCGGGCATCGCGGCCTTCCCCAGATCGCAGGAGTTGCGCGAGATCTTTGCCGCCGCGCCGCTGGACCGGATCCTTCTGGAAACCGACGCGCCCTATCTGGCCCCCCCGCCCCATCGCGGCAAGCGCAACGAACCGGCCTATACCGTCCATACCGCCCGGGTCGGCGCCGAGCTTTTCGGCCTCGACTATGCCGATTTCGCCACCCGGACGCAGGCGAATTTCGACCGGCTGTTCTGGAAGGCCGCACGCTGGCAGGAGGCCGCGTGAGCGGCGCGCTCAGGTTCACCATCCTGGGCTGCGGCTCGTCGGGCGGCGTGCCGCGGCTGGGCGGGCAATGGGGCGCCTGCGACCCTGACAACCCGCGCAACCGCCGCCTGCGCTGCTCGATGCTGGTCGAGCGCGAAGGGGCCGAGGGCACGACCCGCGTGCTGATCGACACCTCGCCCGACCTGCGCGAGCAATTGCTCCACGCCGGGATCGGCACGCTGGACGCGGTGGTTTACACCCA
Organism: Rhodovulum tesquicola; assembly: GCF_024128855.1. Taxonomy (GTDB): domain Bacteria; phylum Pseudomonadota; class Alphaproteobacteria; order Rhodobacterales; family Rhodobacteraceae; genus Rhodovulum; species Rhodovulum tesquicola. The sequence continues at coordinate 149,155 of NZ_JAMYDV010000003.1, forward strand.
CTCCCATGCCGATCATGTCCATGGCATCGACGATTTGCGCCAGATCGTGTTCAACACCCGCCAGCGGCTGGCGGTCTGGGCCGATGGCGCGACGCAGGACGCGCTCTATTCCCGCTTCGGCTATGCCTTCAGCCAGCCCGAGGGCTCGCCCTATCCGCCGATCCTGACCATGCACACGATCGACGGTCCGGTGCATGTGGACGGCGCGGGCGGGCGGGTGACGCTGGTGCCGTTCCGGGTGAACCATGGTGCCATCGACGCGCTGGGGTTCCGCATCGGGGGGCTGGCCTATCTTCCCGATGTGGCCGAGATCTATGCCGAAAGCCTGCCGCTGCTTCAGGGGCTGGACATCCTCGTGATCGACGCGCTGCGGCGCACGCCGCATCCCACGCATTTCCATCTCGAGCGCACGCTGGGCTGGATCGAGCGCCTGGCGCCCGCGCGCGCGGTGCTGACCAACATGCATATTGACCTCGATTACGAGACGGTGGCGGCCGAGACGCCCGCCCATGTCACCCCCGCCCATGACGGGATGGTGCTGAGCCTGCCGGCCTGATGCAGGCGCTTCTGGACGTCATCCTGCCGGTCTTTCTGGTGCTGGGCTTCGGCTATGTCGCGGTCTGGCGCGGGCTGTTTTCCGATGCGGGCGTCGACGGGCTGATGAAGTTCACCCAGAACTTCGCCATTCCCTGCCTTCTGTTCCGCGCGGTCTCGACGCTGGATCTGGGGCAGGAATTCGACTGGCGGCTTTTGACCAGCTTCTATGCCGGGGCCACCACCGGGTTCTTCCTGGGGCTCTTCGGCGCGCGGTTCCTGTTTCGCCGCAGTTGGGAAGACAGCGTCGCCATCGGCTTTGTCGGGCTGTTTTCCAACTCGCTTCTGCTGGGCCTGCCGATCACCGAACGGGCCTATGGCGCGGAGGCGCTGGCACCGAACTATGCGATCATCGCGATGCATTCGCCCTTTTGCTACGGGCTGGGGCTGACCGCGATGGAGATCGTGCGCAATCGCGGGACGGGTGTACTGGGCACCTCGGGCGCGATACTCAAGGCGATGTTCCGCAACGCGCTGGTGATCGGGATCGCGCTGGGGCTGGCGGTGAACCTGACCGGGATGGCGCTGCCCGGCGTGCTGACAGACGCGCTGGATCTGATGATCCGCGCCGCGCTTCCGGCGGCGCTGTTCGGGCTTGGGGGCGTTCTTTACCGCTACCGGCCCGAGGGCGATCTGCGCGTGATCGCGTATGCTTGCGCGATCTCGCTGGTGATCCACCCCGCCGTGGTCTGGGCTCTGGGCACGCAGCTTGAGCTGGAGACCGGGCAGTTCCGCTCGGCCGTCGTGACCGCCGCGATGGCCCCGGGCGTCAACGCCTATATCTTCGCCAACATGTATGGCGCGGCCCGGCGGGTGGCGGCGTCCTCGGTGCTGATGGGGACGGCCGCCTCGATCCTCACGGCGTGGTTATGGCTGGCCGTTCTGCCCTGACCGGTTTCAGGACCGGGCAGGCCAGCCCCGGACCAGCGCCAGCGAGCGCTCCAGCCCCTCGCGATGCGCGTCCTCCTCGGCACGGCGGGCCAGGTGTTCGGCGATCAGCGCGCGCAGATATGCGGCCGTATCCTCGCCCTGCGCATCCGTCTTGGAAGGATCGGCGCCATATTCGAGCAAGACCCGCACCTTGGCCGTGTCATGCCCCGCGATCTGCAGGGGCAGCCGACCGGGGGTGAACCAAGGCTGCGACCGCTCATCGAACGGCGTGTTGGGATCGGCGCCAGCCCGCAGCAGCGCCTCGAGATCGTCGGCCGAGCCTTCGAGAACGGCCCGGTGCAGCGGTGTCCAGCCCCAGCTTTCGGTTCGCGCCTCGATATCGCCGCCCGCCTTCACCAGGAGATCGGCCAGCACCGCCTTGGTTTCGGGGGTTTCCCAGCCCCAGGGATACGCCGCCACCGCATGCAGCGGCCGGTAGCCATCGGTCATGCCCGCATCGGGATCGGCCCCCTGGTCGAGCAGGAATTCCACGACCGCGACCGACCGGCCCTCGACCGACAAGGCGTGAAAGAGCGCGGTTTCCTCCAGCGCCCCGTGGCGTGCGTCGAGATCGGCCCCTGCAAGGCAGTCCCGCAAGCGATCAACATCCCCCGCCGCAATCGCCGCGAAGAGGAGGCGCGTCGGCTCGCCTTCCGGCTCGACCGCTTCGTCGCGGAATCGCAGCATCGCCATGATGGCCCTGCCGCGCCGGTAAAGCGACTCGGACAGGCTGCGGGCGAGGACCGTGTCGCCCTGCGCCTCGGCTGCGGAGAGCGCCGCGCTCAGGCGGTCATTCTCGGCCTGAAACCCAGCGCTGTGGACCAGTTCACCGCGCAAGGCGGCGATCTGGCGGCGGAATGCGGCGGCATCGCCCGCCATCTCCGGCGGCAGGGCAGCGACCATCGCCTCGGCCTTCTCGGCATGGGTTGCGAATTCGTCAAACGCCCCCTTGCGGGCCGTTTCTCCCAGTGCCGACAAAAGCTCGGCCAGTTCCATACTCATACCAGTCACCAAACAACCCAAGCACAAGCGCCCCGCTGACACTCGCTCTAGTTGTCGAATCTGGCCGTTTTTCCGTAGAACTGAGACGAATTTTAGGCAACTTGCTCGATCAGGCCGGTGTCAGCATGCCTTTTTCGCGGGCGAGATCCTGCATGCGCTTCTGCAGTTTCTCGAAGGCACGCACCTCGATCTGGCGGATACGTTCGCGGCTGACATCGTAGACGCTGGACAATTCCTCCAGCGTGACCGGCTGGTCCTGCAACCGACGCTGCAACAGGATGTCCTTCTCGCGGTCGTTGAGCACGGCCATCGCCTCCACCAGGAGCGCGCGGCGACTTTCCATTTCGTCCCGCTCCGCATAGGCCCCGGCCTGGTCTGCATCCTCGTCCTCGAGCCAGTCCTGCCATTCGGTCGAACTGTCGCCTTCCGCGCCGCCCACCATCGCGTTCAGCGAGGCATCGCCCCCGGAGAGGCGCCGGTTCATGGCAATGACCTCGTCCTCGGTCACGTTCAGGTCATGGGCGATGCGCGCGACGTTCTCGGGTCGCAGATCACCCTCTTCCAGCGCGCCAATCCGGGCCTTGGCCTTGCGCAGGTTGAAGAACAGCTTCTTCTGGGCGCTCGTCGTGCCCAATTTCACCAGGGACCACGACCGCAGGATATATTCCTGGATCGCGGCACGGATCCACCACATCGCGTAGGTCGCGAGGCGAAAGCCCTTTTCGGGATCGAACCGCTTGACCGCCTGCATCAGGCCCACATTGGCCTCGGAGATCACCTCGGCCTGGGGCAGGCCGTAGCCGCGATAGCCCATGGCGATCTTGGCTGCCAGCCGAAGATGCGAGGTGACCATCCGATGCGCCGCCTCGGAATCCTGATGGTCGACCCATCGCTTGGCCAGCATGTATTCCTCTTCGGGCTCCAGCAGCGGAAACTTGCGGATTTCCTGAAGATAGCGGTTCAGCCCCTGCTCCGGAGACGGGGCGGGAAGGTTGGCATATGTGCTCATGTCTATCCCTGTTGCTCCCTCGTGCTTTGCCTTGAATCTAGGAATTGAACCGGGCGGTTCAAGTTAACCCGATTCACTTGCCCTTATCCCTTTCGCGCAGAATGGACCGGAATCGGACGGAAACCGGTAAATTTCGGGTAAAGATGTCAGCGGATCACGCAGGTTTGCGAGTTTGTTTCAAACACGCAGCGCCGCGGCGAGGAACTGCATGTCCTCCGGCAGGGGCGAGGCGAAACGCATCATCTCGCCGGTTCCCGGGTGAACGAAGCCCAGCGTCGCGGCATGCAGCGCCTGGCGCGGGAAGGCGGCCGCCGCAGCCGTGGCCGCCGCGCCCACCGCGCGCTCGGACAGCCGCCGCCGCCCGCCATAGACCGGATCGCCGATCAGCCCATGGCCGGCATGGGCCAGATGCACGCGGATCTGGTGGGTGCGGCCGGTCTCCAGCCAGCATTCGACCAGGGCCGCCGCCGGTGGCGCGCCAAATGTCTCGACCACACGGACCCGCGTGACCGCATGGCGACCACCCGAGTTCAGAACGGCCTGGCGCTGACGGTCCGAAGGGTGGCGCCCGATCCGGGTGGCGATCCGCATGACCCCGCCCGGCTCGAAGCTGATACCGTCAATGCCCCGCAGGCGCGGATCGCCCTGATCCGGGACCCCGAAGACCAGCGCGCGGTAATGCCGTTCGACGCTGTGGGCGGCGAATTGCGCAGAAAGCGTGGCATGAGCCTTGTCGGTCTTTGCGATCACCAACAGCCCGCTCGTCTCCTTGTCGATGCGATGCACGATGCCCGGTCGCTTTTCGCCACCGATCCCAGACAGGCTTTCACCGCAATGGGCCAGCAACGCGTTGACCAGCGTTCCCGAGGGCGAGCCCGGCGCGGGATGAACGACCATGCCCGCGGGCTTGTCGATCACGATCAGGTCGTCATCCTCATGGACGACATTAAGGGGAATCGTTTGGGCCGAGGTCGCGACCTCGGTCGGTTCGGCAAAGGCGATCTCGATCTCGTCGCCCTCGGCCACCCGCGCGCGCGCTTCGCTCAGCACGGCCCCGCCGCGCGCCACGCCACCCGCCGCGATCAGCTTGGCCAGCCGCGAGCGCGTCAACCCCTCGGCCTCTGGCACATCGCGGGCCAGCGCCTTATCAAGGCGGTCAGGCGGGTTCGGTCCGATGACGACCGTCAGCCGCCGCGGCGTGGAGATGGGCGTGGACATGAACGATTCCCCGGACCCGGAGGCCCTGCCCCCGAACCTGAAACTTCTGCGCGTGCTGGTCACCGTGCTGATGGTCACCATGATTGCAGGCTTTCTAGTCATCGTCGCGCTGTTTGTCATCCGGATGCCTGGGGGCGGCGCATTGCCGTTGCCCGAGGAGGTCCGCCTGCCCGATGGCGCGACTGCCACGGCCTTCACCCGCGGGCGCGACTGGGTCGCGGTTGTCACCGCGGACGACCGCATCCTGATCTTCGACGCCGAAACCGGTGCGCTGCGCCAGACCGTCCGGATCGAGAAGTAGCGACCGCACGGGACGCGTTGCATTCCACCCGCTTTCGGGCATAACCGGCGCGCCAGCCGAAACAACCGCCGGAGCCTGCCCGTGATCCTCTACCCCGCCATCGACCTGAAGGACGGCCAATGCGTGCGCCTGCTGCGCGGCGAGATGGACAAGGCCACGGTCTTCGGCGACGACCCTGCGGCGCAGGCCCTGGCCTTCCAGAAGGCGGGCTGCGAATGGCTGCATCTTGTCGATCTGAACGGTGCCTTCGCGGGACAGCCCGTGAACGGCGCGGCGGTCGAGGCGATCCTTGCGGCGGTCAACCTGCCCGCACAGCTTGGCGGCGGCATCCGCGACATGGCCACGATCGAGGGCTGGCTGTCGCGCGGCATCGCCCGGGTGATCCTCGGCACCGTGGCGGTGGAGAACCCGGCGCTGGTGCACGAGGCTGCGCGTGCCTTTCCGGGTCGCGTGGCGGTGGGCATCGACGCGCGTAAAGGCAAGGTGGCAACCAGGGGCTGGGCCGAAGACACCGACGTGACGGCCACGGATCTCGCCCGGTCCTTCGAGGACGCCGGCGTGGCGGCGATCATCTACACCGATATCGACCGCGACGGAGCGATGGCGGGACCCAATATCGCCGCGACGGAAGACCTGGCCCGGGCCGTGACGATCCCGGTGATCGCCTCGGGCGGCGTGTCGTCGCTGGCCGACCTGATCGGCTTGCGCGATACCGGCGTGATTTCCGGCGCGATCTCCGGGCGCGCGCTCTATGACGGGGCGCTCGACCTCGCCGCGGCGCTGGTCGCGCTGCGCAGCTGAAGCCGCGAAGGCGGGGCGCTGCCCCCCGTCCTTCGGACTCCCCCCGGGATATTTCCGGCCAGAAGAAGCCCCTTTGCATCTTCTTCTGGCCTCAAATATCCCGGGGTGCGGGGCAGCGCCCCGCCTCCGACGCTTTCAACTCGTGCGCGCCCGGGCTATGAGGGCACCAAAGGAGCCGCCCATGCTCAAGACCCGCATCATCCCCTGCCTCGACGTGGCCGATGGCCGCGTGGTCAAGGGCGTGAATTTCGTGAACCTCGTCGATGCCGGCGATCCGGTCGAGGCGGCCAAGGCCTATGACGCGGCCGGTGCAGACGAATTGTGCTTCCTCGACATCCACGCCACTCATGAGAACCGCGGCACCATGTTCGACGTGGTCCGGCGCACGGCGGAACAATGCTTCATGCCGCTGACGGTGGGCGGGGGCGTCCGGACGGTCGAGGATGTGCGCGCGCTGCTGCTGGCGGGGGCCGACAAGGTCAGCTTCAACTCGGCGGCGGTCGCCAACCCCGACATCGTGCGCGAGGCGGCCGAGCAGTTCGGCAGCCAGTGCATCGTGGTCGCCATCGACGCCAAGCGCGTGGCGCCCGGAAAGTGGGAGATCTTCACTCATGGCGGGCGCAAGGCGACGGGGATCGACGCGGTGGAGTTCGCGAAGACCGTGGTGGCCAAGGGCGCGGGCGAGATCCTGCTGACCAGCATGGACCGCGACGGCACCAAGGCGGGGTTCGATCTGGACCTGACCCGCGCCATCGTGGCGGCGGTGGACGTGCCGGTGATCGCCTCGGGGGGCGTCGGCACGCTGGATCATCTGGTCGAAGGGGTGACGGAAGGGGGGGCAAGCGCGGTTCTGGCCGCCTCGATCTTCCATTTCGGCACCTACACGATCGGCGAGGCCAAGGCGCACATGGCCGCGGCCGGTATCCCCGTGAGGCCGGCATGAGCGCGCTCGACCGTCTGGCGGCCACGATCGCGGCGCGCAAGGGGGCCGACCCCGAGACCTCGTGGACGGCGCGACTGCTGGCCAGGGGTCCCGAGAAATGCGCCGAGAAGTTCGGCGAAGAGGCGGTCGAGGCGGTGATCGAGGCGGTCCGCGGCGACCGCGCGAGGCTGACGGCCGAGGCGGCGGACGTGCTCTACCATCTGCTGGTGATGCTGGCCGCCCGCGACGTGACGCTGTCGGACGTTCTGGCCGAACTCGAACGCCGCGAGGGGACAAGCGGCCTCGACGAGAAGGCGGCGCGCGGCTAGCCCAGCACCGCCGACGCGATCAGGAAATAGATCAGCAGGCTGAGCACGTCCTGGATCACGGTGGCGATCGGCCCGCTGGACAGGGCCGGATCCCAGCCGATCCGGGCGAACGCCCAGGGCAGCATCAGCCCGATGGTGGTCGCGATCGCGCAGGCCGCGAGGATCGACACGCCCAGCACGGTGGCAAGCCCCGGCTGGCCGAACATCAGGAGTTCGAACCCCGCCGCCGCCGCCGCGAGGCAAAGCCCGATCAGGAGCCCCGTGCCCAACTCGCCCAGCAGCACCCGCCTGAGCCCGCCCGTGGTCAGCGACAACCCCCTGACCGCGATGGCCTCGGTCTGGGTGCCGACCGCGTCCGCCAGATAGACGATCAGCGGGATGAAGAAGGCCAGCGCCACATGCCGTTCCAGCGTGGCCTCGAACCCCGCGACGACCTGGGTGGCCACCATGCTGCCCGCCAGCCCGATCATCAGCCACGGCAGGCGGTGGCGCATCCGCACCACGGGCGGCTCGGTCAGCGCGCGCTGGGCGTCCTCGGTGTGCCGCCAGATGCCCGCAAGGTGGTGCAGGTCCTGCACATGTTCCTCGCGCAGGACCTGCATGATCGCATGGGGCGGCATCGCGCCCAGGAATCGCCCCTCGCCGTCCACCACGGGCAGCGAGATCAGCTGTTCGCGGATCGCCGTGGAGGCGGCGTCCTCCTGGTCGGTGTCGGGGCCGATCGTCACCGGCGGGGCCTGCACGAACCGATCGAGCGACAGCGGCGAGCCCGCGGCGGCGAAGATCTCGGCCAGCCGCACCTGGCCGAGGAGCCTGTCCCCGCCGTCGATCACGAAGACCGTGCCCACCCCGTGGTGGTTGGTGCCGCGGAGCCCGGCGATCACCTGGTCGGGGGTCTGGGCCACATGTGCCACGGGAACGTCGCGGGTGATGTGGCGGCGGATGTCGGGCATGGGGCCTCGGGTCAGAGCCTGGACGAGATGATCCCCGTCGCGAACCCGCCCATGCGGAGCTCGCCGAAGAGGCGCTGGTACTCGATCTTCGGGCAGCGGTTCTGGATCACCCGCTTGCCCGCCGCCTCGGCCCGGGCGGCGGCTTCGGGGTTCTGGACGCCGATCTGCATCCAGACCGTCGCCAATGCGGGCAGATGCGCCAGCGCCTCATCGACGATCGGGGGGACATGTTCGGAGCGGCGGAAGATATCCACCATGTCGACCGGGATTCCGGCGGGAATCGCGGCCAGGTCGGCAGGACCGTCTCGCCGAACAGCGTCTTGCCGGCATGGGCGGGGTTGACCGGGATCACCCGCTTGCCGCGCAGCCCGAGATAGCGCGCGACATAATGGCTTGGCCGCACCGGATCGGGCGAGACGCCCACCACCGCGATCACCCGCGAGCGGGTCAGCGTCTCTTTCAGGAAGTCGTCGGAATACACTGTCATGGCCCGGAGCCTAACACAAAAAGGCGCCCGGGCGAGTTGCTCCCGGGCGCGAGTCGCGGAACGAGGGACAGTGAAGCAGAACAAGACCGTTCCGGGGCCTTGCCCTCTGGTTGGACAAATAGGAAGCGCGAAGCCCGGCTTCCAGTGCGCTCAGCGAACTGTGATCGGGCCGTGTCGAGGGGGCGCGATGTCGCGGCATGGCCTATCCGGCGGGATCGGCGGTTGCAGCATAAAGCGCCACGGCCGCCGCGTTCGAGACGTTGAGCGAGCCGAACTCCCCCGCCGCCGGGATCCGGGCCAGCGCATCGCAGCTTTCGCGCGTCAGTTGCCGAAGCCCCGGTCCCTCGGCCCCAAGCACCAGCCCCACCGGCCCATCCGCCTGATCCGCCAGCGCCTGCGCCAGCGTCGCCTCGGCCGCGCCATCGAGCCCGATCAGCCGGTAACCGATTTCCTTCAGCTCGTCCATCGCGCGGGCCAGATTCGGCACCCGCAGATAGGGCTGGCGTTCCAGCGCGCCCGAGGCGGTCTTGGCCAGCGCGCCTGTCTCGGGCGCGGAATGGCGGTGCGGCGCGATCACGGCGGCCGCGCCGAACACTTCGGCCGAGCGCAGGATCGCGCCCACGTTATGCGGATCCGTCACACGGTCGAGCAGCACGACCCGCCCCCGCGGCCCAGCGACGCACAGATCGACAAGCCGCCCCCAGTCAAGCGGCCGCACCTCGAGCGCTGCGCCCTGATGCACCGAACCGGGATCGAGCGGCGCCTCGAAGCGGCGCGGATCGCAGATCTCGGGGGCGATCCCGCTGGCGGCGATGGCCTCTGCCAGCCGGTCGGCAGCGTTCCTGGTCACCATCAGCCGCAGCTTGTCGCGGCGCGGGTTTTCCAGCGCATCGCGCACCGCATGCAGCCCGAACAGCCACACCGTCGAGGCCGCCGCCGCGCGCCGGGCACGTTCTTTCTCGATCACCCAGGTGGGTTTCTTCACCACGTCCAGACCCTTTGCAAACTGGCGCGGACCTTGGGGCCTTGGTCCGCCCTCCGCAAGGGATTTTCCTGTTGACGAGCCCCAGGCCCCGGCGTATCCACCCGTTCACTCAGGGCGACGCGCTGCAAGGTGCGGCAGCGGACTGTAAATCCGCCGGGGAGACCCATGCCTGGTTCGATTCCAGGGTCGCCCACCACTTCCCCCTCCCGACACATCCTGAAGGCCCGGCGCGCTGGCACAACTGCGGCCGTTCTTGCGGACGCCGCCACATTCTTGTCGCCACATTTTCGCCAGATTTCTGCCCCAGTTTCGTCGCGGAATCGGTACGAAGGGGACAGGCGGATGACCGGAGTGATTCAGATGATCCTGTCGCGTGGCGTGGCCCTGCCCGGGCTGGCGGCGCGGGGGCTGATCGCGCGGGGGCAGGCGCTGATCGAGGAGCGTGACCGCGCGCGGATCAAGGCCCGGCTCGACTGGCGCGCGCCTTCGGGACGCTTGAGGTCGCGCAAGATGTGTCGGCGCTGAGCGGGCCGAACCGGCTTTTCCGGCCCGGACGGGCTGCATATACTGGCCTGAACGACCGGGCAGGACCATGGCCGATGGCTGGGACGGGGACGAGAACGGGCGGCAGGTTCGACGTCGTGATCGTCGGTCAGGCCGGACGGCTGCAATACGAGGCGGTGCTGTTCGCCGCCTCACTGCGCGCATCGGACCCGGATTTTGCGGGCCGCCTGATCGTGGCCGAGCCGCAGCCGGGGCCGCTCTGGCCCGCCGATCCGCGCATGGACGATCCCGGCGCGCGCGACTTGCTGTCAGAGTTCGGAGCCGAGATCCTGGGATTCGAAAGCCGCGCCTTCGGGGCCGCCTATCCTTACGGCAACAAGATCGAGGCGCTGATGGCGCTGGAGGCGGAACGACCCTTCGTCTTCTTCGACACCGACACGCTGATTACCGGCCCGCTGTCGCGGGTGCCGTTCGATTTCGACCGACCCTCGGCCTCGATGCGGCGCGAGGGAACATGGCCGGTGATCGAGCCCTACGGGCCGGGCCAGTCCGCGATCTGGAAATCGCTCTATGACCGGTTCGGGCTGGATTTCGACAGCTCGCTCGACCCGAGCCAGCCCGACGACTACTGGCAGCGCTATCTCTATTTCAACGCGGGCTGGTTCTTCCATCGCTGCCCGGTCACATTCGGCCGCCGTTTCCTCGACATCGCGACCGCGATCCGCGACGACCCGCCGCCGGAACTGGTCTGCCAGCCGCTCGATCCCTGGCTCGACCAGGTAGCGCTGCCGCTGGTGATCCATGGGCTTGGCGGCGGGCGGCCGGGGCCGGAGCTTGCGGGGCTTGACGGCGACACGACCTGTCACTGGCGCACGCTGCCGCTGCTATACGCCCGCGAAAGCGACCGCGTGATCGCCCTGCTGGAACGGATCTGCGCCCCGAACAAAGTCAAGAAGGTTATCAAGGCGCATGAGCCGATCAAGCGTTTCGTCTATCAGGGCAAGGGGGCCAGGGCGCGGGCGCTGTTCGACCGCGCGGCCCTGCCCCGGCGCGAACAGGCGATCCGCAGCATTCTTAAACGGCACAATCTCTGGATGCGCTGAGCGGGACAGGCGGATGATCGGACCGGCCGGACCAGCGCCGCAGGGCCAGCGTTCCGGCCCCGACGGCAGCCGCGGGAGGCTGTCCTTTTGCCCGCCCCCATGTTGCCGGGTTGCGGGCGATGGCCTAATGCTGGCGGCAAACGGACAACAGGGAGAGTTCCGATGAGCGAGGCTCCGCAATACGGTTTCGACACGTTGCAGGTGCATGCGGGCGCGCGGCCCGACCCGGCCACCGGCGCGCGGCAGACGCCGATCTACCAGACCACGGCCTATGTGTTCCGCGATGCCGACCATGCCGCGGCGTTGTTCAACCTTCAGGAAGTGGGCTATATCTACTCGCGGCTGACCAATCCCACCGTATCGGTCCTGGCCGAACGCATCGCCACGCTTGAGGGCGGGGTGGGCGGCATCTGCTGTTCCTCGGGGCATGCCGCGCAGATCATGGCGCTGTTCCCGCTGATGGGGCCGGAGCGCAACCTGGTCGCCTCGACCCGGCTTTACGGCGGCACGGTCACGCAGTTCAGCCAGACGATCAAACGCTTCGGCTGGTCGGCCAAGTTCGTCGATTTCGACGATCTGGACGCGGTGCGGGCCGCCATCGACGAGGACACCCGCGCGATATTCTGCGAGGCGATCGCCAACCCGGGCGGCTACATCACCGATCTGGACGCCATCGCGGGCGTGGCTGACGCCGCCGGCCTGCCGCTGATCGTCGACAACACCTCGGCCACGCCCTATCTGTGCCGCCCGATCGAGCATGGCGCGACGCTGGTCGTTCATTCGACCACCAAGTATCTGACAGGCAACGGCACCGTCACGGGGGGCGCCATCGTCGATTCGGGGCGCTTCGACTGGTCGGCCTCGGACAAGTTCCCCTCGCTCGCCCACCCCGAACCCGCCTATCACGGGCTGAAATTCCACGAGACTTTCGGACCGCTGGCCTTCACCTTCCACGGCATCGCCGTGGGCTTGCGCGATCTCGGCATGACGATGAACCCGCAAGCGGCGCATTACACGCTGATGGGGATCGAAACGCTGTCGCTGCGCATGCAGCGCCATGTCGAGAACGCGGTCAAGGTCGCAAGCTGGCTGGAATCCCATCCCAAGGTGGCCCGTGTGACTTATGCCGGGCTGCCCTCCTCGCCCTGGCACGAGAGGGTTGCGCGGATCTGTCCCAAGGGTGCCGGGGGGCTGTTCACCTTCGCGCTGAAGGACGGCTATGAGGCCTGTGTCCGGCTGGTCGGCGCGGTCAACCTGTTCAGCCATGTGGCGAATCTCGGCGACACGCGCTCGCTGATCATCCACCCGGCCTCGACCACGCACCGGCAGTTGAGCGAGGCGCAGCAGGTCGCCGCCGGTGCCGCACCCGATACGCTGCGCGTTTCGATCGGGATCGAGGACGCCGCCGACATCATCGCCGACCTGGAACAGGCGCTGGCCATGGTCTGAGGCAGTCCGGGCGGGGCGCGGTGGCGCGCCCTGCCCTTCTCGGGATTACTCGCCCAAGGCAAAGACCATCCGGACCCGCGCCTCGATGGCCAGTTCACCCGGCGCGACGGGGACCGCGTCGCCCCCCATCCGGGCGGCCTCGAACCTGACCGGATGCGGCATGTCGGCGCCTTCTTCTTCAAGAGACAGCACCGGACCCAATGTCAGCCCGGCAGCATCGGCCAACAGCGCGGCCTTGCGCAGCGCCTCGGCCACGGCGCGGCGGCGGGCCTCGTCGCGCAGCGGTTCGGGGTTCTGCATCCCGAAGCTCAGCCCCTGGAACCGGTTCGCACCCTCGGAAATCACCCGGTCGAGCGTCCCGCCCAGCCCGTCCAGTTCGCGCACCCGCACGCTCAGCGTGTTCGAGGCGGAATAGCCGGTGATCTGCGCCCGCTGGCCCTGCTCGTGCCCGGTCCAAACCGGCGACAGCGAGAGCCCGGCCGTCTGCAGGTCGCGCGGCTCGATTCCCGCGGCGCGCAGGCTGTCGAGTACCCCCGCAAGATCGGCCGAAACCCGGTCCATTGCCGCCTCGGCGGTTTCAGCCTCGTGGGTGACGCCAAGGGTGATCGTCGCCATGTCGGGCGCGGCCTCCGCCACACCCTGACCGGTAACGGTCAACCGGGCGGGCGTCTCGGCGGCGACGGGAAAAGCCAGCATGCCGAGAAGTGCGAGAAGGGCAAACGGTCGTCTCATGGCGGTGGTTCCCTAGCTTTACTCCGGGCTGAGCATCGCGCGCTGCAGCGCGCGCGGCAAGGCACCTTCCCTGAATTTGTAGCGAGGCTCTTCTATGGCTCGGCATTTTCCTGCTATGGTTCCGCGATACTGGTTTGGAACCGGCGGGCGACCGGTTTAGAAAGCGGTGATGGAACCAGCCTTCGCGCTCACGCTCTCCGAAGACGGCATCGGGCTTCAGCACCGCGGCAAGGGCGGCTGGAAGAAGCTTGGCGACGTGTCGCTCGACGATCCGGGCCTGGGCGAGACACTGAAGCTCATGCGCGGCACCGCCGAGGGGCTGGCAGGCGGACGGCTGCTGACCAAGCTGGTGATTCCGGACAGTCAGGTGCTTTACACCACCCTTCCCGTCACCGGCGACAGCCCCGCCGAAAAACGCGCAAGCCTGCGACGCGGGCTCGACGGGTTGACGCCCTATGCGCTGGACGACCTGGTATTCGACTGGCAGGAAACCGGGGCGGGCACCGCAAGGCTGGCCGTGGTTGCGCGCGAAACGCTGGTCGAGGCCGAAGCCTTCGCGGCGCAGCACAGGTTCAATCCGGTCTGCCTTGTGGCGTGCCCCTCGGAGGACAGGTTCGCGGGCGAGGCCTTCTTCGGCCCGACCGCGCTGGCCGCGACGCTTCTGTCCAAGAACGAGAGACCCGAGCCTGAGGCACCAGCATCGGAACGCCAGGGCGGCCGGTCCGGCCCCACACGGGGCAGCGAACGCCCCGCCGCGGCGAAAGCGACGCCCAGCCCGGCGCCGAAACGCAAGCCGAAAGCCGAGCCTCCCGTCGCTCCGCCCGCATCCGAAGCCAGACCTGCCCCGACGAAGGATGCGCTCCCCGCTGCCAGACCGGCGGATCCGGCTGTGCCGTTCTCCACCCGTCGCCGCGCCGAGGATCAGTCACCCCCACCCTCTGTCACCGATGCCCCGACCGAAGAAGCCCCCTCCGGCAGCGCATCGCGGCTGAGCCTGTCCCTGACCGACGCGCCGGGCCGCGCGGCAGATGCAGCGACATCGGACAAGGCCACACCCAAGTCCACAACGGTCGCGCATCCGACGCCCCCGACGGCACGGATGCCACCGGTTCGAGTGCCCTCGGCCGATCCGGACCCGGTCGTCCGGCCCGCCGCCCGGATCGCATCGTTCCCGCCGCTGGGATCCGGCGCATCAAGAACCGTCGAGGGCCACGGCAAATTGCGGCTTGGGCTGGCCCTGACCGGCGGGCTGGTCGTCGCCATGGCGGGGATCGCCCTCTGGTCGCTGCTGCCCGAAGCCGCCGACCGCGCCGATGCCCCGATAACGGTTGCCGACACCGGAACCGTGCCGGACACACAGAGTGACGCGGACCTCGCCGCCCTTCCTGACGACCCGGCCGGGGCTCCTGCAGAAGCCGAGAACATCGCGCCGCCCACGCTCAGCGAAACCGAAGCGGCGGAAAGTTACGCGACCACCGGGCTGTGGCAGCTTGCGCCCGAGCCGATGACGGCGCCGCCGCCCGACCGGATCGAGGATCTTTTCGTCGCGGCGCTCGATCCCGCGATTCGTCCGCCCGGCGCGTCCGTCCTGCCCGATCCGCGCGTCAGCCAGGGCAATGATCTGCCACTGCCCTTGCAGGCCGACCCGCCGGGACAGGACGAGGTCTTCGTTCTGGATGAGCGTGGCCTTGTGGCGGCAACGCCGGAGGGTGCGCTGACCCCGGACGGTGTTCTGGTCTTTTCAGGCCAGCCGCCTCTGGTGCCGCGCGGCCGGACCGCCGAGCCGGTGACGGATCCCGAGGCCCCCGGCGCGGTTGCCGAGAGCGCGGCCGAGACAGCCCCCGCCGCCCCCGTCCCGGACCCGTCCGAGGCGCCGGAAGCCGCCAGTGGTGCGCCCGCTGCAGCGCCCGGACCGGCCCCCGCGGTGGACACCGAACTGGACGTGATCGTGACGGAAGGGCCACCGGACCTGATCCCGCCTGCGCGTCCCGAGATCCTGGTCACGGTGACCGAGGGGCGCCCCCGCCTCGTGCCGCCGCCACGGCCGCAGTCCCAGCCGACAGCCGCCCCGACCGAGGGGGCCGATCCGCAGCCGGATCTGCTCGCACCGGCCGAACCCGACACTGGAGCCGGGATATCGCCCGAACCCGAGCCCACCCAAGGCGACGAGACGGGCGCGGCCCAACAACCCTCTGGCGACACGACCACGGATGCGGGATCGGGCGCGTCGGCCAACCCCACGGACGTCGCCGCCACGGACGCCGATCCGGCCCTGGCGGCGCGGTTGGCCGCCATCCGCCCGCGTCTGCGCCCGGCTAACCTGGTGCCCGACCCCGTCGCTGCGCCGCCCGCAAGCGCGCAAGCCGCGGCCACTCCCGGATTGCGCCCCGTCGCGCGACCGGCCGCGCTGGCCGCCGCCGCGCCGCCGCCACCGGTCGATCGCTCTGCGGATATCGAAGCCGCCCTTGCCGACGCGATCGAAGCCGAGCAGGACGCCTTGGCATCCGCGCTTGCCATTGCCCGATCACCGCGCCCGGCCTCGCGGCCCTCGGACCTGGCCAGTGGTCTGGCTGCCCTGGCGCCCGCCGTTCCGGCTGCCGCAGCAGTCGCGGCACCGCGTATCCCGACCACGGCGAGTGTGGCGCGTCAGGCCACGCTGCCCAAGGCGATCAACCTGCGTCAGATCAACCTGATCGGGGTCTACGGATCGTCCGGTGAACGCCGCGCGCTGGTGCGGCTCGCGAACGGGCGCTACGAAAAGGTCAAGGTCGGCGATCGGCTGGATGGCGGGCAGGTCGCGGCCATCGGCGAAAGCGACCTGCGCTATGTCAAGAACGGCCGGAACGTGGTTCTGGATCTGCCGGGCCGCTGATCCCTCTCGCGGCATCTCGGATGTGACCACGAAAAAGGCCGTGGCGCGGGGGCCACGGCCTCGAGGGGTCGGTATCCGAGCCGATCAGGCAGCGCGCGAGACCAGAACCTCGTCCACCTGCTTCTGCGCACCGGCTTCGTCCACACCGGACACCGCCGCGACCTCGCGGGTCAGCCGTTCCAGCGCCGCCTCGTAAAGCTGACGCTCGGAATAGGACTGCTCGCGCTGGTCGTCGGTGCGATGCAGATCGCGCACGACTTCGGCGATCGAGATCAGGTCGCCCGAATTGATCTTCTGTTCGTATTCCTGGGCGCGGCGCGACCACATCGCCCGCTTGACCTTGGCCTTGCCCTTCAGCGTCGCCATCGCCTTGGACACGATGTCAGGCGTCGAGAGCGAGCGCATCCCGATCTCGGTGGCCTTGTTGGTCGGCACGCGAAGCGTCATCTTGTCCTTTTCGAAGGAGATTACAAACAGCTCGAGCGGAATGCCCGCGATCTCCTGCTCCTCGATCGACACGATCTTGCCAACGCCATGGGCGGGATAGACGACGTAGTCGTTGGGGCGGAACTCGGCTTTCTTGGTCTTCGACATTCAGTTCTTCCTCGCATGGACCCCTGCACAGCGCCAGCCACCAAGCCGGAAACGCGTCATTTCCGACAGTTTTGATGCTCTGACGCTAAAAACCACCCCGCAGACGTCTCTGTGTGCGCGGGGAGATCAGGATTCGGTCGGCCATTTATGAAGAGAAGGTAACACGAAAAACGCTGCGAGGAAAGCACCTCGACGCAGCCGCACCCCCAAGGCTTTGGGCAGCAATATTATTAAACGCCCGAAAACGGGCGCGAAGGGCAGGCCGGCAGGGCCTCAGCCCCCCTCGCCGGGCGCTTCGGAGAAGTACTTCTCGCGCTTTCCGGTCTCACCGTCGCGTTCGGTGGCCTCGGGCAGCGGGTCCTTGCGGGTGATGATCACGGGCCAGACCTGGGAATACTTGCGGTTGAACTCGACCCATTCGTCCATATCGGGTTCGGTATCGGGCCGGATCGCGTCCGCGGGGCATTCGGGCTCGCACACGCCGCAGTCGATGCACTCGTCGGGATGGATCACAAGCATGTTCTCGCCCTCGTAGAAGCAGTCCACGGGGCAGACCTCGACGCAATCGGTGTATTTGCAGGCGATGCAGTTGTCGGTGACGACATAGGTCATGGGCGGGCCCTCGGTTTTCTTGTTGGGCAGGAACTAGAACACCCGGGCGGATCATTCAAGCGGGGGTTTGTTCAGGCGCCCGATCTGTCGGCGGTCCTTTTTCGTGGGCCGCCCGTTGCCCTCATATCGCGGATTTTCGAGGGGTATTTCCTTGATCGGGGTCAAGTCCTCGTAGAGGGTGCGCGCCTCGGTCGCGGGGCCGCGACGGTCGCCGGGCGCGAGGATGCGCACCACGCGGATTTCGTGGCCCTGCGGGAATGTCAGCGTGTCGCCGGGCCCCACGCGGGCGCCCGGCTTGTCGGTGCGGTTGGCATTGACCCGCACATGCCCGCCCGAGACCAGCGCGGCGGCCAGCGTGCGCGACTTGACGAACCGCGCCTGCCAGAGCCACTTGTCCAGCCTTATCGTCGGGCGGGGGCCGGGGTCGCTCACGCGGTCAGGACTTGTCCCTGAGCCCCATCAGCGCGGCGGCGAAGGGGTTGTCGGGGTCGATCGGCTTTTCCTTGCGCGGCGGGCGGGCCTCGAAATTCTGCGGCTTGTCAGGGCGCGGACCGCCCGGCTTGCCCTTGGGCTTGCCGCCGCGCGGCTTGCCCTTGGCATGGGGCCGCTCGCCGCCGCGCGGCTTCTGGCCGCCCGCCTTGCGACGCGGCGCCCAGGCGAAGGTATAAAAGACCTCGATCTCGGGCGCGCCCGCCCCGGCGGCAGCCTCGGCTGCGGGTGTCTCGGGGGCCGGTGTCTCGGAGACGGGTGCCTCGGGGCCGGGCATTTCGGCTTCGGCCGGGACCGCCTCTGCCGCGGCTGCGCCCCCTTCGGCGGACCCCTCCTCCTGCGGCGTCGGCGCGGGCTTGACCTTTGGCCGTTCGCCGCGCTCGGCGCTGTAGCCCAGACCCCGCATCAGGTCGGCGAACTGTTCCAGCGTGGTGCCGGTGATCGAGAGCATGTCGGGCTTTGCCTCGAAGCCGCCCCGGGTATCCTCGGCGCGCAACAGATCGGCAAGCCGTTCCAGCATGTCGATGCGGATCGCCCGCGTGCCTGCCGGGCGGTAGCCCGCCAGCATGTAATGCTCGACCGGCACCGCCTCGATCGAGGGGATCGTCACCAGGCCGGGCGGCGGGCTTTCGGGGAACTCGTCCAGCCCCCGATGCAGCGACCACAGCACCAGCCGCAGCCGCGTCGGCGCGGGTTTCAGCAGAAGCGGCATGAAGATCGTGAACTGTCCGAAGCGGATGCCGTGCTTGCGCAACGCGCTGCGGCTTTCCTGGTCCAGTTCCTTGACCTCCTGGACGACGCCATCGCGCGGCAGGATTCCCATCGCCTCGACCAGACGGAAGGCGAAGCCGCGGGTCAGCCCGGTCAACGCCTCGTCGCGCTGCAGGTTCAAGAGCGGCTCGAACAGGGTCGCCACCCGGCGGTCGATGAAATGCTGAAGTCGGCGGCGGACCTTCTCGGTCACCTCGACGCCGGCCTCTTCATCGACGAAGGGCTCGACCATGGGTTTCAGCGGATCGGCGCCTGCCAGCAGCTTGCCCACGGCATGGTTGCCCCACATCAGCCCGCCCTGCTCGGTGAAATCGAACTCGGTATCGGGCGAATTGTAGAAGCGGTCGGCGCGCAGGTGGAATTCCGGGCCCAGCGCCGCCAGCGCCGCCTGGCGCAGCATGCGCGCCTCGTCCGGGCTGGCCGAGGCATCCTGACGGAACCGGAAGCCTTCCAGACGGCCGACGAACTGCCCCTCGACCGTCACTTCACCCTTGTCGTTCACCTCGGCCACAAGGCTCTCCTTCTGCTTCAACCGGCGAAGGAGAACGCTCGTCCGCCGGTCAACAAATCTCTGCGTCAGCGCGCCATGCAGCGCGTCGGACAGGCGGTCTTCTACAGCGCGGGTGAGGCCCCGCCAATGGCCTTCGTCCGCGACCCAGCCCGATCGCTGCGCGACATAAGTCCACGTCCGGATATAGGCCAACCGTTTCGAAAGCGTGTCAATGTCGCCGTCTGTCCGGTCGATTCGCTTGACCTGACGCGCCAGCCAGTCGTCGGGCACCCGCCCGCCTTGGTGCAGGAAACCGAAGATGCGTTCCAGAAGGCCGGTATGCTCGACCGGGGAAATGCCGCGGAAATCCGGTATCCGGCAGACATCCCACAGAAGTTTCACGTCGCGCGCATCCCCGAGGCGGTCGCGCAGATCGGGCAGCGCCGAAAGCGTCTTGAGCGCGTGCAGATCGTCGGCCTCGCGCCCGCGGGTCAGCCATTCGCCCGCGGGGCGCGCCTCGAGCGCGGCGATCAGCCGCTCGGGGCTGACGAAATCCAGCCTGGAATTGCGCCATTCCAGCTTGCGCACTGGGGCAAAGAGGTTCTCGACGATGGCATCGGCCACCTCTGCCTCCAGCGGCCGCGCCTCGCCGGTCACGCCGAAGGTGCCGGGCTGGGTGTGCCGTCCCGCGCGGCCCGCGATCTGGGCCAGCTCGTTGGCATGCAGCGGCCGCATCCGGCGGCCGTCGAATTTCGACAGGGCGGAAAAGGCGACATGTTTGATGTCGAGGTTCAGCCCCATCCCGATTGCATCCGTCGCCACCAGGTAATCCACATCGCCGTTCTGGTAGAGTTCGACCTGCGCGTTGCGGGTACGCGGCGACAACGCGCCCATCACCACCGCGCAGCCGCCCTTCTGGCGGCGGATCAACTCGGCGATGGCATAGACATTCTCGACCGAGAACCCGACGATGGCGGACCGCGGCGGCATCCGGCTGATCTTTTTCGAGCCGGTATAGGACAGATCCGAGAACCGCTCGCGCCGCATGAATTGCGCGCGCGGGATCAGCGCAGCGATGGCGCTGCGCATCGTGTCGGCGCCCAGGAACAGCGTCTCGTGCAGCCCGCGCGCGTTCAGTAGCCGGTCGGTGAAGACATGGCCGCGCTCGGGATCGGCGCAAAGCTGGATCTCGTCCACCGCCAGGAAATCGGCCCCCGTGCCCACCGGCATCGCCTCGACCGTGCAGACCCAGTATTGCGCACGATCCGGCACGATCCGTTCCTCGCCGGTGACCAGCGCCACCACGGACGGCCCACGCAGGGCAACGATCCGGTCATAGACCTCGCGCGCCAGCAGCCGCAGCGGCAGGCCGATCACGCCGGTCCGGTGGGCCAGCATGCGTTCGATGGCGTAATGGGTCTTGCCGGTATTGGTCGGCCCGAGGACCGCAACGACCCTCGCCTGATCTGACATCTTCTGCCCTTTCGCCCAGCCTCAGAGCGTGCGGCCAGAGGTCAGCAACTCCAGCCGCTCGACGGCTCCTTCTAGGTCGGGATCGTGGGGATGTATAGCGCGGGCTGCCAGATAGGCGTCGCGGGCCGCCTCAAGCTGCCCGGTCTCCTCGAGAATCGCGCCAAGTCCGGAAAGCGCGCCGAAATGGCGCGGGTTGAGTTCCAGCGTGCGCGCCAGATCGGCGATGGCGGGCCCGTAAAGCCCGGCCCGGAAATAGGCCAGCGCGCGCGCATTGTAGCCTTCGGCGAAGTCCGGCGCGTGGTCGGTCAGCGCGGTGAGATGCGCAATCGCGGTCTCGAACGCGCCCGCCGTGATCGCCTCGCGCCCGCGCTTGAGCAGCAGATCCATCGAAGGCGAGCCGGATTTCGCCCATTCGTCCCAGATCTCGCGCTCGACCTGTTTCCAGTTCGGCAGATCGGGCCGCTGCAATTCGTCCAGCAGCGCTCCCGCCCGGTCGTCTTCCGCCCAGGCGGCGGCCGACAGGCAGAATGCTGCGCAAATTGCCGTGACGAGAGGATTGAGAATGTTCCACCGCGTGCCCATAACGAAAGAGATTAGAGCAACCAGCGGGAAAAGCGATATCCCCCCGCATTCACGATCGGAGGATTTCCATGAGCGACGTGATAGAAAAGGCAGTCGAGACCCTGAACGCAAAGATCGACGGGGGCTTCGACGGCGTCGCCAAGTTCGTGATCGAGGACGAGGGCGCGATCATCGTCGATTCCGAGGGGGCCCATGCCGCCGACACGCCCGCCGAGGTGACACTGACCGCCTCGCTCGACACGTTCCGCGACATGATGGAGGGCGATCTGAACCCGACCACGGCCTTCATGACGGGCAAGCTGCGGATCGAGGGCGACATGGGCAAGGCGATGCAGCTTGCCCATATATTCACCTGATCGAGCGCAAGGAAACTATGGACCGCGCGCCCTTTCACAACGACATCGCCGAAGGCCCCGGGGACGCCGTCGCGTTCTGGGCCCTGGCTCCTGACGGGGTCCGCGTCCGCGTGGCGGTCTGGGGGGCGGCGCGGGCGCGGGCCACGGTGCTGCTGTTTCCCGGCCGCACCGAATATGTCGAGAAATACGGTCGCGCGGCGGGCGAACTGGCGGCGCGCGGTTTTGCCACGGTAGCCGTCGACTGGCGCGGCCAGGGGCTGGCCGACCGGCTGCATGACGATCCGGTGCTTGGTCATGTAGACCGGTTCGACACCTACCAGCGCGATGTCGCGGCGATGCTGGATGTTGCGCAGGCCCTCGATCTGCCCCGGCCGTTTCACCTGCTGGCCCATTCCATGGGCGGCTGCATCGGTCTGCGCGCGCTGCATGAGGGGCTGGATGTCGCCTCGGCCGTGTTTACGGCGCCTATGTGGGGCATCCGCTTTTCGCCGCTGATGCGCCGCGCCGCCTGGGCGCTGAGCGCGGCAAGCCGTCCGCTGGGGCTGGACCGGCGGGTCACACCGACCAAGGGGGGCCGCACCTATGTGCTGGCCTGCCACTTCGATGACAACGAGTTGACCGGCGATCCCGAGATGTTCGGTTACATGCGGCGCCAACTGGCCGCACGGCCCGAACTGGCGGTTGGAGGGCCCAGCCTGGGCTGGTTGCACGAGGCGCTGCGCGAGACGCGCCTGTTGGCGCGGATGCCGCCGCCGCCGGTGCCCACGCTGACCTATCTGGGAAGCGACGAACGCATCGTCTGCCCGAACGCGATCCGCATGCTCAAGGGCGCCTGGCCCGCAGGCACGCTGCGCGAGATCGAGGGCGCCCGCCACGAGGTGATGATGGAGGACGCGCCCACCCGCACCCGCGTCTTCGACGAGGCGGCGGCGCATTTCACGCGCCATGCCGCGCCACGCCCGCCCATGCGCATTCTCGACCGCATCGGCCAGTTGTAAGCCGGTGGCCCGGCCAGCCGCCTGACCCATATTGGCTCCCATGTCCGTCCTGACCTTCACCGAGCGCGGCATCTTCTGCCCCGCAGGCAACTTCTTCATCGACCCCTGGGCGCCGGTGGACCGCGCGCTGATCACGCATGGCCATTCCGATCACGCCCGGCCAGGCCATCGCCGCTATCTGGCCACCGCCCCGGCCGCGCCGGTGATCCGCCACCGGCTGGGCGGGATCGCGCTGGACACCATCGGCTATGGCGAGCCCCGCCGGATCGGCGATGCGATCGTGTCCTTTCACCCCGCGGGCCATGTGCCCGGTTCGGCCCAGATCCGGGTCGAGGTGGCGGGCGAGGTCTGGGTCGTCTCTGGCGATTACAAGACCGAGGCGGATGGCCTGTCGGAACCGTTCGAGCCGGTCCGGGCGCATGCCTTCGTCAGCGAATGCACCTTCGGGCTGCCGGTCTTCAGCTGGGCACCGCAGGCGCAGGTTCTGGCCGGGATCGACGACTGGTGGACCGCCAATGCCGCCGAGAGGCGCTTCAGCCTCTTGGGCGCCTATGCGCTGGGCAAGGCGCAGCGGCTTCTGGCGGGTGTGGATGCCGGGATCGGCCCGATCCTGACCCATGGCGCGATCGAGGCCACCTGCGCGGTGATGCGCGGGCAGGGGATCGCCCTGCCCCCGACCATTCCGGTCACGCCCGAAACCGACCTCAAGGCCCATGCCGGTGCGCTGGTTCTGGCGCCGCCCTCGGCGCTGGGCGGGGCCTGGGCGCGGCGTTTCGGGGCGGCAGCGATGGGCCTCGCCTCGGGCTGGATGGCGCTGCGCGGCGTGCGGCGCAGGCGCGGCGCGGATCGCGGCTTCGTGCTCTCCGATCATGCCGACTGGGCCGGGCTGAACGAAGCGATCCGCGAAACCGGCGCGGAGCGGGTTTTCGTGACGCATGGATATACAAGCGTGTTCCGCCGCTGGCTGGCCGATCAGGGCTACGACGCCGAGATCGTGCGCACCGCCTACGAGGGCGAAACCCTCGACAGCGCCGAGGACGCGCCATGAAACGCTTCGCCGCCCTGTTCACCGCGCTGGACCGGACCACCCGCACCAATGCAAAGATCGCGGCGCTGGCCGCCTATTTCACTGATGCGCCCCAGAACGACCGGCTCTGGACCGTGGCGCTTCTGTCGGGCCGCCGCCCGCGCCGGGCGGTCACGACTACGCGGCTGCGCGAATGGGCGGCGGAACGGGCGGGGCTGCCGCTCTGGCTGTTCGAGGAATGTTACCCGGTGGTCGGCGACCTTGCCGAAACCATCGCGCTGGTCTTGCCGCAAGCAAGCGGCACCAGCACGGCCAGCCTGTCGGACCACATGGCCGAAATCACCGCGCTGGCGCAGATGGACGAGCCCGCGCGCAAGGCGCGGATCCTGGCCACCTGGGACAGCCTCGACGGAACGGAACGGTTCCTGTTCAACAAGCTCATCACCGGGGGGTTTCGCGTCGGTGTCAGCCAGACGCTGATGACCCGCGCGCTGGCCCGGGCCACCGGCATCGCCGAGGCCGATCTGTCGCATCGGCTGATGGGCGACTGGACGCCCGCGACGACCACATGGGCCGCGCTGATCGAAACGCCCGACCCGACGGCCGCGCTGTCGCGGCCCTACCCCTTCTACCTTGCCTATCAGATCGAGGGGGACCCGCAGGCGCTGGGCGATCCCGCCGACTGGTGCGCGGAATACAAGTGGGACGGCATCCGCGGGCAACTGATCGTCCGGGGCGGGACGCATTTCCTGTGGTCGCGCGGCGAGGAACTGATGACCGACCGCTTCCCCGAACTGGCGCAGGCCCGCGATTTCCTGCCCCCGGGCACCGTGATCGACGGCGAGATCCTTGGCTGGGCCGATGACCGCCCCTTGCCCTTTGCCGCGCTTCAGAAACGCATCACCCGCAAGAGCCTGTCGAAACGGCTGCTGGCCGAGGCGCCGGTCGTGCTGAAAGCCTATGACCTGCTCGAGGAGGACTGCACCGACCTTCGCCCCCGCCCGCTGGCCGAGCGCCGCGCCCGGCTGGAGGCGTTGTTCGCCCGCCTGCCCGACCGCGCGCCGCTGCGCCTGTCGCCGCTTCTGCCCTTTGCCGACTGGGCGGCGCTGGCCGAAACCCGCGCCGCCGCCCGCGCCGCGGGGGCCGAGGGCGTGATGCTGAAACGCGCCGCCGCACCCTATCTGGCGGGGCGGAAAAAGGGCGATTGGTGGAAATGGAAGCTCGACCCGCTGACGGTCGATGCGGTGATGATCTATGCTCAGGCGGGACATGGCCGGCGCGCGACGCTGTACACCGATTTCACCTTCGCGGTCTGGGACGGGGGCGATCTGGTGCCCTTCACCAAGGCCTATTCCGGCCTGACCGATGCCGAGTTCCGCGAGATAACGGCCTGGGTGCGCCGGAACACGCTGCAACGCTTTGGTCCGGTGCGGCAGGTCAAACCCGAGCATGTCTTCGAGATCGCCTTCGAGGGTATCCAGAAAAGCCCGCGCCACAAGTCGGGCATCGCGCTGCGCTTTCCGCGCATGGCGCGCTGGCGTCGCGACAAGCCCCCGGCCGAGGCGAACACGCTGGACGACCTGCGCACGCTGCTGGAAAGCCACGGCTGAGCCCTTGCAATCCGCCCACCGACGCGGTTGATCTGGGCCGCACCCCGCGACAGGAGACGAGAATGGGCGCCCTTGCCGAGATTGCCGACATCCTTGGCCCGCGGCTATCGACCGGAGAGTCGGTGCGCGCGCTGCATGGCCGGAACGAGGCGCATTTCCCGCCGGCGCTGCCCGAGGCGGTGGCCTTCCCCGAAACCACCGCCGAGGTCGCCGCGATCATGCACGCCTGCGCCGCGCATGGCCTGCCGATCACGGCCTTCGGCACGGGCAGTTCGCTGGAGGGCCAGCATCTGCCGATCCGGGGCGGGCTGAGTCTGGATCTGTCGCGCATGGACCGGGTGCTTGCGATCCATCCCGAAGACCAGATCGCAGTGGTCCAGCCCGGCCTGACGCGCACCCGCCTGAATGCCGATTTGCGCGCCACCGGGCTGTTCTTTCCGGTCGATCCGGGCGCCGATGCCTCGCTGGGGGGCATGGCCGCGACGCGGGCCAGCGGCACGACGACGGTGCGCTATGGCACGATGCGCGAGAATGTCCTCGCGCTCGAGGCGGTGATGGCGGATGGCGCGGTGATCCGCACCGGCAGCCGGGCGCAGAAATCCTCCGCCGGGTATGACCTGACCCATCTTCTGGTGGGCAGCGAGGGCACGCTGGGCATCATCACGGAACTGACGCTGCGCCTGCATCCCCAGCCCGAGGCGATCTTGGCCGCGACCTGCCGCTTTGCCAGCGTGGCAGCGGCCGTCGATTGCGTGATCGCGGTGATCCAGTCCGCCATTCCGATGGCCCGGATCGAGCTGGTCGATGAAATCATGGTGCGCGGCTTCAACCTTCACTCCGGCACCGATCTGCCTGAAAGCCCGCATCTTTTCCTTGAGTTTCATGGCAGCCCCGCCGCCGTTGCCGAACAGGCCGCCGCCTTTCGCGAGATCGCGGACGGGTTCGGCGTCGCAGTCTGGCAGGACGCCACCACGACAGAGGCCCGCAGCGCGCTCTGGGCGATGCGCCACAACGCCCACCACGCCACCGGCGCGCTGGAGCCGGGCAAGCGGACGCTGGCCACCGATGTCTGCGTGCCGATCTCGAAGCTGGCCGAAGCGGTGGTCGAGGCGCAGGATCTGGCCCGCGCCATGGGCCTGACCAGCGCCATCGTCGGCCATGTCGGCGACGGGAATTTCCATTGCGGCGTGCGGGTCGATCCCGACGATGCCGCCGGGATGGCCCGCGCGCTGGAGTTCTCGGGGCGGCTGGCCGAAACCGCGCTGCGGCTGGGCGGCACGGTCTCGGGCGAGCACGGGATCGGGATCGGCAAGCAGAAATACATGGCCGCCGAGCACGGGGCCGCGCTGGACTGGATGCGCACGCTCAAGGCCGCGTTCGACCCGGCCGGACTGCTCAACCCCGGCAAGATGCTGCCGCCCGAAGGCTGAGTGCGGGGCAGGATCGGCCCGGGCGCCAAGGCTTTGCATGCGCAGCATTGCTCCGAGCCAACCGGGCCGGGGACGAGATCGCAAACCGCCTCCGGAATCGCCGCGCCGGCACGTCTTGAGCAGATTTCCGCCTATGAGGCAGGGGTTTAGCGGGCAATGCAATCATCTGCGCCGAATGTAACATTGCAGCCGCTGAAGGATTCACCAAATTCCGCCGACAACGCCCGCGGGAACGGCGTGATTCTGCCGTGCAGCATGACGAAATTGCGACATACCGGGACAGGGCGCGTTTCTTGTGGCAACCAGTGATGCAGGCCGCGGCGCAGGAGGTACCTGATGACAGAAGGTTTTCCCACCTCGGGACGAGGGTCGGCCGTGGCGAACATGACGCGTCGCCAGGCACTTGGCGGACTTTCCTGCTCGGTCGCCGCCGCGGCCTTGCTGCCCCGTGATGCCCTGGCGCAGCAGGAAATGGCCCCCTTGCCCGAGCCCGAGATCTTCTCGTTCGATCTGCTGGCCGAACGGATGCGCGGGCGCGCCGCAAGCGCCTATATCCCCGCCGCCCAGCATGAGGGCCTGATCGCCGGGCTCGATTACGACGCCTATCGCCGGATCCGGTTCCGGCCCGACCATGCCCGCTGGCAGGGCGAGGGCTCGTTCTTCCGGCTGCATGCCTTCCACCCGGGCTGGCTGTTCAAGACGCCGGTCGCGGTCCACGAGGTGGTGGACGGGGTGGTGCAGCCGATGGGCTTCTCGGCCGAGGATTTCGAGTATGAGGGCACGCTCGCCGACCGGGTTCCCGCCGACATGGCGCTGCCCACGGTGGCGGGCTTCCGGCTGCATGCACCGTTGAACCGTGCCGATATCTTCGACGAGGTGGTGGCATTCCTGGGCGCCAGCTATTTCCGCGCGCTTGGCCGCGGAAATGTCTACGGGATCAGCGCGCGCGGGCTGGCCGTGAATACCGCCATCGGCGGTCCCGAGGAGTTCCCGCACTTCAGCGAGTTCTGGATCGAACGCCCGGCCCAGGGCGCGACCGCCGTCACGCTGTTCGCGGCCCTCGACAGCCCCTCGGTGACCGGCGCCTACCGGTTCGAGATCGTGCCGGGCGAGACCACGGTGATGGAGGTAACGGCCCGGCTGTTCCTGCGCGAGGATGTCGCGCAACTGGGCATTGCGCCGCTGACCTCGATGTATCTGCTGGGCGACAACGACCGCGGCGCCTTTGACGATTTCCGTCCGCGGGTGCATGACAGCGAGGCGCTGGTTCTGAACACCCGTGGCGGCGAGACTTATATCCGGCCGCTCAACAACCCGCCGCGGCTGGCCAGTTCCTATCTGGGCGCGCGCAACCCCGCCTCGTTCGGGCTGATCCAGCGCGATCGCGCCTTCGAAAGCTATCTCGACGCGGGCGCGCATTACGAGCTGCGCCCCTCGTTGGTCGTCGAGCCGCTGGGCGACTGGGGCAAGGGCTCTGTGCGGCTGGTCGAGATCCCGTCTGATCTGGAAGGAAACGACAATATCGTGGCCTTCTGGGTGCCCGAGGGCAAGGTCCGCAGAGGCGATGCGCTCGAGGTTGCCTACCGGCTGCACTGGGGCATGACACCGCCCGGCGATGGGTGCGGGGAACGCGCGCGCATCGTCCGCACCCGGGTCGGCAAGGGTGGCGTCGCGGGTGTGCGCAACGTCCATGACCGCCGCAAGTTCGTGATCGACTTCGAAGGCGGCACCCTGTCCGGGCTGCCCGCCGATGCAAGGCTCGAACCCGAAACCCATGCCAGCGGCGGCGAGATCGTGGAGGCCGTGCTGTCCCGGGTCTCGGGAACGAATATCTGGCGGCTGGTGATCGAGGCCAGCGCGCCCGATGGCGGACTGGTCGAGTTGCGCGCGGGCATCACCGGATTCGGGCGCGACCTCAGCGAAACCTGGCTTTACCAATGGATCAAGGAATGAGTGCCGAACGTCTGATCGAGCCCGAGGCCTCGACCGCGGTCGAGGACATGCACTGGGCGCCGCCTTTCGCGCCGATAGAGATGCCACGCCAGGTGCTGGAAGCCCCGCACCGTGCGGGCGTGATCGCCTGGCTGACGCGGCTCTTGCTGCGTCCGGTCCAGCACGGCTGAGTCCCCCGGCATGGCCCGTGTTCCCGCCCCCGATTTCCGGACGCTGACGCTCAGGACCGCAGCGATCAGCTTTGTCGTGCTCGCGGCTGGGGCGGCCGCGGCCTTGCTGGCCGCCGCCTCGACCGAGGACGGGGTGCATCTGTGGGATGTGGTGCGCACCACGCTGATCTTCGTGACCACGGCCTGGCTTGCCTGGGGAGCGGCGGGGGCCTTTGTCGGCCTGCCGAACCGGCGCCGCGGCGTCGTGCCGCCGCCATTGACCCTCCCGCAACCGCCGACCGTGGTGCTGGTGCCGATCTGCAACGAGGACCCGGTGACGACCTTTGCCCGGATCGCCGCGATGGACGGCTCGATCCGGGCGGCGGGGCTGAATGTGGACATCGCGATCCTGTCGGACACCCGCGACGACCTGGCCGCGGCGCGCGAGCGGGATGCCTTCGCCCGCCTGCTGGCCGAGACCGGCGGCGCGGGGCGGTTGTTCTATCGCCGCCGCATGGACAACCGGGGCCGCAAGGCCGGAAATATCGAGGATTTCATCCGCACCTCGGGCGGAGCCTACCGGTTTGCCGTGATCCTCGACGCCGACAGCCTGATGGAGGGCGAGACGATCCGCCATCTGATCGCGCGGATGCAGGCCGACCCGAAACTGGGGCTATTGCAGACATTGCCGAAAATCATCGGCGCGCGTTCGCTGTTCGGCCGCGCGATGCAGTTCTCCGCCGCCTTCCACGCGCCTGTCTTCGCCCGCGGGCTGGCGCGGATGCAGGGCGCGACAGGGCCGTTCTGGGGGCATAACGCCATCATCCGGGTCAAGGCCTTCGCAGAAAGCTGCGGGTTGCCCGCGCTGAATGGCCAGCCCCCGTTCGGTGGGCACATCCTCAGCCACGACTATGTCGAGGCGGCGCTGCTGGCGCGGGCGGGATGGAAGGTGGAACTTGACGAGACCATCGAGGGGTCGTTCGAGGAAGGCCCCGACAACATCCTTGCCCATGCCCGGCGCGACCGCCGCTGGTGCCAGGGCAACCTTCAGCATGCACGCCTTCTGGCGGCCCCTGGCCTTGCCCCCTGGAGCCGGTTCGTCTTTGTCCAGGGCATCTTTGCCTATGTCGCCTCGTTGTTCTGGGGCGCGTTCCTCATCGCCTCGATCGCGGCTGCCGTCACGGCGCCGCCGCCGAACTATTTCCCCGAACCCTATCAGCTTTTTCCGGTCTTCCCCTCGGACCGAACCAAGGAAATCGTGACGCTTGCGCTGGGGATCGTGGGGCTTTTGCTGCTGCCCAAGCTTTCGATCCTTGGGGCTGCCGCGCTGTCCGACCGGACAAGAGGCTTTGGCGGAAAGGCACGGGCCGCAGGCTCGGTGCTGGCCGAGATCGTGCTGTCCTCGCTGCTGGCGCCGGTGATGCTGATGTATCAGTCCCGCGCGGTGATGCAGGTTCTGGCGGGGCGCGATGGCGGCTGGCCCGCCAACCAGCGCGGCGAGGGGCGTCTGGGCCCTGGCCAGAGCCTGGTGGCAGGGTTCTGGATCTTTGCCGGGGGCGCGATCGCGCTGGCCGCGGTCAAGATGCTCGCCCCGTCGTTGGCGATCTGGCTGCTGCCGATCTGCCTGCCGATGCTGGCCGCACCGTTTCTGATCTGGGCCAGTTCGCACCCGATTGCCCGCGGTCTTTTCACCACCCCCGAAGAGACCGACCCCAGCCCGGTGATCCGCTCCTTCCACCGCTGGCAGGCGAGCTTGAGCCAGCCCGCCGCGCAGCCGAAGGAGGCACTCGATGCGGCCGCGTGAGCCCGAACCCCGGCTCAAGCGGCCACGCGATCCGCGGATCGACGCATTCCGCGGCCTCGCGCTGGTGATGATCTTCATCAACCACGCGCCCAGGAACCCCTACGAGCAGTTCACCAGCCGGAATTTCGGCTTCTCCGACGCGGCCGAGGCGTTTTTCGTGATGTCGGGCATCGCGGCGGCGCTGGCCTATTCGGCGCGCTTCGAGCGGGGTGCGCTGGCGCAGAACGGGCTATGGGCGGCGGTCCGGCCGGTCTGGGGGCGGGCCTGGACGCTGTATCTGACGCAGATCTTCCTGACGGCCTGGGCCATCGCGATCTTCGCCTGGGGTGCGACCACCTTCGGGCTGCCGGAGCTGCTGACCAAGATCAACCTGAGGCAGGTCTTCCAGAACACCGAAGCGGCGCTGATCGGCATTCCGGCGCTGACGCATCAGCTGGGCTATGTCAACATCCTGCCCGCCTATGCGGTGCTGCTGCTGGCCACGCCGCTGGCCCTCCATATCGGGCTGCGCAGCACGGTTGCACTGGCGCTGATCGCGGCGGTCCTGTGGTTCTGCGCCGGGTTCTACCGGCTCAACCTGCCGAACTATCCCAATCCGGGCGGCTGGTTCTTCAACCCGCTGTCCTGGCAGGCATTGTTCTTCACCGGCCTTCTGATCGGGCTGCGCCTGCGCGAGGGCAAGCGGCTGGTGCCGAAATCGGCCATCCTTTTCGCGCTGGCGGCGGGTTATCTGGTCTTCGTTATCTGCTGGATGAAGATCGGACCGCTGGGCCAGTGGATGAACAACCAGCTTTGGCAGCTTGGCAAGGCCGGGGCGCCGTTCCACCTGATCTCGCACAACAAGACCTATCTGGCCCTGCCCCGCCTTCTGCATATCCTGGCACTCGTCTATGTGCTGTCCTGCATTCCGGCCGTCACGCGCCTTACGGGAAGTATCGCGTTGGCGCCGCTCAGGCTGCTGGGACGGCAGGGATTGTTGACCTTCGCCTCGGGCACGCTGATCGCGCTGTTTCTCCAGGTGATCTTCCAGGGCTATCCCGATGAGGTCTGGCTGCGCTGGTCGCTGCCGCCGCTGGGGGTTCTGGCCTTGCTGGCAATCGCGGCGCTGCGCGAGGCCGCGTCCCGGCCGCGATCCCGCCCCGAGGCTGCGCCGCACGCCTCCGCGGGGGTGACGGTTCCGGCCGAATGACGGTTCAGGGCCCTGGCCGGACGACGCGCATCCCGACATTCGCCTGCCGCTGCGCTGCGGGGATGCCCACGCGGTAGGTGACGCGCAGATTGGCCAGCGGATCGTCCCAGGATCCGCCGCGCAAAACGCGGCTGGAACACAGTCCCTCGGTGCGTGCGCTGCCATCGGCGGCTGCGCCCCGGTGGCTGTCGTTCCAGCAATCCGCCGTCCATTCCCACAGGTTGCCGGCAAGATCGAATAGCCCGTAGGCATTCGGCGGAAACGACCCGCGCGCGGCGATATCGGGCGCGCCATCGTCGCAGGCGGTGTTGCGCCAGCGAAACCGCGACGAGGCATCGGCCGCATTGGCATGGCCGCAGGCGTTCTCGGCGCCGCCATCCCACGGATAGGGGCCGTCCCCCCCTGCCTTCAACGCGAATTCGAACTCGGCCTCGGAGGGCAGCCGATAGCCCGCGCCCGGCGCCTGTTCGTTCAACCAGGCGGTGATGCGCATGGCGTCCTCCCAGTTCAGGCAGGCGGCAGGCGAGCCATCCGTCACGTCATAGCCGGGCGCGCCCCAATAGGCCGTCCGGTCCATTCGCATGCGCCCATCCGCCGTCCAGACATAACAGCCGCGCGGGATCGTCTGGCCGGTCTCGGCCTCGTAGCGGCGCAAGAGACCCACCGAGACCTCGTGCTCGGCCATCAGGAAGGGGGCGAGCGTCTGGGGGGTGGCGGGCCGCTCGGCGGCGGGAGCCTGCAGGTCGGGCGAGCCCAGCACTGTCGCGCCGCCGGGCACGCGGACCATGGTCGGACAGAACTCGCACTCGCGCGTCGGGGCAACGGCGACCGGCGCAGGCACAGGTTCCGGGGGCAGATCGGGCGAGGTCAGCGCACTCCGCTCGGGCAGGAGGGCCGCCAGTTCGATCGCGCCCAGCCGGTCGCGCGCGACCTCGGCGAACAGCCCGTGCGGGAAGGCGTCGAGATAGGCGCGCAATGCCTCTTCCCCGGCCGCTTCGCCCAAACCCTGCCACATCGCGATATCCTGCGCCGTGTCGTCGGGCGGCGGGGGTGCTGCGGGGGCAAGGTAGACCTCGCGCAGCAGCGATGAGGTCGACCAGGGGCGTTGCCGCCCGGCGGTCGTCTCGAACACATCCGCACGCACTCGGGTCATCATCGCGTTGATCTCCAGCCCCGCGGTCGCGACATGATCCAGCACCGCCTCGGTGAATGGACTGTGCCGCCCTGCCCCGTCAAAGGCGACGCGGCCCGGATCGGTGGCGAATCCCACGAACAAACCTCCGGCCGTCTCGACCGGCGCCAGCCCCCGGCCCAGAAGCGCCGTGGACCGCGCCTGCCCCATGGCGCGCGAAAGCTGCGTCTCGAACGGGTTGTCGCGGCAGGCGTCCAGCAGCACGATACTGGTCTTGGCGCTGCGCTCCATCTCGGCGATCACCAGATCCAGAGGCAGGGCGTAAAGGTCCAGATCGCCCTCGCGTTCCAGCGCCGCATCGGTCGGGATCAGGTAGTTCCGCCCCGCCATCTGGATGCCGTGACCGGCGTAGAAGAACAGCGCCAGATCAGCCCCCTCTGCCTGTCGGCCGAAATCACGGATGCGCGCGCGCATCGCCGCGCCGTCTAGGTCGAGCCCGCGTTCGACCTCGAAGCCGATCCGCTCCAGCGCCGCGGCGACCGCTTCGGCGTCATTGCCCGGGTTCGGAAGCGCGGGCGCCATGTCATAGGCCCCGTTGCCGACTACCAGCGCCACGCGCCGCTCGGCCAGCCCCGGCAGGGCCGCCAGGAAAAGGATCACGATCCCGACAATGATCCGCATGGTTCCCGCTTGCGCTGTCTCCCTGACACAAGGGTAGCGATTCGCTGGGCGTTTGGCCAAGGCCGTGTTCCCGGGCCTCAGCCCCCCTCGGGGAAGAAACAGGCGACCTTGTGCCCGTCGCCCTCCAGCTCCGGCCGTTCGGCGCGGCAGCGCGCCTCGGCCTTCCAGCAGCGCGCGGCGAAGGCGCAGCCGGGCGGGATGTTCAGCGGCGAGGGCAGTTCGCCGGTCAGCTTGATCCGCTCCTTGCGGCGGGCGGGGTCGGCCACCGGCGTCGCGGACAGCAGCGCGCGTGTATAGGGGTGGCGGGGCTGGCCGAACACCGCGTCCTTGGTGCCGGTCTCGACCGCGCGGCCGAGATACATCACCATGACCTCGTCACAGACGTGGCGCACCACCGACAGGTCGTGCGAGATGAAGAGATAGGTCAACCCCAGCCGGTCCTGCAGGTCGAGCAGCAGGTTCAGGATCTGGCTCTGCACCGAGAGGTCCAGCGCCGAGACGGGTTCGTCGAGCACCAGAACCTTCGGCTCCAGCATCAGCGCGCGGGCGACAGCGATCCGCTGCCGCTGCCCGCCCGAGAACATGTGCGGGTAGCGGCCGTAGAATTCGGGCCTGAGACCCACCAGCCCCATCACCTCGCGCACCTTCGCCTCGCGCTCGGCGCGGGTCATGTCGGGGCGGTTGATCTTGAGCGGTTCGGACAGGATCGCGCTGATCCGCTGGCGCGGGTTGAGCGAGCCGTAAGGGTCCTGGAACACGATCTGGACGGCGTCGCGGTGCGCGTCCCACCGGTCGGGCGTGATCTCGACACCGTCGATGGAAAACCGGCCCGCACTCGGCGACTCGATCATCGTGACGACGCGGGCGAGCGTGGACTTGCCGCAGCCCGACTCGCCCACCACCGCCAGCGTCTTGCCGCGCGGGATGGCAAAGCTCACCTCGGACAGCGCGCGGATCTCGCGCGGCTTGCCGAACAGGCCGCCGCCCACCTCGTAGAACCGCGACAGGCCCTCGGCCCGGACGACGGGATCGCTCATGCCCGGCCCTCCAGCGGGTGATGGCAACGCGCAAGGCCCAGATCGGGCGCCTGGACGGGCGGCGGCGTGGTGCGGCACAGATCGTCGGCAAAGGCGCAGCGGGGCGCGAAAAGGCAACCCCCGGGCCGGTCGAACTGGCCCGGCACCACGCCCGGAATGGTCGGCAAGAGCCGCGTCGTGGCGCGTTCGGGCAGCGCGGCCAGCAGCGCCGAGGTATAGGGGTGGTGGGGCGTGGCGAACAGCGGTCCCACGGGCTGTTCCTCGACCTTCTGGCCGGCATATTGCACGCTGACCCGGCGCGCGGTCTCGGCCACCACGCCCATGTCGTGGGTGATCAGGATCAGCGCCATGCCGGTCTCGGCCTGCAACTCGGTCAGCAGATCGATGATCTGGGCCTGGATCGTCACGTCGAGCGCGGTGGTGGGTTCGTCGGCGATCAACAGGCGCGGACGGCAGGCGATGGCCATGGCGATCATCACCCGCTGGCTCATCCCGCCCGACAACTGGTGCGGATAGGCGTTCAGGCGGCGGGCGGGATCGGGGATGCCCACCATCTCCATCAGGTCCAGCGCGCGGGCCTCGCGGGCGCGGGCATCCAGCCCCATATGCTTCTTCAGCCCCTCCTTGATCTGGAAGCCCACAGTGAAGCAGGGGTTCAGCGACGACATCGGCTCCTGAAAGATCATCGCGATGTCCTTGCCGATGATCCGGCGCCGGGTGCGCGGGGCGAGCTTGCGCAGGTCCTGCCCGTCAAAGCTCATCTCGTCGGCGGTGACCGTCGCGGTCCAGGGCAGAAGGCCCATCAGCGCCAGCATCGACACCGACTTGCCCGAGCCACTTTCGCCGACGATGGCCAGGATGTCGCCAGCCTCGACCGCCACGTCGACGCCATCCACCGCGCGGAAGCTGCCCGAGGCGGTGGCGAACTCGACCGTGAGGTTGCGGATCGACAGAAGCGCCATGCCCTCAGCTCCGCTTCAGCTTGGGATCGAGCGCGTCGCGCAACCCGTCGCCCATCAGGTTGATGGCGAGCACGGTCACCAGGATCGCCACGCCGGGGAAGGTCACGACCCACCAGGCGCGCAGGATGAACTCGCGCGCCTCGGCCAGCATGGTGCCCCATTCGGGCGTGGGGGGTTGCGCGCCCATGCCCAGAAAGCCCAGCGCCGCGGCATCGAGGATCGCGGTGGAAAACGACAGCGCCGCCTGCACGATGATCGGGGCGAGGCAATTGGGCAGCACGGTCACGAACATCAGCCGCGGCAGCTTCGCGCCCGCCACGCGCGCCGCCACGACATAGTCGCGCGTGCGCTCCGACAGGACCGAGGCGCGCGTCAGCCGCACGTAATGGGGTTGCAGCACCAGCGCGATGGCGATCATCGCATTGGTCAGCGACGGGCCCAGGATCGCCACCAGCACCAGCGCCAGCAGAAGCGAGGGAAAGGCCAGGATCACGTCCATCAGCCGCATGATGAGCGTGTCCAGCCATTTCGGCGCAAAGCCCGCGATCAGCCCCAGCAGGATGCCGCCCGAGGCCGCGACCACCACCACCACGATGCCCACGAAGAACGAGAACCGCGCGCCGTGGATCAACCGCGAAAGCATGTCGCGCCCCAGGGGATCGGTGCCCAGCGGAAAGGCCCAGCTCCCGCCCTCGGCCCAGGCCGGCGGCAGCAGGGTGGACTGGCGGAACTGCTCGGTCGGGTCATAGGGGGCCAGAAGCGGCGCGAACAGCGCCACGAAGACGAAGACCGCGAAGACGTAAAGCCCGATCACCGCCCCGCGGTTCTCGCGGAAATAGTACCAGAATTCGGCCAGCCGACCCTGCCGGTCGGGGGCCGCGCCCTGGGCGTCGGGTTCCGCCGTCATTTCCGCGCCCTGATCTTGGGGTTGATGAGGCCGTAAAGGATGTCGACCGTCAGGTTCACCACCATCACCATCGACGCGATCAGCAACAGGCCCCCCTGCACCACCGGGTAGTCGCGGCGGAAGATGGAATCGACCATCCACTTGCCGATGCCCGGCCAGGAAAAGATCGTCTCGGTCAGGATCGCCCCGGCCAGCAGCGTGCCGACCGACAGGCCGATCACGGTGATGACCGGGATCATCGCGTTGCGCAGCGCGTGCAGCCCGTTGACCCGGAGCGGCGACAGGCCCTTGGCGCGGGCGGTGCGGATATAATCCTCGGACAGCACCTCGA
This sequence comes from Rhodovulum tesquicola, assembly GCF_024128855.1. GTDB lineage: Bacteria > Pseudomonadota > Alphaproteobacteria > Rhodobacterales > Rhodobacteraceae > Rhodovulum > Rhodovulum tesquicola. The sequence continues at coordinate 185,923 of NZ_JAMYDV010000003.1, forward strand.
GCATGGCCGACCGGGTCTGCCGCGCGATCACCGCCAGCGGGATCGTGCCCAGAACGATGGTCGGCAGGATCAGGTGGCGGACGGCCGAGGCGAAGGCGCCGTTCTGCCCCGAGAGCAGGGAATCGATCAGCATGAAGCCCGTCACCTGCGGGAAGTAATAGATCAGGTCCATCCGCCCCGAGACCGGCGTCCAGCCCAGATTGCCCGAGAAGACGATGATCAGGAGCAGCGCCCACCAGAAGATCGGCATCGAATAGCCCACAAGCGCGGTGGACATCAGCGCCCGGTCGAACAGCTTGCCGCGGTTGACCGCGGCGATCACGCCCGCGGGCAGGCCGATCGCGATGGCAAAGACGATGGCGCAGAGCGACAGTTCCAGCGTGGCGGGAAACAGCGCGAAGAATTCGTCCCAGACCGGGCGCTTGGTGACGTAGGAGGTGCCAAGATCGCCCTGAAGCACGCCCGTCAGGTAGTTCCAGAACTGCACCGGCAGCGGCTGGTCGAAGCCGAACTGCCGATAAAGCTCGGCATAGCGTTCCTCGGTCAGGCCGCGTTCGCCCGCCATCACGATGATCGGATCGCCCGGCAGGACGCGGATGAAGGCGAAGGAAATCAGCGTGACGCCCAGGAAGGTGGGCAGGAAGGTCAGCAGTCGGGAGAGAAGATAGCGGATCATGGGGCGATCACTATCAACTCGCGGCGGAAACTGGTCAATGACCGGCAGCCTGTTTCCGTCACCAGAATGTCATCCTCGATCCGCACGCCGAAGCCGCCGATCCGGTAAAGGCCCGGCTCGTTGGTGAAGACCATGCCGGGTTCCAGCACCTGATGGTTGCCGCGCATGATATAGGGCGCCTCATGCACCTCGCGGCCCAGCCCGTGGCCCGTCTTGGTGCGGATGCGTTCGGCGAAGGGCGAGGCCTCGAGCACCGATGTCACCGCGTCGTCCACCTGATGCGCGGTAGCACCCGGGCGAGTGACCGAATGGCCCGCCAGATTGGCGCGCAGAACGGTGTCGTAGACATGTTCTGCCTCGTCGGTCGCATGTCCGACGAAGACGGTGCGGGTGATGTCGGCGCAGAACCCGCCCCAGCGCGCGCCGAAATCCAGCAGCAGCGCATCGCCCGGCCGGATCGCGTAATCGGGCCTTGCATGGGCATGGGGCAGCGCGGAATTGTCGGCCGCGGCCACGATCGGGTGAAAGGCCATATCCTCGGCCCCCTCGGCGACCAGGGCCTGGAGCAGCAGGCTTTCGACCTGCTTCTCGGTCTGCCCCATGCGCAGGTTGTCCAGCACATTGGCCAGTGCGCGTTCGGAAATCTCGATGGCGCGCTCCAGCGCGGCGATCTCGCCCGCGGTCTTGCGGATGCGCAGCCCCGAGATATCGCGCTCGGCATCGACGATCCGCAGGCCCGGATATGCGGCGGCCAGCGCGTGGTGGACGAAGACGCGCATAACCTGACCCTCGACCGCAAGGCTGGACAGCGCCATATGGCTGGCCAGCGCGTCGAAGGCCGGCTGATATCCGTCCTGATCGCGCCAGTCGAAGACCGTGCCGGGAAAATCCAGATGGGCAAAGGAGCCCAGTTCCAGGTTCGGCACCACGGCTGCGGGCGCCCCCTCGGCGGGGATAAGCAGGACAAGCGGGCGTTCGTTGCTGTGAAAGCTGTGGCCCGTCACGCGGGTAAAATTCGGGCCGGGCACGAGTGCGACCGCATCCACCCCAAGCCTTGCCGCAAGCGCGGCATATTCCGAAAGTCTCGGCCCCATGTCTTTGACATCCAGATAAACTCTGGCGGGGCCTTGCAAGAGGCCCCGCCCGGACTTGTCAGGCCGTCACTCGGCCAGGCTCACATCGGTAAAGATGTGCCCGCCTAGCGGATGCACCGTGTAGCCCTCGACCTCGGGGCGCACGGGCATGAACACGACCGAATGCGCGATGGTCGCCCAGGGCGCCTGCTCCTTGAAGATGACCTGCGCCTCTTCGTAAAGCGCGGTGCGCTCGGCCACATCGGCGGTGATCTTGGCCTTCTGGATCACGTCCTCGAAAGGCTGGTAGCACCATTGCGCACGGTTTGCCCCGCCCACCCCGTCGCAACCCAGAAGCACCGCGAGGAAGTTGTCCGGGTCGCCATTGTCGCCGGTCCAGCCCAGCAGCACCGCACCGTCGCGGTCCACCGAGGACGAGCGTTCCAGGTATTCGCCCCATTCATAGGACACGATCTCGACCCCAACGCCGATCGCCGCGAAATCCGCCTGGATCAGTTCCGCCATGCGCCGCGCATTCGGGTTGTAGGGCCGCTGAACCGGCATCGCCCAGACCTTCATCGAAAGGCCGGTGATCCCCTCTTCGGCCAGCATGGCCCTGGCCGCCTCGGGATCGTAGGGATCGTCCACGATGGCGTCATTGTAGGACCAAAGGGTCGGCGGGATCGGATTCTTGGCCGCCTCGCCCGAGCCCTGGAACACCACGTCGATGATCGCCTGCTTGTCGATCGCCATGTTCAGGGCCTTGCGCACCTTCGGGTTGTCGAAGGGCGGGATCTTGCTGTTATAGGCAAGATAGCCCACGTTCAGCCCTTCCTGCTCCAGCACGGTGATGCCGGGATCATCCTTCATCGCCTGAACGTCGGCGGGGTTCGGAAAGGGCATGACGTGGCATTCGCCGGCCTTCAGCTTCTGGTAGCGCACCGATGCATCGGGCGTGATGGCAAAGACCAGGTTCTCGACCTTGGGCTTGCCCGCGTCCCAGTACTCGGCATTGCGCTGGTAGCGGATCACCGCGTCCTTCTGGTAGGCGACGAAGCGGAACGGGCCGGTGCCGACGGGCTGCTGGTTCAGCATCTCGGGCGTGCCCGCGGCCAGCATCGCATCGGCATATTCCGCCGAAAGGATCGACGCGAAATCCATCGCCATGTTTGCGATGAAGGGCGCCTCGGGACGGTTCAGGATGAATTTCACCGTGTAGTCGTCGACCTTCTCGATCGACGCGATGAGGTCCGGCATCGACATGCCGTTGAAATATTCCCAAGTGCCGCCCGAGACCTGGTTATAGGGATTGTCCGCCTTCCACTGCCGCTCGAAGGTGAAGATCACGTCATCGGCGTTGAAGTCGCGACCCGGCGTGAAGCGGTCGTTGGAATGGAACTTCACGCCTTGCCGCAGCTTGAAGGTGTATTCCAGCCCGTCATCGGACACTTCGTAGCTTTCGGCAAGACCGGGGACGACATTGGTGGTGCCCGTCTCGAATTCCACCAGCCGGTTGTAGACCGGATGCGAGGAGGCATCGAACGTCGTGCCCGCCGTGTAGAGCGCCGGGTCGAAGCCTTCGGGCGAACCTTCGGAGCAATAGACAAGGGTCTGGGCAGACGCGCCCGCGCCGATCAGCGCCAGCATGCCGGCCGAAGCCATGAGGTTTCTCAGTTTCATCGTGATCTCCCTTTGGATCTTGATGTGGGTGCCTGTTTGCGGCCGCTCGCGGCCTCGCGCGCGTCTTGTGAACGGGGTGCCGGGTCCAGGCCCGGCCCTGGGCCCGACGCATGGACCCTGAAGGATGACGGGTGCCTGATGGCGGCTTTCCTGTCGGGGGCAGTTGCGGGTGATGGCTGGCTCGATGACTTGCCAGATCGCGCTCCAACCTGCCCGGCCAGCGATGCGACCCCGCTCGAATCATGCCCGCGGGAAAAGGCCCGATGGCAGGTCTCTGGCAGATGCTCCATGTCCGACACCCTGTCCCCGTTGAACGGGGCGGTGTGGGCCATGCTGGGCCTTGGGCGCGCCTTTGGCGTCATTCGAGTCCTCTCCCGACGCCATAGTGAACCCCATTGGCGCGCCGAAGAAAACCCGTTCCTGCACGTCATTTCCCAAACACCCGCCCGGCACGGAAGCACAGCGTCCATCGCGTCGGGTCGCAGCGCCGGACGCTCCCTGACCATGCAGTCAATTTCGCCTTTGGTATTGCAGTGCTGACCGCCAATCCGTCCTAAGATTGCCGAGGGGACCGGGAGGATCGGACTTGGAACATCGACGCGGCAGCGCCGGACCGGCGGCGGCAGCGCGGGACGCTAGGCGGCTGCGCCATGGCTGGAACCCGTTCGCCTCGCTCAAGGGGCGGTTGGGGCTCGGCGCCGGGATGATCGGGTTGGTCGCGATCCTTTCCGGGGCTCTGACCCTTCACGGGATGGGCGAGGTCTCGCAGCGGATCACCGAATCGCTGAACGCAGAGCGGCGCATCGCGCGCTATTCGGTGCTGTCCACGCAGATCTCGGCCTTCATCGCGATATCGGCCGAGGCGATGCAGGCCGGCCTGTCGCTCGATCAGCGCGCCGCGCGGATGGAAACCGCGACCCGGGGGCTGGAAGGCACCTTCGCGCTGATGCGAGAGGATCTCGGGGCCGCGGTCGCACAGGCCCGCAGCCAGGGGCTGGACGAGCAGTCGCGGCGCGCCACGCAAAGCATCGCCATTGCCCGAATGGAGGCGCTGTTCACCTCCACACGCGACGGGCTTTTGTCGGGGCAGACCGGCCAGAACGAGGCGCGCGCCTATCTCGCGGGATTCTCGCAGGCGGTTGAACCGCTGCTGAATGCCGCCGTGGCCGACGAGATGCGTATCCGCGACCAGATCATCTCCGGCATAGGCGAGTTGCGCCGACGGCTGACGCTGATGGCCCTTGGAATCTCGGCGCTGGCCGCGGGAATGTTCGGCGCGTTCTATTTCGGCCTTGTTCGTCCGCAACTCAATCGGCTCGACCTCGCCCGGCAGGCGGCACAGCGGATCGGTCGCGGCGAGTTCGATGTCACACTGCCCGAGGATCGCGGCGACGAGATCGGACGCCTTTTCGCCGAAACCAACCGTGCGGCCCGTGCCCTCGCCCTCCGGCGCGACGGGGTCGAGGCCGAATGGGCCCGGCTGAACGAAACCATCGCGGCACGCACCGAGGAATTGCGCGCCGCGAACGAGGCGCTGGCGCGGACCGACGAGGAACGGCGCCGATTCTTCGCCGATATCGGCCACGAGTTGCGCACGCCACTGACAGTCATACTGCTGGAATCGGAACTGGGCGTGCGCGGGGCTGGCGATACACGGGTCGGCTTCGAGACGATCCGCGACCGCGCACGGCGGCTGGGGCGCCGGATCGACGACATGCTGCGGGTGGCGCGCTCGGAAAGCGGGCGGATCGAACTGTCGCACGAGCCCTGCGATCTCGGCCGCGTGGCCACCGAAGCGGTTGCCGATGTCCGCCCGGAAATCGCCGCGGCGGGCATGAGCATGAATTTGGACAGCATGCCCGGGCTGCGGGTGCTGGGCGACCCGGACTGGTTGCGGCAGTTGATCGCCGGGCTTGTCCGGAACGCGGTGCGCCATGCCGGGCCGGGCGGCCAACTGGCCGTCGCCATCGCCGCCGATGGCGACTGGGGCGTGCTGCGGGTCACGGATAACGGACCCGGTGTGCCTGCGGACGAGATCGGCCGGGTCTTCACCCGGTTTCACCGCGGCAAGGCCGGTTCCCGCGTCGGGGGATTCGGCATCGGGCTTGCGCTGGTGAAATGGCTTGTGGAAGAGATGGGCGGCGAGGTCGCGCTGGTAAGCCCGGTGCCCGAGGCGCAACGCCTTGGCACGGAACCCGGCACGCTGGTCGAGTTGCGCCTGCCCCTGATCGAGGAGTGACGTCCCGCGATGGCCGAAACAGCCAACAGCATCCTGATCGTGGACGACGACCCCGAGATCACCTCGGCTCTGGCCCGGGGGCTTGCGTTGCATGGATATCGCACGATCTGCGCCCATCGCGTCGAGGAGGCGCGCAAGAGGTTCCGCGAGGACCGGCCGGGAGCGGCCATCGTCGACGTCATGATCGGCCCGGACAGCGGCATCGAACTGGTGCGCGAGTTGCGCGCCGAGGGCATCCGCACGCCGATCCTGATGCTGAGCGCGCTGTCCGAGGTCGAGGACCGCACCGTCGGACTGGATGCGGGCGCGGATGACTACATCGCCAAGCCCTTCGCCTTTGACGAGCTGGTGACCCGTCTCAAGGTGCAGGAACGTCGCGCCCGCCGCGCGGGCCCCGCCCCTGCCCCGCGGCTGGACCCGGCAACCCGCACCGTCCACGGTCCGGCGGCCAGCGTCACGCTGACCGAGCGGGAATTCGCGCTTCTGGACCTTCTGTGGAGCCATCGCGGCGAAGTCCTGTCGCGCGCGGACCTGTTCGACCGGCTCTGGGCGCGCGAGGGCACCAGTTCCGAGAACGTCGTCGATGTCTATATCGGCTACCTCCGCCGCAAGCTGGCCCCCACGCGGGACTTCGGATTCGAGCTGCGCACCCTGCGAAACCGTGGCTTCGTGCTGGAGCCGGTGGCAGATCTGGACGGCTAAACCCCTATATTCGCGCCGTTTTTATAATTTCTTAGAACAATTCTTTTGACGCGAGGGCCGCCATTGGGAATGCTTCGCCTGTCCTACGGGAACCTTAAGGGAGAACTCATCATGGCCTGGACCAAACCCACCCTCCGCGAGATCGAGTGCGGCATGGAAATCAACATGTACGGCCCGGACAGCGGCGACGATCAGGGCGGCCTGTTTTGATCGGCTGCGCGCGGAGGCCACGTTGGGATTCCGCGCGCATATCCTCGGGGCGGCTGCCGGTGGTGGATTGCCCCAATGGAATTGCGGCTGCGAGAATTGTCGCCTTGCAAGGCAAGGGTCGATACCTGCCCAGACCCAATCTTCCCTAGCGGTCACGGGCAACGGCGAGGACTGGGCGATCCTGAACGCCTCGCCCGATATCAGGCACCAACTCACGGACTGCGCGGCGCTGCACCCCTCCGGCCTGCGCGAGGTGCCGCTTAAATCGGTTCTCGTGACGAATGGCGATATCGACCATGTCGCTGGCCTGCTGACGCTGCGCGAGATGCAGCCCTTTGACTTGTTCGCCACCGCCGGCATCCACCAGATTCTGGCGCAGAACCCGATCTTCGCGGCGCTGAACGAAAAGGTCGTGACACGCAAGACCGTGACACTCGGCGTTCCCTTCCGGCTGGCACCGGGCCTGTGGGCGGACCTGTTCCCGGTGCCCGGCAAGGTGCCGCTTTACCTTGAGGGCGAGACGGTCGAGACCGATCTGGTCGGCGAGCAGACCGTGGGCGTCCACCTGACCGGCGGCGGCGGCGAGGCGCTGTATATCCCCGGCTGCGCGATGCTGAACGACGACCTTCGCGCGCGTCTGAACGGGGCGCCGCTGGTGTTCTTCGACGGCACGCTCTGGCGCGACGACGAGATGGTGCGGGCAGGGCTGGGGGAAAAGACCGGCAAGCGGATGGGCCATATCTCGATGAGCGGGCCGGACGGGTCGATCGCGGCTTTTGCCGGGCTCGACGTCGGCAAGAAGATCTATGTGCACATGAACAACACCAACCCGGTGCTGAACCCCGCCAGCCCCGAACGGGCCGAGGCCGAGGCCGCCGGGTGGATCATCGGACAGGACGGAATGGAGATCACGCCATGACCCAGACCCGCGAGGAGTTCGAGGCCCGGCTGCGCCGGATCGGGGACGAGCGCTATCACGACAAGCACCCGTTCCACCACCTGCTGCATGGCGGGCGCTGCACGCCCGATCAGGTCCGCGCCTGGGTCATCAACCGCTATTACTACCAGTCGCGCATCCCGATGAAGGACGCGGCCTTCATGTCGCGCGTCGAGGATCCGAAACTGCGCCGCGCCTGGCGGTCCCGGATCGAGGATCACGACGGCACCGCCGAGAACGAGGGCGGCATCGCGCGCTGGCTGAAGCTGGCCGAGGCGGTGGGGCTCGACCCCGACTACGTGGCCTCCGAAGAGGGCATCCTTCCGGCGACGAAATTCGCCGTCGACGCCTATGTCCGCTTCGTCCGCGACAAGACCCTGCTGGAGGCGGTGGCGTCCTCGCTGACCGAACTCTTCGCGCCCAAGATCCATGCCGAACGGATCGAGGGGCTGTTGAAGAACTACGATTTCGCGGACGACACGAGCCTCTCCTATTTCCGCAAGCGCCTGACCGAGGCGCCCAAGGATGTGGCCTTCGGCCTTGGCTGGGTGCTGGACCATGCCGATACGGCAGAGAAACAGGACGCCGCCGCGAACGCCCTGATCTTCAAGACGAATGTCTTGTGGGCGCAGCTCGACGCGCTCTATTCCGCCTATGTCGAGCCCGCCCGCATCCCGCCGGGCGCCTGGGTGCCGGGCACGGGGCTTGCGCTGGCGAAGGCATCATGATCGGCGCGGACGACATTCCCGTGATCCCCCGTGGCGTGCGGATGCAGTTCGACCGCGTGCGCGACCGCTGGGTTTTGCTCGCGCCCGAACGCACCGTGGCGCTGGACGAGATCGGCCGCGCGATCCTGTCGGAGATCGACGGCGCCCGCAGCTTTGGCCAGATCACCGCGCGGCTTGCCGCGACATATGCCGCGCCCGAGGATCAGATCGCCGAGGACAGCCGCGGATTCCTCGGCACGCTGATCGACCGCCGGTTCCTGGAGGTGAAATGAGCGTCAACCCGCCCATCGCGATGCTGGCGGAACTGACCCACCGCTGCCCGCTGTCCTGCCCCTATTGCTCGAACCCGGTGGAGCTGACCCGGCGCGACGCGGAACTGGACACGGCGACCTGGGCGGACGTGTTCCGCCAGGCCGCCGATCTGGGCGTGCTGCAACTGCACCTGTCGGGGGGCGAGCCGGTGACGCGCCGCGACCTGGTGGACCTGGTCGTTGCGGCGCGCGAGGCGGGGCTTTACACCAACCTGATCACCTCGGGGATCGGGCTGACCGAGAAACGGCTGAAGGAGCTGGACGCGGCGGGGCTGGACCATATCCAGCTGTCGTTGCAGGGCACCGATGCGGAAATGGCCGACCGGATCGGCGGCTATCGCGGCGGCTTCGCGCGCAAGATGGACGTGGCCCGCTGGATCGGCGAGATCGGCTTTCCGCTGACGCTGAACGCGGTCCTGCACAGGCAGAACCTGCACCAGTTGCCGCGCGCCATCGAGATGGCGGTGGAAATGGGCGCGCGCCGGATCGAGGTGGCGACCGTGCAGTTCCACGGCTGGGCGCTGCTCAGCCGCGACGCGCTGATGCCCACGCGCGACCAGGCCCGCGAGGCGGACGCCATCGTGGCCGAGGCCCGCGCCCGGCTGAAAGGCACGCTGGTGATCGACTACGTGCCCGCCGATTACCACTCGGACTACCCCAAGCGCTGCATGGGCGGCTGGGGCACGACGGGGCTGAACGTGGCGCCCGACGGGCTGGTGCTGCCCTGCCACGCTGCGCAGACGATCCCGGGGCTGGCCTTCGACCGGGTGCAGGACAGGCCGTTGCGCGAGATCTGGTACGAGGGCCGCGCCTTCAACGCCTATCGCGGCACCGACTGGATGCCCGAGCCCTGCGCGTCCTGCGAGCGCAAGCATATCGACTTCGGCGGCTGCCGCTGCCAGGCGATGGCGCTGGTGGGCGATGCCGCGGCCACCGATCCGACCTGTATCAAGTCGCCCCACCACGCCGCGTTGCAGGCCCGCGCCGATGCCTTTGCCGCCGGGGAGGCCGCGTTCACCGCACGGGCGGCCGCGGGCTAGGCCGCCTTGCGGCGGTCGTAGGACGACGGAATCCCCAGCATGTCGCGATACTTTGCGACCGTGCGCCGGGCCAGCCGTGCACCCTCTGCCTCGGCCCGGCGGACGATCTCGGCATCGCTGAGCGGACGCGCGGCATCCTCGGCGGCCACGATCCGGCCCACCAATGCGATCAGCGCATCCTGGGACGGCCCGTCCGCCCCCGATCCCGGCGTGAAGGCTCGGCTGAAGAAGGCGCGCAAAGGCAGCGTGCCGCGCGGGGTCTGGATGGTGCGATGGGCCACCGCGCGGCTGATGGTCGAGGGGTGGAGGCCCAGTTCGGCGGCCGCTTCTTCGGTCGACAGCGGGCGCAAAGCCTCGGGACCTGCCGCCAGGAAATCGGTCTGGTGACGGACAAGAAACCCTGCGGTCAGCAGAAGAGTTGCCTGCCGCCGTTCGACGGCGCGCACCAGCCAGCGCGCCCGCGACCGGGCCGAGGACAGCCAGGCCCGCGCCGCAGCATCGCCCGCGCTTTCGGGTCCGGCCGTCACGCGCAGCCCGGGCAGGACCGAGCGGTTCAGGTCCACCTTCCATCCGTCCGCGCCCCGGGTCAGGTACAGGTCGGGCGGAAGCACCGGCATTTCGGAGGCGGCGAAGGCCATCCCCGGCTTGGGGTCCAGTCCGCGGATCGTGACCAGAGCCGCACGCACGTCGTCAGGCGTGCCGTCGCACATCTCGGCCAGGTCGTCGATCCGACCCTCGGCCAGCAGCGCGAGGTTGTCGAGGATCACCCCAAGCTCCCAGGTCAGAAGTCCCTTGTCGGCAGCCTGCAGGCGCAGGCATTCGGTCAGGCTGCGGGCGAAAAGCCCGGCGGGCTCGAATTGCTGCAACCGCGCCAGCACCGTTTCGGCCACGGCCAGCGGCACACCGGCGGCGCGGGCCACCTGATCGACCGGGCTGCCCAGCCATCCGGTAGGCTCCAGCGCCTCGGCAAAAGCCAGCGCAACGCGCTGGGCGGATGGATGCGGAAAGGCCTGCGCGATCTGCCGACCGACATGCTGGTAGAGACTGGGCTTGCCCTCGGCCAGCGCGGCCACCGGGTCGAAATCGGGGTTTTGCGTCCGGCCTCCAAGGCCCGAGGGCACGGACGGTGCCACTTCGGGCATGCGCACCTCGAGACAGGGGTTTTCCAGCGCCGCCTCGGCCAGGTGGGCAGTCAGGTCGAACTGGCTCATCTGCAGGATCCGCAGCGCGGCCTGCATCTTCGCGGTCATCGCCAGGCCCTGGGTCTGGCGCTGGACGACATTCATCTCCATCGGCGAAGCCTAGCATGATTCCCGCAGTCCGCGCGGGCAATTGCGGTGCTGGGCGATCGCGTCACCTTCGCGTGGTTCAACGCGATACGCTCATGTGGGGTGGTGATGATCGACACGGTATGGCGCATGCGTGTTTCGGTCGCCGGGCGGCCGCGCATCCCGGCAGGGCCGGTCCTCTGCAGGATGCAGACCGCAATGGTTGGAACGGCCTCGGGGGGCGGGCTTGGCGGCCCGTATCGCCCCGGTGCCGGGTTCAGCCGTCCTCCCGCCTATTGCAGCGGCAACCGAACTCCGTCCATGGGGACGATGTTGCCGCGGGGTTGGGTGTAGATTTTCAGTGCCTTCTGAGCGCGGGGCGTGGAGTTCTCGAAATCGGCATGGGCCTGCTTCAACGCGCGGCGAGCCTCGAGGAAGACGCCATCCTCGTCCAGCACCGAAAGATCGACCCGGGCGAGATAGTCGCCCATCCGTTTCATCACATGCAGCCGGGCGCGGTTCAACACCGCGGGATCATAGGGCAAGAGCAGGAAGGAAAAGAGGTCTTCGGCCGAGGACAGTTCGTGCATCTGCTCCAGCACGCTCTGGGTCTGGGGACGGGTCATGGCAGGCTCCTTTCCCTTGGGTCGGTTGGGCCGGGGCACAGGCTGAGCGCCTCGGCCCGGGCGGTGAGAATGGCCAGATCGGCCGGCGTCGCGGTGCGCTTCTGGGCGGTGGCCCAGTCGCGCAGGAGCGGCAACACGGCGCGCGCCGTGCGCAGGTCCGACGGCAGACCCGCGGCGGCCAGCGCGGCGGTCAGCGCGGCCAGCCCCGAATGCTTGCCCAGGACGATCTCGCGGGCGCGACCGAACCGGGCGGGGGCAAGGTCGGCGGCCTCGTAGGTGGACGGGTCCTTCATCAGGCCGTCCACATGAATGCCGGATTCGTGGCTGAACACATCGGCGCCGACGATCGGCTGCGACTGTGGAACGGGCCGGTTCGCGGCGCGGGCGACAAGGTCGGACAGTGCGCATAGCCGGTCAAGCGCAACTGCGGTTCCCCTGCCCTGCACCGCGAGCGCGGCCACGACCTGTTCCAGCGCGGCATTGCCCGCGCGTTCGCCCAGCCCGTTCACGGTCACCGAGAGATGGCTCGCCCCGGCCCGGGCCGCGGCCAGCGTGTTGGCAGTGGCAAGGCCCAGATCGTCATGGGCGTGAAATTCCAACGGCAAGGGTCCCGCGGCCATCAACGAAACCAGCCGATGCGTGGCAAAGGGATCCATCAGGCCCAGCGTATCGGCCAGCCGCAGCCGGATCGCACCCGCCTTGGCGGCGGTCATGGCAATCGCGTCGAGGAAACCGGGATCGGCACGCGAGGCATCCTCGGCCCCCACCGAGACGGCGAAGCCCGCCTCGCTGGCCAGCCGAACCAACCGGTCCAGTTCGGCCAGCGCCCAGTCGCGGCCCTGTCCCAGCTTGCCCGCCAACTGGCGGTCCGAGGCGGGAAGCGTCAGGTGCAGCCGCGTGAGGCCGGTCAGCGCGGCGAGTTCAAGGTCGCCCTCGCGCAGGCGACACCATGCGACGCCCGAGGCCCGCGTCAGCCGCGCGCCCGCCTCGCGCATCGCGGACACCTCGGCCATGCCCATCGCCGGTACGCCAAGCTCGATCTCGGCAACCCCAGCGGCATCGAGCGCGGTCGCGATCGCCAGTTTCTCGGCCGTCGAGAACGCCACGCCCGGCGCCTGTTCGCCGTCGCGCAACGTTGTGTCGCAGATCAGCGGCGCGGGGTCGGGGCGCAGGCTGTCGGGTGCGATGGGCAGGGTCATCCGGCGATCCTCAGCGGGCGGGGGCTGGCACGACCAGAACGGCGCGGCCCAAGGCCTCGGCCAGCCGCTTTTGCAGACCGCCCAAGGTCAGGCCCGCCAGTTGGCAACCCGAGCAGTTGCCCTTGAGCGCGACGCGGACGCGGGGGCCTGCGATCTCGACCAGCTCGACATCGCCGCCATCGGCCCGAAAGGTCGGGCGCATTTCTTCCAGCACCTTCTCGACGGCGGCGCGTTCATCGGCGGGGGCGCTCGCGCCGGGCCTGTGCAGGCTGGGCGTCAGCGGCGCGATGGCCAGCGGCAGGGCGCTGCTGCGCGCGCCCTGGGCGGCACGAAACGCGGGCGGCTGGGCGAAATCGCGGAGCGCGGCCGTCAACGCCTCGGCGGCCACACGGGCGGCCGAGCGGTCCTCGTCAGGCAGGCCGCCCAGAACCGTCTCGATGTAATCGGCGGTGATGACGCGCGCCTCGGCCAAGGTCTTGCCGGTCAGAAGCTCGGTCAGCGCCGAGCCCGCAGCGACCTCGGGGCCGCCGCCGGTGGTCTCGAACCGGGCCGCGGCGATCAGCCCGCCCTCGATCCGCAGCATCAGCCGCAGCGCATCGCCGGTGCGCAAGGACCCGGCCTCGCCCAGCGCGTTGGCATTGTGCAGCGGGCCGCGGTTGCGCGGGTTCAGGAAATGGTCGGTCAGCGTGGGCGAATAGTCGAGCATGGCCTTCCCCTTTCAGCAGAACGACTTGCCGCAGCCGCAGCCCGCCGTGGCATTGGGGTTGTCGAAGACGAAGCCCGATCCTTCGAGCCCGGTCACGAAGTCGATGGTGGTGCCGATCAGATAACCCTGGCTATCCGGGTCGATCAGGACGGTGACACCCTCGGCCTCGACCACGGCGTCGGTATCTTCGCGGCTGAGTTCCAGCGCCATCGCGTATTGCAGCCCGGAACATCCGCCCGCCTGCACCATGAGGCGTAGACCGGCGATAGGCTGGCCCGCCCCCTGAATGGCGGTGGCCATGGCATCTCTGGCGGCTTCGGTGATCTGGATCATCGGGGACTCCTGTAAGTCGCGGAACCTTTGCCAAAGGGTTAGCAAAAAGCATGCCAAGCGCCTCGGGACCCGTAAATTGCAGGAACTTGCCACCGCACTTTCCCAGGATGTCGGAGATGTCGGCACGGAAAATGGCGGGTTTGCGACAGGCCGGTGCGGCGCGTCAGAGACGCGACATTCCGCCACGGAACAGAGACAGAGGGACCCCGCCCGCCCCCGAACCGGGGCGTGCATGCCCGTCGATGTGCCTTTCCTCAGGTGAAAGCGGCGACCCGCCGCCCCGACAGCACCGCATCGGCGACATGCCGCTTCGCGTCCTTGCGCGCATCGCCGAGGATCACGGCCTCGGGGCGGATCAGCGACCGGCCCCGCGCATCGACCGGGCACCATCCGCTGGCATCCGAAAGCCCGGCCGCCCGGGCGATCGTGCCCGCCCCCTGAAGCCCGACGAAATTCACGACATCGGCACGCAGCAGCCCGCCATCCGTCTCCAGCATGCCATTCCGGGCGTCGACGCGCAGGACATTGCCTCCGGTCTGTCCGGTCCGCCACTCGGATCGGGTCCGAACGCCCTTTGCGTCAAGCCTGCGGCGGAAACGCTGGGACAGGTCGCTGCTCATTCCGGCCTCGAGCACGGTGAACCGGCTGTCGGGGCGCGTGCGATCCAGAAGGGTGGCGATCTGCACCGCCCGGCCGAGTGCCGCGTCGGGATGGCTCAGCTCGGCAGGCAGGCGCAGCACAACATGGCCATCCTCGGGCAAGGCGGCAAGTTGCGCGCGCAGGCGGCGGGCTTCACGCGCATTTCCCCACGCGGCGGGCCAGAGATGGCGCGCCACAGCGTCGAGCCCCGGGATCGGCTCGGCCAGCGCCGCCGTGCCCGGCGCCAGCAACAAGCTGTCGAAGGCGAGACGACGACCGCTGAACAGATTCAGCCGGGCCGCGCGCCAGTCCAGCCCCATGACATCGTCCAGCACCACCTCGACGCCTGCACGGCGCAGCGTGGACAGATCGGGGCCCGCCGAGGGCCGGTCAAAGCTGGCCTGCTCGACAGGCCCCAGTCTGCGCGGATCGCGCTCGACCAGCAAAACCGGGTTGGCCGGATGGGCCTCGCGCAGCGCGAGTGCCGCCGCGGCGCCCGCGGGCCCGCCGCCGACGATCACGGCCTGCGTCCGGTTGGCCCTGGCATTGATGCCCGCAGCTCCGGCCAGGGCCGTCCCGGCAAGCAGACCTGCGAAGAAGCGGCGGCGATTGAGGTCTTGCATGGTCCTGTCTCCTTGGCGTGCGAACGGGCGTCGGGGTGGGCTATCTCTTTTCCAGAAGCTCGGCATCGGGGTGGATCGGGCGATAGATCTCGACCCGGTCGCCCTCTTTCACGGGCTTGTCGAGTTTGACGATCGAACCGAAGATGCCGACCTTGTTGATCTCGAGGTCGATCTCGGGGAACTGGTCCAGAAGCCCCGAGCGGAGCAGCACATCGCGCACGGTGGACCCCTCGGGCACGTCGATATTCTTCCAGACCTGGGCGGTGGCCTTGGCGAAAGTGGCGCTTACGATCATGGTTGTTCTCCGGCGCGTGCCCCGCGGCCGAGGACGCCCGCGGCGGTAAAGACTTTCTCGACATTGGGATTGGCGACCTGCACCTGCCCGCTGCGGCTGCGGCTGTCGACCATCGCCTTCAACGCCAGCAGGAAGCCCAGGACGATGAAGCCGCCGGGCGGCAGGATCATCAGAAGGAAGCCCTGGTAGTCAGGTATCACCGTGATCTCGAGAAACCCGAAATGCGGCCCCAGCAGCAGCGAGGCATTGGCAAACAGAGTGCCCGAGCCGAGGATTTCACGCACCCCGCCCAGAAGCACGAGCGCGACGGTGAACCCGATTCCCATCATCAGCCCGTCGAACGAGGCCGCAAGCGGGTTCTGGCGCGACGCGAAGGCCTCGGCCCGGCCGAGGATCGCGCAATTGGTCACGATCAGCGGGATGAAAAGCCCGAGGACCTTGTGCAAATCATGCAGCCAAGCGTTCAGCGCCATGTCGACCACGGTCACCAGGCAGGCGATCAACAGAACGAAGGCGGGGATCCGGATTTCCGGGGTGATCACGTTGCGCAGCACCGAGACCGCGAAGCCCGAGCCGACCATGACCGCCATCGAGGCGAGCCCCATTCCCAGCCCGTTGGTCGCCGTTCCGGTCACGGCCAGAAGCGGGCACAGCGCCAGCAACTGGCCGAAGACCACGTTGTTGTCCCAAAGCCCGTTGCGGGCGATCATGCCGTATCTGGTGGACATCACTTGGCCTCGCTCTCGACGGTTGGGGTCAGAAGGTCGGATCGGTGACGCTGGAACAGCGACAGTCCGCGATGGACGGTGCCGACGACGGCGCGCGGCGTGATCGAGGCACCCGAGAACTGGTCGAAGACGCCGCCATCCTTACGGACCTTCCAGCCCTCGGGGCCGGGATCGGTCAGGGAACGGCCGGTGAAATCGTCGACCCAGTCATCCTTGGCGATCTCGATCTTGTCGCCCAGCCCGGGCGTTTCGGTATGCGACAGAACCCGCACGCCCAGAAGCCTGCCATCGGGCGCGACCCCCATCAGCACCCGGATCGCGCCGGAATAGCCATAGCCCGTCAGCACGAAGGCCACGCCGGTCACCTGGCCGCTCTCGGTGGCGACATAGACCGGAACGGCGCCCTCTGCCCCGTCGGTCACGCGGCGCATTCCGGAGACAAGGTCGTTGTCATGCAGCGCGGTCGGGATCACCTGGGCCAGCGAGGCCAGCAAATCCTCGTTCGCGCGCTCGGCGATGGGGCCGCGGGTCACCTCGTCGGAGGCCGAGAGGATCAGCGCCGTGACCAGCGCGAACAGCCCGAGGATCAGCCCGTGCCAGACGGGCGAGCCGCGCAGCGCGCCGAGGCGCGACGGCGCATCCGCCGGAGGCGGGGCGGCGGGCGTATCGGTCATGGCTTTCCTCCCAGCTCGATCGGCTTGCCGGCGCGGGTGCGTCCGAAGATGCGCGGGCGCACATATTCGTCGATCAGCGGCGTGCAGGCGTTCATCAGGAGCACCGCGAAGGCCACGCCTTCGGGGAAGGCGCCCCAGCTGCGGATGATGAAGATCAGCGCCCCGATCCCGATGCCATAGATCATCTTTCCCAGCCCGGTGACCGGCGAGGTCACGTAATCGGTGGCGATGAAGAAGGCGCAGAACATCAGGGACCCCGATGCAAGGTGGACCTGCGGTGGCGGGAAACTGTCCGGCGCGATCCCCCAGGCCGCCCCCGACAACACCGCCACCGACCCCAGCACGCTGAGCGGGATCACCACCGTGATGACACGCATGAGGATCAGCCCGACGCCGCCCAGCAGCAGCAGAAAGGCGCTGGTCTCGCCCAGGCTGCCGGGCACATAGCCAAAGAACTGGTCATGGATGTTGCCGATCTCGGCCAGGATCGCCTGCATCGGCTGCCCGGCATCAAGCTGGCTCTGGACATGGCTCAGGACCGAGGCGCTGCTGACCGCGTCGATGCCGATATCGCCGCCGAAGGTAACCGCCAGCGCCTGCTGGAAACCCAGCCCGCCAGGGCCGCCGAGCACCGGATCGACCCAGACCGTCATCTGCACCGGCAGCGCCACCAGCAGCATGGCACGCGCCACCATGGCCGGGTTGAACAGGTTCTGGCCCAGCCCGCCGAAGACATGCTTGCCGATCACGATGGCAAGGCCCGCCGCCGTCACGCCCACCCACCAGGGCGCCCAGGGCGGCAGGGTCAGCGCCACGATCCAGCCCGTCAGAATGGCCGAGCCGTCGGTGGCAAAGCGCAGGATCGGCTTGCCGGCCAGGGCAAGGCAGAGCACCTCGAACAGCAGCGCCGCAACAATCGTCACGAGGAACAGGAAGACCGCGGGCCAGCCGAAATGCAGCAGCCCAAAGCCCGTCGCGGGGCTAAGGCACACCATCACCGCCATCATCGTGCGCGAGACGTTGAAGCGCGAATGGATATGCGGCCCGCTGACGAGGATCGGAGCGGTCATTTCGCGGCCTCCTTGCTCTTGATCGCCTCGACCGCACCGGCCACAAGCGCCTCCGCCTCGGCCTCGCGCTTCTTGTTGGCGTCCATCTCCGCCTTGCGCCTGGCCATCGCGGCGCGCTTGGCCTCGGCGATGGCCTCATGGCGCGCGGTCCGGGCCTCGGCCAGGCGCTTGGCCTGTTCCTGCTGGTGCTTGCGGCTGTCGCGTTCGGCAAGCTTGCCCTTGGCATACTGGATGGTCTGCACCAGAGGCCGGTTCGACGGGCAGGTGAACGAACAGCAACCGCAATTGATGCAGTCGAGCAGGCCGACCTTGGCCGCGCCCTCCAGATCGCCAGCCTCGATCCGGGTGTTCAACTCGAACGGCGTCAACCCCATCGGGCAGACCTGGACGCAAAGGCCGCAGCGGATGCAGGGCATCACGTCCCTTTCGCGGGTTTCCCGCTCGCTCAGTGCGAGAACGCCGCCGGTGCCCTTGACGATGGGCACGCGCGGATTCTGGATCGGCTGGCCCATCATCGGCCCGCCCAGCAGCAGCCGCTCGGGGTCTTCGACCAGGCCGCCGCAATGGGCGATCAGGTCCGACACCGGGGTGCCGATCAGCGCGCGCAGATTGGCCGGCCGCGCCACCGCGCGGCCCGACACCGTGACCACGCGCGAAATCGACGGCTCGCCATAGCGCACGGCCAGATGCACAGCGTGCGCGGTCGCGGCGTTATGCACGACGACGCCCAGTTCGGCGGTCAGCGCCCGCGCCGGAGTTTCCTTTCCGGTCAGGGTCTTCACCAGGTGCTTTTCCGATCCCATCGGGTATTGGGCGGGCACCGTCTTGATCCGCATGATATGGCCCAGCGCGATCTTGTGGCGCTGCATCGCCTCGATCGCCTGCGGCTTGTTCGCCTCGATGGCGACGATGATCTCGCTGACGCCCAGCGCCTTTGCCATGATCCCGGCGCCATCGGCGATTTCCTCGGCACGCTCGCGCATCAGACGATCGTCGCAGGTCAGGTAGGGCTCGCATTCGGCGGCGTTGATCACAAGCGTCTGCAAGTCGTATTTCGCCCGCAGGTTCAGCTTGACCGCCGAGGGAAAGGTCGCCCCGCCCATGCCGACGATCCCGGCCTCGGCGACCTGCGCGGCGATCTGCTCGGGCGTGGCGCTTTCGGGGTGCAGGCGCGGCAGACGGGGGCCCCAGCGGTCCTCTCCATCGGGGCGGATCGTGATCGTGGGCACCGGCAGGCCCGAGGGATGGGGCGCGATGAAATGGCCCACCGCGATGACCTGCCCCGAGGTCGGCGCGTGGATGTTGGATGAAACCGGCCCGCGCGCCTTGCCGATCAGCTGCCCCTTCAGAACCAGATCGCCGCGTGCGACTACGGGTTCGGCCTCGACGCCGATATGCTGTTGCAGCGGCACCCGGATCAGCGCCGGGATCGGCATGTCCTCGATCGCGCAGTCGGCGGACAGGAACTTGCACGTCTCGGGGTGAATGCCCCCCTTGAAGGAGAACAGGCGCGCCGGGTCGAAACGGCCGGAAAAGGAAAGGATGCTCATGCGGATCGCCTCATGTCCAGATCGCCGCCATCGGCTTCGGGATCCGGTTTGTCCCAGTACCAGTTCCGCATCGTCCGGGGCTTGGGGCGGAGGATGATCGCCTCGGTCGGGCAGACCTCGATGCAGGCGTCACAGCCGATGCAGGCATCGGTGATCACGGTGTGGATCTGCCTGTTCGCGCCGACGATGGCGTCGGTCGGGCAGCGCTTGAAGCATTTCGTGCAGCCGGTGCAGTGATCCTCGAAGATGAAGGCGACCATCTGCGGCACATCTTCCCGCGCATCGCGCGCACCGCCCGCGTCCAGATCGGCGCCGGTGATCTGGACCAGTTCCATTGCAAGCTCGCGCCCGCCCGGCGGACACAGGCTGACGGGGGCTGTGCCCTCGACCAGCGCCTCGGCGCCCGCGCGGCACCCCGGAAAGCCGCACTGACCGCAATTGGTGCCCGGCAGCAGGCGTTCGATCTCGTCCACGATGGGGGGCGTCTCGACATGGAACTTTCGCGCGGCCAGCCCCAGGAGCAGGCCCAGGCCCAGGCCCATGGCGGACATCGAGGCGACGGCGGAGAGCATCTGTGCCTTCTCCTTTCGCTCAGTTCGGAACCAGGCCGGCAAAGCCCATGAACGCCATGGACAACAGGCCGGCAGAGATGAAGGCGATGGGCGGGCCGGCAAAGGCATCCGGAACGGACATCTGCGCGAGCTTCTCGCGCATGCCCGCAAAGATCGCGAGAACCAGCGTGAACCCCAATGCCGAGCCAAAGCCGTAGAGCAGGCTTTGGGCGAAGTCGTGCTCTTGCTGGAGGTTGAGCAACGCAACACCAAGCACAGCGCAATTCGTGGTGATCAGCGGCAGGTAGATCCCCAGCGCCCGGTATAGCCCGGGCGAGACCTTGCGCAGCACGGCTTCGGTGAACTGGACGATGGCGGCGATGACAAGGATGAAGCTGAGGATGCGCAGGAAGCCCAGGTCCAGCGGCACCAGAAGCAGCGTCTCGATCACCCAGCTGGCCGCCGCCGCCAGCGTCAGCACGAAGGTTGTCGCCAGCCCCATGCCGATCGCCGCGTCGGTCTTGCGTGACACGCCCATGAAGGGGCAGAGGCCCAGGAACTTGACCAGCACCACGTTGTTCACGAGCGCCGTGCCGAGCAGGATCAAAAGGAATTCCGGCATGTCTAGGCTCCTTCGCCTGGTGCGCGCGCCCCTGATGTCGGGTCTGCGGAGGACAGCCATCGGGGTTTTTGGGATCAAGTGAAGCAAGGAACGTGCCATGTCGGCGGCGACGCGGCAGGACGGCCCGCGGCCGGACGAACGGCCCCGCACAATACCCCTGTCAGCATTGCGTGCCGGGCCGATTGTGCTGCGAAATGGCACAGGCATCGCGCCCGCGCCCGACCGGACGGTCGGCGACGTCGCAAAGCCGACATTCATGTTGTGAGCGTGTCGGACAGTCGAAGCATTCCGCGCGTCATTCGCATCGCGCTTCGCCTTGGCGACCTGCCCCGCCCCCAGCGGATCCGTGCCGCAGCGCAGGAAGCGAGGCTTGGCACGGTTCTTGCTTCTCCATTCTCAATACAGATGGCAGTCAAGGACACCCGCTCGTGACGTCAGCAGGCCCCACCGTTTTCCACCCAGACCGCGCGCCGCACGGCCCCGTGCCAGTCGCCGAGCGCGTCACCTGGATCGGCGCCCTGGATCCGGACCTGCGCAGCTTCGACATCATCCTGAAAACGGCGAATGGAACGACCTACAATTCCTATCTGGTGCGTGGCAGCGCGGGCGTCGCGGTGATCGACACCGTCAAGCAGGAATTCACGACCGACTTCCTGACCAAACTGGAAGCCGTCGCCCGGTATGACGAGATCACGACGCTGGTGCTCAACCACTTGGAGCCCGACCATACCGGCGCAGTTCCGGAATTGCTGCGCCGCGCGCCACATGCCCATATCTACGTTTCGCCGCGCGGGCTTCAGGTGCTGAGGGCGCTGTTGAAGGACCGGTTCGACGATTACACCGTGACGACGGTCACGACGGGCGACACCGTCTCGCTGGGCGACCGGACGCTGAAAATCCTGACCACGCCCTATGTCCACTGGCCCGACACCCAATGCACCTATCTCGAAGAGCAGAACCTGTTGTTCACCTGCGATCTTCTTGGCTGTCACTATTGCGACGGGCGGCTTTTCAACGACCGGGTCGGCGATTTCCGGTTCTCGTTCGAATACTACTTCGACCACATCATGCGCCCGTTCAAACGTTACGTCGCCGAGGCGCTGGACATGATCGAACCGCTGGAGATCGACATGATCGCACCGGGCCATGGCCCCGTGCTGCGCACCCATCCGCGCGACTACATCACGCACTACCGCCGCCTCATCACCAAGCGGCTTGCCCGCGAGACCGGAACGCAGAAGACCCTGCTCATCTTCTACGTCTCGGCCTATGGCGCGACGGCGCAGATGGCCGGCGCGATCCATGACGGCGCCGCCGAAAGCGAGGATGTGCGCGTTTCGCTGTTCGACCTCGAGGGCGGCGACGTTGCCCCGTTCATCGACCTGATCGAAGAGGCGGACGGGCTGGCCTTCGGCACGCCCACGATCAATGGCGACGCGGTGCGCATCGTCTGGGACATGCTGTCCAGCCTGGTCGACATAGACACCAAGGGCAAGCTGGGCGCGGCCTTCGGATCCTACGGCTGGACCGGCGAGGCCGTCGGCATGGTCGAGGCGCGGATGCAGGGGCTGAAGATGCGGGTGCCGGAACGCGGCCTGAAGATCCGGATGCACCCCACCGGGGACGAGTTGGAAGAGTGCCGCGATTTCGGTCGGCGACTGGCCGCGCACCTCGCTGGACGTCCGATGGAACGCGAAATCGACCTGAGCGCGCTGCTCGGGAGTTGAGAGGAAAGGAGGCCCGATGGGCACGGCAAAGCTGACCTTCGCAGACGTCGCGCTGACGGTGAACGTGCCGCAGGGCACCCGGATCATCGAGATCTCGGAAAAGGTGGGCTCGGGCATCACCTATGGTTGCCGCGAGGGCGAATGCGGCACCTGCATCACGCGCATCGTCGAGGGGATGGAGAACCTCTCCGAACCCTCCGCGCTGGAGATCCGCGTGCTCAAGGACAACCTCGCCGGCCGCAACGACCGATTGGCCTGCCAGTGCCAGGTGCTGAAAGGCACCGTCAAGGTGCGCCCGGGCTGAGGCCAGAACATACCCTGCAACGATCTGAAAACCGAAAGAAAGGACAAGACCATGGCCATGATGATCGACAGCACGATGTGCACCGCCTGCGGCGATTGCGAATCCGTCTGTCCCACCTTGGCGATCATTCCCCACAAGGGCGTCTACATGATCCAGGCCGACAAATGCACCGAATGCGAGCCGGATCATGACATGCCGCAATGCCTGAATGCCTGCATGGAAGACGGCTGCATCAGTCCGGCCGACTAGGGGAACGATCATGCCGGACCAGGACCCCGAAGACCCGCGCGCCCTGCGTCAGACCCTTCGGGTCGCTGGCGTCGAGGGCGCGGTGGTGCGGCTCGAAGCGAGCCGCCTGTCGGGCTGCGCCGCATGCGCGGCCCGCGCCGGTTGCGGCGCGGGCGCGCTGGCCGAACTGCTTGACGCGGGCCCGCTGGAGATCGCCCTGCCCCGCATCGGGCATGTGGCGCCCGGCGATCAGGTCGTGGTCTCGATCCCCGGCACGGCCTTCCTCGGGGCCGCCGGGCTGGCCTACCTGTTGCCGCCCGCGGCGCTGGTCCTTGCGGCCACGGGGTTCTCGGCGGGCGGCCTGTCGGACCTTTGGGTCGCTCTTCTCTGCGTGCCGGTTCTGGCGCTCTCCTTCCTTCCGGCGCGGCGCGCCGACAGCAGGGGGCGTTTCGCGTCGGCACTGCGCATCGAGGAGGTGATCCCGGCGGAGGATCGGGCCCGTCCATGACACGGCCAAGACCGCTTATCCCCGCCCTTGCGGTGGTGGCGATTTGCGCGGCGCTTTTTCTCGCCGCGGCGCGCGCCCCCCGACCCGACCACGTGACCCGCGAAACGCTCTATGTCTTCGGCACGCTGGTCGAGATGGAGATCCGCGGCGAAAGCCCCGCACGGGCCGAGGCCGCAACCGCCGCCCTTGGCCGCCTGCTGCAAGCGCTCCATGACGACTGGCATGCCTGGCGCCCGGGCGCGCTGGGCGATCTCAACGCCGCGATCGCGCGCGGGGAGGCGCTGACCGTCGATCCGGGGCTTGCCGAAGTGCTGCGCACAGGGCGCCGGCTGTCCTGCGATAGCGGCGGGCTGTTCGACCCGGCCATCGGCGGGCTGATCGGGCTCTGGGGCTTTCATGCCGACACCGCGCCGACCGGCGCCCCCCCGACGCGTGGCGATATCGCCGCCCATCTTGACGCCCGCCCACGCATGACCGACCTGCGGATCGAGGGCACGGTCGTGTCATCCTCCAACCCGGCCGTGCAGCTCGACCTGGGCGGATTCGCAAAAGGCGTGGCGCTCGACCTTGCCGCGGCCGAATTGCGCGCCTCGGGCATCGCGAATGCGGTGCTGAACGCGGGCGGCGATGTCAACGTGATTGGTACCCATGGCAAAAGGCCCTGGCGCGTGGCGATCCGCGATCCCTTCGTCTGGGGCGCCGTCGCGGCGGTTTCGCTGCGATCGGGCGAGGTGCTTTACACGTCCGGCAATTACGAACGCTATTTCGAGGATCAAGGCGAGCGCTTCGCCCATATCATCGACCCGCGCACCGGCTATCCGGTGCGCGAGATCGTGTCGGTCTCGGTGCTCGACACCGATGGGGCACGGGCCGATGCCGCGGCCACCGCGCTTGCTGTGGCGGGGCCGACGGACTGGGCGCGGGTCGCATCGGCGATGGGGGTGTCGGCGGTGCTGATCATCACCGAAGACGGCCGGCTCGTGGCGACGCCTGCGATGATGGACCGGATCGAACCTGCCGGACAGGATTTTCCCGGCCCGGTCGCGATCATGCCCCTGCCGCCCCAAGGCCGGCCCCCCGGCTGCGACGGCTAGTCGGCGCCCCCCGGCACGCCCGAAAAGGTCACCGTCACATCCTCGTCGCGGGCAATGAACTGGCAGGCCAGCCGATAGCGCGGCGGCAGGTCATTGACCTCGGCATTCTCGATTTCCTCCGGGGTGATCTTGCCCAACTCCCTGAGTTTGCTCTTTTCCTTCTCGGTCAGCATGATCCCTTTCCTCTGCGACGGGTCGTCGTATCCGACCTCGATCAGGCAGGAGCCGCAATTGCCGTCACGGCATTCGAAGGGGATCGGAATCTGGTGTTGCTCGGCAAGGGCGAGGATCGTCCGGGTGTCGCCGGCGACGGCATAGACCGCCTTGTCCTTGTGCATCATCGGCGAGGTGAAGGTCACGATGGCCATGTCAGATACTCCTTGTCTGCCGCCCCTCGGGGCGGGAATTCCGTGGTTCGAACCGGGCGCACGTCTCCGGAGCATTGCCAAGCAAGAACCGTGCCAGCCGCCCCTTGGCCACGATCCCGGACCTTCTTTTCGCCTCACCCTTCCGCAAGCGCGTCGCAAAGCCGACAGGGGCCAGGCGACACCCGCCGCTCCCTTCTTCTTGGAAAAATACCCCGGGGGGGGACGCGGGGGGCAGCGCCCCCCGCGCGGGTCGCCCCGGCGAAAGCCGGGGCGAAACCCGAAGGGATCAGGCAGCGGCCTCGGCGGGCGCGTGGGTCTGGCACCCCGACGGGCAGACGCGAGCGCAGGCGCCGCAGCCGATGCAATCGCCGGAATCCGCGACGACCATCACCTTGCGTTCGATGTCGGCCTCGTATTCCTCGTCATCGACATCGACGATCATCTCTTCGTCGGTCACGCCTTTCAACGTCAGCACTTTGCGCGCGCAGACCTTGTAGCACCGGCCGCAGCCGATGCATTTCTCCATGTCGATTTCCATCAGGAAATGCGGCGTGTATTCCGTTCCTGCGCGGGTATGGGCGGTGATCGGCATGGGTCAAGCCTCCTCGGCGGCCTTCTTCGCCGCCTTGAGGTCCTCGCGCGCGGCGTCGAGTTCCCTGAACAGCTCATGGGCCTGCTGGGCGACCTCGGGGATCCTCTCCCAATCCGTCGGCAACTCCTCTGCCAGGTCGTGCAGGTTCATCTTGGCCTCTGTCGACCGCATCGACAGTTTCTTCACGCGGGATTCAAGCTCTTCCAGGGTCATGGCGTGATCCTCGGATCGGGTTTCGCGGTGCCGGAGCAGAACCGGCGGGAGAACGGGATGCGCCCGGCCAGGGGCCTCAGCGGGACGGCGGGACGCAACGGGGCGGCTGGCGCAGCGCGCGCATGCGGATCATCGGCTCAGGCCCCCACGGCTTCGGGAAAGCGCGCGACCATTTCGGCCGCGTCCGCGGTCATCCTGTCGCCCGCCTCGGCCAGCTTGGCATAGCTTTCGAAGCCGAAGCGGTGGATGTCGCGGACATGTTTCGACAGCACCACCAGCCGGCCCGAGATCAGAACGATGCGCCCGAAGCCTTCGTGATGGATCTTGGACATCTGCGCGGCCATCGCACCGGTGCGCTTTTCCAGCAGCAGCGCGATCGCGTCGTAGAATTTCTCTACCCGCCAAAGAAGGTCGGGATCGGGATCGCCCATGATCGGCATGTCGCGGCGTTCCTCGCGGGTCACGATGAAATCGGCCAGCAGTTCGGCATCGGTCTTGTCATCCCAGCTGCCATAGCTGTCCTCGGCGCGGATCACCGCGACAAGCTGTTTCAGGAAATCGCTCGCGGGCATCTCGCCGCCACGCGGCAGGGTTTCGGTCTCTGCGGTCATTCGATGACGTCCTCGGCATAGTCGGCGGCGAAATCGGTTTGCGGGCGGCCCAGAACCTTGCGCAGGAACGGCGGGGGCGAGCCTTTCAGCATGTTCTGCGTCTGGGCCAGGACGTCGGAAATGGGTTCGGGCCCCTTGCGCTTTATCGGGTGGATCCCTGCGCGCACGACCTTGGCGGCCGAGGGTCCGCCGATCGCCAGCACGAACAGCAATGCACAGCCCGACAGCGCCTCGACCTTGGGGGTGATTCGGTCGTCGATGGTGTCGTGCTGGCCATCCTGGGAGGTGAAATCGCCGAATTCCAGCACCTCGACCACCCGTGCCGTGCGTGTCGTCACCTCGTAGATCGCGAATTTCCTGGCCGAGCCGAAATGCGCGTCGAGATGTTCCATGTCATTGGTGGCAATGGCAATCTTCAGGGGTTTCTCGTTGGTCATACCGGTCTCCGGCTCAATGAGGCGCAGTCTGCGAGCGGTCATGTTCGAACTCCGGTTCCATGGGGGCCGCACCGAAATCCTGCGGCTGGGCGTTGTGGGGATGGGCAAGCACGGCATTCGCCACCTCGAAGAGGAAAGCGCGGGTGCCGCGATAGCCGACGCGGCAGGCATCCTGCGCGCCAAGGCGGTCGTTGATCGGAAAGCCTGCGCGGATCAGCGGCAGGCCGAGAGCGGCAGCGGCGTGGCGGCCATGGGCGTGAGAGATCAGAAGCCTCGCGCCGCCATCCCGCGCGCCCTCTTCCAGATCGCCCAGATCGCCGAGGACCGCGGTCTCGCAGGGGATCAGCTCTACGATCGGGTTGGCCGCCGAGGTGGTCACGACGGCGACCGCCTCGGCCCCCATCGCCGCAAGCGCCGAGGACAGCGCATAGGCAAGATCGGGATCGGCGGCGATGGCGTATTTCAGCCCCCCGGTCTGGAAATGCGCATCCAGCATCGCGTCCTGCGCCCGGGCGCGGTCGCGCCGGATCGCGGGGGGCGCATCGGTGGTGCCGGCGACACGCATCAGCGCGGCAACGAAGGCGTCGACCGCCTTCAGCCCGGTGAGCGACGGGAAGACCTGCACCGGCATGTGGCCGCGCTCGGCCAACAGTGTCGCGGCCCCGCGCATGCTCTCACCGATGGCGAAAGTGACCGCGGATCTGGCCATCGCGGGAATGTCGTCCAGTCGCGTGCCGCCCAGCGACTTGCCCGACCAGTCCTCGGCGAGATGCCCGTCGAGCGAGGCGGACAGGTCCGGCAGCACGATCGGTTTCAGGCCGAAGGCGCGGATCATCCGGACGATCTCCTCGATCTCGGCGGGCGTCAGATAGGCCGCAGGCAGCAAGTTCACCTGGCGCAGGTCGGGGTCGCGCCACATCGGGTCGATCTCGGGAACCAACGTGTCGATGATCGCACGCACCGCCTTGGCCCAGCCATCCTCCATGGCGCCCTCGAAATCGGGGGTCGCTGCATAGACAACCCGGAGGTTTGCGAAATCGGAGCGGCGGGCCATGATGTCGGCCACCTCGCCCCGGATATCCTCGCCGCTTGTTTCGGTCAGCGCGGTCGAGGCGATTCCGATGAAGCGCGGATCGGCCTTCTTCTTGAGGTTCGCGATGGCCTCCTCGATCTGCTCGGCGCCACCGAGGATCGTGCTGACCTCGTTCATCGCAGTGGTCTGCAGCGGGATCGCCTCGCGGAAATGGCGCACCATGTGGACCATGGCGAAGGCGGTGCAGCCCTGCGCGCCATGGAACAGCGGCACCGCACCCTCGATCCCGAGATAGGCCATGGCAGCGCCCAGCGGGGCGCTGGATTTCAGCGGATTGGTCGAAAGCGCGCGGCGCGGGCGGGTCAGGCGGGCCATCTCAGCAATCCTCGTGATCAGAGGGGTCGTTGGATATGCCCGAGACCGGGCAACGGTCCTTGACCCGCGGGCGGGAACCGGCAAAGGCGCGGGCTTCGTCCCAGGGTGCGGGGCGGCGAACATCCTGCCACATGGGGTTGTTCACCGAACGGTCGATGGCGCGCACGAGGTCGATCATGCCCATGTAGCCCGCATAGGGTTCATGCTTTTCCTGGTTTACGTCGATCCAGGGCACGCGAGCCTTCAACGCCACGAACTGGCTGCGCGCGCCCGACATCAGGACGTCGGCCCCCGAGGCCCTGAGCGTGGCGTACATCTCTTTCGGGGCCATGTTGTCGAACATGTGGGTATCCGTCCCCATGATCTCGACCACGCGGGCCTTGTCCGTTTCGGTGGCCTTGCGGACGCTCGTCCCGACGACCTCCATCCCAAGTTCCTGCAGCGCCGAGACCACCGACCAGCTCTTGTGCCCGCCGGTGTAAAGCAGCACCCGCCGTCCCGCGACACGCGGCTTGAGCGGTTCGAGCGCGGCGCGGACCCCTGCCTCCTCCTCTGCGATCAACGCCTCGCAGCGGTCCAGCAGATCGGGTGCGGCGCCGCGCTCGACCAGCATCCGGCACATCGTGCGCAGCGCCTCGGACGTGTCAGAGATGCCGTAGAACGACCCCTCGAAGAACGGGATGCCGTATTTCTCCTCCATCTTCCGCGCCAGCCCCAGCAGCGCGTGCGAACAGACCAGCATGGTGACGCGCGCCCGGTGCATCTGCGCGACCTGCCTGTAGCGCGCATCCGCGGACAGCGACCCGAGGATGCGAATGCCCAGCCGGTCCAGGAGCGGCTTGATCTGCCAGAGCTCGCCGGACAGGTTGTAATCACCCATGATGTTGATGTCGGTGTCGGTGGTGCGCTCGGGTTCCTGCGTTCCGATCACATGGCGGAACATCATCTCGCCGCCCAGCTTGCAGCCGAGGTTCTTGGAGCCCGCAAACCCCGGCACGTCGACCGGGATTGCGGGCGTGCCGAACGCCTCGGTCGCGGCCTTGCAGACGGCGACGATGTCGTCGCCGGTCATCGAGGTCACGCAGGTGGCATAGACGAAGATTGCGGGCGGCGCGTGCTTCTCGACGATCTCGCGGATCGCGCGGTAGAGCTTCTTCTCGCCATGGCCCATGACGATGTCGAGCTCGGTCAGGTCGGTGGTGAAGCCGGTCTTGTAGAGCATCGGCCCCGACGAGGCCGAGCCGCGGTTGTCCCAGGAATTGCCGCTGCAGGCGAGCGGCGCATGGACCAGATGGGCCACGTCGACGATGGGCTGCAACGTGATCATAGCCCCGTCGAAGGCACAGCCCCCGGCCGCGGCCCCCGGCGTCAACGGCTTGGCGCAGCCTTTCTTGCGGTCGGCGGCGGACTTGGCGCGGTTGGTGGCACAGGCCGGTTCCTGGAAGGCGTCCTGAACGGTGGACTTGAGGGCGTCGGACATCGGTGACTCCGCTTTGATGAACGAAAGGAAGCAGAAAGCGTGCCAAGCCGCTTTCGACGGACAGGTTCACCGACTTTTCAAGGGATTGGACGAATGGCGCGAGTGTGTCGACGGGACCGATGTCGGGCATTTGTCGGGGAAACGACATGGATCGTTCGCCCCGAGCCGAAACAGACGAGGCGCGACCGGCAAACTCAGCCGGCCGCGCCTGCGCAGTCCCTGAAGGCGGGACTGGGACGGTACCCCGGCGCGGGGACAGGGTGTGCGCCGGGGCCGCCTCTTAGCGGGTGAGATCGAAGGAAATGTCGGTCTCGCCCAGGGTGCCCGTGTCGGTGTCGAGCTTGTCGAGCACGGTATCGAGGATCTTCACCAGCACGTTCAGCCCGCCGTGGTAGCCCCAGGTGGGGAAACGGTGGTGGTGGTGACGGTCGAAGATCGGGAAGGTCAGCCGGATCAGCGGAATGCCCAGATCGCGCTCCAGATATTTGCCGTAGCTGTTGCCGATCAGCAGATCCGTGAGCTCGGTCGCCATGATCGAGCGCAGGTGCCAAAGATCCTTGCCGGCCCAGACCTGGCAGCCCTTGCCGAAGGGCGAGGACGCCAGCAGCGCCTCCATCTTCTCCTTCCACTCCTTGCTGCCATTGGTGGCAAGGCAATGGGTCGGTTCGCCGCCGGTTTCCATCACGAAGCGGGCCATCGAATAGACGAAGTCCGGGTCGCCATAGATCGCGTAGGTCTTGCCGTGCAGATAGGCCTGGCTGTCGGCCATCGCATCGACCAGCCGCCCGCGCTCCAGCGTCAGGCTGTCGGGGATCGCCTTGCCCGACAGCTCCGACATCTTCATCAGGAACTCGTCGGTGCCGGCGACGCCCATCGGATAGTGGAACGAAGCAACGTCCTGGCCCACCTTCTCGCACAGTTCCAGCGTCTTCCTGGTGCAGTATTCCTGCATCGAGACGGTCGCCTTGGCATTCACGGCCTTCTTCGCCGCGTCGAGCTTGGTGCCGCCGTCATACATCCGGAACTCGCCATCCGACGGGGTATCGTAGACATCCGACACGTCCGACAGAACCGTGTAGTTCACGCCCATCGCGTCCAGCATCCGGTTCAGTTCGCGGATATTGCCGACCGCGTAGCCGTCGAAGCCCGGAATGATGTTGACCGAGGCGTTTTCCTTGCGCTTCGCGTCCTTCCAGAAGTGGCCCAGGATGCCCTTCATCATGTTGTCATAACCGTCAACATGGCTGCCGACGAAAGCGGGCGTATGGGCGAAGGGCACGTCGAAGTCCTGCGGCACGCTCTCCTTGTCCTTCGCTTGCAGGATGAAGGAGTTGAGGTCGTCGCCGATCACCTCGGCCATGCAGGTGGTCGAGACCGCGATCATCTTCGGCTCGTAGAGCGCATAGGTATTGGCCAGGCCGTCCACCAGGTTCACCAGGCCGCCGAAGACCGCCGCGTCCTCGGTCATCGAGGAGGAAACCGCCGAGGCCGGCTCCTTGAAATGGCGCGACAGGTGCGAGCGGTAATAGGCCACGCAGCCCTGCGAGCCATGCACGAAGCTCATCGTGCCCTCGAAGCCCGCGGCAGCGAAGACCGCGCCCAGCGGCTGACAGGCCTTGGCCGGGTTGATGACCAGCGCCTCGCGGGCAAGGTTCTTCTCGCGGTAGTCCCAGGACTTGGTCCAGTCCAGGATCTCCGTTACCTGCGGTGCGGGCGTGGCGTTCTCGTACTTGGCCCGCTTGTTCTCGAGCATCTGCTTGTATTCGGGTTCATAGAACAGCTTGTTGTGGTCAAGCACCTTGTCTACCGATTGGGGCATCTCTTTGGTCCTTTTTCAGGCCCGTCCGCATTCCGGGACGCCAGCCGAAAGGGTTGATGGAGAGGCAGGGGCCACAGGCCCCCGCCCGGAGCCGTCAGGCCGATTTCTTCCAGGGCGCGTCGAACAGGCCCCAGACCGGGTTGTTGATCGCGAGGTCCATGTCGCGGGCAAAGATCGCGAAACCGTCATAGCCGTGATAGGGGCCGGAATAGTCCCAGCTGTGCATCTGGCGGAAAGGGATGCCCATCTTCTGCGTCGGGTACTTTTCCTTGATGCCGGACCCCACCAGATCGGGGCGGATCGTCTCGATGAACTTCTCGAGCTCGTAGCCCGTGACGTCATCGTAGATCAGCGTGCCTTCCTTGATGTACTCGCCGGTGCGCTTGTAGTCGTCGCCATGGGCGAACTCGTAGCCCGTGCCGACGATCTCCATGCCCAGATCGTGATAGGCGGTCACGACGTGACGCGGGCGCAGGCCGCCGACATAAAGCATCACCTTCTTGCCTTCGAGGCGGGGCTTGTATTTCGCCAGAACCTGATCGACCAGGGGCTGGTATCTGGCGATGACCTCTTCGGCCTTGTCCTGGATGGTCTGATCGAACTTGGCGGCGATGGCACGCAGGCTTGCGGCGATCTGGCTGGGTCCGAAGAAGTTGTATTCCATCCACGGCACGCCGTGGGTCTCTTCCATGTAACGGCAGATGTAGTTCATCGACCGGTAGCAGTGGATGAGGTTCAGCTTGGCCTTGGGGGCGTTCTCGATCTCGGCCAGCGTCGCATCGCCCGACCACGAGCCGACCACGTTCAGGCCGATCTCTTCCAGCAGGATACGGCTCGACCAGGCATCGCCGCCGATATTGTAATCGCCGATGATGTTGACGTCGTAGTCGGTCGCCTCGATCGCAGTGCCTTCGCCAGTCAGCACCCAGTCGCGGACCGCATCATTGGCGATATGGTGGCCTAGGCTCTGCGACACACCGCGGAAACCCTCGCAGCGCACCGGCACGATGGTCTTGGCGATGTCTTTCTTCTTCTTCTTCGCCACCGCCTCGATGTCGTCGCCGATCAGGCCGATCGGGCATTCCGACTGCACCGTGATGCCCTTGGACAGGGGAAACAGCTCGTTGATCTCGTCGATCGTCTTCTCCAGCTTCTTGTCGCCGCCGAAGACGATATCCTTTTCCTGGAAGTCGGTCGTGAACTGGAAGGTCACGAAGCTGTCCACGCCGGTGGTGCCGGTGTAGTAGTTCCGACGCTGGGACCAGGAATAGTGACCGCAGCCGACGGGGCCGTGGCTGATATGGACCATGTCCTTGATCGGTCCCCAGACCACGCCTTTCGACCCGGCATAGGCGCAGCCGCGGATCGTCATGACGCCGGGCACGGATTTCACGTTCGACTTCACCGTGTCGCATTTCGACACGATCTCGGTTTCACCTTCTTCGACCGGACCGGCCGTGGACAGGTGCTTGGCTCGTCTTTTCTGAGCCTTTTTCGGGTAGGCAGCGAGAACCTCTTCGATGAGTTTCGTGTGGTCCGCGCCGTCTTCCAGATCTTTTGCCATCTCGGAGACTCCTTGTTGAGGGCAGGCCGGCGGCAGAGCGCCGGCCCAGGGGAACTTGGCGCCGACTTACGCCGACTTCGCTTCGGTCTCGGCGATCGCAGCCAGGCGGTCTTCCTCGGACTGCATGATGCCGAAATCGAGCAGCATCTGCTCCAGCTCTTCCATGGTGATCGGGGTCGGGATCACGCCCTTGCCCGAGTTCTCGTGGATCTTGCGCGCCAGCTGGCGGTACTCTTCGGCCTGCTTGCTGTCGGGCGCATACTGGATCACCGTCTCGCGGCGCAGTTCGGCATGCTGCACGATATTGTCGCGCGGCACGAAGTGGATCATCTTGCAGCCCAGCCGTTCGGCCAGCGCCTCGGCAAGTTCCAGCTCGCGGTCGGTCTGGCGCTCGTTGCAGATCAAGCCGCCCAGGCGCACGCCGCCCGAGTTGGCGTATTTCAGGATGCCCTTGGCGATGTTGTTGGCGGCGTAAAGCGCCATCATCTCGCCCGACATCACGATGTAGATTTCCTGCGCCTTGTTCTCGCGGATCGGCATGGCGAAGCCGCCGCAGACCACGTCGCCCAGCACGTCGTAGGACACATAGTCCACGTCGTCATAGGCACCGTTCTCCTCGAGAAAGTTGATCGCGGTGATCACGCCGCGGCCGGCGCAGCCAACGCCCGGTTCGGGGCCACCGGCCTCGGTGCACTTGATGCCCTTGTAGCCGACCTTCATCACGTCCTCGAGTTCGAGGTCCTCGACCGAACCCATTTCGGCGGCCATGTGGATCACCGTGTCCTGCATCTTGGTGTTCAGGATCAGGCGGGTGGAGTCGGCCTTGGGGTCGCAGCCAACGATGAGGATTCTCTGGCCCATCTCGACCAGGGCGGCCAGGGTGTTCTGGGAGGTGGTGGATTTTCCGATGCCACCCTTGCCGTAGAAGGCGATCTGTCTCAGCGCGCTCATGGGGTTTTCCTTTGCAGCTATCTGTGTCCGGTGTCGCGAGAAGGCGTCGCGGCCGCTCTCGCTCCTTCGGAAGCAGCAAGCGTGCCAAGCCCGCTTGAAATTCCGTTTGCTTGCAAAACAACGCCTTGGAGGCGCCTTCCCCGAACTGCCGCGCTGTGTAAAACCCGACAAAGGCACGACAATCACATCTCGGCGTCGGCCATGGGCGGGATCGGTGCAGCGTTCTGCACCGTTGCCGTCCGGGAGAAGGCCAACGATATCGTTCGCGCGAGACGGAAAACGGCCCCCGAACGGGGGCCGCAATGCAAGGGCGCTCATTCTGGCTGGCGCTCAGGCAGGAGTGGCGATCGCCTCGGCCACCGCGGAAAGCGGCAGGTCCAGCCGCTCGATTCCCAGTTCCTCGAAGAACTTCGCCTCCATCCGCGTCAACTCGCCCTCGATCAGGGCCACATGACCCCGGCCCGAGCGTTTCGCAATCTGGCGGGCGAATAGGCGCAGCATCTGGTCGTCGAAACGGCAGCCCAGGAACAGGAAGGGCCGACCGGTGCGCCGCGCCTGCACTTCCTCAGGGATCGGCGACTGGATGTCGATCTCGGTCAGCACCTCGACATAATCGCTGTCCGAAAGCAAAAAGGAATGGCCGGGCCGGATCACCCCGTGGGGCTTGTAGATCAGCGTCTGCCACGCTGGATCTGGCGCATCGCCCAGAAACGCCCCGGTCGCGTCATAGGCCCGGGTCCAGACTTCGCGCCATTCGCCGTTGCGGCTGATCCCCTGCACCCAGCCCCAGTTGCCCATCCCCTCCGCCATCGCGGCATCCAGGATCTGGCCGTCATACCAGGCATCCACGATCATCGGTGGGCGCACCCGCGCCAGCCAGCGATGCAGCGGCCCGGGCGCCGGGCGGTCGGAAAACGCCTCCTGCACGATGCTCTCCAGCGTCTTGCGCAGACGGCGGCTCTCGACGAACTGGGCGACCGACCACAGATTGCCCGCGGCGCGTTTCGGGGCGCGGACCCTTGCCTCGATCGCGGCACACAGCGCGGCGGGAGAGGCCGGTTGCGCCCCCCCCGACATCGCCGCAACGCCCGCGCCGAGATAAGGCACGCGCGTGCCCGCGGCGACCTCGTCGAGAAGCTGCGCAAGGCGGGTTTCAGCACCCATCTCCCCTACTCCACCGCCAACCGGCGCGCGTCCACCGTGATCGGCAGCTTCGGCGCCTCGTCGAAGGCCGGCATCTCGAAGATCCAGCCATTCGAGAGCTTTGCCCAGCCGCCCCAGATCGCCGGGGTTTCGGACTCGACGATCAATTCTTCGAGGTCCTTCTTGGCGACATAGACCTCCATGCCCTTGGGGGTTTCGCGAACGGTGATCTTCATGGCGCACTCTCCTTGTCGAGGCTGGTCAGCTCGTGCACCCGCATGCCCACGATCGAGCGGCTGTCCACGAATTCGACGGCGTAGATGTAGAACTGGTTGAGAAAGGTGCCGATGTCGCGCACATAGCCGACCTCTCCCTTGGACACGACGCGCTCGCCGATCTCGCGGCCGGGCACGGTGCCGTCATTGCGGATATGTTTCAGGCAGCGCACCTTCTCGCCGGGCCCGAAGGCGGGTGGGCCGTAGATCTCGATCTCTCGGTCATCGGTCGACATCGCTGTCCCTTTCTGCGGCAAGTTCTCTCAGGCGCGCCGCGGCAGCCTCGCGGACGGGCGCTTCGGAATCGTCCAGAAGGCGCGCGGCCAGTTCGGGTCCGGCGCGTTCGGCCACCGCGTGGCGAACCCGCAGGTCCGGATCGTCCGCAAGTCGGCTCAGCGCCTCTGGTACCAGCCTTGCGGCCACCGCCCGCCGGACCAGCGGATCGGGATCGCCGATCAGATGGACAAGCCAGCGCGGCGCAACCCGTTCGGCCACCAGGATCCGGATTTCCGGATCGGGGTCGCGCACCAGCATCGGCAGGACGCCCGGATCGGCCCGCCGCGCCGCCACCTGGCGGACATGGGCGTCGGCATCATCGAGCAGCGGCACGAGGTCGGCGAAGGGCAGCCGCCAAGCCAGCGCGGCACGCACCTCGCGGTCGGGATCTTTCAGGGCCACGCGGGCCTGCGCCGCGGGCAGGCGCAGAACGGCGACCACGCGCACCCCTGCATCCGGGTCGTCAAGCAGGGGGCGCAGGCGAAACAGGTTCGCCACGCGCGCCGCCTGGGCCCTGGTCTCGGAATAGGGCGCCTCGAGGCAAAGATCGGCGGCGTCGGGATTCATCATGAAGAACCGGGCGATCCGAGGCGCGTAGCGATCGAACGCGCAGGACCAGCCGGGACCGCACTGGCGCCCGGCCTTGAGCGCCGCGAACCGGCATTCCGCACAATCCAGCGCGTGCCCCTCCCAGTCGGCTGGATCGGGTCCCTCCGGCATCTCGCGCTCAGGCCGGGATGCAGGTGGCGGGCACCGGACAGATCTCGGCGCATTGCGGATTCTCGAAATGGCCTTCGCATTCGCTGCACAGGGCCGGGTCGATCACATAGATGTCGTTCCTCAGCGTGATCGCCGCGTTGGGGCATTCGAATTCGCAGGCCCCGCAGAGGGTGCATTGGGATGTGACGATCTTGAAGGCCATTGGACTCTCCTGGACTTGCCCTGGGGGTCAAGCGCGCCGTGCGGCCCCCCCGCCCTTTCGCGCCGACCTGGTCGAAAGGACGGCGGCGATCGCCGCCTCGATATAGTCCTGCCCAAGGCTGTCGATCGCCTCGATACCCGCCGCGGCCAGCCGGTTCCGGGGGCCTTCGCCGATCTTGGCGCAAAGGACATAGGGCACGTCCGCAAGCACCCGCAGGATCTCGTCCATCCGCTCGCTATCGCCATGACCGCCAAGGCAGTAATTGTCCGCGCGGCGGTGCCCGACAAATCGAATGCCGTCGGCGTCGGCCTCGTAGATCTGAAACTCGGTCGCATATCCGAAATGCAGGTTGATCCGGCCCGACCCCCGGGTGCAGACGGCAAAGAGGGTCGGCTTTTCGGCGGCGGGCAGCACGGCCTCCGCGGCGGCGGCGGCGCGGTCGCGGCGTTCCTCGGCGACCCATGCGCGATAGGCTTCGCGGGCTTCGGGCGCGTCCTCGATCACCTCGGGCAGCTTGTCGAGGGTGAATTCCTGGCCGCGATCCTCGCCCAACAGGCCCACCGCATCGGCGCGGCACTGGCGGCAATGCCGCATCAGGTTGGCGCCGCCCGCACAGGCATCCTGCACCTTCTTCAGTTCCGCCGCGGTCGGGCCGCGCTGGCCGGTCAGGCCGAAATGCGTGCCATGCGCCGGATCGGAAATCAGCGGCATGATATTGTGCAGGAAGGCGCCGCGTTCCTTCACCGCCTTGTTCACCTCGATCAGATGCTCGTCATTGATGCCGGGGATCAGCACCGAGTTCACCTTCACGAGCACGCCTTTTTGATGCAGCATCTCGAGGCTTTGCAACTGGCGGTCGCGCAGGATGGTCGCGGCCTCGATCCCGGTCCGGCGCTTGCCGCCAAAGAAAATCCACGGATAGATCTTCTCGCCGATCTCCGGGTCGATGGCATTGATGGTGATCGTCACATGGTCGATATTCATTGCGACGATCTCATCTATGTGGTCCGGCAGCGCCAGGCCGTTGGACGACATGCACAACCTGATGTCGGGCAACCGCGCGGCGACCAGATCGAAGGTGGCTCTGGTCCGGCGCCAGTCATAGGCAGCGTCCCCCGGCCCCGCGATGCCGAGGACCGACAGTTGCGGCACCTCGGCGGCAACCGCCAGCACCTTGCGCGCGGCCTGCTCCGGCGTCAGCCGCTCCGACACGACGCCCGGACGGCTTTCATTGGCGCAGTCGTATTTGCGGTTGCAGTAGTTGCACTGGATGTTGCAGGCGGGCGCAACGGCCACATGCATCCGGGCGAAGTAGTGATGCGCCTCTTCCGAGTAGCAGGGATGGTCCTTGACCTTGGCCCAGGTGGCCGGGTCCATGTCCGCCGGTCCCGCCTTCGAACCGCAGGAAGAGGCCGCGCAACCGCCCTCCTTCTTCATCTCCTTGCGGGTGGCGATCTTGAGACCGGACAGCGGGACAAGAGGGGCGGACATGGGACGGACTCCTTGGGCCTGGGCGCTCGGAGTGATGTAAGCAGGAAGCGTGCCAACCGCATACCGGCACCGCACCGGCCGGAAATCGCCAGGCATTGCGCGCGCGGGCTGTCGCGGCGGCGACAGTGCGTCGGAAACGCGACATTCAGGATGGGCGAGGTGGGATGCGGGAACCGGCTTGCCACGTCGAGCCGCGCGAGGACCGCCCCCCTGCCCCGCGCGCCTCTTGCGTGATGGCCAGGCCGAAATCGGGCGTCCCTCGCCCGTGCGCAAAACGCCTGTCAGAACTTGCGCAGTTCGATTCCATGCTTCCTGAGCGCATAGCCGATCTGGCGCGGCGTCAGGCCCAGGAGGCGGGCAGCCTTGGCCTGAACCCAGCCTGCCCGCTCCATCGCGTCGATCAGGCGCGCGCGTTCGTCGCCTGTGTCGTCAGACTCGTCGGTTGTCGGCGACGCAGGCGTCGCAGGTGGCGCGAAGGCGCTGGGGGACGCCGGTTCGCCGAACCCCGGCGGCGCGGGCGGGACCGGCGGGCGCTGGCCCGCACCGCTGTCGATCACCGGAAGCGGCATGCGAACCGCGCCCAGCCCGCCGATGGGCGAACGATCGCCCGACTGCATGCGCCAAAGCTCTGCTGAAAGGCAGGTGCCCTGCATGCAGGCCAGTTCGCGCTCGTCGATCTCGCTGCCCGAAGAAAGCGCGGCGACCCGGCTGACGCAGTTCTCGAGCTCGCGGACATTGCCCGGGAACTGGCAGCGCGCGAGGGCTGCCATGGCGGCCGGAGTCATCCGCTTTTCCATGCCGTTCTGGGCGTTGAACCGGTCAAGGAAGACCTGCGCCAGACGCGGCACATCCTCCAGGCGCTCGCGCAGGGGCGGCAGGACGATCGGCACCACGCAGATGCGGAAATAAAGGTCCGCCCGGAAATCGCCCCGCGCCACGGCAGCCTCGAGATCGCGGTTCGTTGCCGTCACCAGCCGCACATCGACCTTGAGCGTCTTCGCCCCGCCGACCCTCTCGAACTCGCCCTCCTGCAGGATGCGCAGGAGCTTCGCCTGAAACTCGGGACCGATCTCGCCGATCTCGTCCAGGAAGAGGGTGCCGGTATCGGCCAGTTCGAACCGGCCTTTCTTCTGGGCGATCGCACCGGTAAAGGACCCCTTTTCATGGCCGAAAAGCTCGGATTCCAGAAGGCTCTGGCTCAGCGCCGCGCAGTTGACCTTGACGAAGGGACGGTCGCGGCGGTCCGACAGCGCATGCACGGCCTTCGCGAACAGTTCCTTGCCGGTACCGCTTTCGCCACGCAGCAGCACGGGGGTATTGGTCCGCGCAACCTTTCGGATCTGTGCCGTCACCGCCTTGATCGCGGGGCTGTCGCCGATGATGCCCTTGATCGGCTGGTCGCGCAGTCGGCAATCATCGGCAGCCGTCTCGCTGACGGAATGCAGCGCCTGACGTGCCTCTTCCATCAGCCGCTCGCGATCCCGCGCGACAAGTCGGCGGAACTTGATCGACTGTTCCAGGATCGCGGCAACCATCGTGAGCACGCGCTGATCCTCTTCGAGGTAGCGCAGACCTCCCTCTTCGAGATCGCGCCAGGCGCCCAACACGCCAATCACATAGGGCGAATGGTTCTGTTCGCGGATCGGAACCGCGATCAGTGCCAGCCGGTCATGCGGCGCCCCGGGCGGGATCGCGGCCTCGCCCAATTCGTCGCGGACATTGCGCGAGACCAGCGCGACACCGGTGCGAAACACCTGCCGCGTCGCCCGGATCGGCAGCGCCCGGATCTCGGGCGGCGCGCAGGTTGCACCATGCGTGGTCGCGGCGATAACGAAGGGGTTCACCGGCTTGCCATCGCCTGCCGTCCTGCTCTTGTCGTCCAGCAGCGCCAGCGCCCCCATCCGAAGACCCATGAACGACGAAAGCACGTTCAGAACCGAAGGCATCGCCGCGATCGGGTCGCTGGCGCCGGTCAGGATCTTCGCCGCCTCGCAAACCGTGTTCAGCGGGAAGCGCTCGATCTGCTGGCGTCCCGCGGCCTGAGGGTGGCGTGGCTCAAAGGGGGTGGAAATCATGTCGTCCTCACTTCTCGGCAAAGAATCGGCCGATGCGCCTGACATGTCCATGGAAGGCGCGAACAGGTCCCGCGATTTCGCCGATTTTCCCCGGCGGGCTGGGCGCTGCTTGTCAGTTTTCCGACAACCGATGCTGCGCTGCCGCATTTTTCGGCATTTCGGTAGTGGACGGAACCGCTTGACGGGAATCGCCCAGAGGGCCGGTGCGGGCGGTCACCCCATCATCGCTTCGGCACCTTCGGCAAGGGACAGGACGATCACGACCGTCAGCAGCACCGCAAAGGCACCGAAGGCAAGCCCAAGCACCGCGACCACGCCGTCGCGTTCGACCAACCCGACGCCCACGATGAACAGCGCGATCGCCGGAAACCATCCGCTGCCCGGCACCGGCAGAAACAGCGTGAAAGCGATCACGAACAGCGCCAGTCCAAGCAGCGGCTCGTGCCTGCGTGCAAAAAGCACCTCAAGGCGCGGGCGCAACCTGCGTTCCAGCCGCCGGGTCACCGGTCGCAACCCCAGCAGCCTACGGCGCAGTTTCTGCCGGTCGATCCGCATCCGGGCCAGCGGGCCGGGCAGCCGCACATGGGGAAAGCCAAGTGTCATCTGAAGCGTGGTCACCAGAAGCGGCAGCGCGGTGATCACCGACGAGCCCGGCGGCAACGGCAGGATCGTGATCAGCGAGAACACCACGATAGCCCAACCGAAAGACCGCTCGCCCAGGCCGGCGAGAAGGCTTCCCAGCGTCAGGTTCCCCGCCCGATGCTGCGCGCGCGAGGTTCTGAGGATCGGCATGGACAGGGACGGCCGACGTC
The DNA here is from genome assembly GCF_024128855.1 of Rhodovulum tesquicola. GTDB lineage: Bacteria > Pseudomonadota > Alphaproteobacteria > Rhodobacterales > Rhodobacteraceae > Rhodovulum > Rhodovulum tesquicola. The sequence goes on from NZ_JAMYDV010000003.1 coordinate 226,701, forward strand.
CGGTGCGCTTATTGCTTTGCGGCATGGCGTTCCCCTCGCTGCCCTGCTGATATCGCGACAACCGCCGCACGATGCAATGGCCAGTGACACCGAAGGTTCGTCCCCCGGTGCTCGGGGTGGCCTGCTGCCGGTTTCGTGGACACGAAGATAAGATCGTGACCAAGGACCTGGAGATCGGACATGGTAAGACGGAAGTTCACGAAGGAGTTCAAGTTTGAGGCTGTGAAGCTGGTGACAGATCGGGGCGTTGCGGTGGCGCAGGCGGCCCGA